>NZ_OBEF01000020.1 GCF_900215375.1 Enterobacter sp. CC120223-11 | reverse complement strand
TTGAGCTAACCGATACTAATGAACCGTGAGGCTTAACCTTACAACGCCGAAGCTGTTTTGGCGTGAGAGACAGACACATTTTCAGCCTGATAACAGATTAGTCGATGTGCACAGAGTAAGACGTGCATGTTGAAAACAGAATTTGCCTGGCGGCACTAGCGCGGTGGTCCCACCTGACCCCATGCCGAACTCAGAAGTGAAACGCCGTAGCGCCGATGGTAGTGTGGGGTCTCCCCATGCGAGAGTAGGGAACTGCCAGGCATCAAATTGCAGTAAACCGGGATGAGAATCCGGGTAGTGACAAAGAAATTCGGTGGAGCGGTAGTTCAGTCGGTTAGAATACCTGCCTGTCACGCAGGGGGTCGCGGGTTCGAGTCCCGTCCGTTCCGCCACTTATTAAAATATTAAGCCTGCTTCGTTGCAGGCTTAATAGTAAGAAAAATTTAGGGGCGTAGCTCAGTTGGTAGAGCACCGGTCTCCAAAACCGGGTGTCGCGAGTTCGAGTCTCTCCGCCCCTGCCATTTAAGAATCCTTTGCTTCGGCAAAGGATTTTTTTTGCCTGAAATTCAGCGGATTTTATCCGCTGCCATTTTCCGGGCGAGTTCAAATATCACTCAAGTACCGCGACTTTTAAGATCTCACGTATCTGATTCTGTTTATCGCTGTTCTGCAGCCAAATTGCATACAGAGGCCGCGTAAGCGTCGCGCTGTCAGACACCGTGTGTATCCCACCCCTCATGTTTGCCCAGTTCACAGGTAACCAGGTGCAACCTTCAAGCGGCATAAGCTGCTGGCGGGCAAGTTCGGCGGAACTGGTTGTCAGCAGCGGAATGTCATCAGGTGCAATCAGGCCTGCTTCATGTTGCTGAAAATCAGGACCCCATTCAATCCGCAGATAATTGAGGTTTGCTTTCATCTGTGACGGAGCCGCGCAGTAAAGTGCCAGGGTAAATTGCCCCAACAGCTGACTACTGAACTCATCCATTTTAGGCGCTTCAGTGGTGATTAGAAGATCGAGCTGCCGTTCGTGAAGTTGCTTTACCAGTGACTGTCTCTGAGCAATACGCGCCTCAAATTGCAAAGTGCTGTGAGCGGGATAAAGCCTTCCCAGCCAACCGTTGAGCATACACTCCCAAAGTGAAGCGCTTGCCCCGATGGAAAACTCATTATGCCGGGACGTATTGGCAACCTCCTTTCGGGCCGATTGCCACGTGCTCATCAATGTTTCTGCATAGGGCAGAAGCTTTTCACCGGCGGCTGTCAGACGAATGTTATTACGATGGCGGGTGAAGAGATTCACGCCCAGCTGGTTTTCGAGCTGACGAATACGAAAGCTGACGGCCGATTGCGTCAGGTACAAAGCTTCTGCCGCACGCCCAAAGTGACGCGTTCGGCTCACTTCGAGGAAAGTTTTTAGCAATTCCGTATCCACACCCATCTCCACAAAAATATTTGTCGTGTTGATTTAAATGTTTTGTTTGACGCTCTGTCAAGCGTAACTAATACTCCGCGCCATAAATAGCTCAGCCAAAGAATCAGGAGCGTGTAGGATGGCGGAAAGCTTTACGACGACTAATCGTTTTTTCGACAATAAAAATTATCCGCGTGGGTTCTCTCGTCATGGTGACTTCACCATCAAAGAGGCTCAACTGCTGGAGCGCCACGGTTATGCGTTTAATGAGCTGGAACTGGGTAACCGTGAACCTGTAACCGAAGATGAAAAGCAGTTTGTTGCTGTCTGCCGTGGCGAACGTGAACCGGCTACAGAGATTGAGCGCGTATGGATCAAATATATGGCGCGAATCAAACGTCCTAAGCGTTTTCACACGCTGTCTGGCGGTAAGCCGCAGGCTGAAGGTGCTGAAGATTACACCGAAAGCGACGATTGATAAGACAGGGGCGAAAGCCCCTTTTTTACGCCATCATTTTCTGTAAGTGAATAAGCAACCGTTCTATTGCCCGATACCCCAGCGCTTCCTGTAAATGCATCCGTGTTATCTTTTCCTCGCCCGCCAGATCCGCAATGCTTCGTGAAACTTTAATCAATCGCTGCCAGGCGCGAATTGATAATCCCAGCTGCGTTAAAACCTGCTCCAGCCATGCAGCATCTTCGCTCTGAAGCTCACAGTGTATTTTCATCTCATGGCTTGTCAGAAGCGCGTTGAGTTTCCCCTGACGTGTCAGTTGTATGTGCTGAGCCGCTACCACTCGGTTTTTTACTGCCTGACTGCTTTCACTCTTTTCCGGAGGCTTGCTTAGCAGCCCGGGTGGAGGGAGTGGGATTTCAAGCGATAAATCAAAACGATCCAGGAAGGGTCCGGACAGCCGCGCAAGATAGCGCAGAACCTGTTCTGGCGAGCTGCGGTTATGGTTTCCCTGATAGTGACCTGTCGGGCTGGGATTCATGGCAGCTATGAGTTGAAAGCGGGCAGGGTAGGTAATCTTCGCCCGGGTACGTGAGATATGAATCTGCCCGGACTCGATCGGCTCACGCAAAGCATCCAGCACCCGACGTTCGAATTCGGGCAGCTCATCGAGGAATAAGATACCGTTATGGGCCAGCGATATTTCGCCAGGGGCGGGAATCGCGCCACCGCCAACCATAGCTGTGAGTGATGCACTGTGATGAGGCGAGCGGAAGGGGCGTCTACGCCACTGTTTATGCACCCGACTGGTTTCGGTCAGGCTCAGAATAGCGGCACTCTCCAGAGCGTCATGGTTGCTCAGAGAGGGGAGGATGCCGGGTAAGCGGCTGGCCAGCATCGTTTTTCCCGTTCCTGGCGGTCCGATAAGCAGCAGGTTGTGCCCACCGGCGGCGGTGACCTCTAAGGCCCGCTTGCCCTGTTGCTGCCCAATAACCTCATTTAAATCGGCTTCCGCCGTGGGTAATATCTCAGACAACGGTTCAGGATGTTGCAGCTCAGCCCGGCCCTCCAGAAAGGCGCAAACTTCCTGCAGATGACCCGCGATGAAGCAATCTGTTCCGCCAATCAGACCGACTTCAGCAGTATTCTCTGCGGGAAAAATGATTTTTCTGCCTGCTCTAATGGCTTCCATCGCCCCTGAAATCGCGCCGGTAACGCCGCGTATCGTCCCGGTCAGCGCCAGTTCGCCGATAAGCTCATACTGACTCAGTTGCGACGTATTCAGCTGCTCAGATGCAGCCAGAAGTGCAATCGCGATAGGTAGATCATAGCGTCCGCCCTCCTTGGGTAAATCCGCCGGCGCCAGATTGATGGTTATCTTCTTTGCTGGAAATTCATAACCGCTATTTATTATTGCGCTTCGGACCCGATCCCGGGCCTCTTTGACTGCCGTTTCCGGCAAACCCACCATGGTTAAACCCGGCAGCCCGTTACTGATATGCACTTCGACAGTTATAGGGGGCGCATTCACGCCGAGTGCGGCGCGTGTGTAAATAATCGACAATGACATAATGCCTCCGTGAAGGTTCAGTATGCCGTTGCGTGCCACACCAGCAAATAAATAATGTGGATTTTACGAGCGCGTTTCCTGTGTTTTTTCGTTTTTTCATTCCTGTTGCACGCAAACTGGAGCGCGATCGAGAAATATTCATAGGCTCCTTGTGCATCAAAGCCGTGAAGAATTTTCATCATCGGAGTTTCTTATAAAAAACAATACTTTTTGCCAATATCGTTAGCCCGATCGAAAATCTCAATATAAAAAATCATTGCTTTTTCAGCCCTGCCTGTGATAACTCTTTAGGTATTCCTTCGAAACATGAAGCTAAAGTACAGAAAATGACAGCCCTTCTACGAGTGATTAGCCTGGTCGTGATTAGCGTGGTGGTGATTATTATCCCACCGTGCGGGGCTGCACTTGGACGAGGAAAGGCTTAGTAATCAAGCCTTAACGAACTAAGACCCCCGCACCGAAAGGTCCGGGGGTTTTTTTATGGCCGAATAAAACCAATGAGAGGCAGAAGATGATAACCAGCATAAAATTCTGTTTCTCGCAAACTGCAACGGGGAAGTAACTATGAATGGGGCTCAGTGGGTGGTACATGCGTTGCGAGCGCAGGGAGTCGAAACCGTTTTCGGCTATCCAGGCGGCGCGATTATGCCGATCTACGATGCGTTGTATGACGGCGGCGTGGAACATCTGCTGTGTCGACACGAACAGGGTGCTGCCATGGCGGCCATTGGCTACGCTCGTGCTACGGGTAAAACGGGTGTGTGCATGGCGACTTCTGGCCCAGGCGCTACCAACCTCATCACCGGTCTTGCTGATGCGTTGCTGGACTCTGTCCCGGTCGTTGCTGTCACCGGCCAGGTCGCCTCGCCATTCATTGGTACTGATGCGTTTCAGGAAGTCGACGTTCTCGGTTTATCACTTGCCTGCACCAAGCACAGTTTTCTGGTGCAGTCGCTGGAAGAGCTGCCGCGCATAATGGCTGAAGCTTTCGAGGTGGCAAACTCAGGCCGTCCTGGCCCTGTTCTGGTTGATATCCCGAAAGATATTCAGGTGGCTTGCGCGGACCTCGAACCGCATTTCTCCACCGTTGCAGACGAAAGCGAGTTCCCGCATGAAGACGTCGCGCTGGCGCGTCAGATGGTTGCACAGGCCAGCCAGCCGATGCTCTATGTGGGCGGTGGTGTTGGCATGGCAAACGCGGTGCCTGCACTGCGCGAATTTATTGCAGCCACACAGATGCCTGTCACCTGTACGCTGAAAGGCTTGGGGGCCGTAGAGGCCGATTATCCGTACTATCTGGCGATGCTGGGCATGCACGGTACCAAAGCGGCAAACCTCGCGGTGCAGCAGTGTGATTTGCTAATTGCCGTTGGGGCGCGCTTTGACGACCGCGTCACGGGCAAGCTGAATACGTTCGCGCCGAATGCCAAAGTTATTCATATGGATATCGATCCTGCGGAGCTGAACAAACTGCGCCAGGCGCATGTGGGCTTGCAGGGGGATTTGAACGCATTGCTGCCTGCCTTGCAGCAGCCGCTGAGTATCGACGCATGGCGCAAACATACCGCCGAGCTGCGGGCTGAGCACGCCTGGCGCTACGATCACCCTGGTGAGGCTATTTACGCCCCGCTGTTGCTCAAACAGCTCTCCGATCGTAAGCCAGCCAACAGCGTGGTTACGACTGACGTGGGTCAGCATCAGATGTGGTCGGCACAGCACATGACCTACACCCGCCCTGAAAACTTCATCACCTCCAGCGGACTTGGCACGATGGGCTTCGGTTTGCCTGCTGCGGTAGGTGCGCAAGTAGCACGTCCGGAGGATACGGTTATCTGTATCTCCGGTGACGGCTCTTTCATGATGAACGTGCAGGAGCTCGGCACCGTCAAACGCAAACAGCTGCCGCTGAAAATCGTTTTGCTCGATAACCAGCGCTTAGGCATGGTTCGCCAGTGGCAGCAGCTTTTCTTCCAGGAGCGCTACAGCGAAACAACGCTCACCGATAACCCCGATTTCCTTACGCTCGCCAGCGCCTTTGGCATTCCTGGCCAGCACATCACCCGTAAAGATCAGGTTGAAGCGGCACTCGACGCGATGCTGAACAGCAAAGGGCCTTACCTGCTTCATGTCTCAATTGACGAACTCGAAAACGTCTGGCCGCTGGTACCGCCGGGTGCCAGTAATGCAGAAATGCTGGAGAAATTATCATGATGCATCATCAGGTTGCCGTTCAGGCTCGCTTCAACCCCGAAACCTTAGAGCGCGTTTTGCGCGTTGTCCGTCACCGCGGCTTCCAGATTTGTGCCATGAATATGGAAACCGCCACCGATGCACAGAACATAAATATCGAATTGACCGTTGCCAGCCTTCGCCCAGTCGAATTACTGTTTAGCCAGTTAAGCAAACTGGTGGACGTCGCTCGCGTCGAGATCCAGCAACGAACAACATCATCACAACAAATCCGCGCCTGAGCGCAAAAGGAAGAACAATGACCACGAAAAAAGCTGATTACATCTGGTTTAACGGTGAGATGACTCCATGGGGCGAGGCGAAGGTACACGTGATGTCCCACGCGCTGCACTATGGAACGTCGGTGTTCGAAGGCATCCGTTGCTACGACTCTCACAAAGGCCCGGTGGTGTTCCGTCATCGTGAACACATGCAGCGTCTGCATGATTCAGCCAAAATCTACCGCTTCCCGGTTTCTCAGAGCGTCGATGAACTGATGGAAGCCTGCCGTGAAGTGATCCGCAAAAACAGCCTCACCAGCGCGTATATTCGCCCGCTGGTGTTCGTGGGAGATGTGGGCATGGGCGTGAACCCGCCAGCCGGTTACACCACAGACGTGATCATTGCCGCTTTCCCTTGGGGCGCATACCTCGGCGCTGAAGCGCTGGATCAGGGCATCGACGCAATGGTTTCTTCCTGGAATCGCGTGGCACCAAACACTATCCCAACTGCGGCGAAAGCAGGCGGGAACTACCTTTCCTCTCTGCTGGTCGGCAGCGAAGCGCGCCGTCATGGTTACCAGGAAGGGATCGCGCTGGATGTGAACGGCTATATCTCCGAAGGCGCAGGCGAAAACCTGTTCGAAGTGAAAGACGGCATTCTGTTCACGCCTCCGTTTACTTCTTCTGCACTGCCGGGCATCACCCGTGACGCCATCATCAAACTGGCGAAAGACCTGAATATTGAAGTCCGTGAGCAGGTGCTGTCCCGCGAATCGCTGTACCTGGCGGATGAAGTGTTTATGTCCGGTACCGCGGCAGAAATCACCCCGGTGCGCAGCGTCGACGGTATCCAGGTAGGCGAAGGCCGCTGCGGCCCGGTCACCAAACGCATTCAGCAAGCCTTCTTCGGCCTCTTCACCGGCGAAACCGAAGATAAATACGGCTGGCTGGACCAGGTTAATCCATAAGTATAAATTCGGGACGGCACGCACCGTCCCGCTAAATTGTCAGACGGGAGTAAACAGAGCATGCCTAAGTACCGTTCCGCCACCACCACCCACGGCCGTAATATGGCGGGTGCCCGCGCGCTGTGGCGCGCCACCGGAATGACCGACGCCGATTTCGGCAAGCCGATCATTGCCGTCGTAAACTCGTTTACCCAGTTCGTGCCGGGACACGTTCACCTGCGCGACCTCGGTAAACTGGTTGCAGAGCAAATCGAAGCCTCCGGCGGCGTCGCGAAAGAGTTCAACACCATCGCCGTGGACGACGGCATCGCCATGGGCCACGGCGGCATGCTGTATTCCCTGCCGTCGCGCGAGCTCATCGCCGACTCCGTGGAGTACATGGTCAATGCCCACTGCGCCGATGCGATGGTCTGTATTTCCAACTGCGACAAAATCACCCCGGGCATGTTAATGGCCTCCCTGCGCCTCAACATTCCGGTGATCTTTGTTTCCGGCGGTCCGATGGAAGCCGGGAAAACCAAACTTTCCGATCAAATCATCAAGCTGGATCTGGTTGATGCCATGATTCAGGGCGCAGACCCGAAAGTCTCCGACGAACAGAGCGATCAAATCGAACGCTCCGCGTGCCCGACCTGCGGCTCCTGTTCCGGGATGTTCACCGCCAACTCGATGAACTGCCTGACCGAAGCGCTGGGTCTGTCTCAGCCGGGCAACGGATCGCTGCTGGCGACCCACGCCGACCGTAAAGAGCTGTTCCTCAACGCCGGCAAGCGTATCGTCGAGCTGACCAAACGCTATTACGAGCAGGACGATGCCAGCGCGCTGCCGCGTAACATTGCCAGCAAAGCGGCATTCGAAAACGCCATGACGCTCGATATCGCCATGGGCGGCTCCACCAACACCGTTCTGCACCTGCTGGCGGCAGCGCAGGAAGCGGAAATCGACTTCACCATGAGTGATATCGACAAGCTCTCCCGCAAAGTGCCGCAGCTGTGCAAAGTGGCGCCAAGCACCCAGAAATATCACATGGAAGACGTTCACCGTGCGGGCGGCGTGCTCGGTATCCTCGGTGAGCTGGACCGTGCCGGCCTGCTGAACCGTGAAGTGAAAAACGTGCTTGGGCTTTCTCTGCCGCAGACGCTCGATCAATACGATGTGATGCTGACCAAAGACGATGCGGTGAAAACCATGTTCCGCGCAGGCCCGGCAGGCATTCGCACCACCCAGGCCTTCTCGCAGAACTGCCGTTGGGACACGCTGGATGACGATCGCGCCGAAGGCTGTATTCGTTCGCTGGAAAATGCGTACAGCCAGGACGGTGGCCTGGCAGTGCTGTACGGCAACTTCGCGGAAAACGGCTGTATCGTGAAAACCGCAGGCGTGGACGACAGCATCCTGAAATTCACCGGCCCGGCGAAAGTCTACGAAAGCCAGGACGATGCGGTAGAAGCGATCCTCGGCGGGAAAGTTGTGGCGGGCGACGTCGTTGTTATCCGTTACGAAGGGCCGAAAGGTGGGCCGGGCATGCAGGAAATGCTCTACCCGACCACGTTCCTGAAGTCTATGGGCCTCGGCAAAGCCTGTGCGCTGGTGACTGACGGGCGCTTCTCCGGCGGCACCTCCGGTCTGTCTATCGGTCACGTTTCTCCGGAAGCGGCGAGCGGTGGCAACATTGCCATTATCGAAGATGGCGACCTGATTGAAATCGACATTCCGAATCGCGGCATTCAGCTGAAGCTGAGCGACCAGGAGATTGCCGCGCGCCGTGAAGCGCAGGAAGCTCGGGGTGAACAAGCCTGGACTCCACGCGATCGTGAACGTCAGGTATCGTTCGCCCTGCGTGCCTATGCAAGCCTGGCCACAAGTGCGGACAAAGGCGCTGTGCGCGATAAATCCAAACTCGGGGGCTAATCATGGCCGAATCCCAGCCGCTATCCGCCGCCCCTGAGGGGGCGGAATATCTCAGAGCGGTGCTGCGCGCGCCGGTCTATGAAGCCGTGCAGGTCACACCGCTTCAGAAAATGGAAAAAATTTCATCGCGCCTCGACAACGTGGTGCTGGTGAAACGCGAAGACCGCCAGCCGGTGCACAGCTTCAAGCTGCGCGGGGCGTACGCGATGATGGCGGGCCTGACCGAAGAGCAGAAATCGCGTGGGGTGATTACTGCGTCGGCGGGCAACCATGCTCAGGGCGTTGCGTTTTCTTCCGCACGCCTTGGCATCAAAGCGCTGATTGTGATGCCGGTAGCGACGGCTGATATCAAAGTCGATGCCGTTCGCGGCTTCGGCGGTGAAGTTTTACTGCACGGCGCAAACTTCGATGAGGCGAAAGCCAAAGCCATCGAACTGGCGCAGCAGCAGGGCTTTACCTGGGTGCCACCGTTCGATCACCCGATGGTGATTGCCGGCCAGGGCACGCTGGCGCTTGAGCTGCTGCAACAGGATGCGCATCTCGATCGCGTGTTCGTGCCGGTTGGCGGCGGTGGTCTGGCGGCGGGCGTGGCGGTATTGATCAAGCAGCTGATGCCGCAGATCAAAGTCATCGCGGTGGAAGCCGAAGATTCAGCCTGCCTGAAAGCGGCGCTGGACGCAGGCCATCCGGTGGATTTGCCCCGCGTCGGGCTGTTTGCTGAAGGTGTGGCGGTGAAGCGCATCGGCGACGAAACGTTCCGCCTCTGTCAGGAATACCTCGACGACATCATCACCGTGGATAGCGACGCCATCTGTGCGGCGATGAAGGATTTGTTCGAAGACGTGCGTGCGGTGGCAGAGCCTTCAGGCGCGCTGGCGCTGGCGGGAATGAAAAAGTATATCGCACAGCACAACATTCGCGGTGAACGCCTGGCGCACGTGCTTTCGGGCGCGAACGTCAACTTCCACGGTTTGCGCTATGTGTCAGAACGTTGTGAGCTTGGCGAGCAGCGTGAAGCCCTGCTGGCGGTGACGATCCCGGAAGAGAAAGGCAGCTTCCTGAAATTCTGCCAGCTGCTTGGCGGGCGCTCGGTGACGGAGTTTAACTACCGCTTTGCCGATGCCAAAGACGCCTGCATTTTCGTGGGCGTGCGGTTAAGCCGTGGGCTGGAGGAGCGCAAAGAGATCCTCAGCCTGCTGCGCGATGGCGGCTACAGCGTGGTGGATTTGTCAGACGATGAAATGGCGAAGCTGCACGTTCGCTACATGGTTGGCGGGCGTCCATCAAAGCCGTTGCAGGAACGTCTTTACAGCTTCGAGTTTCCGGAATCGCCAGGAGCGCTGCTGAAGTTCCTCTACACGCTCGGCACACACTGGAATATTTCCCTGTTCCACTATCGCAGCCACGGCACCGATTATGGCCGCGTGCTGGCGGCGTTTGAGTTGGGCGAGCATGAGCCCGATTTCGAAACCCGCCTCAACGAGTTGGGCTACGACTGCCACGACGAAACCAATAACCCGGCGTTCAGGTTCTTCCTCGCGGGCTAGTGATTCGGCAGAATCGACCAGAAAGCATCAATCAGCGGCTCATGTAGCCGCTTTTTTTGTCCGCAAACGCCAAGCTCGAACGGCGTTTTCTCATCACTGCGTTCGAGAATCATCACGCGGTTGCGCACCGGTTCCGGGCTGTTCTCCAGCACAATTTCCGGAATGAGCGCCACGCCACAGCCCAACGCCACCATTGAAACCATCGCTTCATGCCCGCCAACCGTGGCGTAAATCGATGGATTACTGATTTTATGGCGGCGGAACCACAGCTCAATACGGCGGCGGACCGGGCCCTGGTCGGCCATGATAAACGGCACTGTAGACCAGTCAGGTTTTTCCTGTGACACCTGAGTGCGCACAGGGCAAGGCAGGGCCGGGGCGATGAGGACGACCGCCAGGTTCTCCAGCATGGAAAAGGCGACCGCACCCGGCAGCGTTTCAGGTTTGCCCGCAATCGCCAGATCGGCTTCGCCGGTGACGACTTTGTCCATCGCGTCGGCGGCATCGCCGGTGGTGAGTTTAATTTCGACTGACGGATGCTCCGCGCGGAATCGATCCAGAATTGGCGGCAGATGGCTGTAGGCGGCGGTCACTGAGCAGAAAATATGAAGTTCGCCTGAGAGCGACGGACCTTGCTGGTCCAGCGTGTGGCGCAGTTGCTGATACTGCAACAGCGTCTGTTGGGCGAAAACTCTCAGCTCATCGCCGGCTTCGGTAAGCGTGACCGTGCGGTTATCGCGAACAAACAGCGGCTGACCGAGATCGTCTTCCAGCCGCTGAATTTGCCGGGAAAGCGTGGAAGGGCTGACGTGCATCGCCCGCGCACTGCGGCCAAAGTGGCGGCTTTCGGCCAGATGCAGGAACGTTTTCAGATCGCGTAAATCCATAAGCGGGTCACCCTATTTTTACGTTGCATTTTTTGCAATGTGACGTTGTGAATATATCAATTTCAGCAATAAATTTCCTGTTGTAATGTGGGTTCATTCTCGCAAAACGCGAACCGAACAATAAGACGCACAACATCACGGAGTACACCACCATGGCTAACTACTTTAATACACTGAACCTGCGCCAGCAGCTGGCACAGCTGGGCAAATGCCGCTTCATGGGCCGCGACGAATTCGCCGATGGCGCGAGCTACCTTCAGGGTAAAAAAGTGGTCATCGTCGGCTGTGGCGCTCAGGGTTTGAACCAGGGCCTGAACATGCGTGACTCCGGTCTGGACATCGCTTACGCACTGCGTAACGAAGCGATTGCTGAAAAGCGTGCTTCCTGGCGTAAAGCTACCGAAAACGGTTTCAAGGTTGGCACTTACGAAGAGCTGATCCCACAGGCGGATCTGGTTGTTAACCTGACGCCGGACAAGCAGCACTCTGACGTAGTGCGTTCCGTTCAGCCATTGATGAAAGATGGTGCTGCGCTGGGTTACTCCCACGGTTTCAACATTGTGGAAGTTGGCGAGCAGATCCGTAAAGACATCACCGTAGTGATGGTGGCGCCGAAGTGCCCGGGTACGGAAGTGCGTGAAGAATACAAACGTGGCTTTGGTGTTCCAACCCTGATCGCCGTTCACCCGGAAAACGATCCGAAAGGCGAAGGCATGGCGATTGCTAAAGCCTGGGCCGCGGCCACCGGCGGTCATCGTGCGGGCGTGCTGGAATCCTCCTTCGTTGCAGAAGTGAAATCTGACCTGATGGGCGAGCAAACCATTCTGTGCGGTATGCTGCAGGCCGGTTCTCTGCTCTGCTTCGACAAGCTGGTGCAGGAAGGCACTGACCCGTCTTATGCTGAAAAACTGATTCAGTTCGGCTGGGAAACCATCACCGAAGCGCTGAAGCAGGGCGGTATCACGCTGATGATGGATCGCCTGTCCAACCCGGCGAAAGTGCGTGCTTATGCGCTGTCCGAGCAGCTGAAAGAGATCATGGCCCCGCTGTTCCAGAAACACATGGATGACATCATCTCCGGTGAGTTCTCCTCCGGTATGATGGCCGACTGGGCTAACGACGATAAGAAACTGCTGGGCTGGCGTGAAGAAACCGGGCAGACCGCATTTGAAAACGCCGCGCAGTTTGACGGCAAGATCGGTGAGCAGGAGTACTTCGATAAAGGCGTACTGATGATCGCGATGGTGAAAGCAGGCGTTGAGCTGGCGTTCGAAACCATGGTCGATTCCGGCATCATCGAAGAGTCTGCTTATTACGAATCCCTGCACGAGCTGCCGCTGATTGCGAACACCATCGCCCGTAAGCGCCTGTACGAAATGAACGTGGTTATCTCTGATACCGCTGAGTACGGTAACTACCTGTTCTCTTACGCCTGCGTACCGCTGCTGAAAGAGTTCATGACGACCCTGCAAACCGGCGATCTGGGTAAAGCGATTGCGGAAGGTGCGGTAGACAACGCTCAGCTGCGCGACGTGAACGAAGCGATTCGCAGCCATGAGATCGAGAAAGTGGGTAAAAAACTGCGTGGCTACATGACTGACATGAAGCGTATTGCCGTAGCGGGTTAATTGAAAGCGTGTCGGGTGGGACCAGTGCTTACCCGGTCAACGAAACTAAAAAGCCTTCCCGCGGGAAGGCTTTTGCACTTTATTTGCGGTACAGCACTTTAATCACGTGATAACCGAACTGAGTGTGCAGCGGGCCGGTTGGTTCCAGCACCGGGCAGGAGAACACGACTTTATCGAACGCCGGTACCATCTGGCCCTGGCGGAATTCACCTAAATCGCCACCTCTTTTGCCTGACGGGCAGATAGAGTGTTTCTTTGCCAGCTTGCCGAAATCGGCGCCGTTTTTAATCTGCTCCAGAAGATCGATTGCCAGTTTCTCTTCTTTTACAAGGATATGCAGTGCTGCTGCTGTTTTTGCCATGATCGTGCCTTGAGTGGTGTGGTTCAGGCTCGCTATACTACCATGCTCTATTTCTGCCCTCCCGTTTTTCATTGAGTGACCCTATGCGTTTAAATCCCGGACAACAACAAGCCGTCGAATTCGTCACCGGACCCTGCCTGGTGCTGGCGGGAGCGGGATCCGGTAAGACGCGCGTGATCACCAATAAAATCGCCCATCTTATCCATCAGTGTGGCTACCAGGCGAAGCACATCGCGGCGGTGACGTTTACCAACAAAGCGGCCCGCGAAATGAAGGAGCGTGTCGCCCAGACGATGGGGCGCAAAGAAGCGCGTGGCCTGATGATTTCGACGTTCCATACGCTGGGGCTGGAAATCATCAAGCGTGAATTTGCGGCGCTGGGGATGAAATCTAACTTCTCTCTGTTTGACGACACCGATCAGGTGGCCTTGCTCAAAGAGCTGACGGAAGGGCTGATTGAAGACGATAAGGTTTTATTGCAGCAGCTGATCTCGACGATCTCCAACTGGAAAAACGATCTGATGACGCCGTCGCAAGCGGCGGCCCAGGCCAAAGGAGAACGCGATCGCATTTTTGCCCACTGCTACGGGCTGTACGATGCGCATATGAAAGCCTGTAACGTGCTCGATTTTGACGATCTCATCCTGCTGCCGACGCTGCTGTTGCAGCGCAATGAAGAGGTGCGCGAGCGCTGGCAGAACAAGATTCGCTATCTGCTGGTGGATGAATACCAGGACACCAACACCAGCCAGTATGAACTGGTGAAGCTGCTGGTGGGCAGCCGGGCGCGCTTTACCGTGGTGGGCGACGACGATCAGTCCATTTATTCCTGGCGCGGTGCGCGGCCACAAAACCTGGTGCTGCTGAGCCAGGATTTCCCGAAATTACAGGTGATTAAGCTCGAGCAGAACTACCGTTCCTCTGGCCGAATCCTGAAAGCCGCCAACATCCTGATCGCCAATAACCCGCACGTGTTTGAGAAGAAACTCTTTTCTGAACTCGGGTATGGCACAGAGCTGAAAGTGCTGAGCGCCAATCACGAAGAGCATGAGGCCGAGCGAGTGGCGGGGGAACTTATCGCCCATCACTTTGTTAATAAGACGGCATACAAGGATTACGCGATCCTCTATCGCGGCAACCATCAGTCTCGCGTGTTTGAGAAGCTGCTGATGCAAAACCGCATTCCGTACCGTATATCGGGCGGAACGTCGTTCTTCTCACGCCCTGAAATTAAGGATCTGCTGGCCTATCTGCGTGTGCTGACCAATCCCGATGACGACAGTGCTTTCCTGCGCATTGTTAATACGCCCAAGCGTGAGATTGGCCCGGCAACGTTGCAAAAGCTCGGTGAATGGGCGACCACGCGCAGCAAAAGCATGTTCGCCGCAAGTTTTGATATGGGCCTGACTCAAACCCTGACCGGGCGTGGCTATGAATCGTTAACCCGCTTCACTCACTGGCTGGGTGAAGTGCAGCGCCTGGCCGAGCGCGAGCCCATTGCTGCCGTGCGCGATCTGATTCATGGCATCGATTACGAATCCTGGCTGTTTGAAACCTCACCCAGCCCGAAAGCCGCTGAAATGCGGATGAAAAACGTCAATACGCTGTTTGGCTGGATGACGGAGATGCTGGAAGGCTCCGATCTTGAAGAGCCGATGACCTTGACGCAGGTGGTCACCCGTTTCACCCTGCGTGACATGATGGAGCGCGGTGAAAGTGATGAAGACCTCGATCAGGTTCAGCTGATGACGTTGCATGCCTCCAAAGGGCTGGAGTTCCCTTACGTCTATCTGGTCGGCATGGAAGAAGGCCTGCTGCCACATCAGAGCAGTATTGACGAAGATAACGTGGATGAAGAGCGACGCCTGGCCTACGTGGGTATCACCCGCGCGCAAAAGGAGCTGACGTTTACGCTGTGCAAAGAGCGGCGTCAGTACGGCGAGCTGGTTCGCCCGGAGCCGAGCCGCTTCCTGCTGGAATTACCGCAGGACGATATTATTTGGGAGCAGGAACGTAAGGTGGTATCGGCAGAAGAGCGGATGCACAAAGGGCAGACGAACGTGGCGAATATCAAAGAGATGCTGGCAAGAGCGAAGGCTAAGCAGTAGGCCCGATAGCGCGGCACTATCGGGTTATTTCGATACTATTGGACTATCAAAGGCCAGTGCACGTAACCCTGCCACTGGCTTTCCTGCAACACCAACTCTGCGCCTAGTGGATGGGCCGCCAGCCAGCCCGTTGGCAGCGTGAGCGTCAGCGTTTCCCCTTCAGCACTGAGTGCAATCTCCGGTAGCAGATCGTCCCGGCGACGGCCTGCGAACAGGATCGCCAGGCGCAGCAGGCGACAAAGCCTGTCTGCGACGCGCGGGGGGACGGCATTCTGTTGATGAAGCGAAGGAAGGTCTACCGGGTTGGTCTGATTCAGTACCAGCGTCGCCAGCAGTTTTTTCTGCGCGGGGGTAAAGCCAGGCAAATCCAGATTGCGGACCAGATAGGCGGCATGCTGCGGTGCCTGTTTGAAATCCACGCTCAGGCCAATTTCATGCAGATGGCAGGCGCTTAGCAGCAAATCACGGCTTAACGGTTCAATTTCCCAACTGTTTCCTACCTGATCGACAAAGTGCGAGGCCAGTTGCGCCACACGCTGAGCCTGTTCGGTATCGACCATAAAGCGGCGCTGAATGTTGCGCAGCGTGCGGTTGCGAATATCCTGATCGACGGCCAGATGCAGCATGCCATAGACCAGGCCTTCGCGCAGCGCGCCGCCCGCGAGCGTCATGCAGGTGATGCCTAACTCGTTGAAAATGGCCAGCAGAATGGCGAGCCCGCTCGGGAAGACCAGCGCACGTTCGAGCGTCAGCCCTTCAATTTCCAGCTCTTCAAGACGGCCGCACTGAATAGCGCGCTGTTTAAGCTGTTCAAGCTTGGCAAGCGTGATGCGCTCATCCATACCCTGCGCCATCATGATTTCCTGCAGCGCCTGTACGGTGCCTGACGCACCCACGCAGACTTTCCAGCCGTGGCGTTTTAACTCAGCGGCTACAGGACGAAGAACTTCGCGCGCGGCCTGTTCGGCGGCGTCAAAATGTGCTTGTTCGAGATTGCGATCGGTAAAAAAACGCTCGAGCCAGGTGACGCAGCCCATCGATAAACTGAACAGAGAAGTGGTTTGTGCGCCTTTGCCGGTCACCAGTTCGGTACTGGCTCCGCCGATATCCACCACCAAACGGCGATCGTCCCCGCCCGTGGTGTGCGCCACGCCCTGGTAAATCAGACGCGCCTCTTCTTCACCAGTAATAACCTGTATCGCGCAGCCGAGGATCTCTTGCGCTCTGGCAATAAATTCATCGGCGTTGACGGCGAGACGAAGCGTGGCTGTGGCCACTACGCGAATTTGCGCGTGGGGAATATCCTGCAAGCGCTCCGCAAACAAACGCAGGCATTGCCAGCCCCGTTCCATGGCCTCCGGTGACAGCGTGTTATCGCTGTTAAGCCCGGCGGCCAGCCTGACTTTGCGCTTAATACGCGTCAGGGTCTGAATGCTCCCCGCCACTTCGCGCACAACCAGCATATGAAAACTATTGGAACCGAGATCGATAGCTGCATAAAGCGAAGAGGCGGCGCTGAGCATAGGGCAATTAACCTGAACGTCGACGGTTACGTGGTGCGCCACCGCCAGAACGGCGCGGGCCGTTGCCAGGGCGAGATGGACGCGTCAGACGCAGAGCTCTTGGCAGTTCGGTCATCAGCGCATCCGGGTTGTACTTGCTCTGCGGAATCGAGTGACCAATGTAGGTTTCGATGGCCGGCAGATTCAGCGCGTACTCTTCACAGGCGAGGCTGATGGAGTGGCCGCTGGCGCCCGCACGACCAGTACGACCGATGCGGTGGACATAGTCTTCACAATCGTCCGGCAGATCGTAGTTAAAGACGTGCGTAACGGCTGGAATATGCAGGCCACGGGCCGCAACGTCGGTCGCGACCAGAATATCGAGATCGCCACGGGTGAACTCTTCGAGAATACGCAGGCGTTTTTTCTGCGCAACGTCGCCGGTCAGCAGACCCACGCGATGGCCATCGGCCGCCAGGTGGCCCCAGATATCTTCACAGCGGTGCTTGGTGTTAGCGAAAATAATGGCGCGATCCGGCCACTCTTCTTCCACCAGGGTTTGCAGCAGGCGCATTTTCTCTTCGTTGGAAGGGTAGAAGAGCTCTTCTTTAATGCGGTGACCCGTTTTTTGTTCCGGCTCGACTTCTACGTACTCGGCGTTGTTCATTTGCTCGAACGCCAGTTCGCGTACGCGGTAAGAAAGGGTGGCAGAGAACAGCATATTCAGACGCTGATTGGCCTGCGGCATGCGGCGGAACAGCCAGCGGATATCTTTGATAAAGCCCAGATCGTACATGCGATCTGCTTCATCCAGCACCACGACCTGGATGGCACCAAGGTTAATATGGTTCTGCTTTGCGTAATCAATGAGGCGCCCGGTGGTGCCGATCAGAATATCGACGCCGCTTTCCAGCACCTTCAGCTGTTTGTCGTAGCCGTCACCGCCATAGGCGAGGCCGAGCTTCAGACCGGTGGCGTTAGCCAGCGGTTCTGCGTCCGCATGAATCTGCACGGCCAATTCGCGCGTCGGGGCCATGATCAGCGCACGCGGTTGGTTGACCTGGCGGTTCTCTGCGGCCGGGTGAGAGAGAAGATAATGGAACGTTGACGTAAGAAACGCCATCGTTTTGCCGGTTCCGGTTTGCGCCTGACCTGCAACGTCACGACCTGCAAGCGTCAGCGGTAGCGCCAGAGCCTGAATAGGTGTGCAATTATGAAACCCTTTCTTTTCAAGGGCTTCGACGACTTTTGGGTGCAGGGCGAAGTCGGAAAACTTCTGTTCTGTTAAATGTGTTTTGCTCATAGTGTGGTAGAATATCAGCTTACTATTGCATTAAGAAAGCGTATCCGGTGAAATAACGTCAACCTTTAGTTGGCTAAAGCAACATCAACATGACGTTGATTGTTGATTAATGCTACACCAACACACCAGGCTTATTCCTGTGGAGTTATATATGAGCGATAAAATTATTCACCTGACTGACGATAGTTTTGACACGGACGTACTCAAAGCTGACGGGGTTACCCTCGTTGATTTCTGGGCAGAGTGGTGCGGTCCGTGCAAAATGATTGCTCCGATTCTGGATGAAATCGCTGAAGAGTTCGAAGGTAAACTGACCGTTGCAAAACTGAACATCGACCAGAACCCGGGCACGGCGCCAAAATACGGCATCCGTGGCATCCCGACTCTGCTGCTGTTCAAAAACGGCGAAGTGGCAGCAACGAAAGTTGGCGCACTGTCTAAAGGTCAGCTGAAAGAATTCCTCGAAGCAAACCTCGCCTGAACCCTGCAAGGTTGATGTGGCGTCCGCAGTTCTGAAAATGTCGGGACCGCTGGACGCCCGTCCTGAGTCGTGCTAAGTTAAGTTGACTTCGTTTTAAACATACCTTATGTAGTTTGACTCTGATTTAGCCAATACCTTCCCGTACCACTACATTTACGCGTGAAGTTGATAGATTCCAGGCTCATCACTTTTTCCGTCTCGTCGTTTCAGTTCTGCGTTCTTTCCTTTGACCAGGCAGCGTACAGACATAAGTAGGTGGCCGTAAACAGGCATGGATGATCCTGCCATACCATTCACACATACGTTCGAGATTTACCCCTCACACCACTATGAATCTTACCGAATTAAAGAATACGCCGGTTTCTGAACTGATCACTCTCGGCGAAAATATGGGGCTGGAAAATCAGGCCCGCATGCGCAAACAGGACATCATCTTCTCTATCCTGAAGCAGCACGCGAAGAGTGGCGAAGATATCTTTGGCGACGGTGTGCTGGAGATTCTGCAGGATGGATTTGGTTTCCTCCGCTCAGCAGACAGCTCCTACCTCGCCGGTCCCGATGATATCTACGTTTCCCCTAGCCAAATCCGCCGTTTCAACCTCCGCACAGGTGACACCATTTCCGGTAAGATTCGTCCTCCAAAAGAGGGTGAGCGTTACTTTGCGCTGTTGAAAGTTAACGAAGTTAACTACGACAAGCCGGAAAACTCACGTAACAAGATCCTGTTCGAGAACTTAACGCCGCTGCACGCAAATTCACGCCTGCGTATGGAGCGTGGTAACGGTTCTACCGAAGACTTAACCGCACGCGTTCTGGATCTGGCTTCGCCAATCGGCCGCGGTCAGCGTGGTTTGATTGTTGCACCGCCAAAAGCCGGTAAAACCATGCTGCTGCAGAACATCGCGCAGAGCATCGCCTATAACCATCCTGACTGCGTGCTGATGGTGCTGCTTATCGACGAACGTCCGGAAGAAGTAACCGAGATGCAGCGTCTGGTGAAAGGCGAAGTGGTTGCCTCAACGTTTGACGAACCCGCTTCCCGCCACGTGCAGGTTGCTGAAATGGTCATCGAAAAAGCCAAGCGCCTGGTTGAGCACAAGAAAGACGTTATCATTCTGCTCGACTCCATTACCCGTCTGGCACGTGCTTACAACACCGTGGTACCTGCTTCCGGTAAAGTACTGACCGGTGGTGTGGACGCTAACGCCCTGCATCGTCCTAAGCGCTTCTTCGGTGCGGCTCGTAACGTGGAAGAGGGTGGCAGCCTGACGATCATCGCGACTGCGCTGATCGATACCGGTTCCAAAATGGATGAAGTTATCTACGAAGAGTTCAAAGGCACCGGTAACATGGAGCTGCATCTCTCTCGTAAGATTGCGGAAAAACGCGTCTTCCCGGCTATCGATTACAACCGTTCCGGTACCCGTAAAGAAGAGCTGCTCACCACTCAGGAAGAGCTGCAGAAAATGTGGATTCTGCGCAAAATCATCCATCCAATGGGTGAAATTGATGCGATGGAATTCCTCATCAATAAGCTGGCGATGACCAAAACCAATGATGACTTCTTCGACATGATGAAGCGTTCCTAAGGTCTCGTTTTGCCCCAAAACGCCACGCAATCGCGTGGCGTTTTTGTTTTTAGCTCCCACTTTCTGAAATCGCTCAAGACCACCAGAAAAGGGTGTTTTTGTTGAGCACGTCAGCTATTTGGCCAAAAAAGCAACTAATTCCTTTAAACTCAGTCGTATTCCACTTCAGGCGAGCGACTATCGTGAGTATACTTTCGTTAATATTTTTTCCTGAGAGCACCAATTGTGAATTTACTGACCGCCAGTACTGATCTGATCAGTATTTTTTTGTTCACAACCCTGTTTCTGTTTTTTGCCCGGAAAGTGGCAAAAAAAGTGGGTCTGGTAGATAAGCCGAACTTCCGTAAACGGCATCAGGGGCTGATTCCTCTCGTTGGCGGTATTTCAGTGTATGCAGGTATTTGCTTCACATTTGCTATCGTCAACGTCTATATCCCCCATGCGTTGCTTTATCTTTCCTGCGCGGGCGTACTGGTGCTGGTGGGTGCCCTGGATGATCGGTTTGATATCAGCGTAAAATTCCGTGCGACTGTCCAGGCCCTGATTGGCATTGTGATGATGTATGTCGGTGGCCTCTATTTACGCAGCCTCGGCTACCTCTTCGGATCCTGGGAAATGGTGTTAGGGCCATTCGGCTACTTCCTGACGCTGTTCGCTGTTTGGGCCGCCATTAATGCCTTCAACATGGTTGACGGGATTGATGGTCTGCTGGGCGGGCTGTCTTGTGTCTCGTTTGCGGCCATGGGGCTAATTCTGTGGTTTGATGGCCAGGCCAGCCTCTCTCTATGGTGTTTTGCGATGATCGCGGCGATTGTTCCTTACATCATGCTCAATCTGGGTATTTTGGGAAGACGCTACAAAGTATTTATGGGGGACGCAGGGAGCACCCTGATTGGGTTTACTGTTATCTGGATTTTGCTGGAAACAACCCAAGGTAAGACCCATCCGATTAGCCCTGTCACTGCTTTGTGGATTATTGCCATTCCGCTAATGGACATGGTGGCAATCATGTACCGTCGTTTGCGTAAAGGCATGAGCCCTTTCTCTCCCGACCGTCAGCACATTCATCATCTCATTATGCGTGCTGGTTTTACTTCGCGGCAGGCCTTTGTTCTCATTACGCTTTCAGCTGCTATCCTGGCGGGAATAGGTGTGCTGGGAGAGTACACGCACATCGTGCCTGAGTGGGGAATGCTGCTGCTGTTCCTGGTTGCTTTCT
The DNA here is from genome assembly GCF_900215375.1 of Enterobacter sp. CC120223-11. Taxonomy (GTDB): domain Bacteria; phylum Pseudomonadota; class Gammaproteobacteria; order Enterobacterales; family Enterobacteriaceae; genus Scandinavium. The sequence goes on along the minus strand of NZ_OBEF01000020.1, from coordinate 64,653 downwards.
TCCTCTATGGCTATTGTATTAAACGCGCGTGGAAAGTTGCTCGCTTCATTAAACGTTTGAAACGCAGAATGCGCCGCAAGAGCGCTCGTCCAATTTAACTCAACAATCTGGAAGAGAGATGACACAACCACTACCGGGAGCAAGCTCAGTGAGCGCTGAAAATGAACTGGATATTCGCGGTCTGTTTTGTACGTTATGGGCGGGAAAACGCTGGATTATAGGGATGGCGGTTCTGTTTGCTCTGATTGTGCTTGTCTACACCTTCTTTGCCCGGCAGGAGTGGAGTGCAACGGCTATTACCGATAAGCCTACGGTCAATATGCTGGGAGGCTATTACTCTCAGCAGCAATTTTTACGCAACCTGGATATCAAGGCCAATCTGGCCAGCACAGATCAGCCCTCGGTAATGGATGAGTCCTACAAAGAGTTCATCATGCAGCTTGCGTCCTGGGATACCCGCCGTGATTTCTGGCTGCAGACGGACTACTTCAAACAGCGCAAATCGGGCAACGCACGCGCGGATGCCGCGTTACTGGACGACCTGATTAACGATATTCTTTTTACGCCGGGTGATGCGTTAAAAAACGTTAATGACAGCATCAAGCTGGAGGCTGAAACGGCCCCGGATGCCAACAATCTGTTACGCCAGTATGTTGCCTTTGCAAGCCAGCGCGCCGCAGGGCATCTGAATGATGAACTGAAAGGCGCATGGGCTGCCCGCACTATCCAGATGAAAGCACAGGTGAAGCGTCAGGAAGAGGTCGCCCAATCGATCTTTAATCGGAAAATTCACAGCGTCCAGCAGGCTCTGAAAGTGGCGCAGCAAAACAATATTTCCCGCAGTGAAACCGATGTCCCGGCCGAACAGCTTCCTGACTCAGAACTGTTCCTGCTTGGGCGCCCTATGCTGCAGGCAAGGCTGGAAAGCCTGCAATCCGTTGGCCCTGATTTCGACCTCGATTACGATCAAAACCGCGCCATGCTTACAACGCTCAACGTCGGCCCAAGTATGGACCCTCGTTTTCAGACCTACAGATATTTGCGAACGCCTGAAGAACCGGTAAAACGCGATAGCCCTCGCCGAGTCTTTCTGATGGTGATGTGGGGTATCGTGGGGGCGCTGATTGGCGCGGGTGTTGCATTAGCACGCCGTCGCACACAGTAACCGCACCTTATTGGATGGAGGCATTTGCCTCCATCGTCCAGCTATAGAGAACTGATGTGAAAGTATTAACTGTATTTGGCACGCGTCCGGAGGCCATCAAAATGGCGCCTCTGGTTCATGCACTGGCAAAGGATCCTCATTTTGAGGCGAAAGTTTGCGTCACGGCACAGCATCGGGAAATGCTGGATCAAGTGTTGAAGCTGTTTTCCATCGTTCCGGATTACGATCTCAACGTCATGAGCCCTGGACAGGGGCTGACAGAGATCACCTGCCGAATTTTGCAGGGTTTAAAACCTGTTCTTGAATCTTTCAAACCAGATGTTGTGCTGGTGCACGGTGACACAACCACAACCATGGCGGCAAGCCTTGCGGCCTTTTACCAGCGCATTCCTGTTGGACATGTAGAAGCGGGACTGCGTACTGGCGATCTCTACTCGCCATGGCCAGAAGAGGCCAACCGCACCATGACCGGCCATCTGGCGATGTACCATTTCGCCCCGACGGAGAATTCACGTCAAAATTTGCTGCGTGAAAATATCCCGCAAGCAGGGATTGTAGTAACCGGCAATACAGTCATTGACGCGCTGTTTTGGGTGCGTGACCGGGTGCTTGCAGATGAATCTCTGCGGGCCAGTCTGGCCGGACGCTATCCTTTCCTGGATGACAGCAAAAAACTGATTCTGGTTACCGGGCACCGTCGTGAAAGCTTTGGACAGGGCTTTGAGCAGATCTGCCATGCTCTGGCTGAGATTGCCGCTGAGAATCCGGATGTACAGGTTGTGTACCCGGTTCACCTTAATCCGAACGTCAGCGAGCCGGTCACTCGCATCCTCGGGCATGTGGATAACGTCTACCTTATTGAGCCACAGGATTACCTGCCGTTCGTCTGGCTGATGAACCGTGCCTGGCTGATCCTGACTGACTCTGGCGGCATCCAGGAAGAAGCCCCTTCGCTTGGCAAACCTGTGCTCGTGATGCGTGACACCACCGAACGTCCGGAAGCCGTAGATGCCGGAACGGTACGCCTTGTGGGTACCGATCGGCAGCATATCGTCAATGAAGTGACGCGTCTGCTGCGAAACGAGCAGGATTATCAGGCCATGAGCCGCGCGCACAATCCGTATGGTGACGGTCAGGCCTGTGAAAGAATTTTGTCAGCCCTTAAAAACAATCAGGTAACGCTATGAGTTTTACAACCATCTCTGTGATTGGCCTTGGCTACATCGGACTGCCGACGGCAGCAGCATTTGCCTCCCGTCAGAAGCAGGTGGTGGGCGTGGACATTAATCAGCATGCTGTGGACACCATCAACCGCGGCGAAATTCACATTGTTGAGCCCGATCTCGACAAAGTGGTGAAGGAAGCGGTTGCGGCGGGGCATCTCAAGGCCAGTACGGTGCCTGTCGAAGCGGACGCTTATCTGATTGCCGTCCCGACGCCGTTTAAAGGCGATCATGAGCCTGATATGGCCTATGTCGAAGCCGCCGCCCGTTCCATTGCGCCTGTTTTAAAGAAAGGTGCTTTGGTGATTCTCGAATCCACCTCGCCGGTCGGCGCGACTGAAATGGTGGCGCAGTGGCTGGCGGAGATGCGCCCGGATTTGACCTTCCCGCAGCAGGCGGGCGAGCAGGCTGATGTGAATATCGCCTACTGCCCGGAGCGCGTGTTGCCTGGGCAGGTGATGGTTGAACTCATCAAAAACGATCGCGTGATCGGTGGGATGACGCCGGTATGCTCTGCGCGGGCCAGCGAGCTTTACAACATTTTCCTCGAAGGCGAATGCGTGGTAACCAACGCACGCACCGCCGAGCTGTGCAAACTCACCGAGAACAGCTTCCGCGACGTCAATATTGCTTTTGCAAACGAGCTGTCACTTATCTGCGCCGATCAGGGCATCAACGTCTGGGAGCTCATTCGCCTGGCAAACCGTCATCCGCGCGTCAATATTCTGCAGCCTGGCCCTGGCGTCGGTGGGCACTGCATCGCGGTTGATCCCTGGTTTATCGTTTCGCAGAACCCTGAGCAGGCGCGCTTAATTCGTACTGCCCGGGAAGTGAACGATCACAAACCACACTGGGTCATGGATCAGGTGAAAGCCAAAGTAGCGGACTGCCTGGTAGCCAGCGGTAAACGAGCCAGCGAAATCACCGTTGCGTGTTTTGGTCTGGCGTTCAAGCCCAATATTGATGACCTGCGCGAAAGCCCGGCGATGGAAATTGCCACGCTGATTGCCAATTGGCACGGCGGTGAAACGCTGGTGGTTGAACCTAACGTGCATCAGCTGCCGAAAAAATTGGCAGGAAAAGCCACGCTCGCATCGCTCGACGATGCGCTGGCTCAGGCCGACGTGCTGGTAATGCTGGTTGATCACCAGCAGTTTAAGGCGGTCAGCGGTGAAAATATCTCGCAGGCGTTTGTGGTTGATACCAAAGGAGTCTGGCGTTGAAAAAGATTCTGGTGACCGGCGGAGCGGGATTTATTGGCTCTGCCGTTGTGCGACATATCATCAACGAAACGTCGGACAGTGTCGTCGTCATTGATAAGCTGACCTATGCTGGAAATCTCGCCTCGCTGGCTTCCGTGGCACAAAGCGAGCGTTTTGCCTTCGAGCACGTTGATATTTGCGACAGGGCTGCCCTGGACGCGGTTTTTGCGCAATATCAGCCAGATTGCGTTATGCATCTTGCGGCAGAAAGCCATGTCGATCGCTCTATCGATGGGCCTGCGGCATTTATCGAAACCAATATCGTCGGCACGTACCAGCTGCTGGAAGCGACACGAAACTGGTGGAGTGAGCTGGACGCCGGAAAGAAAGCGGCGTTTCGTTTCCACCATATTTCCACGGATGAAGTGTATGGCGACCTGCACGGCAGCGATGATTTCTTCACGGAAACTACGCCTTATGCGCCAAGCAGCCCATATTCTGCCTCGAAAGCCGGCAGCGATCACCTGGTACGGGCCTGGCTGCGAACCTATGGTTTGCCGACGCTGGTCACCAACTGTTCCAATAATTACGGCCCCTGTCATTTCCCTGAAAAGCTTATCCCGCTGACGATCCTTAATGCGCTGGCGGGCAAGCCCCTGCCGGTTTATGGTAACGGGCTTCAGGTTCGCGATTGGCTCTATGTTGAAGATCACGCCAGAGCTCTGTATCGCGTAGCGACGACAGGCGCTGTGGGCGAGACTTATAACATCGGCGGACATAACGAGCGCAAGAATATTGATGTGGTGCGCACCGTTTGTGCGCTGCTCGAAGAGCTGGTGCCGCACAAGCCGGAAGGCGTAGAGCGCTACGAGGATCTGATTACCTTTGTCACAGACAGACCCGGGCACGATGTTCGCTATGCAATTGACGCCAGCAAAATTGAGCGTGAGCTGGGCTGGACGCCGGAAGAGACGTTTGAAACCGGCATGCGCAAAACCGTGCAATGGTATCTCGAGAATCAGTCCTGGTGGCAACAGGTGCTGGACGGCAGCTATCAGGGCGAACGTCTCGGCCTGAAGGGCTAATACGCCCTGGGAGGACATATGAAAGGCATTATTCTCGCCGGGGGCTCCGGCACCCGACTGCATCCCATCACCCGCGGTGTGTCAAAACAGCTGCTGCCCATCTATGACAAACCGATGATTTACTATCCGCTGTCGGTGCTGATGCTGGCGGGGATCCGTGACATTCTTATCATCACCACGCCGGAAGACAAAAGCTATTTCCAGCGACTGCTGGGCGACGGATCGGAGTTTGGTATTGCGCTGACCTATGCTGAACAACCCAGCCCGGATGGTCTCGCGCAGGCCTTTATCATCGGCGAAACTTTCCTTGCCGGAGAGCCTTCTTGCCTGGTGCTGGGCGACAACATCTTCTTCGGACAGGGCTTTAGCCCGAAATTACGCAGCGTGGCGACGCGTACCGAAGGCGCAACCGTGTTTGGCTATCAGGTGATGGATCCAGAGCGTTTTGGCGTTGTTGAATTTGACGATAACTTCCGGGCGATTTCGCTGGAAGAAAAGCCAAAGCAGCCGAAATCTAACTGGGCGGTCACTGGCCTCTATTTCTACGACCACAACGTGGTGGAGTATGCGAAGCGCGTGAAGCCTTCCGAGCGCGGCGAGCTTGAAATTACCTCCATCAACCAGATGTATCTCGACGATGGCAAGCTGACCGTAGAGCTACTTGGCCGTGGTTTTGCGTGGCTTGATACCGGCACCCATGACAGCCTGATTGAAGCCAGTACCTTTGTGCAAACGGTGGAGAAACGCCAGGGGTTCAAAATTGCCTGCCTGGAAGAAATCGCCTGGCGCAACGGCTGGCTGGATGACGAGGGCGTAAAACGCGCGGCGAATCAGTTGGCGAAAACCGGCTACGGCCAGTATCTTCTGGAGCTGCTCCGTGCCCGTCCGCGCCAGTATTAATCCCCTCAAGTGGGAGAGTGAGTTTTTCGGCATCGATAGCGCGATTTTGCACATCAGCGACGATGCGCCCGAGCTGCGTGCCGAAGCACTGGCTAACTTCCCGCGCGTGCAGGTGAAAATTCCTGCTCAGCAGACGGACTGGCTGGATGCGTTGCAGCAGCTCGGTTTTCAGCTGGTGGAAGGCGAAGTCGATTTTAAACTCGAGGTGACGGACGGCACCGATCCCCAGGCAGAAAGAGCCACAGAACAGGATATCCCCCGACTGCGTGAGCTTGCGGCGCAGGCGTTTTCCCAAAGCCGCTTTCGCGCGCCGTGGTATGACGCGGATGCCAGTGGTCGTTTCTATGCACAGTGGATCGAAAATGCCGTTCGTGGCACGTTCGACCATGAATGTCTGATTTTCCGTGACGATAGCGCCGATATTCGCGCTTTTGTCTCTTTGCGCCAGCTCAATGACGGCGAAGCCCGTATCGGGCTGCTGGCCGGGCGTGGCGCCGGAGAAATCCTGATGCAGGCCGCTGCACGCTGGGCGTACTCGCGACAACTGACAACGCTGCGGGTGAGCACCCAGATGGGCAACACCGCAGCGCTTAACCGTTACATTCAAAGCGGTGCTTCGCTCGAAAGCACCGCTTACTGGCTCTACAGGTGACACGATGATTCCTTTTAATGCTCCGCCGGTTGTCGGTACAGAACTTGAATATATGCAATCTGCCATGGGCAGCGGCAAGCTGTGCGGCGACGGCGGCTTTACCCGCCGCTGTCAGCAGTGGATGGAGCAGCGTTTCGGCAGCGCCAAAGTCCTGCTGACGCCATCCTGTACCGCCTCGCTGGAAATGGCAGCGCTGCTGCTGGACATTCAGCCCGGTGACGAAGTGATCATGCCGAGCTACACCTTTGTATCTACCGCCAATGCCTTCGTGCTGCGTGGGGCAAAAATCATCTTTGTTGATGTTCGCCGAGACACCATGAACATCGACGAGACGCTGATTGAAGCGGCAATCACCGATAAAACCCGCGCCATCGTGCCGGTGCATTACGCAGGCGTGGCCTGTGAGATGGACACCATCATGGCGATCGCGAAAAAGCATGATCTTTTTGTGGTGGAAGATGCAGCTCAGGGTGTGATGTCGACCTATAAAGGCCGCGCGCTGGGGACTATCGGCCATATCGGCTGTTTCAGCTTCCATGAAACCAAAAACTACACCGCGGGCGGTGAGGGCGGAGCGACGTTGATTAACGATCGCAAGCTGGTGGAACGCGCCGAAGTGATTCGTGAGAAAGGCACCAACCGCAGCCAGTTTTTCCGTGGGCAGGTTGATAAATACACCTGGCGCGATATCGGTTCAAGCTACCTGATGGCCGATTTGCAGGCCGCCTATCTCTGGGCACAGCTGGAAGCTGCAGACCGCATCAACCAGCAGCGTCTCAGCCTGTGGCAGACCTACTACGATGCGCTGAAACCTCTGGCGGATGCCGGGCGCATTGAGTTGCCAATCCTTCCGGCAGACTGTGTTCACAACGCACACATGTTCTATATCAAACTGCGTGACGAGGCCGATCGCGGCAAGCTGATTGCGTGGCTGAAAGAAGCCGAGATCATGGCGGTGTTCCACTACATTCCACTGCACTCTTCACCCGCTGGTGAAGCGTTTGGCGCATTCCATGGCGAAGACCGCTTCACCACTCAGGAAAGTGAGCGTTTGCTCCGCCTGCCGCTGTTCTACAACCTGACGGTGGTGAACCAGCGTACGGTCATTAATTCCCTGCTAAGCTACTTCGCCTGAAATGTCGCTGGCAAAAGCTTCAGTCTGGACCGCGGCCAGTACGCTGGTCAAAATCGGTGCGGGCCTGCTGGTTGTTAAACTGCTCGCCGTCGCGTATGGCCCTTCGGGTGTTGGGCAGGCAGGTAACTTCCGCCAACTGGTGACCGTGCTTGGCGTGCTGGCTGGCGCGGGGATTTTCAACGGCGTCACCAAGTATGTGGCGCAGTATCACGACGACCCCGATCATTTGCGCAAAGTGGTCGGCACTTCGTCGGCGATGGTGTTGGGCTTCTCGACGCTGCTGGCGGTCATTTTCGTCCTCGCCGCCGCGCCTATTAGCCAGGGGCTGTTCGGGCACACCCATTATCAGGGGCTGGTGCGCCTGGTCGCGCTGGTGCAGATGGGCATCGCCTGGGCAAACCTGCTGCTGGCGCTGCTGAAGGGCTTTCGCGATGCGTCCGGCAACGCGCTGGCGCTGATTGCCGGGAGTCTTATTGGCGTCGCGGCCTATTTTCTAAGCTGGCATCTTGGCGGTTACGAAGGCGCATTGTTCGGCCTGGCGCTGGTGCCTGCGCTGGTGGTGCTGCCGGCTGGCATCATGCTGGCGAAGCGCAAAGCCATTCCGTTAGCGTATTTGAAGCCGCGCTGGGATGCGTTCTATGCCGGGCAACTGGGTAAATTTACCCTGATGGCACTGATAACCTCGGTGACGTTGCCTGTGGCCTACGTGATGATGCGAAACCTGCTGGCGGCGCACTACAACTGGGATGAGGTGGGGATCTGGCAGGGCGTCAGCAGTATTTCCGATGCCTATCTGCAGTTCATCACTGCCTCGTTCAGCGTCTATCTTCTGCCTACGTTAGCGCGCCTGACGGCAAAAGCGGACATCACCCGCGAAATCGGCAAAGCGCTGAGGTTTGTGCTTCCGGCCGTGGCGGCAGCAAGCCTGACGGTCTGGCTGCTGCGGGACTTCGCCATCTGGCTGCTGTTTTCCGCTAAGTTCACCGCCATGCGCGATCTCTTCGCGTGGCAGCTGGTCGGTGATGTGCTGAAAGTAGGCGCTTACGTCTACGGCTACCTGGTGATCGCCAAAGCCTCGCTGCGGTTCTACATTCTGACGGAAATCAGCCAGTTCACGCTGCTGACCGCGTTTTCACACTGGCTGATCCCGGCGCATGGCGCACTGGGTGCCGCGCAGGCCTATATGGCCACCTATATTGTTTATTTTGCGCTCTGTAGCAGCGTATTTTTAATCTGGCGTAAACGGGCATGACTGCACTGATACACGTACTGGGATCGGATATCCCGCACCACAACCAGACCGTCCTGCGGTTTTTCAGCGAAGAACTGGCCGCGGACAGCGGGCATGCGCGCGAGTTTATGGTCGTAGGCGAGGAAAGCGCGTTGCGTCCCGCGGCGCCAAACCTTTCGCTGCATTTTTTTAAGGATAAGAAAGCGCTGGCGACGGCGGTTGTGGCTAAAGCCCGGGCAAATCGCCAGCAGCGTTTCTTCTTTCATGGTCAGTTTAATACCGGGCTGTGGCTGGCGCTGCTGAATGGTGGTATCAAGCCCGCGCAGTTTAACTGGCACGTTTGGGGAGCGGATTTGTACGAAGTCTCCCGTGGCCTGAAGTTCCGTCTGTTTTACCCGCTTCGCCGTTTCGCGCAGGGGCGCGTTGGCTGCGTGTTTGCCACACGTGGTGATTTAAATACTTTTGCGAAAGCGCATCCTCATGTGCGGGAAGAGCTTCTCTATTTCCCCACAAGAATGGATCCTGCGCTGAACGCGATGGCACCGGAACTGCGCGACACGGCCACGCTGACGATTCTGGTAGGCAACTCCGGCGATCGCAGTAACGATCATATCGCCGCGCTAAAAGCCATTTATCAGCAGTTTGGCGATACCGTGAACGTGATCGTGCCGATGGGCTATCCTGCTAATAACGACGGCTACATTGCAGAAGTGCGTGAGGCAGGCGAAGCATTGTTCAGCGCCGGGCACCTGCATATCCTTAGTGAGAAGCTGGAATTTGATGAATATCTTGCCTTGCTACGCCGCTGCGACCTCGGCTATTTCCTCTTCCCGCGCCAGCAGGGCATTGGTACGCTTTGCCTGCTGATTCAGGCGGGGATTCCCTGCGTGCTAAATCGGGAAAATCCGTTCTGGCAGGATATGACGGAGCAGCATATTCCGGTGCTGTTTACCACCGATACGCTGGATGTCGCCGTTGTGCGTGAAGCTCAACGCCAGTTGGCCAGCGTCGATAAAACAGCGATTGCGTTTTTCCGTCCAAACTATCTTCAACCGTGGCATCGCGCGCTGCAGATTGCAGCAGGAGAGGCGCAATGAGCCTGATTCAGTTTACCGGCCTGTTTGTGGTCTGGCTGTTTTCATCGCTGTTTATCGCAACGCTGACGTACTTCGAGTTTCGCCGCGTGCGCTTTAACTTTAACGTATTCTTCTCCCTGCTGTTTTTACTGACCTTTTTCTTCGGTTTCCCGCTGTCGATGACGCTGGTGTTTCGCTTTGACGTCGGTATCGCGCCGCCTGAAATCCTGCTCCAGGCGCAGCTCTCAGCGGCGTGCTTCTATGCCATGTATTACGTGGCGTATAAAACGCGGCTGCGCGCGGCGCGCAGTGAGGTTGAGCGTCGCCCGCTGTTTACCATGAACCGGGTGGAAACCCATCTCACAGGGTGTCTTCTGGCGTTGATTGCGCTGGTGAGCGTCGGCATCTTCTTTATGCATAACGGCTTCCTGCTGTTCAAGCTGCACTCCTACAGCCAGATATTCTCCAGCGAAGTCTCTGGCGTGGCCCTGAAGCGTTTCTTCTACTTCTTTATTCCTGCGATGCTGGTGGTGTACTTCCTGCGCCAGGACAGCAAAGCGTGGCTGTTCTTTCTGGTCAGCACCGTGGCATTCGGCCTTCTGACCTATGTCATCGTCGGTGGGACTCGCGCGAACATCATCATCGCCTTCGCCATCTTCCTGTTTATCGGCATTATTCGTGGCTGGATCTCTTTGTGGATGCTGGTGGCGGCGGGTGTATTGGGCATCGTCGGCATGTTCTGGCTGGCACTGAAGCGCTACGGCCTGAACGTCAGCGGTGATGAGGCGTTTTACACGTTCCTCTATCTGACCCGCGACACTTTCTCACCGTGGGAAAACCTCGCGCTGCTGCTGCAAAACTACGACAAAATCGATTTCCAGGGCCTCGCGCCGATCGTGCGTGATTTCTACGTGTTTATCCCTACCTGGCTGTGGCCAGACCGCCCGGGCGTGGTGCTGAACACCGCCAACTACTTCACCTGGGAAGTGCTGAACAACCACTCGGGGCTGGCTATCTCCCCAACGCTGATTGGCTCGCTGCTGGTGATGGGCGGCGGCTGGTTTATCCCGCTAGGCGCCGTGGTGGTCGGGCTGATTATTAAATGGTTTGACTGGCTTTACCTGCTGGGCAACCGTGAAACGAACCGCTATAAAGCGGCAATTCTGCACAGTTTCTGTTTTGGCGCTATCTTCAACATGATTGTGCTGGCCCGTGAGGGACTCGATTCGTTCGTCTCCCGCGTGGTCTTTTTCCTGGTGATTTTCGGGCTGTGCCTGCTGGTCGCCAAATTGCTTTACTGGCTGCTGGACAGCGCCGGGCTCATTCATAAGCGCGCAAGGTCACAGCCACAACCTCTGGTTTGAAAAGGAAACACATGACGGATTCAACCGCCGCGCCGCTTTATACTGTGCGCGGCATGCAGCTTATCGGCTGGCGCGATATGCAGCATGCGCTGGACTACCTCTATGCCGATGGTGAAATGCGACAAGGCACGCTGGTGGCAATCAACGCCGAGAAAGTGCTGACGGCGGAAGACAACGCCGAAGTCCGCACGCTGATCGACGCCGCGGAGTTTAAATATGCTGACGGCATCAGCGTGGTGCGTTCCATTCGCAAGAAATACCCTGAGGCCAACGTTTCGCGCGTGGCGGGGGCCGACTTGTGGGAAGCGCTCATGGCGCGGGCTGGTGCGGAGGGTACGCCGGTGTTTTTGGTCGGCGGAAAGCCCGAAGTGTTAGCGCAAACGGAGGCAAAGCTCCGTCAGCAGTGGAATGTGAATATTGCGGGCAGCCAGAACGGCTACTTTAAACCAGAGGCGCGTGAAGAGCTGTTTGAACGCATTCGTGCCAGTGGGGCGAAAATTGTCACCGTCGCCATGGGGTCGCCGAAGCAGGAAATCTTTATGCGCGACTGTCGCCTGGTGCATCCTGAAGCGCTCTACATGGGCGTCGGCGGAACGTATGACGTCTTCACCGGCCACGTTAAGCGGGCACCGAAAATATGGCAAAAGCTGGGCCTGGAATGGCTCTATCGCCTGCTTTCGCAACCGAGCCGCATCACTCGTCAGCTACGCCTCCTGCGCTACCTTCGCTGGCACTATACCGGCCAGCTCTGATCTTCTCCGTTAAAAATGTATTGCACATCATTTGTGCAATACATTCGTATATTTAATACTTTGTTTGCCATTTCACCTATTTTATTTAACCATTCGCCCCCCTGAGGCCTGCGCAAGCATGCGTTTCGGAGGCTAAATGGCAGATAAAACTGCTGATAACAATAACCGGCATCGACCGGAAAATTGCGAACACATGAGGATCTATGGCAGAGAAACAACCGGTGCTACAGCGAGGGCTGGAAGCGCGACATATTGAGTTAATTGCCCTTGGCGGCACCATCGGCGTTGGCCTGTTTATGGGCTCGGCAAGCACCCTGAAATGGGCAGGCCCGTCGGTGCTGCTGGCCTACATCATTGCTGGCCTGTTTGTGTTCTTTATCATGCGTTCAATGGGCGAAATGCTGTTCCTCGAGCCCGTCACCGGGTCATTCGCTGTCTACGCCCACAAATATATGAGCCCGTTCTTCGGCTATCTTACCGCCTGGTCTTACTGGTTTATGTGGCTGGCCGTAGGGATTTCCGAAATCACCGCCATTGGCGTCTACACGCAGTTCTGGTTCCCCGAAATGGCGCAGTGGATACCTGCGTTGATCGCCGTGGCGCTGGTAGGGCTGGCAAACCTGGCGGCCGTACGTCTGTATGGCGAGCTGGAGTTCTGGTTTGCGATGATCAAAGTGACGACCATTATCGTGATGATTGTGATCGGCGTCGGCGTGATCTTCTTTGGCTTTGGCAACGGCGGGCACGCCATTGGCTTTGGTAACCTGACCGAACACGGTGGATTCTTTGCTGGTGGCTGGAAAGGCTTTCTGACCGCGCTTTGCATCGTCGTTGCGTCGTACCAGGGTGTTGAATTGATTGGCATCACCGCCGGGGAAGCGAAAAACCCGCAGGTCACGCTGCGTAGCGCGGTGGGCAAAGTGCTCTGGCGTATCCTGATTTTCTATGTGGGCGCCATCTTCGTTATCGTCACGATTTTTCCGTGGAATGAGATTGGCAACAACGGCAGTCCGTTCGTCCTCACCTTCGCCAAAATCGGTATTACTGCGGCGGCAGGCATCATTAACTTTGTGGTACTGACGGCGGCGCTCTCCGGCTGTAACAGCGGCATGTACAGCTGTGGCCGCATGCTGTATGCCCTGGCGAAGAACCGTCAACTGCCTGCGGCGATGGCGAAAGTGTCGCGCCATGGCGTGCCGGTGATGGGCGTTGCGGTGTCCATTGTCGTTCTGCTGCTGGGGTCGTGCCTGAACTACATTATTCCCAACCCGCAGCGGGTGTTTGTGTATGTCTACAGCGCCAGCGTGCTGCCGGGCATGGTGCCGTGGTTTGTTATCCTGATTAGCCAGCTGCGCTTTCGTGAAGCGCACAAGCAGGCGCTGCTCAGCCATCCGTTCCGCTCGGTGCTGTTCCCGTGGACGAATTATCTGACGATGGCGTTCCTGATCTGCGTGCTGATCGGCATGGGGTTCAACGAAGATACGCGCATGTCGCTGTTTGTCGGGATCATCTTCCTGGCGGTGGTGACAGCGCTGTACAAGGTTTTACGCCTGGGACAGGCTGGCGAAGCCCATAATTCGCAGGATTAAGCAGCAAAACGTGCAAAGCATAACCAAACGGAAAATTTCTTTAAAAAGAGACTGGACAGCTTTGCACGAAGCCCGTATTATCCGACCCCGCAACGGCGCTAAGCGCCCGTAGCTCAGCTGGATAGAGCGCTGCCCTCCGGAGGCAGAGGTCTCAGGTTCGAATCCTGTCGGGCGCACCATTTACCCGGTGCTGGAGCTGCGGTGGTTTATGACCGCGTAGAAAAGATTTGCAGTGGTGGCTATAGCTCAGTTGGTAGAGCCCTGGATTGTGATTCCAGTTGTCGTGGGTTCGAATCCCATTAGCCACCCCATTATTTAAGAGTTTGTGGCATGCGAAGGTGGCGGAATTGGTAGACGCGCTAGCTTCAGGTGTTAGTGTCCTTAGGATGTGGGGGTTCGAGTCCCCCCCCTCGCACCATAACTCTAAAGCATTGAACGAAAATTCAAAAAGCAGTACATCGGCGAGTAGCGCAGCTTGGTAGCGCAACTGGTTTGGGACCAGTGGGTCGGAGGTTCGAATCCTCTCTCGCCGACCAATTTTGAACCCCGCTTCGGCGGGGTTTTTTCTATTCTGAACTCAGATTTTCTTCCTACGATATAAACTTTTCTTTCCGGTCATTCTTGTCCGGGAAATATGTCTCCGTATGGCGACATCTAATTCTCTGATTTTAAGTTGATTCATATTTTTATTATTCTGGCGTCGCTATTCAGCGACATCTCCATTTATCTGAATTACCTTAACTCCCTGATATTCAGGGGTGCAAGAGTGGCATAACCTGTGCAATAATATCCGTGTAGATGCTCATTCCATCTCTTATGTTCGCGTTTACGCCTCATAAATCCAGGAATGACGCAGAGCCGTTTACGGTGCTTATCGTCCACCGACAGATGTCGCTTCGGCCTCATCAGACACCATGGACATAACGTTGAGTGAAGCACCAATTGTTGTCAATCAGACCTGTTTTAACGCCTGCCCTGATTTCAGAGCAGGCGTTTTTTTATGGGTTAATTCCGGTAGCGGAATAGAATTCCTCCCACCAGAATCAACGAGCAAAATGAAACACACCAGAGTGTGTGAACTGCCCCAAGCATACCCGTCAGCAGAACGGCAATGGAGGTTGTGATGGTTGCGCTGATCGTTTGCCATCGCCAGGCTTTCGCGCTGGCTCCCGAAACCTCCTTCTCATCGAACTGATGCAGCACGCCGAATGTTCCCAGAGCGAAAACCACGTTTGATGCCAGATGCGCGATGAAAATCGCCGCCAGCGACGCGCCGGTAAAAGCTGACAGCGTGGGCATTAAGATATAAGCCAGCAGAAACAGCGCCAGGCAGCCCAGCAGCAGGTGATTACGACGGGTATATTCCACCATCTTCTGGCTGTTAAGCAGCATTGGTCCGCAAAGTTGCCCCAGGCTGCGGCTGAACAGTAGCGGTAATGCCAGGCCGGCGCTGTCCTCCGGCCGCATTTGCTGGGCCAGGGCAGGCAAAAGTGCCATAGCGGGAGCGCCAACGGCCGCGAGCGAAGGTAACAGCAACAGACTCCGCTTTTGCACGATGCTCAATGTCTCCCATTGCGGCGACACCATGGCTGCATGTTGCTGTGTTTCAGGGAGCATGGTTGTTTGCCGTGAAGCAAGCCACAGTAGCCACGCAGCGGCGACAAAGCTAAGGGCATCAACCAGCAGCAGCGTCTGCGGGCTAACTCGCCCGAACAGCAGCACGCCCATGCCGGTACCCAGCAAAACCTGGGAGGCGAAGATCATGTTTTCCATCGCGGTGGCTGCCGGAAGCTCCTCCGCACTCAGCCCGCGCTTAAACGTCAGCGCCAGAGCGGGCCATGCCATTCCCCCAAGGAGTGACTCAACGGACTGAACGGCCAGCAGCAAAGGGATGTTGTGCAGATTGATTCCCTGCCATGGCATAACCAGCGCGAACAGGCCCAGCAGTTCACAAAGGAGAAGCAGTTGCAAAGGCGGAAAAGTACGACATAGCCTTTCGCCAGCCAGACTGCCCAGAAAGCCGGGAAGGGTGGCCAAAAGCCAGGCAAGGGTTAGTAGAGTGGGCGAAGCCTGCCAGCGCAGGAGCTGGCCAAAAACCACCACCTGCGTCAGGCCATTACCCAGCGACGACAAAACAAAAGCGCAAGCCAGCAGACGAAACCAGGCATGGCTCCGCAGTGCGCGCAGCAGCGCAAACAGCAGAGAATTCATATGAGACGATCTCCAGCAAAGCGTTATCCACGCAATGAAACGCGTGAGTGAAAACGGACAGAGCTAAGAAATCGTTACATTGGGAAGCTCGCAGGCAGGAAGCAGAGCGGAAACTTTGGCACGGGATGCGGAAAAAAGAAAGGGGCCTTATCGGCCCCTTGTCACAGAATCACTCAGGAAGGAGGGTTGTTCTGAAGCGTCAGCAACAGCCCATCGCGGCGCATAGTCGCTGCTTCCTCCGGCTGATGCAGGCGATCGAGTGCGTCGGCAAGCCAGGCGTAGTCAAACGCATCCGGGCGCTGTTTTAGCGCGGCACGGAAGGCGATGGTCGCTTCCTGCCATTCGCCGTGCTTCATCAGCGACTGACCCAACGTGCTCCACAGCAGTGGGCGATCGCCAACGCTTTTGATCTGCTGGCGCAGCACTTTCTCGAGCTGTTCAGGATTGTTGGTTTTCAGGCGCGGTACCGGCAGCAGCAGTCGATCGTCATACTGGCGTTTCAGGCCGTCGATGATGATCTGCTGGGCGGTGTCATGATCGTCACACTCAATGAGGTGATCGGCCATGGCGACCTGCAGCGGAATGCGCTGGCGGGTTTTGCGGCTCTGGTTTTTCCACCACTCGCGCAGGCCATCGCTGCCCTGATCGGCACGCGCCTGCTCCATCAGCCCAATCCAGGCCTGCTGTTCCAGAGCATCACGATGCGCTTCATCACCCACGTTGGCTTTCGCCATGGAAGGAATGATGTCGAGGAGCGAACTCCAGGCGCCGGTACGGATGTAGGCCTGTTCGGCCAGGCGCAGCACTTCCGGATGGCGTGGAGAGATTTCCAGCAGCTTATCTACGCCGTGGCGTGCCGCATGATCTTCGTTACGGGCCAGTTGAATACGAACGCGGGTGATTTCGACCGGGATCAAATCGTTACCGGCGCTTTCTGCTGCTCGCTCCAGATGCTGATTGGCGCGCATTTCGTCCCCGCGCTGCTGGGCGGCTTCTGCCGCGAGCAGGTAGTTCACCACCGGCTGTTCTGCGTGATCGGCATTTTTCGCCATCAGCTTTTCAACCTGCTGGTAATCACCTTCTGCCAGCTTCAACAGCGCCTGCTCGGTTTGCTTCCGAGCGCGGCGACGCTTGCGGCCGACAAACCAGCCACGGGTGTGCGCCCCGGTGCGGAAGATGCGGCGTAGCAGCCATTCGATGGCGAACAGCACCACCATGGTCAGGATCAGGATGATCACCAGGCCGGTGACGCTGGTTTCAATGTTGTAGTTGTCGGTCTGGATCAGCACGTAGCCCTGGTGTCCGGCGACGATCGGCCCGATCACGATCCCGGCGATCAGCAGTGCAAAGAGCAATAATACTTTCAACATACTTATTCTCCCTGCGGTGCGGCGGCGGCGGCAGGTGCAGCTTCAGCCTGAGGTTCGGCACCTGGTGTAACAGACGGCTGCGCCAGCAAATTACGCACGCGTGTCTGCATGAGCTTTTCCAGAATCGCCTGGCTTTGCAGCGTTTCCGGCACGTCCATATTGATGCTCTGCTGACTCAGCGCATCCAGCTCATCGAGGAAGGCTTTGGTCGTGGCATCATCGGTGTCGTAGTACGCGCGAACCCAGGTGGAGACGTTATCCAGCGCCTGTTTGTAAGTTTGATCCTGATGACGTGGCACTGCCTGAGCGGCCACCAGCAGGCGTGAGCGAATGTTTTCGCGCAGGTAAACGTCCTGATTCGGTGCCAACAGCGGTACCGCCGTTTCGTCACGACGACGAATGGTGATAAAGCTGTCCATAAAGTTCTGCCAGCTCTTTTGCAGGTTGACGCGCCACTCGCCGAGGGAGCTTGAAAGCTCGCCGCTGTCAGAATCCATTGGGGAATCGTCGTCGGTGTTGTCCGCCAGACGCAGGTTATCAATCTGATTTGAAAGCTGATTCACTTTCAGGATGATGCCGTCGTAATCGACCTGCGCCACGCCGGAGAGGCTGGCGATGTCTTCGGTGATTGCGCGGCGGGCGTTAATCAGACTCGGGTCATTCATGTCCGCCAGGCTTGCGTCGGCACTTTTCAGCAGCGCGGCGGCGGTGGTAACGTCCTGATCGCTCCACAGCTTGCGGCCCGCCAGTTTGACGAGGAAATCGGCCTGCGCCAGCTGCCAGGTTTTGGCATCGCTGCCGGAAATGGTGGCGACTTTTTGCTGCAGCTCATCAAGGTGTTTCGCCATCGCATCCTGCTGCTGTTTCGCGGCCGTCAGCTGGTCTGCCTGCTGTTTGATCACGCCTTCCAGCTCTGCTTTCTGCGATTCCTGCGCTTTTTGCAGGGCGGTGACCTGAGTGCCCAGCGTGTCATTGGCAGACGTCTGGCTGGTACCCTGCTGCTTCACCAGGCCATAAAGGCCCGCACCCGCGGCCAGCGCAATAGCAATCGCGATTACGCTCAGCGCCAGAGGGGCTTTACTGCTGCCGTTTTTCTTCTCAGCGCTCTTTTTTTCCGTATTTTCTGGCTGTGGCGTCGTGTCCACGGCCTCCCTGGTCTCTTCAACCACGGCGGCGTTCTCTTTCTGTTCCGTCATTATGGCTTCCAATGTTGAGAGTTATTGTAAAGCACGCAGCAGCGCGTCGTTGTCGGCGCTATCGGCCACCCTGATATTCCGCCAGCCCAACTCCCGGGCCTGTTGCACCAGACGCTCGCTCACCACAAGCAGTTCGCAGTTTAACAACCAACCCTCGCGATACCATTGTGGGATTAACGCCCAAAGCTGTTGCAGCATTTCACCGCTGGTCACGACCAGTCGGGTCACGCCGCGGGATTGCCAGCGCATGGCTTCTTGCGCCCCGTCATAATGACGTGGGCTGCGCTGGTAACATTCACAAAACGTCACGTACGCACCGCGGCTTTGCAGCGTTTCGCCAAGCAGCTCTCGTCCACCGTTGCCGCGCAAGATAAGCGCCTTCTTTCCTGCAACGTTTTGTAATTCCGGTAATTGTAGCAAGACTTCGCTGATTTCCCGATCGAGCGGGTAGCGAACATCAATGCCGCTGACTTTATGCAGCGCGAGGGCAGTGGTTCGCCCGATGGCAAAATAGCCTGGCGCAGGCGGCCAGCTTTTCCCCTGTTGTTGCAGGTGCGCGTGAGCGAATTCGACGGCATGCTGCGAAAGGGCGAAAAGCAAATCACCTTCCTTTACATCCGCAAGATGCCCGGAAAGCGTTGCCAGCTCGCGACCGGGGGTAAATTCAATT
Organism: Enterobacter sp. CC120223-11; assembly: GCF_900215375.1. Lineage (GTDB taxonomy): Bacteria > Pseudomonadota > Gammaproteobacteria > Enterobacterales > Enterobacteriaceae > Scandinavium. Next base: position 45,832 of record NZ_OBEF01000020.1, on the reverse strand, counting down.
AACGGAAAGCTCCAGGCCTCTCGCCCCAGCGCGCGCAGGCGGCTGACAAGTTCTTCTCCCTGGGGAGACGGGCGAGTGACCAGAATACTCATTCGGGCGCTTCTCCGTTATAGACGTCGGCGAGGATCTCGCGGGCTCCGTTATTCAGCAGCTCTTCCGCCAGCGAAATGCCCAAGGCTTCAGCCTGATCGGCGGGGCCGCGACGTTCACCGCGTACCATCTGGCTGCCATCCGGCGCGCCAACTAATGCACGTAGCCAGATTTCACCGTTGTTCAGTTCAGCATAGCTGCCAATTGGCACCTGACAGCCTCCTTCGAGGCGGGTGTTCATCGCACGCTCGGCGCAAACGCGCACGGCAGTATCCGCATGATTGAGCGGAGCGAGCAGCGCGTGGGTTTGTTCGTCGTCGAGGCGGCATTCAATGCCGACCGCGCCCTGGCCAACGGCAGGGAGGGATTGCTCAGGCGAAAGCGCCTGTCGAATGCGGTCTTCGAGACCCAGGCGCTTCAGCCCGGCCACTGCCAGAATAATCGCATCATAATCGCCATTATCGAGTTTGCTCAGGCGCGTACCGACGTTGCCGCGTAAAGAGCGAATCTGCAGATCCGGACGTTCGGCGGCCAGCTGGCACTGGCGGCGTAAACTTGACGTGCCAACCACGCTGCCTGGCGGCAGGGCGTCGATGGAATCAAAGTGGTTTGAGACAAACGCATCACGCGGATCTTCGCGTTCGCAGATAGTTGTCAGGCCAAGTCCCTGTGGAAATTCCACGGGGACATCCTTCATCGAATGCACGGCGATATCGGCGCGGTTTTCAAGCAGCGCAAGTTCAAGCTCTTTGACAAACAGGCCCTTACCACCGACTTTTGCCAGGGGCGTATCAAGGATCACATCGCCTCGCGTGACCATTGGCACCAGTTCAACCCTGAGCCCTGGATGGCACGCCATCAGCCTGTCTTTCACATAATGTGCCTGCCAAAGTGCGAGAGGACTTTGGCGTGTGGCAATTCTTAAAACTTTGTCTAACATGCTTGTTACCGTCGTTATCGTCCGCCAGCCATCCTAACATTGTTGCTATAAGGATGTTAGTTTTCGAGTTTTTTGAAAATCTGAAATTCAGGCGAGCCAAGGCGTGGCGAAGAATTTACAGCCGTTAATCGGTGCTAAACTAATGAGTAGCGCAACTTTCTTTACGGTCAAACGGCAAGGTGTTAAATTGATCACGTTTTAAACCGTTTGTTAGCCCGCACCACCACCATCATGGCGACTGACGGTAGCGGTTCTTGTTGAAATTCTAAAAGCCTTCGTATTCCAGGCCTTACACCGCCTTGCAGTACTCAGGTTTAACATCAGGCGATATGTCTTGTACCTCTATATTGAGACACTGAAACAGAGACTGGATGCCATCAATCAATTGCGTGTGGATCGCGCGCTTGCTGCCATGGGGCCGGCTTTTCAGCAGGTCTACAGTCTTCTGCCGACATTGCTTCACTACCACCATCCGCTGATGCCGGGTTACCTCGACGGTAACGTACCCAAAGGCATTTGCCTCTACACGCCTGATGAAACCCAACGCCACTACCTTGATGAGCTGGAACTGCACCGCGGTATGCCGCGTCAGGACACCGCCAAAGGTGAACTGCCGATCACCGGCGTCTACTCCATGGGCAGCACCTCTTCTGTTGGCCAGAGCTGTTCTTCCGATCTTGATATCTGGGTTTGTCATCAGGCCTGGCTTGATAACGAAGAGCGCCAGCTGCTGCAGCGTAAATGTAGCCTGCTGGAGAGCTGGGCCGCGTCGCTTGGCGTCGAGGTCAGCTTCTTCCTGATCGACGAAAACCGTTTCCGTCACAACGAAAGCGGCAGCCTCGGCGGTGAAGACTGCGGCTCCACGCAGCATATTTTATTGCTCGACGAATTTTACCGTACCGCCGTGCGCCTCGCGGGCAAACGTATTCTGTGGAATATGGTGCCTTGCGAAGAAGAAGAGCACTACGACGAGTACGTCATGAAGCTCTATGCCCAGGGCGTGCTGACGCCAAACGAATGGCTCGACCTTGGCGGATTGAGCACGCTCTCCGCGGAAGAGTACTTCGGCGCGAGCCTGTGGCAGCTGTATAAAAGCATCGACTCACCGTACAAAGCGGTGCTGAAGACCCTGCTGCTCGAAGCCTATTCCTGGGAATACCCGAACAGCCGCCTGCTGGCGAAAGACATTAAACAGCGCCTGCACGACGGCGAGATTGTCTCCTTCGGGCTCGATCCGTACTGCATGATGCTTGAACGCGTCACCGATTATCTGCAGGCCATTGATGACACCACCCGTCTGGATTTGGTGCGTCGATGTTTCTACCTGAAAGTGTGTGAAAAACTGAGCCGCGAGCGCGCTTGTGTAGGCTGGCGTCGTGAAGTTGTTGGTCAGTTAGTGAAAGATTGGGGCTGGAGCGAAGAGCGCCTGTCGATGCTCGATAACCGCGCTAACTGGAAGATTGACGAAGTGCGTGACGCGCACAACGAGTTGCTCGACGCGATGATGCAGAGCTACCGCAATCTGATTCGCTTCGCGCGCCGCAACAACCTCAGCGTTTCCGCCAGCCCGCAGGACATCGGCGTGCTGACCCGCAAGCTGTACGCCGCATTCGAAGCACTGCCGGGGAAAGTCACGCTGGTGAATCCGCAGATTTCCCCCGACCTTTCCGAGCCGAATCTGACCTTTATCCATGTGCCGCCGGGCCGTGCCAACCGCACAGGCTGGTATCTTTACAACCGTGCGCCGAACATGGAATCGATCGTCAGTCATCAGCCGCTGGAATATAACCGTTATCTTAATAAACTGGTGGCGTGGGCCTGGTTCAACGGCCTGCTGACGTCCCGTACCCGCCTGTTTATTAAGGGCAACGGCATTGCCGATTTGGCCAAGCTGCAGGAGATGGTGGCCGACGTGTCGCACCACTTCCCGCTGCGCCTGCCGGCACCAACGCCAAAAGCGCTCTACAGCCCGTGCGAAATTCGTCATCTGGCGATTATCGTCAACCTTGAATATGACCCGACCGCGGCGTTCCGCAATCAGGTTGTGCATTTCGATTTCCGTAAGCTCGACGTATTCAGCTTTGGCGAAGAACAGAATTGCCTGGTGGGCAGCGTCGATCTGCTCTACCGCAACTCGTGGAACGAAGTGCGTACGCTGCACTTCAACGGCGAGCAGGCGATGATTGAAGCGCTGAAAACCATCCTCGGCAAAATGCATCAGGATGCTGCGCCGCCGGACAGCGTCGAAGTCTTCTGCTACAGCCAGCACCTGCGTGGCCTGATCCGTACCCGCGTCCAGCAGCTGGTTTCAGAGTGTATTGAGCTGCGCCTTTCCAGCACCCGTCAGGAAACCGGGCGCTTCAAAGCGCTGCGCGTGGCGGGGCAAACCTGGGGCCTGTTCTTCGAACGCCTGAACGTTTCCGTGCAGAAACTGGAAAATGCTATAGAGTTTTACGGCGCGATTTCCCACAACAAGCTGCATGGGCTGTCGGTGCAGGTGGAAACCAACCACGTTCAGCTGCCGCCGGTGGTGGACGGGTTTGCCAGCGAAGGGATCATTCAGTTCTTCTTCGAAGACACCAGCGATGACAACGGCTTCAACATCTACATTCTGGATGAGAGCAACCGTGCGGAGGTTTATCACCACTGCGAAGGTAGCAAAGAGGAGCTGGTGCGCGACGTCAGCCGCTTCTACTCCTCGTCGCACGACCGGTTCACCTACGGTTCAAGCTTTATCAACTTCAACCTGCCGCAGTTCTATCAGATTGTGAAAGTGGACAACCGTGCGCAGGTCATTCCGTTCCGCGCTCAGGCCGTTGCGGCCGTCACGCCTGCAAATCAGGATGCCGCGGCACCGCTGTTACAGCAGTACTTCTCTTAGTCTCTTAGTCGTCCCCTGCTGTTTGATGCCCTCTGCCGACCCTCTCCCACAGGGAGAGGGAGCAAATACTAAAAAACCTTCATATAAAGAAGGTTTTTGCAGTTTACCTACGGAAACTGACATCTTCCCCGGCCTGCGCCGTCGCTGCCTGTTCCAGCAGATCCCAGAATCGCCCACCGCTGCGATCGCAAATCCACTCATCTCCTTTCAGATCAAAGTGATAGCCACCCTGGCGGGTTGCCAGCCACACCTGGTGCAGCGGCTCCTGGCGGTTGATGATGATTTTGCTGCCGTTCTCGAAGCTTAGCGTCAGCACGCCGCCGTTAATCTCACAATCAATATCGCTGTCGCCATCCCAGTTATCGAGACTTTCTTCGATGGTCATCCACAGCTGGTCTGCGAGGCGATGAAATTCACTGTCGTTCATTGTTCTTTTCCATTATCAGGTGATGGCGGCAGTATAACGCGAAACAATTCCGGTTGCAGTCAGGTGCTAAACGCTTGCTTTTACGTCTTCTCCTGCGATGATAGAAAGCAGAAAGCATTAACCACAGGCACGCTAAGCATGAACAATCTCTTTCGACCGCTGATCCTTTTGGCTGCGTTAACGACCCTGGCAGGGTGTGGCCTGAAGGGGCCGCTCTATTTCCCGCCGGCAGATAAAACGGCTGCACCGCCAACGAAACCGGTCAATCCGGGAACCCAGAGCACCGAGCCGACCCGCAACGATCGTGGCGACAACGGCGGCCCGACCCAGGTGAACTACTGATCCAAAGGCCTTTTTTCTGCATGGGTGGAGTCAATGATGCAGTTCTCTAAAATGCACGGCCTTGGCAATGATTTTATGGTCGTCGATGCGGTAACGCAGAATGTGTTCTTTTCTCCGGAGTTGATCCGCCGCCTGGCCGATCGGCATCTTGGCGTCGGGTTCGATCAGCTGCTGGTGGTTGAACCGCCTTACGATCCGGACCTCGATTTTCACTACCGCATCTTTAACGCCGACGGCAGCGAAGTGTCGCAGTGCGGCAACGGCGCGCGCTGTTTTGCCCGTTTTGTCAGAATCAAAGGCCTGACCAATAAACGTGACATTCGCGTCAGCACCGCCAACGGGCGCATGGTATTAAGCGTTACCGATGACGACCTGGTGCGGGTGAATATGGGCGAGCCTAACTTTGAGCCTTCTCAGGTGCCGTTCCGCGCTAACAAAGCGGAAAAGACCTATATTATGCGTGCGGCCGAACAGACAGTATTGTGCGGCGTAGTCTCAATGGGCAATCCGCACTGTGTGGTTCAGGTCGACAGCGTCGACACCGCCGCGGTGGAAACATTAGGCCCAGTTTTGGAAAGCCATGAGCGTTTTCCGGAACGTGCCAATATCGGCTTTATGCAGGTGGTAAACCGCAACCATATCCGTTTGCGCGTTTATGAACGCGGCGCGGGGGAAACTCAGGCCTGCGGCAGCGGTGCCTGTGCAGCGGTTGCTGTCGGCATTCAGCAGGGCCTGCTGGCCGAAGAGGTACGCGTGGAATTGCCAGGCGGTCGGCTAGATATCGCCTGGAAGGGAGCGGGTCAGCCGCTGTTTATGACTGGCCCGGCGGCACACGTCTACGACGGATTTATTCATTTATGAAACAGCCAGGGGAAGAGCAGCTGACAGAACTGAACTCGCTCGACGATCGGGCGGTGGTCGATTATCTGCTGCAACATCCTGAATTTTTCATCCGCAACGCGCCGGTGGTGGAGCAGATGCGTGTCCCGCATCCGGTGCGCGGCACGGTGTCGCTGGTTGAGTGGCACATGGCGCGCGCGCGAAATCACATCAATGCGCTGGAAGAGAACATGTCGCTGCTGGTGGAGCAGGCGACGGCCAACGAAAGCCTGTTCTACCGTCTGCTGGAGCTGCAAACGCGGCTGGCGGCGGCCGAAAGCCTTGATGACATGCTCAATCGTTTTCACCGCTGGGCACGTGAACTTGGGCTTGCGGGCGCCACCGTGCGTCTGTTTGCCGATCGCTGGCGCATTGGCGCACCGTCTAAATTTACTCAGCTGGCGTTGTCGCGCCAGGCGTTCGAACCCATCCGTATTCAGCGCTTAGGCCACGAGCGGCACTTCCTGGGCTCTCTGAACGGCCCGGAGCTGCTGGTGATGATGCCTGAAGCGAAGGCGATTGGCTCAGTGGCCATGTCGATGCTCGGCAGCGACGGCGATCTTGGCGTGATGCTGTTCAGCAGCCGCGATGCGCAACACTATCAGGCGGGCCAGGGCACGCACCTTTTGCAGGAAATTTCCCTGCTGCTGCCTGGTTTGCTGGAGCGCTGGGTCGAGCGCGTATGACGCTCTCTGCGCTGACGGAACCTACCACGCGCTTCCTGCGCTATCTTGGCGTTGAACGCCAGCTCAGCCCGATCACCTTACTCAACTATCAGCGTCAGCTCGACACCATCATTGCGCTGGCGGAAGAGATGCGGATTGCGACCTGGCAGCAGTGCGATGTGGCTATCGTGCGTGGTTTTGCCGTGCGCAGCCGCCGTAAAGGCCTGAGTCCGGCCAGCCTCTCATTACGTCTTTCTGCTCTGCGTAGCTTCTTTGACTGGATGGTCAGCCAGGGTGAGCTTCCGGCCAACCCGGCCAAAGCCGTTTCTGCGCCGAAGGCCGCGCGCCATCTGCCGAAAAACATCGACGTCGACGACGTGAACCGTCTGCTGGATATTGATCTCAACGACCCACTGGCGGTACGCGACCGCGCGATGCTGGAAGTGATGTATGGCGCGGGCCTGCGTTTATCGGAGCTGGTGGGGCTGGATCTGAAGCATCTCGATCTGGAGTCCGGCGAAGTGTGGGTGATGGGCAAGGGCAGCAAAGAGCGCCGTCTGCCAATTGGCCGCAATGCTGTTCATTGGATTGAGCATTGGCTGGATTTACGCGGGCTGTTTGGCATGGAAGAAGATGCGCTGTTTTTGTCGAAGCTCGGCAAGCGTATTTCGGCGCGCAACGTGCAGAAGCGCTTCGCGGAGTGGGGCATCAAGCAAGGGCTGAACAGCCACGTGAACCCGCACAAGCTGCGCCACTCTTTTGCCACACACATGCTGGAATCGAGCGGCGATCTGCGAGGCGTGCAGGAGCTGCTCGGGCACGCCAATCTGTCGACCACCCAAATCTATACCCATCTTGATTTTCAACACCTTGCCTCGGTGTACGACCAGGCGCATCCACGCGCGAAACGGGGGAAATAATGCGTTTTTACCGTCCATTGGGCCAGATTGCTGCCCTGACGTTCGATCTTGACGACACGCTCTACGACAACCGCCAGGTCATCCGCCGCACGGAGAAAGAGTCTCTGGCCTTCGTTCGCGGCTACCATCCCGCCCTGAGTGAGCTTGAAAACAGTGATTTTCAGCAGCTGCGCACCGCGCTGCGTCAGTCAGAACCGGAGATTTACCACGACGTGACCGAATGGCGTCGCCGGGCAGTCGAGCAGGCGATGCTCAACGCCGGGCTTTCCGCCAGCGAAGCCGACGTGGGCGCCAACGCGGCGATGGCGAACTTCGCCAGATGGCGCAGCGCCATTGACGTGCCGCAGGAAACCCATGACACGCTGGCGAAGCTTGCAGAGAAATGGCCGCTGGTGGCGATAACCAACGGCAACGCGCAGCCTGAGTTGTTCGGCCTGAACGACTATTTTAAGTTTGTCCTGCGCGCGGGCCCGGACGGGCGTTCGAAGCCGTTCAGTGACATGTACCATCTGGCGGCAGAACGTTTAGACGTGCCGCTGGAACAGATCCTGCACGTTGGCGATGATCTGACGACGGACGTCGCCGGGGCCGTTCGCTGCGGGATGCAGGCTTGCTGGATCAACCTTCTTGACGGCGATTTGATGCAAATCCACGACAGCCGCCTGCTGCCACACATCGAAATTTCGCGGTTGGCATCCCTCACCACGCTGATATAATCACCAGTAACTCTGTATATATTAACAGGGGTTCGTGGAACCCCGACTTTCTCCGGCGGTGCCAATGGACGTTTCTTACCTGCTCGACAGCCTCAATGACAAACAGCGCGAAGCCGTAGCGGCCAACCGCACTAACCTGCTGGTGCTGGCAGGGGCAGGCAGTGGCAAGACACGCGTGCTGGTCCACCGCATCGCCTGGCTGCAAAGCGTGGAGAACTGCTCGCCCTATTCGATCATGGCGGTGACGTTCACCAACAAGGCGGCGGCGGAAATGCGTCATCGTATCGCGCAGCTGATGGGTTCATCTCAGGGCGGGATGTGGGTCGGCACCTTCCACGGGCTGGCGCACCGTCTGCTGCGTGCGCATCATCTGGACGCCAATCTGCCGCAGGATTTCCAGATCCTCGACAGCGAAGATCAGCTGCGTTTACTGAAGCGCCTGATGAAGGCGATGAACCTCGATGAGAAGCAGTGGCCCGCGCGTCAGGCGATGTGGTACATCAACGGGCAGAAAGATGAAGGCCTGCGCCCGCATCATATTCAGAGCTTTGGCAACCCGGTCGAACAGACCTGGCAGAGTATTTACAAGGCCTATCAGGAAGCGTGCGACCGCGCGGGGCTGGTGGATTTTGCCGAGCTGCTGCTGCGCGCCCATGAGCTGTGGCTCAACAAGCCGCACATTCTGCAGCACTACCGCGAACGCTTCACCAACATCCTCGTCGACGAGTTCCAGGACACCAACAATATTCAGTACGCCTGGATCCGCATGCTCGCGGGCGACACCGGCAAAGTAATGATCGTTGGCGACGATGACCAGTCGATCTACGGCTGGCGTGGCGCGCAGGTGGAAAACATCCAGCGCTTCCTCAATGATTTCCCCGGCGCGGAAACCATCCGCCTGGAGCAAAACTACCGCTCGACCAGCAATATCCTCAGCGCCGCCAACGCCCTGATTGAAAACAACAATGGGCGCCTCGGCAAAAAGCTGTGGACCGATGGCGTCGACGGCGAACCGATTTCACTCTATTGCGCCTTCAACGAACTCGACGAAGCCCGCTTCGTGGTGAACCGCATCAAAACCTGGCAGGACAACGGCGGTGCGCTGGAGCAGTGCGCCATTCTCTACCGCAGCAACGCCCAGTCGCGCGTGCTGGAAGAGGCGCTGTTGCAGGTCAGCATGCCGTACCGCATCTACGGCGGCATGCGCTTCTTCGAACGTCAGGAAATCAAAGACGCGCTGGCTTATCTGCGTCTTATTGCCAATCGCAACGACGATGCAGCGTTTGAACGTGTGGTTAACACGCCGACGCGCGGCATTGGCGATCGCACGTTAGACGTCGTACGCCAAACCTCGCGTGAACGTCAGCTGACTCTGTGGCAGGCGTGCCGTGAGCTGCTGAAAGATAAGGCCCTCGCCGGGCGTGCGGCCAGCGCGTTACAGCGCTTTATGGAGCTTATCGAAGCGCTCTCCCAGGAAACGGCAGACATGCCGCTGCACGTGCAGACCGACCGCGTCATAAAAGATTCCGGCCTGTTCATGATGTACGAGCAGGAGAAGGGCGAAAAAGGCCAGACCCGTATCGAAAACTTAGAGGAACTGGTGACGGCAACGCGCCAGTTCAGCTACAACGACGAAGAAGAAGATTTAATGCCGCTTCAGGCATTCCTTTCCCACGCCGCGCTGGAAGCGGGGGAAGGGCAGGCGGACACCTGGCAGGACGCCGTGCAGCTGATGACGCTGCACTCGGCGAAAGGGCTGGAGTTCCCGCAGGTGTTTATCGTCGGCATGGAAGAGGGGATGTTCCCGAGCCAGATGTCGCTTGATGAAGGCGGGCGTCTGGAAGAAGAGCGCCGCCTGGCCTACGTTGGCGTGACGCGTGCGATGCAGAAGCTGACGCTAACGTATGCGGAAACCCGTCGTCTGTACGGCAAAGAGGTTTATCATCGTCCGTCGCGCTTTATCGGCGAGCTGCCGGAAGCCTGCGTGGAGGAAGTCCGTCTGCGCGCCACGGTCAGCCGCCCGGTTAGCCATCAGCGCATGGGCACGCCGATGGCGGAAAACGACACCGGTTACAAGCTCGGCCAGCGTGTGCGCCACGCGAAATTCGGCGAAGGCACCATCGTGAATCTGGAAGGCAGCGGCGAGCACAGCCGTTTGCAGGTAGCGTTCCAGGGTCAGGGGATCAAATGGCTGGTGGCCGCCTACGCGCGTCTCGAAAACGTGTAACTTTCAGAAAATCATCATAAATTTGTAACGTTCTGCTAATCTTACAGGCCAGAGGGGATGAAAACTTCTCTGGCGTTTCGTTGCGTGTTGACGCTGCATTTAGGCTGGCGTAACATGCGCCCACGATTACGCTAAGAGGACTGATACCTTGGACACACCCAGTAGATGCTGGCTCAACTTCCTGCAATCCAGGAACAACTCCTAAGGCTATCACCCAACGCTGATGGCCTTAGAGGTTGTCAGCGACACGCGTTTCTCCCGTCGCTCTGAGTCAGGCTTAATGGTCTGAAACCCCCATTGTTTCTGTGTGCCCAACGTACTGTCCGATCATTTTTTGCATTGGGAGTCCCGGTCATGCTGAGCGCATTTCAACTGGAAAACAATCGCTTAACGCGTCTTGAGTCCGATGACATCGAACACCTGGGCAGCTCTGTCTGGGTCGATTTGGTGGAGCCGGACGACGAAGAACGTAACCGCGTACAGACAGAGCTCGGTCAGAACCTGGCAACACGCCCTGAACTGGAAGACATCGAAGCGTCGGCCCGTTTCTTTGAAGATGAAGACGGGCTGCACATTCACTCCTTCTTCTTCTTTGAAGATGCCGACGATCACGCGGGGAACTCCACCGTGGCGTTCACCATTCGCGAAGGGCGTCTGTTTACCCTGCGCGAACGTGAGCTGCCTGCTTTCCGCCTGTATCGTATGCGAGCCCGCAACCAGGAGATGGTGGACGGCAACGCGTTCGAGCTGCTGCTGGATCTGTTCGAAACCAAAATCGAACAGCTGGCGGATGAAATTGAAAACATCTACAGCGATCTGGAAAAGCTGAGCCGGGTGATCATGGAAGGCCATCAGGGCGACGAGTACGACGAAGCGCTCTCCACCCTGGCGGAGCTGGAAGATATCGGCTGGAAGGTGCGTTTGTGTCTGATGGATACCCAGCGCGCGCTGAACTTCCTCGTGCGCAAAGCGCGTCTGCCGGCGGTACAGCTGGAGCAGGCGCGTGAGATTCTGCGAGATATCGAATCCCTGCTGCCGCACAACGAATCCCTGTTCCAGAAGGTGAACTTCCTGATGCAGGCGGCGATGGGCTTTATCAACATCGAGCAGAACCGCATCATCAAGATCTTCTCGGTGGTTTCCGTGGTGTTCCTGCCGCCGACGCTGGTGGCTTCAAGCTACGGCATGAACTTCGAGTTTATGCCCGAGCTGCACTTCAGCTTCGGCTACCCGGCGGCGATTGTGGTGATGATCCTCGCGGGCCTCGCGCCGTACCTCTACTTTAAGCGCAAGAACTGGCTTTAAGTATCACGTCGTAATCACGGCGGCTTGCAGGACTGAAGCCGCCGATGAGCAACGGCTCTGCTATCTCCTTCTCCCTTGCCAGGCTGCCTAAAACTTCCCGCAAAGTCGCGAGCGTTGCGGCTGAAGTGTGCTTTGAGGTAATCAGCGGCAGGCCCGGCGTGAGTGCCGTTTCACCGATTGTTGTCAGGCCAGAGAGCACCTGCGGTAGATAACGTTCAAAGAGCGTCAGGCTGACGCAGTCAATCGCAGCGATGTCCGCCTTTACGCTTTGCAGCAAAGCCAGCGACTGGCGATGGCTGCCGCTCCAGACAATTGACTGAAAAAATGTGTCGTCGTGTCCGAGGCTGTTTCGCAGTGCGTGATAGCCCGACTGTGAATCTGAAGAGTTGGCGGCGGCCACGCGCCCGCGGAAATCGACCAGCGTTTTCCCTTTGCCTTCTTGCCTGACCAGCAGCTTGCTGCGGTAGTTTCCCGCCTCGCAGCCCGGAGCGGTGTAGTGAAACTGCCCGACCACCTGAACCTCCGGCAGCAGCGTGACCAGCGGATAGCCGCAGGTCTGGCTCAGCAGCATATCGTCATCACGCCAGTGTGAAAGCAGTTCCTTCGGGCGCTGAAAATGTGCATCGGGAAAATGGCGCAGCACGGCGTTTGCCAGCGCGTCGGTGGCGGCAGGCAAAATGTCGTACATTGGAAAGCTAATCCTGGCGCTCATGCTGATTTTCTCCGCTGCCTGACGGATGGACGGTGACGTCCACCGGGCGATACCGGTAATTACGCCACCATTCGCGATAGCCCTTCACCACGAAACCCTGATTGCGCTCGGCGTAGCGGGCTCTGTCTCGCAGCCACACTTTGCGTAAACCGTACCAGGGCACGCCCGGCAAATCGTGATGTACCGAATGATAGTTCAGATTTAAAAACAGCAGACGCCAGAGGAGCGAGGTTTCGGTAATGGCGGAGCGGGCGAGCGGATCGTCTGCCGCGCGGTGCTCGAGGAACGAACGCACTTTGGTCACCGCCAGCGCCGGATAGCTGACCGCCAAAAGATACCAGAACACGGAGAACCCATGGTGCGTCAGCCATGCGAAGAGCAACCCCAAAAGCGAAAAGTGCACCAGCCACATGGTGATGGCACGGCGATCTCCCTGGCGAAATGACGTCACCATGCCCGCCAGCACGCCAGCGATATCCAGCAGCGGTGCCAGCAGCAGGCGACCAGGAAAGGTATTACGCAGGTGGATTACGCGCTGCTGCCACTCGCTGAATCGCTGCCAGCGCCCGGCGGAGAAGTAATAGGTTTCCGGATCTTCACCCGGCACCGTCAGCAGCTGATTGCGATGATGGGCGAGATGAGAATCGCGATACAGGCCAAACGGATACCACACCGCCAGCGGCAGCAGGCCGAACAACTGATTGACGCGCGGCCAGCGTGTCGGGTGGCCGTGAATCAGCTCGTGCTGAAAGGACATATACCAGGTGGTGAAGAGGATAAGTAACGCGGTGGAAGCGAACAGCCCCAGCGTGGCGTGAAAGATAAGCGTCGTAAACCAGCCGCTATAAATCACGCCCATCAGCAGCCAGGTGGGCAGTTCGCTGCGCCACAGCCAGCTTCTGGCGAGGAGGTGTACGGCCTGACGCTGTTCGTCGTCGAGCCAGGCGGCGCGTTTATCTGTATTGGGGAGCAACATCCGGCTTTCACATCGTTAAGGGTTCATGCGCTGAAGATGTGAGAAGCCGTTTGAAATCACAAAGAATTTTACCGCAAGAGCTTTGCCGGAAACCGGCAAAGCCTTGAGCATCAGCCTTTTGGCGTGCGGCGCAGGGTGTAAATCGCGTCCATCACGAAGACGGCCAGGGCGACCCAGATGAAGGCAAAGGTGACCATTTTATCCGCGCCCGGGGTTTCACCGTAAAACACTACCGCCAGCAGGAACATCAGCGTCGGGCCGATGTACTGGAAGAAGCCCAGGGTGGAAAGCCGCAGTCGCGTCGCCGCGCCGGTGAAGCACAGCAGCGGAATAGTGGTGACCACGCCTGCCGCCATCAGCAGGAGATTTAGCGACCACGGGTTGCTGCCCATATGGCTGGTGGCGCTGTCGGCAATGCCGAACAGGTAAATCGCTGCCACGGGAAGCAGCCACAAGGTTTCGACCAGCATCCCGGTCTGCGCATCGACGGCGATTTTTTTACGGGCCAGGCCATAGAACGCAAAGCTGAAGGCCAGCCCCAGGGCAATAACCGGCAGGGAGCCGAACGTCCAGAGCTGAACCAGCACCCCGCAGGCGGCCAGGATCACCGCCAGCCACTGCATACGGCGGAAGCGCTCGCCAAGGAAAATCATCCCCAGTACAACGTTCACCAGCGGGTTAATAAAGTAGCCAAGGCTCGCTTCCAGCATGTGCTGATTGTTCACCGCCCAGATAAACAGCAGCCAGTTGCCGCCAATCAGCACGGCGGAGACGGCAAGCCAGAGGATTTTTTTCGGTGTCTGGCACAGGCGTTTGATGCCGGCCCACTGGCGGCTGATGGAGATCAGCGCCACCATAAAGAAAAACGACCAGATGATGCGGTGCGTCAGGATCTCATCGGCGGGTACGTAATGAATTAGCTTGAAGTAGGCGGGTGCCACGCCCCAAATAAAATAAGCGGCAAGAGCGAGAAGTACGCCCTGCCGCGTTTGTTTAGCATCCATGGGTAAAATCCGTTACAAAAAAGTAAACCGATTTTACCTGATTTTACGCCTTCAACCCACCATATAAGTGGCGGTGGCGCTGGCAATGTAGAGCTGCTCTTCGTTGTGTAATTCCACTCTCGCCACGGCCACTTTATTGCCCGCTCGCAGCAGGCTGGCGGTCGCTGTAAAACGGTTGCCGCGGCCCGGACGCAGGTAATCAACGCGCAAATCAATGGTGCCCATTCGGGACAGGCGCTGGCGCAGTTCATCTTCGTTAATTGTGTCATGGCGGGTGAGCGTGCTGCCCACGCAGACCAGGCCTGCCGCCACGTCCAGCGCCGAGGCAATCACGCCGCCGTGCAGAATACTTTGCGCCCAGTTGCCGACCATCATTGGCTGATTGTTAAAGCTGAGCTGTGCAAAAGCCTTTTCATAGCGCTCCAGTTCCAGCCCCAGCGCGCGGTTGAACGGCATGTGGTAGACAAAAATATCGCCGACCAGTTTTAGCGCTTCTTCGGCGCTCAGTTCTCGGGACATAACACCTTTCCATTGGTTAATGAAATGTTGATTTTATGCCTATGAAATGTTGAATGCTACTTTCAGAAACGATAACCACTCAATGGCAGGCAGAAGTCTGTAGAATGGGCCGGATAATTATTCAGCATTTTCAGGGGAATTTTTGCAATGCAAACCAGGCTGGGATGGTTACTGGCAGTAGCAGGACTGCCGCTTAGCGTTTACGCGCAGGAAGCGACGATTAAGGATGTGCATGATGCGCCCGCCGTGCGCGGCAGTATCATTGCGAACTTACTCCAGGAGCACGACAATCCGTTCACGCTCTATCCGTACGACACCAACTATCTGCTCTACACCTGGAGCAGCGACATCAATAAAGAAGCGATCCAGACCTATAACTGGTCGGACAATGCGCGTAAGGATGAGGTGAAGTATCAGCTCAGCCTGGCGTTCCCCATCTGGCGCGGAATTTTTGGCGATAACTCCGTCCTTGGCGCGTCCTACACGCAAAAGTCGTGGTGGCAGCTCTCGAACACCGAGGAGTCTTCCCCATTCCGCGAAACCAACTATGAGCCGCAGCTGTTCGTCGGCTTTGCCACCGATTACCGTCTGGGTGACTGGACGCTACGGGATGTCGAAGTCGGCTATAACCACGATTCGAACGGACGTTCCGACCCGACATCGCGCAGCTGGAACCGCATGTACACCCGCCTGATGGCGCAAAACGGCAACCTGATGGTCGAAGTGAAGCCGTGGTTTGTGATTGGCGACACCGACGACAACCCGGATATCACCAAATACATGGGCTACTACCAGCTGAAGGTCGGCTATCAGTTGGGCGAAGCGGTGCTGAGCGCCAAAGGCCAGTACAACTGGAACACCGGCTACGGCGGCGCAGAGCTTGGTATCAGCTACCCGGTGACGAAACATATGCGTCTCTACACTCAGGTCTATAGCGGTTACGGCGAGTCGCTGATTGATTACAACTTCAATCAGACCCGCGTCGGCGTCGGCGTAATGCTCAACGATCTGTTTTAATCGTTGCACTCTGAGCCTCAGGCGCTGAAAATAGCGCCTGTTTTTATTTCAGGATTGGGGTGAGCGTGACGCAGGCGGAAGTGATGAATCAGGTAACGCTGGCCAGGCAGGTTTTGCAGGAAACCTTTGGCTACCAGCAGTTCCGCCCGGGGCAGGAAACCATTATTGAGACGGTGCTCGAAGGGCGCGACTGTCTGGTGGTGATGCCGACCGGCGGCGGAAAATCCCTGTGCTATCAGATCCCCGCGCTGGTGCTCGATGGCCTGACGGTGGTCGTCTCGCCGCTGATTTCGCTGATGAAGGACCAGGTCGATCAGCTGCTCGCCAACGGCGTGGCGGCGGCCTGTCTCAATTCGACCCAGACCCGTGAGCAGCAGCAGGAAGTGATGGCGGGCTGCCGTACGGGTAAAATCCGTCTGCTTTATATCGCCCCCGAGCGCCTGATGCTCGACAACTTCCTCGACACCCTTGGTCACTGGAACCCGGTGATGCTGGCGGTCGATGAAGCACACTGTATTTCTCAGTGGGGCCACGATTTCCGCCCTGAATATGCCGCACTCGGCCAGCTGCGCCAGCGCTTCCCGAAGCTGCCGTTTATGGCGCTCACCGCCACGGCGGACGACACCACCCGCAGCGATATCGTCCGCCTGCTGGGCCTGAACGATCCTTATATCCAGATCAGCAGCTTCGACCGCCCAAACATCCGCTACATGCTGATGGAGAAGTTCAAGCCGCTCGATCAGCTGATGCGCTACGTGCAGGAGCAGCGCGGCAAATCCGGCATCATTTACTGCAATAGCCGCTCGAAGGTGGAGGACACAGCCGCACGTCTGCAAAGCCGTGGCATCAGCGCGGGCGCTTATCATGCAGGGCTTGAAAACAACGTGCGCGCCGACGTGCAGGAACGCTTCCAGCGCGACGATCTGCAAATCGTGGTGGCGACCGTGGCTTTCGGCATGGGTATCAATAAGCCGAACGTGCGCTTCGTGGTGCATTTCGACATCCCACGCAACATCGAATCCTACTATCAGGAAACGGGCCGCGCCGGGCGTGATGGCCTGCCTGCGGAAGCGATGCTCTTTTACGATCCGGCTGATATGGCGTGGCTGCGCCGCTGTCTCGAAGAGAAGCCTGCCGGGCAGCTACAGGACATTGAACGCCATAAGCTCAATGCAATGGGCGCCTTTGCAGAAGCGCAAACCTGCCGCCGCCTGGTGCTGCTCAACTACTTTGGCGAAGGGCGTCAGGAGCCGTGCGGCAACTGCGATATCTGCCTCGACCCGCCGAAGCAGTACGATGGCGTGAACGACGCGCAGATTGCGCTTTCAACCATTGGCCGCGTCAACCAGCGCTTTGGTATGGGCTACGTGGTGGAAGTGCTGCGCGGAGCCAATAACCAGCGCATCCGTGAAATGGGCCATGACAAACTCAAGGTCTACGGTATGGGGCGCGATAAAACCCACGAGCACTGGGTGAGCGTCATTCGTCAGCTGATTCATCTTGGTTTTGCGACGCAGAACATTGCGTTGCATTCGGCGCTACAGCTCACCGAAGCTGCGCGTCCCGTCCTGCGTGCCGAAACGCCGCTGCAGTTGGCGGTGCCGCGTATGCTGGCGCTCAAGCCACGCGTGGCGCAGAAATCCTACGGCGGAAATTACGACCGTAAGCTGTTTGCCAAACTTCGCAAGCTGCGTAAAGTCATCGCCGACGAAGAGAACATTCCGCCTTACGTAGTGTTCAATGACGCCACGCTTATCGAGATGGCCGAACAGATGCCGACCAGCCCTGGCGAAATGCTCAGCGTCAACGGCGTGGGCGTGCGCAAGCTGGAGCGCTTTGGGCAGGAGTTTCTTGCGCTGATTCGTTCTCACGTCGATGGCGATGATGAGGAGTAGGCAAACGAACAAAAAAGTGTCAGGATAATCACTCACTGAATCATTCCCCCCGCGAGTTATTTCTATGCTGATGCTTTTTCTTACCGTGGCAATGGTGCATCTGATTGCGCTGATGAGCCCGGGCCCGGACTTTTTCTTCGTGTCACAGACCGCAGTTAGCCGCTCCCGTAAAGAAGCGATGATGGGCGTGCTTGGCATTACCGCAGGCGTTATGGTCTGGGCAGGTGTGGCGCTGCTCGGCCTGCATCTGATCCTCGAAAAAATGGCCTGGCTGCACAACATCATTATGGTCGGCGGTGGCCTGTATCTGTGCTGGATGGGCTATCAGATGCTGCGCGGCGCGCTGAAGAAAAGCGAAGCGCCTGTGGAAGCCCCGGAAGTGGAGCTGGCGCAGGGCGGCAAAAGTTTCCTGAAAGGGCTGCTCACCAACCTCGCCAACCCGAAAGCCATTATCTATTTTGGCTCGGTATTTTCCCTGTTCGTCGGCGATGATATTGGTGGCGCAGAGCGCTGGGGCATTTTCCTGCTGATTATCGTCGAAACCTTCGCGTGGTTTACCGTGGTGGCGAGTCTGTTTGCGATGCCCGCCATGCGCCGCGGTTATCAGCGCATGGCCAAGTGGATTGACGGCGTGGCCGGTACCCTGTTTGCCGGGTTCGGCATCCATCTCATCATCTCCCGCTAATCAGGCATGGCGCGCGGAAGCCAACAGCGCGCCAACCAGCATAAACAGCGAACCGAAAATCTTATTCAGGGCCTTCATCTGCCGAGGGCCTTTGATCCAGCCTGCAATGCGCGTGGCAAGCGTCGCGTAGCCAATCATCACGATGATATCGACCACAATGGTGGTCACGCCAAGCACCACGTACTGCATCACCTGAGGCTGATGCGGCACGATAAACTGCGGAAAGAGCGCGGCCAGAAACACGATGCTTTTCGGGTTGGTCAGATTCACAAATACAGCGCGTTTGAACAGATGCCCACGCGTCTGGGTTTTCGCAACGGTATTGAGATCGATCGCACCCGCAGCACGCCACTGCTGAATGCCAAGCCAGATCAGGTACGCCGCACCCGCCCATTTCAGCACTTCAAACGCCAGCACGGAGCGGGAAAAAAGCGTGCCCAGCCCGACGCCAACCAGCACGATGTGAATGCCGAGCCCGGTTTGCAGCCCGGCAATGGACGCGGCCGCACCGCGATAGCCGTGATTGATGGCGGTGGTCATCGTGTTAATGGCCCCGGAGCCGGGGGAAAGACTCAAGATTATGGACGTTAGCAGGTATGCGAACCACCACTCAAAGGTCATGCGAAACTCCCGAAATATCTGGTTTTATGCCACAATACGCTATTGTGCAGGTGTTGTATGTCACGCCATTCAAAATACGATCTTCCGCGGCAAGCAAGGGTGGATAGCCGATGTTTCGGCAGAAAATGGACTGGAAAACAAGAGAAAACGCGTATGCCGCGTTCACCATGGGGCCGCTGAATACCTTCTGGCACCAGCGTGAAGAGGCTGAATTTACAGGCGTGGACACGGTTCCAGTGCGCTTTGTCCGCTTTCGCGCCGAAAATCACGATCGGGTGATTGTGGTTTGCCCGGGGCGAATCGAAAGCTATGTGAAATACGCCGAACTGGCCTACGATCTGTTCCACAGCGGTTTTGACGTGCTGATCATCGATCACCGCGGTCAGGGGTTGTCGGGGCGAATGCTCAATGACAGCCACCGCGGGCACGTGGTGAATTTCAGCGATTACGTCGACGATCTCACCGCCTTCTGGCAGCAGGAAGTTGAGCCAGGCCCGTGGCGCAAGCGCTACATTCTGGGGCATTCCATGGGCGGCGCGATTGCTACGCTGTTTGCCCGTAACAATCCTCAGCAGTGCGATGCGCTCGCGCTTTGCGCGCCAATGTTCGGTATCATAATGCGCCTGCCCGACTGGATGGTGCGGCACATTCTCGATTTTGCCGAGGGCCATCGGCGGATAAGAGAGAGCTACGCCATGGGCACCGGGCGCTGGCACGCGCTGCCGTTTGGCATGAATATCCTGACCCACAGCCGGGAGCGCTACCGGCGAAACCTGGGCTTCTATGCGGATAATCCCTATATTCGCGTCGGCGGGCCAACGTATCATTGGGTGCGTGAAGGCGTGCTTGCCGGAGAACAGATCCTGGCGGGGGCGGCGGATGATGACTTACCCACGCTGCTGATTCAGGCAGAAGAAGAGCGGGTGGTGGACAACCGCATGCACAACCGCTACTGCGAGCTTCGCACCGCGGCGGGCAAACCTTGTGAAAGCGACAGCCCGCTTGTCATACAAGGTGCCTATCATGAGATCCTTTTCGAAAAGGACGATATGCGCTCAGTCGCGCTCCAGACCATCGTCGAGTTTTTTGATCGACATAATTAATGCTGCTCTTACCCAGAGGTTAAATTTTCTATGTACCAGGTTGTTGCGTCTGATTTAGATGGCACGCTGCTTAATCCCGACCATCGTCTGTCTCCCTATACCAAAGAAACTCTGCAACTGCTGACTGCGAAAGGCGTGAATTTCGTCTTCGCGACCGGCCGCCACCATATTGACGTTGGGCAGATCCGCGACGGCCTGGGCATCCAGGCGTTTATGATCACCTCCAACGGTGCCCGCGTGCATGACACCGACGGCAATCTGGTGTTTGCCCATAACCTCGATACCGACATCGCCTCCGACCTGTTTGGCGTGGTGCATAACAATCCGGATATCGTCACTAATGTTTATCGCAATGACGAATGGTTTATGAACCGCCACCGTCCGGAAGAGATGCGTTTCTTCAAGGAAGCGATTTTCAACTACACCCTGTATGAGCCGGGCCTGTTGGAAGCGGAAGGCGTCAGCAAAGTCTTCTTCACGTCGCCAGACCATGAGGTGCTGCTGCCGCTGGAGCAGGCCATCAATGCGCGCTGGGGCGATCGGGTGAACGTGAGCTTCTCAACCTTAACCTGTCTGGAAGTGATGGCGGGCGGCGTGTCGAAAGGGCACGCGCTGGAGGCCGTGGCGAAAATGATGGGTTACGGTTTGCAGGACTGCGTCGCGTTTGGCGACGGCATGAACGATGCCGAAATGCTCTCCATGGCAGGCAAAGGCTGCATTATGGAAAATGCGCATCAGCGCCTGAAAGATTTACACCCTGAACTGGAAGTGATTGGCAGCAACGCCGATGACGCCGTCCCGCACTACCTGCGCCGTCTGTATCTTAATCAGCCGTAACGCAGCGCGGTTCGCACCAGTGAATAAAAGCCCTGCTGGTCAGGGCTTTACTGTATAACCAGCCCTGGGCGTATTTCACGCCGTGGGACTTCAGCCACGCGGCCTGCGCCTGCGTTTCAACGCCTTCCGCCAGTGGCTCCAGCGACAGCGACCGCGCCAGCGCAATCACCTGCGGCAACAGGCTTTTGCCCGGCAGCGGGTCGATCAGCGTCTTATCAATTTTCAGCACGTCGAAGGTCACTGCCTGCAGGTAATTCAGATTAGCGTAGCCGGTGCCAAAATCGTCCAGATAGATGGCGTGCCCGGCGCGGCGGTAGCGTTCGACCATCGGGGCGATAACCTGCGGATCGATCATGCTGCTTTCGGTGATCTCCAGCGTGATCTGCTGGGGGCGTACGCCATAACCCTGGCAGAGCAGTGCCAGGTGTGACAGCAGGTCGGCGGACTGCAGATCGTCAGGTTCAATATTAATGGAGATATAGTGCTGAGGATGCTGGCGCAGCCATGCGCCCAGATCGTTAAATACCTGGCCGATAACCCACTGCGTCATGGTGCTCAGCAGCTGCGTTTCGCGCGCGAAGGGGATAAAACAGTCCGGCGGGAGCAGCTTGCCGTCCGGCTGCGGCCAGCGAACCAGGGCTTCAGCGCCCACCACGCGGCCGGTATCCAGCTGAACAATCGGCTGGTACCACATCTCCAGCTGACGGGTGTGAATCGCTTTTTTCAGCCTGGCGCGTGAAGCATTCAGCTGAGTCAGAAAGAGCGGAATAAAACTGCCGTCGATCACAGGGTCCATCCTGACACGCTCCTGAGGGGGAAGAGGACCAAGTATTCCCTTAAAAAGGATGTTTAACCATCAGTAATGGCTTATTTAATGCCGGGAAAAGACCACTGCGTAATACGACTGCTTTTTATTTGTCCAGTTGTCAACCGTGGACTCCGCTACAATGAGCGCTCACTAACCTGAGAGAGTCTCAACGTGGCGTTACTGATTATCACCACCGTGCTGTGGGCGTTTTCCTTCAGCCTTATCGGCGAATACCTGGCCGGCAGCGTCGACAGCTGTTTTTCCGTGCTGATGCGAGTAGGCCTCGCGGCGCTGGTTTTCCTGCCGTTTTTGCGGGCACGCTCGCAGTCTCTGCGCGTGCTGCTGATGTACATGCTGGTGGGTGCGATGCAGCTTGGCATCATGTATCTGTTGGCCTTCCGTGCCTACCTGTATCTGACCGTTTCGGAGTTCCTGCTCTTTACCGTGCTGACCCCGCTCTATATCACGCTGATTTATGACCTGATGAGTAAGCGCAGGCTGCGATGGGGCTATCTGCTGAGCGCTGGGCTGGCGGTTCTTGGGGCGGCGATCATTCGTTATGACCACGTCAGTCCGCATTTCTGGACGGGTCTGCTGCTGGTGCAGCTGTCCAACATCAGCTTTGCCATCGGCATGGTGGGTTACAAGCGCCTGATGGAGATCCATCCGATGCCGCAGCACAACGCCTTTGCCTGGTTCTATATGGGCGCGTTTCTGGTGGCGGTAGTGGCGTGGTTCCTGCTCGGCAACCCAAACAAACTGCCGACGACAACGCTGCAGTGGGGCATTCTGGTCTGGCTTGGCGTGGCGGCTTCCGGGATTGGCTACTTTATGTGGAACTACGGCGCCACCCAGGTGGACGCCGGAACGCTTGGGATCATGAATAACATGCACGTACCTGCGGGCCTGCTGGTCAATCTCGCTATCTGGCAACAGCAGCCGCACTGGCCGAGCTTTATCACAGGGGCGCTGGTGATTGTGGCTTCACTGTGGGTCCATCGCCGTTGGGTCGCTCCGCGTTCCTCACAAACGGCAGATGATCGCAGGCGTGGTTCCGCGCTGAGCGAATAAACGCCTCTGTGACCGGCTGACGCTGCTCGCCATCGCGCACTGCGGCGTACAGTCGGCTCCACAATCCTTCGCCCAGGGTTTTGGTCACCACCAGACCCTGGCGCTCAAAACTCTCCACAACCCAGTGCGGCAGGGCCGCTATGCCCATCCGCGCGGCCACCATCTGAATCAGCAATAGCGTGTTATCCACGCTTTTCAACGACGGACTCACGCCTGCCGGTTGCAGGAAGTGCCGCCAGATATCCAGTCGGCTACGCTGCACAGGGTATATCAGCAGCGTTTCGCTGGCGATATCTTCAGGCGTAATGCGCGCCCGCGTCGCCAGCGGGTGATCCGGGGCCAGCACCAGGCGCACTTCATAATCGAACATCGGCGAATAGTGCAGGCCGCTGCGCGGCAGGATGTCGGAGGTCAGGACGATATCCAGCTCGCCCTGTTGCAGGGCAGGCTGCGGATCGAACGTTACGCCGGATTTGAAATCCATCTCCACCTGCGGCCAGACTGCGCGGAAGTTTTCCAGGGCGGGCGTCAGCCACTGGATGCAGCTGTGGCACTCAATGGCAATGCGCAGGGTTGTCTGCTGCGGCTCATTGCAGGCCTGCAACGCACTACTGATTTGCGGTAATACCTGATTGGCCAGCTGCAACAGAATTTCGCCCTGCGGCGTAAAGCGCAGCGGCTGACTTTTACGCACAAAAAGCCGGAAGCCAAGGCGCTGTTCCAGATCGCTGAACTGGTGTGAAAGCGCCGACTGCGTCTGGTGCAGCATGGCCGCCGCTGCTGCAAGCGAACCGCTGTTCCGCAACGCCTGCAGCGTTTTCAGGTGTTTAATTTCGATCATGAAAGTCCTTCACTTCGGCATGAAAATGTTGCGCTTGAGGAATATACAGTAACTGCCAATTATGGATGTGTAAACATCTGGACGGCTAAATAACGAATTTCCTCAAGGGGCAACGATATGACCATCAAAAACCATACCCTCGGATTTCCTCGCGTTGGACTGCGCCGCGAGCTGAAAAAAGCTCAGGAAAGCTACTGGGCAGGCAACCTCTCCCGTGAAGAACTGCTGAACGCCGGGCGCGAGCTGCGCACCCGTCACTGGCAACAGCAAAAAGAGGCCGGGGTGGATTTGCTGCCGGTGGGCGATTTCGCCTGGTACGACCATGTTCTGACCACCAGCCTGCTGTTAGGCAACGTGCCGGCTCGTCATCAGAACAAAGACGGATCCGTGGATATCGATACTCTGTTCCGCATCGGCCGTGGTCGCGCACCAACGGGTGAACCTGCGGCAGCGGCAGAAATGACCAAATGGTTTAACACCAACTATCACTATATGGTTCCGGAGTTCACTCAAGGACAGGCGTTCAAACTGACCTGGACGCAGCTGCTGGATGAGGTGGACGAAGCGCTGGCGCTGGGTCATAAGGTGAAACCTGTGCTGCTCGGCCCGGTAACTTATCTGTGGCTCGGCAAAGTGAAAGGCGAGCAGTTCGACCGCCTTAGCCTGCTGAAAGACATTCTGCCTGTTTATCAGCAGGTGCTGGCTGAGCTCGCCAGACGAGGCGTGGAGTGGGTGCAGATTGACGAGCCTGCTCTGGTGCTCGAACTGCCGCGTGAGTGGCTCGATGCTTTCCAGCCCGCATACGAAGCCTTGCAGGGCAAAACGAAGCTGCTGCTGACCACCTATTTTGAGGGCGTGACGCCAAACCTGGACACTATTACTGCGCTGCCGGTGCAGGGCCTGCATGTCGATCTGGTTCACGGCAAAGATGATGTGGCAGAGCTGCACCGGCGCCTGCCCGATGGCTGGTTACTTTCCGCCGGACTGGTCAACGGCCGGAACGTCTGGCGTGCCGATCTGACAGAAAAATATGCACAAATTAAAGACATCGTCGGCAAACGTGAATTGTGGGTGGCCTCTTCCTGCTCGCTGCTGCATAGCCCGATAGACCTGAGCGTCGAAACTCGCCTGGATGCAGAAGTAAAAAGCTGGTTCGCCTTCGCCCTGCAAAAATGCGAAGAGCTGGCCCTGCTGCGCGATGCGCTGAACAGCGGTGACACCAAAGCGATTAGCGAATGGAGCGCGCCGATTCAGGCTCGTCGTCACTCCACCCGCGTGCATAATGCCGCTGTGGAAAAACGCCTGGCGGCGATCGTCGCCAAAGACAGCCAGCGTGAAAATGCGTATGAAGTGCGTGCTGAAGCTCAGCGGGCGCGTTTTAAGCTGCCAGCCTGGCCAACGACGACCATCGGTTCCTTCCCGCAGACGACTGAAATCCGTGGCCTGCGCCTGGACTTCAAAAAGGGGACGCTGGATGCCAATCACTATCGCACCGGGATCGCTGAGCACATCAAGCAGGCGATTGCCGAGCAGGAGCGCTTAGGTCTGGACGTATTGGTACACGGCGAAGCCGAGCGGAATGACATGGTGGAATACTTCGGCGAACACCTCGACGGTTTCGTCTTCACCCAGAACGGCTGGGTGCAGAGCTACGGTTCGCGCTGCGTGAAGCCGCCAGTGGTTATCGGCGACATCAGCCGCCCGGAAGCCATCACCGTGGAGTGGGCGAAGTACGCCCAGTCCCTGACCGACAAACCGGTCAAAGGCATGCTGACCGGCCCGGTGACTATTCTCTGCTGGTCATTCCCGCGCGAAGACGTTTCCCGCGAAACCATCGCCAAACAAATTGCGCTGGCGCTGCGTGATGAAGTGGCGGATCTGGAAGACGCGGGCATCGGCATCATCCAGATTGACGAACCTGCCCTGCGTGAAGGATTACCGCTTAAGCGCAGCGACTGGGACGCCTATCTGGCGTGGGGCGTCGAAGCCTTCCGCATCAACGCCGCCGTGGCGAAGGATGAAACGCAGATCCACACCCACATGTGCTACTGCGAGTTTAACGACATCATGGATTCCATTGCCGCGCTGGATGCGGACGTGATCACCATCGAAACTTCTCGTTCCGACATGGAGCTGCTGGAGTCGTTCGAAGAGTTCGACTACCCGAACGAAATCGGGCCGGGCGTGTATGACATTCACTCCCCGAACGTGCCCAGCGTCGAGTGGATTGAAGCCCTGTTGCAGAAAGCCGCCCAGCGTATTCCAGCCGAGCGCCTGTGGGTGAACCCGGACTGCGGTCTGAAAACCCGTGGCTGGCCTGAAACCCGCGCCGCGCTGGCGAATATGGTGCAGGCGGCGCAGAATTTGCGCCAGGCATAGAGGAATAGAGGAACTGTATTGCCGGGCGGTGCCGGCCTACTGGAAGGTGCAAATCATCCCAGGCCCGGTAAGGCTCAGCCGCCACCGGGCTTTTTGCTTTTACGCTTTTTTATTGCCGTACTGCTTAAACCACGCCAGCATTCTTTCCCAGCCGTCTTTCGCGGACTCCTCGTGGTAGCTCGGGCGATAGTCGGCGTTAAACGCGTGTCCGGCGTCCGGGTAGACGATGATTTCTGCCTTCGCATTGGCGGCCCGCAGCGACTGGCGCATGGTTTCTACGCTCTCAAGTGAAATGCCTGTGTCCTGGCCGCCGTACAGGCCAAGTACCGGAGCGGTAAGATCGGTTGCCACATCCACCGGGTGTTTTGGCGAATTCAGCGACTTTTCGCCCACCAGTTTGCCGTACCAGGCCACGGCGGCCTTGAGCTGCGGGTTATGTGCGGCGTACAGCCAGGCAATTCGTCCGCCCCAGCAGAAGCCGGTTGCCAGCAGGCGGTTAGCATCGCCACCGTTGCGTGAGGCCCAACTGGCGACGTGATCGAGATCGGACAGCACCTGAGCATCAGGGACTTTCATTACCAGCCCGCTGAAAAGCGTCGGGATATCGGCGTAATCATTCGGATCGCCCTGGCGGAAATAGAGCTCTGGCGCGATCGCCAGATAGCCTTCGTTGGCCAGACGGCGGCAAACATCGCGAATATGTTCATGCACGCCAAAGATCTCCTGCACCACAATCACCACCGGTAGCGGACCGTCAGTGTTTTTTGGGCGGGCGTGATACGCAGGCATATTTTCGCCGCGAGAAGGAATCGACGTTTCGCCCGCGACAATAGCGGCATCAGAGGTATGAACCGCCGTCGTGGCGTGAGGGGCAGCAGCAGGTGCAAAGCCAGTTTTTTCGGTCATGGCATTCTCCGTACCAGTGTAATTAGCGCAAAAGTAACTATAGCCCGCAGGTTAACGATTCACAGTGCCAGAAAACGGCTATCTTATGTGCAGTGGTTATCGTTATCACTTGTTAATGTGATGTAAATCACTTTTCAACAGAAATTCAATGCAATCATTTTCACTCAGAGTGATGGCTGTCACTAAATTATGCCGTAAGCTTCGGTAAAGTGCGTTTTTGCTTCTGCTGACAAACCGATCCAGAGAGGAGTTTTATATGTCTAAGTCTGATGTTTTTCATCTCGGCCTCACCAAAAGTGATTTGCAGGGAGCCACGCTCGCTATCGTCCCGGGCGATCCGGAGCGTGTGGAAAAGATCGCCGCGCTGATGGACAAGCCGGTCAAGCTGGCATCACATCGTGAATTCACCTCCTGGCGTGCAGAGCTGGACGGCAAACCGGTTATCGTCTGCTCAACCGGCATCGGTGGCCCATCTACTTCCATTGCAGTAGAAGAACTGGCCCAGCTCGGTATCCGCACGTTCCTGCGCGTCGGCACCACTGGCGCCATTCAGCCAAACATTAATGTGGGTGACGTGCTGGTCACCACCGCCTCCGTACGCCTCGATGGTGCGAGCCTGCACTTCGCGCCAATGGAATACCCGGCGGTTGCCGATTTCGCCTGTACGACCGCGCTGGTGGAAGCCGCAAAAGCTGTGGGCGCGACCACTCACATCGGCGTGACAGCTTCTTCTGACACCTTCTATCCGGGCCAGGAACGCTATGACACCTTCTCAGGCCGCGTGGTGAACCGCTACAAAGGCTCTATGGAAGAGTGGCAGTCCATGGGCGTCATGAACTATGAGATGGAATCCGCCACGCTGCTGACCATGTGCTCCAGCCAGGGTCTGCGTGCCGGGATGGTGGCGGGCGTCATTGTGAACCGCACCCAGCAAGAAATTCCGAATGCGGAAACCATGAAGAAAACGGAAAGCCACGCGGTGAAAATCGTGGTTGAAGCGGCCCGTCGCCTGCTCTAGTTTTCCTCTCCCCGAGAAAAGGCCGACGCGTTCGGCCTTTCTTTTTGCGTGCTTCCTCGCAGGAAAGCCCTTTCCAACTGGACGTTTATACAGCACAATTCTATGTTGTGCCGGTAAGTCGTTGACCCAGGGGGAGCGGTGGACATTTCAATCATCATTAGCGCAGTGGTCGCACTGCTGGCCGGGGGCGTGTTTGGCTGGCTGGCCACCAAAGCCCAGACCGACAGGCTGCGGGCCGATTTCCTTGAAGAGCGGCACGAACTGGAGCTGGACCTCAGCAGCGCCAGGCAGCAGCTGGCCCAGCATGCGCACTGGCGCGACGAATGCGAACTGCTGAACAACGAGCTGCGCAGCCTGCGGGAGATTAATACCTCGCTGGAAGCCGATCTGCGCGAAGTCACCACCCGTCTCGAATCCACCCAGCTGCATGCGGAAGACAAAATCCGCCAAATGATCAACAGCGAGCAGCGCCTGAGCGAGCAGTTTGAAAACCTCGCCAACCGTATTTTTGAACACAGCAATCGTCGCGTGGATGAACAGAACCGTCAGAGTTTGCATGGCCTGCTGACGCCGCTGCGTGAACAGCTTGATGGCTTCCGTCGTCAGGTGCAGGACAGCTTCGGCAAAGAGGCTCAGGAGCGCCACACGCTGTCCCACGAGATCCGCAATCTTCAGCAGCTGAATGCGCAGATGACGCAGGAAGCCGTGAACCTCACCAAAGCCCTGAAAGGGGATAACAAAACCCAGGGCAACTGGGGCGAAGTGGTGCTAACGCGCGTGCTGGAAGCCTCGGGGCTACGTGAAGGCTATGAGTACCAGACTCAGGTCAGTATCGAAACCGAAGCCCGCGCCCGCATGCAGCCTGATGTGATTGTGCGTTTGCCGCAGGGTAAGGACGTAGTGATCGACGCCAAAATGACGCTGGTTGCCTATGAACGCTACTTTAATGCGGAAGACGAATATACCCGCGAAGCCGCTTTGCAAGAGCACATCGCCTCCATCCGCAACCACATTCGCCTGCTGGGGCGCAAAGATTACCAGCAGCTTCCGGGGCTACGTTCGCTCGATTACGTGCTGATGTTTATCCCTGTTGAGCCAGCGTTCCTCCTCGCAATCGACAGGCAGCCGGAGATCATCACCGAAGCGCTGAAAAACAACATCATGCTGGTCAGCCCCACCACTTTGCTGGTGGCGTTGCGCACCATTGCCAACCTCTGGCGTTATGAACACCAGAGCCGCAACGCGCAGCAGATTGCGGACCGTGCGAGCCGTCTGTACGACAAAATGCGCCTGTTTGTGGACGATATGTCTGCCATCGGTCAGGGGCTCGACAAGGCGCAGGATAACTACCGCCAGGCGATGAAAAAACTGGCATCCGGGCGCGGCAATCTGCTGGCTCAGGCTGAGTCGTTCCGCGATTTGGGCGTGGAGGTGAAGCGTGAGATTAATCCCGATTTAGTGGAGCAGGCGACCGCCGATGAGACGACTCACGGCCCGGAACGCGTGGCGCGCAATGATATTGAAGACAATTTAGCTGCGCCGGAAGAGTCCCTTCAAGATGAGGCTCTGCGGGTGTCGCGGCACGGTTGAGGCGTAGGGGAAATGCGCTCAATCTGTTACACTCCGGGGAATCTTTTCTTCAAGGGCAGGCATTGAGATGGTTGAGGATTCACAGGACACGACGCACTTTGGCTTCCAGACGGTCGCGAAATCGCAGAAAGAGGACATGGTGGCACATGTTTTCCATTCTGTTGCCGCTAAGTATGACGTCATGAACGACCTGATGTCGTTCGGGATCCACCGCTTGTGGAAGCGCTTCACTATTGACTGCAGCGGCGTGCGTCGCGGTCAGAAGGTGCTGGACCTGGCGGGCGGTACGGGCGACCTGACGGCGAAGTTCTCGCGTCTGGTCGGTGAAACCGGGAGCGTAGTGCTGGCGGATATCAACGAATCCATGCTCAAAATGGGCCGTGAGAAGCTGCGCAATATCGGCGTGATTGGCAACGTCGAGTACGTTCAGGCCAACGCCGAAGCGCTGCCGTTCCCGGACAACACCTTTGACTGCATCACCATCTCTTTTGGCCTGCGTAACGTTACCGATAAAGACAAAGCGCTGCGCTCAATGTACCGCGTGCTGAAACCGGGTGGACGCCTGCTGGTGCTGGAGTTCTCCAAACCGATTATTGATCCACTGAGCAAAGCCTACGACGCGTATTCTTTCCATGTCCTGCCTAAGGTGGGTGAAATCGTGGCGAAAGATGGCGAAAGCTACCGCTATCTGGCGGAATCTATCCGCATGCATCCCGATCAGGACACGCTGAAGGCGATGATGCAGGAAGCGGGTTTTGAAAACGTGGATTACTACAACCTGACGGCCGGTATCGTCGCGCTGCATCGCGGTTATAAGTTCTGACAGGAGTTTGCCATGCCTTTTCAACCGTTGGTCACCGCAGGCATTGAGAGTGCGCTCAACCGATTTCTGTGGCGCGATCGGGCGCTAAAACCGGCCCGACAGCGTTTGCTGGGCAAGGTGTTGCGTATCGAACTGAAAGAGTTCACCTCGCCGCTGGTGCTGGTTTTCAGCGAGCAGCAAATTGACGTGCTGAGCGCGTGGGAAGGTGAGGCTGACTGCACGGTGACTACGCGTATCGGCGTGCTGCCACAGCTGCGAAATCGTCAGCAGCTCACCACCTTGATTAAATCAGGCGATCTGGAAGTGCAGGGCGATCTTCAGGTGGTGCAAAACGTTGTCGCCCTGGCTGATTTAGCCGAGTTTGACCCGGCCGAGCTGCTGGCTCCTTACACCGGTGATATTGCCGCTGAAGGCGTCAGCAAAGTGCTGCGCGGGGGCGCTAAGTTTCTGCAGCGCGGCCTGCAACGCCAGCAACGCTATGTCTCTGAAGTGATTACCGAAGAGTGGCGTATGGCGCCTGGTTCGCTGGAAATTGCCTGGTTTGCTGAAGAGAGTGCTGCCGTTGTGCGCGCGACAGAGGCGTTAACAAAGCGGCTGGAAAAACTGGAGGGGAAATGACGCCAGGGGAAATTCGGCGCCTGTATTTTATCATCCACACCTTTTTGAGTTACGGGCTCGACGAGCTCATTCCCAAAATGCGTATCACCCTGCCGCTGCGAGTCTGGCGGCGGATGCTGTTCTGGATGCCCAACCGCCACAAAAATAAGCCGTTAGGCGAACGCCTGCGCCTGGCTCTGCAGGAGCTTGGCCCGGTCTGGATCAAGTTCGGGCAGATGCTTTCTACCCGCCGCGATCTTTTCCCGCCGCTTATCGCCGATCAGCTCGCCATGTTGCAGGATCGTGTCGCACCCTTTGACGGCAGGCTCGCCCAGCAACAAATCGAAAAATCGATGGGCGATATTCCCGTCGAAAGCTGGTTTGATGATTTTCAGGTTGAGCCTCTGGCTTCGGCTTCTATTGCCCAGGTGCATACGGCGCGCCTGAAAGAGAACGGCAAAGAGGTGGTCATCAAGGTGATCCGCCCGGATATCCTGCCGGTCATCAAAGCAGACATGAAGCTGATTTACCGCCTGGCTCGCTGGGTGCCACGCCTGCTACCAGACGGTCGTCGCCTGCGTCCGCAGGAAGTGGTTCGGGAATATGAAAAAACGCTGCTCGATGAGCTGAATTTGCTGCGCGAAGCGGCCAATGCCATCCAGCTGCGCCGCAACTTTGAAGACAGTCCGATGCTGTACGTGCCGGAAGTCTATTCCGACTACTGCCGTGAAGACATGCTGGTGATGGAGCGCATTTACGGCATTCCGGTGTCCGATATCGAGATGCTGGAAAAGCAAAACACCAACATGCAACTGCTGGCCGAGCGCGGCGTGCAGGTGTTCTTCACCCAGGTGTTCCGCGACAGCTTCTTCCACGCAGACATGCACCCGGGAAACATTTTTGTCAGCTATGAGCACCCGGAAAATCCAAAGTATATCGGCATCGACTGCGGCATCGTGGGTTCGTTGAACAAAGACGATAAGCGCTATCTGGCCGAAAACTTTATCGCCTTCTTTAATCGCGATTACCGCAAAGTGGCAGAGCTGCATGTGGATTCTGGCTGGGTGCCGCCAGACACCAACGTGGAAGAGTTTGAATTCGCTATCCGTACCGTCTGCGAGCCTATCTTTGAGAAGCCGCTGGCGGAGATTTCGTTCGGCCACGTTCTGCTGAATCTGTTTAACACGGCGCGTCGTTTTAATATGGAAGTGCAGCCGCAGTTGGTTTTACTCCAGAAAACACTACTTTACGTTGAGGGGGTAGGACGCCAGCTCTATCCTCAGTTAGACTTGTGGAAGACAGCGAAACCTTTCCTCGAGTCGTGGCTCAAAGATCAGGTGGGCATCCCGGCTCTGGTGCGTGCGTTTAAAGAAAAAGCGCCGTTCTGGATCGAGAAAATGCCAGAAATGCCGGAGCTGATTTACGACAGCTTGCGCCAGGGCAAAAGTCTTCAGCGAAGCATTGATAAAATCGCTCACGAATTGGGTTCCGGCCGCGTTCGACAGGGGCAATCCCGCTATCTGTTTGGCGTGGGTGCCGTTTTCTTACTTAGCGGAACGGTATTAATGATCGCCCGACCCGACTTAGGCTATCAGCCCACCGGGCTGATGGGCGCGGGGATCGTAGTCTGGCTGCTTGGGTGGTTTAAAAGCCGCTGATTTTTGCATCATTCAGAGACGGGCGTGTAAGCTACACGCCACTATTTTCATTATCATCTGACACGGAGGAGTAAGTATGGGTGGTATCAGTATTTGGCAGTTGTTGATTGTCGTCGTGATTGTGGTTCTGCTTTTCGGGACGAAGAAGCTGAGCTCGCTGGGTTCTGACCTGGGTGCGTCTATCAAAGGCTTTAAAAAAGCCATGGGTGATGAAGACGACAAGCAGGACAAGAAAGAGACATCCGCACAGGACGCTGATTTCCCTGCGAAATCACTCTCCGAAAAGCAGGATGACGCCAGCAAAGACGATGCAAAACGCCACGATAAAGAGCAGGTGTAATTCGTGTTCGACATTGGTTTCAGTGAACTGATACTGGTCTTCGTGATTGGCCTGATTGTCCTTGGGCCAAAGCGTTTACCTGTAGCTGTGAAAACCGTCGCAGGCTGGATCAGGGCAATACGCTCGCTGGCCACGACGGTGCAAAACGAGCTGGCTCAGGAGCTCAAGCTCCAGGAGTTCCAGGACAGCCTGAAAAAGGTTGAAAAGGCGAGTCTCGGTAATCTTTCGCCTGAGCTGAAAGAGTCGATGGACGAACTGCGTGAAGCCGCTGAATCCATGAAACGCTCTTACAGCCAGCACGATGCTGAGCGCACCAGTGACGAAGCGAACACCATCCTCAACCCGGTAGTGAAGGGGAGCGAGGCGCAGCGCGAAGGCGTCACGCCGGTGACGGCGGAACATCAGGCCAGCGCGGAACCCCAGGCACCCGCAGCTTCTCCAGAGCCTGCTGAGAAAGTACCGGAAACGGTGGTTTCTGACATTAAGCCGAAAGCCGCTCCGGCTACTGATTCATCTCCTGCAAACAGCGAAAAACCGTAACCATGGGCGTAGAAGAGACTCAACCGCTGATCTCGCATTTGATTGAGCTGCGCAAGCGCCTCATCAACTGCATTATTGCGGTATTCGTTATTTTCCTGGCGTTGGTCTATTTTGCTAACGACATCTACCAGCTGGTGTCTGCACCGCTGATCAACCAGATGCCGGCAGGCGCAACGATGATCGCCACCGACGTTGCTTCGCCGTTCTTTACGCCGATTAAGCTGACGTTCATGGTGTCGGTGATCCTCTCGGCACCCGTCATTCTGTATCAGGTATGGGCTTTTGTTGCACCTGCGCTGTATAAGCACGAGCGCCGTCTGGTTGTCCCTCTTCTGGTGTCCAGTACGCTGCTGTTCTACATTGGTATGGCGTTCGCCTACTTTGTGGTCTTCCCGCTGGCGTTTGGTTTCCTGACGCACACCGCGCCGATTGGCGTGCAGGTTTCAACGGACATTCGCAGCTACCTCGATTTCGTTATGGCGCTGTTTATGGCTTTCGGGGTGTCGTTTGAGGTGCCCGTTGCCATCGTGCTGCTGTGCTGGGTTGGTGTAACCACGCCGGACGATCTGCGCAAGAAGCGCCCGTACGTTCTGGTCGGGGCATTTGTGGTCGGGATGTTGCTTACGCCGCCGGATGTGTTCTCCCAAACGCTGCTGGCGATCCCGATGTATTGCCTGTTTGAAGTGGGCATTTTCTTCGCTCGCTTCTATACCGGCAAACGACTATCGCGTGATGAAGACGCCGCTGCAGAAGACGAAGCCGCCGAAAAAGAAGAGTAATCCAGCCGCCCGAAAGGGCGGTTGTTGTATGGGAGTCACCATGTTTGATATTGGCGTTAACCTCACCAGTTCCCAGTTTTCCCGCGATTGTGACGAGGTCGTTGCCAGGGCGAATTCAGCAGGCCTTAAGGGCATGTTGATAACCGGCACCAACTTCGAAGAGAGTGAAGCAGCGCAGCAGCTGACCCGGCGCTATGCACATTGCTGGTCAACGGCGGGCGTCCATCCGCACGACAGCAGTAGCTGGTCCCTTGAGGTGGAGGAGAAGATTCGTCGTCTGGCTCAGTTGCCCGGCGTGGTGGCAGTGGGGGAGTGTGGGCTCGATTTCAACCGCAATTTCTCCACGCCACAGGAGCAGGAAGCGGCATTCAACGCTCAGCTGGCACTGGCGGCGGAGCTGAATATGCCGGTCTTTATGCACTGTCGCGAAGCGCATGAGCGATTTATGGCGTTGTTAAAGCCCTGGTCTGGAAAGCTGCCCGGTGCGGTGCTGCACTGCTTTACCGGTACGCGGGAAGAGCTTGAGGAGTGTCTGGCTCACGGCTTGTACATCGGCATTACCGGTTGGGTATGCGATGAGCGTCGCGGTCTTGAGCTGCGGGAAATGCTGCCGTTGATCCCTGCTGAGCGGCTGCTGCTGGAAACCGATGCACCCTGGCTGTTACCGCGGGATCTGTCGCCAAAACCTTCGTCCCGGCGGAACGAACCTGCGCATCTGCCGCATATTCTGCAACGCGTCGCTGAATGGCGTGGTGAAGATGCGCAGACGCTGTCCGATTCCCTCGATCAAAACGTGAAGACGCTGTTTGGGATAGATTTTTGAGCTCAGACTTTGCGGAAGTCGGTATTTTTGACGCTCTGTAAAACCTGTTTATTCAGCAGATTAAGCAGCAGCATAGAGCGTGCTTCGCCGTCTGGCTCGGTGAAAATAGCCTGTAAGCCTTCAAATGCGCCTTCGGTGATCACCACATCGTCCCCCGCATAGGGTGTTTCAGGGTCGGTGATCCCTTCCGGTTTATGGATGGAGAGCTGATGAATAACATCTGAAGGCACCGTCGCGGGCTGCATACCGAAGCGAACGAAATGGCTGACGCCGCGGGTGGCATTGATGGTGGTGGTGTGAATGACCTCCGGGTCAAACTCCACGAACAGATAGTTGGGAAATAAAGGTTCATCCACGGTGGTGCGTTTGCCCCGGACGATTTTTTCCAGCGCAATAGTCGGCATCAGGCAATTCACTGCCTGGCGTTCAAGATGGTCCTGGGCACGCTGAAGTTGCCCACGTTTGCAGTACAGTAAATACCAGGCTTGCATAATGGCTCTTTTCCGTGGATCTGTGGGAAAGCATAACAAAAGCCTGGCCCGATAGCGAAAGGGTTTGTCGCCGTTTACAGGTGTCAGAGCTTCACGCTAATTTAACAAAATTACAGCATCCCGCGGCTGAAGGCCGTATAATGAGGCGCTTACACAGAGGCCATGACTGACCCATGAAATACCACGATTTACGCGACTTTCTGACACAGCTGGAACAGCAGGGCGAACTCAAACGCATCTCCCTGCCGGTTGATCCTCATCTGGAAATCACCGAGATTGCCGATCGTACTCTGCGTGCGGGTGGCCCGGCGCTGCTGTTTGAAAACCCGAAAGGTTACGACATGCCTGTGCTGTGCAATCTGTTCGGCACACCTAAGCGCGTGGCGTTGGGCATGGGCCAGGAAGACGTCAGCGCCTTGCGCGAAGTGGGAAAACTGCTGGCCTTCCTGAAAGAGCCGGAACCGCCAAAAGGCTTCCGTGACCTGTTCGACAAGCTGCCGCAGTTTAAGCAGGTGCTGAACATGCCGACCAAACGCCTGCGCGGCGCGCCTTGTCAGCAAAAAGTGATGCAGGGTGAAGAAGTCGATTTAACCCGCATTCCGATTATGACCTGCTGGCCGGAAGATGCCGCTCCGCTGATCACCTGGGGTTTGACGGTGACGCGTGGGCCGCATAAAGAGCGCCAGAATCTGGGTATCTATCGCCAGCAGCTCATCGGCAAAAATAAGCTGATTATGCGCTGGCTCTCCCATCGTGGCGGCGCGCTGGATTTCCAGGAGTGGTGTGCGGCGCATCCGGGTGAACGCTTCCCGGTCTCCGTAGCGCTGGGCGCCGATCCGGCAACCATTCTTGGCGCAGTCACGCCAGTACCGGACACGCTTTCCGAGTACGCTTTCGCGGGCCTGCTGCGTGGCACCAAAACCGAAGTAGTGAAATGTCTTTCGAACGATCTCGAAGTGCCTGCCAGCGCTGAAATCGTGCTGGAAGGGTATATCGAACAGGGCGAGATGGCACCGGAAGGGCCCTACGGCGACCACACGGGTTACTACAATGAAGTGGACAGCTTCCCTGTGTTTACCGTGACCCATGTGACCCAGCGTGAAGATGCCATTTACCATTCTACCTATACCGGTCGTCCGCCGGATGAACCGGCTGTGCTGGGCGTCGCGCTGAACGAAGTGTTCGTACCGATTCTGCAAAAGCAGTTTCCGGAAATTGTCGATTTTTATCTGCCGCCAGAAGGCTGTTCCTATCGCCTGGCCGTTGTGACGATGAAAAAACAGTACGCCGGACACGCCAAGCGCGTCATGATGGGCGTCTGGTCTTTCCTGCGCCAGTTCATGTACACCAAGTTTGTGATTGTCTGCGATGACGACGTGAACGCGCGAGACTGGAACGACGTTATCTGGGCCATCACCACGCGTATGGACCCGGCCCGTGATACGGTACTGGTAGAAAACACGCCAATTGATTACCTGGATTTTGCCTCGCCGGTTTCCGGTCTGGGCTCAAAAATGGGGCTGGATGCCACGAATAAATGGCCTGGCGAAACCCAACGCGAGTGGGGACGTCCTATCAAAAAAGATCCCGAGGTGACGGCGCGTATTGACGCCATCTGGGATGAACTGGCCATCTTTAACGACGGTAAGAGCGCCTGAGCGCCGCCGTATTTGCTTACAGACCCGACAGAGGGAGCGCATGACAACCTTAAGCTGTAAAGTCACTTCGGTAGATGCCATTACCGACACGGTATACCGCGTTCGATTAGAACCGGAAGCGGCCTTTTCCTTCCGCGCGGGCCAGTATCTGATGGTAGTGATGGACGAGCGTGATAAGCGCCCGTTTTCCTTGGCATCTACGCCTGCCGAACAGAACAGCATCGAACTGCACATTGGCGCCTCCGAGCTGAATCTGTACGCGATGGCAGTGATGGACAGAATTCTCAAAGAGCGTGAAATTGTTGTCGACATGCCTCACGGTGAAGCCTGGCTGCGTGACGATGAAGAGCGTCCGCTGGTGCTGATTGCTGGCGGAACTGGCTTCTCCTACGTGCGTTCCATTTTGCTGACCGCGCTGGCGCAAAACCCAAACCGTGAAATTGCGATTTACTGGGGCGGGCGTGAAGAGAAGCATCTGTACGATCTCTCTGAGCTGGAAGCGCTGAGCGTGACTCATCCGAATCTGCGCGTTGAACCTGTGGTTGAGCAGCCGGAAGAGGGCTGGCGCGGGCGTTCCGGCACCGTACTGACTGCGGTGTTGCAGGATTACGGCACGCTGGCAGAGCACGACATCTATATCGCTGGCCGTTTCGAAATGGCGAAAATCGCCCGGGACCTGTTCTGCAATGAGCGCGGCGCGCGTGAAGATCGCCTGTTTGGCGACGCCTTCGCGTTTATCTGATCTTTGCCGCAGAAATAAAAAACCCGCCCCTGACAGGCGGGAAAAACGGCAACTAAACAGTTTTACTCTTACGCATTACGCTTTCGCAGCCGGGGCATTGCCCCGGCTTCTGTTTTTTCAGACGCGTTCAATCACCGTCGCAATCCCCTGACCAAGACCGATACACATCGTCGCCAGACCAAACTGGGCGTCTTTGCGTTCCATCAGGTTCAGCAGCGTTGTCGTGATGCGCGCCCCGGAACAGCCTAACGGGTGGCCGAGTGCGATCGCGCCGCCGTTGAGGTTGATCTTCTCGTCGATCTGCTCCATCAGCCCCAGATCTTTAATGCACGGCAGGATCTGGGCAGCAAAGGCTTCGTTCATTTCAAACAGATCGATATTGCTGGCCGACAGTCCTGCCTTCTTCAGCGCAAGCTTCGAGGCCGGAACCGGGCCATAGCCCATAATTGACGGATCGCAGCCGACCACAGCCATCGAACGCACTCGGGCGCGGGCTTTCAGCCCCAGCTCGCGAGCACGGCTTTCGCTCATGACCAGCATTGCGGCGGCACCGTCGGAAAGCGCTGAAGAGGTACCTGCGGTGACAGTGCCGGTGACCGGGTCGAAAGCCGGGCGCAGCGCGGAGAGTGCTTCGACCGTGGTTTCCGGACGGATCACTTCGTCGTAGCTAAACTGCTTCAGCACGCCGTCGGCGTCGTGTCCACCGGTCGGGATGATTTCATTTTTAAATGCACCTGACTGCGTTGCGGCCCAGGCCCGGGCGTGAGAGCGGGCGGCGAACTGATCCTGCATTTCACGGCTGATGCCGTGCAGGCGCGAAAGCATTTCTGCGGTCAGGCCCATCATGCCCGCGGCTTTTGCCACGCTGCGGCTCATGCCAGGGTGGAAATCTACGCCGTGGCTCATGGGCACGTGGCCCATATGCTCAACGCCGCCGACCAGGCAAGCCTGCGCATCGCCGGTCATGATCATGCGGGCGGCATCATGCAGCGCCTGCATAGAGGATCCGCACAGACGGTTCACGGTCACCGCTGGAACGGAATGGGGAATTTCAGCCAGCAGGGAAGCGTTACGGGCGATGTTGAAGCCCTGCTCCAGGGTCTGCTGCACGCAGCCCCAGTAAATGTCGTCGAGCGCCGCCGGATCCAGAGATGGATTGCGCGCCAGGAGGCTACGCATCAGGTGTGCGGAGAGATCTTCCGCACGCACGTTACGGAATGCGCCGCCTTTTGAACGGCCCATCGGGGTACGAATTGCATCGACAATGACAACCTGTTCCATTGTGACTCCTTAAGCCGTTTTCAGCTCACCCACCGGACGGGCAGGCTCAACCGGTGGATAATATGCTTCGTTGTGGCGCGCTTTGCTGCGCAGGCCTTCCGGCACTTCATACAGCGGGCCGAGGTGCTGATATTGCTGCGCCATATCGAGGTACTTCGCGCTGCCGAGTGTATCCAGCCAGCGGAAGGCACCGCCGTGGAACGGAGGGAAGCCGAGGCCGTACACCAGTGCCATATCGGCTTCCGCAGGACTGGCAATAATGCCTTCTTCCAGACAGCGCACCACTTCATTGACCATCGGGATCATCATACGGGCGATAATCTCTTCGTCGCTGAAGTCGCGCTTCGGCTGGCTGACTTCTGCCAGCAGCGCTTCAACGGCGGCGTCTTCCTCTTTCTTCGGTTTGCCTTTGCTGTCTTCTTTATAACGCCAGAAGCCGAGGCCGTTTTTCTGCCCGTAGCGGCTGGCTTCAAACAGCGCGTCGATGGCATCACGGTAATCCTTCTGCATACGCTGCGGGAACCCGGCGGCCATAACGGCCTGGGCATGATGCGCAGTATCAATGCCGACCACGTCCAGCAGATAGGCCGGGCCCATCGGCCAGCCGAAAACTTTTTCCATCACTTTATCGACTTTATGGAAGTCGGCGCCGTCGCGCAGCAGCTGGCTGAAACCGGCAAAGTATGGGAACAGCACGCGGTTGACGAAGAAGCCCGGGCAATCGTTGACCACAATCGGCGTTTTGCCCATTTTGCTCGCCCAGGCGACCACTTTGGCGATGGTTTTGTCCGAGGTTTTCTCCCCGCGAATCACTTCAACCAGCGGCATACGGTGCACCGGGTTGAAGAAGTGCATACCGCAGAAGTTTTCCGGACGCTGCAGGACGCTTGCCAGTTCACCGATAGGAATGGTGGAGGTGTTAGAGGCCAGCACGGTATCCGGACGGACTTTCTCTTCCGTTTCGGCCAGTACCGCTTTTTTCACTTTCGGGTTTTCCACAACGGCTTCCACCACCACGTCCACGCGATCGAATCCGGCGTAGTCGAGGGTTGGATGAATCGTGGAGATCACGCCTGCCAGCTTCAGGCCATTAATTTTTCCGCGCTCCAGCTGTTTGTTCAGCAGCTTGGCGGCTTCGTTCATCCCGAGGGTCAGCGACTTATCGTTGATGTCCTTCATGATGACCGGCACGCCCTTCCAGGCGGACTGATACGCAATGCCGCCGCCCATGATCCCGGCGCCGAGCACGGCGGCCTGTTTCGGGGTCTCGACGTTTTTGGTCAGTTTCTTCGCCTGACCTTTGACGAACTGATCGTTCAGGAAAATGCCAACCAGCGCACGGGCCTCATTTGAATGGGCCAGCGGGACAAAACTTTGGTTTTCAAGCACCAGCGCCTGATCGCGGCCTAAGCGGGCAGCGGCCTCAATGGTTTTCACGGCGGTGATCGGGGCCGGATAATGTTTGCCAGCCGTTTGCATCACCATGCCTTTGGCGATGGTGAAGCTCATGGTGGCTTCAATTTTGCTGAGCTTCAGCGGGTCGAGCTTCGGCTGGCGTTTGGCTTTCCAGTCCAGATCGCCGCTGATGGCCTGACGCAGAATAGCGATAGCGCCATCGCGCAGTTTTTCCTGTTTCACTACGCCATCGACCAGGCCGAGTTTGAGCGCTTCTTCGGCACCCACATCTTTACCGGCGGCAATGATTTCCAGCGCGCTGTCGGCACCCAGCAGGCGCGGCAAGCGAACAGAACCGCCGAAGCCAGGCATGATGCCGAGTTTGGTTTCCGGCAGGCCAATGCGCAGGTCCGGCGTCGCCAGACGGTAGTCCGTCGCCAGCACGCATTCACAGCCGCCGCCCAGCGCGTAGCCATTAATGGCAGAAATGGTCGGGACAGGCAGGTCTTCCAGACGACAGAAAACGCTGTTGGCGAAATGCAGCCACTGGCTCAGCTGTTCCTGAGGTACCTGGAACAGGCCCAGAAATTCGGTGATATCCGCGCCGACGATAAACGCGGCTTTTTCGGAGCGCAGCAGCAAGCCCTTCAGATTCTGCTGTTTTTCGAGGACGTCAAGCGCCTGGCCAAGGCTGGCCACGGTGGCGGTATCAAGCTTGTTGACCGAGCCGGGGGCATCGAACACCAGTTCGGCAATGCCATCTTCCAGCCAGGTGAGGTACAGGGTGTCGCCTTTGTAGAGCATGTCAGTCTCCTGAATCCAGCAAAGTTACTGGTCTTACCAGATGAAACGGAGTGTGGATTTTATGTTAATAAAATGCAAATTACTCATTAAGAAAATGACGTCTGGATCACGCTCGGCAGAAATCACGCAGGCTGAAACCGATGTGCTAAGATGCGGGAATTCGCGTCAAAAAAAGAGAAGGATAAAACATGGACTCACTGGCCACACTCTATAAGAATCATATTGCTACGTTGCAGGAATGCACGCGTAACGTCCTGGAAAAGTTCAAGCTTGATGCCTTACTGATTCACTCTGGCGAGCTGTTCAACGTCTTTCTGGACGATCACGCTTATCCGTTTAAGGTGAATCCGCAGTTCAAGGCGTGGGTGCCTGTTACCCAGGTGCCAAATTGCTGGCTGCTGGTGGACGGCGTGAACAAACCGAAGCTGTGGTTCTATCTGCCGGTGGATTACTGGCACAACGTGGAACCGCTGCCGTCCTCTTTCTGG
Organism: Enterobacter sp. CC120223-11; assembly: GCF_900215375.1. Classification (GTDB taxonomy): domain Bacteria; phylum Pseudomonadota; class Gammaproteobacteria; order Enterobacterales; family Enterobacteriaceae; genus Scandinavium. The sequence continues at coordinate 4,039 of NZ_OBEF01000020.1, read as the reverse complement.
ACGGAAGATATTGAAGTGATCGCCCTGCCGAAAGCGGACGGCATTGGCAGCCAGCTGCCTGCGGCGCGTGGCAACATTGCGTACATCGGGCCAGTGGCGGAACGCGCGCTGGGTCTGGACATTGCGGCGGCAAACATCAACCCGAAAGCGGTAATGGATTACCTGCACTACTACCGCTCTTACAAAACCGATTATGAACTCTCCTGCATGCGTGAAGCGCAGAAAACGGCAGTGAACGGACATAAAGCCGCGCATGAAGCGTTCCTGTCCGGGATGAGTGAGTTTGATATCAACCAGGCGTACCTGACGGCAACTGGCCACCGCGATACTGACGTGCCTTACGGCAATATCGTCGCGCTGAACGAGCACGCTGCCGTTCTTCATTACACCAAACTGGATCATCGCGCGCCGTCTGAAATGCGCAGCTTCCTGCTGGATGCCGGTGCCGAGTACAACGGCTACGCTGCAGACTTAACCCGCACCTGGGCGGGCAACAGCGATACCGAATTTGCTCAGCTGATCAAAGATGTGAACGCCGAACAGCTGGCGCTTATCGACACCCTGAAAGCCGGTACGAGCTACGTTGACTACCACATTCAGTTCCATCAGCGCATCGCTAAACTGCTGCGTAAGCACCAGATTCTGACTGATATGAGCGAAGAAGCGATGGTCGAAAACGACCTCACCGGGCCGTTTATGCCACACGGCCTCGGTCATCCGCTGGGCCTGCAGGTGCATGACGTGGCTGGATTCATGCAGGATGATACCGGCACGCATCTGGCGGCTCCGTCGAAATATCCTTATCTGCGCTGCACCCGTATTCTGCAACCTCGCATGGTGCTGACCATCGAACCGGGCATCTACTTTATTGAATCCCTGCTGGCGCCATGGCGTGAAGGGCAGTTCAGCAAGCACTTCAACTGGCAGAAGATTGATGCGATGAAGCCGTTCGGTGGTATCCGTATCGAAGATAACGTCGTGATCCACGAAAACAGCGTGGAGAACATGACCCGGGATCAGAAGCTGGCCTGATGGAGAGCTGGCTGATCCCGGCCGCGCCGGTAACCGTGGTCGAAGAGATCAAGAAAAGCCGCTTCATTACGCTACTCGCCCATACCGAAGGCGTGGAAGCGGCGAAGGCGTTTGTTGAATCGGTCAGGACAGAGCACCCGGATGCGCGCCACCACTGCGTGGCGTGGGTCGCGGGGCCGCCCAACGATTCGCAACAGCTTGGTTTCTCCGATGACGGAGAACCGGCCGGGACGGCAGGCAAGCCGATGCTTGCGCAGCTGATGGGAAGTGGTGTCGGTGAAATCACCGCCGTGGTGGTTCGCTACTACGGTGGGATTTTGCTGGGCACCGGTGGCCTGGTGAAGGCCTATGGCGGCGGCGTGCATCAGGCGCTGGCTGAACTCACGACTCAGCGCAAGACGCCGCTGACCGAATATACTTTGCAGTGCGAGTACGGACAATTGTCCGGTATCGAGGCGCTTCTGGCGCAATTTTCCGGAAAAATCGTCAGCAGTGATTATCAGGCCGATGTGCATCTACGGGTGGCACTTCCGCAGGCCGAACTGACGGCTTTCTCCGCAAAGCTGGCGGATTTTAGTCGCGGTTCATTGCAATTGCGCAGGATTGACGAATAATCCCCGGTCTACTTTTTGCTTATCAAAGGAAGCGGCAGAGATGCATTTTCGTGCCATAACCCGAATCGTTGGCCTGCTGGTCATTCTGTTTTCAGGCACCATGATTGTGCCTGGACTGGTGGCGCTTATCTATAAAGACGGGGCCGGGCGGGCATTTACCCAGACGTTCTTCGTTGCGCTGGCGATTGGCTCAATGCTGTGGTGGCCGAACCGTAGGCAAAAGGGCGAACTGAAATCCCGCGAAGGGTTTCTTATCGTCGTGCTGTTCTGGACCGTGCTGGGCAGCGTGGGTGCGTTGCCGTTTATCTTTGCTGAACAGCCGAACCTGACCATCACTGATGCTTTCTTTGAATCTTTCTCAGGCCTGACAACGACAGGTGCCACCACGCTTGTGGGGCTGGATTCGCTTCCTCATGCGATTCTTTTCTACCGCCAGATGCTGCAATGGTTTGGCGGGATGGGGATCATCGTGCTGGCGGTGGCCATCCTGCCCATACTGGGCGTGGGTGGGATGCAGCTCTATCGCGCAGAAATGCCGGGGCCGCTGAAAGACAATAAAATGCGCCCGCGAATCGCCGAGACGGCAAAAACGCTGTGGCTCATTTATGTTCTGCTGACCGTCGCCTGTGCGTTGGCACTGTGGTTTGCCGGTATGCCAGCGTTCGACGCTATTGGGCACAGTTTTGCGACTATCGCCATCGGTGGCTTTTCCACACACGATGCCAGCGTGGGCTACTTCAATAGTCCGACCATCAACACGATTATTGCTATCTTCCTGCTGATCTCTGGCTGTAACTATGGCTTGCACTTCTCTTTATTAAGCGGTCGTAACCTGAAGGTGTACTGGCGCGATCCGGAATTCCGCATGTTTATCGGCGTGCAGTTGACGCTGGTGATCATTTGTACGCTGGTGCTGTTCCTGCATGATGTCTATAACTCAGCGCTCACGACGCTTAACCAGGCGTTCTTCCAGGTAGTGTCGATGGCAACGACCGCAGGCTTCACCACAGACAGCATTGCGCGCTGGCCGCTGTTCCTGCCTGTACTGCTTTTATGCTCAGCTTTTATCGGCGGCTGTGCTGGTTCGACGGGCGGTGGCCTGAAGGTTATTCGTATTCTGCTTCTCTTTAAGCAAGGGAATCGCGAATTAAAACGTCTGGTGCATCCAAATGCTGTTTACAGCATCAAGCTTGGCAACCGTGCACTGCCGGAACGCATACTCGAAGCTGTGTGGGGGTTCTTCTCTGCCTACGCCCTGGTGTTTATCGTCAGTATGCTGGCCATCATTGCAACGGGCGTTGATGATTTCTCGGCTTTTGCCTCCGTCGTGGCAACGCTCAATAACCTCGGCCCTGGGTTGGGCGTGGTGGCGGATAACTTCGCCAGCATGAATCCCGTGGCAAAATGGATCCTGATCGCCAACATGCTGTTTGGTCGTCTGGAAGTCTTTACTTTGTTGGTGCTCTTTACACCGACTTTCTGGCGCGAGTAACAGGAGCGTTTGTGAAAATATTGATTCTCTTTTCAACCCGGGATGGGCAAACGCGTGAGATTGCGGCTTCGCTCGCTTCAGAATTAAAAGAGCAAGCCTTCGACGTGGACGTTGTTAACCTGCATCGCGCGGAGAGCATTGACTGGCAGGAGTATGATGGCGTGGTGATCGGGGCATCGATCCGCTACGGGCATTTCCATTCCACGCTGGAAAGCTTTGTTAAAAAGCATCAGCAGGCGCTTAAGCAGCTACCTAGCGCTTTCTATTCCGTGAACCTTGTCGCACGCAAACCAGAAAAACGTACCCCGCAAACGAATAACTATACCCGCAAGTTCCTGCTGGCTTCGCCATGGGAACCTGACCACTGTGCCGTCTTTGCCGGAGCGCTGCGTTACCCTCGCTATAGCTGGTATGACCGCATGATGATCCGCCTGATTATGAAAATGACGGGCGGTGAAACCGATACGAGTAAAGAAGTGGTGTATACCGACTGGGGGCAGGTTGCCCATTTCGCCCGTGAAATCGCTCAACTTGTGCGCAATCAGGGCGTAAAACCAGCGTAAAGCCTGGAATTTAAGCAGTCAGAAAGTTTTTTTGAATTTAGACTTGCCGTCTCAGAATAACTCCCTATAATGCGCCTCCACTGACACGGAACAACGGCAAACAAGCCGCCGGGTCAGCAGGGTTTCTTCGGAAATTCTGACAGAGAAAAGCGAAAATAAACGCTTGACTCTGAATGAGGAAAACGTATTATACGGGACCTCGAAACGGCGAGCGAAAGCCGCGTTTCACTGCTCTTTAACAATTTATCAGACAATCTGTGTGGGCACTCAAAGTGACATGGATTCTTAACGTCGCAAGACGAAAAATGAATACCAAGTCTCTGAGTGAACATACGTAA
>NZ_OBEF01000011.1 GCF_900215375.1 Enterobacter sp. CC120223-11 | reverse complement strand
CAAGTTTTATACTTTTCACGATCAGCGAAACCTGGAAAACCTTCTGAAGTTCCAACGCCAGTCTGCCAGTCTACACGTACCGTCATCCCAGGTTTCCATACAGCAGGCACGCCATAACAACACCCACCACCGCCACCGTCAAAAGGTCCAATAATATCAATACCCGACTGCCCGTTAACGCTGAAGTGGTTGATGGCCCACTTAGTATGGTTAATGGCTTTAATTGTTCCTGTGCCACCGCTTTGCGTTTGTGCTTCTGCCTTTGGCTGGCTGCATCCGGCCAGTAAAAAAACACCCAGTAACACGCCAGAGATTGTTATCTTCATCCTTATCTTCCTTTTATTTCGCCGCCCACTCTTACAGATAAAATGATTTAATTATGCCACTGACTGGCATAATTAAATCATTTCTACCATTGAGATAAATCTTTATCAGACTCTTTTCTGTTGGTTTCTAGCTACCAACGCAGCCTGTGACGGCAAACGCCCCTGCGCCGGAAATTCCGGCGGATACCAGACCAGACCTGTTATTACTTGGGACAAACCTTCGGCTCCTTCATTTCCAACGGCAATTTGATAGGGTAAGAGGGGCTAACGTAGGTAAAGGAGCTTGTTGTCACCTTCACATCGTCACAGGGCAGAAAATGCACTGTAATGCCGCAAGTTTCCTGTCCAGTGTAATCTGGCAGCGACACCGTTTTACTGTGCTGACGGTTCTGAGCCTTTATTTTTTTTGCCCATTCCAAAAATTTCTTCTCATCAGCATATCCTGGAAAATCATCAGAACTCCCGACTCCTGTTTCCCAGTCAACTCTGACTGTCATATCTGGTTTCCAGACGGAAGGCACACCATAGCAACATCCGCCACCACCGCCATCAAATGGACCGATCGCATCAATTCCAGATTGCCCATTAACGCTGAAATGGTTGATGGCCCATTTGGTATGGTTAATGGCCTCAATCGTCCCCGAACCACCTCTTTGCGTCTGTGCTTCTGCCTTTGGCTGGCTGCATCCGGCCAGTAAAAAAATGCCCAGTAATACGCCAGAGATTGTTATCTTCATCCTGATTTCCCTCCAAAAAAAATGATATATCCCAATATCATTTAAAAAATCACATTCCTTTATTAACGATTTTCAATACAAATTGCATCAATCGGCAGCGTCACTGTATCCAGTACGGCAGAGAAAGGGACATCAAGCCAGGGAAGGTAGACCCAGTATCCCATATCCACCATTTTTCGTGTTCCCTGATAATACTCTCGATAACACCCTGAGGCATGTTCTGATAGAGAACCACAGCCACTTAAAAGAAACACAGACATCAACACTGTTATTTTTTTCATTCCCTTTCCTTATTTATTTTTGTCATCCTAAAAACAAATAAATCAAATGATTTGACTTAAAAAAGCTGTCCTCATTCGATTTGATTACCCAATCGGGTTAAATGGTCGATTGCAAAGGCATCGCGCTCATCGTCAAACAACACCCCGGCCTGGGTCGCTTTCACCATGCCTTCAAAACAGGCTTTGAATTGGGACTCTTTGGAGGAGAACATATTTATTATTGGCAGTTGCTGGGCGACAAAACGTTTTGCATCACACAGGCACATAAATTTTTCATACTGCCTATCACTGAAATCAAGCTGCTGGGCAGCCTCATCGTGTTTCGAAATACTTCCCCGCCCCGCCAAAAATGCCGGTTGTCCGTCAAGATCCTGCCACCTCCAGAATAGTACCGGGTATTTCAGTTGTTCCTGTTGCTCGGTATCCAGAATATCCGTAAAAAGATGCGGAAAAATACGCGTATCCCAGAACCGAAAAATCCCTTCCCGGCCTTCTTGCCGGGCATTAGCGATTTGCGTCAGCCATTTTCCCAATCTGGATAATGGCCATGACGAACATAAGATCAGTAAAGGCGCCTTTGTAGACATCTCTTTTGCCAGCGCCTGAAGCCAGTTCCATTGTTGCAGATCGTTAATCACTATCCGAATCAGCAGTGGCGCATCTTCGGGATAAATATCTTCAGGCAAATCCTTATAGAGCGACTGCCATTTAATCTGCGGTGAAAAGCCAGATAGCGCAGGGATTACGGAATAATCCACGCTGCACTGATCAACAATGACATCGATGTAGGCCTGTCCAATCTGCTGGCAAAGCCGTTTAGCGTCCTCTAACCAGGCATCAGAGTATTCATTCTGCACTTATTAACTCTCCCTTGGCACAAATCCTTTCGCCATCTCCTGCGCCCTTTTCAGGCATTCCTTACAGACAGAGGATGGAAGTTCCGGCAGCGGAAAATCCTCGCTCTGCGGCCCCAGCATTTCGTGCTGGCCCTTCAGGCTCAGCAGACCAGGCCCGTGTATATGAATCTCTCCCTGCGGCGAAAGCTTTATATACGCTCCGCCACAGCTAAGCGTAATACCGTTTTTCGCAGTAAGCTGCAGATGGCCCTGAGTGGACTGTACGGCCACGTCTTTCAGAGAGGTCAGGGAGAGGGTGTCTGCGTGTGATTCAAAAGTCATCGGACCTTTTGCAGAAACAAGCCGCACTCCCTCCTGCTGAGCCAGCATCGAAATTGCTTTGCTGGCATTGACTGAATGACGTTGTGCTGTGGCTATATTGACCTCACCCAGACTTTGCAGGTAAAGACCTTTTCCACTGTGCATTAACGTACTTTCAGGTGTGACCGCAGCAATTCCTTTTGGTGCCGCTATTAATAATGCGGCCTCTTTCAGGTTGTCTGCTCCGCTGACGAATTCCCTCAGCGAATCTGCATCCGGCGAAAAGTTGCGATGAGCCCTGGTTATGCTCCCCCACTCGATTATCTGGTTCAAAGCCCCTTTTAGCAGGCTGATGGTCGGGGCCATTTCCAGCACCTGGCCCTGCCCTGATGCCTGTCCATCCGCAGTAATGAACAACCCTTTCTGCGCCCTTATCGCGCCCCAGCTGTCCGTGCGCAGCTCGAAGCCCTCGCCCCGCTTCTGCTTTTCACTGTCAACCAGGTGACCGAGGTTCAGCTGGCTCTTGCCGCCGTACTCCGTCGAGACCTTGATGTGCTCCTGCCCACGGTTATCGTCGAGGCGGATTTTGTTGTTCGCTGGCGTGCGCAGAACGTTGCGTTTGTAGTTCTGGATGGTGACGTGGTCGCCGTGGGCTGAGTCGTGCAGCACGCCCGCAATATAGGGCCTGTCCGGGTTGCCGTCCTCAAAGCCAATCGCCACTTCGGTGCCCGCCAGCAGCGGCAGGTGCAGGCCGTAGGTGTCACCGGCGTACGGGCGGGACTGGCGTACCCACAGGCTTTCGAACCCGGTCTCCCAGTTATCGCGGTCAAACAGCATATTGACGCGGTAGCGCCCGTCTTTATCGATATGGCCGTAGGTGTCGTTCTCGGTGGTGCTGGTGACGCGGGCCGGTAAGGTGCCCGCCATCACCGGGCGTGAGCCGGGCTCAGGACGGAAACTAAAATCAGTGCTGTCCGGGATGCCATCGAAGTTGACGCTGAAATCTTCATCACGCCTTGCGTGGGTGTGCATCGCCGTGATGATTACACCTTTCGCGAACACCTCTGCCACTTCGTACCCGCCGGTAACTTTCAGCACCTGCCCCGGAGAGAGGGTCGGGCAGCTGGTGATGGCGTGCGTCTGCGTCTGACCATTCAGATAACGTTCATGACGAATGCGGGCATAAAAGGCACCGGATTCCGGGGCCGGATTGCGGTCATATGCGCTGCCCGGCGTCAGGTAGTTGTCGGCGTAGTGATAGGCATCACCGTAGGTGGTCACATCCCCGCCAGTCGCATCCACCAGCGTGTTCATGTCTTCCGTGGCCTGGCGGTAGTTGTAGTCGCGGGTGCTGACCTGCTTTTGCACCACGCTGTGGTGGCATTCCATCTCCCAGACCGAGTCCACGCCTTTCGAGTGCTGGCCGGACGGCGGTACGGACGGCAGGGTCAGGCCTTTCTCGTAACCCTGCTGGCTGTCGTAAAACTCCACCACATCGATATTAAGGCGCGTGTCGGTGGTGAAGCGGAACCAGATACCGACCTCACCCAACAGGCGGGTGATAAAATGCAGGTCGTCTTCGCCGTACTGCATCACCTGCTCACGGCGCGGGTACGCTTTTGAAAGCGAGAACAGAAAATCCTGACCGCGCATGCTGTGGCGCTCGCGCAGGATTTTTTCCACGATTTGTGGGACCGACATGTCCTGATAAATAGCGTTCTGGCGCGAACGGTCGAGCAGCGCCAGGCGTGGCTGGAGCGTCAGGGCATAATGGGTTTCATCCTTTGAGGTGTTGAGACGTTCAAAGCCGCTCACCACCCCCTGAAGGGTTCGCACGGCCTGCTGCATTTTGATGCCATAACCCTGGTCGACCGGGGCCTGCAGCTTCAGGGAGGCTGCTTTCATCAGAATCATCTCTTTGCTGATGGCGTGGTCGCCGCTGGTGAATTCAATGCGGTAGCTGAACGGTTTACTTAAGGCCTCTTCGCCCTCGAAGGCCAGCACGTCGAGTTCCTTTTCACAGCCTTTCACCGACAGCTGGTGATGGTTGTGGCTGAATCTTATTCGTGGATTGGTGCTCATGCGTTCTCTCCTTCAGTCCGGTTGAAGTTCAGTGAGATCCCCTCAGCCTCACTCCAGCCAAGCGTCAACGCATTAGGTTTCTGTTTCGCCGCCATATGGCTCAGCAGCTGCTGACTCAGCACCGGCAGGATTTGCTGATTAAGCAGGCTGTCGACGTTACGCGCCCCGGTGTCCGGCAGCAGGCAGGCGCTGGTCAATGCGTCATACAGGCTCTCATCGATTTGCGTGGTCAGGCCGTAATGACGGTGCAGACGCTTGCTCACCTGGGCGAGTTTCATTTCCACAATGGTGCGCATGGCAGTTTCCGCCAGAGGGCGGTAAATCACAGTCTGGAAGCGTGCCAGCAGCGCGGGCTGGAAGTGGTCACGCAGGATCGGACGCAGCAGCTCGTGCAGATCGGCTTCGGTGGCTTCCGGGCTTTCATCCAGCAGCTGCATCAGATGGTCGCTGCCGAGGTTGGAGGTCATCAGAATAACGGTGTTGCGGAAGTCGATTTCGCGCCCTTCTCCGTCGCGCATAAAGCCACGGTCGAACACCTGGTAGAACAGGTTCATCACGTCGCGGTGAGCTTTTTCCACTTCATCCAGCAGCACCACGCTGTATGGGCGCTTCCGCACGGCTTCGGTGAGAATGCCGCCCTGCCCGTATCCGACGTAACCCGGTGGGGAGCCTTTCAGCTGGGAGACGGTATGGGGTTCCTGGTATTCGGAGAGGTTGATGGTGATCAGTGATTTTTCGCCACCGTACAGCACGTCAGCCAGCGTCAGTGCGGTTTCGGTTTTGCCTGTGCCGCTCGGGCCAACCAGCAGGAACACACCCTGCGGGCCATTCTCAGAGGTCAGCCCGGTTTTTGCTGCACGCAGGCGCTGAGCAATCGCAGTCAGTGCCACATCCTGGCCCACTACACGTTTGCCGATTTCCTTTTCCAGGCTCAGCAGTTCGGTCTGCTCGTCCTTCATCAGTGAAGACAGCGGCACGCCCGTCCAGTCGGCAATCACGGTGGCGACGGTGCGTACGTCCACATCCACGGAAAGCAGCGGGTTACTGTGCTGCATGCCGTTCAACTCCTGCTGTAGCGCGCGGGTTTCACTCTGACGGGAGATGTCCTGGCGACACTCCAGTAGTTGTTCGGTGAGTTTCAGCTCCTGGCCGTACTGGGATTCCAGTTCGTCGAGTTGAACGATATGATCGCTCTCTTCCTGCTCAATGGCGGCCAGGCGTTCACCATGGCTCTGGTTGCCGACGACAATGTCCTCCATCAGCGCCTGCTTCTCCATTTCCAGGGCAGTGATTTGCGCGCGGATGCGGGTCAACTGTTCTGGTACGGTATCGAGGCTCATGCGTACGCGTGCAGCGGCGGTATCGAGCAGGTCAACAGCCTTGTCCGGCAGCTGACGACCCGTCAGGTAACGGCGCGACAACGTAACCGCAGCACGCACCGCATCGTCGGTGATATGCACATTATGGTGTTCGGCATAGCGGGATTTCAGGCCGCGCAGCATCAGGCAGGCGGTGTCGTCATTCGGCTCATCGACTTTCACCATCTGGAAGCGACGTTCCAGGGCGGCATCGCGCTCGAAATACTGTTTGTACTCGCTCCACGTGGTGGCGGCAATTGTGCGTAATTCACCGCGTGCCAGCGCAGGTTTCAGCAAGTTGGCCGCATCTGCGCCACCCGCCTGATTGCCTGCCCCGATAATGGTGTGAGCTTCGTCAATAAACAGCAGGATCGGCACCGGCGACTGCTGCACGGCATCGATGACGTTTTTCAGGCGCTGTTCGAACTCGCCTTTCACACCTGCTCCCGCCTGTAACAGGCCAAGATCAAGAGTGCGCAGAACAACAGGCTTGAGGGATTCCGGCACGTTGCCCTCGGCAATACGCAGCGCCAGCCCTTCCACCAGCGCCGTTTTGCCGACACCCGGCTCGCCCACCAGGATCGGGTTGTTTTTGCGACGACGTGAGAGGATGTCCACCATCTGACGGATTTCCGTATCACGGCCAAACACCGGGTCGATTTTGCCCTCTTTCGCTTTGGCGGTGACGTCGAGGGTGAATTTATCCAGCGCGTTCTGTAATGCCGGGCTGAGCTCACCCTCTTTTGCTTCAATGCCCGCCGGGCGACCGATGATCTCCACATCGCCGCCAGATGAGTGCAACAACTCTGCTTCCTGCTGCACTTCCGGGCGCTCGTCGGACTGCGCATCCAGCAGCGGACGCAGGCGTTCGAGCTGACTCTGGCCTAACGTCAACAGCGGCCACAGGCCGTCACAATGAATCAGTTTCGGGCTCTCAATAAGCGCCATCAGCAGATGCTGGCTGCGAATTTGTGCCTCATTCTGCAATGAGGCCGCCATCCATGCCTGCTTCAGCAACGCATTAAGGGAGTCGGCAAGCGCCGGGCGGCTGCGCACCGAACGAGGCAGCCCGTCCAGCCAGCCGAGTAGCGCCTGCCACATGCCGTCCATATCCCACTCGTAGCGACGGGCCAGCACGGTGAGATCGCCCTCACCCTGCTCCAGCAGCTTGAGCAGCCAGTGCTCCGGCAGAATTTCTGCATGCGCACGGGTCTGACACAGGGAGGCTGCTCCTTCCAGCGCGCGCGCGCAGTAAGGATTGAGGCGACGTAACAGGACGGCTGAGTTTTCCATTTTTCTCTCTCTTGAGTGTTCCCGGGCACGCTACCGCCCCTCGCTGTTCCCTGTTCATCAGGAACCCAAAGCGCATCAGGTCAGGCAGGCAGATTGTGTGATTCTTTGCTGAGCGCCAGTGAGTGCGGCGGACGCTCAGCAAAGAATTGCGGACAGGGACCTGTCCGCAGCGGGCTTACGCCGTGGCGCGTTCGTTCCAGGAATCGGAATGAATGATGTTGCCGTCTTTGTAGGTCCAGGTGATTTTTTCGTAACGCAGTTCGATCTGCTCGAGGTGGTTGTGCTTCTCGAAGGAAGGATCCTTGATGTCGTGCATCACCGGGTTAACTTTCACCACTTTCACGTTTTCCAGTTTGGTGTTGAAGTACTCCACTTCCTGGCCCGCGTCGTTGATTTTGTACCACTTGAACTCCGCAGACTTGAGGGTCTGACCGGTGGTCACAGCCTTGTACAGATACGGGCTGGAGGAGTCGATTTCCTTGGTGAACAGGAACGGGGTGTGGATACGGGTACCGGTCAGCTTGCCGGTGTTATTATCGGTCGGGATGTACAGGTTATGCTGCTGTGCAACCACTTCGATGCTGCCTTCGCGATCCTGCACGTCCACAGACCCTTTGATGTCCGCGCCGCCGTCGTCTTTCAGCCAAAGATAAACAGGAATTGCCATCGGATTTACTCCATTAATGTTGAGAAACGTCATCATCCTGCGATGACGCCGGGGTTTTGCCAGGTATCTGACAGGCGTTGGCCTGCGGTACCAGGCTGATTTCGACACGACGGTTGAGCGCACGGCCTTCCGGGGTGTCATTGGTTGCGACCGGGCGGCTTTCGCCATAGCCCTGCACCGCAAAACAGCTTTCCGGCACGTCACCGGTGTCGCGCATCCAGTTGCGCACCGCTTCAGCGCGTTTCTGGGAGAGCGTCTGGTTAAGCCCAGGGTTGCCGGTGTTATCGGTATGCCCCGCGACCACAATCAGCCAGCCGGGTTTGGCCTTAATCCCCACCAGCGAGTTGACCAGCAGTTTGGTTGAGCCAGGTTTGAGGTCATATTTGCCTGAATCGAACAGCGACATGCTGTCGAGGCGGATGATTTTCGGTACCGCTTTGGGTATTGACGGCGGCGGTGGAGGCGGTGGAGGCGGAACATAGGAACGGATAGCATCCAGAACAGGCATCCGCAGGCGCTCTCCCTGGTAAAGCCCAAAACTCGTGCGAAACGGATTACCGTTACGGGCCCACTCATCAAGCTGCGTTGCATCTTCACGCAGCACGCCGACTGCCGCAGCCTTCAGGCTGTAATCGTCCGTTGAAATGCGATCGTAGCGATTGATGTCAAAACTCATGCGGTGCAACAGCTGACTGTTGTTCCAGCCGCTGCTGCACAGGGCTGCGATAGCGGCAAGTGTGAACAAGCCGAATCCACAACGCCACGCCCGCTGGCGCGGGGTCAGCCCTTGCCCTTCCGGCAACATAGGCAGCACAAAGTCCGGTAACAGCGACATCACCGTGCTGTCAGTCCCCACTGGCTGCCAGCCCGCGGCCTGCTGCATCGCAGTATGACGGGAAAGCCAAGCGGTCCAGACTGATGAGGCCAGGCTCCCTGCCAGAATAGGGCCTATGCCCCACAGCACGGCGGTTGGGGCAATAGCCGGGATATCCGGGTTCTCATCCATAAAGACCGCTTTGACGTGCTGATGGAACCAGGTCATCAGGCTGTTCATCAGCACTTGCTGCTGCATCGCCATGGCTCCCCCGGTAGTGACCCAGGCAGCAATAGAACAAGGGGCTGATGATTCACGCCAGACGCTGATCCCCTCCCCTGGTATGGCGACCTGCCACAGCATGTCGTTCATCATGGCGCTGCCCGCGAGGCCGTTCAGCACAAGCGGCACGCAATGACCTGTATCCCGACGCAGCTGGCTGATTTGCCAGCGCAGGGCCAGCAGCTTGCTGGTGAGCGCTTCACCATCGGCATTTTTCTGCGGGCAGATACAGACCATCACGGAAAGCTGCCGTCCCCAGTCCGGGCGCAGCCACAGCAGCTGACGCGCAACCTGTTGAACATCCTGATGTTGTTCAACGCGGATCCAGCACCCCTGCGTCACGGTCAGCACCTGCGACTGCTCCGGCCATGCCTGAGGCAAATCACCACAAACCAGCACGACGGGCTGGCGATAAGTCGCTTCCGGAAGATTATCGAGACGCACTGTAGAGTGCTGTTCCGAACGGCGAGAGACCACGTACAGAATTGCGGCTATTGCTCCCCAGACGACAAGGAGCAGAATAACTGAAGCCAGCCGGGACACAGGCAAGAAACCCAGACACACCACGCCCGTCAAAAGAGCAGCCCAGAGTGCAAGCCAACGCTGTTGCGCAGGACTCATTTCACCGCCCCAGGCAACAGGGTTGCCAGCGTCTGATCCAACCAGTGATTCAGCCCCCACCACAGCGCGGCAACCACAACAGCGCTCACGGCAATACGAACAGGCCATGAGGAGAACCAGTTACCCACGCCCCGCCCGGTGCGGCTTTCAGCCAGAACCGGATGCGTTTGCGGGTAAGTGAAAGGTGCGACGTGTTCGCTGAGCGCTTTGACCAGCTTTTGCCTCTCAGGATCGTTCAGTGAACGGAAACTGCCGAGGAAGCCCAGCATCATGACTCGCTGGAAGCAGGTCAGCACGGCGTTTTCTGGCGCAGATTCACGCAGTACATCACGCATGCGGTCACACAACGTATCACCGGCCTCCATAGTGCCAAGGAAATGGCCCTGCAGAGGAATGTCGTACCACTGGACGCAGGCATCATCCTGCTGGCCCCGGCTTTTCACCGCTTCATCGATCAGCGCACACTGGGCAGTGAGAATATGCAGGCAGCTGGCTTCGTCCAGCCCCTTTTCTTTCAGCGCCAGCTGCACGCGTTCAACATCGGCAACACAGCGATCCCATAACAGCCGGCCTTCGCCCTCCTGGAAAATGGGCCCGTGACGTAAGCTGATTACCTGCAGCCACGTATCCTGCAACAGAGCATCGATATCGATGGGCGCAGTCATTCCACGCTTGTTTTCACTCATGTTCTTAGTACCGCAAAGAGTTCAAGTTCAGGTTCGCCAAGCGTGCCCGGGGTGTAGAACATACAGCTGCGGCTCTCAAGCATTTCCTGTGCGGCAGGATGGGTAAGGTCGAGAGAGAAATACTGATTTTCCAGGCGCAGCGGAATGGCAGCAGGCACGTGGCGCAGCGGCTTGAGGGGGATCCCCTGCCGGGAAGCATTCACCAGGCTTGTGACATAATCCGGACTCCCTACCTTGCACTGACGCGGGAACTGCTCCTGAAGCTGCGCCACCGGAACAGGTGAGCGTACAGACAGGTAATAGTCGGCCCCTTCCAGCAGGCGAGGATCCTGCAAGCGAGCCAACCACTGACGCAGGCGTTTGTCATGAGTGAGCTCAATGGACACCACACGGGAGGGCAGACTGGCTTCCAGTAAATCGCTTAACAGGTCAAACAGCGGCGGGAAAACCGCATTCAGGTGTTCGTGCTGATAAACCGGAATGGCGCTGACCTGGTGCTCCAGGGAGAACGTCAGCAAGCTACCGGCGAGACGAGCCAGCTCAGGGAACAGACGCTCAACGGCGCTTTGCGGGAAACGCTGAAACTGCCCCAGCACCGGCTCAGCGCTGTTGAGTGCGTTGAGTAACCAGAACAGGGAGACATCGGCCACCGCAAAGTCAGCCATTCGTTCGTTGCTCTCACGACGCATGGACATCAGCCGCGTCAGACGCGCCCGCAGCTGGGTCATCAGCTGCTCGAGCTGCGCTATCATCCAGCGGCTGCTTCGCACGCTCAGCAAGGGTGGTAAAAAGCTGTCATCCAGCGTCCATACGCCCTGCGAGTCCTGTTGCAGACGTGCCACCGGGCAGGTCAGGTAGTCGCTGTTATTCTGGTGGGCAAAGCGCAAGCTTAGCTCAGGTTGCAGAACCGCAATCTGTCGACTGTCGTCGCCAAACTGGTTGCGAACATCATGCCAGCGCTGGCGATAGCGAACCGGACGTTCAGCGGTCTCGTCCGGTTTCAGGCAGTTGCCGCCGTTGGCTCGCCACAGGGGCAGCGCCAGTACCACAACGGTTTCGTGCGACTCCCCTTCAAGCGATAGTACTGACGGCAGGCCGTCGGCATTATCGCTATCAACAAGGGTGCCATCCTGAAAACGAATATGCAGCCTGCGGGCCTGCAGGCGCCCCAGCTTCAGCGTCTCCGGCTCAAATGCCGCCTCAATCACTCCCCAGGGATGAGTGAGGCCCATCTGCGCAATACATTCCGTGGACCAGGCCGCATACGCGGCCTGTTGCTGGAAGTGCTGGGGCGAGACCATGATCCCTCTGCCCCATAACGGTTGTTCCGTTTTCATCGGCTTCCTGCCTTAGTTACGATTTCGCCTTCGGCATCTGGGAAACCAGCGACAGGTTGACGTCCATCCCTTCCACCTGGAAGTGCGGCACGGCATACAGCTTCACGCGGAAGAAGCCTGGGTTGTCTTCGATGTCTTCGACCATCACTTTCGCGTCACGCAGCGGGTGAGATGCCTGCAGTTCGTCGCCCGGATCGGTCATTTCAGTGACCAGCCCGCGTACCCAGGTGTTCAACTCCAGCTCCAGCAGACGGCGATCCTTGGTGGTACCGATGTTTTCACGCTGGATAAGCTTCAGGTAATGGGCGATGCGCGACAGCAGGAAGATGTACGGCAGACGCGCGTTGATGCGGCTGTTAGCAGTGGCATCAGCGGTGTCGTACAGCGCCGGTTTCTGTGTGGAGTTCGCCGAGAAGAAGCACGCGTAGTCGCGGTTTTTGTAGTACGACAGCGGGATGAAGCCGAGGTTGGCGAATTCAAATTCGCGGGTTTCCGGGATCATCACTTCGGACGGAATTTTCACCTGATTGCCGGTGCCGAGATCGTACAGATGGATTGGCAAGTCCTGTACCGCGCCGCCCGCCTGCGGGCCACGGATCTGCACGCACCAGCCGTTATTGATGAAGCTCTTCACCATATTGGCGGCGAAGGCGAACGACGCATTGGTCCACAGGTATTTGTCGTGATCCGGGCCTTTCACTTCTTCGATGTAGTTGAAGCTGCGCACCGGCACGGTGTCCGGGCCATACGGCAGACGACCGAGCACACGCGGCATTACTAGACCGATATAGCGTGAATCGTCGGTGTCGCGGAACGATTTCCATTTGATGTATTCGGCGCGGTCAAAGTAGTTGCCGATATCCTTGATGGCCGCCACTTCTTCCATACTGTCTTTCAGGAAGAATTTCGGGCTAGCGGAGCCGATAAACGGCATGTGCGCGGCAGCGGACACTTTGGACAGGTTGCGCATCAGCGCCACATCCTGAGCGGAGGCATCAAACTCGTAGGCAGAGATAATCGCACCAATCGGCTCACCGCCAGGGGTGTCGTACTCGGCGATATAGGTCTGCTTGTACAGGCCGCTCTGGATAATTTCAGGCGAGTCCTCGAAGTCCTGGCGCAGTTCGTCTTTAGAGAGATCGAGAATTTCCAGCTTCACGTTTTGGCGGAAGTCGGTTTTATCCACCAGCGACTTCAGGCCGCGCCAGACGGACTCCACTTTCTGGAATTCATCGTTGTGCATCACTTCGTCGAGCTGACGGCTGATCTGGAAATCAAGTTCCGCAATATGATGGTCGAGCAGGGTTTTATCGAGTTTTTCGACGGACTGGCCTGATTTTTTCAGGCACTGCATAAAGACCTGAACGGCGGCGGTAACACGCGCGTCAGCAGAGGTTTCCGCCATCACGTTATTATCCTGGAAGCCATCCAGCTCGCCGAGTTTTGAGACCGGCGTTAAATTAATTTTTTCGAAAAGAGACGCATAGACACCGCCCTGAGGCAGGTTTTTTTCCAGCGTTACACCGCCATCCTGAGACTGGGATTCATTATTCAGAGACATAAGCATTTTTCTCGTAATTATTCCGTTAACGTTTCCAGTAATTAGTCCTGGGCCGGGGCAAGTGCATTCAGCTCATTACGCAGTTCGTCGCTGAGAGTCGGGTCTTTGAGGATCTTTTCCAGTTCTTTCCGGAAAGTTACGTTATCCAGAAGATTGGATTTTAAATCGCGCAGCAAATTACGCATGGCCAGCATGGCGCGCAGCTGTGGGATTTGGCGGGCAACCTGCTCAGGCTCAAAATCTTTCATCTCCTGGAACTGCAGGCGAATATTCTCTTCGGAGCCATCATTTGCCAGGGTGTTTTTAACGATGAGACTCACTTCGGGGTTCAGCTCTGCCAGGACGCTGTTGAAGTTGTTCTTGTTTACGTTGATTTTTTCACGCTCGGACAGCGAGCCTTCGGCCTTGCCGTTACTGAAATCACCCACGGTCAGTAATTTGAGCGGAAGCTCGACTTTCTTCTGGGCTCCGCCCGTGTGTAAATCTAATTTAATATTAACGCGTGCCTTAGGAATTTCCTGCTGAAATGAATCTGCCATGATTCTTCTCCTGAATAAATTTATCCATTAATAGATGCGGCGCCCGTATTAATAGGGTCTCTTTTTGTACCAGCAATGCAATAAAAGGTAAAGGAGAGGCGGCATATTTAAAACTTTAGCACTACTAAAGTTAAATTTAGTAAAATTACAGAATGTTATTGCCACTGGCTTTTAGCGTCATAAAATCATTAATTAGGAATTTTCAAAATTAAATTCAAACCATCTGAACAATATAAATTAATTATAATTAATTGAATTGTATTTTTGGCATGAATGAAAGGAGTGTTCTTTATCTCAGGAACATTTGGATAGAGGCTCAAAGGCAGACTTAATGGATAACGCCCTCTTGCCACACCGCCCGGTAAATTGCAGAGATGCCGCTGAAGACAAACTCCGTAACCATCGTTCCCTATGGACTCTACAGGAACTCCGCTAGCTGGGGATGTACTACGACAAGGCCATAACGGCAAAAATCACGGAGGTGGTGTGAAAATCTGTAGCTTCTGTCAAACAGGCAGCAAAAATCTCGGCAGCAGTTATGGCAATGCCTGTGTGAGAAGCGGGACTGGGAATGGGCAAAATAGACCTGGTGAATATACTTAAACTTTACCAGCGGCCAAAAACAACAAGGGGTTACCTTTCGGTAACCCCTTGTTTAATTTGGCGGAAGCGTAGAGATTCGAACTCTAGAACCCTTTCGGGTCGCCGGTTTTCAAGACCGGTGCCTTCAACCGCTCGGCCACGCTTCCTAAGTGAGGCGTACTTTAAACATCAGAAGGCATCCTGTAAACCCCCACCTTGTTCGTTTGCCTGAAAAACAATCAAAATGCGTTTAATTGGCTTAATTTACAACGTATTGAGCAGTATTTCAGCGTTTTCGCCCGAAAAAATAGCTCAGTGTTTTTTGATAAACATATCTTTGGTGTAGTAGAACCCGAGCTTATCCGGAGTGAATCCACCTACCCAGGGTTTCACCAGAT
Organism: Enterobacter sp. CC120223-11; assembly: GCF_900215375.1. GTDB lineage: Bacteria > Pseudomonadota > Gammaproteobacteria > Enterobacterales > Enterobacteriaceae > Scandinavium. The sequence continues at coordinate 146,735 of NZ_OBEF01000011.1, read as the reverse complement.
GGGTACGCACATAGTGATAAACCGGTATAGCCGGAACGTCCTGGGCAAGAATATCTTCCGCTTTCTGGTAATACTCGCCTCGCTTTGCCACATCCGTTGCTTTAGCCGCATCCACCAGCATCTGATCAAAGGTCGTGTTGCTGTATTTGCTGGTGTTTTCGCTGTCGCCCGTGCGGAAGTTATTCAGGAAGGTTGAAACATCATCGTAGTCGGCAATCCAGGCATAGCGCACGACGTCAAAGTTGCCGGTATGCATTGAGTCCAGCATGGTTTTCCATTCCTGATTTTGCAGCTTCACTTCCACACCCAGATTTTTCTTCCACATCGAACTGGCGGCAATCGCAATGCGCTGATGAGATTCAGAAGTGTTGTATAACAGATTGAAAGAGAGCGGATGATTTTCGCCAAACCCGGCTTCCGCCAGCAGTTTTTTCGCCTCAGCGATACGCTTATCACGCGGCCAGCTGGCGTAATCAGGTTTTTTCAGACTGACACCACCGATTTCCGGCTGGCTGATTAACCAGGCCGGACGCTGCCCCTGCCCCAACACTTTGTCAGCGATGATGTCTTTATCCAGCGCCATATTCAGCGCACGACGCACGCGCGCGTCGTTAAACGGTGCTTTGGTTGTATTGAACTGATAGTAGTAGGTGGCAAGCTGCGGCGAAACGTCCAACTCGCTGCCCATGGTCTTTTTCAACTGCGCAAACTGGTTGATCGGAACCGTATAGGCAATATCGATCTCCCCTGCCTTATAGCGATTCACATCCGCCGCTTCAGAGGAAATCGGCAGATAGGTCACTTTATTAATCACCGTATGTGCATTATCCCAGTACTTCGGATTACGCTCTGCAACGATACGTTCGTTCACCACCCATTGCGTCGGCTTGTATGCGCCGCTCGTGACAATGTGCTGCGGCTGCGTCCACTTGTCGCCAAAGCGCTGCACCAGGACAGGATCGACAGGCACCATCACATAGTGATCGAGCATAGAAAGAAACGCGGCATTCGGCTGGGAAAGCGTGACCTGTAGCGTCTGGTCATCCAGGGCTTTTACACCCAATGCGTCGGGCGATTTTTTACCAAGGGCAATGTCTGCTGCATTCACGATATGCATATTGCCGGGATAGCTCGCGTACGGTGAAACAGTTTTGGGATCAACCAGACGCTGCCAGCTCCAGACCACATCCTGCGCGGTGATTGCCGTTCCATCGGACCAGGTAATGCCCGGGCGCAGGTGGAAAGTCCAGACCGTATTGTCTTTCTCCTCCCACTTTTCCGCCAGGCGCGGTTCTATCGAGCCATCGGCACGCACCGCCACCAGCCCGTCGAAGATGTCCCTGATAATATTACCTTCGACATCACTTTCGACCTTATGTGGGTCAAGCGTGGCAGGCTCACTACCGTTGTTCCTGACCAACTCCTGTTTATCCGCAAGAATCGTGCCTTCCGGGACCTGCGCCGCCCAACTGTGAGATGCAGCACTAAGGAGTCCGGCCAGCAGCAACGCCTGCGTAATATGATTGTGGTTTTGTGGTTTCATGTCCTTTGCCTTATTGATTTCATTATGGGTGACACCGTCTCCAGTGTTAGCGGTGGTTTCGCAATAAGGCAATATTTTTCAGTAACCTATAAGATGTCGATCTGGTTAGCGGCAAAAAAACAACGAACATGCTGCCATGAATTTTATCGCCGATATTTTCGTCTGTATGACAGGGAAAACGGGTCGGTAAAGATGGGTAAAAGCACTAGAGCTTTTGACTTTGTTTACTTATTCTCAGCAGTTATGACAACTATCTATAAAGAGAGTGACACTATGGATCGTATTATTACCTCGTCGCGCGATCGTTCATCGCTACTTAGCACACACAAAGTCCTGCGTAATACCTATTTTCTGCTGAGCCTGACGCTGGCGTTTTCCGCCATCACGGCGACGGCAAGTACCGTTCTGATGCTGCCTTCTCCGGGTCTGATCCTGACGCTGGTCGGCATGTACGGCCTGATGTTCCTGACTTATAAAACGGCAGACAAACCCGTGGGCATTTTGTCTGCATTCGCCTTCACCGGTTTCCTCGGCTATATCCTCGGCCCAATGCTGAACGCGTATATCTCCGCGGGCATGGGGGATGTGATCGGCATGGCGCTGGGCGGTACCGCGCTGGTGTTCTTCTGCTGCTCAGCTTACGTACTGACCACCCGTAAAGATATGTCCTTCCTCGGCGGTATGCTGATGGCGGGCATCGTGGTTGTGCTGATCGGTATGGTGGCCAACATCTTCCTGCAGCTGCCAGCGCTGCACCTGGCTATCAGCGCGGTGTTCATCCTGATTTCTTCAGGCGCCATCCTGTATGAAACCAGCAACATCATTCACGGCGGCGAAACCAATTACATTCGCGCCACCGTGAGCCTGTACGTGTCCCTGTACAACATCTTTGTCAGCCTGCTGAGCATCCTTGGCTTCGCCAGCAGAGACTAAACCGCATTATGCGTTACCCGAGCCCCGCTTATGCGGGGCTTTGTTTTTTGCTACACTGCGGCGGTTTTCTGCGAACGGTTGTGAAAGATAATGTTGAACTTTGAAGGCAAAACGATAGAAACCGATAACGACGGCTACCTGAAAGAGAGCAGCCAGTGGAGCGAAGGCCTGGCGGAAGTGATTGCCGCGAAAGAGGAAATTGTCCTCTCGCCTGAGCACTGGGAAGTGGTGCGCTTCGTGCGCGACTTTTACCTCGAATTCAATACTTCGCCCGCCATCCGCATGCTGGTCAAAGCGATGGCCAAAAAATTTGGCGAGGAGAAAGGCAACAGCCGCTACCTGTATCGCTTATTCCCCAAAGGCCCGGCGAAACAGGCCACCAAAATTGCCGGCCTGCCTAAACCGGTGAAGTGCATCTAATAGCGGATCCCGAAGTCGGTCCATACTTTTCCGGGCTGGTGCGGTTCAGCCAGAACCTTATCCACCCGGGCGCTGCGCGGCCCGCCCGCTTTCAGCCAGGCGATAAGCTCTTCCACTTTTCCCGCATCTCCACACGCCAGAACTTCAACGCTGCCGTCGTCCAGATTTTTGGCATACCCTGTTAACCCGAGCTTTAAAGCTTCACGTTGCGTGCTGTAGCGAAACCCGACACCCTGCACCATGCCGTGAACCCACGCGATCGTACATACCTGCGCCATACCTGCTCCCCCGGTTAGTCGTTGCATTTCCCCGCTGACGTGGGAAAATGGCGCCCATTTTCTTTGAATCAACAGAATAGCAAATTATGAGCGTACGTTTAGTGTTAGCCAAAGGCCGCGAAAAATCCCTCCTTCGCCGCCACCCGTGGATCTTCTCCGGCGCCGTCGCGCGAATGGAAGGTAAAGCCTCTCTCGGTGAAACCGTGGATATTGTTGACCATCAGGGAAAATGGCTGGCACGCGGGGCGTACTCACCTTCCTCACAAATTCGCGCCCGCGTCTGGACGTTCGATAAAAATGAAGCCATCGACATCGCCTTCTTCGAGCGTCGCCTGCAACAGGCACAAACCTGGCGCGACTGGCTGGCTCAGAAAGACGGCCTCGACAGCTATCGCCTGATCGCCGGTGAATCCGACGGCCTGCCGGGCGTCACTATCGATCGCTTCGGCCACTTCCTTGTGCTGCAGTTGCTCAGCGCCGGGGCAGAATACCAGCGTGCAGCCTTGATTAGCGCCCTGCAAACGCTCTACCCGGAATGCGCGATTTACGATCGTAGCGACGTGGCGGTACGTAAAAAAGAAGGCATGGAGCTGACCCAGGGCCCGGTAACCGGCGAGATACCGCCTGCCCTGCTGCCAATTGAAGAGCACGGCATGAAGTTGCTGGTGGATATTCAGGGCGGACACAAAACCGGTTACTACCTCGATCAGCGTGATAGCCGTCTGGCAACGCGCCGCTATGTGGCCGATAAACGTGTTCTGAACTGCTTCTCCTACACCGGCGGTTTCGCGGTGTCTGCGCTGATGGGCGGCTGCCGCCAGGTGATTAGCGTCGATACCTCCCAGGAAGCGCTGGATGTGGCAAAACAGAACGTCGAACTCAATAAACTCGATCTGAGCAAAGCTGATTTTGTGCGTGACGACGTGTTCAAGCTGCTGCGCAGATACCGCGATGAGGGTGAAAAGTTCGACGTGATCGTGATGGATCCGCCGAAGTTTGTCGAAAACAAGAATCAGTTGATGGGTGCCTGCCGCGGCTACAAAGACATCAACATGCTGGCCATTCAGTTGCTGAACCCGGGTGGCGTGCTGATGACCTACTCCTGTTCAGGCCTGATGACGACCGATTTATTTCAGAAAATCATCGCCGATGCCGCAATTGATGCCGGGCGTGATGTACAATTTATAGAGCAGTTCCGTCAGGCAGCCGATCACCCGGTGATCGCAACCTACCCGGAAGGGCTGTATCTGAAAGGGTTTGCCTGTCGCGTCATGTAAGTTGAAAAGTGAAACATTGCCCACATATTTAATGTCAGTAATGTTTCCCGGGAGGTGACTATGATGATTGCCAGCAAATTCGGTATTGGCCAGCAGGTCCGGCATTCCCTGTTAGGGTATCTGGGCGTGGTGGTAGATATCGACCCGGAATATTCTCTGGAGGATCCAGAGGAAGATGAAGTGGCAGTGAACGACGAGCTGCGCGCTTCTCCGTGGTATCACGTGGTGATGGAAGATGATGACGGTGAACCCGTTCACACCTACCTCGCCGAGGCTCAGTTGAAAAGCGAACCTTCCGACGAACATCCGGAACAACCCTCCATGGACGAACTGGCGCAGTCCATTCGCCAGCAACTTCAGGCGCCGCGCCTGCGTAACTGACAAAAAACCCCGCGCTGCGGGGTTTTCTTTTCTCTACTTAGCCAGCCCAAGTCTTGGGATTTCAATAGCCGGACATCTGTCCATTACCACGTCCATTCCGGCCTCGCGCGCCAGCACAGCAGCCTGTTCATTGATCACACCAAGCTGCATCCACAGCGTTTTCGCCCCAATCGCAATGGCCTCCTGCGCCACGCCCCATGCCGCTTCTGAGTTGCGGAATACGTCGACCATATCCACCTTCTCCGGCACCTCGGCCAAAGTGCCATAACCCTGCTGGCCCAGCAGCGTTTTCCCTGCTACCTTCGGCGATACCGGGATCACGTGATATCCCTGATCCAGCAGATACTTCATCACCCGGTAGCTTGGGCGATCGGGCTTGTCGCTGGCTCCCACCAGCGCGATAGTGCGGGTCTTCGTCAAAATGCCTGCAATCTCGTTCTCTTTCATTGTGTCCTCCGGGCAATTTTGCAAAGTGTACGACAATCCTGATGAGCCAGCCATTCAGTCATACCAGAGTATGAGGGCAGAACCGTGGATTATGTCTATATGTTAATGAAAACCACTTTCGTAAAATTTTGATACACTCTACGGGCAGGCTTTTTTCAGGAGATAGCGATGAGAGCAGGAATAGTCATGGTGTGTCTGTTGCTTCTGATGCCTGGCAGCGCTTTTGCCACCACGCTTCGGCTTTCGGGCGACATCAATTTACTGGTGCTGGACGGCAAGAAAGTCTCCAGCCTGCTGCTGCGCGGCGCAGAAAGTCTTGAGGTGGATAATGGGCCGCATCAGGTCGTTTTCCGCGTCGAAAAGATGATTATTCTGCCGGACCAGAATCGTCAGCTTTACGTCTCCCCGCCGCTTATCGCCAACTTTAATTCTCAGCTTGTAGGCCAGGTTAACTTCAGCCTGCCAAAGCTCGAAACCCTGGAAGACACACAGGATTTCACCAACACTCCGCACGTCAGTCTGCTGGATGGCAACGCGATGCCGATCCCGGTCAAACTGGATATTCTGGCGATCACCCAGGTCGGCAACGACATTGATTATGAGAAGGCGACCACCACCTATAATCTCGCCAATAAACAGGCCTCCAGCACTGAGTTCAGCGCTCCCGTTCCCGACGACAGTACACTATTAACGAAAACCAACGAGCTGGATAACCCTGCCTATCAGTCGCAAACCCTGACCGAACAACGGCTGAAGTATTGGTTTCAGCTGGCCGATCCGCAGACCCGCCATCGTTTCCTGGAGTGGGCAAAATCGCAGCCTTCTTCCTGAGATCATGACATAGCGCAGGAAATATCACCGTTGTCGCTTGCAGCAGTGGCTGCTTTCAGTAATCTGTCCGCATGTTGAATAGTGGAAAATGATAATGGAACAAACCACCCGCACCCTGCCGGGCCGCAAGCATATTGCCCTTGTGGCACACGATCACTGCAAGCAGATGCTGAAAGCCTGGGTTGAACGCCACCAGCCGCTGCTGGCAGAACATGTTCTCTACGGCACCGGCACCACCGGCAATCTGGTACAGCGAGCCACAGGACTTGATGTGAACGCCATGCTGAGCGGCCCGATGGGCGGCGATCAGCAGGTCGGCGCGATGATCGCCGAAGGCAAAATAGACGTGCTGATTTTCTTCTGGGATCCGCTGAATGCCGTCCCGCACGATCCGGACGTTAAAGCCCTGCTTCGCCTGGCGACCGTGTGGAACATTCCGGTTGCCACCAACGTGGCCACGGCGGATTTTATTATTCAGTCGCCAAACTTTAACGCGCCAGTCGAAATCCAGATCCCGGATTACCAACGCTATCTGGCTGAACGTCTGAAGTAATAAAAATCCCCTCAGTCGAGGGGATTTTTTTAGGGCTTTCGTGCCACCGGCACATCGAGATACTTCAGCGCATCGACGAATGCTGACGGTTGCTGTTTATTGAACAACAGCCAGACGCGCTCGCGGGCACGCGTCATCGCCACGTACAGCAAACGTCGCTCCTCGGCATCAGGGAAATCCTCTGGCTGCGGCAATAAAGCCTGCTCCATGATTGACTCCCGCGCAGGGGCAGGAAAAGCATCCTGACCATCCTGCAAACCGAGCACGATAGCGAAATCTGCCTGCTGGCCCTTACTGGCATGGATAGTCATAAAATCCAGTTGCAGCTTCGGCCAGCGCGTCGCGGCTTTCTCCAGCGCCGCAGGTTTGAGGTGGTGGTAACGGGCCATGATCAAAATGCGCTGCTCCGGTCGGGCATAGCCGCTCAGCTTGTCGAGCAAGGCATCCAGCTGATCGTCCGGCAGCAGCGTAACCGCTTTTTTATCACCTGCAGTGAGGCTGTTCAGCGGTTTAGTCAGCTGATGAGGGTTTTGCTGAATGAAGCGGTTGGCAATCTCGCCGATGCGGCCATTGAAACGGTAGGTGGTATCCAGCGCGCAGTTGTCACCTTCGCCGAAGTACGCATTAAACGCCGTTGTCAGGGAGAGCTGCGCGCCGCTAAAGCGGTAAATCGCCTGCCAGTCATCGCCAACGGCAAACAACGTGGTGTGCGAGTTTTGCTTACGCAAGGCCGCCAGCAGTGCGGCCCGCTGTGGTGAGATATCCTGAAATTCATCCACGAGGATATGCTTCCACGGACTGACGAAGCGCCCTTTCTCGAGGATATTGATGGCCTGATGGATTAGCCCTGAGAAATCAACGGCCCCCTCCTCTTTCAGGGCCGTTTTCCAGGCTTTCAGCAGCGGCGCCATCAGCTTGACGCGTTTGCCAAACAGCTCACGAATCTCCTCCGGCGCGCTTTCAATCATTTCGGCCTGGGACCCGCCGTGGGATCGCATCAGACTCACCCAGCGATCGAGCCGGCTGCCCATTCGGCGAACAATTTTCGCATCGTGCCAGTAATCTTCCTCTGGCACATCCCACGCCATCTCTTCTGTCAGCCACTGTCGCCAGCCTTTGGCCTGGGCTTTTTTCTCCTGACACTGCTGCTGCCAGCAGTCGGTCAGTAGCTTCTGGCGAGCCTGAGCGTCATTTTCCAGTTGGCTGACCACCGGCACTTTTTTACTGCCCTGCTGAATAATATGCAGCGCCAGCGCATGAAAGGTTTTTGCGCTGATAGCATCGGTACTGAGCCGCTCGCGGATACGTTCATCCATCTCCTGCGCGGCTTTTCGCCCAAAAGCTAACAGCAAAATCTGATCGGGGGCGGCTTCGCCTCTGGTCAACAGCCATCCGGCCCGCGCCACCAGCACGGAGGTTTTACCGCTGCCTGCTCCTGCCAGCACCAGCAGCGAACGCTCTCCATTCACTACCGCACGTGCCTGCGCAGGGTTCAGAGGCGAGGATTCGATACCCGCAAAAAATGCGGCATACTGGGTCAGCATTGCCTGGGTAAAGGCCTGATTATGTTGCAACCGGCTGGCATCAATGTCATTCAGCCACGCCAGGCACTTGTGCCAGAGTTCACGGCAGTTATCGAAGCTCTCCAGCCGGGTCACCGGTACCGGCAGCGCATTCAACGCCTGACCAATGGTCTGTCGCAGCCCAGCTATCGCCTGTCGGGTCAGCCATTTGCCTTCGGCACTATGGTCAGAGATGAGCGTCAGCTGACGGGTGAGCACCTCAGCAGCGATATGGCTCATCTCATCACTCCACTGCTGCCAGCGGGTTTGCAGGTGGTGATGAAAACGTTGGGTATCGGCCCATTCCGTTCCGTGCAGGCGCACAACTTTGTTGTCCGGCAGAACGAACTCCAGTTCGCCCCAGACCAGACCACGCTTGCAGTGGATGGCCGTCAGCTGGTTGAAGGGTATCAGGTACTCATGGCGATCGCCGGAAACCTTCACTCCGGCGTTAAGAAGTTCAACCCGGTCGTAAGGGTGCTGCGCCATTCGCTTGCCGAGGGCTGTTGCTTTTAGTTCCATGTCTTGCCAAATCCCGGGTTTAGACGTATCCCTGTCAGTGTAACCGCCAGATTCCAGGTGCTCCAGCGCTAAAAAACGTTACAATCGTCGGGTCTTTCTTTTCACAGGACTGAACTGAGGTCATATGCGTACCGTTCTGAATATTTTGAATTTTGTGCTCGGTGGGTTCGCCACCACCCTCGGCTGGCTGCTGGCAACGGTTGTCAGCGTCATACTGGTTATCACTTTGCCACTGACCCGCTCCTGCTGGGAAATCACCAAATTGTCGCTTCTTCCCTTTGGCAATGAAGCGGTGCACGTGGATGAGCTGAACCCGAATGACAAAAGCAACCTGCTGAACACCGGTGGCACCGTGCTGAACATTTTGTGGTTTGTACTGTTTGGCTGGTGGCTGTGCCTGACCCATATTGTGGCGGGTATCGCCCAGTGCATCACGATCATTGGTATTCCTGTTGGCATCGCGAACTTTAAAATTGCCGCCATCGCCCTGTGGCCCGTCGGACGTCGTGTGGTTTCAGTTGAAACGGCACGTGCTGCACGTGAAGCCAATGCGCGCCGTCGTTTCCAGTGATCGGGGCACGTCGTGACATGCTGAGTCCTTTATTACGCCGCTACACCTGGAACAGCGTCTGGCTGTATAACGCCCGCATCTTTATTGCCCTCTGCGGAACCACAGCGCTGCCCTGGTGGCTGGGCGAAGTGAAGCTCACTATCCCGCTAACCCTGGGCGTGGTCGCGGCAGCCCTGGCCGATCTTGATGACAGGCTGGCCGGGCGCTTGCGCAACCTGGTCATTACGCTGGTCTGTTTTTTTATTGCGTCGGCCTCCGTGGAAGTGCTGTTCCCCTGGCCCTGGGCCTTTGCGCTCGGCCTGACGCTATCGACCAGCGGATTTATTCTGCTCGGCGGGCTTGGGCAGCGCTATGCCACCATTGCCTTTGGTGCGTTGCTGATTGCCATCTACACCATGCTCGGCGTTTCGCTCTACGAACACTGGTATCAGCAGCCGCTGCTGCTTATTGCCGGCGCCGTGTGGTACAACCTGCTGACGTTAACCGGGCATCTTATTTTCCCTATCCGCCCTCTGCAGGATAACCTCGCCCGCAGCTATGAACAGCTGGCGCATTACCTGGAACTGAAATCTCGCCTGTTTGACCCTGATATTGAAAATGAAACCCAGGCGCCATTGGTCGAACTGGCGATGGCCAACGGGCAGTTGGTTACGACGTTGAATCAGACCAAGGCATCTCTGCTGACGCGCCTGCGCGGCGACCGTGGGCAGCGCGGCACTCGCCGGACGCTGCACTACTATTTTGTCGCGCAGGATATCCACGAACGCGCCAGCTCCTCACACGTTCAATATCAGCCGCTTCGCGACAACTTCCGCTATAGCGACGTCATGTTCCGCTTCCAGCGCTTACTCTCAATGCAGGCTCAGGCCTGCCAGCAGCTTTCCCGTTCGATTCTGTTACGCACGCCTTATCAGCACGATTCACGTTTTGAACGCGCGTTTGCCCATCTGGACGCCGCGCTGGAGCGCGTGAGTACGACTGGCGCAGCAAAAGAGCAGATGAAGGCCCTGGGTTTCTTGCTAAATAATCTGCGCGCCATCGACGCTCAGCTCGCCACTATTGAATCTGAACAGCAGCTCGCGATGCCACAAAGCGAAACTGAAACACAGCTTGCCGACGATCGCCTTCACGGCATGAGCGACGTCTGGCTTCGCCTGAGTCGAAACTTTTCTCCCGAATCGGCGCTTTTTCGCCATGCGGTCAGAATGTCGCTGGTGCTTTGCGCGGGCTATGCCTTTATTCAGTTTACAGGGCTTAACCATGGCTACTGGATCCTGCTAACGAGCCTGTTCGTCTGCCAACCCAACTATAATGCAACGCGCCACCGCCTTGCTCTGCGCGTGATTGGCACATTGATTGGCGTGGCAATTGGGCTACCGATATTGCTGCTGGTGCCTTCTGTGGAGGGGCAACTCCTCCTCATCGTGCTTACCGGCGTTCTGTTCTTTGCTTTCCGAAATGTTCAGTACGCCCACGCAACGATGTTTATTACGCTGCTGGTTCTGCTGTGTTTCAACCTGCTGGGTGAAGGTTTTGAAGTCGCCCTGCCGCGCATTATCGACACGCTTATCGGGTGTGCTATCGCCTGGGCTGCCGTGAGTTTTATCTGGCCTGACTGGAAGTTTCGTAATCTTCCGACGGTCATGGCTCGCGCCGTCGATGCCAACTGCCGCTATCTTGATGCGATTCTGGAGCAATATCATCAGGGGCGGGACAATCGCCTTGCTTACCGTATAGCTCGCCGTGATGCCCATAACAGGGATGCGGAGCTTGCCTCAGTGGTGTCCAATCTGTCGACGGAGCCAAGGGCTACACCGCAGATGCGTGAAACGGCTTTCCGCCTGCTTTGCCTCAACCACACCTTTACTAGCTACATTTCCGCGCTGGGTGCACATCGAGAAAAACTCAGCAACCAGGACGCTTTGCGGCTGCTTGATGATGCGGTCTGTTACGTTGACGATGCTTTCCACCATTCGCCAGCAGACGAAAAACGCGTTCAGGAAGCACTGGCTGGCCTCATGGAACGCATTCACAATATCGAGCCTGGTTCAGAGTCGAAAGAACCGCTGGTTTTACAGCAGATTGGGCTGATGGTCAGTCTGCTGCCAGAGTTTTGCCGTCTACAGCAGGAGGTTACTCCTCCGCCAGCGTAATTTTACTTCTCTCCATTAGCTTCTCTGCCCAGTTAAGGAGATGCTGGCGACGAAGCAGGGGGATTCGAGTGGCATGAATCCCCTGAATTGCGCCTTCCAGAGCGAAGAGGACATTAATGCTCAAATCCTTACGTATCGCGCGAAGGCGCTGCCACGCAGCAGCAGAGCCTAAAGCCCGAAGCATCTCCAGATCGTGAATCCCCGCCTCAGACAGCAGCAGTTCAAATTGAAAAGTGATATTGGGTAAATTCTTCAGCCTACGGGAATCGCCGCGCCGTTTTTTTTCGCTCAGAGCGCCCCGCAATGACATCGCTGACATTTTTAGCAGCATTGGCTGATCCTGCCAAAGGGCATCATCTACAAGATAGTAATTGAGGGAAACCGGGCGACCACGTTTGTTGAGCGTTAAAAGTCGCAAAGGATTTGATGCGGAGTAACCCACCCCTTGTTCGCAAACTCTGAGATAAAGCTCACCGTCAGCAACCATCGCAAACACGGTGCCATCAATCGACAGGCTGTATCCGCCAAAAAGCGCCCGGTGGCTAATTGTCCCCAAAGAGGCAAAGTAATTTTCACACTGTTGAATCCGTTTATATGAGATTTTTCTCATGATTATCTCCTGTAATCATGTAGTTATAGGTATAAGTTTTACTACCGGATCCGTTAACAATGACCATAGGGAACTTCATTTCAGGGGGCAAGCGGTTCTTTTCTTAGCCAGGTGATTCTGTGCAATTTTGCGAGGCGCTTTCAGAAAATGAGGTTGATCTTTATCCGCGCTCGTCGTACTGTATATTCATACAGTAACCCACAGGGCGGGATTCACTATGTACACTTCAGGCTATGCAAATCGCAAATCACTGGCACCGGCAGCAGCAGTTGGTCAGGCACAGTACGGTGCTACCGGGCTTATCAGCGAAGTGCTGTATCGTGAGGATCAACCGATGATGACTCAATTACTGCTGCTGCCTCTTTTGCAGCAGCTCGGTCAGCAAGACCGCTGGCAGCTGTGGCTCACGCCGCAGCAAAAATTGAGTCGGCAGTGGGTTCAGGCATCCGGTTTACCGTTATCGAAAGTCATGCAGGTTAGCCAGATGTTACCCGGCGCAACGCTTGAGTCGATGATTCGTGCACTTCGCACAGGTAACTACAGTGTGGTCATCGGTTGGGTTTTAGAAGAACTTAGCGAGGCAGATCAACGCGAGCTCGCCAGCGCGGCTGATGAAGGGAATGCAATGGGCTTTATTATGCGCCCCGTCAGAGCAAGTGCTCAGCCAACGAGACAGTTTTCTGGCCTGAAAATTCACTCAGACTTGTATCATTAAATGAATTTAGGATTTTTCCTGGTATTTTTTTTGCTGTTTCGATAACCCGCTAAATTCTGCGGGTTATTTTTTGGAAATGCTTGTGTGGTGCGGCTCGCAGCATTTTATTCGGAACAAAAAACCAACATAAATGTTAAATAATGTGTATACAACTCTTTTTTTTTCATATGCCTGACGGAGTTCACACTTGTAAGTTTCCAAGTACGTTGTAGACTTTACATCGCCAGGGGTGATCGGCTTAAGCCACAGATTATGGCGTACTTAATGATTAGGTCCCGCCCCCGGTAAAGGATTTAACCGTGAACTTCTAAATGGATTTTCATGGCGATTTTTGGATGATAACGAGGCGCAAAAAATGAAAAAGACAGCTATCGCGATTGCAGTGGCACTGGCTGGCTTCGCTACCGTAGCGCAGGCCGCACCGAAAGATAACACCTGGTATGCAGGTGGTAAACTGGGCTGGTCCCAGTTCCACGATACCGGCTGGTACAATAGCTCCCTGAACAACAACGGTCCTACCCACGAAAGTCAGCTTGGCGCTGGTGCTTTCGGTGGTTACCAGGTAAACCCGTATGTTGGTTTCGAAATGGGTTATGACTGGCTGGGCCGTATGCCTTACAAAGGCGACGTCACCAACGGCGCATTCAAAGCTCAGGGCGTTCAGCTGACTGCTAAACTGGGTTACCCGGTAACTGACGATCTGGACATCTACACCCGTCTGGGTGGTATGGTTTGGCGTGCAGACTCCAGCAACAACAACCCAGCTCAGGGCGACAACCACGACACTGGTGTTTCCCCAGTATTCGCTGGCGGCGTTGAGTGGGCAATGACCCGCGACATCGCTACCCGTCTGGAATACCAGTGGGTTAACAACATCGGCGACGCTGGCACTGTAGGTGTTCGTCCAGACAACGGCATGCTGAGCGTAGGTGTTTCTTACCGTTTCGGTCAGAACGACGTTGCTCCAGTTGTTGCTCCGGCTCCGGCTCCAGCTCCAGAAGTACAGACCAAGCACTTCACTCTGAAGTCTGACGTTCTGTTCAACTTCAACAAATCTACCCTGAAACCAGAAGGTCAGCAGGCACTGGATCAGCTGTACTCCCAGCTGAGCAACCTGGATCCTAAAGACGGTTCCGTAGTTGTTCTGGGCTTCACCGACCGTATCGGTTCTGACGCTTACAACCAGAAACTGTCTGAGCAGCGTGCTCAGTCTGTTGTCGACTACCTGATCTCTAAAGGTATCCCGGCTAACAAGATCTCCCCACGTGGTATGGGCGAATCTAACCCAGTGACTGGCAACACCTGTGACAACGTGAAAGCTCGCGCTGCACTGATCGACTGCCTGGCACCAGATCGTCGCGTAGAGATCGAAGTTAAAGGTATCAAAGACGTTGTAACTCAGCCAGCGGCTTAAGTTTAACGTTTAAGAAAAAACCCCGCGCTGCGGGGTTTTTTTTGGCTTAAATTTGGCAGAAAAAACAGAGCAACTATAACGGTCTGACTTCCTGTGGCATTGCGGTCAAACGCGACTAATCAGATCCGCTCGACTCTTTCCCTAACAGCGCCTGCAAATCCTGCTTCAGCGTTGTCATCTTGCTGGCGTACTTCTCTTTATTCTCCGCATCCTCAATCAGCTGCACAATCGTCTCTGACAGTGTTTTCCCTCGCCGTTGCGCAAGCCCGGCCAGACGTTGCCAGACGATAAACTCCAGGTCGATTGATTTCTTGCGGGTGTGCTGATGCTCAGCATTAAAATGACGTTTACGTCTCGCCCGTATTGTCTGCTTCATTCGGTTGAACAGCTCAGGGTTCATATGCTGTTCAATCCAGTCATTCACCTGCACAGGTTCATTTTCTAGCGTCAACAAGCTATCTACCGCGTCCTGTGCCGCGCTGGCCTCAATGTAGCGGGTAATAAGTTCGCCTTCCCGGTGCTTCTTTACCAGGTATTTCCATTTCCAGCCGCTTTCAAGGTTTTCCAGTTGTTGATATTTCATTGCGATCTCAATGTGACCGTGTAACTCATTTCAGGATAACAGGTTTTTGCTGATGTGCTGAGAAGAAATCACCCTCAAGTCCTGAGGCTAAACGAAGACAGAAACTAGCCAGTGAATCCCCGTGTGCGGAGTGGCTCCTTGAGGTATAATCCTCCGCTTTACATCTGACTAAAAAACAGCGACTTTGACGATTACAAAACTTTCACAGCGCGATGTAGCCCCGGACCTCGAGGCATATCAGACGCTGTTTACCCAGCCAGATTTGGCGACCCAAACCGATTCCTTACCCGGCGAACTGCAGGCTCGACTGCATTACGCGCTGGACCAGTTCCTCTATCCTCAAGCTATTTCCGACTTTCTGCTGGTGAAAGCCCCTGAAGAGCCGGAATATCTGGATTTGCTCGCTGAAGCGACACGCGAATTGCGCAGTTCTGTCCCGGAGCTGAGCGGTGTTCAGTATGAGATTAAAGGCAGCACAATTACGCTGACGCCTGCGACTTCGCCTGAAGATAATTTTGCCAGCAGCGGCCCAATAATCCAGGCCGACTGGGTTGAAGCTGAGCAGCTGTTTGGCTGCGTGCGCCAGTTTAACGGTGATATCACCCTTCAGCCTGGGCTGGTACATCAGGCCAACGGTGGCGTACTTATCCTGTCACTTCGCAGCCTGCTCTCACAGCCACTGCTGTGGATGCGCCTGAAGAATATTGTCACGCGTAAACGTTTCGATTGGCTGCCCTTTGATGATGCCCGCCCCCTGCCCGTCGCTGTTCCTTCCATGCCACTTTCGCTGAAATTGATGCTGGTCGGCGAACGTGAATCGCTGGCTGATTTTCAGGAGATGGAGCCTGAGCTGTGTGAAAAATCCATCTACAGTGAATATGAAGACAATCTGCAGGTCGTTGACGAAGAGGCGCAGAAGCTTTGGTGTCAGTGGGTCTGGCATATAGCCCGCGGCCTGAATTTACCAGGCCCGGACACTGATGCCTGGCCGCTTCTGATTCAGGAAGGTGCCCGCTATACCGGCGATCAGCAGGCTCTGCCGCTCTCTCCGCTGTGGATTGGCCGCCAGCTGCGTGAAGCCGCAGCCTTTTGTGAAGGCGAACGTTTCAGCGCTGAGCAACTGGCAACGATGCTCAACCAACGTCAGTGGCGCGAAGGCTATCTCGCCGAGCGCATGCAGGATGAAATTCTGCTGGAGCAGATACTGATTGAAACCGAAGGTGAACAGATAGGTCAGATTAACGCGCTGTCCGTGGTTGAATTCCCGGGGCATCCGCGTGCTTTCGGTGAGCCTTCGCGCATCAGTTGCGTCGTCCATATCGGCGACGGCGAGTTTACCGATATTGAACGTAAGGCTGAGCTGGGCGGCAATATTCATGCGAAAGGCATGATGATCATGCAGGCATTTCTGATGTCGGAGCTTGGGCTCGATCAGCAAATACCTTTCTCGGCATCCCTGACGTTTGAGCAATCCTACAGTGAAGTGGACGGCGACAGCGCCTCAATGGCCGAGCTGTGCGCACTCATCAGTGCTCTGGCCAACGTACCGCTCAATCAAAGCCTGGCGATTACGGGCTCCGTTGATCAGTTCGGACGCGCCCAGCCTGTTGGCGGCCTCAATGAGAAAATTGAAGGATTCTTTGCCATCTGCCAGCAGCGTGGCCTGACCGGCAAGCAGGGCGTCATTATTCCTTCTGCCAACGTGCGCCACCTTAGCCTTGCGCAGGACGTTCAGCAGGCTATAGAAGCAGGGGAATTCTCGCTGTGGGCGATTGACGATGTGACTGATGCGCTGCCTTTGCTCACGCAATTGATATGGGATGGCGAAGGCCAGACCACGCTTTTGCAGACCATCCAGGAGCGTATTGCACAGGCAAATCAGCAGGATACCCGCCCTCGCCCGTGGGCATTGCGCTGGCTAAACTGGTTCCATGCAAACTGATCGGACTTGTTCAGCGTACACGTGTTAGCTAGACTGCGTCGCGAACTCAAAATAAGGCTTACTGAAAACATGGTAGATAAACGCGAATCCTATACAAAAGAAGACCTTCTTGCCTCCGGTCGCGGTGAACTGTTTGGCGAAAAAGGCCCGCAGCTGCCGTCAGCAAATATGCTGATGATGGACCGTGTCATCAAGATGACCGAAACGGGCGGTAACTTCGATAAAGGCTACGTGGAAGCAGAGCTGGATATCAATCCTGACCTGTGGTTCTTCGGTTGCCACTTCATTGGCGACCCGGTAATGCCTGGCTGCCTGGGCCTCGATGCCATGTGGCAGCTGGTTGGTTTCTATCTGGGCTGGCTCGGCGGTGAAGGCAAAGGCCGTGCGCTGGGCGTGGGTGAAGTCAAATTCACCGGTCAAATTCTGCCAACCGCGAAGAAAGTCACCTACCGCATCCACTTCAAGCGCGTTATCAATCGTCGCCTGATTCTGGGTATCGCAGACGGTGAAGTGCTGGTTGACGGCCACAAAATCTATGAAGCAACCGACCTGAAGGTTGGCCTGTTCCAGGATACTTCTGCGTTCTGATTCGTGAATGTTGCCCTGCGGGCTGACTGAAACGGCGAAGCCTCTGCATGCAGAGGCTTCTTTGTATTAAAGAGACAGCATCAAGCGATTACTGCCCTGTCCCCCATGGCTTCTCGCCAGCCTCCCAGCCAGTGTGACCTCTGATTCAAGGTCTGATAAGGACAGATTTCTTTTGATTTGCCAGCGATGCCTGCCTGGTACCCACGTTGATGTGCCCGTTCCAGGCGATCACGTTTTTGTCTCTTCATGCCTCGTTTCCCTCATTTTTTGATCTGGTGGAAAAGAAAACAATGGCCGCAAAATGTGCAACCACATATTAGGGATAACCCTAATCACGGGCAGCGTCAATGCGCAAAATTCACGCCAGTGTCATAAATGTGAGCTACGCGGAAGTTCATTTGTACAAAAAGTGTGAGCCGGGACAAGTAACTGACTGAGGTGGAAAACAAAAAAAACCGCAGCAGAAACAGGTCTGCTGCGGTTTTCGCGGTGATGAATTTTACTTATGGTAACCGATTCATCGCCTGCGCAATGGACGCGGCTTCCTGACTCCAGGCCTGCGCCAGCGTTTTCACCATCGCGTCATAGCCATCCTGCTGCTGCTTGATTTCGATGTGGAACGGACGCTTGATAAGCTGCCCCTGATGGTTCAGAAGCCATTCGCCGCTGACGATAACCGTGCCATCATAACGCCCATGGAAACCGCTGACGTTCACGTTCAGCGTATCCTGATCGCTCCCCAGTGGCGTTGATGCCACCACCCAACCCGGAAGCTGATTGCTGAGGTTGGCCACAAGCGTGGTGCGCAGCTGCTGGTCCAGCGGGCTTGCCCAAAGATTGCTATTGGCAATCACGTACTGGACATCGCTGGTCTGATACACCACGCCGTTTCCGGCGAGGTAATCAGGAATACTCACCTGCTCAACCCAAAGCAGTCGATTCCCCTGGCTGACCGTGCTCTGTGCGCCAGCCTGCGGGAGAGGCAATTGATAATAGGTTTTGCTGTCGCTGCCGCTGCTACTGCACGCCGACAACAAACAGGCCATCACTACCGGTAGCCACTTTTTCATTCTTTTGCCCTCTTCGGCTGCGGATCCTTTTTATCTTTCGCTTCAAACACCAGCGCATTGCTCTTATCGTTCAGCGTTTTCAGCACCGGCTGCAGTTCGCGCAGAACCTGATCCAGACGCTGCATGTCTCCCACCATCTTGTTATAAGCGGCGGAGCCTGGCTGGAAGCCCTGCATGCTGCGGTTCAGCTCACGCAGGGTTTTCTGCATATCGGCTGGTAGATCCTGCATTGCCTGGCTGCCCGAAATCTTGTTCAGATTATCAAGCGTCGTCTGTACACGCTTCATGGTTCTCTGGCTTTCCGCCAGCGAACTGGTGGCCTGCTCGAGCAGCGGGTTAATTGGCAGGTTATTGATCTTATCCAGCGCGTCCATCAAGCGCTGCTGAATCTGAGCCAGACCACCGCTGACGGTTGGAATAATTTCATAGCCGCCAAACTCGCGGAACTTGCCTCGCGGTTCTGCCTTCGGATAGAAATCAAGATCGATATACAACGCCCCTGTTACCAGGTTACCGGTTTTCAGCGAGCCGCGTAAACCACGGTCGATCAGGCCACTCAGGTGAGATTTAATGTCCGGATCGCCACCAAGCTGATTGATCAGACGTTCCGGTTCAATGCGAACTTCTACCGGAATACGATAGTCATCATTCAAACGCTGATGCAGACCAGGGATAAAGAACGGCACTTTGCCCACTGTGCCAAGACGGATGCCGCGGAATTCCACCGGCGCGCCAGGCTGAAGCCCACGAACCGAATCCTTGAAGAACAGAACGTAATCAACGTGCTGGGTGTAGATCGAATCCTGAATACTGCGCTGGTCGTCAAACAAATGGTAACCCGTTTTATTGGCAACCGGCTCGCCCATGTCCTGTCCTTCCGGCACATCAAAACTGACGCCGCCGCCAAACAACGTAGACAGGGAGCCCATTTCAACACGCATCCCCGCAGAGGTCAGGTCCACCGCAATACCGCTGTCTTTCCAGAAACGAACGTTGGTGGTGACCAGACGGTCGTTCGGTGCATTGATAAACAGCTGATAGGAAATGGTGCGTTTTTCCGGGTTAAAGGTGCTGGTTTCCACCGAGCCCACGCGATAGCCGCGGAACAGGACAGGATCGCCCGGCGAGAGCTGCCCGGCTTTGTTACTTTCCAGCAGAATGCGGATCCCTTTCGCATCCGGCGGTGCCAGCGGCGGAGAATCCAATAGCTGAAACAGCGCGGGTTCAGCCCCTTTCTTACCCGGCTGAAGCTCAATATAAGCGCCGGAGAGCAGCGTACCGAGGCCGCTGACGCCTTCGCGACCAATTTGTGGCTTCACCACCCAGAAGACGGTATCGCCATGCAGTAGTTTCTCCATCCCCGTATTCAGACGCGCCTTGATTTCAACGTGCGTCAAATCATCGGTCAGGGTTGTGCTTTCCACCACGCCAACGTCCACGCTGCGGCTCTTGATGCGGGTTTTTCCGCCTTCGATGCCTTCAGCATTGGTGGTCATCAGCGTCACTTCTGGCCCCTGATGGCTGTAGTGATAAAAGAGGATCCATGCGCCGATAAGCGCGGTAACGATGGGAAAGATCCACACCGGCGACCAGTTCTTCACCTTCTGCACTTTGGCCTCTCCACTCTTGTTTTCCATGTTGCTACTTTTCCTCATGGCTGGGCTCTGGCTCGCGATCCCACAATAAGCGAGGATCAAATGTCATGGCAGAGAACATGGTCATCACGACCACCAGCGCGAACATCACTGCTCCCATCGCCGGATAAATGTTCATCAACCCTCCCATGCGTACCAGCGCCGACAGCACGGCTATCACAAAAACATCAATCATTGACCAGCGGCCAACGAATTCAACCACCTCATACAACAAATGCATTCGCTCGTTATCCCGCGAGCCATTGCCATTGGCGTTCCAGCACAGCCAGCCGATGGCGATCATTTTCAGCGTCGGAACCATAATACTGGCGATAAAAATCACCATCGCGACCGGATACGAACCTTCACTCCAGAGCAGCACCACCCCGGCAATGATGGTGGAAGGCAACTTCTCACCGAGCAGGTCCGTTATCATAATGGGCATGATATTGGCAGGAAGATAAAGAATAATCGAAGTTATCAGCAGCGCCAGCGTCCACTGCAGGCTGTGCTTGCGCCGTACAAACCCTTTGGTTTCGCAGCGCGGACAAACTGGCTGGTCTGCGCGAAGAATCGCCGTGCAGCAAGGGCACGAACGTAATCCCTGGCGGATCCCCGTTATCCCTGGTTTAAGCGGCTGCTGAGCCGCAGGCATTGGCGCGATGTCGTCCCACAACCATCGACGGTCGACGCACTGGAAGGCCCGAAGCTGCAGCAGACAAAACAGGCACCACGGCAAGAAGCTGGCACCGACGCCGATATCGCCGTACGCCATAAGCTTTACAAAGCTCACTAATACGCCAGCGAGAAATATTTCCGCCATGCCCCACGTTTTCAGGTGGAACAATATGCGGGCGAGGAAAATCTGGACCTTCTGCGGCAGCGGAACACGGTTTACCAGCATGATGATGGTCAGCAGGCAAAAAGCCGGCACCAGCTGCACAAACAGCAGGAAGAAGGTGCCGAGGCTTGCGTAGTCTTCGGAGAAGAGCACATGAGGGATCTCAAGCAGCTCAATTTCACTGCTGATTCCCCCCACGTTCATATTAACGAAAGGAAAGAGGTTCGCCAAAAGCAGCATAAAAAGCGCCACCAGCGCGTAGGCTGTCGGGCGCTGTCGCGGCTCGTCCCATTCCGTGGTAAGCGTAGTGCCACAGCGTGGGCACAACGCTTTATGACGATGTTCCAGGTGCGGTAACGCCACCAGCATATCGCATTGCGGGCACAGGATATGCCCTGCGCCCTGGTGTTCATCGCACATGAACGTTCCTCTTAAATTAACCGCCGTTTTTCAACGCTTCGAGCTCTTCCCAGCGTTCGAACGCTTCTTCCAGCGCTTTCTCTGCCGCAGCCATCTCTGACAGCACCTGTTGGGTGTGGTCATGAGACTGGCTGAAGAAAGAGGCATCCGCTACCTGTGCCTGTAAGCTTTCCAGGTTAGCTTCAAGTTCTTCAAGACGTTGAGGAAGCTGCTCTAATTCGCGCTGCAGGTTATAGCTTAGTTTGCTACTCGCGCGTTTGACAGATCCTGCTTTCGGCGCCTCATTCAGAACCTTCGCAGTAATCGGTTGTTTTTGCGCCAGCGACTGCGCCTGCTGACCTCGTGCATCATGATAGCCGCCAACGTAGGCCCCGATTTTGCCGTTGCCTTCGAAAATCCAGCAGTCGGTAACGGTGTTATCGACGAACTGACGATCGTGGCTGACCAGCATGACGGTGCCCTGATAGCCGTCGATCAACTCTTCCAGCAGCTCGAGCGTTTCGACGTCGAGGTCGTTGGTCGGTTCATCGAGGATCAGCAGGTTGCTTGGCTTGAGGAACAGACGCGCCAGCAACAGACGGTTGCGCTCCCCGCCCGAAAGCGCACGCACCGGCGTCATGGCGCGTTTCGGGTGGAACAGGAAGTCCTGCAGGTAGCCCAGCACGTGACGCGGCTTGCCGTTGACCATCACTTCCTGCTTGCCTTCGGCCAGGTTGTCCATCACGGTTTTGTCGGGGTCCAGCTCGGCACGGTGCTGATCGAAGTAGGCCACTTCCAGCTTGGTACCGACGTGAACGCGCCCGCTGTCGGCCTGTAATTGACCCAGCATCAGCTTCAGCAGCGTAGTCTTACCGCAGCCGTTCGGGCCGATCAGGGCAATTTTGTCGCCACGCTGAACCTGAACGGAGAAGTCTTTCACCAGCACTTTGCCATCGACCTGATAATCGACGTTTTCAAGTTCGAAGACAATCTTGCCTGAGCGGCTGGCCTCTTCAACCTGCATACGGGCGCTGCCCATCACTTCACGGCGCTCGCTGCGTTCGCGACGCATGGCTTTCAACGCACGCACGCGGCCTTCGTTACGGGTACGGCGAGCCTTGATGCCCTGACGGATCCACACTTCTTCCTGCGCCAGCTTGCGGTCGAATTCTGCATTTTGCAGCTCTTCCACGCGCAGGGCTTCTTCCTTCTCCAGCAGGTACTGATCGTAGCTGCCCGGGTAAGTCACCAGCTTGCCGCGATCGAGATCGACGATGCGGGTCGCCATATTGCGAATAAAGGAGCGGTCGTGGGAGATGAAGATAATGGTGCCTTTGAAGGTTTTCAGGAACCCTTCCAGCCAGTCGATGGTTTCGATGTCCAGGTGGTTCGTCGGTTCGTCGAGCAGCAGAATGCGAGGCCCGCTGACCAGCGCACGCCCCAGCGCCGCTTTACGCAGCCAGCCGCCGGAGAGCGCACTGAGCTGCATATCCGCTTCCAGACCCAGCTGCTCCAGCACTTCATTAATGCGGTTTTCCAGCTGCCACAGGTTGTGGTGATCCAGCTGCTCCTGCACTTTCGCCAGCTCATTCAGGTTTTTGTCGCTCGGGTCGGTCATCACCAGATGGGAAATCTCATGATAGCGCTTGAGATAAACCGCCTGCTCTTCAATACCTTCGGCAATAAAGTCGTAAACGCTGCCCTGCACGTTGCGCGGCGGATCCTGTTGCAGACGCGCCACCACCAGATCCTGTTCATAGATGATGCGACCGTCGTCCAGACCCTGTTCGCGGTTGAGGATCTTCATCAGCGTCGATTTACCGGCGCCGTTGCGCCCGACCAGACAGACGCGTTCGTTGTCCTCGATATGCAGTTCAGTATTATCGAGAAGCGGCGCATCGCTGAACGACAGCCAGGCGCCATGCATACTAATTAAAGACATTTATTCTTTCCTTCAGGCTGCGGTAATCAGCCAGCAGTTATGGATCTGACGGTTACGGGCGAAGTCTGGCGAAAGCGTTTTTTGAGTAATTTCTTGTGCTTTCAGGCCAAGTTTTGCCATGCCGTCGGTGTCGAGTTTGAAGCCGCGCTTGTTGTTGGAGAACATGATCGTGCCGCCTTTGCGCAGCAGGCGTTTCAGATCGGCCATCAGCTTCAGGTGATCGCGCTGCACGTCGAAGGTATCTTCCATGCGCTTGGAGTTGGAGAACGTTGGCGGATCGATAAAGATCAGGTCGAACTGCTCATCGGCATCGCGCAGCCAGCCCAGCACGTCGGCCTGTAACAGGCGATGCGGGCGACCGGTCAGGCCATTGAGACGCAGGTTACGTTCGGCCCACTCCAGATAGGTACGCGACATATCCACGGTCGTGGTGCTGCGCGCCCCGCCCAGGCCTGCGTGAACGCTGGCGCTGCCGGTGTAGGAGAACAGGTTGAGGAAATCTTTGCCTTTGCTCATCTGGCCAAGCATCTTACGGGCGATGCGGTGGTCGAGGAACAGGCCGGTGTCGAGGTAATCCGTCAGGTTCACCCACAGGCGCGCGTTGTACTCGCTGACCTGCATGAACTCACCCTTCTCGCTCATCTTCTCATACTGATTTTTGCCTTTCTGACGCTCACGGGTTTTCAGCACCAGTTTGTTCGGCGCAATGCCGAGCACGGAAATGGTCGCGGCGATAACGTCAAACAGACGGTGGCGCGCTTTGGTGGCATCCACGGTTTTTGGCGGCGCATATTCCTGAATCACCACCCACTCGCCGTAGCGATCGACCGCCACGTTATATTCCGGCAGATCGGCGTCGTACAGGCGGTAGCATTCAATGCCTTCCTGACGGGCCCACTTCTCAAGCTTCTTAAGGTTTTTACGCAGGCGGTTGGCGTAGTCGTCCGCCAGCATGACCGGCGCAGCGCCGTCGGTTTCCGCCAGGTGATAGTTCTTCTGCACACAGTCCAGCGGGCCGTTTTTAGCTTTGAACTGACGCTCGGCGCGCAGCTGCAGGCAGCTCAGCAGATCCGGAGAGGCGCTGAACAGGGACAGGTTCCAGCCGCCAAACTGGGTTTTCATGATGCGGCCCAGCAGGTTGTGCAGGGCAATCAGCGCCGGTTCGCTGTCCAGACGCTCGCCGTACGGCGGGTTGCTGATGACGGTGCCGTACGGGCCTTTTGGCAATGGATTACTGAGCTTCGCCACGTCCTTCACTTCGAAAGTCACCAGATCGCCAATGCCTGCGCGACGGGCGTTACTCTTCGCACGCTCAATCACTCGGCTGTCGATATCTGAACCGTAGAAGCGGGATTCATACGCAGCCAGCCCTGCGCGCGCACGGGTCTGCGCATCGGCTTTCACTTCCTGCCAGATGGCTTCATCATGCTGCGCCCAGCCCTTAAAGCCCCAGTGACCACGGTGCAGGCCCGGCGCACGATCCGTTGCCATCATAGCGGCTTCAATCAGCAGCGTACCGGAGCCACACATTGGGTCGAGCAGCGGCGTGCCATGAGTCCAGCCAGAGCGCATAACGATCGCCGCCGCCAGCGTTTCTTTGATAGGTGCGATACCGGTGGCATCACGATAGCCGCGCAGGTGCAGGCCTTCGCCACTCAGATCGAGAGAGATATGGGCGACTTCTTTATTCAGGCGCACGTTGATGCGCACGTCCGGATTTTCTTTGTCGACGTTCGGACGCGGCAGGTTTTTGCGGGTGAAGGCATCGACGATGGCGTCTTTCACCTTCAGCGCGCCGTACTGGCTGTTGCGGATCTCTTCATTCACGCCGCTGAAGTGCACGGCAAAGGTCGCATCCTGATTGAACATCTCTGTCCAGCTGATGGCCTGCACGCCGAGGTAAAGGTCCAGATCGCTGTAAACCTTGCATTCGGTGAGCGGCATCATGATACGGGACGCCAGGCGGCTCCACATCAGGCTCTGGTACAGCAGTCGCGTGTCCCCTTCAAAATGGACACCACCCTGAACCACCTGACAGCCGGTCGCGCCCAGCCCTTCGAGTTCAGTTTTTAACAGCTCTTCCAGCCCACGGGCCGTACTGGCAAACAGAGAATTCATATCGTCACTTATTACTTGCAGAAAATTGTTGCGCATTATAGCGAATCTGGGCTTCATATAGGGCGACTTTTTTCACACGCAGAGGACAGCGGAATGGCGACGTTATCACGGCTCTTTATTCACCCGGTAAAATCAATGCGGGGGATTGGCATAACGCACGCCCTGGCCGACATCAGCGGCATGGCTTTTGACCGTATTTTTATGGTGACGGAGCCGGATGGCACCTTTATTACCGCCCGCCAGTATCCGCAGATGGTGCGTTTCACGCCGGTGCCAATGCACGATGGTATACACCTCACCGCCCCCGACAACACAACGGCTGTGATTCGTTTTGCAGATTTTGCCGAACAGTCAGAACCGACCCAGGTCTGGAGTGCTCATTTTACGGCGCGCATCGCGCCTGCCGCGATAAACCAGTGGCTATCTGGTTTCTTTAAACGCGAAGTCCAGCTTCGCTGGGTAGGACAGGACCCGACGCGTCGGGTTAAAAACTTTGACACGGTTCCCCTCTCCTTTGCTGACGGTTTTCCTTACTTGCTGACCAGCGAAGCGTCGCTGCGTGACTTACAACATCGTTGTTCTGCCAGCGTGCAAATGGAGCAGTTTCGCCCCAATTTGGTGGTGACCGGCACGCAGGCCTGGGAAGAAGACACCTGGAAAGTGGTGCGCATTGGTGATGTGGTTTTTGATGTTGTTAAACCCTGCAGCCGCTGCGTTTTCACGACCGTGAGTCCCGAAAAAGGGCAAAAACATCCTTCCGGTGAGCCACTTTCGACACTGCAAACATTCCGCACGGCAAAGGACAATGGCGATGTTGATTTCGGCCAGAACCTGATCGCCCGTAACAGCGGCGTGGTGCGCGTCGGCGATGAAGTGGAAATCCTCTCGACGGGTCCGGGCAAAGCGTATGGCGCAGGCGTTGTGGAAGAGAGCGTTGACGTCACCCGTGAATCCGATGCCGTCGTAGAAATCGACTGGCAGGGTGAAGTCTTCAAAGGCAATAACCAGCAGGTGCTGCTGGAACAGTTGGAACAACAGGGTATTCGCGTGCCCTATTCCTGCCGCGCGGGCATTTGCGGGAGCTGCCGGGTAACGCTTGTTGAAGGGGAAGTCAGTCCGATGAAGAAAAGCGCCGTGGGCGAAGATGGCACCATCCTTTCCTGCAGCTGCATTCCGAAAACGGCACTGCGGCTGGCGCGTTAAACGGCCTGGCCGTAGCTCACTGCAGCCGTAAATGGCTGCGGCTGGAGGCGGTCATTCATCACCTTAATAGCGTCGCCTAACTGCATGGTGCGCCCGGCAAGCGTCAGCCCCGGCTGGGCCAGCAGGCAGAGTGCGGCGTTATCGCCCGGCTCCACCACCAGCAGATTCACACGTTCACCGCTGTCACTCAGCCACACCGCCGCGGCATCACCGGTCGCGGGCTGCCAGCTGTCGTGGTGAGCGGTAAAGTGCCAGCTTTTTGGCATCTGCGGTTTCAGGAAACGAATCGCAACGAGGGCGTTAAGAATGAGTTCGGCGCGGTGCTCTTTGGTTAATTCGAGGTCACGGCATTTTTCTTCAAAAGAGAAATAGAGTGCGGCATCATCGACACAAAAGCCTGTAGGATCAAAGGCATCTGGCGTCAACATTCGGCGGGCAAAACGAGAACGGAACAACATACCATTGGCTAAATCGAGCATCATGCGGTCATGCTCTTCATCAAAATACCAACGCCAGTTATCGTCAGGTTTAATTCGCATTTCTCTCCCCCGTCCTCTTAAGCATCCGTTGCCCGAAACAACATCATCCCGTTTCGTTTATTTGCCTGAATTAAGAAAAGACCATAAAGTTTAAATTAGCAACAGTTGAGGAATATAAAACAACCAGGGCAGGAAATAAAGCCCCGGTTGAAATTTGCGCAGGAAAGATTAGATGTGGGTAACGATTTCTTTAATCAGCGGTGGGCCTTTAAAAATAAACCCGGAATAGATCTGCACCAGCGTAGCACCGGCAGCCATCTTCTCGCGGGCCGCCATCACAGAATCGATACCGCCGACGCCAATAATCGGCAGGCTGCCATTTAATTCAGCAGACAGCAGTCGAATAATTTCCGTACTTTTTAACTGTAATGGACGACCGCTTAAACCGCCGGTTTCATCACAATATTTCATTCCCTGGACCAGCGATCGATCGAGGGTAGTATTGGTGGCAATAACACCATCAATATTATGGCGAACCAAACTGTCGGCCACCTGGATCAATTCTTCATGTGAAAGATCCGGGGCGATCTTCACCGCCACTGGCACATATTTATGGTGCACAGCCTGGAGTTCTTTTTGCTTATTTTTAATCGCTGATAAGAGATCGTCGAGTGCTTCACCGTATTGCAGCGTGCGCAGGCCTGGAGTATTTGGTGACGAAATATTGACCGCAATGTAACCCGCATAAGCATAGACTTTTTCCATACAAATCAGATAGTCATCTTTGCCCTGCTCCACCGGCGTATCTTTATTTTTGCCGATATTAATACCGAGTACGCCGTCAAAATGCGCTTTTTTTACGTTCTCAACCAGGTTATCAACGCCGTGGTTGTTAAAGCCCATACGGTTGATCAAGCCTTCGGCATCGACCAGACGGAAGATCCTCGGCTTATCGTTACCAGGCTGCGGACGTGGCGTCACCGTACCGACTTCGATGGATCCGAAGCCCATCGCGCCGAGGGCGTCAATGCACTCCCCGTTCTTATCGAGTCCTGCGGCTAAACCCAGTGGGTTTTTAAACGTCAGCCCCATGCAGGTTACCGGCTTGGCAGGTACTTTCTGACGCACCAGCGCTTCTAATGGCGTGCCGCTGACGCGACGTAAGTTTTGAAAAGTAAATTCATGAGCGCGCTCTGCATCGAGCTGGAAAAGGGCTTTACGAACGAAGGGGTAGTACATGAACTCTCCTGGATTCCCGGTAGCAAACCGGGGGCGTATTATGTTCTATCCGGCTGCGAAAGGGAATTGACCTGTGGCAAAAAATGCCACGTTATGCGCAAACGTTTTCTTATTTGCAGTTTTCGGCAATCCAGTGCCGGATAAATCATTTAGTGAACGCCCGCGCCTCTGACAAACTCGACTTATTGTTATCAATGTTAGATAAAAGCAAACATTTGGTTATAAGGAGAGAGTATGCGCGTCATCACGTTAGCGGGCAGTCCGCGTTTTCCCTCACGCTCCAGCGCCCTGCTGGAATATGCCAGAGAAACCCTCTCCAGGGTGGATGTCGAAGTCTGCCACTGGCACCTGCAAAATTTCGAGCCTGAAGATCTGCTGTATGCCCGCTTCGACAGCCCTGCCCTGCAAACGCTGATTGAGCAACTGGCACAGGCTGACGGACTGATCGTCGCCACGCCCATTTATAAAGCCTCCTTTTCTGGCGCATTAAAAACCCTGCTGGACCTGTTACCGGAGCGTGCGCTGGAAGGCAAAGTGGTGTTGCCGCTGGCGACCGGCGGCACCGTTGCCCACATGCTGGCGGTGGATTACGCCCTGAAACCCGTACTCAGCGCACTGAAGGCCCAGGAAATTCTGCACGGTGTGTTCGCCGATGACAGCCAGGTGCAGGACTATCAGCACAAACCGCAGTTCAGCCCCAACCTCGAAAAACGCCTCGACAGCGCCCTGGAAACCTTCTGGCAGGCGCTGCACCGCCGCGACATTCGCGTCCCGGCCTTCCATCTGAAGCAAGGAGTCGCCCATGTTTAACCTGTTCCGCCCGCGTATTCGCACCCTGGCGCTCACTGGCTTGCTGTCGCTTTCAGCCTGGAGCCAGGCCGCCGAACCCGCCCCTGACGCGTTGCGAATCGGCTATCAAAAGGGCAGCGTCAGCATGGTGCTGGCGAAAAGCCACGAACTGCTGGAAAAACGCTACCCGAACACCAAAATTTCCTGGGTTGAATTCCCGGCAGGCCCGCAAATGCTCGAGGCGCTGAACGTCGGCAGCATTGATTTGGGCAGCACTGGCGATATTCCACCGATTTTTGCCCAGGCAGCAGGCGCGGACCTGGTCTACGTAGGGGCTGAGCCGCCGAAGCCCAAAGCCGAGGTCATTCTGGTTCCGGAAAACAGTCCGATTAAAACCGTCGCCGATCTGAAAGGTCACAAAGTCGCCTTCCAGAAAGGTTCCAGTTCGCACAACTTAGTGCTGCGAGCGTTACAGCTGGCGGGCCTTAAATTCACCGATATCCAGCCCACTTACCTGACGCCCGCGGACGCCCGGGCAGCCTTCCAGCAGGGCAACGTGGATGCCTGGGCCATCTGGGATCCGTACTATTCCGCAGCGCTGTTACAAGGTGACGTGCGTGTCTTAACCGACGGTAGTGAACTGAAGCAAACCGGATCCTTCTACCTGGCTTCCCGGCCATACGCAGAAAAGAATGGCACCTTTATTGAGGGCGTGCTGGACACCTTCAGCCAGGCCGATGCGCTGACCATCAGCCAGCGTCCACAAAGCACCGAGCTGCTGGCGAAAACCATGGGTCTGCCGGAGGCGGTGATTGCCAGCTATCTGAGTCATCGTCCGCCGACGGTAATCGGCCCGGTCAGCGAGGAAACCGCACGTCGTCAGCAGCAGACCGCGGACCTGTTCTATGACAACCGCCTGGTGCCGAAAAAAGTCGATATCAAAAGCCGCATCTGGCAGCCAGCCGCCCAACAAGGAGCAAAATCATGAGTCTGAATATGTTCTGGTTTTTACCCACCCACGGTGACGGCCACTATCTGGGCAGCGATGACGCCGCCCGCCCCGTCGATCATGGCTACCTGCAACAGATTGCCCAGGCCGCCGATCGGATCGGCTTTACCGGCGTGCTGATCCCGACCGGCCGCTCCTGCGAGGATGCCTGGCTGGTCGCCGCCTCGATGATCCCGGTGACCCAGCGGCTTAAATTTTTAGTGGCGCTGCGCCCAAGCGTGATTTCCCCGACGGTGGCCGCACGCCAGGCAGCGACGCTCGACAGGCTCTCCAATGGCCGCGCGCTGTTCAATCTTGTTACCGGCAGCGACCCGCAGGAGCTGGCCGCCGATGGCGTTTTCCTCGATCACACAGAACGTTATGAAGCGTCAGCGGAATTTACTCACATCTGGCGGCGCTTGCTGGAGGGTGAAACGGTCGATTTTGACGGTAAATTCCAGAAAGTACGTGGCGCAAAACTGCTGTTCCCGCCTGTTCAGCAGCCTCGCCCGCCGCTGTACTTTGGTGGTTCTTCGGAGGTGGCGCAGGAGCTGGCTGCTGAACAGGTCGATTTATATCTGACCTGGGGCGAGCCGCCGGAGCAGGTTAAAGAGAAGATTGCCCAGGTACGCGAAAAAGCCGCTCGACACGGGCGAAAAGTGAGATTCGGCATTCGCCTGCACGTGATTGTTCGTGAAACCAATGCCGAAGCCTGGGCCGCTGCCGATCGCCTGATTTCAAGACTGGACGACGACACCATAGCCAAAGCGCAGGCAGCATTCGCCCGGACTGATTCCGTAGGCCAGCAGCGGATGGCCGCCCTGCACGGCGGCAGACGCAGCAACCTGGAAATCAGCCCAAACCTGTGGGCAGGCGTCGGCCTGGTTCGCGGCGGGGCGGGCACGGCACTGGTTGGCGATGGTCCGACCGTGGCGGCTCGCATTAATGAATACGCCGCGTTGGGCATCGACAGCTTCGTGCTCTCAGGCTACCCACACCTTGAAGAGGCCTACAAAGTCGGCGAACTGCTGTTCCCGCACCTGGATGTCGCCATC
Source organism: Enterobacter sp. CC120223-11 (assembly GCF_900215375.1). Lineage (GTDB taxonomy): Bacteria > Pseudomonadota > Gammaproteobacteria > Enterobacterales > Enterobacteriaceae > Scandinavium. The sequence continues at coordinate 115,655 of NZ_OBEF01000011.1, read as the reverse complement.
CCTGAAGTTCCTCAACCGCAGTCATTGCAGGTGCAGGGTGAAGCGGTCGCTAACGAATTTCTGCCGCGCAAGGTTGCACAGAGCTAAGGAGCATTTATGGCAGCATCTGCAAGCAAATGGCTACTGCGCCTTGCCCCCTGGCTGCTGCCGGTGGGCATCGTGATCGTCTGGCAAATCGCCTCCGTCACCGGCGGGCTCTCAAACCGCATTCTGCCCTCGCCAGAGGGCGTCGTTGAAGCCTTCTGGTCCCTTTCGGCCAGCGGCGAGCTGTGGCAACACCTCGCGATCAGCACCTGGCGGGCGCTGATCGGCTTCTCCATCGGCGGATCGATTGGGCTGGTATTGGGGCTTATCAGCGGCCTGTCGCGCTGGGGAGAGCGCCTGCTGGATACGTCAATCCAGATGCTGCGCAACGTGCCACACCTCGCGCTCATCCCATTGGTTATCCTGTGGTTTGGCATTGATGAGAGCGCCAAAATTTTCCTCGTCGCGCTCGGCACGCTGTTCCCCATTTATATCAACACCTGGCACGGCATCCGCAATATCGATCGGGGTCTGGTGGAGATGGCACGCAGCTATGGGCTGTCCGGTTTTGCCCTTTTCTGGCACGTAATCTTACCTGGCGCATTGCCGTCGATGATGGTCGGCGTACGTTTCGCCCTCGGCCTGATGTGGCTGACGCTGATCGTCGCGGAGACCATTTCTGCCAACTCCGGCATCGGCTATCTGGCGATGAACGCCCGCGAATTTCTGCAAACGGATGTGGTGGTGGTCGCCATTATTCTTTACGCCCTGCTGGGCAAACTGGCTGACGTCAGCGCGCAGCTTCTGGAACGCGTCTGGCTACGCTGGAACCCGGCTTATCAACTGAAGGAGGCTGCGGTATGAATACGGCGCGTCTGAACCCCGGCATTCCGCTGCTGCTGAACGGCATCGGCAAACGCTACGGCACGAACACTGTACTCAATGAGCTCAATCTGCACATACCTGCGGGCCAGTTTGTGGCGGTAGTGGGCCGCAGCGGTGGCGGTAAAAGCACGCTGCTTCGCCTGTTGGCCGGGCTGGAAAAACCTAATGAGGGCGAACTTCTGGCGGGCAACGGGCCGCTGAGCGCCAGCCAGCAGGAAACGAGAATGATGTTTCAGGATGCGCGGCTGCTGCCGTGGAAGACGGTCATCGATAACGTCGGCCTGGGTCTGAAAGGCAGCTGGCGGCAAAGCGCCCTCGATGCGCTGGAGGCCGTTGGGCTGGACGATCGCGCCGGGGAGTGGCCTGCGGCGTTGTCCGGTGGACAAAAACAGCGCGTGGCGCTGGCGCGGGCCCTGATTCATCGCCCGGGCTTACTGCTGCTGGATGAACCTTTGGGTGCACTCGATGCCCTCACGCGGCTGGAGATGCAGGATCTGATTGAAACGCTGTGGCTGAGTCAGGGTTTCACCGTGCTGCTGGTGACGCACGACGTCAGCGAAGCGGTGGCGATGGCCGACCGGGTGCTGCTGATTGAGGAAGGCAAAATTGGCCTCGATCTGACGATTGATCTCCCTCGCCCGCGCCGAAAAGGATCGGCGCGCCTGGCAGAACTGGAAGCTGAAGTGTTAAATCGGGTGATGAAACGTGGCGCTCCGCAGGCGCCTGTTCGTCAGAAAGCTTGAGGCATCAATACATACACGTGCATCTGCTCGCAGAAAATCGCGCGTGAGGGTTCGCAATCACCCGTGCAAAACCTCACGTCGCGCTGCGACAGCTTTCACGACGCTGATTTGGAGAAAAACAGCGTGACCACACCCACGGTGAAGCCAAATTTTTTCATTTCCGTTTTATTAAACAGGTGCTGACCGTCCTGCAGGTACATCCAGTCATCAAAGTCCAGCAGCCAGGTTTTGCCGTTGGCCTTCACGTTCATGCTGTACTGCCAGTGCAGGGCGTTCCCCGCCGACTGCCCTTTCGCAACGCCCTGAATATCGCCCGCCCTGCCTTCGTAGCGTCCCGGGCTGGTGCGCCGAATGTGCCAGACGCGCTGCTGTTTTTCTCCATCGTCATAGCGGAACTGCTCCGCAAGCGTCAGGGTGTCACCCACTACCGTGCCGTTGATCACCACGTGGAAACGGCGGAGCTGTTTCCCCTGCCGATCCTGCACCATGCCCCAGGCTTCCGTTTGCCCGTTGAAATAGTGAAATATATCTAACGCGGGCTGCTGCTGTCGGTAGTCAGTGATTTCGGTGCTGCATCCACTCAGTAGCATCATCAGTGCCAGGCACGCCGTTACTATTCGTCTCATTGTCTGCCTCCGAGTAGCTGCTGACGCAGCTCAGGATACTGGGTGTGAGGATCGAGCCATATCGCCAAAAAGCTTTGGCTGAAGCGTAGCGATTGCGGCGGCCCTATCGGAATGAACCCCTTTTGTGCTGCGGATGCGCGATACCAGAACTGGCCTTGCTGACTTATGATGGAAAACGTGAGCTGGGTGCCCGGATGCACGTCCGGCCAGAAGCCATCAAGCTGCTTGAGCCATGCCTCGCTTTCTGCTTCATTCGTCATTATCCCCAGCGCCTGCCACTGTTTACGGGTGGCCTCGATAAGATCCTCCCGATCGACATCTCGCAGATAGGTAATGACCAGAGCCCGATCGCTACCCGGCCCGCCCGGACGACCATCGGGCGTGAAAAGCTGTGAATGGTATACGGTAAACGGCCCCCAGGTGAGCGTCGCCTCACCCACTTTTTGCCAGTTCAGCCAGCTTGTGGTGGCCAACACGGGCAGCGCGATGGTCAGCCCAATCAGGAGCAACGCCTTGCCTATCATCGCCATTGCCTCACCATCCAATGAAACAGAAGCGCCAGCACCAGCCATCCGCACGCCATGGCGCTGCACACCGTAAGCCAGGGCTTCAGGAAGACCATTGCCCCTACATGTTGGCCAATCACATAGGCCGCCGGGCCACCGACCGTGGCCAGCAGCGTCATCAGCCAGAGCGGCAGCGTCGTGGTACACATCAAATGCGTCCAGACGGAGGCGAACATCAGCCAGAGCGACATCATCCACAGCGGCAGAAACTGGCTGCCTTCAAATAAGACCAGCCCTGTTTTCAGCCACAGGCTGTCCAGCAGGCAGCCCGCCAGGGTGAGCGCCACCGCCAGGATGCTTTGGCGAGCAGGCAAAATACCGCAGGCCACTATCGCCAGCGCCAACCAAATATATTCCCCACGTTCACGAAGCAACACCACCAGCGTCCAGTAGATATCGAAACCCACGGCCAGCAACGCAACCCGCAGACGGGGGCTCATACACGTTCGGCAGTGAGCTGAACGACGCTGATGGTCCGGGCATTGAATCCCGCCTCACAGTAACCAAAGTAGTAAAGCCACATCCGCCGAAACCGTTCATCAAAGCCGAGTTTTTCAATATCCTGCCAGGCCTGCACGAAACGCTGGCGCCAGTGTGATAACGTCCGGGCGTAGTCGGGCCCCATATCAAAGACGTTGCGCACGACAAAATCGGTATGGCGGGTCATGAGCTGACTCATGACCGTGATGCTCGGCAGGAATCCGCCCGGAAAGATATAACGCTGAATAAAATCAACGCTTTTCCTATAATCCTGAAAACGCTGATCCTGGATGGTAATCGCCTGAATCACCATTTTGCCGCCCGGAACGAGACGAGCCTGACAGGTGCGGAAAAACTCAGGCAGATAGCGCTGGCCTACCGCTTCGATCATTTCGACAGAAACCAGCTTGTCATACTGGCCGTTTAAATCACGATAATCGCAAAGCAGCACTTCCACTCTGTCCTGCAGCCCGGCCAGGGCGATTCGCCTGCGGGTCCAGTCGTACTGCTCCTGGGAGAGCGTCGCCGTCGTCACCCGGCAGCCATAATGACGAGCGGCATACTCCGCCATGGCTCCCCATCCGCTGCCAATTTCCAGCAGATGATCCCCGGCCTGCAGCGCCAGTTGCTCGCACAGCCGCGCCATTTTCGCCCGTTGAGCGCTGCGCAAATCCTGATTGTCGGCGCTAAACAGCGCGCTGGAATAAAGCAGATCTTCATCGAGGAAATGGGCATAGAACAAATTACCCAGATCGTAGTGGGCCGCGATATTCTCCCTGGCCTGGGACCGGTGGTTACGACGCATCCAGTGGCGTATGCGTTCGACAGGGGCCCCCAGCAACCTGAAGCCGTATTCCAGCCGCCCGAGAACCGTTCCATTAAGAGCCAGGATCTGCAGCAGCACCGTCAGATGGGGCGTTTCCCACTCGCCGTCCATCCAGGTTTCGGCAGCGGCAAGACTGCCACCGGTCAGCACGCGCCAGTAGGCGACTGAATTGACGACCCGCACCTCTGCGCTCAGCGCATCGGCAGGATTGCCAAAATGAAAATGACGGCCGCCGTCGATGACGGTGATCGACCCCTGTTCAATGCCAGCCAACAGGCGGAACAGCAATCGCCGCGCGATACGGGCTTTGCGAGGAATACCAGGTTCAAGCGCTAAGGCGGGATCGGTCATGAGCGTTCGCTCCTGTTAGCGGGGTGAGAATGAAGTGGCACACGCTTAAACCAGAGCCGCAGCGCCTGCCAGTAGATAGCGACAACCGTTTTCAGCGTTATCAGGGGGAGTCGGCGCATCAACCTCGCCAGCACCGGACGCGTGAGAGGCAAACGGGTCAGCATCAGGGTGGCGTCAAAAATTTTCATCTGCTGATGGTTTTCGATGTGCATGCGCAAAGTCTGGCCCGGGCAGTTGAAGCGCCAGTGATAAACCATATCCATGGGGTTAAACGGCGAAACGTGGAACGCTTTAGCAACCGGCAACGTCCGCTGCCCGTCAACCGCATAGTAGTGCCTCTCATTCCACGGCGTGTTGCGCACTTCCGCCAGGATCCAGCCAAGCGTGCCTGCCCGGTCATAACAGTAATAAAAATTAACCGGGTTGAAATGAAAGCCGTAATAGCGTAATTGGGTCAGAAGCATCACCCGTCCTTCAGGGCGCTGGCCCGTCAGCGCTTCCAGCCGCGCTAATACCTGCGCCTTGAGCGGCGTCCCCAGCGGATAATCGCTGTCGTGAAACGAGGCGACGGCAAACCGATTACGTCGGATCCCCACTGAAGGGAGTGCGTCCAGTTCATCCAGGTCGAGCCACGCCATAAAAAGGCGGTACTGAAACTGATGGATTCGCGGGTGCATGCGACGGTGACGCAGCATTCCCTGATAGAGGCAGCTGTTCATTGGGCACCCTCCTCTCTGGCAATCCCCTGCACCACATCCAGCGCACTGCGCACGCCGTCCTCGTGAAAGCCGTTGTACCAGTAAGCCCCGCAGAACCAGCTCCGCTGCTGGCCGTTAATCTCTTTACGCCGTGCCTGAGCGAGCGCGCTTTGCGGCGTAAACAGCGGATGCTCATACTCAAAACGTCGCCATACGAAACGCTCATCTATGGGAGAGTCCGGGTTGAGCGTGACGCAAAAGAGTGGGCTGCCCTCAGGAAGCCCCTGCAAAATATTCATGTTGTAGGTCATACAGGCCCGGGCCTCGTCGTGTTCGCTCAGGCGATAATTCCAGCTCGCCCAGGCCCGTTTGCGCTTCGGCAGCCAGCGCGCGTCGCTGTGCAAAATCACTTCATTACGCTGCCAGCTAATCCCGCCGAGGATCTCCTCCTCACTCTTTGAAGGCTGCTCCAGCAAGGAAAGGGCCTGCGAGGAATGGCAGGCAAATATCACCTGATCGAAGGCGTAAGTCGCGCCACCCGCCTCAAGTTCAACACCCCGCTCGTGCCGAATGACTTTCTGCACTGGTGAGTCCAGCTTCAGGTCAATGCGTCCACCCAGGGCATTAAGCATGGCCCGGACGTACTCCCGCGACCCGCCGGGCACCACGTACCATTGCGGGCGTTGCGTCACGTCCAGCAGACCGTGATGCTCAAAAAAATGTAAAAACAGCGGGAGTGGGAAGCGACGCATTTCCTGAAGCGAAGAGGACCAGATGGCGGCGCCCATCGGCAAAATATAATGCTTTGCGAAAAAAGCGCTGAAGCCGTGCTTTTCCAGGAAGCTCTCCAGCGTGTCGCTCTCACGTAAAGGCGCAGTTAATGCCTGCTTGGCCAGGCGATTAAAGCGCAGTATCTCTTTGAGCAATCCCCAGAAAGAGGGATTGAAAAGATTACGGCGCTGGGCAAACAGCGAAGCGAGCGTGTGACCGTTATATTCCAGGCCGCTTACCGGGTTGTGTACGGAGAAACTCATCTCCGTTTTTTGCCCGCTGATACCCAGCTCGCTCAACAGCCCGATAAAACGCGGATAGGTGCGATCGTTGTAGACGATAAAACCCGTGTCGATGGCATAGGTTCCCTGAGGCGTGTCGACGTCCACCGTTGCCGTGTGGCCGCCAGCCGTCACGCCTGCGTCAAAAAGAGTGACCTGATGATGCCCGGCCAGCCGCCAGGCGCAGGTTAAGCCAGCAATCCCGCTCCCGACTATCGCGATCTTCATGGTCGCACCATCCTGCGCAGCAGGGCGCGCTGAGCAAAAGCGGGTAATGCGCCGAGCGCTCGCAACACCAGGCCAAAACCTTGCGGAAACGCGATCTCTGCTTTGCCTTTTGCAACACCGCGCCGAATGGCCCTCACCGCCTCTTCAACGCTGACCAGGCCCGGCATCGCAAAATCATTTTTCTGCGTCAGTGGCGTGTCGACAAAACCCGGGAACACAACCGTGACGGCGATACCTTTTCGCTCCCACTCCAGCCGCAGGCAGCGAGCGAACCAGGTGACAGCGGCTTTCGACGCACCGTAAGCCTCTGCTCGGGGAAAATGGAGCCAGTGCGCCATGGAACTCACCAGCACCACCCGACAACCGGGGGTCAGCCGGCTTTGAAGCGCAGCAAGGCAGTTGACCGGCCCCATAAAGTTGGTCGCCATGACCCGTTCCACGCTTGCTGCATCAATCACGCCCTGATCCATGTATTCACAGGTTCCCGCGCAGAGAATCACCAGATCGGCGGCACAGTCTGCCAGCGCCTGCTGACAGGCGTTTGCGTCGGTGATGTCAAACACACGCCCGCTGATACGGCCATGGTATTGTTCCAGCGCGTCCAGCCTCTGCCGATCGCGACCGCAGGCGATCACCTGCCAGCCATCATCGGCCCATGACTTTGCCAATCCTTCGCCAATACCTGAACTGGCCCCGGTGATAAGCACGGTCTTCATACGCGCACCCGCCTTTTCACACCGCGTACCGCCCAGCCCAAAATCGGCAGATGTTCGTACAGCATCTCCCCGGCATCGTAATAATCACGCTGATAAATGACGGTTTCGCCCTGAGACGTCACCATTGAGCAGCCAGGGAGGGACAAAATTTCACCGCCCTTTATACGAGGATGCGCCCACCGCATGATCCAGGACACCGAGAAGTCGTTGCCCTGCTGCAGAATTTTGTCGATGTCGAATCGGCACTGGCGCACATTGGCCAGCAGATGCTCAAAATAACGTGCGATCGCCTCACTGCCCTGGTGTTCGCCAAACGGATCAACGAGCCGGGCTGCAGGGTGATAAAGGGTCCGGACCGTGGAGACAGGCTGGTTATCCAGAGCCACGTAATACTGAACAAAGCGGTCAATGACGCCAGAAGGAGTACTCATGTTGCCCGCCCTTGTGGTGAGAGACGAAAAGCGCCCATGATTAAAACTTAGACACTGTGCGAAATCTGTCCAAGATTTGAGAACGATATATTCTGTTTTGTCGATTTTTCAGTTTATTACGAGAAGGCGAGCGTAAACGTCAAGCGTAGCTACTGGCCGCCAAAGTGGACAGGTTTAGGGGGATATTTAAGTAATCGGCAGAGCGTACCCACAATTTCAGAGCGTAATCACCTCCAGCGAATGAACCTCTTGCCGCCATTGCTGGATCTGTTTTTGTCTGCCTGCCGTGAGCTCTCCGGTGGTGACCAACAGCCACTTTCGGTCAGGGAATATCTCCGGCGACAGCGTGGTGAAGCCTGACGGAAGCAGATCGATGCGTAGCCCTTGCCCGGTACGCATCAGCGCCTCGAGCCAGATTTCACACGGGTCATTGAGATGCCAGCCGCAAAGCAGAACATTCTCGCCTGAGGCTTTTTTATCGGCGCGTAAACAAAATGAGACGTAGGAAATGATGATCCCATCGAGAAGGTTGCGCAGAGTTTGCATGACGGGAATATTGGCGGAGACTTTGCTGCGCAGAGGACGAAGCACTTCTCTTACTAAATCCGTGCGGGGATAGTCGCGCCCGGCGTCATAGAGGAGCTGTCCAAGCGATTCTACTTTTCCTTCTTTAAGTCGCTGGAGCATTGCGTCCTGCATATCGCGCCAGTTGTGGTGCTGCGGCTGCGTGGCGCGAGTCAGCAAAGGCTTCACCTGCCCGACGGAAACGCCCTTCTTGATCCAGTCGAGAATGATTAAAACCTGCTGCACATCGTCTTCAGTGTACTGCCTGTGCCCGCCGTCGGTTCTCAGTGGCCGGAGCAGACCATAACGGCGCTGCCACGCCCGAAGAGTCGCGGGGGTAATTCCGCAGAGCCGGGCAAATTCACCAATGGAGTAAGACATCGCCATTCGCCTGTTGAGCACACTATTCTTACTATAACGGCGGATTTTGATTTTGCCCGGCGAGTGGCCTCGCCGGGCTGGCTTATTACGCTAACGCTTTGCCGATCTTCTCGAACAGATCGCCGGAGAGATTCTCCAGGCCTTTCAGCTGCTCCAGCGCTGCGCGCATTTTTTCCTGACGCGCTGCATCGTAACGCTTCAGGCGGATCAGCGGTTCAATCAGACGGGAAGCCACCTGCGGGTTACGGCTGTTCAGTTCGGTCAGCATTTCTGCCAGGAACTGATAACCGCTGCCATCCTGCGCATGGAACGCCGCCGGGTTGCTCATCGCAAAAGCCCCAATCAGCGAACGAATGCGGTTCGGGTTGCTCAGGGTGAAAGAGCGGTGCTTCAGCAGGCCACGCACGGTTTCCAGTACGTTTTCCGCCGGGCTGGTGGCTTGCAGAATATACCACTTGTCCATCACCAGACCGTCATGGTGCCATTTGTCGTCGTACTCCTGCATCAGCGCATCGCGACACGGCAGCTGAGCCGCCACCGCCGCGCCCAGCGCTGCCAGAGCGTCGGTCATGTTGTCAGCGTGATGATACTGGTGCTGAACCAGCTTATCCGCAAGCTCTGCATCGCCAAACGCCAGGTAGCGCAGGCAGGTGTTACGCAGGGAGCGCTTGCCAATATCCGCATGTTCAACGCGATAAGCATCAAGCTTGTTGGCGTTGTAGATAGCCAGGAACTCGTCCGCCAGCTCTTTGGCCAGCGTGCGGGTCAGCGCTTCACGCACCGTCGCAATGGCCACCGGATCGATGATCTCGAACAGCTCGGCGATTTCATTCACCGAAGGCAGCGTCAAAATTTCGGCCGCCAGCGCCGGGTCGATGTTCTCATCCAGCAGAATGGCGCGGAACGCATCGGCCACGTGAACCGGCAGCGACAGCGGCTGGTGCTGCTGATGACGATTGACGTTGAGCTTGATGTAGGTGGCAAGCAGGCTCTGCGCGGCATCCCAGCGGGAGAAGTCATTGCGAGCGTGACGCATCAGGAAAGTCAGCTGCTGATCGCTCCACTTATACTCCAGCTTCACCGGCGCAGAAAACTCACGCAGCAGGGACGGCACAGGCTGGAAGTACACATTGTCGAAGATGAACGTCTGCTCGGCCTGGGTCACGTTCAGCACGTTATGTACCGGATGACCGCCCTTCTGCAGCGGAATCACTTTGCCTTCGTTGTCATACAGCTCGATATCGAACGGAATGTGCAGCGGCTGCTTATCCTGCTGCTCTGAGGTCGGCGGCGTGTGCTGCTTGATGGTCAGCGTGTACTGCTCGGTTTCCGGGTTGTAGTCGTCATGCACGGTCACAACTGGCGTGCCGGACTGACTGTACCAGCGGCGGAAGTGGGAGAGATCGACATTGGAGGCATCTTCCATCGCCTGCACAAAATCATCGCAGGTGGCGGCACTGCCGTCGTGACGCTCAAAGTACAGCTGCATCCCTTTCTGGAAGTTCGCTTCGCCAAGCAGCGTGTGCAGCATGCGAATCACTTCTGAACCCTTCTCATACACCGTCAGGGTGTAGAAGTTGTTCATTTCGATAACCATGTCCGGGCGAATCGGGTGCGCCATTGGGCTGGCATCTTCTGCAAACTGCATGCCGCGCATGGTGCGCACGTTGCTGATGCGGTTCACCGCGCGGGAGCCGAGGTCGGAGCTGAACTCCTGATCGCGGAACACCGTTAAGCCCTCTTTCAGGCTCAGCTGGAACCAGTCACGACAGGTAACGCGGTTGCCGGTCCAGTTGTGGAAGTATTCGTGGCCAATAACGCGTTCGATATCGAGATAGTCTTTATCGGTTGCCGTATCGGTGCGGGCCAGCACATATTTGGAGTTAAAGACGTTGAGGCCTTTGTTCTCCATTGCGCCCATGTTGAAGAAGTCGACGGCGACAATCATATAGATGTCGAGATCGTACTCGAGGCCAAAGCGCTCTTCGTCCCACTTCATGGAGTTGATAAGCGAAGTCATCGCCCACGGCGCGCGGTCCAGGTTACCGCGATCGACGAACAGCTCCAGCGCCACTTCACGGCCAGAACGGGTGACGTATTTATCACGCAGCACGTCGAAGTCACCGGCCACCAGCGCGAACAGGTAGCAAGGTTTCGGGAACGGATCCTGCCACTGCACCCAGTGACGACCGTTTTCGAGTTCACCTTCAGCAACGCGGTTGCCGTTGGACAACAGATAAGGGTACTTGCTCTTATCGGCGATAATTTTGGTGGTAAAGCGCGCCAGCACATCCGGGCGATCGAGATACCAGGTGATATGGCGGAAGCCTTCAGCTTCACACTGCGTACAGAGCGCTTCACCGGACTGGTAAAGCCCTTCCAGCGCGGTATTCGCAGCCGGGCTGATTTCGTTGACGATGCGCAGCTCAAAACGCTCCGGCAGGCCGTCGATCACCAGCTGATTGTTTTCTTCTTTATACTCACTCCACGGCTCATCATTCACGTGCAGTGAAATCAGCGTTAAGTCTTCACCGTTCAAGCGCAGTGGCGTGGCAGACGCAGCGTGACGGGTAATCTGGCTGACAGCCGTCACGACGGTTTTTGCGGCATCCAGGTCAAAGGTCAGGTCGATATCGCTGATCAGGTATTCCGGCGCACGGTAGTCGTGGCGGTATTTGGCTTGGGGCTGTTGTGTCATAAAAAACCTTTAGCATCTTTTGTAAAGTATCGGCCTCAGTCTATTCCTGTTGTAACTTTGGCGCTACGCAGAATGTTCATCTTTTCAGGGGTAAGCACGCAAATTGCTACATATTGATAACACGCGGCACGATTTGCCCTCGACCCACCGAAAGCCTTGTGGTGTGATCGGGGTTCAATAAATCGATAAACAAGGTATACTCCTGCGGTTTCAGCCGTTGTTTATTGTACTAAACGCTCCTTTAAGAGGACGCTATTGCGCACCATGACACAATTCGCTTCCCCTGTTCTGCAGACTCTGCTTGATACAGATGCTTATAAGCTGCACATGCAGCAGGCCGTCTTCCATCATTATTATGATGTGCAGGTGGCTGCAGAATTCCGCTGCCGCGGTGACGACCTGCTTGGAATTTACGCAGACGCCATTCGTGAACAAGTCGAAGCGATGCAGTCGCTGCGGCTGAAGGACGATGAGTTTCAGTGGCTGTCTGGCCTGCCTTTCTTCAAATCAGACTACCTGAACTGGCTGCGCGAGTTTCGCTATAACCCGCAGCAGGTCACCGTTCGTAACGACAACGGCAAACTGAACATTCGCATCACCGGCCCGTGGCGCGAGGTGATCATGTGGGAAGTCCCGCTGCTCGCCGTGATCAGTGAGCTGGTCCACCGCTATCGCTCGCCTGAAGCGGGCGTTGAACTTGCGTTGTCAACGCTGGAGCGCAAGCTTGCAGAGTTCAAACAGCTGACTCAGGATATCGACATGTCCGGCTTCCGCCTGATGGACTTCGGCACCCGCCGTCGCTTCTCTCGCGAAGTGCAGCAGGCGATTGTCGAGCGTCTTCAGCAGGAAAAATGGTTTATTGGCACCAGCAACTACGATCTGGCTCGCCGCCTGTCGCTTGAACCGATGGGCACCCAGGCACACGAATGGTTCCAGGCACACCAGCAAATCAGCCCTGAACTGGCCACCAGCCAGCGCGTGGCGCTCGCCGCATGGCTCGAAGAGTACCCGGATCAGCTCGGCATCGCCCTGACCGACTGCATCACCATGGATGCCTTCCTGCGTGACTTCGGCCCGGAGTTTGCCGAGCGCTATCAGGGCTTGCGCCATGACTCCGGGGACCCGGTGGAATGGGGTGAAAAAGCCATTGCGCACTACCAGAAGCTCGGCATCGATCCGATGAGTAAAGTGCTGGTGTTCTCCGATAATCTCGATCTGAACAAAGCCGTTGAGCTTTACCGCCACTTCTCTTCGCGCGTGAATCTGAGCTTCGGGATCGGCACGCGCCTGACCTGCGATATCCCTCAGGTTAAACCGCTAAATATCGTCATTAAACTGGTGGAATGTAACGGCAAGCCGGTGGCGAAACTCTCCGACAGCCCGGGGAAAACTATCTGCCACGACAAGGCCTTCGTCAGAGCACTGCGCAAAGCCTTTGACCTGCCTCAGGTCAAAAAAGCCAGCTAATCAGCAAAAAGGAGCCTTCAGGGCTCCTTTCTTCTTATTATTTTCTCAATTCTCCCCGTCTCCCTGCGATTTCCGCTTGTCTGTTAAAAGATGACAGGTAACATAGAGAACCCCCTTTTTATAAAGGGCGGAAAGAGAAAACATTATTCCGGATTACTAACAGAGAGATAACTATGAGCGTTGTGCCTGTAGCCGACGTACTCCAGGGCCGCGTAGCCGTTGACAGCGAAGTCACCGTGCGCGGATGGGTGCGTACCCGTCGAGATTCAAAAGCTGGCTTTTCCTTCCTCGCCGTCTATGACGGTTCCTGCTTTGATCCAGTACAGGCCGTCGTCAGTAATTCTCTGCCCAATTACAATCAGGAAGTGCTGCGTCTGACCACTGGCTGCTCCGTGATTGTCACCGGTAAAGTTGTCGCCTCTCAGGGTCAGGGCCAGAGCTTCGAAATTCAGGCCTCTCGGGTTGAAGTGACCGGCTGGGTTGAAGATCCGGATACTTACCCGATGGCGGCCAAACGCCACAGCATCGAGTATCTGCGTGAAGTTGCTCACCTGCGTCCGCGCACCAACCTGATTGGTGCAGTGGCCCGCGTGCGTCACACTCTGGCGCAGGCGCTGCATCGCTTCTTCCACGAGCAGGGTTATTTCTGGGTTTCTACCCCGCTGATTACGGCTTCCGATACCGAAGGTGCGGGCGAGATGTTCCGCGTCTCCACGCTGGATCTGGAAAACCTGCCGCGTAACGACCAGGGCAAGGTGGATTACGACAAAGACTTCTTTGGTCGTGAATCCTTCCTGACCGTTTCCGGCCAGCTGAACGCCGAAACTTATGCCTGTGCGCTGTCCAAGGTTTACACCTTTGGCCCAACGTTCCGCGCCGAAAACTCCAACACCAGCCGCCACCTGGCGGAATTCTGGATGCTGGAGCCGGAAGTAGCCTTTGCCGACCTGGAAGATAACGCCGCGCTGGCGGAAGCCATGCTGAAGTATGTCTTCAAAGCCGTGCTTGAAGAGCGTGCTGATGACATGAAATTCTTCGCAGAGCGCGTTGATCAGGATGCCATCACTCGCCTGGAACGCTTTGTTGAAGCAGACTTTGCTCAGGTAGATTACACCGATGCGGTAACCATCCTGGAAAACTGCGGCCAGGCGTTCGAGAACCCTGTGTTCTGGGGCGTAGACCTCTCTTCCGAGCACGAACGTTATCTGGCAGAGAAACACTTCAAAGCGCCAGTGGTTGTGAAAAACTACCCGAAAGACATCAAGGCCTTCTATATGCGCCTTAACGACGACGGCAAAACCGTTGCCGCGATGGACGTACTGGCCCCGGGCATTGGCGAGATCATCGGCGGTTCGCAGCGTGAAGAGCGTCTGGATGTGCTTGATGCACGTCTGGCTGAAATGGGTCTCAATAAAGAAGATTACAGCTGGTATCGCGACCTGCGTCGCTACGGCACCGTGCCGCACGCTGGCTTCGGTCTTGGCTTTGAGCGCCTCATCGCCTACGTTACCGGCGTTCAGAACGTTCGCGACGTGATCCCGTTCCCACGTACGCCACGTAACGCCACTTTCTAAGTAACACTTCCCTTTAAAAGCCAGCATTCATGCTGGCTTTTTTTTGGCCTGTGTCAGTATTTGTGAACAAATTTCTACAAACATAAAGGTCAACCACCCTCCCCCGCCAAAATGTTACGCCTCGTGTCCTGTAATAATTCCGCACATTTTTTCACCAATCATTCAGTGGCGCTTAAGTGAGGCTTTCGGACTTAGCACACAAAATAACCACCGGCAACGCGCACAAAAAGTTAACTTTGCGTCATAAGAAAAAGTGAGATGAGAAGCATTCTTAGATAAGAAAAGCCCTTATTGAAAATTAAAATAAGCATTTCATATAGATAGATAAGGACCCGGTCATTAATCAGGCGATGCTCAAGGAAATTTGAGGTGGTTCACAAAGTTCCCGAAAATTCACAATTTATTACACATTATTTCTTTTTGTTACTCAGTTGCGATGTTTGTAGCACTTTCCGGCTAGCGAAACGTTGTCATGAATGGAAATATGCCTGTCAGACACAGAAAGACACCAAACTCTCATCAATAGTTCCGTAAATTTTTATTGACGGAATTCATTGGCGGCAGTGGCGAGTGTCAATAAAAAAACCAATGAGGGTAATAAATAATGATGAAGCGCAATATCCTGGCAGTGGTTATCCCTGCCCTGTTGGCAGCTGGTGCGGCAAACGCAGCAGAAATCTATAACAAAAATGCCAACAAACTGGACTTCTATGGTAAAGCAGTTGGTGAACACATCTGGACCACCAACGGCAACACCTCCAACGAAGACACCACTTATGCCCGTATCGGCTTCAAAGGTGAAACTCAGATCAACGACCAGATCACCGGTTACGGTCAGTGGGAATACAACCTGGATGCATCCAATGTCGAAGGCTCCCAGGGTACCAAAACTCGTCTGGCCTTCGCAGGTCTGAAGTTTGGTGACGCAGGTTCTATCGACTACGGTCGTAACTACGGTGCCATCTACGACGTAGCGGCATATACCGATATGCTGGTTGAGTGGGGCGGCGACTCCTGGGCTGCAACCGACAACTTCATGAACGGCCGTACCACTGGCGTTCTGACCTACCGTAACTCCGACTTCTTCGGTCTGGTTGATGGCCTGAGCTTCGCCCTGCAGTATCAGGGTAAAAACGATCGCAACAGCCCAATCAACGTTGATTATGACGACGACAACGGCGCAGCTCAAAGCTACAGCCTGAGCGGCAACGGCGCTAAAGCAAACGGCGACGGTTTCAGCACCTCCGTACAGTACGCATTCCTGGAAGGCTTCAGCGTAGCCGCTGGTTATGAAACTGCTGACCGTACTAACGCGCAGGTTAACCCAACGACTTACGTAATCCCAGCTGGTCCATATGCTGGTCAGGTTTACGGTGCAGCAAGCGCTGGCGGCGATCGCGCTGAAGCATGGTCTACTGCGTTCAAATACGATGCGAACAACGTATACGCTGCTGTGATGTACGCTGAAACCACTAATATGACTCGCGAGCCAGATAGCAACTTTGCTAACAAAACTCAGAACATCGAAGCAGTGGTTCAGTACCAGTTCGATTTCGGCCTGCGTCCATCCATCGGTTACGTACAGTCTAAAGGTAAAGACCTGCTGGCTCGTACCAACATCACCAATGGCGAATCCTTCAAGGGCGGCGATGCTGACCTCGTGAAATATATCGAAGTAGGTACCTGGTACTACTTCAACAAGAACATGAACGTCTATGCAGCGTACAAATTCAACCTGCTGGACGACAACGCCTACTCTAAAACAACCGGTCTGGCTACCGACGACCAGGCTGCTGTAGGTATCGTTTACCAGTTCTAAGACTCACGCCACTGAGTTATATGCCATTAAGAAACAGGGCTTCGGCCCTGTTTTTTTATGCCTGGCAGTTAATAATGGTGACTTTCGAAAAGCCCCTCGGTTTTTGCTGCAAACGGTTGGCTTTTCGCAAATCTCCCGTTAACCTGATAGCGGATTTCCCTTCCGTAACCACAATGGAACCTCGTCATGTTTGAGAACATTACCGCTGCCCCTGCCGACCCCATTCTGGGTCTTGCCGATCTGTTTCGTGCCGATGACCGTCCGAGTAAAATCAACCTCGGCATTGGTGTTTACAAAGATGAAACCGGCAAAACCCCTGTTCTGACCAGCGTGAAAAAGGCAGAGCTCTATCTGCTGGAAAACGAAACCACCAAAAACTATCTCGGCATTGATGGTATTCCGGAGTTCGGCCGCTGCACTCAGGAGCTGCTGTTCGGAAAAGGCAGCGCGGTTGTTACCGACAAACGTGCACGCACCGCCCAGACGCCTGGCGGCACAGGCGCATTGCGCGTAGCAGCGGATTTCCTCGCAAAAAATACCGACGTTAAACGCGTATGGGTCAGCAACCCAAGCTGGCCTAACCACAAGAGCGTATTCAACTCTGCGGGCCTGGAAGTTCGTGAATACACTTATTACGATGCCGCGCAGCACGGACTGGATTTTAACGGCCTGCTGGCAAGCCTGAATGAAGCGCAGGCGGGCGATGTCGTTCTCTTCCACGGCTGCTGCCATAACCCAACCGGCATCGACCCGACGCTTGAGCAGTGGGAACAGCTCGCGAAACTTTCCGTCGAGAAAGGCTGGCTGCCGCTCTTCGACTTCGCCTATCAGGGCTTTGCTCGTGGGCTGGAAGAAGATGCAGAAGGGCTGCGTGCGTTCGCTGCCGTCCATAAAGAGCTGCTGGTTGCCAGCTCCTTCTCGAAAAACTTTGGCCTCTACAATGAGCGTGTAGGTGCCTGTACGCTGGTTTGTGCGGATACAGAAACCGCCGACCGCGCATTCAGCCAGATGAAAGCGGTTATTCGTGCCAACTACTCCAACCCACCGGCGCACGGTGCGGCGGTTGTCGCGACCATTCTCAGCAATGACGCGCTGCGCGCCATCTGGGAACAGGAGCTGACCGATATGCGCCAGCGCATTCAGCGCATGCGTCTGCTGTTTGTGAACACATTGGCGGAGAAAGGTGCAGAGCGTGATTTCACCTTTATCACCAGGCAGAACGGTATGTTCTCCTTCAGTGGCCTGACCAAAGACCAGGTGCTGCGTCTGCGTGAAGAGTTCGGTGTCTACGCCGTCGCTTCCGGCCGTATCAACGTTGCAGGAATGACCCCGGACAACATGGCCCCGCTGTGTGAAGCCATCGTTGCCGTGCTGTAATTCCAGCCATTAAAAAAGGCCGCTTAGCGGCCTTTTTTGTTTCTGCTTCAGTCCGTTAGCTTACCAGACTGGCATTTCATCCTGCAGGAAAGGATTATGCACACGCTCATGTCCGAGCGTCGACATCGGGCCGTGGCCCGGAATGAAGCTCACCTCATCCCCCAGCGGCAACAGTTTACGCTTTATCGAATCGATAAGCTGGCTGTGATCGCCACGCGGGAAATCGCTGCGCCCTACTCCACCTTTGAAAATCACATCGCCTGAAATCAGCAGCTGCGAAGCCGCGTCATAAAAAACAATGTGGCCCGGCGTATGGCCCGGACAGTGCAGCACCTGCAGGCTGACGTTGCCGACGCTGACTGAATCACCTTCATTCAGCCAGCGGTCTGGCGTTAACGGCTGACAATCTTCGAGGCC
Organism: Enterobacter sp. CC120223-11; assembly: GCF_900215375.1. Taxonomy (GTDB): domain Bacteria; phylum Pseudomonadota; class Gammaproteobacteria; order Enterobacterales; family Enterobacteriaceae; genus Scandinavium. The sequence continues at coordinate 97,732 of NZ_OBEF01000011.1, read as the reverse complement.
GAACATCCGGCTCTGCGCCGGCAGCCCCTGGAGCCAGAACTCATCTTCTTTTTCCGGTCCGATAACCGGCACACCGTAATGCTGTGCCAGCTCCGCCGCAGCACCGACGTGATCGAGATGACCGTGAGTCAGCAGGATCTGCATCAGCGTAACGCCCGCTGCCGCGACTTCCTCTTTGATTCGCTCAGCATCACCGCCCGGATCGACCAGGGCGGCAAGTTTGGTTTGCTCACACCAGATAAGTGAACAGTTTTGAGCGAATGCCGTAACCGGGATAATACGATAGTTCATGAGGCTCCTGTTTCGTTACCAGGTCCTGACCGGCCCGGTATCAATATGCACAAAGTTACTACGTGGGTAGTATCCTACACCACCTGCGCGCATAGATAACGCAGCTTTGCGAATATTGCTCAACGAAACGCCTTCAATATGGAAATCCATCGCCTGGCCTTTGGTGTGGTAGCTGTGCTTCGCCACACCGCGGCTGCGGGCGCGCAGTTCATCATTGGTATCGAGCGATCGGTAACCTGAAATGAGCTGCACGGGCTTGTTGGTCCCCAACAGTCCTTGCAGACGGTAGAGATGATCGAACAGTTTCGGGTCGATGGATTTCATTTTATTCGCGCGAAAATCACGGAAAAAATGGTTGAGTCTTGCTAATTCATCCTGAATATAGCCTCTGCCATCGAAAAACTCCGCCTTGAGCGACTCACCGGTGTGCAGGTTGTTGAGCGTCAAAATACGCGGACGAGGTGTCGAGAGGGTGGCAAATGCAGGCGTAGGCAGGATGGCCGCTGCGCCCAGCGCAACACCACCCAACGCCAGCAGTTTGCGGCGATTAGCGTCAAATTTGTCCATGATAATCAGGTCTACAAGTAAGTGATCGTTATTTATGCACTTCTGGCGCACGTAGGGCACCTTAACCGCCGAAAGAAGCGACGTCAAGGCTCCCTGACCCCAGTCAATCCGGGCCCTGTAGCGATCCGGACCCTGAATGACGCATAGATACGACAACTGAATTATCTGAACTTCTTCATTTACCTGATTAATTGTTCCGCTTTTGGCAGAATTTGTGCGCCAGATCGCGCAGTGAGATCGTAATTGTAAATATCTGTTCGATATTGTGCCTTACCGTCTGCCCCAACAAACGCCGTCAGATAATACAGATTAACCGGGATGCTCTGGCGGATATTGACGTAGCGAGTATCACCTTGCTTGAGCGCATCTGAGATTCGCGTGTCGTTCCAGCCCGCATCCTGTAACAGCATATTAGCCAGTTCCGAGGCCTTATTGACGCGAACGCAGCCTGAACTCAGCGCCCGGGCATCCTTCTGGAACAGATTGTGGTTCGGCGTATCGTGCAGATAGATAGCATCTGAACTCGGCATATTGAACTTATAACGGCCCAGCGAGTTTCGTGCCCCCGGCGCCTGCTGGAAGCGGAACGGCAGGTTTGAGGCCGTAATTGTCGACCAGTCGATGTTGTAAGGATTCAGCGCCTCTCTGCTGTTCCAGCCGCGCATCACCGTATAGCCATGCTGTTCCAGGTAGCCAGGATCATTCTGCACTTTAGGCAAAATATCCTTACGGGCAAGCGTCGGCGGCACGTTCCACGGCGGGTTGACGACAACGTTGTTCAACGCGCTGCTCATCATCGGCGTTTTACGGTCCGGACGTCCGACAATTACGCGAGAATCCAGAACCTGATTGCCATCGAGGTAATACACCAGGGAATAAGCCGGAATGTTGACCATAATGCCGGTGGACAATTTTCCAGGCAGCAGACGTAATCGCTGAATATTCAAGGCCAGCACGCCCGCACGCTGCGCCGGGCTGACGTTGAGCCAGTCACGCGTCGACTGGCCGATGACGCCATCGGCACCTAACCCTTGCCACGCCTGGAAGCGTTTTACCGCATCCACCAGCTGTCGGTCATACACCGCGGGGGCGTTACTGCTTGCTTTCGCTTTTTTCGCGGGCTGAGCTGACGGGCTGACCACATCACCCGGCAGCGCAATATTCGGCGCAGAATCCATCATGCCGGTACGTTGCAGGATCTCGCGCAGTGCCGGGATATCTTTGCTCCACTGGCCTGGAGAAAGCTTGGTTACCGCCGTGAGCTGTGGCCACGGGCGGGTGTCCGTAAGCTGTGCCAGCAGCGCCTGGTGCATCGCGGCATACTGAGGATGCTGAGGTGCCAGATTTGCCACAAACTGCGGTAGCGCACCGTTATCGAGTGCCAGCTGCCACTGGTTAATGACCGACAGCGGCGGCGTGGAGAGCGCATAAGGCTTATCGCTGTAGAGCCAGCGGTTGCCCTGCATCGGAATATTACTGATGAAATGGAGATAACCCATCATCGCATCGGAAAGCACGACGTCACGCGCCATACCGGTCACGGCAGGATCTGTCAGTAACTCGACCCAGTGCGTGAACTGAGGCTGAAAACCGGCAATCGCCACTTCGGCAAGCTGCTGCTGAAACGCCTGAACGGCATCACGGTTTTCCCACATCGGCTTCATGGATCTGGCGGCATAGAGCGCCGCCAGTTGGTTCATATAAACCGGGGTGGCGTTTGCTGGCAGCAGCGACTGAATATCGGCCCGACTTTTCGCCGCAGCGCCCTCCGGCAGCGGCTGAATGCCAGCCATCATCGCCACGGCAGGCGCCTGACCGTCCGCCTGCGCCATTGCCTGTGACGCATCGCCGAGCGTGGCGGAACCGTCCGTCGGTACTAGTTCAGGCTCATCAGCCTGAACGCTAAACAGTGGAGCAAATGCCAGCGCCAGGCATAAACTCAGCGCTGACAGCCGACGACCATATAATTTTTCCAGTGACATCCCTTGCCCCCTGTCTCTCATTACTGCCCACCGAACCGGGGCTTACTCTCAGTATATGAAGGCGAAAACGCTTTTGCCTGACCAAATGTAAAGAAGATTAAAGATAATACAACCATCGGAGCCAAAAATGGATAACAAAAAAGGCGACATCACTGTCGCCTTTGTCTCAGAACTGAACTGACTTGCTACGAAGCATCCGCCGTGCCGGGCAGCGTCTCCGGCAGCTGAGCCGCGAAGCCACGCAGTCCGACCACATGTACGTGTTCGGTATTGTGGAAGACCTTACGCACCAGTTTATAGGTAGTGCCTTTCTCCGGACTGATGTTTTCCGGCGCCGCGATGATGAGCTGCATCTCCAGACGGTCACACAGTTCAAACAGCGTGGCGATAGAACGAGCATCCAGACGTGCTGCTTCATCAAGGAACAGCAGACGGCAAGGCGAGATGTCTTTGCCACGCAGGCGACGAGACTCCTCTTCCCAGCTCTGAACCACCATCACCAGAATCGACATCCCGGTACCGATCGCTTCACCCGTCGACAGCGCACCTGATTCCGCACGCAGCCAACCATCGGAACCACGGTTAACTTCAACATCCATTTCGAGATAGTTACGGTAGTCCAGCAGCTCTTCACCGATGGTCTGCGGCGTGCGCTGACCCATATCGATCTGCGGGTTCAGGCGCTGATAGAGCTTCGCCAGCGCTTCTGAGAAGGTCAGACGGTTGCTGTTGAACAGATCCTGATGCTGCTCATGCTGAGCGGCCAGCACTTCCAGAAGCTGAGAGTGCGTCTCACGGACGTTGACGTTCAGACGCACGCTGTTCACCTGACCAAACGACACGCTCTGCAGGCCCTGGTTGAGCATGCGGATACGGTTCTGCTCGCGCTGAATCGTCTTGCGAATGATATTCGCCACGCTGCGGGAGCTGATGGCCAGCTTCTGCTCACGCGCCGTCAATTCTTCCGTCAGACGGCCCAGTTCGATTTCCATCTGCTCGATGGCTTCAACCGGGTCGTCGGTGCGAATAATATCCTGACGAATACGTTCACGCAGATGCTGATACACCGCCACGAAGAACTGAATTTTACGCTCAGGACGTTTCGGATCTTCCGACATGCGCAGCACGTCGCGCAGGTGTTCGTTATCTGCCACAGCCAGACGCAGCGCACCGAGCGCCTTATCCGACATTGAACGCAGATCGTCAGCGGAGAGATACGCCAGCTCGCGACGGTGCAGACGACGTTCGACGTTGTTGTCTTTCACCAGGCGCATCACCGCGCACCAGCCCGCTTTCGCGCTCACTACCTGCTCACGCATTTCGAGGTAGTTACGTTCCAGACTGCGCAGTTTGCGGGTCAGGTTATCCATTTCCGCTTCGCAGAAGGTCAGACCTTTCTCAAGCTGACTGCGGCGGTTACGGTTATTGGAAAGCTGCGTGTGCAGCTCATCGCGGCGGGAACGCGCGCGCTCTTCTGCACCGCTGTCGGCACGAACGCCGATATCCTGCAATTCACGGTGTAAATCCGTCAGCAGCTCTTTCTTGGTGTCGAAGGAGCTTTTCAGCGAGGCCATCACCTGGCTGTACTGGCTGAGCTGCGTGGCGTGAGTACGCAAAGCTTCACGCGCACGGGCACGCTCGGCTTCCGCCTGCTCCAGACGCTGGCGCAGCTTCTCGTTCAGATCGGTATTGCCATCCAGCATCGCTGCTGAATCTGAATAGCCAAAGTGCGCGCGGCGCTGTACCACTTCCGTCAGGGCAAACGCCTGCTGACGCGCTTCGCGCTGCACCTGCTGCGAGTACGTGTAATCCTCTTTCAGCTGTTCGAACTGTTCCGGGTCACTTTGCAGGACCGAAACGATCGGCTCCAGTTTGGCCAGCTGGTTGCCGTGCTGCTGAATAAAGCGCGCAGCTTCCTGGGCTTCGTCGAGGCGCTCCTGGATTTCATCGACGCGATCGGCAAGGGTTTCGTCAGCCAGCAGATTCAGGCGCGGCAGCAGGCGGTTCAGCTGCGCCACGCCCTCTTTCGCCTGTTCGAACTGCGCACGGCTCTGCTGGTTGTCGTTTTCGTGGTTGCTGAGCGCACGCTCAAGCTCACCGCGACGAGTATTCAGCTTGCGAATTTCCGCTTCCGGATCCGCTTCAAACGCCACGGCTAAATGGCTGCCGATAAAGCGGCTGAAGGCCTGATGCAGACGCTGCGTTTTCTGCACGTCAAACGACAGCGTGGCGAAGCGTTCTGAAAGCGTTTCACGCTCGGCGTGCAGCGCTTCGATGCGGTTTTCACGCGCCGCACGTCCAAACAGCGGCAGCGACGGGAAGCGGGAGTAGCGCCACTGGCGGTCGGCGATTTTTACCACCACCGCTTTTTCCAGCTCGTCGACGCTGAACACGCTGTCATCGAAGGACTGCGGATCCCCTTCGATGAGGTAGAGATCTTCCGGACAGTCTTCCAGACCCTCGAGCTGATCGGCGATAAGCGACAGATCCGGCACCACGATGGCGTGACGAGACGGGCCATAAAGTGCGGAGAAGTACGGCGCATCTTCGAGGCTGACGTCGTCATAGATTTCCGACAACAGCACGCCACCGAAGCGTTCGGCCAGCGTATTCAGGCGCTGATCTTCGGAACCACCAGGCTGACTTAAACGTTCGATTTCATCGTCAACGGCACGTTTGCGCGCGCCCACTTCATCACGTTCTACAATCGCTTCACGCTCGCGTTCCAGCAGCTGTTGCAGGAACTCGGTAACATCCTGGCTGGACTCAAACTCTTCCCCGCTCTGCTCGCAGAGCTGCGTCAGGCTGCTTTGCGCCGCAAGCCAGACTGGTGCGCGCTGCAACAGCGTCTGAGTACGGCCCTGAAGTTGCTCCAGCTCCTGGCGCAGCGTCATGCGTTGCTCGCTGGCGGAGGTTACGCTGTCGGAGAGGGAGGAAATCCGCTCTTCCAGCTCCTGGTGCAGCGCTTCCAGCTCGTCAATCTCAATATGACGGCCCTGACGCTTGCAGAATTCTGCCAGCAGACGCTCGGCATCCTGCTGCTCACGTAAGCGCTGTTCAAGTTCGTTCAGGCGACCGCGCAGGCCGTGGGCCTGTTCTGCCTGATGGCGCTGATTCACGCCTTCACGCAGCAAATCACGCGCCACGTCCCAGGCTTCATCACGCCCCAGCGGCCCGTTGATGGCAGCCACCAGCTGATACGCCTGCTCGAACTGGCTGTGGGCGGTTTGCGCCACGCTCATTTTCTGTTCGAGCGACAGCAGTTTCTCGGTCGCTTCCTGCTCTTTGGCCTGGAAGGTTTCCAGCCATTCGTCGGCGCTCTCCGGGTTCAGATCCGGCAGATGGCAAAGTTCTTTCGCACGGGCTAGCGCCTGAAGTGCCTGGCTGTACTGAATGGCGCGAGTTTGCTGCACATCCAGCGCCTGCTGGTAGTCGGCAAGCTGGCTTTTCAGCTCATCCACTTCCAGTTCTGCGGCTTCGGCGCGGGCTTCATTTTCTTCCTGCTGTTCGGCGGCTTCGGCTACGACTTCATTCTGCTCTTCGAGACGGATTTGCAGCTCGTCGAGATCGGATTCGTAACGTTCGATTTTTTCCTGCTGACGCAGCGCCGTCTGCACAAGGTTCAGGTGATCGCTCGCGGCCTGGTAATCGGCTTCAAGGTCGCCTTCTGCGCCGTTATGCTCCTGCAGCTCACGCGCCATATCGACGTGTTTGTACTGTTCGGAGGCCAGCTGCTGACGCGAGGTCAGCAGCTCACGACGAAACTCCAGCGCCTTGTCCAGATGCACACGGCGCTCGTTGGCGTGGCGCATGTAGTCCGCCGCTACGTAATCTGTCGCTTCGGAAATCAGGTGCTTGAAAAGGTCACGGTCCGACTGGGTGACGCGAATCGCTTCCAGCGTCATGCGGTTTTCGCGCAGCGCCGCTTCCATATCCTGGAACGCTTTACGCACACCGCTGTTTTCCGGCAGCAGGTAATCGCGCAGCGAGCGGGTAATGGCGCTGGAGATCCCGCCGTACAGCGAGGCTTCAATCAGGCGGTAGTATTTGCTGCGGTCCGAGGCGGAGCGCAAACGACGCGCGACGACGCCCAAATCGAACATCAGCGAGTGGTAATCGGTGATGGAGTTGAACTGCTTGAACTGCACGCCTTCAATCTCTTCGACCTTCTCTTTCAGCTCCTGAAGCGTCAGCACGCGAGCCTGGCGATCGCTAAGGGTTTCCGTCACCAGCTGCGTTGGCTGGAAGGACATCGGCAGACCCTGGATAGCAAACGGCTTGATGTCCACTTTGCGATCGCGTCCGGCAACCTGCTGCAGGCGCACGCCCACCAGCACGCGCTGGTGACGCGAGTTCATCACGTCGAGCATCGAATAACAGACACCCGCTTTCAGCTTCCCGTGCAGACCTTTATCGCGGGAACCGCTGGTCGCACCGGCTTCGGTGGTGTTACGGAAGTGCAGCAGCGTCAGATCGGGAATAAGCGCCGTAACAAACGCAGCCATCGTCGTGGATTTACCGGCCCCGTTGCCGCCCGAAAGCGTGGTGACCAGTTCATCAAGATCAAAGGTTCGGGCGAAGAAGCCGTTCCAGTTAATCAGGGTCAGTGAACGGAATTTACCGCGTTCAATCATTATTCTTCCTCCCCGCTATCCGTATCCGGCTGAGCATCGTCGTTCTCATCATTGAGCTGCAGATGGTTTTCAATCGCCATCGCTTCGCCATCGCGGATCATGCGCAGCTGCGCTTCGCGGGCGTCATCGCCGGAGCGGACGTCTGCGCCGAAGCGGAACACCGATTCCGTGATGCGGAATTTGCTGCTGTCATGGCCCATAAACCACACCATGCCCAGACGGCGCAGGCGGTTCAGCGATGAACGCACTTTTTCCTGCAGCTTCTGGCGGTCCAAATCTGACCCCGTTGAGCGGTTATTGACCAGTTTCAGCAGTTTGGTTTCATCGGCGAGGCTCAGCAGTTCGTCATACAGCTCCTGCTGGCTGAAAATCCCCTCGTTGGCCAGACGCTCCGGGCTGAGATAGAGATAGCAGAGGATTTTGCCGACCATCATGTCGAGCTCGGAAAGCACCGAGCGTGGAATCAGCGTGGTGGAACGCGGGCGCAAATAGAAGAATCCTTCCGGCGCACGAATCAGTTCCACGTTATAGCGGGTGTAAAATTCTTCCAGGTACTCCTGGAAGTCCATCAGAAAGGCGTGGTTGTCCAGTTCGTCCAGACCAATATGACGGCCGGAACGCAGGGCGCTGTCCAGCGCCGGAAATAACGGATTGGCCAGGGCCTGTGCCAGCTTAACTGGCATCACGTGTTCAATATTTGTCGATGACATGTGCCTGTACCTTGGCTCCGTAATCATTAATCGGCTGCCACTTCGGCGGCAGTCCGGTGAAATCTGCTTGTGCTACGCCCAGCCGGACGGCCTGATCGACCACGATACGCGCCACGTCGAAATGGCGAGCACGTGGGTACTGCGCCAGATATTCGCGCACCACCAGGCCTAAATCCAGCGGCAATCCTTTCTCTTTGTAGATAACCAGCTGCGCTTCAATCAGCGCCGCCAGCTGCTCACGGATTTCGTTGAACTCTTCATACTCCAGATCCGGCGGAAGCTCGCCGGTCACCTCTTCATCACGCAGCGTCATCTCTTCGTCACGCATGTCGAAGAGGCGGTCGGCGTTGGCATACGTCAGCGCCCACGGCGCATCAAAGTAGTTCTGCACGGAAACACGCAGACGCTGAGCGAAGACGCGGTTTTTATCCATATCGATAGCGGTACGGATAAATTTGTGTACGTGACGGTCGTAGCCGATCCACAGATCGATGGCCTGCTGGCCCCAGCTGACGATGCGGTCGAGTTTGCTTTGCAGGTCGAAGACCAGCCTGTCGACGAAGTGGAGATCGTCGTGCGCCATGGTCGAATCCTGAATACGCAGCAGGTTGGCCTGCAGCTTATCGCCCGCCGCTTCCAGCGTATCCTGCAGTTCACGCAGCGTGCCGGAAGTCTCAGACAGCAGCATTTCGCAGCTTGAAATTGCCGCGCGCCAGTCTTTGTTCAGCAGCTGAGCGATGTCGTCTTTGACCGATTGCTGCTGCTCATCCATCACACGCTGGGTCAGATCGATGCTGTCGAAGATTTCCGCCACCGAGTATTTCAGCGGCGCATAAACGTTGCGATGCCAGTGAAACTCATCGCCGCCCTCGTCTGCTGCGTCTGCCGCACGCTTCAGTTCACCGCCGACGATAGACAGCTGCATGGAGAGGCGCAGCGTGGAAAACTCACGCTGGCGAATGTAATAGTCCGTAATGCCGATGCCGAGCGGCGTCAGGCGATAGATCGCGTTGCCTTCGGTGAGTTCGCTGGTAAAGCGGTTCAGCAGACGTTGACGCACCATGTCGTTAATCGCGTTGTTGGCACGCACGCTGATGGTTTCGCTGGTTTGCTCAAACGCATCACTGACGTGGCGGAAAGCGTCAATCAGCTCACCTTCGGTAAGCTCGCCTTCCAGCCGTTCGCCGTTCAGCGTCGCCACGGCCATCAGGAACGACAGCCTGTCGACCGGCAACGTGATCGAAAAATCATTTTTTCTGGCCCAGGCAACCAGTTCGGGGACTGTCTGGGAAAAATCACTCATCGTTAGTCCTTGTATCTACCTGCGGTTTTCGCGCGGTGACATGAATGTAGCGGCCCAGGCTAACCCAGGGTTCTTCCCGGCAATAGCGGGTTTCTAAGGCCAGCAACTGCTCGTAGCGCTCGTGCTGCTTATGTTTTTCACGCAGATAGTCATGAAAAACCCGCACGCCTGTTTTGCCGACGATCTGCAAGCCGAGATCAGTCAGCCAGCCGTAAACCTGCTGCGGATCGCGCGGGTAGTCTGGCGAAAGCTTGCGTTTACGCGTCTTTGGCATGCCCGCTTCGACGTAATCAAAGTTGGTGACGACCATGTTGTGCATCAGCAGACCGTTAGCATTGTAGAACATTAACGACAGCGCGCCGCCCGGGCGCAGTACCGACCACAAAGCGCTTAACACCGCCTGCGGATTGCCCACCCATTCGAGCACTGCATGGCACAATATCAGATCAACCGGGCTTTCCAAATGCTGTGCAATGTCCTGCACCGGGCATTGTACGAAATGCATGTTGTGGCTCACACCTTTCTTCGCGGCGGCCTCTGTTGCCAGGGCTATCATCTCGGCTGACAGGTCGCATAGGGTAACATGATGCCCACGCTCTGCCATCCGAATTGCGGTTTGCCCGGCCCCGCCGCCGCCGTCCAGAATGCGTAAAGGCTTGTCGCCGAAGGAATCCAGCAACCTGTCCAGATCCTGCCAGAGGATCGCCTGGCGCAGCTGGCCCTTGGTGGTGCCATAAATATTGCGCGAAAAGCGCTCTGCGATCCCATCGAAATTGCGATCCTGCACGATCTGACTCCACTCACTGCCACAAACCCGCTATTTTGTCATACCCACAGCGAGAGGGAAGCTATCTGGTGTAATATCCCTGCCACTCTCCTGTCAGATGGTTAAAAAAGGAACCAACACGGATGCTTTTTACGCTAAAGAAGTTTATTGGTGGTCTGATTTTGCCGCTGCCGTTTCTCCTGCTGGTCATGGCGCTCGGTCTGGCGCTGCTCTGGTTCAGTCGTTTTCAGCGAACCGGTAAGATTTGTCTTAGTCTCGGCTGGCTGGCGCTGCTGCTGTTGAGCCTGCAGCCCGTTGCCGATGGCCTGCTGCGGCCGATTGAAAACACCTATCCCACCTGGCGAGGAAGCGAACGCGTTGAGTACGTGGTGGTGCTGGGCGGCGGCTATACCTGGAACGACGACTGGGCCCCAAGTTCAAACCTGATCAGTAACAGCCTGCCGCGCCTTGCGGAAGGGATACGCTTATGGCAGCAAAACCCGGGCGCGAAGATGATCTTCACCGGCGCGGCGGCAAAAACCAATCCGGTAAGCACCGGCGAAGCAGGCGCTCGCGTAGCAGAAAGCCTCGGCGTTCCGCGCAGCGAGATTATCGTTCTTGATACGCCAAAAGACACCGAAGAAGAAGCTGCGGCGGTAAAGCAGGCGATTGGCGAGGCCCCTTTCCTGTTAGTGACTTCTGCATCCCATTTACCGCGCGCGATGATTTTCTTTCAGCATGAGGGGCTGCACCCGCTGCCCGCCCCGGCAAACCAGCTGGCCATTGACTCGCCGCTGAACCCGTGGGAGCGCATCATTCCTTCACCCGTCTGGCTAATGCACAGCGATCGCGTGGGCTACGAAACGCTCGGGCGCATCTGGCAGTGGCTCAAAGGCTCAGGCGAGCCAGGGGAGCAGTGATTTCGCCGCAAGATCGAAGTTCGCCCGGTTAAACCGCCCGGTGTTTACCAACTGCGAGACTTCATCCCACAACAGATACAACCAGCGCCGCCATAGGAAGGCTTCCGCCACCGGCGCGCGCTGGAGGTAGCGCCACAGCAGCCCTTCCGCAAGCCCGCTGTCCGCAAGGCGAAACAGCTCATATTCGCGCGGAGCCCAGAGCATAATGCCCGGCCCGACCATCGCCAGCAGCTGATCGCTGCGTGAGTCCTTCAGCATACTGCGCAGCGTAAAGTTACCGTGGACCAGCACGCAGTTGTCATTGAAGCCGTCAAAAAGCGCAGGCAGACATTCGCGGGTGCGAAACAGAATGCGTTTGTCCTGCATCGTCAGCCCGGTGTTGTTGTAAAGATTCAGCGTTCCCCAGAGCACTTCCACGCGCTGGCGGTACCACAGCGGCCAGAGATTTTCCTGAGTGCTGTCGACGGTGCCGACGCAGCCACCGCTGTCCTGACGGTGCCAGGCCAGCAGGCCTTCTACAATCTGATCTTTGAGCTGTTCCCAGCGGTCGGGCGTTCTGGCCGGGGCCTCAACGGGAACCCCTCGCAGGCGTTCGAGCAACAGGACATCCGGCCCGGGATGTTCCTCGTGAGTCATCACGCCGTAGACCACCGGCATCCTCACGGTTCCGCTTCGGGCGAGGGTCGATATTTTCCAGGCCAGCTGTCTGGCAAGACCGGGGGTGACAAAACTTCGGGCCATCAACGGCATCGGATGACCCTGAGCATCGTAGAGCGACCACAATGATGAATCCGTTTTCTCACTCACGCACTCCACCCGACTCAGCTTTTCACCCAGCAGATGGCTCAGTTCGGCACGCAGTTGTTCCATATCTGGTTACCCCTGTGAAGACTACTGTTTTTATAATGAGCGCCGACGCCGGAGATGTCACCGGTTAAGATCAAAAACGGGGCAAAAAGTGAGGGAATACGAGGCGGGAAAGGCTCCCCTCAGCGCAGAGGGGAGTTAAGGCAATTAGCGCAGTTCAGCGCGAACGCGGGCAAGATCTTCAGGCGTATCCACACCGGTGCCCGGCACTTCTTTCGCCACAGCAACGTGAATTTTTTCGCCGTACCACAGCACGCGCAGCTGCTCGAGCATCTCAATATGCTCCAGCGGGCTTGGCGCCCAGGTAACGTAGCGGCGAATAAAGCCCGCACGATAGCCGTATATGCCGATATGTCGTAGCAATGTATTGCCAATCGCGTCACGGCTTTGCGCGAAGCGATCTCTGTCCCACGGAATGGTCGCGCGGGAGAAGTAGAGCGCATAGCCTTGCGCATCCATGACCACTTTCACCGCATTGGGGTTAAAGGCTTCTTCTGCGTCATGAATCGGCACGGCCAGCGTCGCCATGCCGGACTGGCTGGCGGCGAGGTTTTCTGCAACCTGGCGAATAATGACCGGTGGGATCATCGGTTCGTCGCCCTGCACGTTGACGATAAGCGTGTCGTCACTGAATCCGCATTTTTCCACAACTTCCGCCAGACGCTCGGTGCCGGACTGGTGGTCAGCGCGGGTCATGCAGACTTCGCCACCGGCGGCTTCAACCGCGCGGGCGACTTCTTCGTGATCGGTAGCAACAATAATGCGCTCAGCACCTGACTCACGCGCGCGCTCCAGCACGTGCACAATCATCGGTTTGCCGTTGATATCCTGCAGAGGCTTGCCCGGCAAGCGGGTAGAGGCGTAGCGAGCGGGAATGATGACGACGAAACTCATGGGTGGCTCTCTTCTGCGCTCAATGGACGGGCTTCGTTTTCCAGCAGGACGGGAATGCCATCACGCAGCGGGAAGGCCAGGCTGTCGAGTTTGCAGATAAGCTCTTGCTTATCCTGACTGTAATAGAGCTTACCGTTGCAGACCGGGCAAGCGATGATTTCAAGTAAGCGGTGATCCATGGTTCCTCCGAACGGACCGAAAAAGTATCTCGCGCAGCATAGCACAGCGGGGATTTATGCGGCGTCAATTTCCCAGCCAGACGGCTGAGCGCTGAAAAGTTCGCCAGGGCGTTGCCTGATTTCAACCCGAACAGCGCCCTGCCAGCGTGCAAAATCATTTATCGCCTGCGTCAGCCCTTTTTCCAGCGACTGACTGACCCGAACGCCTTGCTCAAGGTAAAGCGCGAAAATCTCCAGCACGCCTGTCCTGCGATGCATTTTGCTGTCCATACGACCAACCAGTTTTCCCTGGTGCAACAACGGCAGGACGAAATAACCAAACTGACGCTTTTCCGCGGGCATGTAGCACTCAAGGCGGTAGGTAAAATCAAACAGCTGCTCGGCGCGTTTGCGATCCCAGACGACAGGATCGAAAGGCGACAACACGGCGCTGTGCGTGGCGGTCAGTTTGCCTGCCTGCGCCAGCTCCAGCAGCGGCAGATAATCGGTATGCAGCCACATCGCGCCAAGGTTTTCGACTTCAACGGGTAAGATGCGGCCTTCCTCCTGCCAGCGCGCCAGCAAAGGCGGCAGCGCGGGCTGGCGTAAACGGTAATAATCCGCCAGCCACTGCCCACGAAATATGCCGAGGCTTCGCGCGCTGTTCTGCAACATTAGCTCTTCGGCGTGCTCCTGCGACAGTAAATCACGCGCATCATTCCAGTGCGGCATCACTCGCGTAGTCAGGTCGTAGATTCGCTGAAAGTTTTGACGACCGATAACCATCACCTTACCTGCCGTAAACAGCCCTTCCAGATGCCGCTTGTGCGGTTTCCACTCCCACCAGCCGCTGGCACCCTTCCGGGGATGTTCGAAATCAGCCGAACGAACAGGCCCGTTGTGCTGAATGTGATCGATAAGGGCCTGAATCTCTGCGGCATGCTCCGTCATCCACTCAGGGCGATATTTCCAGCCCATTTTCTCCGGGGAGAGCATTCGGTGACGGACCAGCGAAAAGTCAGCGCGAGGCAGGAAACAGGCTTCGTGAGCCCAGTATTCCATAAGTTCGCCGCGGGAAAGCGCATCATCAAGCCAGGTTTGAGGGTAGGCTCCAAGGCGGCTGAACAGCACTAAATAAGGGCTGCGGGCGACAACGTTGATGGTGTCGATTTGCAGCAGCGACATGCCCTGGATGGTGGCGAGAACGTCCTCAGGCTGAGGGCGGCGACGTTGTTTTTTGAGCAGACCCTGGGCGGCCAGATGGAGATGGCGCGCGGCGGTAAGTGAAAGCGTTACTTCTGACATTCAATGTCCTCGTCTGCTTTGCCCACCCGCGCGCCCTCGGTTAACGCAGCGTCAGGCTGACCAGTTTCTGGATCAGCCGCGGTGCGCTGTCGTGATCGAAAACGGCATCCACGGGTAAATACCACCAGTTATCCTGCGCAAAGTTACGGCACTTCACCGCATCTTTTTCCGTCATCACCAGCGTTTGTTCATTCGTTGCCAGAGCCTGCACATCTGCGGCAGCCAGCGCCTGATGATCGGCCAGCGCCACGGTCTTTACCGGACGGACGCCGCACTGCTCCAGAGTGGCAAAAAAGCGCGGAGGATGACCGATACCGGCCATAGCAACCACATTTGTCAGCGCCGACACACTACGCTTTTCACCTGTTCTGAGATTCACCGCCAGGCCAGGAGCAAGCTGCATCGGGATTTCGCCCGCACGCGGTACGCCGCCATTAACGATAACGGCATCCACGCTCTTCAGGCGCGAGGCACGTTCGCGCATCGGCCCTGCCGGTAACCACCAGCCGTTGCCAAAGCGGCGAACGCCGTCAATAACGACAATTTCAACGTCACGGGCGAGGCGGTAATGCTGGAGGCCGTCGTCAGTGATAATGATTTGCAGATCGTTTGAGGCGAGCAGTGCCTGAACGGCTTCGCTACGGTTGGGTGAGACGGCAACCGGCGCGCCCGTGCGCTGATAAATCAGCACTGGCTCATCACCTGCTTCCGCGGGCACTGTGTGTGGATTCAGCAACAAAGGATAGTGGGCAGCCTTCCCGCCGTAACCGCGAGAAACCACTCCGACTTTAATGCCCTGCTGCTGAAGTTGCTCCACCAGCCAGATGGCCACCGGCGTTTTGCCATTGCCGCCTGCGGTGAGGTTCCCCACCACCACCACCGGCACCGGCGCACGCCAGGCTTTTTTCAGGCCCAGGCGATAACTCAGGCGAATAGCGCCGCTTACCAGGCCATACAGCCAGGAAAGCGGCAGCAACAGCAGCCAGAGAGGTGATTCTCCGGACCAGATACGTGCGATCATTGCCCAAACTGCATCTTATGCAGTTGCGCGTAAACGCCGCGGTGTTCGATAAGATCCTGATGGCTACCGCGTTCCACGATGCGGCCATCCTCCACCACCACAATTTCATCGGCTTTTTCGATAGTCGACAGACGGTGAGCAATCACCAGCGAGGTGCGGTTTTTCTGCAGCTCATCCAAAGCCGCCTGAATAGCGCGCTCTGATTCCGTATCCAGCGCTGAAGTTGCCTCATCCAGAATCAGGATTGGGCTGTCGCGCAGCAGCGCACGCGCAATAGCAATACGCTGTCGCTGGCCGCCGGAGAGCAGCACGCCGTTTTCACCAATAATCGTATCCAGGCCGTTATCCATCTTGTTGATGAAGTCCATGGCATAGGCCATTTTCGCGGCTTTCTCGATGTCTTCGCGGCTGTAGATGTCGGTACGGGCATACGCAATATTGTTAGCAACCGTATCGTTAAACAGATGAACGTTCTGCGAAACCAGCGCAACCTGATCGCGCAGGGAGGCTAGCGTATATTCGCGAATATCGTGCCCATCAAGAGCAATGCTTCCCTGATCCACATCGTAAAAACGGGTGATCAGGCTTGCCAGGGTTGATTTGCCGGAGCCGGAACGGCCCACCAGCGCGACGGTTTTCCCTTCCGGAATATTCAGATTAATATCACGCAGGGCAGGAACTTCACGACCCGGGTATGTGAAGGTTACATCACGGAATTCGACGCTGCCTTTTGCACGCTCAATCACTCGGGTGCCTTCATCTTTCTCCTGCTCGCTGTCGAGAATCGCGAACAGCGTCTGACAAGCCGCCATACCACGCTGGAACTGGGCGTTGACGTTAGTCAGAGATTTCAGCGGACGCATCAGAGCAATCATTGAGGAGAAGACTACGGTGATCGTACCGGCAGTCAGCGTTTCCATAACGCTCGGGAAGCTTGCGGCATAGAGAACAAAAGCCAGTGCCAGAGAAGCAATCAGCTGAATAATCGGGTCGGAAATTGAAGAGGCTGAAACCATCTTCATACCCTGCAGACGCATCTTGTTGCTGACTTTATCGAAGCGGCTGGTTTCCACTTCCTGGCCACCAAACATCAGCACTTCTTTATGCCCTTTAAGCATTTGTTCCGCGCTGGTGGTGACCTGGCCCATGGTGTTCTGCATATTTTTACTGATATTGCGGAAGCGTTTGGAGACCAGACGAATAGCGAAGGAGACGATAGGTGCCAGTACAATGAGGATCAGCGACAGCTGCCAGCTGTACCAGAACATCATGATAAACAGCCCGATGATGGAGGCACCTTCGCGCACTACGGTTATCAGAGCGCTGGAAGAGGAGGAAGCAACCTGCTCGGAATCATAGGTAATACGCGACAGCAACGTTCCTGTGGACTGTTTGTCGAAAAAGGAGACCGGCATGCCCATCATATGGCCGAACAGACGGCGGCGCATGGTCATCACGACCTTGCCCGAAACCCAGGAAATGCAATAGCTCGAGATATAGCTGGTGACACCACGCAGGATCATTAATCCGATCACCACCAGCGGCATCCATAGCAGCACAGAGCGATCCGTTTTACCAAAACCGTCATCCAGTAACGGTTTAAGGAGCGACAGCATAAAGGTGTCGCTGGCGGCGTTAAGAATTAACGCGACCGCAGACACGATAAGGCCCGCTTTGAAAGGCGCTATCGTTGGCCAGAGTCGGCGGAAAGTCTGCCACGTCGAAAGATCTTTGTCGTTCTGCATTCAAAAAACCAGCTTATGTTGAGATAGCCGCACATTCTACCCGTTATCACGGGCATCGCCAAACCACTGATGATACCAGCGGGGGGATATTTGATCGCGTAAGCTCTGGACTTGCCAACCTTCTGCTGAAAAGTTGACCGTTATTTGCCCCTGACGGGCTGTGTCAAACCACTGATAATGCCTTTGCGTATAACGCGCCTTGACCTTAGCTGACGGAAAATGCCATGCGTTGTATCGTGCCGCAGATGACAGCGCCGCTCGTCCACCCACCGCACGAAGTAACGCAGGTGATGAAGAGGTCCCACTGCCGTGATGTGGCACCTGAACAAGTGTAGACGCAAGATGTTGCCAGTAGTGGCTCAGCATTGATATTTCTGCCGGGATTTCAATATCTCCCGTCATTAACAGGCTGTGTTTGCCGTCATCGACTCTGACCACACATGAACGGTTATTCCCTTCAGCTGACGCGCCAACCAGAGGCCATAATGCCCGAAAAGTCAGACCCTCCCAGCGCCAGGTCTCTCCTCTGAAACAGGGTTGATGACTGGGCCAGTTGAGAGAGCTTCTGACCCATAAGTTCGGCCAGGTTTTGAGTAACGAATCCAGCCCTCCGCGGTGATCCAGATGCTCATGGCTGAGGATCACGCCCTCAGGCTGAAGGTGGTGCCAGCGCAGCCAGGGGATAATCAGCTGCTTTGCGCTGTCTCCTCCTTTCCATGCCAGCCCGGTATCATACAAAATCGCTTTACCATTGCGGGCGATGACCATGGAGAGTCCCTGGCCAACATCGAGCATCGTCACGGACCAGTCCCGCGATAGCGGACGCCATACCGGATAAGCCAGCAGCGCGCAGCTTGCTATGGCCAATCCGGGCCATCTGCTCCAACCGTTCAGCCGCCAGAAAAGAGTCGCCAGCCAGGGTAATATCGCCGCCCCTTGCCAGCGATAATCCGTTTCTTTCCAGCCCTCTGGCAGAGAACGCAAAAACCAGAACAGGCAGGCAAGCAAACGGTCTGCCAGAAACCAGACGCCCTTTTCAATTACCTCGGGGCCGACCAGATGCAATACCATCCCGGCTAATAACAATGGGAGCACCGCCAGAGTGACCAGCGGCACCGCGATAAAGTTGGCCGGTAAAGACGTCCAGGAGATGCCGTTAAAGATAAAGACCTGTAACGGGAGCAGAAGAAACATCAGGCCGAGCTGCAGATGAAGCAGACTCCAGACGGCATTCAGCAGAGCGGAGCTTCCAATGCGGCGACACGGCACCCATTGGTACCAGAAAATCAGCGTCGCGACCGCGAAGGCTGAAAGCCACAAACTTTGCGACAGTATTGCCAGCGGATCGAAGATAAGAATCGCCGCCACGCAGCATAGCCACACCTCCCAAGAAGTCCACTTGTTGCCTCTCATGCGTGAGAAAAGCCAGATACCTGTGGCGATAACCGTGCGTAATGCGGGGGGCTCCAGACCGCTTAACCATGCATAAAAAGCGGCCATACAAAAAGAGGCGCAGAGAGGGACTCGCCAGCCAATCCATCCGCAAGGCATTACGCTTTGTACTCCACGCATTACCAACCAACCCACCATTGCAACCAGCGAAATATGCAGGCCGGAAATCGCCATCAGATGAGAGGTTCCGGTTTGCTGCAGCAGCAGCTTAATCTCTGACGATACAGATGCCCTCTCCCCGACGGCCAGCGCCAGCATCACCTGATGCCAGGGGTAGCGTTCAACGTGCTTCAGAAGTGAAGTAACAAAAAGGGAACGCAGGCTACAGCTTTGCTGTATAACCCGGGCCCCGGTGAAGCGGCCGGTTAAGGAGCGATGCAAAGAAAGTGCATAGCGCTGGCTGTCAAACATACCTTCATTAAGCTGGCCATGAACTGCCCGGGTCCGGACTGTCATCTGCCATACCTGCCCCGCGCAAGCTCCGTTGGGTAAACTCTGCCCGTAAAGCATGATGCCGGGGGCTGGGGATTGCCGCTGCCCATTGATTCGCCGTAGTTTTGCGTAGTACTTCTTTTCGTCGTAAACGGAGATAATCTCCGCCTCCGCCTCGACAACTTTTCCCGAATAGCTATTTGCCGGTAAGACAGCCTTCTGAGCAGCCAGGATCCCCCAGCAGAAGAAAAGCAGCGTCAGGCCGACCATTCTTAACTGACTGGAGGAAAAACAAAGCGGCGTTGCCAGCAGGGTGAAAAAAGCTGTGGTTGTGACCGCCGGGAGTTCCGCCAGCCAGAGCAGCGGGCAGATACCCATGATGGTACAGAGAGCAAATGTCGGTACGCGCATGACGCCTCCTTGTCGCAAACAGTGTTGCGAATTCAGGCATGGCCGTCTTCCGGTAGAAAGGGATTATGCGAGGCGTTTTCCAGTGAGTTTGCGCGCTTGCTGCACGCAGAAATGAAATTGCGAGGTAGCTTCAATACTGAGCAGTGGCTTGTGACAGATAAGCCTGAGGCAGAAACGAAAAAAGCACCCGCAGGTGCTTTTTTCACGTTCAAGTTTCACGGTAACCCGTGGAAACTCAATCGCCGTAAATGTTGGCGCGATCGCGCAATTCTTTACCCGGCTTAAAGTGTGGAACGTATTTACCTTCCAGCTCGACTTTATCGCCTGTTTTTGGGTTGCGCCCAACGCGTGGGGCACGGTAATGCAAAGAGAAACTGCCGAAACCGCGGATTTCAATGCGCTCGCCCTGGGCCAGCGTAGAGGCCATATGTTCCAGCATCTCTTTCACAGCATCTTCAACCGCTTTCGCAGGAATGTGAGATTGCTGGCTTGCAAGTCGTTCGATGAGCTCTGACTTGGTCATGATTCCTCCGGTTTCCTTTCAGGAAAGGTTAGCTGACAGCTTGAACAAGGGCGGCCGTAGCCGCCCTTTGTCATTGATTACAGGACGAATCCTGTAATCTGTCAAGTGACTCGTAAAGAGTTACCTGATTACTCGCCTTTAGCTGCTTTGAATGCTTCAGCCATAGCGTTAGAGAAGTTGCCTTCTTCCTGTTTGTTGTTAACAGAAGCGATTGCATCTTTCTCGTCAGCTTCGTCTTTAGCACGAACAGACAGGCTGATTGCACGGTTCTTACGGTCAACACCGGTGAATTTAGCTTCAACGTCGTCGCCAACGCTCAGAACCAGAGTTGCATCTTCAACGCGGTCACGGGATGCTTCAGAAGCACGCAGGTAACCTTCAACGCCGTCAGCCAGTTCTACGGTTGCGCCTTTCGCGTCAACTGCAGTCACTTTACCGTTAACGATAGCGCCTTTCTTGTTCAGAGCAACCCAGTTGTTGAACGGATCTTCAGCCAGCTGCTTCACGCCCAGGGAGATACGCTCACGCTCTGCGTCAACCTGCAGAACAACGGCAGCGATTTCGTCGCCTTTCTTGAATTCACGAACTGCTTCTTCGCCTGCAACGTTCCAGGAGATGTCAGACAGGTGAACCAGACCGTCGATGCCACCGTCCAGGCCGATGAAGATACCGAAGTCAGTGATTGACTTGATTTTACCTTCAACGCGATCGCCCTTGTTGTGGGTTTCTGCGAACTGCTGCCATGGGTTGTTTTTGCACTGCTTCAGACCCAGGGAGATACGACGACGCTCTTCGTCGATGTCCAGAACCATTACTTCCACTACATCACCAACGTTAACAACTTTGGATGGGTGGATGTTTTTGTTGGTCCAGTCCATTTCGGAAACGTGTACCAGGCCTTCAACGCCTTCTTCGATTTCAACGAAGCAGCCGTAGTCGGTCAGGTTGGTCACGCGGCCAGTCAGGCGAGTGCCTTCTGGGTAACGCTTAGCGATAGCTACCCATGGATCTTCGCCCAGCTGCTTCAGACCCAGAGAAACACGGGTACGCTCGCGGTCGAATTTCAGCACTTTAACAGTGATTTCGTCGCCAACGTTCACGATTTCGCTTGGGTGCTTAACGCGTTTCCAGGCCATGTCAGTGATGTGCAGCAGGCCGTCAACGCCGCCCAGATCAACGAATGCACCGTAGTCAGTGAGGTTCTTAACGATACCTTTAACTTCCATGCCTTCCTGCAGGTTTTCCAGCAGCTGATCGCGCTCTGCGCTGTTTTCGGATTCGATAACGGCACGACGAGAAACAACAACGTTGTTACGCTTCTGGTCCAGCTTGATAACTTTGAACTCAAGCTCTTTGCCTTCCAGGTGCAGCGTATCGCGAACTGGACGCACGTCTACCAGAGAACCTGGCAGGAACGCACGAATACCGTTCAGCTCAACAGTGAAGCCACCTTTAACTTTGCCGTTGATAACACCAACAACAGTTTCAGCGTCTTCGTATGCTTTTTCCAGCGTGATCCAAGCTTCGTGACGCTTAGCTTTCTCACGGGACAGCAGAGTTTCGCCGAAGCCGTCTTCTACTGCGTCCAGCGCAACGTCAACTTCGTCACCAACCTGGATTTCCAGTTCGCCGGCTGCGTTTTTGAACTGCTCTGCAGGGATTGCAGATTCAGATTTCAGGCCCGCATCAACCAGGACAACGTCTTTGTCGATAGAGACAACAACGCCACGAACGATGGAACCCGGACGGGTTTCGATTTCTTTCAGTGATTCTTCAAACAGTTGAGCAAAAGATTCAGTCATGTTTAATCTTCAAAAGTTAGATTAACGTCCATCTGGCTTCATGTCGGATGGGGTTGTTTTACATACCCGCTCACACTCCGTTGCAGCGGGGGTACTACTAATACAGCAAAAATTCGGAGGCTCGCCTGCCTGTCATCAGACAGCGGCCAGTTTTTGGCGCGCATATTGTAGCGCTTTTTCAATCACTTGCTCAATGCTTAATCGCGTTGAATCGAGGACTAAAGCATCAGCAGCGGGAACCAGCGGCGCCACCGCACGGTTGCGGTCACGATCGTCGCGTTCCTTGATCTCTGCCAAAAGGCGATCAAAGTTAACACTAAAGCCCTTTTCCTGCAACTGAAGCATACGGCGCTGCGCACGTTCTTCCGGGGAAGCGTCAAGGAAAATTTTGACTGGCGCATCGGTGAACACCACGGTGCCCATATCGCGACCGTCGGCAATCAGGCCAGGGGCCTCACGAAATCCGCGCTGACGGCGCAGGAGCGCTTCACGCACGCGGGGAAAAGCGGCAACCTGAGAAGCTGCGTTCGCCACTTCCTGAGTGCGGATTTCACCGCTGACGTCTTCGCCTTCAAGGATCACTTCGAGATTGCCATCGGTGGACACAAAACGCACATCAAGGTGCGCCGCCAGCGGTACCAGCGCCTCTTCTGAGGTCACATCAACGTGATGATGTAATGCCGCCAGGGCCAGCACGCGGTAGATAGCGCCTGAATCCAGCAGATGCCACTGCAACGCTTCCGCCATTGCCTTGCACAGGGTGCCTTTGCCTGCACCGCTTGGCCCATCAATGGTGATTACCGGGGCAATTGCCGTCATCTTTCTCTCCTTCATTCAAGGCGTCAGTTACATAAACGCCGCGCATTATACGCGCCATTACAGGTAACCGGTAATACTGGTTGCAAATAACAGACAGTTTGAAGGTGAGTGTAGAAGAAATGAGCGAAGGGAATGTCAGGAATCGTCATTCTGCGCTGCGCCCGCAGGCGCAGCACAGTGAGAATCAGGCAAGCGTGCTGATGCGTGCGAGCTGTTCGAAGTAATCAGGGAAGGTTTTTGACGTACATTTCGGGTCGAGAATCGTGACCGGCGTGTCCGACAGCGCCACCAGCGAGAAACACATCGCCATACGGTGATCGTCATAGGTGCCAATTTCTGCGAAGGTCAGCTGTGCAGGCGGCGTCACGCGAATGTAGTCTTCGCCCTCTTCCACTTCGGCGCCAACTTTGCGCAGTTCGGTCGCCATCGCAAACAGACGATCCGTTTCTTTCACGCGCCAGTTATAGATGTTGCGAAGCGTGGTCGTGCCTTTGGCGAACAGCGCAGCCGTTGCGATGGTCATCGCTGCGTCAGGGATATGGTTCATGTCCATATCGATGGCGTTCAGTTCCCCGCGGGTGCAGGCAATAAAATCGTCGCCCCAGGTGATGGTTGCGCCCATTTTTTCCAGCACATCGGCAAAACGGATGTCGCCCTGCACGCTGTTGCGGCCGATACCGGTGACTTTCACCGTGCCGCCTTTAATGGCACCTGCCGCGAGGAAGTAAGAAGCGGAGGAAGCATCGCCCTCGACCAGGTACGCGCCAGGAGACTGATAAACCTGACCGCCTTTGACCACAAAGCGCTGATATTGCTGATTTTCAACCTCCACCCCAAAGGTCTTCATCAGATTCAGGGTGATATCAATGTACGGCTTTGACACCAGTTCGCCTTTGATGGTGATAACGGTGTCCTGCGGCGCAACAGGTGCCGTCATCAGCAGCGCCGTCAGGAACTGGCTGGATACGCTGCCGTCAACCGCGACTTCGCCACCGGTGAAGCCCCCCTTCAGGCGCAGCGGCGGATAGTTTTCCTGTTCAAGGTATTCAATTTGTGCGCCGCCCTGACGCAGCGCGTCCACCAGGTGCCCAATTGGGCGCTCCTTCATGCGCGGCTCGCCGGTCAGCACGATATCGTTGCTGCCGAGGCACAGCGCTGCCGCCAGTGGGCGCATCGCCGTTCCGGCGTTGCCAAGGAACAATTCCAGAGCCGAAGCAGACTGCAGCGGGCCAGCGTTGCCCGTTACTTCGCAGCGGGTGCGGTCGTCAGAGAGCCTGTACTGAACGCCTAACGCAGTCAGCGCATTGAGCATATGGCGCACGTCATCGCTGTCCAGCAGGTTGGTCAGCACGGTGGTGCCACGGGCTAATGCCGCCAGCAGCAGGGCGCGGTTAGAGACACTCTTAGAACCAGGTAAATTGATGGTGCCATCTACGCGCGCGATGGGTTGTAACGTCAGGGATTCCATGTAACTCAACTCTCAAAAGCAGAAAATAAAAAACCCCATGGACGGGCCATGGGGATGAAACAGGGGCATTAACCGTGGCGGCGTTCGAACGCTTTCATAAAGTCGGTTAGAGCTTCAACACCTGCCAGCGGCATGGCGTTGTAAATGGATGCGCGCATCCCGCCGACTACGCGATGGCCTTTCAGCGCATGCAGACCGGCCGCGAAGGACTCTTCGAGGAAGAGCTTATCCAGCGCGCTGTCCGCCAGCTGGAACGGCACGTTCATGCGTGAACGGTTAGCTTTCGCCACGTCGTTACGGTAGAAGTCGCTGTTGTCGATAACGCCATACAGCAGATCGGCTTTTTGCTGGTTGATGCGATCCATTGCCGCAACGCCGCCCTGCTCTTTCAGCCACTTGAAGACCAGGCCTGAAAGGTACCAGGCAAACGTCGGTGGCGTGTTGAACATGGAGTCGTTGTCGTTCAGCACGGTGTAGTCGAGAATCGACGGGCAGGATTGATGTGCTTTACCCAGCAGGTCTTCACGCACAATGACGATAGTCAGGCCCGCAGGGCCGATGTTTTTCTGTGCGCCGGCATAAATCACGCCGTAGCGGCTGACGTCAATAGGGCCTGAGAGGATCGTGGACGAGAAGTCCGCGGCGACGATAACGTCTTTGCCAAAGTCCGGCGTTTCATCAATGGCAATGCCGTCGATGGTTTCGTTCGGGCAGTAATGCAGATAGGCAGCGTTATCGGAGAGCTGCCAGTCGCGCATCGGCTTGACGGCACGCAGCCCATCTACGGTAATTTTTGCGTCGATAACGTTAGGAGCGCAGTACTTTTTCGCTTCCTTCACGGCGCTTGCAGCCCAGTATCCTGCATCCACGTAATCTGCGGCAGTTTTATCACCCAGCAGGTTCAGCGGAACGCCAGCGAACTGGCCGCGGCCGCCGCCGTGGCAAAACAGCACTTTATAGTTGGAAGGGATATTGAGCAGGTCACGTAAATCTTTTTCCGCTTCTTCAGCCACCTGGATGAACTCTTTTCCGCGATGGCTGATTTCCATCACCGAAGTGCCCAGCCCCTGCCAGTTACACAGCTCCTGTTGCGCCAGTTTAAGAACATCCGCCGGAAGCATTGCCGGACCAGAACTAAAATTGAAGACCTGAGTCATTTCCCCTCACCACGCTGTACAAGTATCGGCCCGCAGGCATAAGTGTTTCCTGTGGCTATCGGTTTTACCATTCAGTGACACAGCCCGCAATGGCAAATCAGTGCGCGTTAAAAAATGCGGGAAGCATCACACAACAGAATCTGCCGACTTGACGTCACAATGCCGACATAATTGCTGTCAGGTCACCCGTTTTGCCCGACTGGCCTTCGCCCATTGCGGATTTGCACAGCGGGCGCACAATTGTCGGTCACCTGCCTGTAAATGAAAAATCGCGCTGCATTTTGTACAGGCGTAGAGGTTTTCTTCCGGCAGCACGGTAAAGCGTTTGACGCACTTGCCCGGTAAAATCGGCAAACCAGGCTTCACTTCTTCATCGGGAAAGTAATAGACGCTGATCTGGCCATTGGTTTCCATGATTGCCCGCTTGACCTGCCCGAGATGCTCAATGCCGCTCAGGCGCAGCTCCATAAAGAATTCAAACTCCGTCAGATTTTCGGCGCGCAGTTTTTCCCAGGCCAGTTCGCCGTCAGTGACGACAATCACCGGTTTGCCCTCCAGCAAATCTCCCAGTTTTTCGCTGTGCGACATCAGCCACATCACCAGCCGGTACAGCACGCCAAGCGTGATAAACACCACCAGCACGGGCAACATCGGCACATCGTCGTAAAACGCAACGTCGCCCGCCGCTGAGCCCAAAGTCAGGATAATAAGCACTTCAAACAACGACATCTGCCGCACACCGCGTCGCCCGGTTATCTTTAAAAACAGGAACACCAGCACAAAGGTGTAGAGGCTGCGCAGCGCCACTTCCCCAAGAAAATCTACCGGGACCTTGTCGAAGGCCATACGATGTAGATCGAATGCTTGCATTTTTTCAGCCTGAACAGGAGGTTAATGTCTCTAAGCGTAGCTGAGGCTTTTATTTTCGCCGCCGACGCCGGGACGATAGCGCCTGACACGCAAAACCCGTATCATTGCGCGCTTTCCGTACGACAAAAGTGACCGCCATGACTCAAACCTTTATTCCCGGCAAAGACGCCGCACTGGAAGACTCCATCGCCCGCTTCCAGCAAAAACTGACGGATCTCGGATTCAACATTGAAGAAGCCTCCTGGCTGAACCCGGTGCCAAACGTCTGGTCCGTGCACATCCGCGACAAAGAGTGCGCGCTGTGCTTTACCAACGGTAAAGGCGCGACAAAAAAAGCGGCCCTGGCCTCTGCGCTCGGCGAATACTTTGAGCGTCTGTCCACCAACTATTTCTTCGCTGACTTCTGGCTCGGCGAAACCATCGCCAACGGCCCGTTCGTGCATTACCCGAATGAGAAGTGGTTCCCACTGCCAGAAGATGATGATGTGCCAGAAGGCCTGCTGGATGCTCGCCTGCGTGCCTTCTACGATCCTGACGATCAGCTCACCGCCAGCGGCCTGGTCGATCTGCAGTCGGGGAATGACGATCGTGGCGTCTGCGGCTTGCCGTTTACCCGTCAGTCCGATGGGGAAACCGTTTATATTCCGATGAACATCGTCGGTAACCTGTATGTCTCCAACGGTATGTCTGCGGGCAACACGGCAAACGAAGCGCGCGTTCAGGGCCTGTCTGAAGTGTTCGAACGCCACATCAAAAACCGCATCATTGCCGAAAGCATCAGCCTGCCGGAAATTCCTGCCGACGTGCTGGCGCGCTACCCGGGCGTAGTGGAATCCATTGCCAAACTCGAAGCAGAAGGCTTCCCTATCTTCGCTTACGACGGTTCCCTGGGCGGTAAATACCCGGTGATTTGCGTGGTCCTGTTCAACCCGGCCAACGGCACCTGTTTTGCTTCCTTCGGCGCGCACCCTGATTTTGGCGTGGCGCTGGAACGTACCGTGACCGAGCTGCTCCAGGGCCGCGGCCTGAAAGATCTCGACGTGTTCACCCCACCAACCTTCGACGACGAAGAAGTGGCCGAGCACGCCAACCTCGAAACCCACTTCATCGACTCCAGCGGTTTGATCTCCTGGGATATGTTCAAACAGGATGCGGACTACCCGTTTGCAGACTGGAACTTCTCCGGCACCACCGAGGAAGAGTTCGCCACCCTGATGGCTATTTTCCAGGCGGAAGATAAAGAAGTGTATATCGCCGACTACGAGCATCTGAGCGTTTACGCCTGTCGTATTATCGTGCCTGGCATGTCTGATATTTATCCGGCTGAAGATCTGTGGCTGGCAAATAACAATATGGGCAGCCATCTGCGTGAGACTATTTTGTCTCTGCCAAACAGCGAATGGGAAAAAGAGGATTACCTGGCGCTGATTGAGCAAATGGATGACGAAGGTCTGGACGACTTCACCCGCGTGCGTGAGCTGCTGGGTATGGCGACCGGCAAAGACAACGGCTGGTACACGCTGCGCATCGGCGAACTGAAAGCGATGCTGGCGCTGGCGGGCGGCGATATGGAACAGGCCCTGATCTGGACCGAATGGACCATGGAATTCAATGCGTCCATTTTCAGCGCTGAACGCGCCAACTACTACCGCTGCCTGCAAACCCTTCTTCTGCTGTCTCAGGAAGAAGAACGCCAGCCGCTGCAGTATCTGAATGCCTTCGTGCGCATGTACGGTGCAGATGCAGTGGAAGCGGCAAGCGCCGCACTCAGCGGGGAAGCAGCCTTCTACGGCCTGCAGCCTGTTGACAGCGATCTCGTCGCCTTCCCGGCACACCAGTCGCTGTTGAAAGCCTACGAAAAGCTGCAGCGCGCAAAAGCTAACTTCTGGGCAGACCAGCAGTAAAACCTTAAATAAGGTATGGCGAAATTATTCGCCTGCGCTATATTACGGGGCCACAAAGTGGGCCCCGTTTTTATTTTCTTCGGCCCGATCGCTAATTTGTAATAATTAAGTTAACCATGCGTAAATACTATTATTGGTAGTTGACGACGGATGTTAATTTTAATGCATATTACTCCATTTTAATTAACTGCGTTAATGGGGGTGCGGCAAGAAAATTCAACTCTATTTGCAAATTTTAAAATTTATTTTTATTTTGATAATCAAAAAGTTACGCCGCTTTCGCTGAAAAACCACGCGCTTTGCGGGCCTATAAGCCAGGCGAGATATGATCTATATCAATTTCTCTTCTATAATGCTTTGTTAGTATCTCGTCGCCGACTTAATAAAGAGAGAGTTAGTGTGAAAGCTGACAACCCTTTTGATCTTTTACTCCCAGCTGAGATGGCCAAAGTGGCCGAGGAAGCGGGTGTCTATAAAGCAACGAAACAACCGCTCAAAACCTTTTTCCTGGCGATTACTGCGGGTGTCTTCATCTCTATTGCCTTCGTCTTCTATATCACCGCCACAACAGGCACAGCAGGTATGCCGTTTGGCGTTGCCAAGCTGATTGGTGGTATCTGCTTCTCACTGGGTCTTATCCTGTGCGTGATCTGCGGGGCCGATCTCTTCACCTCTACGGTGCTGATCGTTGTCGCGAAAGCGAGCGGTAAAATCACCTGGGGGCAGCTGGCGAAGAACTGGTTCAACGTCTATGTTGGTAACCTGATTGGTTGTCTGCTCTTTGTTTTGCTGATGTGGCTCTCTGGCGAATATATGACCGCCAACGGTGGATGGGGCCTGAACGTCCTGCAAACTGCCGACCACAAAATGCATCATACTTTTATTGAGGCCGTCTGCCTCGGTATTCTGGCAAACCTGATGGTGTGTCTGGCCGTATGGATGAGCTACTCCGGCCGCAGCCTGATGGACAAAGCGATGATCATGGTGCTGCCGGTTGCGATGTTCGTCGCCAGCGGCTTTGAGCACAGCATCGCAAACATGTTTATGATCCCGATGGGGATCGTCGTTAAGAACTTCGCCAGCCCGGAATTCTGGACCGCTGTCGGTTCCACTCCGGACCATTTCTCACACTTGACTGTCATGAACTTCATCACTGATAACCTGATTCCGGTGACAATCGGCAACATTATCGGCGGTGGTCTGTTAGTCGGGTTGACGTACTGGGTCATTTACCTGCGTGGCAACGACCAGCACTAACGGTTGTTTCAGGCAGTAAATAAAAAATCCACATAAGAAGGTAGGTGTTACATGTCCGAACTTAATGAAAAGTTAGCCACAGCCTGGGAAGGTTTTGCCAAAGGTGACTGGCAGAAAGAAGTCAACGTCCGTGACTTCATCCAGAAAAACTACACCCCGTACGAAGGTGATGAATCCTTCCTGGCAGGCGCTACTGACGCGACCACCGCCCTGTGGGATAACGTCATGGAAGGCATCAAACTGGAAAACAGCACCCATGCTCCAGTTGATTTCGACACCTCCGTTGCTTCCACCATCACTTCTCACGACGCGGGCTACATCAACAAAGCGCTCGAGAAAATCGTTGGTCTGCAGACTGAAGCGCCTCTGAAACGTGCGATCATCCCGTTCGGCGGCATCAAAATGGTCGAAGGTTCCTGCAAAGCGTACAACCGCGAACTGGATCCTGCGCTGAAAAAAATCTTCACCGACTATCGTAAAACCCACAACCAGGGCGTTTTCGATGTCTACACCAAAGACATTCTGAACTGCCGTAAGTCTGGCGTTCTGACCGGTCTGCCAGATGCGTATGGCCGTGGCCGTATCATCGGTGACTACCGTCGCGTTGCGCTGTACGGTATCGACTACCTGCTGAAAGACAAATACGCACAGTTCCTGTCCCTGCAGTCTGACATGGAAAACGGCGTAAACCTGGAAGCGACTATCCGTCTGCGTGAAGAGATCTCCGAGCAGCACCGTGCACTGGGTCAGATCAAAGAAATGGCAGCAAAATACGGCTGCGATATCTCTGGTCCTGCTACCAACGCACAGGAAGCTATCCAGTGGACTTACTTCGGCTACCTGGCCGCGGTTAAATCTCAGAACGGCGCTGCAATGTCCTTCGGTCGCGTATCCACCTTCCTGGATGCTTACATCGAACGTGACCTGAAAGCAGGCAAAATCACCGAGCAAGACGCTCAGGAAATGATTGACCACCTGGTCATGAAACTGCGTATGGTTCGCTTCCTGCGTACCCCAGAATACGATGAGCTGTTCTCCGGTGACCCAATCTGGGCAACTGAATCTATCGGTGGTATGGGCGTTGATGGCCGTACTCTGGTATCAAAAAGCAGCTTCCGCTTCCTGAACACCCTGTACACCATGGGTCCTTCTCCGGAGCCGAACATCACCGTTCTGTGGTCTGAAAAACTGCCTCTGAACTTCAAGAAATTCGCCGCGAAAGTGTCCATCGATACCTCTTCTCTGCAGTATGAGAACGATGACCTGATGCGTCCGGACTTCAACAACGACGACTACGCTATCGCATGCTGCGTAAGCCCAATGGTTGTTGGTAAGCAAATGCAGTTCTTCGGTGCTCGCGCTAACCTCGCGAAAACCATGCTGTATGCAATCAACGGCGGCGTTGATGAAAAACTGAAAATCCAGGTTGGTCCTAAAACTGAAGCCATGAAAGGCGACGTTCTGAACTTCGACGAAGTGATGGACCGCATGGATCACTTCATGGACTGGCTGGCTAAACAGTACGTCACCGCGCTGAACGTGATTCACTACATGCACGACAAGTACAGCTACGAAGCCTCTCTGATGGCGCTGCACGACCGTGACGTTATCCGCACCATGGCTTGCGGTATCGCAGGTCTGTCCGTTGCGGCTGACTCCCTGTCTGCAATCAAATATGCGAAAGTTAAACCAATTCGTGACGAAGACGGTCTGGCTATCGACTTCGCTATCGAAGGCGAATACCCGCAGTTTGGTAACAACGACTCCCGCGTTGATGACATGGCGGTTGACCTGGTAGAACGTTTCATGAAGAAAATTCAGAAACTGACTACCTACCGTAACGCTATCCCGACTCAGTCTGTTCTGACCATCACCTCTAACGTGGTTTATGGTAAGAAAACCGGTAACACCCCAGACGGTCGTCGTGCTGGCGCGCCATTCGGCCCAGGTGCTAACCCAATGCACGGTCGTGACCAGAAAGGTGCTGTTGCCTCTCTGACCTCCGTGGCTAAACTGCCGTTTGCTTACGCGAAAGATGGTATTTCTTACACCTTCTCTATCGTGCCAAACGCGCTGGGTAAAGACGACGAAGTGCGTAAAACCAACCTGGCAGGCCTGATGGATGGTTACTTCCATCACGAAGCGTCCATCGAAGGTGGTCAGCACCTGAACGTGAACGTCATGAACCGTGAAATGCTGCTCGATGCGATGGAACACCCTGAGAAATATCCTCAGCTGACCATCCGTGTTTCTGGTTATGCGGTACGTTTCAACTCCCTGACCAAAGAACAGCAGCAGGACGTTATTACCCGTACCTTCACTCAGACCATGTAATTGGGTTTTGACTGAAATTACGCAGTAATCGGCGTACAATAAAGGCTCCACACCCGTGGGGCCTTTTTAACAATTACTCTCCTGCTCCTGCTCCAGCCTGCTTTGCCAGCCATCTATACTTTGAAAAGGTATGGGTCTCTGCCAAAACAGACTTAACACAGCCGGTTTTGAGCTGTGCATACACTGGCCCCGGATGGGCCGTATCTGGAGAAAACACCGCAATGTCAGCAATTGGTCGCATTCACTCCTTCGAATCCTGTGGCACCGTCGATGGCCCGGGGATCCGCTTTATCACTTTCTTCCAGGGCTGCCTGATGCGCTGCCTGTACTGCCACAACCGCGACACCTGGGACACCCACGGCGGCAAAGAAATCACCGTTGAAGAACTTATGAAGGAAGTGGTGACCTATCGCCACTTTATGAATGCGTCCGGCGGCGGCGTCACGGCTTCCGGCGGCGAAGCCATCTTGCAGGCTGAATTTGTGCGTGACTGGTTCCGCGCCTGCCGCAAAGAAGGCATCCACACCTGCCTCGACACCAACGGCTTTGTCCGTCGCTACGACCCGGTAATTGATGAACTACTGGAGGTGACCGACCTGGTGATGCTCGATCTCAAGCAGATGAACGACGATATTCACCAGAACCTGGTGGGCGTCTCCAACCATCGCACCCTGGAGTTTTGCCGCTATCTGGCGAACAAGAATATTAACGTCTGGATCCGCTATGTCGTTGTGCCTGGCTGGTCCGACGATGACGATTCTGCCCACCGTCTCGGCGAATTTACCCGCGATATGGGCAACGTCGAAAAAATTGAGCTGCTGCCCTACCATGAACTCGGCAAACACAAATGGGTGGCGATGGGCGAAGAGTACAAGCTGGACGGCGTGCATCCGCCGAAGAAAGAGACGATGGACCGCGTCAAGGGCATCCTTGAGCAATACGGTCACAAAGTGATGTACTGATTCACACAGCCTCTTCGGAGGCTGTTTTTATATCTCTTCTTCCAGCGCGGCAAGGACCTGAGCCAACAGGGGTCCGTTCACAACGCCCGGTTTCCACAGCGCCACTAGCGGATGCGTCAGCCCGTTATCGCCCATTTCCGTATTGACACGCATCACGCCCTCCAGCCGGTCGGCGGTGAAATGGTCCGGCAGAAATGCCCAGCCTGCACCGGCCTGCAACAAACCTTCCAGCAGTGAAATTTCATTAACGTGAATTAAGCTGTCGGCAATCCGCAGCCGCCCGGCAAGCGACGGCGGTAAGTCGCGAAACGGCATCAGCTGAGGCCGGGAAGCCAGATGCAGCAGTGACGCAGGTTGCTTCGCGAAGTAGCCTTTTCGGGCATAAACGGCGAGTGAAACGCTGCCCACGGCTCGCCAGTGCAGATGATCGTTAACGGAACGGTTCATCGCCTGAAACAGCGCCACATCGACGCTGCCTTCGTCCAGCCACTGCTCAGCCTGCACGCGTTCACAGGCAATCATGTCCAACTGAATATGCTGCGCCTGTAGCTGCTCTGCCAGCCGGAGCAGCAATGCGCGGGGCGTGAACAGGTCATAACACAGCGTGAGGTGCGTTTCGATACTGTCGGGAATTTGTCTGGCTATGCGGGAGAAGGCTTCAGCCTCATGTAAAAACAGCCGCGCCTGGCGATAAAGCAGCTGCCCCTGTGGCGTCAGGGTCAGCGGACGCGTCGAGCGGTCAAACAGCCTGTAACCGAGATCGACCTCCAGGTAATCGAGCAGTTCGCTCACCGTGGTTCTGTCTTTTTTCAGCTTCTTAGCGGCCTGGGTGAGCGTCCCTGTCTCGCACACGCAGGCAAAGGCTTCAATCTGGGCAAACGTAAAACGTAGCAGTTCCATCAGCCATCCTTCATTGCAGGAAAGCAGATACCTTATCGGAGAGTACAGAAAGAAAAAAGCCTGTCGGTCGACAGGCTTTTCGAATCAGGCGTGCGCCACCGGCGTCGGGTGGTGCCCGGCTTTGCGCAGCAGCATGAGCAGATAGATGAACGAAACGCTGGCAATCATCACGAACAGCAGGTTGTCCGAGTAGTTCTGCATCAGCATCGAGGTAAACGTTGGGCCCAGCAGGCTGCCGATGGTGTAGCTCAGCAGCAGCGCCTGGTTCATCGCAACCAGCTGATGATGCTGCACTTTTTCGCATGCCCACGCCATCGCCACTGGATAAAGCGTAAAGCCCGCCGCGCCAAGGATAAACAGCGTTGGCGCCATTGCCGCACCGCTGAGCATCGCCAGACAGCCCAGAATCACCACGAAGACCTGAACACGAAGGACCAACAGGCGACCATAGCGATCGGCAAGACGACCAATCGGCCACTGCCCGATAATTCCGGCGCTGACCATGACCGCCATCCAGAAGCCAATCCCGGCGTCGCTCACGCCCTGATGATTGAGAAACAGCGGCATCAGGCCATACAGTGAGCCAAGCA
Organism: Enterobacter sp. CC120223-11; assembly: GCF_900215375.1. Classification (GTDB taxonomy): domain Bacteria; phylum Pseudomonadota; class Gammaproteobacteria; order Enterobacterales; family Enterobacteriaceae; genus Scandinavium. Next base: position 63,688 of record NZ_OBEF01000011.1, on the reverse strand, counting down.
CGATACCGGAAATAATGCAGCCGTTCACGCCCAGACGAGCCTGACGCAGCTTCAGCATTGGCCAGACCTGCGTCGGCGCGTGCTCTTCCTGCGACTGATTAACGATGCGGGCGAACAGCAGCGGCAGAATGGCGGCCAGCACCATCCCTGTTACCCACGGCAGGACGCTCATCAAATCGGTTGGAAGCTGACTGACCATCAGCTGACCCAGAACGCTTCCTACGTAATACACCATCATATAGGCGGCGAGCAGGCGGCCACGATTGTGGGAGGTGCCGCTGCACATCAGCGCGCTTTCCACCACGACCCAAATCATCGCGCAGCCCACGCCCGCAATAAAGCGCCAGCTCAGCCAGCTCCAGAAGCCCACGTTCAGCCCTAATCCGACACAGCCCACGGCAAAAATCAGCGACGCCAAATAGTAGCTACGATTGAAGCCAAAGCGCTTAATCAATCGCCCGCAGAGCAGCGTCCCCACCAGATTGCCGGTGAAATAGGATGAGCTGACCATACCCACCTGCCAGGTCGGTAAATGTTCATGGGCGAGCCAAAGCGGGACGAGCGTGTTCAGCACTGCGATCGCCAGCGTCAGCAAAAGTAAGCCACAGAGCAGAAGCAGCACCGGGCGGGAATAGGTGGACATGGATTAAAAAACCGTGAGGAAGTTCAAAATTCGTGCGCATCATGCCACCGCCACGAATAAAGTCAATTCCCTCCAGCCCAGAGCTGGCGCGGTTTTCAGGGGAACAATTGAAGTTTTTTATCCAGCGAAGCGACAACGGAATTTATTTTTAAATTATTCCATTGTTTTTATTAAATAATCAGGGAAATGTGCGATTGCTGTCAGTTGAAATATTTCATGGAAGGCCCGCATTTTTTGTTGCACCGGACCCTTGCAGTCCGGTGCAATACGCGGCTTAGCTGGCGATCGCCATACCGACGGTCATATGCAGGCCGTAGAACACGCCGCGACCAATCAGCTCACCCACCACAATCAGCACGAAGGCCAGGCTCAGCAGAGGAACGGCGGGCTGGTGCCCTTTCAGCTGTGGTGCAATCCAGCACACCAGCGCCAAGGCCAGTGCAACCAGACGCCAGGCCATCAGCGAACCGTAGGCCGGAACCAGCGCAGAAGCCTGCTGGATTGAGCTGTGGATCGTTGCCAGCTCACTGCCCTGCATCATCACCACGACCGAACTGACCACCAGCGCCAGCAGCGACACAGCAGGCAATAAACGCATTGCCCAGCCGTCGACGCCCGCCACGCGAAGCAGCAGGAAACCGAGCAGCGGCCCGCCGATAAACATCGTCAGGAAGAAGCTCATCGGCGTCCAGATGCTGTACCAGGTCGGGACGGTGTCGATGGTGTTATAGACGCGCACCATCATCCAGACAAAAATCACGCCCAGCACCATCGTCAGGACCAGCCACAGGCTGCGCAGCGCCTGAGGCAGCTTATTGAGCACCGCCAGCAGCCAGCCAATACCGCCGACCGCAAAGAACACGGAGCCGCTGGCAATTTCGTTACTCAACGAAGATTCACCAATGCGGTTCAGCGAGTTAAACGCCCGCAGCGGTGAGCCCAGGTGCAGGATAGAAGCGATGAAGCCAATCCCCATCAGCACCCACAGGCCAAACATGCTCAGCACCACCAGACGCTGCTGTTCACGGGAGAGTTCGCCCTTCATCAGCGCCAGCGCCAGAACGATAAAGCCGCCTGCCACGCACTGTCCGAGCACCGTGAAGATCATCAGCGGCCATTCATGCCATCCACTTCCCATCTTAAACCTCCTTCGGGTTTGCCAGATAGCCGGTGGTGTCACCTGTCGGACGGCTGTTGGCGTTAGGTTTGATAACAATGCTCGGCTTGGTGAAGTGAGCAGACGGCAATGGTGCCACGGCAGCAAGCTGACCGTGTTTCTTACGCAGCTCTTCAATCGGCCCGAAGTCCAGGGCACGCAGCGGGCAGGATTCGACGCAAATCGGTTTTTTGCCGTCCGCAACGCGGTCATGGCAGCCATCACACTTGGTCATATGGCCTTTGGCTTCGTTGTACTGAGGTGCGCCATACGGGCACGCCATGTGGCAGTATTTACAGCCGATGCAGACATCTTCATTCACCACCACAAAACCGTCTTCACGCTTGTGCATCGCCCCGCTCGGACAGACCTTGGTACAGGCGGGGTCTTCGCAGTGGTTGCAGGCGATAGAGAGGTAGTAGGCAAAAACGTTCTGATGCCAGGTGCCGTTATCTTCCTGCCAGTCTCCGCCCGCGTATTCGTAAATACGGCGGAAGCTGACGTCCGGGGTTAAATCTTTGTAGTCTTTACAAGCCAGCTCGCAGGTTTTGCAACCGGTGCAGCGACTCGAATCAATAAAAAATCCATACTGAGTGGTCATCGGTTACTCCTTACGCTTTTTCGACCTGAACGAGGTTAGTGTGCGACGGGTTGCCCTTCGCCAGCGGCGACGGACGCTGGGTGGTCAGCACGTTAATGCAGCCCGCCTGGTCTACCCCTTTCGCATCCGGGGCATACCATGCGCCCTCACCTAACGCCACCACGCCCGGCATCATGCGCGGAGTGACCTTAGCCTCGATATGAACTTCGCCACGACCATTGAAAATCTTCACGCGATCGCCATTGCCAATCCCACGCTTTTGCGCGTCCATTGGGTTGATCCACATCTCCTGACGGCACGCGGCTTTCAGCACATCTACGTTGCCGTAGGTGGAGTGAGCGCGCGCTTTGTAGTGGAAACCTGTGAGCTGCAGCGGGTACTGTTTAGAGAGCGGATCGTTGTAGTTTTCAAAGCCCGGATCGTAAATCGGCAGCGGATCGATAACGTCGCCTGGGGCGAGTTCCCAAGTTGCGGCAATTTTTGCCAGCTCTGAGGAGTAGATTTCGATTTTGCCCGATGGCGTGGTCAGCGGATTGGCAGCAGGATCTTCACGGAACGCTTTGTAGGCCACGTGATGCCCTTCCGGATCGCGCTGTTTGAACATACCCTGCTGACGGAACTCATCGAAGGATGGCAGCTCAGGGATAGCCTGACGGGACTGTTCATACAGATGACGCATCCACTCTTCCTGAGTACGCCCTTCGGTGAACTTCTGCTCGACGCCCATGCGTTTTGCCAGCTGCGTGGTCATCTCATAGATGGTTTTGCACTCAAAGCGCGGTTTGATAACCTGGTCGGCAAAGATCACGTAGGACATGTTGCCGCAGGAAGCATCAAGCGCGAAGTCCATCTGCTCGGACGCGGTACAGTCCGGCAACAGAATATCCGCGTACTTCGCCGAGGAAGTCATGTGGCAATCCACCACCACGATCAGCTCGCACTTCTTGTCATCCTGCAGGATGTCGTGGGTGCGGTTGATGTCCGAGTGCTGGTTGATGATGCAGTTGCCCGCATAGTTCCAGACCATTTTGATCGGCACATCGAGCTTATCTTTGCCCTGCACGCCGTCACGCAGGGCGGTCATTTCCGCGCCGCGCTCAATCGCATCGGTCCACATAAACATCGAGATGCTGGTCTGTACCGGGTTATCCAGCGTCGGCATACGTTCGAATGGCAGATCGTAAGAACCTTCACGCGCGCCTGAGTTGCCGCCGTTAATGCCGACGTTACCGGTCAGGATCGCGAGCATCGCAATCGCACGGGAAACCAGTTCACCGTTGGCGTGACGCTGCGGGCCCCAGCCCTGGCTGATAAAGGCGCGTTTCGCATTGCCGATTTCACGGGCAAGCTTGACGATGCGTTCTACCGGCACACCGGTGATTGCAGAAGCCCACTCAGGGGTTTTCGCAATACCGTCGTTGCCCTGGCCCAGAATGTACGCCTTGTAGTGCCCATTCGCTGGCGCACCCGCGGGCATGGTTTTCTCGTCGTAGCCCACGCAGTACTTATCGAGGAACGGCTGATCGACCAGGTTCTCTTTGATCATCACCCACGCCAGCGCAGAGATCAGCGCCGCATCGGTACCCGGACGAATCGGCACCCACTCATCTTCACGCCCGGCACCGGTGTCGGTGTAGCGTGGATCGACGATGATCATTCGGGCGTTGGATTTTTGACGTGCCTGTTCGAGGTAATACGTCACGCCGCCGCCGCTCATGCGCGTTTCGCCAGGGTTGTTACCAAACAGCACGACCAGATCGCTGTTTTCGATATCGGACGGACTGTTGCCGTCGGCCCAGCCGCCGTAGGTGTAGTTCAGGCCCATCGCAATCTGCGCGGTTGAATAGTCACCGTAGTGATTCAGATAACCACCGCAGCAGTTCATCAGGCGGGCGATCAGCGTTTTTCCCGGTGGCCAGGAGCGGGTCATGGTGCCGCCGAGCGTGCCGGTACCGTAGTTCAGGTAGATGGACTCGTTGCCGTAGTCTTTGATCAGGCGCTGCATGTTGCTGGCGATAGTGTCATACGCCTCTTCCCAGCTGATGCGCTCGAATTTCCCTTCGCCGCGCTTACCTACGCGCTTCATCGGGTATTTCAGGCGATCCGGGTTGTACACGCGACGACGCATAGAGCGGCCGCGCAGACACGCACGCACCTGGTGCAGACCATCGTAGTTGTCGTCGCCGGTGTTGTCGGTTTCGACATATTTGATTTCACCGTCAACCACATGCATACGCAGCGGGCAACGGCTGCCGCAGTTCACCGTACAGGCGCTCCAGACAACTTTGCCGTTCGCGCCACCTGGCGCAATGGCATCTGCTGCATTAGCGATACGGGTGAACGGTAATGTGAACGCGCTACTGGCGATCGCCAGTCCGCCAATCGCAGAGGTTTTCATCAAACCTCGACGGCTGACTTCGGCGCTCAGCAAAGCATCGGGGGCTTTAATTTTCATGGATACTCACTTCATTGCTCATTGAAATGATTCACCGTTATATAGTTATGTATATAACGAATTCAGTCTTTTTTAGAGTTTTATGCTGCTTATAATTCGAAGGGAGTATCGACGCTTTCGTCCGAAGGGTTATTGTTCAGTGTCAATTCAGGTATAAAAAAAGCGCCCTCAGGCGCTTTTTCGTCAGAAATGTCGAACTCAGCCGATGAACTCAAGGCCGTTCATGTAAGGACGTAACATTTCCGGGACAGCAATACGGCCATCTGCCTGCTGATAGTTTTCCAGCACGGCAACCAGCGTACGACCCACGGCCAGGCCGGAACCGTTCAGGGTGTGCATCAGACGCGTTTTCTTGTCCGCTTTATTACGGCAGCGTGCCTGCAAGCGGCGAGCCTGGAAGTCCCAGCAGTTAGAGATCGACGAAATCTCGCGATAGGTATCCTGCGCCGGTAACCAGACTTCGAGGTCGTAGGTTTTGCGCGCGCCGAAACCGATATCGCCGCTGCACAGCAGGACTTTACGGTATGGCAGACCAAGCAACTGCAGCACTTTCTCTGCGTGACCGGTCATCTCTTCCAGCGCGTCCATGGAGTCTTCCGGACGCACGATCTGCACCATTTCGACTTTATCAAACTGGTGCTGGCGGATAAGGCCACGGGTATCTCGACCGTAAGAACCGGCTTCAGAACGGAAGCATGGCGTATGCGCGGTCAATCTGATCGGCAAATCATCTTCATCAATGATTTCGTCACGCACCAGGTTGGTCAGCGGGACTTCAGAAGTCGGGATAAGTGCGTAGTTGCTGCTGTCCGCTTCTTCTTCCAGCGGACGGGTGTGGAACAGATCGCCGCCAAACTTAGGCAACTGGCCGGTACCATACAGCGTCTCCTGGTTTACCAGGTACGGCACATAGTTTTCCATGTAGCCGTGCTGCTCGGTGTGCAGATCCAGCATGAACTGGCTCAGCGCACGGTGCATACGCGCAATCTGGCCCTGCATCACCACGAAGCGGGAACCGGTGAGCTTAACGGCGGCGGCAAAATCGAGCCCCTTCGCCATTTCACCCAGCGTCACGTGATCGCGGACCTCGAAATCGAATTTACGCGGCTCGCCCCAGCGGCTGATTTCCACGTTTTCGCTGTCGTCTTTGCCCAGCGGAACGCAGTCATCGGGAATGTTTGGCAGGGTCAGCGCGATGTCACGAATTTCAGCGAGCAGTGATTCCAGCTCGGCCTTCGCGGCATCCAGTTCTTCGCCCAGTTTGTTCACTTCCAGGCGTAACGGCTCGATGTCTTCCCCGCGCGCTTTTGCCTGGCCGATGGATTTCGATCGCGAGTTGCGCTCTGCCTGCAGATTTTCAGTGTTTACCTGCAGAACTTTACGCCGCTCTTCAAGAGCGCGCAGCTTATCTACATCCAGCTTAAAGCCCCGGCGTGCCAGTTTTTCTGCGACTGCGTCTGGCTCGGTACGCAGCAGATTGGGATCGAGCATGCTTATCCTGTGCTTATCGAATTAAAGTGAGGAAAAGACCGCAGCCTGCGGTCTTTAGGGATACAGCGATAACCTTACCGCAACGTCTTGTTTAGCGGTAGCGTTTTATGGGGCTATTTTGATCCTGTTCGGCAAGCCAGGCGAGCTTTTCACCAATCTTCCCTTCAAGGCCGCGCGATGTTGGCTGGTAATAGCGCGTTGACGACATTTCCGGCGGAAAATAGGCTTCACCTGCCGCGTAGGCGTTAGGCTCGTCGTGGGCGTAGCGATACTCCTGCCCGTAGCCCATCTCTTTCATCAGTTTGGTTGGCGCATTGCGAAGGTGAACCGGCACGTCATAGTCCGGGCGCTCGCGCGCATCCGCCATTGCCGCTTTGAAAGCGGTGTAAACGGCGTTGCTCTTCGGTGCGCAGGCCAGATACACGATGGCTTGCGCGATGGCACGTTCACCTTCAGAGGGGCCGACGCGGGTAAAGCAATCCCAGGCAGAGATAGCCACCTGCATCGCACGCGGATCGGCGTTGCCGACATCTTCTGACGCTATGGCCAGGCAGCGACGAGCGACATACAGGGGATCGCCCCCGGCGGTGATAATACGCGCATACCAGTACAGCGCCGCATCCGGGGCGCTGCCGCGAACGGATTTGTGGAATGCGGAAATTAAATCGTAAAAGCGGTCGCCTTTATTATCAAAGCGCGCGCTGCGCTCCCCGGCGATTTCCGTCAGCAACTCTGGCTGCAGAACCCGCTTGCCGGAGGCATTCAGCTCCGCCATGTCGGCCATCATTTCCAGCGTGTTCAACGCCCGACGCGCATCGCCGTTAACTAACTCCGCAATCGCCTTGCGGGTTTCGTCCGGCAGAACGATGTCCTGGCCGCCGTAGCCGCGCGCGCTGTCGGTCATTGCCTGGGTCAGCACCTGTTCGATGTCTTCGACGGTCAGCGATTTCAGCAGGTATACGCGAGCACGGGAGAGCAGTGCAGAGTTGAGTTCAAAAGAGGGATTTTCGGTCGTCGCGCCAATAAAGAAAATGGTTCCGTCTTCAATGTGCGGCAGAAACGCATCCTGCTGACTTTTGTTGAAGCGGTGGACTTCATCGACAAACAGGATAGTGCGCCGCCCGGCATTGCGGTTTTGTCGGGCGCGTTCAATGGCTTCACGAATTTCCTTCACGCCGGACGTAACCGCAGAAATACGCTCCACGTCGGCGTTGGCATAGCGGGCAATCACTTCTGCCAGCGTCGTTTTTCCCGTACCCGGCGGCCCCCACAGAATCATCGAATGCAGATGCCCTGCTTCAATGGCCCGGGGCAGCGGCTTACCGCTGGCCAGCAGGTGCTGCTGACCAATGTACTGCGCTAAATTTTCTGGCCGCATACGGGCGGCCAGAGGTTGAAACGCATTATCGGAAAAATCGAGCGACAGATTGCTCACGTACGCCTCTTATTTACGCTGATCGTCTACCGTTACGCCTTTTGGTGGAGTAAAGGTGAATTTAGACGCATCCACCGAGCCGTTCTGCTGGGACTTCAGCTGATAGCTGCTGCGCTGGTCGTCCTGCTCGATGGCGCTGAACTGATGAATGGTGCCGTCACGGCCGACGTTGATGGTGAACTCTTTCAGGTTACCGTTGCTGCCTTTTGGGGTCAGCACGAAGTCATCGCCGCTCTGCTTGATGTTGTACTGCTGCCAGTCACTGGACTGGTTACGGGCGATCAGCATGAACGGCGTGTTGCTGGTCGCGTCTTTCAGCCAGGTCGCGGTGGCCTGCTCAACGAACGGGTTGTAGAACCAAAGCGTTTTGCCGTCGGACACCAGAATGCTTTCGTCCGGCTGCGTCATGTGCCAGTTAAACAGGTTTGGACGCTTCACAGAGAGATCGCCCTGCCCGTCCTGCACCGCATTCCCGCTGCCGTCGGTCACTTTTTGCGTGAAGCTTGCGTGGAAGCTGCTTACCTTATCCAGACGACTTTTCAAATCGCTTGCGGCATCGGCCCAGACCTGGCTTGCAACGACGCTGGTCAGTAAGGCACAGGTGATGGCAAATTTTTTCATCTTCATTCCTTAAATGCGTCACTCCCGACGCGGGAGTCTCTTGGTCCACACTCTAGGCTCTGCGCCCGGGGTGTGGACAGGAGAAAATACTTAATTTTTGGCTATTTACGCAACTTTTCAAACGCGTAATTAATCAAATGGCGGCGGAGCCAGCACTTCACGGTTACCGTTATGGCCCGCTTCACTGACAATTCCCTGCGCTTCCATCTGCTCGATGATGCGCGCCGCACGGTTGTAGCCAATACGGAACTGGCGCTGCACGCCCGAAATGGACGCCTTACGTTTTTCCGTCACAAAGTTGACCGCCTGGTCGAACAGCTGATCGAGCTCTTCACCGTTGTCCAGACCGGCGCCACCGCCTTCGCTTTCGGTATCATTCGTAATGCCATCGACATACTGTGGGCGACCGCGCGCTTTCCAGTCCTGAACAACGGCATGCACTTCCTGATCCCTGACAAACGCACCGTGGACACGCGTTGGTGCCGCGCTGGAGTTTGGCCCGGCATAGAGCATGTCACCCATGCCCAGCAGGGATTCTGCACCGCCCTGATCGAGAATGGTTCGGGAGTCAATTTTGCTCGATACAGTAAACGCGATACGCGTCGGGATGTTCGCTTTGATCAGGCCAGTGATGACATCCACCGAAGGACGCTGAGTCGCCAGCACAAGGTGGATCCCCGCCGCACGCGCTTTCTGCGCCAGGCGAGCAATCAGCTCTTCAACTTTTTTACCGACGGTCATCATCAGGTCGGCAAATTCATCCACTAACACGACGATATAAGGCAGTTTCTCAAGGGTCGGGTGTTCCGTCGCCATGCTGTCACCCGGCTTCCAGTATGGGTCTGGAATCGGACGACCCATCTGCGCGGCCTGGGCGATTTTCTCGTTATAACCGGCAAGGTTACGCACGCCAAGAGCCGACATCAGCTTGTAGCGACGCTCCATTTCATTGACGCTCCAGCGCAGGGCGTTGGCGGCGTCTTTCATGTCCGTCACGACTTCTGTCAGCAGGTGCGGAATGCCTTCATAAACCGACAGCTCAAGCATTTTCGGGTCGATCATGATGAAGCGAACGTCATCCGGCGTCGCTTTATACAGCATGCTGAGGATCATGGCGTTCACGCCCACCGATTTACCGGAACCGGTTGTACCGGCCACCAGCAGGTGAGGCATTTTGGCCAGGTCGGCAATCACTGGGTCGCCCGCGATATCTTTACCCAGCACCACGGTCAGCGGTGAAGGGCTTTCACGGAACTTGGCGCAGTCGAGCACTTCACGCAGGTACACGGTCTGACGCTTTTTGTTCGGCAGTTCGAGGCCCACGTAAGGCTTGCCTGGAATCACTTCCACCACGCGTACCGCAACGGTAGACAATGAACGAGCCAGATCGCGCGACAGGTTAGAAATTCGCGCTGCTTTCACGCCAGGAGCCAGATTCAGCTCAAAGCGGGTAATCACCGGGCCTGGTGAATAGTTCACCACGTCTGCCTTGATGCGGAAATCAGCCAGGCGGGTTTCTACCAGACGCGCGGTCTGCTCCAGCGCGAAGGTATCCACCGGTTCGATTTCGCTCGGCGGCTGGGTCAGAAGATCCAGCGACGGCAGTGGCGTAGTCGGTTTCTGCAGCGGGCGGTCGTCGCCGTTGCGCATCAGCAGCGGGTGAATGAGGCTTTCCTCCGGCTGCGGCTGCGGTTGTGACTGTGGTTGATGCACAGCCTGCTGCGCGGGCTGTTGATAGGCCTGCTGCTGCGGCTGGTGTGCTTGCTGCTGCGTATAGCTCTGCTGAGGCTGCTCCGGCATCACGCCAGGTGTGAACATCGGCGCTTTCGGCGTCTCATCAACCAGCGTTTTCATTGGCGAAAATTCGTAATCCGCTGGCGAGAAGGGATTCGCACCCTGCGGCTGTTCGCTGGAATAGCGCTGCTGTTGCTGTGCAGCAAACTGACGCGCCAGCTCCGCTTCTGCAGCAGAATCTTCGTCATCAGCAGATTCGTCGTAGCCGTTGTCGTCGTACTGCTCACCGTAGCGCTGCTGCTGGGTCGCAGCAAACTGGCGGGCCAGTTCATCCTGATGCAGCGCATCCGTTTCTTCATCTCCCATCAGCTCATCTGAATAGTGCTGCTGGTGCTCCTGTTCACGCGCACGCTCTTCCGCCATGCGCTGTGAAGGCAGCTTAATGCCAAACGAAGCGGAGGCCAGTTCACGACGAGTGGGAACACGAACGCGGTTCGGGCGCGGTAACTGTGGACCGATGCCTTCTTTAACCTGCGTGCGAGGTGTCTCAGCCGGGCTGAACATCTGCGTTGCGGAAGCGGCTGCTGCAATAGTGCTCGCGGCCCCGGTGGCCTGATGCACGCTTGCTGCGACGGGTGCAACAGCGGCCAGAGGATCAACCGCTGGTGCAGAAGGCACAGGCATGGTCGGCATGACCGTTGCCGGTTCCGGCGTTGGCTGATACCACGCAGCGAGCTGCTCACGTTCACGTGCGCGCTTCTCTTCCACTTCTTCGAAATAGTAAAGCGGTGGACGCTGTGGTTTGATCTCTTCTTCTGGCTCCGCCATTGGTAAAGAGGGTGTTTCTGGCGCTATGTGTGGCTCAGCCAGTGGCGCAGGCTGATGCTGCGGCTCAGCGTAGAACTGAGCGTCCGGCTGATGTTGTGCCTCAGGCTGCCAGGTAGGTTCTGGCTGAGCATAAGATGGGGCAGGATCCTGCCAGAGTTCCTCAATCGCAGGTGGCTGGCGGAAGGCCTCGGGTTGCACGTACTCGGGTTTAGCAACCGGAGCCTGCGGCGGCCAGTTGTCCGGAGATGGAGCAATCACAGGTTCAGGGGTGTGTGGCGCTGGTACGGCCTGCCATTCTACCTGAGCCACGGGCATTTCGACTGCTGGCGCAGCAGGCTCAGCCCAGGCTTGCGGCGCGGCTGTTGCTGCCGCTGCGGCCGCCAACGGTTCGGCAATGGAATGCCCGTTCATCAACGGATCGTTTTGATCCCATTCCTGAGGGCGCGTCGCGCTGTTGCCAGAGAAAAGGACATCATCAGCGGCTGGCTGACGTGAAGCGCTGCTGCCGGAGAATAAAACATCATCGGCATCCGCGGCCTGCCCGCGAGCGCTGTACTGAACCTCTTCTTCCGACTCGTCCATCCGTTTGCCGGAGAACAGCGCTGCATCTGTTTTACGCCCCATCGGATTGCTGAATTTATCGGTAATTCGCTGACGGCGCGCTAAAGCACCTCGCAGGATACGGGCACGACGGCCTTCATTGCGCGGGGCTTCTGCATGTTCATCTTCTTCGTCTTCGTACTCTTCGTCGTCCACCCAGGTGTCATCCCGGCGCGTACGGTTACTGGCGAAGGTAAGGATGTTCAGGATCCAGTTGCCAATTTTCTCGGCAATGCTGACCCAGGACCAGCCGGTAAACAGCGTGAGTCCTGCTGCCCAGATGCATAACAGCGCCAGGGTGCCGCCGCTGCTGTGCAGCATGGGCTGTAGCGCGGTACTGAGCAGGCTGCCGATAACGCCACCGGAGGCGAAATACCAGATGTCGTCTGCGTTAATCGCCGCCAGCCCACAGGACGTCAGGATGATGGCCAGCACGCCAATCAGCCTCAGCGCAACGGCGAAGTAGTCGACGTATTCATCCGTAGCCCGGTGTCGGTATGCAAACCAGCAGCCGCCAATGATGATCACCGGCAGGGTGTAGGCCATCACGCCAAAAATGAAAAACAGCGTATCCGCAAGCCATGCCCCTGGCATGCCGCCAAGATTGTGGATCGGCTCGTGCCAGGCGGTCTGGGACCAGCTGGGATCGGAGGGATTAAAGCTGAGCAGTGCGGCCATCAGCCAGATGGCAAAAAGAGAACAGAGGATCAGAAGCGCTTCGAGAAGACGGCGCCCGCTGCTTAATCTGCTAATGGTGACTTCTTTTTCTTCAGTGTATTCCTGGCTCAAGAAAGGCTCTCCAGGTCCTTGATGCTAAAACGGACAACAGCGCCGGGTCTCCCCGGCACTGTTGCTGTATGGATTAACAGGAGTGTAATCAACTTACGCCGATTTTGCACCTGTTCCGTGTTAGCGCGTCTTAATAACCAGACGATTACTCTGCTTGACTTCTTCCATCACCACGTAGGTACGGGTGTCGTTTACGCCCGGCAGGCGCAGCAGGGTTTCACCTAACAACTTACGGTACGCTGACATGTCCGGTACGCGTGTTTTCAACAGGTAGTCGAAATCACCGGAAACCAGATGACATTCTTGAATTTCTTCAAGTTTTTGCACAGCGGCGTTAAATTGTTCAAACACATCCGGTGCGCCACGATTCAGAGTTATCTCAACAAAGACCAGCAGCGATGCATCCAGATAATGCGGGTTCAGCAGCGCGGTATAGCCCTGAATAAACCCTTGTCTTTCCAGCCGACGAACGCGCTCAAGGCAAGGCGTCGGAGAAAGTCCCACTCGCTTAGAAAGCTCGACGTTGGAAATTCGCCCATCCTTTTGCAATTCGTTCAAAATATTACGATCGATGCGGTCGAGATCTTTGCCTGGGCGCTTCTTGCTATCTACCATTATTATTGTCTCTCTGTATTCCTTCCCTACTCCCGTCGTGACTCTGTTCACTTCACTGTTCAGAGCCTGTGCCCGTCGTCTGCGTGAAAAATCTGTTACCAGATACCACGCACAACCCAAGGGTACGTGTTGAGAAGCCGTTGCCTGTTGGCAGCCACCGTTATCTCGTATGGCGTCTGTCCACGCCATGCGCCGATAATGCTGACCCGGTTAAAAATGGCGTTTGCATGCATGAAAATTCACCACACGACAAACACTGCTTTTTTTTCTCTTCATTGTTTTCGCAAAAGCACAGGGGATTGTCAAAGCAAAACATCGATTTTTAGTACAACATGCCAGATATTCATTATCGCCCCGGCTTGATCCTCATGTTATCTCCTTATAATCATCCCGATAGCAGTAGAATTTGTTATCACCGTCGTCGATAAAACCAGCAATCGATTGACCGAATCTATTACACATATCGTTAACAAAATTTCTGCACTCTTTTATTAGTTCGGCAAATTCCCTACAATCCCGCCCATTGTCTGCCAACATTTATGGGGATCTCATGGGCACGGCCAAACACAGTAAACTGCTTATTCTTGGTTCTGGACCTGCGGGCTATACCGCAGCGGTCTACGCGGCACGCGCGAACCTGCACCCGGTACTGATTACCGGCATGGAAAAAGGCGGTCAGCTGACCACCACCACCGAAGTGGAAAACTGGCCAGGCGACCCGAACGATCTGACCGGTCCGCTGCTGATGGAACGCATGCATGAGCACGCGGCGAAATTTGAAACCGAAATCCTGTTCGACCACATCAACAAGGTCGATTTGCAGAACCGTCCGTTCCGCCTGTCCGGCGACAGCGGTGATTACACCTGTGATACGCTGATTATCGCCACCGGTGCTTCCGCCCGTTACCTGGGACTGCCTTCAGAAGAAGCTTTTAAAGGCCGCGGCGTTTCTGCCTGCGCGACCTGCGACGGTTTCTTCTACCGCAACCAGAAAGTCGCCGTCATCGGCGGGGGTAACACGGCCGTTGAAGAAGCGCTCTACCTGGCGAACATTGCATCTGAAGTGCACTTGATCCACCGCCGCGATACCTTCCGTGCGGAGAAAATCCTGATTAAACGTCTGATGGATAAAGTGGAAAGCGGCAACATCGTGCTGCACACTCATCGCACGCTGGAAGAAGTGACGGGCGATCAAATGGGCGTCAGCGGTCTGCGCCTGCGCGATACGCAGAACGGCGATAACATCGAGTCTCTCGAAGTCGCAGGTCTGTTCGTCGCTATCGGTCACAGCCCAAACACCGCCATTTTCGACGGTCAGCTGGAGCTGGAGAACGGCTACATCAAAGTGCAGTCCGGCATCCACGGCAACGCCACCCAGACCAGCATCCCTGGCGTGTTCGCCGCCGGCGACGTTATGGACCACATTTACCGTCAGGCCATCACCTCTGCGGGCACCGGCTGCATGGCCGCGCTGGACGCAGAGCGTTATCTTGACGGATTGGCCGATCAGGCTAAATAATCTTTACAAGTCAGTAACAAAGGTAAATAAGGCGACGATAAGTCGCCTTTCTTTTATCCTCGTTGTAACATTGGCGCGCCCGATAATTTCCTATAAGACACCTGCTAAGCGCGCCAATGAATAAAACCCGTCAACAAGAGCTTACCCGCTGGTTAAAACAGCAAAGCATCCTTTCACGCCGCTGGCTGATGCTTTCGCGTCTGCTGGGCGTCGTCAGCGGAGTACTGATCATCGCCCAGGCCTGGCTGCTGGCCCGTATTCTTCATCATATGATCATGGAGAATATCCCCCGCGAAGCGCTGCTGCTGCCCTTTATTCTGCTGGTTCTGGTCTTTATTCTGCGCGCCTGGGTCGTCTGGCTGCGTGAACGTGTCGGGTTTCACGCCGGGCAGCATATTCGCTTTGAGATCCGCCGGAACGTGCTCGACAGGCTGCAGCAGGCGGGTCCCGCCTGGATTCAGGGTAAACCCGCGGGAAGCTGGGCCACGCTCATTCTCGAACAAATCGAAGATATGCATGATTACTATGCACGCTATTTACCGCAAATGGCGCTTGCTGCTTCTGTCCCGCTGCTGATCGTGCTGGCAATTTTCCCGTTGAACTGGGCGGCTGCCTTAATCCTGTTATGTACCGCCCCACTGATTCCGCTGTTCATGGCGCTGGTCGGTATGGGAGCCGCAGACGCTAATCGCCGCAACTTTCTTGCACTGGCACGCCTGAGCGGCCATTTCCTCGACCGCCTGCGCGGAATGGATACGCTGCGTCTTTTCGGACGTGGAGAAGCAGAAACGGATAATATTCGTCAGGCTTCCGAGAACTTCCGCCAGCGTACGATGGAAGTTCTGCGCCTCGCCTTCCTCTCCTCCGGGGTACTGGAGTTTTTCACTTCACTCTCCATCGCCGTGGTCGCGGTCTACTTTGGCTTCTCCTATCTCGGTGAGCTCAATTTTGGCAGCTATGGTGCCCCGGTCGCGCTGCTGGCTGGCTTTTTTGCCCTGATCCTGGCCCCGGAGTTTTTCCAGCCATTACGCGATCTTGGCACGTTTTACCACGCTAAAGCACAGGCCGTTGGCGCAGCAGACAGCCTCAAAACGTTTATGGAAGCGCCGCTGGCACAGCCACAGCGCGGCAGCGTTGTGCCTGAGAAAAATCAAAACGTGAGCCTGATCGCCCGCGACCTGATCATCACCTCTCCGGAAGGGAAAGCGCTGGCCGGGCCAATCAGCTTTGAGCTTGCGGCGGGTGAACGTATCGTTCTGGTGGGTCAGAGCGGGTCGGGAAAAACCTCGCTGCTCAATGCGCTGGCCGGTTTCCTGCCTTATGAAGGCTCCCTGACCGTCAACGGCAGCGAACTTAATACGCTCGATCCTGACGCCTGGCGGCAATTGCTGAGCTGGGTGGGACAAAACCCGCAGCTTCCGGCGCATACCCTGCGCGAAAACGTGCTGCTCGCCGACCCACAGGCCAGCGAACTTATGCTGCAACACGCGCTGGATCGCGCCGGGGTTAGCGAATTTATCGAACAGCTTCCCCAGGGGCTTGATACGCCCGTAGGCGATCAGGCCGCCCGCTTGTCCGTTGGTCAGGCGCAGCGCGTGGCGGTTGCCCGCGCCCTGCTCGCCCCTTGCCGTTTGTTATTGCTGGATGAACCCGCCGCAAGCCTTGATGCCCACAGCGAGCAGCGAGTGATGCATGCGCTGACGGAAGCCTCCGCCAATCAGACGACCGTGATGGTCACACATCAGCTGGAAAACCTTGCCGACTGGGATGCCGTCTGGGTGATGCACCAGGGTCAGATCGTAGAACAGGGCTCGTTCGCAGAGCTTGCTCAGGCGAAGGGGCAATTTGCCCGCCTGCTCGCTCACCGCCAGGAGGAGATTTAAATGCGTGTTTTAGCCCCCTATCTGGCACTTTATAAGCGGCATAAATGGCTGTTGTCATTGGGTATTATTCTGGCAATTGTCACGCTGCTCGCCAGCATTGGTCTGATCACCCTTTCCGGCTGGTTCCTCTCTGCCTCGGCGGTCGCAGGGTTTGCCGGAGCCTACAGTTTTAACTATATGCTGCCCGCCGCGGGCGTACGCGGTGCGGCTATTACCCGCACGGCCGGACGCTATTTCGAGCGTCTGGTCAGCCACGATGCCACCTTCCGCGTGCTGCAACATCTGCGAGTATTCACCTTCAGCAAACTGCTGCCGCTCTCCCCTGCCGGGCTGGCGCGTTTTCGCCAGGGTGAACTGCTGAACCGCATTGTCGCGGACGTCGACACGCTCGATCATCTCTATCTGCGCGTGATTTCACCGCTGATTAGCGCCCTGGTGGTGATTCTGGTGGTCACCTTTGGTCTGAGCTTCCTCGATGTCACCTTAGCGCTTACCCTGGGCGGCATTATGCTGCTGACGCTCGTCGCCCTGCCGCCGCTGTTTTACCGCGCCGGTAAGCCTACTGGTGAAAGCCTGACCCGGCTGCGCGGAGAGTACCGTCAGCAGCTGACGTCCTGGCTGCACGGTCAGGCAGAGCTGACCATTTTTGGCGCCAGCACCCGCTATCGTGAGCAGATGGAACAGACCGAAATGAACTGGCACGACGCCCAACGTCGTCAGTCAGAGCTGACGGCGCTCTCCCAGGCGCTGATGCTACTGATGGGCGCCACTGCGGTTATTGTGATGCTGTGGATGGCCTCAGGCGGCGTCGGCAGCAACATGCAGCCAGGTCCGCTGATCGCGCTGTTTGTCTTCTGTGCGCTGGCCGCTTTTGAAGCGCTGGCGCCGGTCACCGCTGCATTCCAGCATCTTGGCCAGGTGATAGCCTCCGCGTCGCGCATCACGGAACTGACGACACAGCAGCCGGAAGTCACCTTCCCTTCTGCTTCTGCCGCCCCCCCTCAGCATGTCAGTCTGATTCTAAAAGACATCGGCTTCAGCTATCCGCAGCAGACACAGCCCGCTCTGGACAACATTTCGCTTCACATTAACGCGGGCGAGCACGTCGCCATTCTGGGTCGTACCGGGTGCGGAAAATCAACGCTTCTGCAGCTGCTGACACGCGCCTGGGATCCGCAGCGCGGCGAAGTTTTACTCAACCAGCAACCGCTGTCTTCTTTTGATGAAATGACGCTGCGACGCAGCATGAGCATGGTGCCCCAGCGCGTGCACCTGTTCAGCGCCACGCTGCGCGACAACCTGCTGCTGGCCGCACCTCATGCGACAGACGAAGCACTCTCCGCCGTTCTTTTGCGTACCGGTCTGGACAAACTGCTTGAAGACGGCGGCCTCAACAGCTGGCTTGGCGAAGGCGGTCGTCAACTCTCTGGTGGAGAACTGCGCCGTCTGGCCATTGCCCGCGCCCTGCTCCACAACGCGCCGCTGATGTTGCTTGATGAGCCCACCGAAGGACTTGACGCCACTACGGAGGCACAAATCCTTGATTTACTGGCGGATGTCATGCGCGATAAAACTGTGCTGATGGTTACGCATCGCCTTCGCGGCCTGGCAAGATTTAATCAAATAATTGTGATGGACAACGGCCAGATTATTGAGCAAGGTAATCACGCAGAATTGCTGGCCCGACAAGGGCGTTATTACCAGTTCAGACAGCGTCTGTGAGCTACTCTTTCTCTATTATCAGGCGTGGAGTTGTGAAGTATGCGGCTGGTCCAGTTGTCACGTCATTCCATTACCTTCCCGTCGCCGGAAGGTGCCCTGCGCGAGCCTAACGGTTTGCTTGCGCTGGGTGGCGATCTCAGCCCGGCGCGGCTGCTGATGGCTTACCAACGCGGCATTTTTCCCTGGTTTTCCCCCGGTGACCCCATCCTCTGGTGGTCGCCGGATCCACGAGCCGTGCTGTGGCCGGAAGCTTTTCACGTTAGCCGCAGCATGAAGCGCTTTCATAAATCGTCCCCTTACAGAATTACGCTCAATCATGCGTTTGGCCGGGTGATCGAAGGCTGCGCGGATAACCGTGAAGAAGGAACCTGGATAACCGACAGCATCGTTCAGGCCTATCATCGTCTGCACGAACTCGGGCATGCGCACTCGATTGAGGTCTGGCTCGGTAGCGAACTGGTTGGCGGCATGTACGGCGTCGCTCAGGGGGCATTATTTTGCGGCGAATCGATGTTCAGCCAGGCAGAAAATGCCTCCAAAAGTGCGCTGCTGGTGTTCTCGCAGGCGTTTGCCAGCGCAGGCGGTAAGCTGATGGATTGTCAGGTGCTGAACAGCCATACGGCCTCACTTGGCGCAGTTGAAATCCCTCGTCGCGCCTATCTTGAGCACCTTGCCGTGATGCGGACACAGCCTCTCCCAGGTCATTTCTGGGTGCCACGGGTGCTCTTTTCGCCTGCAGTGTAAATGTTTTCGGCACATTTTTTGTCAGGGTGATATAATTGTGCCGGAAGTCGTTTCTGCCTGTTGCCCCGCTATCGTCTCAGGAATCCCCCCTTATACGTTTGCGCTCATCATACAGATGTCATGTTTGAGAGACGGGCAATGCGCAAAAACGATTTCTTTTTTACCCTTCACAGCGGCGTGAGGCTGAAAGATGACGGGTAAATCTTTACTTAATTGCTGAATTTCGGCATTATCTTGCCGGTTCAAAACTATGGTAGTAATACCCCCGAGGACTAGATGGCCAAAGAAGACAATATTGAAATGCAGGGTACCGTTCTCGATACGTTACCTAACACTATGTTCCGCGTAGAACTGGAAAACGGTCACGTGGTAACAGCGCATATCTCCGGTAAAATGCGTAAAAACTACATCCGCATTCTGACGGGCGACAAAGTGACTGTTGAGTTGACCCCGTACGACCTGAGCAAAGGCCGCATTGTCTTCCGTAGTCGCTAATTGACGTCCAGCCTTCGGGCAAATCGAATGCGAGAGGCCGGATAGCGTTATCCGGCCTTTTTTACGCCCTGCCCTTTACTACCCCCGCATCCAGGTTCCTCGCCAGGCCATCGGCACTCTGTTCGGCGTACCCTAACGCTGCGTTATTTTTCGCCCCATCGACACACGTCCGGTGCTCATTAAATCATTCGATTACATTGTACTCATTTTGAATGCCCGGGTTTTATTTTTTATTATCCACCTGAGACATTTAGCTGTATTATATTTTTCAAAATCACATTCATTAACTGTATTTTATAATCCATAAATGATTCAAATTTCACGCACAATGGAAATATTACTATACCTATCATTCGTTTCACTCATTATTATTGCCTGTGAGGAACACCTCAAATAGCTAATAATAAGGATGCTAAAAATGAAAGAACTATCAGCAGTTGAAGTTGCAAACGTAAGCGGTGCAGGTTACGTTCAGGATTCATTGAGCAGCTTCTTCGGTAACATATTTGGGCAAATTACGTCTTCTCTGAACGACAAGCTGAACACAAATTATGACGTTACTGACGCCATCCAGACCGGCAGCAACTTCGGCAACACGCTGGGCCGGTCAATTGAGAATATCTTCACCAAGTTCCTGAATGATATCAGTAAGTACGTAATTGGCTAAGCACCAACGTGTCTGAAAACCCCGCGGTTTAATACCGTGGGGTTTTCAGACACAACCATAGTTTCGTTTCAACTTTCAGGACGCTATTTTAGCCTCTGACATAAAATTCAAAAAGTGACCAAGAAAAATACAACCTCATTATATTTCACCTAAGCACAATGCAGAATGTCTGTGATATTCCTCATTCGCCAATGACGCCTTCCCATTCAATATTCATGACCTGTCACATGTACCAGAATATGAATCCGCTAGCGGCAAAAAATCGGAATGCCTAAAAATAACATTATGCTTAAAATAAAAAAGTTAGATCAGCGATAGCTTTAATATTAGCAATACCGCACGGAAGATAACCGATCATGCTGCCGCAAGTAAAAAAAAAGCCGGGTATACACCCGGCTTTCACACGCAGCATTTAATTAATGCGCCGTTTCCGGCTTGCGCTTCTGAGCCGCCTGGAAGTCGTAGGTCAGCTCGTTTTTCTTGGCGTCCAGCGCCACCGTCACCTGTCCGCCGTCCACCAGCGTGCCAAACAGCAGCTCGTTGGCGAGCGGTTTTTTCAGGTTGTCCTGAATGACACGCACCATCGGACGGGCACCCATCGCGCGGTCGTAGCCTTTTTCGGCCAGCCAGTTGCGGGCTTCCTGACTCACTTCCAGCGACACGCCTTTCTGATCCAGCTGCACCTGCAGTTCGACGATAAACTTGTCGACAACCTGATGGATCACATCCGTTGACAGGTGATCGAACCAGATGATGTTGTCCAGACGGTTGCGGAATTCCGGCGTGAAGATCTTCTTGATCTCTTCCATCGCGTCGGTGCTGTTGTCCTGATGGATAAGCCCAATGGATTTACGCTCAGTTTCACGCACCCCGGCGTTGGTGGTCATCACCAGCACCACGTTGCGGAAGTCCGCTTTGCGGCCGTTGTTGTCGGTCAGCGTGCCGTTGTCCATCACCTGCAGCAGCAGGTTGAAGACGTCCGGGTGCGCTTTCTCGATTTCATCGAGCAGCAATACCGCATGTGGGTGCTTGATAACCGCATCCGTCAGCAGACCGCCCTGGTCAAAGCCCACATAGCCCGGAGGCGCACCAATCAGGCGGCTCACCGTGTGGCGCTCCATGTATTCAGACATATCGAAACGCAGCAGCTCAATGCCGAGCGCTTTCGACAGCTGCACGGTGACTTCGGTTTTCCCGACCCCGGTCGGCCCGGCGAACAGGAATGACCCGACAGGTTTGTGATCCTGACCAAGGCCCGCACGGCTCATTTTGATGGCTTCGGTTAACGCCTCAATGGCTTTATCCTGACCAAACACCAGCATTTTCAGGCGGTCGCCGAGGTTTTTCAGCGTGTCACGATCGCTTTGCGAGACGCTCTTCTCCGGAATGCGCGCAATACGCGCCACCACGGACTCGATATCCGCCACGTTGATGGTTTTTTTGCGTTTGCTGACCGGCATCAGACGTGCCCGCGCGCCCGCTTCGTCAATCACGTCGATCGCCTTATCCGGCAGGTGACGATCGTTGATGTATTTCACCGCCAGCTCCACCGCCGCACGAATCGCTTTCGCGGTGTAACGCACGTCGTGGTGCGCCTCGTACTTCGGTTTCAGGCCGTTGATGATCTGCACGGTTTCTTCCACGGTCGGTTCAGTAATGTCGATTTTCTGGAAGCGACGCGCCAGCGCGCGGTCTTTTTCGAAAATATTGCTGAACTCCTGATAGGTCGTGGAGCCAATTACGCGAATTTTACCGCTGGAAAGCAGGGGTTTAATCAGGTTAGCCGCATCCACCTGGCCGCCCGACGCCGCTCCCGCCCCGATAATGGTGTGGATCTCATCGATGAACAGAATGCTGTTGGTGTCCTGTTCAAGCTGTTTCAGCAGCGCCTTAAAGCGTTTTTCGAAATCGCCGCGGTATTTGGTGCCCGCCAGCAGCGAGCCGATATCAAGCGAGTAAATGGTGCAATCGGCAATCACTTCCGGCACGTCGCCCTGCACGATACGCCAGGCAAGCCCTTCGGCAATCGCGGTTTTCCCGACGCCGGACTCACCAACCAGCAGTGGGTTGTTTTTACGTCGACGGCACAGTACCTGGATGGCGCGCTCCAGCTCCTTGTCGCGGCCAATCAGCGGGTCAATGCCGCCCACGCGAGCAAGCTGGTTCAAATTGGTGGTGAAGTTTTCCATACGATCCTCCCCGCCTGCTTGCTCTTCAGTGTTCGGTTGGCTTCCGGAATCGGAAGACTGGCTCGGCTCGTCTTTACGCGTGCCGTGGGAGATGAAGTTCACCACGTCGAGGCGGCTCACTTCATGTTTGCGCAGCAGATAGGCCGCCTGTGACTCCTGCTCGCTGAAAATCGCCACCAGCACATTGGCGCCGGTGACTTCACTGCGGCCGGAAGACTGAACGTGGAATACGGCACGCTGCAGTACGCGCTGGAAGCTGAGCGTCGGCTGTGTGTCGCGCTCTTCTTCGCTGGCAGGCAGTACCGGCGTGGTCTGTTCGATGAAGGCTTCGAGTTCCTGACGCAGCGCCACCAAATCCACGGAGCAGGCTTCCAGCGCTTCGCGGGCGGATGGGTTGCTGAGCAGAGCCAGCAACAGATGCTCGACGGTCATAAACTCATGACGGTGCTCGCGCGCTCTGGCGAAAGCCATGTTTAAACTGAGTTCCAGTTCTTGATTGAGCATAGGCACCTCCCCCAATTTGAATGCCTGAAATCAGGCCTTTTCCAGCGTACACAGCAGCGGATGATCGTTTTCCTTGGCGTACTTGTTCACCATCGAAACTTTGGTTTCGGCGACTTCCGCGGTAAACACCCCGCAAATCGCTTTCCCCTGATAGTGAACCGCGAGCATCAGCTGTGTGGCACGTTCTACATCATAAGAAAAGAATTTCTGTAACACGTCAATAACAAACTCCATTGGCGTGTAATCATCATTGAGCAATATCACTTTATACATCGACGGCGGTTGCAGCGCATCGCGTACCTGGTCTTTGGTTAGCTGGTCAAAATCCAGCCAGTCACGCGTCTTACCCATTGTCAGTGTTCATCTTCAGTTACGCTCCGGCGGGAAACATCCCGTCACTGACCAGAGCCGGTTTACATTGAATCTACAGTAAAGCGTAGATAACTATCCTCTATTACTGCCATTCGCTATTCCTGCTATTCGCGACCCGGGTCACATTCCTTGCAATAGCGTTAACTGCTTCAAATTTTGATGCATTTTTCACCGTACTTCGCTATCTGTCGCTTGACGCGTTGCCTGATTTATCTAAATTGTACAGGCGAGAGATGGCGAGGTTTTGAACAGCCCGTCGATTTCACCACCGGTTCTTTCCATCTGAAATAGAAGATTCTCGAAGGATGTCGATGTATGGAAATGGGTACTGTTAAGTGGTTCAACAATGCTAAAGGGTTCGGTTTTATTTGCCCTGAAGGCGGTGGCGAAGACATCTTCGCTCATTACTCTACCATCCAGATGGATGGTTACAGAACGTTAAAAGCCGGACAAGCCGTCCAGTTTGATGTCCACCAGGGACCGAAAGGCAACCACGCCAGCGTGATTGTGCCTGTTGAAGCAGAAGCCGCCGCGGTCGCGTAACGCTTCAGTCCATTGTGACCATCCCCTGCACAAAATGCCAGTCCTGACGACTGGCATTTTTCTGTGCTTTATTCACGCGCCAGGGCATCCACCGGATCGAGCCTTGCGGCGTTTCTCGCGGGCAACCAGCCAAACAACACGCCGGTCAGCGTCGAACAGATAAACGCCATCAGCAAAGCCAGCGGCGAAAAACCAATCCCCCAGTCCGGCAGGAACAGCTGGAGCGTAAAGGCGATGATAAGCGACAGCGAAACGCCCAGCGCGCCACCCACCAGACAAACCAGCACCGCCTCAATCAAAAACTGCTGCAACACGTCGCGGGCTCTTGCACCTACCGCCATACGAATGCCGATTTCACGGGTGCGTTCAGTGACGGACACCAGCATGATATTCATCACTCCAATGCCGCCCACGATCAGCGAGACAATCGCCACCAGCGTTAAGAACAATTGTAATGTATGTGTGGTCCGCTCGGCGGTTTTCAAGATGCTGTCCATATTCCAGGCAAAGAAATCTTTCTTGCCGTGGCGCAGCGTCAGCAGGCGGGTCAGCTGCTGTTCGGCAAGGGTGCTGTCGTAACCTTCATTCACGCGCACGGTAATGGAATTGAGCCATGACTGCCCCATCACCCGCCCGGCCATAGTGGTATACGGCAGCCAGACGCGGAGTATTTTACTGCTGCCAAACATCCCCTGTTTTTCCTCTGCCACGCCAATAATGGTGGCGGGCATATTCCCCACGAGGATAATTTCGCCGATCACGCGAGCCTTGTTCGGGAAAAGCTGACGGCGCGTGTTGCTGTCGAGCACCACGACCTGCGCACGCCCGTTGAGTTGCACTTCGTTGAAGGTATTGCCCTCGCTGAAGGTCATGCCGTAGACGTTAAAATACTGTGCGCCCACGCCTTCCACGCTTGCGGACACATCCGTATTGCCCACCCGTAATCGCAGACTTTTCGATACCGCGGGCGTCGCCGAGCGCACCCACGACTGCTTCTGAATCGCCAGCAGATCGTCATACTTCAGCGCCTGCTGGTATTGTGGATCGTCGTCGCCAAAATCTTTGCCGGGGTAGACATCTATGGTGTTGGTGCCAATCGCCCGAATATCGGCGAGCACCAGCTGCTTGGCCGCATCGCCTACCACCACGATAGAAACCACCGAGGTGATGCCGATGATGATGCCCAGCATGGTCAGCAGCGTACGCATTTTGTTGGCCGCCATCGCCCGCCAGGCCATGGTCAGCGCCTCGCGGAAACCGCTAACGAACTGCCGCCATCCGGCAACGTCAGCCGCAGCGGTAATGCGATCGGCGTTCACCGCGGCCGCTTTGGCAGGTGGGTTGCTGATGATTTCACCGTCGCGAATTTCAATGATGCGTTCTGCCTGCGCCGCCACCGCGGGGTCATGGGTGACGATAATCACCGTGTGGCCCTGCGCTTTCAGCTGATGGAGAATCGCCATCACCTCTTCGCCGGAGTGGCTGTCGAGTGCCCCGGTCGGCTCATCGGCCAGAATCACCTGCCCGCCGTTCATCAGCGCGCGGGCGATACTCACGCGCTGCTGCTGGCCGCCGGAAAGCTGGGAAGGTTGATAATCCACGCGATCGCCAAGCCCGAGGCGCTGCAACAGCTGCTGCGCCCGTTCGAGCCTCCGCTTTCGCTCGGTGCCCGCATAGACGGCGGGCACTTCCACATTCTGCGCGGCGCTT
Source organism: Enterobacter sp. CC120223-11 (assembly GCF_900215375.1). GTDB lineage: Bacteria > Pseudomonadota > Gammaproteobacteria > Enterobacterales > Enterobacteriaceae > Scandinavium. The sequence continues at coordinate 38,372 of NZ_OBEF01000011.1, read as the reverse complement.
AAATGCGCCAGCAGATGATAGCGCTGAAAAATAAAGCCAAAGTGTTCGCGACGCAGGCGGGCCAGCGCATCACCGTCGAGCGTGGCGACGTCTGTACCCGCCACTTTATAGGTCCCGCTGGTCGGTTTATCGAGACAGCCAAGAATGTTCATCAGCGTCGATTTACCTGAGCCGGACGCGCCAACAATCGCCACCATTTCTCCGGCATTGATGCTGAGCGTGATGCCCTTCAGTACCTCCACGCTCTGATCACCGGCAGGATAGCTACGGCGGATCTTGCTGAGTTCCAGCAGCGCCGTCATTTCGCGGCCCCGGGTTTGCCCTCGCCGGTGATCACCTCATCGCCTTCCTCCAGGCCTTTCACCACTTCCACATCGGTATCGTTACGTGAGCCAAGGGTAATTTCGCGCTCTTTGACTTCGCCGTTGCGCAGCAGGCGCACGTTGTAGCGATTATCGCCCGTCGCATCGCCAAGTGCTGAGAGCGGAATGCTTAATACGTTCGTGACGCCGGACAGCTGAATATGCACCTGAGCGGTCATCTCCAGGCGCAGCACGCCCTGCGGGTTCGGCACTTCAAAACGTGCGTAATAGAAAATGGCGTCGTTCACTTTTTCCGGCGTCGGCAGAATGTCCTTCAGCGTGCCTTCATAGCGCGTCAGCGGATCGCCAAGCACCGTAAACCAGGCTTTCTGCCCGGGCTTCAGGTGGATGACGTCAGCCTCTGATACCTGCGCTTTCACAAGCATGGTGCTGAGATCGGCGAGCGTCAGAATGTTGGGTGCCTGCTGGGCCGCAATCACCGTCTGGCCCTGCAACGTGGTGATTTGCGTCACTTCGCCCGCCATCGGGGCAAGAATTCGGGTGTAGTCGAGGTTGGTTTTGGCGGTGTCCAGCGTGGCCTGATTACGCTTGATCTGCGCGTCAATGGTGCCAATCTGCGCCTCTTTTACCGCCACGTCCGTCGCACTGGTGTCGAGATCCTGGCGGGAAATAAGCTGAGTTTTCGCCAGCTGCTGATTACGGGCGTAGGTGACCTGCGCCAGCTTGCGCTCCGCCTGCGCCTGCAGGCGCTGGGCACGCAGCTCCATCAGCGTCGCTTCCACTTCTTTGATCTGGTTCTGCGCCTGCTCAGGATCGATCACGCCCAATAACTGATCTTTTTTGACCTTATCGCCGATCGCCACCGACAGCGTTTTCAGCTGCCCGCTCACCTGTGCACCCACATCAACCTTGCGCACCGCGTCCAGTTTCCCCGTTGCCAGCACGCTCTGCTGCAGATCGCCCTTGCGCACGATCAGGGTCTGATAGTTTGGCACCGGCGCGTTCAGCGTTCGCCACAGCCAAAATCCTGCCAGCAAAACAACCGCGATGAGGAGCAGATATAAACCTTTGCGCTTTCCCTTCAGCTTCATAAAAATCCTAAATATGTGTTTTCCGGGGATGATTGTATCTAAACATTTCTTCAACGGAAGTCCGTCTTTGTTGGCGCCCAGGGGGCCGTTGCGTTTGCGTTGAAGGAAGTGTTGATGAAATAGGGTTTTCCTTTATGGCTCGGACTTTTTTATGTCACATGTTGCAGAATTTTCCTACTCCGGACACCCCACTCTGAAATCAGCCTGGCAGCTGTTCCGCCAGCTGGCGAAAGGAGAGTTGCAGCCCGGGCTTGCCTGGCAAAACCCTGCTTATCGCCGCAAGTTTATGCTGCGCTCCCTGCTGGCGCCCTTCACCACCGCCACGCTGCTTTCCCGCCTGGCCGTTCAGCCACAGCTGAAAGATATGCTGAGCGTGCAGCCAGGTTTACCCTGCCGCCTGCACCGCCCCTGGGTTTCGATGAATATGGCACGCCAGAATGCCGCCGAAGCCCTGACCACACACTATCAGCTTTTTGCGCAGAGATTGCCACACAAGGTGATGAACGCCTACCTCAGCGAAGAGGGAGCCTGGCTGGTAACGCTGACCGGGCGCGATGAGCAGACATTCAGCATCCGCCTGTGCGCCGACGCCATGCTCGATAAAGAAGGTGAAGCGACGCTGACTTTTTGTGATGTCAGTAATACCGTTTTGGCCGAACTCACCTTCACGCTTTGCCGGTTTAACGGCAAAAAAACGCTTTATATTGGCGGGATGCAGGGGGCGAAAAACCACGTGCCCCACGATCTGATTCAGACTGCGACCAAATCCTGCAACGGCCTGTTCCCGAAACGCCTGCTGGTCGAAGTCGCGATGGTGCTTGGGCAGATTTTGGGCACAGAGTCCCTGCGTGCGGTCAGTAACGAAACCCATATTTATCGTAACATCCGCTACCGTAAGAAAAAGCAGGATAAACTGCATGCCGACTACAACAGCTTCTGGGCATCCCTGGGCGCGACGGCAGACAGCAACGGCGACTATCTGCTGCCGCTCGAAATGCCACGCAAGCCGATGGAAGAGATTGCCAGTAAGAAGCGTTCGGAATACCGTCGCCGCTACGAGCTGCTCGACAGCCTGCAGGCGCAGACTATCGGCACCTGCCAGCGTTAATCCGCCCGCCCGCGTGCCAGCCACAGCACGCGGGAGAACATCTTCCTCAGCAAACCGGGCACCGCCTCCACGCCGCGACGGCCTGCCTCCATCGCCACTTCAATCGCCAGATCCGGCTTTGAGGAGCGATGAATCGCCTTCACAATCACCCGCCGCATATTCATCGGAATGCCGTCCGGAATTTGCGCCACGCGGTGATAGACGTCGTCGAAGCCCTGGCGATACATAAAGTGTTCCATATCCAGCGCCGGAAGCGCCGTCAGATGGAGCCGCTCCAGATCCCGATCGTTATTCAGCAGACCGCGCACCGTTGCCGCGTACTTTTTCCCGGCTTCGTCACCGTCCACCAGCACGTGCCACTCAATGCCCATCCGCCGCGCAAATTTAATCAGCGGCTTCAGCCCGGACTGCGCAAACTCAATGACTTTAATCCCTTCGGCATCAAAATGGTGCCCGCACTGGCGCGCCAGTTCGTTAATAACCCAGGTTTCCGTCTCCCCTTCCACCAGCAGCCAGCAGCGAGAAAACAGCGATGAAGCACGGTTGAAACGAATGTGGAAAGCAATGCGTCGGCCATCTTCCGCATTCAGCCCATCGGGCCCCAACCGCCATGTCGCCACGCGCGATGATTCACGCACCAGGCGACAGACGTGCTCAACGGGCGTCATCGACAGCAGCTCGCCGGAATTGGTGGTGGTGATCCGCTGGAGCGGCAGCAGATTAAGCAGGTTCCACGCCACCGACAGCATGATGGGATGCAGCCGCGTTTCCGGGTCTTCCACCAGCAGCAGCGGTCGCGCGTCTTTGTGGAGGCGCACGGTCCCTTTCGCCTGCAACAGCGTGGAGAACAGTCCCAGCAGGATCACCCGATGGCTACGGGTGCCAGGTTTGTCGATCATCCGGTTGATAATATCGAGATAACGCCAGCTGCGCTGCTCGTCATGAGAGCGACGGCGCATCAGGCGATGGCGGGAGTCAGCGGTGCCCTGCTCGGAAAAATAGTGCTCCACCAGCTGCACCATCGCCGACAAGCCCTGCCGAATCTGCCCGTCGGACAAATTCTGTGGGCTGGTGACCAGTTCACGGGAGAGAAAATCAAGCTGCCGGGCGGTGATTTCCACATCGGGCATATTCGGCACCGTGCCGTTGCGAATCCGTCGCATAAAGCGGGCATCCCGCAGGCGCAGGACCGGCATCAGCCGCACCAGATGGCGGGCCTGGGCATCAATATCGTTGAGGGCAATTGATTCACCGGCAGCGTTGATAAAGCTGCGCAGGGTCATCACGCTGTCGTCTTCCGTGAGCTCGCCCTCTAAGCGGTAATAAATGCGCTGATAGCCGTCCTCGCAGGGTACCCAGCACGTTTCCAGCGGCCGGTAGCGTCGCACGCGGTGACGGCCCGGCTCCAGTTCGCGGAAGGTCAGAATGATATGCAGATGATGCTCACGCCCCTGGAGATCGCCGGGCGGAAACCAGAAGTCTTCCCGGACAAAATGATAGAGATCGGATTCCGGCGAGAGCAGCAGCGTCAGCGCATCCAGCAGGCTGGACTTACCCCAGGCGTTCTCACCGATTAAGACGTTGTTCTGCTCCAGCATCAACGATAAACGATTGATACCGCGAAAGCCGACAATCTCAACTCTTTCGAGAAGCATATGCCCTCCCCTAAAACTTCCCTTTCGATAACAGGAGTATAGCGGCAGGCCTCTGACGGTGATACACGGTCAGACTTAATGTTCCAATTAAACGCGGCGGATATCTTTGCTGGACTAAACTAATAACCACACAAATAGTCACGGATATTTATGAATTTAATCCTGGGTTAGAATTATCTGAAAAAAAGTCATCTATACTTAATTAACTTCAACCCTGTACAAGGAATGACCACGCATTAACTTAAATCAGATTTATCGGTTTTATTTCACTGGTGAAGGGATGGCGTTCGTTCTTAAAATAACGGCGCTAAATTATGTCGTCTCCCTTTGCGACGATAAATAAAGTCCGGTGCAGGATCGCCTGACACCGTTACTATTATATTTTTGAGGTGGTTATGTTCAGAAAACTGGCGGCTGAATGTTTCGGTACATTCTGGCTTGTATTTGGGGGTTGCGGTAGCGCCGTACTGGCGGCAGGTTTCCCGGAATTAGGGATTGGCTTTGCGGGCGTCGCGCTGGCATTTGGTTTAACCGTGCTGACCATGGCGTATGCCGTCGGTCATATCTCGGGTGGTCACTTTAACCCTGCGGTCACCTTAGGTCTTTGGGCGGGCGGTCGTTTTCCGACTAAAGATATTATTGGTTATATCGTGGCGCAGGTTATCGGCGGGATTATTGCAGCCGCCGTTCTCTACCTGATTGCCAGCGGTAAAACCGGCTTCGATGCAGCGGCAAGCGGCTTCGCGTCTAACGGCTACGGCGAACACTCCCCGGGCGGCTTCTCTATGCTCTCCGCTATCGTTATCGAAATTGTGCTGACCGCAGGCTTCCTGCTGGTGATCATGGGTTCTACCGATAAGTTCGCTCCGGCAGGTTTTGCGCCAATCGCAATCGGCCTGGCACTGACCCTGATCCACCTGATCAGCATCCCGGTGACCAACACCTCCGTCAACCCGGCGCGTAGCACCGCGGTGGCTATCTTCCAGGGCGGCTGGGCGCTGGAGCAGCTGTGGCTGTTTTGGGTGATGCCAATCATCGGCGGTATCCTCGGTGGCGTGCTGTACCGCACCCTGCTTGAGAAAAAATAAGTCTGCCTGACAGATTGTTCAGAGGCCTGGCAACCGCCGGGCCTTTTCTTTTTCTGGTGGCTTTACTCCCTCCCGCTCTTTCGGTAGTGTCAGTGCGTTTTTACACTCTAAAGGACCGGGCCGTTCATGTTTTCGGGATTGTTGATTATTCTTGTGCCGTTGATTCTCGGCTATCTGATTCCCCTGCGCAGCCGACCTGCGCTCCAGCTGATTAATCGTTTACTGAGCTGGATTGTTTACGTCATTCTTTTCTTTATGGGCATCAGCCTTGCCTTTCTGGATAATCTCGCCAGCAACCTGCTCGCCATTTTTCATTATTCTGCGGTCAGCATTGTGGTTATTCTGCTGTGCAATATTATTGCCCTGCTGTGGCTCGAGCGCACGCTTCCATGGAAACATAACCACAGTCAGGAAAAATTACCTTCCCGAATCGCAATGGCGCTGGAGTCATTACAGCTTTGCGGCGTGGTATTACTCGGATTTTTACTGGGGCTTACCGGCTGGCCCATTTTGCACCACGCCACGGAGGCCAGCGAATATACCTTAATATTCCTGTTATTCCTGATTGGCATCCAGTTGCGTAATAATGGTATGACCCTGAAACAGATTGTCCTGAACCGCCGCGGAATGATTGTCGCCGTGGTGGTGGTCGCCAGTTCGCTGGTCGGCGGCGTGATTAATGCTTTTATTCTTGGCCTGCCAATCAAAACCGGCCTCGCTATGGCCTCCGGGTTTGGGTGGTATTCGCTGTCCGGCATTTTACTGACGGAATCTTTTGGCCCGGTAATAGGCAGCGCGGCCTTCTTTAACGATCTGGCGCGAGAGCTGATTGCGATTATGCTGATTCCCGGCCTCGTGCTGCGCCACCGTTCGACTGCATTAGGGCTGTGCGGCGCAACTTCGATGGACTTTACCCTGCCGGTATTACAGCGCTCCGGCGGCGTGGAAATAGTTCCGGCGGCCATCGTTCACGGCTTTATCCTTAGCCTGCTGGTGCCGCTGCTGATGGCGTTTTTCTCCGCGTAATACCTCCATGGCGGTACGCCCGTGCCGCCAAAATTGCGTTAAATCAATCTCCCTTTAACTTCCCCGACAATTCCCTTTTCAGCGTTCCGCCACAGGCTTACCCTTAAACATGTATATCAAATATAACTTTAATAAAGGTGTGACCATGTTCTGTGTGCAATGTGAACAAACGATTCGTACCCCCGCTGGCAACGGCTGCGCTTATGCGCAGGGGATGTGTGGCAAAACAGCGCAAACTTCTGACTTACAGGATCTGCTGATTGCAACCCTGCAAGGGCTCTCCGCATGGGCAATCAAAGCCCGTGAATACGGCATCGTCAGCCATGAAGTCGACAGCTTCGCCCCTCGCGCCTTCTTCTCCACCCTGACCAACGTTAACTTCGATTCGCCACGCATTGTCGGCTACGCCCGCGACGCTATCGCCCTGCGTGAGATGCTTAAAGCGCAATGCCAGGCAAAAGACGCCAGCGCAGCAGTCGATAACCCGATGGCCGGTTTGCAGCTGGCGAGCGACGATCTGGGCGATTTACAGCGCCAGGCGACGATGTTCACCCCGAATAAAGACAAAGCCGCGATTGGCGAAAACATTCTCGGCCTGCGTCTGCTGTGCCTGTATGGCCTGAAAGGAGCCGCCGCGTATATGGAGCACGCCCACGTGCTCGGCCAGTACGATAATGAGATCTACGCTCAGTACCATAAAATCATGGCCTGGCTTGGCACCTGGCCTGCGGACATGAACGCACTGCTCGAATGTTCCATGGAAATCGGCCAGATGAACTTCAAGGTGATGAGCATTCTGGATGCCGGTGAAACCAGTGCCTACGGCCACCCGACCCCAACCCAGGTCAATGTTAAAGCGGTTGCCGGGAAAGCGATTCTGATCTCCGGCCACGATCTGAAAGATCTTTATAACCTCCTGCAGCAGACCGAAGGCACTGGCGTTAACGTGTATACGCACGGCGAGATGCTGCCTGCGCACGGCTACCCTGAACTGCGGAAATTCAAACACCTGGTCGGCAACTACGGCAGCGGCTGGCAGAACCAGCAGGTCGAGTTCGCCCGCTTCCCGGGCCCGGTGCTGATGACCTCCAACTGCATCATCGACCCGACCGTTGGCGACTATGACAATCGTATCTGGACGCGCAGCATCGTGGGCTGGCCGAACGTCAGCCATCTCGAAGGTGATGACTTCACGCCGGTTATCGAACAGGCCCAGCAGCTGGCAGGCTTCCCTTACGATGAAATTGAGCACCTGATCACCGTCGGCTTTGGCCGTCAGACCCTGCTCGGCGCTGCCGATACGCTGATCGACCTCGTCAGCCGCGAAAAACTGCGCCACATCTTCCTCGTGGGCGGCTGCGACGGCGAACGCACCGAACGCAGCTACTTCACCGATTTCGCGACCAGCGTGCCAGACGACTGCCTGGTGATGACGCTCGCCTGCGGTAAATACCGTTTCAACAAGCTGGACTTTGGCAACATCGAAGGTCTCCCGCGCCTCGTGGATGCCGGACAGTGCAACGACGCCTACTCGGCTATCATTCTGGCAGTTACGCTTGCCGAAAAACTGGGCTGCGGCGTGAACGATCTGCCGCTGTCATTGGTGCTATCCTGGTTCGAGCAGAAGGCGATTGTGATCCTGCTGACGCTGCTGTCGCTTGGCGTGAAAAACATCGTCACCGGGCCGACCGCGCCGGGCTTCCTGACGCCTGATCTGCTCGCGGTGCTGAACGAGAAGTTTGGCCTGCGTGCCATCACCACCGTTGAACAGGATCTGCAGCAGATGCTGTGCGCCTGAGGAGAGAATCATGACGATGCCCACTTCACAGTGCCCGTGGCGGATGCAGGTCCATCACATTCAGCAGGAGACGCCGGACGTCTGGACGCTCTCCCTGCTCTGCCATGACTATTATCCGTATCGCGCCGGGCAGTACGCGCTGGTCAGCATTCGCAATTCCGCTGAAACGCTGCGTGCGTACACCATTTCCTCTACGCCGGGCGTGAGCGAATACATTACGCTGACCGTTCGCCGTATTGCGGATGGACAGGGTTCAGAATGGCTGACCCGCGACGTCAAACGCGGTGACTATCTGTGGCTTTCCGATGCGCAGGGTGAGTTCACCTGTGACGACAAACCCACCGACAAGCTGTTGTTGCTTGCGGCGGGCTGCGGCGTGACGCCGGTGATGTCGATGCGTCGCTGGCTGGCAAAAAACCGTCCTGAAGCCGATGTGCAGGTCATTTTCAGCGTCCGCTCGCCGGAAGATGTGATTTTTGCCGACGAATGGCGAAACTACCCGGTCACCCTGGTGGCAGAAAACAATGCCGCTCACGGCTTTGTGTCCGGCCGCCTGACGACTTCACTGCTGGAATGTGTGCCGAATCTGGCTGCCAGAACCGTGATGACCTGCGGCCCTGCGCCCTATATGGAGTGGGTCGAAGAGAATGTGAAAGCGTTTGGCGTGACAAATTTCTACAAAGAGAAATTCTTCACTCCTGTAGCCGAAGCGGCTACCTGCGGACTGAAATTCACCAAGCTGCAACCGGCTAAGGAGTTTTATGCGCCGGTCGGCACCACGCTGCTGGACGCGCTGGAAAGCAATAAAGTCCCGGTGAACGCCGCCTGTCGTGCAGGCGTGTGCGGGAGCTGCAAAACCCGCGTGATCAGCGGCGAGTACAGCGTCACAAGCAGCATGACCCTGACTGAGGAAGAACAGAAACAGGGCTACGTGCTGGCCTGCTCCTGCCATCCTCAGGGCGATTTGGTTCTCGCCTGATACATCACCTCACGTCGGGCATTGCGCCCGACGTTTTTAATTCCACTTCGACTGACTCCCTAACGCATAGCGCCCCGCCCCCAGGCAGGCAATCGCCAGCGCCGCCATGAAATAAAACACCAGGCTCTCAATCGCCCACGCACCCACCGCATCCAGCGCGAAGGTTTTGCCGGTGCCGACCATCAGCCAGGCTACCACCATCGTAAACGCCAGCACCAGCGCGGAAGGCCGCGTCAGAATGCCAAGAAGAATCAGGCACGGGGCCACCACCTCTCCCACCAGCACACCATAGGCAACAAACCCCGGCAGCCCTTTCGCCACCAGCATGCCGCTGATGCCGTCAACCCCATGAAACAGCTTATGCAAGCCGTGAAACAGCATTAACCCACCAACCGCCAGACGTAGCAACAGCCTGCCAAAGTCGTCCTTCCCCGCTGCGCGGCGGCTATCCATTAACAATGATTTAACCATTTGACCTTATTCCTTATTTTCCCTAAACCCTGGTCAGCTTATGCTGAAGAATCGAACAAATAAACCTGCTGAAAATAAGGGGATTTCAGCGGGCACGCCAGAGAGATTCATCTAAGCTTGTAAGCGGTATCACAAAAAGGAGAAGGAAAACCATGAAACAAACCGTGGCTGCATATATTGCGAAAACGCTCGAACAGGCCGGCGTGAAACGGATCTGGGGCGTCACCGGCGACTCCCTCAACGGGCTCAGCGACAGCCTGAACAAAATGGGCACCATCGAATGGATGGCCACCCGCCATGAAGAGGTCGCCGCCTTCGCCGCAGGGGCAGAAGCCCAGCTGACCGGTGAACTGGCAGTCTGTGCCGGGTCATGCGGGCCGGGCAACCTGCACCTGATTAACGGCCTGTTCGACTGCCACCGCAATAACGTGCCGGTACTGGCCATCGCCGCCCACATCCCGTCGAGCGAAATCGGCAGCGGCTATTTTCAGGAAACCCATCCGCAGGAGCTGTTCCGCGAGTGCAGCCACTATTGTGAACTGGTTTCTTCACCGGAACAGATTCCTCAGGTGCTTGCCCGGGCCTTGCGTGAGGCGGTGCTAAAGCGCGGCGTTTCCGTTGTGGTTCTCCCGGGGGACGTGGCGCTGAAAGCCGCGCCGGAAAGTGCCAGCACTCACTGGTATCACGCGCCGCAGCCTGTTGTGGTGCCGGAATTGGAAGAGCTGCGCAAGCTGGCCCAGCTGCTGCGCTACTCCAGCAATATCGCCCTGATGTGCGGCAGCGGCTGTGCCGGGGCGCATAAAGAGTTACTGGAGTTTGCCGGGAAGCTAAAAGCCCCGATCGTTCACGCCATGCGCGGCAAAGAGCACGTCGAATACGACAATCCGTATGACGTCGGCATGACCGGGCTCATCGGTTTTTCTTCCGGTTTCCATACCATGATGAATGCCGATACCCTGGTGCTGCTCGGCACTCGCTTCCCGTACCGGCCCTTCTACCCGGCCGATGCCAAAATCATTCAGATAGACATCGACCCTGCCAGCATCGGGGCACACAGCAAGGTGGATATGGCTCTGGTGGGCGATATCAAAACCACGCTCGCCACCCTGACGCCGCTGCTGGAAGAAAAAACGGACCGGGCGTTTCTCGACAAGGCGCTGGAGCACTACCGCGATGCGCGTAAGGGGCTGGACGACCTCGCCAAACCGAGTGACAAGGCCATCCATCCACAGTATCTGGCGCAACAAATCAGCCATTTTGCTGACGACAATGCCATCTTCACCTGCGATGTTGGCACGCCCACCGTCTGGGCCGCGCGCTACCTGAAAATGAACGGCAAGCGCCGACTGCTCGGCTCGTTCAACCACGGCTCGATGGCCAACGCCATGCCGCAGGCGCTGGGGGCCAAAGCCACCTTCCCTGACAGGCAGGTGGTGGCGATGTGCGGCGACGGTGGCTTCAGCATGCTGATGGGCGATTTTCTCTCCGTCGCGCAGCTGAAGCTGCCGCTGAAAATCGTGGTCTTCAACAACAGCGTGCTCGGCTTCGTGGCGATGGAGATGAAGGCCGGGGGTTACATGACCGATGGCACAGATCTGCACGACACCAACTTCGCGAAAATTGCCGAAGCCTGCGGCATCAAAGGGATTCGGGTGGAGAAATCCGCCGATCTCGATGAAGCGCTCCAGCAGGCATTCAGCCATGACGGCCCTGCGCTCGTAGACGTGGTAGTGGCCAAAGATGAGCTCGCCATTCCACCGCAGATCAAGCTCGAACAGGCCAAAGGTTTCAGCCTGTATATGCTGCGCGCCATCATCAGCGGACGCGGTGATGAGGTGATCGAACTGGCGAAAACCAACTGGCTCAGGTAAAAAGAGAGGCATACCCCTGATGCAAAAAAGGAAATGCCGTGATCGATTTACGTAGTGATACCGTCACCCGCCCGAGCCGTGCCATGCTGGAAGAGATGATGGCCGCCCCGGTCGGGGATGATGTGTACGGGGATGACCCGACAGTGAATGAGCTGCAGCGCTATGCGGCGGAGCTGGGTGGCAAAGAAGCCGCCCTGTTTTTACCCACCGGCACCCAGGCCAACCTGGTGGCGCTGCTCTCCCACTGTGAGCGCGGCGAAGAGTATATCGTCGGCCAGGGCGCGCATAACTATCTGTATGAAGCGGGCGGTGCCGCGGTGCTCGGCAGCATCCAGCCGCAGCCGATTGATGCCGCCGCCGATGCGACATTGCCGCTCGACAAAGTCGCTGCAAAAATCAAAGCCGACGACATTCACTTCGCGCGCACCAAGTTGCTAAGCCTCGAAAACACCCACAACGGCAAAGTGCTGCCGCGTGAATACCTGAAAGAAGCCTGGGATTTCACCCGCGAGCGTAAGCTTGGCCTGCACGTGGATGGCGCGCGCATCTTCAACGCCTTGGTGGAATATGGCTGCGAACTGAAAGAGATCACCCAGCACTGCGACTCCTTCACCATCTGCCTTTCCAAAGGCCTCGGCACGCCCGTCGGCTCACTGCTGGTCGGCAGCCACGACTACATCAAACGCGCCAACCGCTGGCGTAAAATGACCGGCGGCGGCATGCGCCAGGCGGGTATTCTGGCGGCAGCGGGCCTGTATGCGCTGAAAAATAACGTTCAGCGTCTGAAGGACGATCACACCAACGCCGCGTGGATGGCTGAGCAGCTGAAAGAGATCGGTGCAGACGTGATGCGTCACGACACCAACATGCTGTTCGTGCGCGTCGGTGAACAAAACGCGGCGGCGCTTGGTGAACATCTGAAAGCCAACGGCGTGCTGATTAACGCCTCGCCGGTTGTGCGTTTAGTGATGCACCTGGACGTCAGCCGCGAACAGCTGGCGGAAGTGGTGCGCCACTGGAAAGCCTTTTTAAATCGCTAAGGAGAGAAGCGTGCCGCAAACTATTCTGGTGCTCGGCGCCAGCGGCTATATCGGCCAGCACCTGGTCACCGAACTGAGCGCGCGCGGTCTGACCGTGCGGGCGGCGGCACGTAACACGGATCGTCTGCAAAAACTGGCGCTGCCCGGCGTCAGCTGTCATCACGTGGATCTGAACTGGCCCAAAGAGCTGCCCGCGCTGCTCGAAGGCGTGGACACGGTCTATTTCCTGGTTCACGGCATGGGTGAAGGCGGCAATTTTGTCGCTCATGAACGCCAGGTCGCGCTCAACGTGCGCGATGCCCTGCGCCAGCAGCCGGTGAAGCAGGTCATATTTCTGAGTTCGCTTCAGGCTCCTGAGCATGAACAGTCCGATCACCTGCGCGCCCGCCAGATAACCGGCGATCTGCTGCGTGAGGCGGGTATTCCGGTCACCGAACTGCGGGCAGGGATCATCGTTGGTGCAGGTTCGGCGGCGTTCGAAGTGATGCGCGATATGGTTTACAACCTGCCGGTCCTGACGCCGCCACGCTGGGTACGCTCCCGTACCACGCCCATCGCGCTGGAAAACTTGCTCGTTTATCTCACCGAACTGCTGAATCACCCGGCCGCTCAGCACCGAGTGCTGGAAGCCGCCGGGCCTGAGGTGCTCAGCTATCAGGAGCAGTTCGAACACTTTATGCGCATTAGCGGTCGCCACCGGCCGCTGATCCCCATTCCCTTCCCCACCAGCTGGATTTCGGTGTGGTTCCTGAACGTCATTACTTCTGTCCCGCCAACAACCGCCAAGGCGCTGATCCAGGGCTTAAAGCACGATCTGTTAGCGGACGATCGCGAGCTGCGGGAACTGATCCCGCAGGATTTGATCTCTTTCGACGAAGCGGTAAGGCGCACGTTGAAAGAAGAAGAGCAGCTGATGAACTCGAGCGACTGGGGCTATGACGCCCAGGCCTTTGCCCGCTGGCGCCCCGAATATGGGTATTTTCCGAAGCAGGCGGGCTGTACCGTCGACACTTCCGCAAGCCTGGAGGCGCTGTGGCAGGTCGCGAATCAGCTCGGCGGCAAAGAGCGCTATTTCTTCGGCAATATTCTGTGGGATATTCGCGCGTTTATGGACAGGCTGATTGGCCACAAGCTTGCCAAAGGCCGCCCGGCGCGGGCCATGCTGGAAACGGGCGATGCCGTGGACAGCTGGAAAGTGATCATCGTCGAGCCACAAAAGCAGCTCTCGTTTCTGTTTGGCATGAAGGCACCAGGCCTCGGACGACTCACCTTCAGCCTGAAAGACAAAGGCGATCACCGTGAAATCGACGTTCGTGCCTGGTGGCATCCCCACGGTATGCCAGGCTTGTTCTATTGGCTGCTGATGATCCCGGCGCATTTGTTCATTTTTCGGGGCATGGCAAAGCGCATGGCGAAGCTTGCCGAAGAAATCACGCACAAATCGTCAAAATGAGAATTATTGTTCGCAGTTTCTCATTGCAAGTCAGCGTAATTCACGGAAAAATGCGCACGAAATTCTTTTCAGACACAGTGGATTGATATGAAGGTACTGGTCACCGGGGCCACCAGCGGCTTAGGCCGCAACGCGGTGGAATATCTGCGCCGTAAAGGCATCAGCGTCAGAGCAACCGGTCGCAACGAAGCGATGGGTCGCCTGCTGGAAAAAATGGGCGCGGAGTTCGTCCATGCAGATCTGACCGAGCTGGTATCTTCCCAGGCGAAAGTGATGCTCGCAGGCGTCGATACCCTGTGGCACTGCTCCAGCTTTACCTCACCGTGGGGCACGCAGGAAGCGTTCGACTTAGCGAATGTGCGCGCCACCCGCCGCCTTGGCGAATGGGCCGTGGCCTGGGGCGTGCGCAACTTCGTGCACATCTCTTCACCCTCGCTCTATTTTGACTATCACCATCACCGTGACATCAAAGAAGAGTACCGTCCGCAGCGCTTCGCCAACGAATTTGCCCGCAGTAAAGCGGCGGGGGAAGAGGTGATCAATCTGCTGGCGCAGGCTAACCCGAACACCCGCTTCACCGTGCTGCGCCCGCAAAGTTTGTTCGGCCCGCACGACAAAGTGTTTATTCCGCGCCTGGCGCAGATGATGCACCACTATGGCAGCGTGCTGCTGCCGCGCGGCGGTGCGGCGCAGGTCGATATGACCTATTACGAAAACGCTGTTCACGCGATGTGGCTGGCCAGCCAGCCGGTGTGTGATTCCCTGCCATCAGGCCGCGTCTACAACATCACCAACGGCGAGCCGCGCAGCCTGAAAAGCATCGTGCAGAAGCTTATCGACGAGCTGGACATTCACTGCCGGATTCGCTCAGTGCCTTATCCGATGCTGGACATGGTCGCCCGCAGCATGGAGCGCTTTGGCAATAAAGCGGCCAAAGAGCCCTCCTTCACCCACTACGGCGTGTCGAAGCTGAACTTTGATTTCACTCTCGACATCAGCCGCGCCGAGCAGGAACTGGGCTACAAACCGATCGTCACGTTAGATGAAGGTATCGTGCAAACCGCACATTGGCTGAAAGACCACGGCAAGCTGCCGCGCTAGCCCTGCCCGTATTTCTCCAGCAGCGCTTCTGCGATAGCCTGGGTTTCTGCATCCGCCGTGCCGTCATAGCGCGACGGACGGAAATGCATCTGAAACGCGGAGACGACCCGTTTTTGCTGCTGCCAGGTCATGCCCGGCGTCACTTCGTAGCCATAGCGCGACAGTAAATCCAGCACCGAAGCCATTGCAACCGGCTGCGAAGGCGCGCGCCCGTTCAGGTAAAATCCTACCCGATTTGCATCCGGCCATGCGCCAATTCCCTGCTGCGCCAGCTCCCGCCAGGGAAATTCAGGGCCCGGATCGTCTTTACGCTGCGGGGCAACATCCGCGTGGGCCAGCACGTTCTGCGGCTCAATGTTGTATCGGGCGATAATGTCCTTCGCCAACGGGATCAGGGCATCGATTTGCGACTGCGTAAAAGGCGCGTAGGCTTTTCCTCCTGCCGTTTTCTGCCAGCCCGGGTTTTCCAGCTCGATGCCAATTGAGGTATCGTTGATACGCGTGGCGCCGCGCCAGAAGCTGATACCTGCATGCCAGGCCAGATCCTGCTCCGGCACCAGCTGCCAGATGAGCGGCTTGCCGTTGCGAAGCGGCGTATTTTCCGCAATCAGGTAATGCGTGCTGACGTTTCTCCCCGTCAGCGTTGCCAGCGAGTTATCAAAATCTCCGGCGGTGTAGTGGATAACCAGCTCTTTGATTCGCGGGTACGCATTCGGTGCCGGATGGTTGGTGTCGAGCAGATAGCCAGGTTTGCTGATCACACCCTGGCGGCTGAGTTCCCTTTCACTGGAGCAGCCTGCGAGCAACAGCACCAGCGCCATGAGTAAATAACGTTTCATCGCCGTACTTTCACCGCCGTTCCGCTGACGCTGACCATCAGCATGCTGCTGTCCTTGCCGACGGTTTCGTAATCAATATCAATGCCGACCACCGCGTCCGCGCCCAGCGCTTTTGCCTGTTCGCCCAGCTCCTGAAAAGCGATTTCGCGCGCCTTGCGCAGCTCTTTCTCATACGCGCCTGAGCGCCCGCCAACGATATCGCGGATCCCGGCGAAAAAATCACGGAAGATGTTCGCCCCCAGAATCGCTTCGCCGGTCACGACGCCGCAGTATTCCACAATGGTTTGCCCTTCCAGGGTCGGTGTGGTTGAGAATTGCATTCGGCCTCCTTCTTCAATGCCTTAGCTCGGTTAATCAAACGCATTATCGTACCGATACGCTATGCTTGAAAACATCTAAATACCGTAGTCAGTCTATAAGGAAATCCACTATGCGCTACTCTGCCGCTGCTCTGCTTGTCCCTTGTGCCCTTCTGCTCAGCGCCTGCACCACCGTCACGCCAGCCTTTAAGGATATCGGTACCCGCTCCGGCCCTTGCGTGGAAGGTGGCCCGGACGCCGTGGCCCAGAAGTTTTACGACTACCGCATTCAGCACCGCAATAACGATTTGGCCGGCCTGCGTCCTTACCTGAGCGACGATCTGGCGAAAGTGCTTAACGATGCGAACAGCGATCCGAATAAACGTGCACTGCTTGAGCAGGATCCGTTCTCCAGCCGCACCACCCCGCCGGACAGCGCCAGCGTCGCCAGTGCCTCCACCATCCCGAATACCGATGCACGCAACATTCCGCTGCGCGTTGAATTGAAGCAGGGTTCTCAGAGCTGGCAGGATGAAGTGCTGATGATTCGTGAAGGACAGTGCTGGGCCGTCGATGATGTCCGCTACCTCGGCGGCAGCGTTCACGCTCCGGCTGGCACGCTGCGCCAGACGCTCTCTAAGTAAAATTCCCGCCTAATAACTCAGGGTAAATGTCTGGCATTCTGTGAGGAATGCCAACATTTATTCCTCCGGTCCTGCGCCTTCGCTATTTTGTGCTAACTTTAAGTGTCAACACGGTTTATAGTTAAGTTTTAACGCATAAATATTGCATAACTATTCTGTGAACGTTACTATTTGCGGCCTCAATAGCTATCGGTGTCAGATTTCCCGGATGAGTATAAAACTAGAAGGCATTAACTGCTTTTACGGCGCGCATCAGGCGCTGTTCGACATAACCCTGGACTGCCCGCAGGGTGAAACGCTGGTGCTGCTTGGCCCTAGCGGCGCGGGAAAAAGTTCGCTGTTGCGCGTCCTTAACCTGCTGGAGATGCCGCGCTCTGGTACGCTCTCCATTGCGGGAAATCAGTTCAATTTCAGCAAGGCCCCTTCTGATAAAGCGATTCGTGATTTGCGTCAGAACGTCGGAATGGTCTTCCAGCAGTACAACCTGTGGCCGCACCTGACCGTGCTGCAAAACCTGATTGAAGCGCCCTGCCGCGTGCTCGGTTTAACCAAAGAGCAGGCCTTAGCGCGTGCTGAAAAGCTGCTGGAGCGCCTGCGCCTGAAGCCTTACAGCGATCGCTATCCGCTGCATCTTTCCGGCGGCCAGCAGCAGCGCGTGGCCATTGCCCGTGCGCTGATGATGGAGCCGCAGGTTCTGCTGTTTGATGAGCCAACCGCCGCACTGGATCCGGAAATCACCGCCCAGATAGTCAGCATCATTCGCGAGCTGGCACAAACCCAGATTACCCAGGTGATCGTCACCCACGAAGTCGAAGTGGCGCGTAAAACCGCCAGCCGCGTGGTGTATATGGAAAACGGTCACATCGTCGAACAAGGGGATGCGGGCTGCTTTGCCGCGCCGCAGACCGAAGCGTTTAAAAATTATCTTTCACACTGATGTTTTGGGAATAATGACAATGAAAAAAATCGTGATTGCCGCGCTGCTTGCCAGCGTCAGCCTCTCAGCCAGCGCTGCCCAGACTATTCGTTTTGCGATGGAAGCCTCTTATCCTCCGTTTGAATCCATGGACGCCAGCAACAAGATTGTCGGCTTCGACGTGGATCTGGCGAACGCCCTGTGTAAGCAGATCGACGCCACCTGTACCTTCACCAATCAGGCCTTCGACAGCCTGATCCCAAGCCTGAAGTTCCGCCGTTTCGACGCGGTGATTTCCGGTATGGACATCACCCCTGAGCGTGAAAAGCAGGTGCTGTTCACCCAGCCTTACTATGAAAATTCCGCGCTGTTCGTCGGCCAGAAAGGCAAAATTGCCGATATCGCCGCGCTGAAAGGCAAAAAAGTGGGTATGCAGAACGGCTCCACCCATCAGAAATTCATCACCGACAAGCATCCGGAAATCACCGTTGTGCCTTACGACAGCTATATGAACGCCAAACTGGATATGCAGAATGGCCGTATTGATGCCGTCTTCGGTGACACAGCCGTCGTAACCGAGTGGCTGAAAGCCGATCCGAAACTGGCCGCTATCGGCGATAAAGTGACGGATAAAGACTACTTCGGCACCGGCCTCGGCATTGCGGTCCGCCAGGGCAACACCGAGCTGCAGCAGAAGCTGAACACGGCGCTGGATCAAGTGAAGAAAGACGGCACTTACCAGACCATCTACAGCAAATGGTTCCAGAAGTAAGACTTGATGAACGAAATGTTTCCATTAGCAAGCGCCGCCGGGATGACCGTCGGCCTTGCCGTTTGTGCGCTGGCGATTGGCCTGGTGCTGGCGATGCTCTTTGCAGTCTGGGAGTCAGCCAAATGGCGTCCGGTTGCGTGGGTTGGCACCGGTCTGGTCACTATTTTGCGTGGATTACCGGAGATTCTGGTGGTCCTGTTTATCTATTTTGGCTCTTCACAGCTGCTGCTTCTGCTCTCTGACGGCTTCACGATCAACCTCGGCGTTGCGCAGATCCCGGTGCAGATGCAAATTGAGAACTTCGACGTCAGCCCGTTCCTGTGCGGCGTGATTGCGCTCTCCCTGCTCTATTCCGCTTATGCCTCGCAAACCCTGCGCGGCGCGTTGAAAGCCGTGCCTCAAGGACAGTGGGAGTCCGGCCAGGCGCTGGGGCTTTCCAAAGCGGCGATTTTCTTCCGCCTGGTGATGCCACAGATGTGGCGTCATGCGCTGCCGGGGCTGGGTAACCAGTGGCTGGTACTGCTGAAGGATACCGCGCTGGTGTCGCTTATCAGCGTCAACGATTTGATGCTGCAAACCAAAAGTATCGCCACCCGCACTCAGGAGCCGTTCACCTGGTATATCGTGGCGGCGGCCATCTACCTGGTGATCACCCTGCTCAGCCAGTACATCTTCAAACGCATTGACCTGCGCGCGACTCGCTTTGAACGGAGACCAGGCTGATGCTTGAGTATTTACCCGAACTGCTGAAAGGGCTGCACACCAGCCTGACGCTGACCGTGGCGTCTATCGTGGTGGCGCTGATCCTGTCGCTGATTTTCACCATCATTCTGACGCTGAAAACACCGGTGCTGGTGTGGATCGTGCGCGCCTATATCACGCTGTTTACCGGCACGCCTCTGCTGGTGCAGATCTTCCTGATTTACTATGGCCCGGGCCAGTTCCCGCAGCTGCAAAACTACCCTGCGCTGTGGCATCTGCTCTCTGAGCCGTGGCTGTGTGCGCTGATTGCCCTGTCGCTCAACAGTGCCGCGTATACCACTCAGCTGTTCTATGGCGCGATCCGCGCCATTCCGGACGGTCAGTGGCAGTCCTGCGGCGCGCTGGGGATGAGCAAGAAAGACACGCTGGCGATCCTGCTGCCTTATGCTTTCAAGCGCGCCCTCTCCTCTTACTCCAACGAAGTGGTGCTGGTGTTCAAGAGCACGTCGCTCGCCTACACCATCACCCTGATGGAAGTGATGGGCCACGGCCAGCTGTTGTACGGCCGAACCTATGACGTGATGGTGTTTGGCGCGGCGGGTATCGTGTATCTGGTCGTCAACGGCCTGCTGACTCTGCTGATGCGCCTTATCGAGCGTAAAGCGCTGGCCTTCGAACGCCGCAGCTAACAGCATAAAAAATCAACAACATGGCGGGTATCCCTCTTGATATCCGCTTTTTTTATGTTCATTTTAAAATATTTAATCATTTTTATTGAATATAAATTCACTCAATGGCAAGGTAACGCTCATGCCTCAGACAGGGCACAATTGACAAGATTGACCGACGGGAGCTTTACTATGAAAAAATTAATTCTGGCAGCGCTGCTTGCCACCGTAGCCGCAGGGGCCAGTGCAGCCGAGAAAATCAGCTTTGGCGTCTCCGCCACCTACCCACCGTTTGAATCCCTTGATGCCAATAACCAGATTGCCGGGTTCGATATCGATCTGGCGAAGGCGTTATGCAAACAAATGCAGGCAGAGTGCACCTTCACCAACCACGCGTTCGACAGCCTGATCCCGTCGCTGAAGTTTAAAAAATATGATGCGGTGATTTCCGGAATGGACATCACGCCGGAGCGCAGCAAGCAGGTAGCCTTCACCGACCCGTACTACGCCAACTCAGCGCTGGTGATCGCCAAAAAAGATACGTTCAAAAGCTTTGACGATCTGAAAGGCAAACGCATCGGCATGGAGAACGGCACCACGCACCAGAAGTACCTCCAGGACAAACATCCTGAAGTGAAAACCGTCGCCTACGACAGCTACCAGAATGCGATCATCGACCTGAAAAATGGCCGTATCGACGGCGTATTCGGCGATACCGCCGTGGTGAACGAGTGGCTGAAAACCAACCCGCAGCTGGGTGTTGCCACGCCGAAAGTCACCGATCCGCAGTACTTCGGTACCGGCCTTGGCATCGCAGTGCGTCCGGACAACAAAGCCCTGCTGGAAAAACTGAACGGTGCGCTGAAGGCGATTAAAGCGGACGGCACCTACGAGAAAATCAGCACGCAGTGGTTCCCTGAGTAAAGGGTTCATTGCGGTCTGACGCCCTCACCCCAACCCTCTCCCACAGGGAGAGGGTGCAAACACTAAAAAAGGCATCCGAAGGTGCCTTTTTGCATTTATAACGGTACAAAAAACCGGAAACAGGCGCCGGGCGCCGCATCCATCAGGCGAATTCCCCCGCCGTGCAGTTCCAGCATGCGACGCACAATCAGCAGCCCTAACCCGCCTCTGTCCTCCCGCGCGCTTTTGGCATTGAGCGCTGAAGGGCGCTGGAACAGCTGATCGCGCAGCCCGTGATCCACGCCCGGCCCGCTGTCGGCCACCTCCACCTGCAATTGCGCATTTTCCTGCCAGACCCGCAGTTTTATCGTCCCGCCCTGCGGCGTGTGGCGCACGGCGTTGTCGAGCAGGTTGGTCACCACTCGCTCAATCATCGACACGTCGGCAAACACCTGCGGCAAAGTGCGCGGCATATCCACCTGCAACGTGAGCTGCCGGGTTTCAATCGCCAGGTCGAACTTCTGAGCCACGTCCTGAATCAGCTCGCCGATGGCAAACCGCTCCAGCTGTGGTTTTATGCCGCCGTGTTCCAGCTTCGCCAGTTCAAACAGCTGCTGCGATAAGTGGCGAACTTTGTGCCCCTGACGCAGCGCTATCGCCAGATACTGTCGGTTATCCTCCGGCGTCAGGGTATCGGCCTTCAGCGAAAGCGTTTCCAGATAGCCAAGTAATGACGTCAGCGGCGTGCGTAAATCATGAGAAATGTTGGCGATAAACTCGCGGCGCTGGCGGTCGCTGTCGGAAAGCTCATCCCACTGGCTGGCGATTTTGCGCGCCAGCTCGATAAAAGTGTTGTGCAGGATGGCGACTTCATTAGCCGGCTCCTGCTCCGGCGTCTGCTGCGCCAGCTGTTTGATGGCGCTGATGCTGTCCTGGTCGAGGCCGCGTACGTCCGCGGTCAGCTGCTTCACCGGGCGCGTCACCCAGTACCAGACCATCATCCCCGCGAGGCTGCCAAACAGCGCCACCAGCAGCAACGACCACAGCACCGTGCTCCACAGCGCTTTCTGCCAGGCGCTGTCGGAGAGCGCATTCAAATCTTCGCCCTGCAAAATGATGTACAGATAACAGTGCAGCTCCCCGTTCAGCCGCACCGGGGCGACGCTGAACACTTTGCGTTTATCCAGGCTGCGCGGGTCGTCGCCAAAGATTGGCCACGCAGCACCGCCAAGAAAGGTCTGTAGGGGTGCAATATCAATCTTCTGGCGCTTGACGTGCCCCGCCGGGGCGGCATCTGCCAGCAGGTCGCCTTCCGGAGAAACAAGATAGAGCTCAACGCTTGGATTCAGGGTCATCAGCCTGTCAAACAGCGTTTTGAGCGTCGGACGGTTCACGTTGCCCTGCTTATCGAGCAGCGGTTCGCTGTTAACGATTTGCTGCGCCAGCCCGGCAGAGAGACGCTGTACCATGGCGCTGCCGTACTGGCTGGTGCTGTAGAGCTGGACGCTGCACGCGGCGATGGCGCACAGCAGCAGGATTGCGGTGAACACCAGCGTCAGCCGTTGGCTCAGACTCAGGCGACGGATCATGGCGTGCGCTCCGTTTTGCCGCTGGCAAACTTATAGCCTTTGCCCCACACCGTGAGGATAATTTCCGGCTCTGCGGGGTCGTGCTCAATTTTGATGCGCAGACGGTTGATATGCGTGTTGACGGTATGTTCATAGCCTTCGTGCTGATAGCCCCAGACGCGATCCAGCAGCGACAGCCGCGAGAAAACCTCGCCGGGGTGACGGGCAAACCAATAGAGCAGATCGAATTCGCGCGGCGTAAGCTCAATCTGCTCGTCGCGCAGTCTCACTTCTCGCGCCAGCGGGTCGATGGTCAGCCCGTGGCAGCTGATTTGCCCCCCCTCCATGCGAATGTTTTGCCCCATCGCCTCCTGACGGCGGAAAAGCGCCTTGACGCGCGCAATCAGTTCCAGCACTGAAAACGGCTTGGGCAGATAGTCGTCTGCGCCCATTTCCAGGCCCAGCACCCGATGCGTTTCGCTGGTGCGGGCGCTGATAATAATCACCGGCAAATAGCGCGTCATCTGGCGAATGCGGCGGCAAATCTCCAGGCCGTCAACGCCGGGCAGCATTAAGTCGAGGATCACCGCATCCCACACCTGTTTTTCCAGCTGCACCAGCGCCTGATTGCCATCCGCTTCATGGACAATCTGATAGCCTTCGTCCTGAAGATTAAGGCGCAGCAAAGTGGCGATATCCTGATCGTCTTCCACCAGCAGTATTTTCTTTGGCGTTGTCATCGCATTCCACCCTGAGTCGTTTCTCCAAGCTTAACGCAGGGAGGCGCCGCGAGTTATCACATTTAATTTAAACTTCCGTGAGGAAGTGGGGATGAGTTTTCGTCCATGCTGTGGGCATGTCATTCACGGAGAGCCGACCATGTCCTCTGAGCGCCCCAGGAACATTCACCCGCTGTGGCTGCGCTGCTGCCACTGGGTTAACGCCATCGCCATCGCCGGCATGATGTTTAGCGGATGGCGCATCTATAACGCCTCTCCGTTGTTTGACTTCACTTTCCCGGCGGAAATCACCCTCGGCGGCTGGCTTGGCGGGGCTTTGCAGTGGCATTTCGCGATGATGTGGCTGCTGGGGATTAATGCCGTGGTGTATCTGTCTTTGGGGGTGATGACCGGCCGCTTTCGTCGCAAATTCTTTCCCCTTTCTGTGCGTGAATTGCGCCATGACGTTGTTCAGGCGCTGAAGGGAAAGCTGCAACACACCGACCTCAGCCACTATAACGCCGTGCAAAAGCTGGCGTATCTCAGCGTGATTTTGCTCGGCATCGGGCTGGTGCTTTCTGGCCTGGTGCTGTGGAAATCCGTGCAGTTTCCACTCCTGCGAGAATTGTTGGGTGGTTATGAAACCGCGCGCTACATCCACTTTTTCTGCATGAGTGCGATGGCGGCTTTTGTGGTGATTCATTTGTTGATGGTGCTGCTGGTGCCAAAAACGTTACTGGCGATGCTGCGTGGGCGCTAAGGACAACGCAATGAAAAAACCTACTTTTCTCTCCGAAAGCGATGCGCATGACCTGGTCAGGGATGCCGAAAAATTATTGAGTCCCGAACGTCGTCGCCTGCTGCGCCAGGGCCTGACGCTCGGCGGCATTATGATGCTTACCGGCTGCGACATCAGCGATAACCAGAGTGTTGAGACGGCGCTGTCCCGCATGTCTCGTTTTAACGACCGCGTACAGGGGTTTCTGTTCAGCCATCGGAATCTGGCGCCTGAGTATCGGGAAACCGATATCACCCGCCCTTTCCCGTTTAACGCTTTTTATGGCCGGGATGAGATCCCGCAGGTTGATGGCCGTGATTACCAACTGGAGATCCGCGGGCGGGTACAAACCACCAAAAGCTGGACGCTGCCAGAGCTCTACCACATGCAGCAGGTAAGCCAGATAACGCGCCACATCTGCGTCGAAGGCTGGAGCGCCATCGGCAAATGGGGCGGCGTGCCGTTCCACCATTTTTTGCAGCTTATCGGCGCAGATCGGCGCGCGAAGTATGTCAGTTTCCGCTGCGCGGATGATTACTACACCAGCATTGATATGGCGACAGCGTTGCACCCACAGACGCTGCTGGCCCTGACGTGGGATGGCCGAATTCTCCCTCCTGAATACGGCTTCCCGATGAAAATCCGTATCCCGACCAAGCTCGGATACAAAAACCCGAAGCATGTTTTATCCATAGAAATCACCAATCGCTTCCCCGGCGGTTACTGGGAAGACCAGGGCTACAACTGGTTTGGTGGAAGCTGACACACAACACGTAAACGATGAGGAATGACCATGAAAAAAGTAATGATTGCTGCTGCAGCCCTTTCCGCACTGGTGATGTTTAATGTTCAGGCGGCTGACGGCATGAGCAAAGATGCGATGAAGAAAGACAGCATGGCGATGTCACACGATGGCATGGCCAAGGACGGGATGGCTAAATCGCACGACAAAATGTGCAAAGACGGGATGTGTAAAGACGGCATGAAAAAGGATGAAATGAAGAAAGACAGCATGGGCAAAATGGATAACATGTCGAAAGACGGCATGAAAAAGGACGCGATGAGCCACTGATGGCAAACATCCGCCGGGAGGCACCTTGTTTGCCCGGCCTACAGGAAATTCGTAGGCCGGGTAAGGCGAAGCCACCACCCGGCGTTTTTATTCCCGAATCAGCAGCGTCAGCACCTCATAGTGCGCAGTATGCGGGAACATATCAAACAGCTGCACGCGGGACACGCGATAATCCGGCAGATGGCTAAAATCCTTCGCCATCGACTGCGCGTTGCAGCTGGAGTAGACAATAAACTTCGGCGCCATTTCACTCAAATAATCACACAAAGCTTTGCCAATCCCTCGCCGTGGCGGATTGACCAGCACCAGTTCCGGCACGCTTCCCTGAGCGGTCGCAAACTGCGTGGAATCCAGCGCCTGGAACTGCAGGTTTTGCAGCCCCAATTCTTGCGCCGATTGCTTCGCGCAGGCAATCGCCTCTGCCGAAATTTCTATTCCGGTGAGCGTCATCTCTGGCGTGGCGCAGTGCAGGCCAAACCCGCCAACGCCGCAGAACAGATCCCACATATGCTGTACCGGCAGCTCGCGCACCCAGTCACGCGCGGTGGCGTAAAGCAGGCCTGCAACCGTCGGGTTGGTCTGGAAGAAGCTTTGCGGGCGGATCCACAGCGGCACGCCGTTAAACCGTTCAGGCAGCGCCTGCTGTTCGGTGAGAAAGATCTCCTGTTCGCCTTCCATGATCGCCATATGAACGGGCTGAATGTTCACCGAAATCACTTTCAGCTGCGGCAGCTGCGCCTGTAATTCGGGCAGCGCCGCACGCAGCTGGGCCAGCTTCGTTTCTGAACGCAGCACGAAGCGCAGCATCATTCCGCCATCCAGCTGGCTTTCGGTCAGCAGCAGGTATTTCAGCTCACCGCGCTTACGGGCGACGTTGTAGGGAGTGAGGCCCGCGCGGGCGATAAAGGGCTTTAATGCGCTGAACACTGGCGCAAAAGTGTCGGGATAGAGCGGGCAGTTGCAAAGATCTTCCGGCGTGCCGTCGCGGTGCAGCATGCCGAGCAGCGGTTTTTCCACGCTGCCGCTGACCACCATTTTGGCTTTGTTACGAAACCCCGCTTCAGGGCCGCTGACGGGCGCACTCCAGGCTTCCACGTTTGTCGCAGAGAGTAAATGCCGGAGATCCGCCATTTTGGCGGCAAGCTGTTGCGATACCGGTTGTTCGAGCCACTGGCAGGAGCGGCAGCGGCCGGCATCATAGAGTGCGCACTGCATAGATTAACCTTTGCGATTTCGGGGCCGGGATTGTAGCACCGTTATTGCAGACGGAAAAACCGACGGCTGGCAGCGGGGACAAAAAGCAGTAGCAACACCAGCACATCCGGCAATTTTTGCATCACCAGCGAGCGGAAAATCTCCCGTTTTGACTCGCCCGCAATACTGAACAGCTCAGGATAACCATAGCCTAATGATGCGGCCCACAGGTAGCCTGCCGCGAGCACCTGGGTAGACAGATAGAGCCAGCGGGCCCAGTTTCGCCCTTTCACAAGCGAAAAGGCACACCAGATTTCGACGAAAACCAGAATCAGGCTTGCCAGAAAAACCGACGTTAAGGTCCAGGTCTGCACGCTGCGGTGGATAAACTCCTCCATGCCACGTAAGCCCAGCACGTTAAAAATCATCAGTAAATCGAGGGCGCGAATAAGAATAATGGCGAGCGCCGCCACCTGCACCAGCGCAGGGACGTTCAGACTGGCATGAGACTGTCGGGTTTTAGCAAAGAGTCGCAATTGTGGCCTTCCATGAAAACGCCTCCCCCAACCGGGAGAGGCGATGACACAACGGGCACGATTTTATGCGCTTCAGCCGCGTCTTGCACGCTGGATATCGCGCATACGCTGTTTTTCAGCCCTTGCCATGAGGAGCCAGGCAAATAAACCGACGATTCCTACCACGCCGAGGATCAGCGTTGCCAGGGCGTTGATTTCCGGATTGACCCCCATGCGCACGTTGGAGAAGACCAGCATCGGCAAAGTGGTTGCCCCCGGCCCGGAGACGAAGCTGGCGATAACCAGGTCATCCAGCGACAGCGTGAACGCCAGCAGCCAGCCCGAAATGACCGCAGGCATAATCATCGGCAGCGTGATAACGAAGAAGACCTTCAGCGGCGTGGCACCCAGATCCATCGCGGCTTCTTCAATCGATTTGTCGAGTTCACGCAGGCGCGAGTTAATCACCACCGCGACATATGCGGTACAGAACGTCACGTGTGCCAGCCAGATGGTCAGCATTCCACGCTCTGACGGCCAGCCAACAGCGTGCCCAAGCGCCACAAACAGCAGCAGCAGCGACAGCCCGGTGATGACGTCCGGCATAACCAGCGGCGCGGTTATCATAAACGCAAAGCCGTTAGCCCCGCGAAAACGCCCGAAGCGCACCATCACCACCGCCGCGATGGTGCCGAGGATCGCGGCCATCGTCGCTGCCCCGGCGGCAATCGTCAGGCTGAGCCCTACGGCATGCATCATAGCGTCGTCACGGAACAGCTCGCCGTACCAGCGGGTCGACCAGCCAGCCCACACCGTCACCAGCTTCGAGCTGTTGAACGAGTAGATGACCAGCATCAGCATCGGCGCGTAGAGGAACGTAAAACCGATGACCAGAATCAGGATCCGCCACGGCGAACGGACTACCGGTAAATTGTTCATCCGTGATCCCCCATCTGTTTTTGCTGATGCTTGTGGAACCACATGATCGGCACGATCAGCAGCAACAGCATCACCACGGCCACGGCAGACGCCACCGGCCAGTCGCGGTTGTTGAAGAACTCCTGCCACAGCACGCGCCCGATCATGATGGTGTCCGGGCCGCCGAGCAGTTCAGGTATCACGAACTCACCCACCGCAGGAATAAACACCAGCATCGAGCCTGCGATAATCCCGCCTTTAGTCAGCGGCACAATCACGCTAAAGAAGGTTTTCAACGGCTTCGCACCAAGATCGAGCGAGGCTTCCACCAGCGAATAATCAATGCGCGTCAGCGCGGTGTAAATCGGCAGCACCATAAACGGCAGGTAGGCGTAAACGATGCCGATATAGACCGCCAGATTGGTGTGCAGGATTTCCAGCGGCTGATCGATGATCCCGGTCCACATCAGGAAGTTGTTCAGCACGCCGTTGCCTTTCAGGATGCCTATCCACGCATACACGCGGATCAGGAACGACGTCCACGACGGCAAAATGACCAGCAGCAGCAGAATATTGCGGGTGGAGGGCTTACTGTGCGCCACCGCCCAGGCAAGCGGGTAACCCAGCAGCAGGCAGCAGATTGTGGAAATGGCCGCCACCTGCAATGACTGCAGATACGCCTCAAAATAGAGCGGATCGTCCGTCAGCTGGAGGAAGTTGCCGAGGTTCAGCGTCAGCGTGATCTGGTCGTCGGCCCATTCCCACAGGTCCGTGTAGGGTGGAATGGCACGCGCCATGTCGGCGAGGCTAATTTTAAAGACGATGAGAAACGGCACCATAAACAGCAGGACAAGCCACAGATACGGCAGGGCTATCACCAGTTTACGGCCATGCTTCATCTGCATTTTGGCCAGCCACGCGGCAAAGCCTTGCGGCGGTTTTGCGCGGACCGAAGGTTCTAATGTGCTCATTGCGCCCTCCCCTACACCGTCAGAACCACACAGCTGTCGGCATCCCAGCACAGACGCACCTCATCGCCCCAGGTCGGCTGACCTTTGCGATAGCGGTGTTCGTTCTGCAACTGGGCGCTGATCATCTGGCCGCTTTTCAGCCGCACGTGGTAAATCGACAGATCGCCGAGATAGGCGATGTGCACCACTTCCCCGACGGCAAAGTTATAGCCATCAGCAGGCGGCTCTTCGCAGAGCATAATTTTTTCAGGACGCAGCGCCACATACACCGGCACGTTATCCACCACTGACGCGTCCGGGTCGACCTTGAGCGGATGCACCAGCCCCGGCGAATCAATCACCAGGCCATCTTCCTGCCGATCTTTCAGCAGGCCTTCGAACACGTTCACCGAGCCGATAAACTCGGCGCTGTAGCGGGTCGTCGGGTGCTCGTAAATCTCTTCCGGCTCGCCAATCTGCACGAATTTTCCGCGGTTCATAATGGCAATGCGGCCCGCCATGGTCATCGCCTCTTCCTGATCGTGGGTCACCATTACGCAGGTAACGCCAACGCGTTCGAGGATATCCACCACTTCAAGCTGCATTCGGTCGCGCAGTTTTTTATCCAGCGCGCCCATCGGTTCGTCGAGCAGCAGCAGCTTTGGCCGTTTGGCGAGGCTGCGGGCCAGGGCTACGCGCTGGCGCTGGCCGCCGGAAAGCTGATGCGGCTTACGTTTGGCGTACTCCTGCATGTGAACGATGGCGAGCATCTCCTGCACGCGGGCAGCGATCTCCGCCTTCGGCAGTTTGTCCTGCTTGAGGCCAAAGGCGATGTTCTGCTCCACGGTCATGTGCGGGAAAAGCGCGTAGGACTGGAACATCATATTGATCGGACGCTGGTATGGCGGCACCTGCGAAAGGTCTACGCCATCGAGCACGATTTGCCCGGCGGTGGGTGATTCGAACCCGGCTAGCATGCGAAGCAGCGTGGACTTCCCACAGCCGGATGCGCCGAGCAGGGCAAACAGTTCGCCTTTGTATATGGTGAGGCTGACGTCATCCACGGCGTGCTGGCCGTCGAAGGATTTAGTCAGATTGCGGATTTCCAGCAGCGGGGTCAGCGCTTTGCGGGTTTTCGCCTGTGGGCGTGGGATTGCGTCAGTCACGATGGTGCTCTCCGGCAAAAAACAACATTTGCATGGTCCGGTGCCATACAAAGAACTTCACAGTGCAGATGCCCACTTTTGGTGCACATCTGCCAGACGGCTTTTTGTTAGTCCGGCCCGTTCGGGAATTTGCCCGGCAGCGTTTAAGTTACCGGGCAAGACGGGTTACTTCCCGGTTTTCACTTTGGTCCACGAACGAGTGATCACACGGTCAATTTTTGGTGACAGTACGGACTGGGTGAACAGCTTCGCACGCACATCCGCTGGCGGATAAATGCCTGGGTTGTCGCGCACTTCAGGGTTCAGCAGCGCCGTCGCTTCTTTATTGGCGTTGGCGTAATAGACGTGGTTACTGATATTCGCCACCACATCCGGACGCAGCAGGTAGTTCAGGAACTGATAGGCTTCCTCGGTGTTTTTCGCATCTTTCGGAATCGCGAACATATCGAAGTAGACCATCGCCCCTTCTTTCGGAATGGTGTAGGCAATGTTCACCCCATTTTTGGCTTCTTTCGCGCGGTTTGCCGCCTGCAAAATATCGCCGGACCAGCCAATCGACACGCAGATATCGCCGTTTGCCAGGTCGTTAATGTACTGAGATGAATGGAAATAGCGGACGGAAGGACGCAGCTTCAGCAGCAGGTCGTTCGCCGCACCGCTGTAGTCTTTCGGGTCTGAGCTGTTCGGATCTTTGCCCAAATAGTGCAGCACGGCGGCATACACTTCGCTTGGGGCATCAAGGAATGAGACGCCGCAGCTTTTCAGTTTTTCGAGGTTTTCAGGCTTGAGGATCAGGTCCCAGCTGTTCACCGGGGCATCTTTGCCCAGCGCCGCTTTTACCTTGTCGACGTTATAGCCGATGCCGGTGGTGACCATCATGTACGGAATGCCGTATTTGTTGTCGTGGTCGTTTTGCGCCACCAGTTTGAGCATTTCCGGATCGAGGTTTTTGTAGTTCGACAGTTTGCTCTTATCAATCGGCTGGAATATGCCCGCCTGCGACTGACGCTCAAGGAACTGCGAAGACGGCACCACGAGGTCATAACCGGTGCTGCCCGCCATCAGTTTGCCTTCCAGCACTTCGTTGGAGTCAAAGACGTCGTACACAACCTTGATGCCGGTTTCTTTGGTGAAATTATCCAGCGTGTCCGGGGCGATATAGTCAGACCAGTTGTAAATATGCAGCGTTTTTTGTTCAGCGGCGAGCGCACCTGCGGAGACGGCCATCAGCGCCCCCGCAACCAGACCCGCTAACCATTTCTTATTTAAGGCGGTCATATCTCTTTTCCTTATCAACGTCCGTTAACATTTGGACCAAAACAGATGCCAGCCGATACATGCAAAAAGCATGCATATTTTGTCATTCTGCAAAGAAAAGGAGACAGGTCCTCTCCTGGCAGGGTTTGCTCGCGATTGCTTCAGGATAATGCGCGACACATCGCGATAAACGCAGTGTTTCGCGCGCCCTGATTGAGGCTTCGCAAGAATAACTTTAGCCAGGGTTGGCCGCTATAGCCCGGGTGAAAAAACGTCTTTTATCAATTTTTTATGCAAGATCACTTTATGGCGTAAGCCATCCGTCGCATTGCAGCAGTGAATAATTCTTTAAGAAGAGGTTAACGACAGAATATTGCGGGGGTTTACGCAGCCGCGCTGGTGGCGACTGCGTCGGGAAAGGACAGGCTTAGTGAAGAAAATGGAGCTGCGACTCTTCGACAGGTTGTTCTTCTTCATCGCCTTTAAACAGCAGCTGGTGAGAGGCGGCTTCAAGGATCACCATTGAGACCTGCTCTTCACTCTGGCGGAAGAACCATTCGAACTGCTCGCGGGTGACGCCCACGTTCACCGAAAGCGACTGACACACCACCAGCTTCGGCAGGTTATCATCCTGAATATCGAGGAACGCTTTCACCGTCAGCGAGCTGGCGTTGATGGAAGAGAGGTCCGAGGCCAGCGGCAGCAGGGCTGAAGGCCGGACTTCCGCCAGCGCCGAGAACAGCACCACGTTATCCAGCAGATCGAGCTTAGCGTCAAAGATGCCATCAAAATTCTGCATATGCGGCAGGTGCAACGCCTGACAGGTATCGCACTCATAGAAGCTGATGCCCATTTCGTCGAGCCATTTACGCAGCGTGTCCAGACCCGGAACGACGAGTGAATCCATAAACCCTGAAACCTCATGCTGTGAAAGAAAAGCGTAACCCTAATGAAACGCGCTACAGGTTACGCAAAAAAGCGTTCAGATGCTACGAAACAGGTGAAATCCTGTGCTAGCCACCCGTTTTCAGACAAAATCCAGGCCGGGCCTGGCGTTCAATCCATTCGATCATTTTCCCCGCGATATCCATCCCGGTGGTTTTTTCGATCCCTTCGAGGCCCGGCGAGGCATTCACTTCCATCACCAGCGGGCCACGACTGGCGCGCAGAATGTCGACACCAGCCACGTCCAGGCCGAGGGTATGAGCTGCTTTGATGGCGATTTCACGCTCAAGGGGCGTGATATTTGCCACGGTCGCCACACCGCCGCGGTGCAGGTTCGAGCGGAAATCCCCCTCCTTTGCCCGACGTTCAATGGCCGCCACAACGTCATTCCCTACAACCAGGCAGCGAATATCACAGCCTTTGGCCTCCTGAATATACTCCTGCACCAGGATGTGCGCGTTCAGCCCGCGAAAGGCGTCAATCACGCTTTCCGCCGCCTGGCGCGTTTCGGCCAGCACCACGCCGATGCCCTGAGTGCCTTCCACCAGCTTGACCACCAGCGGCGCGCCGCCAACCATATCGATAAGATCGCTGGTGTCGTCCGGCGAATGGGCAATGCCGGTCACGGGCAAATCAATGCCCTGCCGGGCAAGCAGCTGCAACGAACGCAGCTTGTCGCGGGCGCGGGTAATGGCGACGGATTCATTGAGCGGATAGCTGCCGAGCATTTCAAACTGGCGCAGCGCGGCGGTGCCGTAGAAGGTAATCGCCGAGCCGATACGCGGGATCACCGCGTCATAATGCGGAAGCTGGCGGCCCTTGTAATGAATCGAAGAGGCCGCCGGGCTGATGTTCATATAGCAGGAAAGCGGATCGAGAATTTCGACCAGATGGCCGCGCTTTATCGCGGCCTCACGCAGACGTTTACAGGACCAGAGCGTTCCGTCCCGGGACAAAATGGCGATTTTCACCCTGCACCTCACTGTGATGACCTGAAAAAAACAGCCACATCATACCCGGAGAGAAATTTATCGGATAGCCCAGCCCTGCTTGTGCAGGTAGTCGAGAATGAACGGGCGAGTCTCTTTGACGATCGTGCGGCGAATATGATCGCTCCAGGTATCCGCCCGCGTGTTGCTGCCGCGCGAGAGATAGTAATTCGCCATCTCTTCGTCGTAGTGCGCCAGTTCGGCTTCATCGACCGGATGGTACTGGTTTTCATGCACCACAATGCTCGCGGGCAGGCGCGGCTTAACGCCCGGGTCGTCCGCAGGCCAGCCGAGACACAGGCCAAACAGAGGCAGCACATGCTGAGGAAGTTTCAGCAGTTCGGTAACGGCTTCAATACTGTTGCGGATCCCGCCGATATAAACGCCACCGAGGCCCAGCGATTCCGCAGCAATCATGGCGTTCTGCGCCATCAGCGCCGTATCCACGGTGCCGAGCAAAAGCTGTTCCGCACGCCCCAGCTGTGCTTCAGGGCAAATTTGCAGATGGCGATTAAAATCAGCGCAGAATACCCAGAACTCCGCCGCCTGCGCCACGTGCTGCTGCCCGCCGGTCATTTCTACCAATTGCTGGCGAAGCTGCGGATCAGTGACGCGCACGATGGAGCTGCACTGTAAAAAACTGGAGCTGGCCGCCGCCTGAGCGCTGGCGATAATCGCCTCGCGCTGCGCCTGAGTCATGGGCTTATCGGTGAAATGGCGAATGGATCGGTGACTTAACAGCAGATCAATGGTCGGCGTCATTGCGTTTTTCCTGGTCAGGCGAAGTGGGTTTATCGTCACGCTGCATCAGCTGTGGGGCGATGGTCTGTGCCACCCCGCGCAGCAGCGCGACCGCCGCGGGGATCATCAACAGAATGCCCGCGAAAATCATTATTATTCCCGCCGTTGGGCTGGCCAGCAGCGCGGGTAAGGCGACGTAGTGATTCAGCGAAAGCCAGGCCAGCAGCATCAGCGCCATGCCAAACATTTCCAGAATCAACACGCTTTTAGGCAAACGGCCCAGTGAGCGCATGGTCAGTCTCCGGTCGAAGAGTATAACGGGGAGGATAGCAACTGTAGTTGGCGAAACAAGTCTTCGGGAATCGGAACGAAAGGTACAACCTTCTTTCAACGGCGCGCAAGGACGGGCATGATAAACGCCATTCGCCGTCAGGCTCAGTTTCAGGAGAGAAAACAATGTTTACCGTTATTTTTGGTCGTCCAGGTTGCCCTTACTGCGTTCGTGCGAAAGAGCTGGCAGAAAAGCTGACCAATGAGCGTGATGATTTTAACTTCCGTTACATCGACATCCATGCGGAAGGGATCAGCAAAGCGGATCTGGAGCAGACCGTTGGCAAACCGGTTGAAACCGTGCCACAGATCTTCGTCGATCAGCAACACATCGGCGGCTTTACCGATTTTGAAGCCTGGGCCAAAGAGAACCTCGGCCTCTACGCGTAAGACTTTGCGTGGGCGTTAGTCGCGCCCACGCTTTGCGCCAATCAGCACGCTGATAAACAGATAACCAAGCGCACCTAACGCGCACCAGAACACCGCACTGAAAATCCACGCCAGCTCCTGCCAGAACGAGCGATCGGAAAAGACCCCTACCCGCATCAGCACCAAACATACCGGCGTCGCCAGAATGGCACCCAGCAGAGGGAACAACACGCGCTGTTTGCTTGAGATAAAACTCGCCGCCACTCCGGGGATAACAAAGAACAGCAGGCCCAGTTCAGGATGGCCGGACGCACGAAGGGCACCGTTCACATTCAGTAACAGAAAAAGGCACACCATAATAAAGAGAATAAAGCTGCAGATAACCCCTGCCCAGGCTCGTTCCGATCTCAAAATTCCTCCTGATCATTCTCTATCAAACCCAATTACGCCCAGTGAGATAAAGTTTTCCGGCAATCCATGCCGTAAAGCACTTACGTAAGGACAAAAGATTGTGACTAGCCGCCGCAATCAGAAACAATTAAACTAACGACCTAAATTTGATGGTGAAAAACGTCGTCCTGTTTATAGAAAATTCTTAGGCGACACAGGGAAAACCTTAGCCCAAATAGCCATTCCTTTCAACAACTTACTAGTAAACAAGAAGTTAGCTTCCGTGAATATAAACGTCGCAGACTTGTTAAATGGGAATTACATCCTGTTATTATTTGTGGTACTGGCGCTGGGCCTCTGTCTTGGCAAAGTACGGCTAGGATCCATCCAACTCGGTAATTCCATTGGCGTTTTAGTGGTCTCTTTGTTATTAGGCCAGCAGCATTTCAGTATTAACACTGATGCCTTAAATCTCGGCTTTATGCTGTTTATTTTCTGCGTCGGGGTGGAAGCCGGACCCAACTTTTTTTCCATATTTTTTCGCGACGGCAAGAATTATCTGATGCTGGCGCTGGTGATGGTCGGCTCTGCGCTGGTGATGGCGCTGGGTCTGGGTAAGCTGTTTGGCTGGGACATCGGCCTCACCGCCGGGATGCTGGCGGGCGCCATGACCTCCACCCCTGTGCTGGTCGGTGCGGGCGATACGCTGCGCCACTCCGGCATGTCAGGCAACGAGCTGGCCTCGGCGCTCGACCACCTGAGCCTGGGCTACGCCCTCACCTATCTGATTGGCCTGGTGAGCCTGATCCTCGGCGCACGCTATCTGCCAAAACTTCAGCATCAGGATCTACAGACCAGCGCCCAGCAAATCGCCCGCGAGCGTGGTCTGGACACGGATTCGAATCGTAAGGTTTACCTGCCGGTTATCCGCGCCTATCGCGTGGGCCCGGAGCTGGTGGCCTGGACCGACGGCAAAAACCTGCGCGAGCTGGGCATCTATCGCCAGACGGGCTGCTATATCGAACGTATTCGCCGCAACGGCATTCTGGCGAACCCGGATGGCGATGCGGTATTGCAGATGGGCGATGAAATCGCGCTGGTAGGCTACCCGGACGCCCATGCCCGTCTCGACCCAAGCTTCCGTAACGGCAAAGAAGTCTTCGACCGTGACCTGCTCGACATGCGTATTGTCACCGAAGAAGTCGTGGTCAAGAACCACAACGTGGTTGGCCGCCGGCTGGCGCAGCTGAAGCTCACCGACCACGGCTGCTTCCTCAACCGCGTGATCCGCAGCCAGATTGAAATGCCGATTGACGACAACATCGTGCTCAACAAAGGCGACGTATTACAGGTGAGCGGCGACGCCCGCCGCGTGAAAACCATCGCCGACCGCATTGGCTTTATCTCGATTCACAGCCAGGTCACCGACCTGCTCGCCTTCTGCGCGTTCTTTATCGTCGGCCTGATGATCGGCATGATCACCTTCCAGTTCAGCTCGTTCAGCTTTGGCGTGGGTAACGCGGCGGGCCTGTTGTTTGCCGGGATCATGCTCGGCTTCCTGCGAGCTAACCACCCGACCTTCGGCTACATCCCGCAGGGCGCACTGAACATGGTGAAAGAGTTCGGCCTGATGGTCTTCATGGCAGGCGTCGGCCTCAGCGCCGGGAGCGGTATCGGCCGCGGCCTCGGTGCCGTCGGCGGTCAGATGCTGGTGGCGGGTCTGCTGGTCAGCCTCGTCCCGGTCGTTATCTGCTTCCTGTTTGGCGCATACGTCCTGCGCATGAACCGTGCCATGCTGTTTGGTGCCATGATGGGGGCCCGCACCTGTGCCCCGGCGATGGAAATTATCAGCGATACCGCACGCAGCAACATTCCGGCACTGGGCTACGCAGGCACCTACGCCATCGCTAACGTGTTGTTAACCCTCGCAGGTACGCTGATTATCGTCATCTGGCCAGGCCTGGGATAAATCTGAAGAAAGGCAATCAGCGAAAAAAATCGCAAATGGGCAGAACTTTTCGATAGTCCGTCAGTCATAAGTTATGCCACTGCTTTTCTTTGATGTCCCCATTTTGTGGAGCCCATCAACCCCGCCGCATTCGGTTCAAGGTTGATGGGTTTTTTGTTGCCTGAGATTTTCCGCCCTTATTAATCAACGGGAAGCATGTCAGGAGAAACCTTTTGTCAGACTCTGATAACTTCCATTTATTTCCTCGTTCAGCCCCAACACCTCAGATCAGACCGAATGAAGCACCCAGTCCCGTCACGGCATCAACCACGTTTTTCATTGCCGGCCTTGGCTGCAGCCTGGCGTGCATAGAAACAGCCGTCAGCGCCATCAAGCGAGTAACTGAGTTGATACTGTCGATTGTCTGCCGACGGCTGGCAGTCGTTTTTGGCTAAACGGAAACTGCGCCAGCAGCAACACGCCCGTTCTCTGCTGTAGCATTCAGCACATAATGTGGCATTTTCTCGCTTGCCACTTCGTTCAACGGGACACACGGCAGGCAATGAATCTGGGCCAAAAAGCCATCAACCAGAGTTGAGTCCTCAGTGAGATCAGTATGCAGCCAGATTTCCGGCGCGGTGAGCTGGCGCGGTTGTTCCGGGTTCAGCTTGTTGCGCAGTGTCTGAACGTTCATTTCTGCGCGCTCAGCCAGCTTTGCCATGTTGTGACGTAAGGCAAAGGCTAGGCAGGTTTCTTCAAAATGCGGGGTTTGGAAACACGATAGTCAAACATAGTCAGAGGCTTCGATGTATCTCAAAATGGAACTAACTTATAGCGACATTGCAATCAGAGAGCGCATCTACAGTCAGTGCAACAATGTTAATCATCACCTTTTCGCGCTTCTTGTCCTTACGCAGACGGTCGCGAGGCAAACGACCATCAGCAAGCGTGTCGTTTATGGTGTCTACAGGTAACCCGGTCAGCTCGCTATAACGTTCGATTGTGACGTGCGGCGTATTCAGAGTGATTGAAATGTTAGGGGTCATGATGCAACATCTCCTATTGGCTTGTGGTGAGCTGGGATTAGAAGTGATTTACTCACGTTTGAGATGAATTCAGACTCACGAAACGTGATCTTCAAGGAGTTTACTCACGTTTCGGGATTTTTATGGATTTACGCAAAGGTGGAAAGGCAGCTATTGACCGCATGTTGGAAGCATACGGATATACAACGAAGCAGGCGTTGTGTGATCAATTGGGTATCAGTAGTAGTACTTTGGCAAACCGTTACTTGCGAGATACATTTCCAGCTGATTACGTAATTCAGTGTGCGTTAGAGACAGGTGTCGCCCTGGAATGGTTAGTTACCGGTGAAGGTTCAAAAACACCAGGCGTTTCGTCGTCTAAACATTTAGAGGAGCTACCCGCTTATACATTAAGCAACGGTATCCTTGTTAAAGACGGTGCTATTGCTTTTGACTACAAATTATTACCAGTAGCGTCTAGAAATATTCATGTTATCAAAGATGCAAATATAATTCATTTCGTTGATTATTCTGAAAGTAATTTAATTGATGGTTTTTGGT
This sequence comes from Enterobacter sp. CC120223-11, assembly GCF_900215375.1. Classification (GTDB taxonomy): domain Bacteria; phylum Pseudomonadota; class Gammaproteobacteria; order Enterobacterales; family Enterobacteriaceae; genus Scandinavium. The sequence continues at coordinate 190 of NZ_OBEF01000011.1, read as the reverse complement.
TAATATCTATTGATGATAATCTGTCGTTTAGAAAGATTTATCGCTTACCTGCAGGACAACTAAAAGTCGAGAATAACCTCATAAGCTTTATAAGTTTTATAAGCTTTATAAGCTTTATAAGCTTTATAAGCTTTATAAGCTTTATAAGCTTTATAAGCTTTATAAGCTTTATAAGCTTTATAAGCTTTAT
>NZ_OBEF01000002.1 GCF_900215375.1 Enterobacter sp. CC120223-11 | reverse complement strand
CTCGACAACAATCAAACGCAGGATATCGATCATAACGCGGCGGCCATTGCCGACAACACCAACCACATCGGACAGGTTGAGCACGACGCTGACACCCGCGCCCACAATCAGGAGCAAATCAATACTGCTGTCGACAATAAGCTCCAGGCCACGCAAGCGCTCGACAACAAACAAACGCAGGATATTGACCATAACGCGGCGGCTATTGCCGACAACACGGATCATATTGATGAGGTTGAGCACCATGTGGGCAACAACTCTGCGGCCATTGCACAAAACGAGCAGCGCATTGAGAAGCTGGAAGCCAGCAACAATGAGAACTTCAGCAATCTGAAAAACCAAGTGGATGAAAACCGTCAGCGTGCGTCAGCAGCAATTTCCGGCGTGGCGGCGATGGCGAATATTCCGCAGGTGATTCAGGGCCAGACCTTCAGCGTCGGTGCGGGCGTGGGTACAACGGATGGCGAAAGCGCGCTGGCCGTTGGGTTCTCGGCGCGAGCCGCAGAACACGTGGTCGTGAAAGCCTCGGTTTCTAACGACACGCAGCAGAACTTCGTGGTTGGCGGGGGCGTAAGCTACGGCTGGTGATATCGGTTTTGCCCGATGGCGCTGTGCTTACCGAGCCTGCGCGTAGGCCGGGTCAGGCATAGCCGCCACCCGGCAAAACACATCGTCTCAAGTATTTATTGCGCGACATGAATTCGCTTTTTAATGTCTTTCAGGAACAGCGTGATGGTAAAGGTCATCATCACCAGCAGCGTCCAGGAACCCCATTTGCCGACATGCACCGTCGCCCATGCGCCCAGCTGATTTGGGTAGCGCCAGACGCCGAAGAAGGTGCCCATATTTTCCGCCAGCCAGATGAAAAAGCCAATCAGGGCGAAAGCCACCAGCAGTGGCATTTTGTAGGGCCTGTCGTAAGGGGTGAAAACCACCGTTGAGCGTGCATACATGCCGAGCGCAACCGCCGCGATATACCCACGGTAGTCACCGATGAAATGATGGGTGAAAAAGTTGGCGTACAGCGCAAGCGAGAGCAAAACCGCATGCAGAATCGGCGGGTGATGGCGAATTTTCAGGTCGAACAGGCGCCAGCACTGAATGATGTAGCTCCCCACCGCCGCATACATAAAACCACTGAACAGCGGCACGCCACCTATTTTGCTCCAGCCCGCTTCCGGGTAGTGCCAGGAGCCAATCGCCGACGACGTTTTAAACAGCTCCAGCGCAAAGCCGAGCACGTGAAACAACGTAATGGCTTTGATTTCATCGAGGCTTTCGAGGCGGGTGAAAAACATGGTGAACTGAATGGCGAGCGCTATCAGCAACAGCACATCGTAGCGTGGTACACCCAAAACTCCGCTGTGGGGCACGCAGAAAATCGCGAGGAAAAAGAGCCCGGCGAACAGGCAAGCGCGAAGTTCCTTCACGCCAAACCAGATGAAATCCAGTCCGGCCTTTTTAGCACCGCGCAGCGCGGTCTTTGGCGGGTGGATTAAGAACAGATCGATACGACTGAGCACTTCCCTTCACTCCAGTACCTGTATGGAAAGCGCTCATTGTGCCACAGGCGCAAAATAAGGATAGCGGGCAGTCAGAGGACTGCCCGAAAACGGATTAGCCAAGCACTTCTTTCAGCACCGGGCCAATAGCCTCAAACGCCTGCGGGGAGATGATGTCCACGTGAGCACAGTCCTGACGGTACACATCCAGCTCACTCACCCACGGGGCCCAGGCACGATGCGGATCCTGCCCCGGCGTCAGCGTGCGTTCGGCAACAAACAACGTCGCTTTGCCGTCAAACTTCACGCTGTGTGCCGTGGTAAGCAGGCGCACCGCATCGGCGTAGTTGCCTTCAATGGCACTGAACAGCTCGCCAGAGGCCTGGCCTTGCTGTGCAGCGAGGAAGGCATCACGTTCGCGATTGATCTCCGCCAACACTTCCGGATCCAGACCGTTGGCTTCCTTTTCCGACCAGTTTTGCGTCTCCGGCGGCCAGGTGTCCAGCAGGCCAAGGAAGGCAACCTCTTCGCCGCGCTGGCGGAGCCGGGCAGCAATCCCCTGCGCCAGCGTGCCGCCTAGCGAGTAGCCAAACAGGTAATATGGCCCATGCGGCTGCTGCGCCAGCAATGTTTGCAGATGATGTTCGCAGAGTTCATCGAGCGTGTTCGCATGCGCCATCGGACCCTCTGGGCGCGGCGACTGAATACCTGTAATTGACCATCGCGGACTCAGCCAGCGGGCCAGCACACTGAACTGCCAGGCAAAGCCAGAAGCCGGATGGAAGCACCACAGGCGCGGCCCGTCACTTTCGCGCAGCGGGAGAAGCGTTTCATAACCCAGGCGCTGCGCCTGCGCATCGTTTACCGAGTCCAGCAGATGGCTCAGCTTGCCCACGGAGGACGCCACCATCACCTGCCCCGGCGTAACCTGACGGGCAAAGGTGCGGCTCAGCTGTGCCGCCAGGCGCATAGCCAGCAGAGAATGGCCGCCAAGCGCGAAGAAATCGGCATCCACGTCCTGAACCTCGCAGCCGAGCAGCGCGCTGAACGCATCGGCGACGGCGATTTCAGTTTTGCTTTCCACCGCCCTCCCCGGCGCTTTTTGCGTCAGCTCCGGCAGCGGCAGGGCTTTGCGATCGAGCTTGCCGTTAGCGCTGAGCGGTAAGGCTGAAAGAGAAATCAGCGTGACCGGCACCATATGCGGCGGAAGTTTGTCGCGAAGGTTTTCGAGCAGCGCAGCGCAATCCAGCGGCAGCCCGGATTCCGACACCACGTAACCCACCAGTTGACGCGCATCACCGCCCACCGCCGCGGCCTGATTCAGCACGCACGCGTGTGCAACCGCCTGTGCCACGTCCGGCAGAGTGAGCATCATGCGTTCGATTTCACCCAGTTCGATGCGCTGGCCACGAATTTTCAGCTGATCGTCGCTGCGGCCCAGATACTCTACCGCGCCGTTATCCTGCCAGCGGGCCACGTCACCGGTGCGATACATCCGCTCACCTGGCGCAAACGGATCGGCATTAAAGCGGCTGGCGGTCAGATCCGGGCGCCCCATGTAGCCCTGCGCCAGCTGGATGCCGGTGAGATACAGGTCGCCCGCTACGCCGAACGGCACCGGGCGCATCTGCGCGTCGAGAATGCGCAGGCCAGTGTTCCACACCGGGAAGCCAATCGGCACGCTGTTACCCTTCACCGCCGCCAGCTCTGGCCCGAATGCCGGATACCAGCTGACGTCGACCGCCGCTTCCGTCGGCCCGTATAAGTTGTGCAGCGGCGCGCCGGTGAGCTGTTCCCACTCCCGGCAAAGTGCCGTTGGCAGCGCTTCGCCGCTGCAGAACACCTGCTTAAGCGTCCGGCACGAAGCCACGTTATCTTCACTCAGCGAGGCCACAAACGCCGCCAGCATCGACGGCACAAAGTGCGTGGTCGTCACGCCGAAATCAGCGAAGAACTGTTGCAGTGCCTGCGGGTCGCGATGAGCATCCGGCTCAGCCATCACCAGCTTCGCGCCGGTGATAAACGGCCACCAAAATTCCCACACCGAGACGTCAAAACTGCACGGCGTTTTTTGCGCCACCACGTCATCCGCCGTGAGCGGATAGTGGTCCTGCATCCACAGCAGGCGGTTGACGATCGCCGTCTGGCCGACCATCACGCCTTTTGGCCGTCCGGTCGACCCTGATGTGAAGATGATATAGGCCGTCTGCTCCGGGCGGGAAAGCGCGAGCGGAGTGTCATCGCCCGCAGACAGCGGCGCGGTGTAGCACAGCGTGTCGATGCCGGAGAAACGGCTCAGCTGATCGTCAGAGGTGATCAGCAGCGAGGGGCGGGCATCTTCCAGCATCATGTGCAGACGCTCGTCCGGATAGCCCGTGTCCAGCGGCAGCCAGGCCGCACCCGCCTCCACAATACCGTGCAGCGCGAGGGTTAAAAAAACCGAACGCGGTAATGCGACCGCAACGCTGTCGCCGGGTTTTACGCCACGCTCGCGTAGCACTTTTGCCAGGGCCACCACCTGCTGGCGCATTTCACGATAGGTGAACTGCAGCCGGGCATCCGCCAGCGCAATAGCATCCGGCGTTTTCGCCGCCTGTGCCGCGACCAGCGCGCTGAGCGTGGTTTCCGGCAGCATCATGCCCGTGTCGTTAATCTGTTCCAGACGCTGATACTCCTCGTCTGACACCATCTCAACGTCGCCGCAGCGTAGTACAGGATTGGCGGCAAACTGGTTCAGCATCGCCAGCAGGCGGGCGATGTGCTGCTGCAATGCCGCTTCGTCGTAGCGCTGCTTATTGGCGAGCACTTCGATCGTCAGGCCGCCCTCTTCGTCCGGGAACAGCGCCAGTTCGAGGTCGTTTACCGGGCCCGTCGCCAGAGTGTGGGTCGTGGCGCGCACGCCGTCGAGTTCGAGCTGATAGTCGAACACTTTGATATTGAACACCGGGCCAAACAGCGGCTCATCACCCGCCGCCTTGCCTGCGTCGCGAACAATTTGTTCCGCGTCGTAGCGCTGATGACGACGCATTTTTTTCAGCTGTGCGCCAAGACGGTTCGCCAGCTCCGGCAGGGTTTCTTCCGGTTTGAGGGTGACCGCCAGCGGCAGCACGTTCAGCACCGGGCCCGTTGCAGTCAGCGCGGCAGAGCCCATGCGGCGCATGAAGATGTAGCCCGCTGCGTAGTCGCTGCGTCCGCAAAGACGGCCCAACCACAGCGCGGCCAGCGCCAGAGCTAAATCGGTGCGCTGACATGAGGATGTTGCCACTATCTGACTAAAGCCCCGCTTGTCCGCCGTGAGCTTCAGCCGCCAGATATCGGTGGTCGCCGCCCGGCCAGGCAGTGGCGCAGAGGAAAGCGAAGCCGGGGGCGGCAGCTGTTTACGCTGCTCAGCCCAGAATGCGCCATCGCGCGCGCGCGCTTCGCTCTGCTGGTAGCGCTGATACTCATCGACAACTTCTGCAAACGGCGTAAACGGCGATGCGGGCGGCGTTTCACCTCGCTGCAATGCGGCATAAATTTGCACGATCTGGCGGGTAATGGCCGGGAAGCTGAAGCCATCCACCAGCAAATGGTGATAACGCTGATACCAGTACCAGCGGCGATCGTCGATGCGGATCAGTTGGTGACAGACCAGTGGGTTACCGCTATCAACACGGGTGTTCTGCGCCAGGTCGGCTTGCATTGACGCCATTGCGGCTACATGCGGCGAGGCTTCGCCGCGAAAATCAAGCACGGTGCTCGCCGCTGGCGTCAGGCTCTCATCCACCCACTGCCACGGCTCGCCGTTATCTTCGGCAAAGCGCATTTTCAGCGTGTCGGCCTGCGTCAGCCCCAGGGTGATGGACTCATTGAACAGGGCGCTATCAATCTCGCCTTCAAGTTCAACATAATGGGCGACGCTCCAGGCGTTCGGCAGCGTGGAGAGCTGCTCCGCCATCCAGATCCCCGGCTGTGCGGCCACCAGCGGTAAACGGTTAGTCATGGTGGGCTCCGGCGAAATGGGCGGGGTTCAGGGTTGTCCAGCGGGCCGCCAGCCAGGCGTTGCAGACCTCGGCGCTTTGAGGTTCGCAGACGACGCGCCAGCCTTCGGGCAATGCGCACTGCTGCGGCCACAGGCTGTACTGCTGCTGCGCATTTTGCAGAATATAAAACTGCCCTTGCGCATCATCGAAAGGGTTACTGATTTGCATACCAAACTCCTGTCGTAAAGCGCACTATGCCGTGAGCAGCGGCTGCCAGAGCGCAATCAGCCCTGCCGTTAAGCCGCCGCGCCAGCACAGCGCATCGTGTCCGCCGTCAACCTGACGCCAGAAAACCGGCTGCTGTGTACGTTGTAGTTGTTGTAAGAGGGCCTGATTGGCCTTAAAGATAATCGGCTCGCGACGTCCCGCTTCCAGCCAGATGCGCAGGCCACGCGGCGAAAACTCGCCACGGGAAAGTTTTTCGGGGATCACGCCCCCCTCAGTGCTGCCGCGCGTGGGCCACCAGTAGGAACCGGACTGACTCAGCACACAGCCAAACTGCTGCGGGAAGCTCAGCCCGGCATACATCGCCGCCAGACCGCCAAAGCTTTGCCCGGCCACAAGACGACGCTCAGGATGCTCGCTGTGCGGCGCAATACGCTGGATTTGCGGCAGCAGCTCTTCCTGAAGCGCCAGCCAGAAATCGCGGTTGCACGGTAACTCGGCGCTGCGGTGCGCGGTGTCGATGGCGTCGATAAGGACATACACGGCGGAGGGCAGTTGGCCTTCACGCGTCAGACGGGCAAGCGGTGACCAGACTGGCATACTTTCGGCCCAGAACTGCCCGTCGAGCAGCAGCGCCAGCGGACGTTCAGCAGAAGACATTTCGCCCGTGGTATAGACCCAGACGCGGCGCACGTTGCCGAGGCGCTGGCTGCGCCACTGAATACAGACCGGTGGCGTATAGGGTACGTCGGGCAGATCCCAGCCGGGCTGTATGGGCGCTTCCGGCAAGGAAAACGCCGACACAGCATGCCCTCGCCCGCCGCGCCAGCTGTGCTGATTTCGTGGGTCGGCCACCGCCTGCGGCAGCAGTTTTCGCCAGCCCTCACGCAGCAACTGGCGATCGAGTGCTGCGCCAGTAAACAGCTCTGCCGCGAAGTCATCGGTGCGTTCGGTGGGAATAAAACAGTAGCTACCGCGCCAGCTGGCAGGCAGACAGGTTTGCCACTGCCAGACGTCGGTGCCGGGCAGACGGGACAGCGTCTGCGGCACTGCATTTTGATGATGATCGGTGACCCCGGTGATATAGATCCACACCCGCTGAACGGCGGAATGATGTTCATCCCCCGCCGGGTCGCGCCAGTAAAATGTGACGTGGCAATCCTCGCCTTCCCTCCGCCACTGGGGGCCATTAATTCCCGCCCACCACTCTGCACTCCCTGCCGCTGCCGTCTCCGCCACGTTAACCCCGCGTCTTGTATGGAATTTTTGTTACACCTTAAAAATTATTGATAATATTATTGATAACTATTTGCATTTGCAATAGCGTATTGGCGCGCGTTTTCGTTTCATCCATAACCTCCGAACGTCGCTCTGCGCCTTGACGAGGTTTTATCCATACAGCAGGACGTTGACTGATAATGAATAACAAACTTAAGTCCCTGACCTTACTGGTTAATCTGGGCATTTACGGGGTGGCTTTACCACTGCACGCTGAAGAGACCGCAAAGGCAAAAACGGCAGATGCAGAAGAAACTATGGTTGTGACCGCCGCCCAGCAGAACCTGCAGGCGCCGGGCGTGTCCACTATCACCGCGGATGAGATCCGCAAAAATCCGCCCGCTCGCGACGTGTCCGAAATTATCCGTACCATGCCGGGCGTGAACCTGACGGGCAACTCCACCAGCGGCCAGCGCGGCAACAACCGCCAGATTGATATCCGCGGCATGGGCCCGGAAAACACCCTGATTCTGGTTGACGGCAAGCCTGTCACCAGCCGCAACTCCGTGCGTCTGGGCTGGCGTGGCGAACGTGACACCCGTGGCGATACCGGCTGGGTGCCGCCGGAAATGATCGAACGTATTGAAGTTATCCGTGGCCCGGCCGCTGCCCGTTACGGCAACGGTGCGGCAGGCGGCGTGGTGAACATCATCACCAAAAAAGCCAGCAACGAGTGGCACGGCTCATGGGACACCTACATGAACCTGCCGGAGCACAAAGATGAAGGCTCCACCAAGCGTACCAACTTCAGCCTGACCGGCCCGATGGGCGGCGACTTCAGCTTCCGTCTGTGGGGCAACCTGGACAAAACGCAGGCCGACGCCTGGGACATCAACCAGGGCCATCAGTCAGAGCGTACCGGGATCTACCAGAACACCCTGCCCGCCGGGCGCGAAGGGGTGGAAAATAAAGACATCAATGGCCTGGTGCGTTGGGACTTTGCGCCGATGCAGTCGCTGGAACTGGAAGCCGGTTACAGCCGTCAGAACAACCTCTACGCGGGCGATACCCAGAACACCAACACCAATGCTTTCGTGAAGGAAAACTACGGCAAAGAGACCAACCGTCTTTATCGCCAGAACTATTCCCTCACCTGGAACGGCGGCTGGGATAATGGCATCACCACCAGCACCTGGGCGCAGTACGAACACACCCGTAACTCCCGTAAAGGTGAAGGCCTGGCGGGCGGCACCGAAGGGATCTTCAACTCCAATAAGTTTGTTGATATCGATCTCTCCGACGTGCTGCTGCACAGCGAAATCAACCTGCCTGTCGATTTTGTCTTCAACCAGACGCTGACCCTCGGCACCGAGTGGAACCAGCAGAAAATGAAGGATATGGGCTCCAACACCCAAACCTTTATGGGCGGGGAAATTCCGGGCTACAGCAGCACCGGCCGCAGTCCGTACTCGCAGGCGGAGATCTTCTCGCTGTTTGCTGAAGACAACATCGAAGTGACCGACTCCACTATGCTGACGCCAGCGCTGCGCTTCGATCACCACAGCATTGTCGGCGACAACTGGAGCCCGTCCCTGAACCTGTCTCAAGGCTTAGGTGATGACTTCACCCTGAAGATGGGTATCGCGCGCGCCTATAAAGCGCCAAGCCTGTACCAAACCAACCCGAACTACATTCTCTACAGCAAAGGCCAGGGCTGCTACGCCAGCACCAGCGGCTGCTACCTGCAGGGTAATGAAGACCTGAAGGCTGAAACCAGCATCAACAAAGAAGTGGGTCTGGAATTCAAGCGTGATGGCTGGCTGGCAGGTGCCACCTGGTTCCGCAACGACTACCGCAACAAGATTGAAGCGGGCTACGCTCCGGTGGCGACCAACACTTCCGGCACCGATCTCTATCAGTGGGAAAACGTGCCGAAAGCGGTGGTTGAAGGCCTGGAAGGCACGTTGAACGTGCCGGTGACCGAGAGCGTCAACTGGACCAACAACATCACCTACATGCTGCAAAGTAAGAACAAGGAAACCGGCGATCGTCTGTCGATCATTCCTGAATATACGCTGAACTCGACCCTGAGCTGGCAGGTAGTCCAGGACTTCTCCGTGCAGTCGACCTTCACCTGGTACGGCAAGCAGCAGCCGAAGAAGTACAACTACAAAGGTCAGCCAGCCACCGGCAGCGAGCTGAACGAAGTCAACCCGTACAGCATCGTTGGCCTGAGCGGCACCTGGGATGCGACCAAATACGTCAGCTTCACGGCGGGGATCGACAACCTGTTCGACAAACGTCACTGGCGTGCGGGTAACGCCCAGACCACCGGCGGCGCGACGGGCTATATGTATGGCGCAGGCGCAGAAACTTATAACGAGTCCGGCCGGACTTATTATATGAGCGTGAATACGCACTTCTGATCCTGAGTTTCCCCTCTTCATGCGGAGAGGGGAATGCGTCGTATCAGGTTCCTCCACGCGCCCTCTCCCCGGCCCTCTCCCCAGGGAGAGGGAGAAAAACGAGCCCTCACTTGATTTCCGGGAGAGGGAGAAAAACTGGCCCTCACTCGACTTACGGGAGAGGGAGAACGGCAAAACCTGCTCCTGACAGTTCCCTCTCCCTTTGGGAGAGGGTCAGGGAGAGGGAGACATCAGGCATGAAAACCACCCACAGCACTTTCACCCTCGCCGCTCACACCCTCCATCAGATAGATTTTGATCCAAAGAACTTCACCGAAGCCGACCTTCTCTGGCTGCCGCACCACCACAAACTTGCCCACGCGGGCAGGAAGCGTAAAGCCGAGCATCTCGCCGGACGACTCGCCGCCTTTCACGCGTTGCAGCAGCACAATATTCGCAAAATCCCTGGCATCGGCGACAACCGCCAGCCGCTGTGGCCGGACGGTTTTTACGGCAGCATCAGCCACTGCGGCACTTCCGCGCTGGCGGTGGTATCGCAGGAACCCATCGGGGTAGATTTGGAAACGTGTTTTAGTGAGGCGATGTGTGGCGAAGTGGTCGGGAGCATTGTCACGACGGAAGAACAAATGGTGCTGAATGCCAGCGGCCTACCTTTTCCACTGGCATTGACGCTGGCCTTTAGCGCAAAAGAAAGCGCCTTCAAAGCCTTCTCTTTTATGGCAACCGGCCTGCCCGGCTTTGCCTCAGCGGAGGTTGTCACGCTGGATACGCTGAGCATCTCATTGCAGCTCACGGACACCTTCTCACCCGCCCTTGCGGGCGAACGCTTTCAGCTTGCCTGGCTTCAGCGCGGGCAGAATGTTGTCACGCTACTGACGAAAACTCTCCAGCCTGCGTAATTGCTGGCCTTGCGCATCAAAATTTTCCGGCGCGAGCCAACTTTGTAGTGCGGCATCAATCGCTGGCCATTCACCGTCGATAATCGACAGCCAGTCGCTGTCCCGGTTGCGGCCTTTGCGCACCATTCTTTGCCGAAATCGCCCTTCGAAAGTGAAACCGATACGTTCGGCGGCCTGCCGCGAAGCCACGTTCAGTGCATCACATTTCCACTCCACGCGACGGTAGCCGCAGGCGAAAGCCTCCCGAAGCAGCAGCCAGACCACCTCGGTACTCATCACGCTACGCTTCATCCGCAGTGACCAGCTAACGTGGCCGATTTCCACCGTGCCGTTAGCGCGGTCAATCGCCATCAGGCACACCACGCCGACCGTGCGTTCGCTGCGTGCATCAATGACCGCATACGGCACCAGACCGCTGTCATCGACTTTGGCCTGTAACCATTGTTCGGTTGCCGCAACGGAGACCGGTCGCACGCTGCCAAGCCAGGTCCAGTCCCGTTCATCTTCAGCCAGCGCAAAGGCATCGTATAAATCTGCCGAATGCTGCGCCGCATTTATTGGCTCCAGGCGACAGCTTCGGCCCGTCAGCATTTTCCGCTTAAGTTCTCCGGCACCATGCCAGTCAGGTACCGGGTCACCCACCCATTGCCCGTATTCGTTCAACTCAGCCACGCTCTGCTCCTGCTGATGTGATTGACTCAGGTTATACCATGCAAGCGGCTGCATTTCGGCAAAACGCAGGCACTGATACAGCCGCGAACTCCGAAACCAAACGTATAAACCGAATCATTAACCAGGCAATAGCGAATGACTCGGAACAACACCCTGCAAATGCGATCACAATCAGCTTTTATTACCATAAATAGATAGTTTCAGGCTGGCATTCCCTCTATTATCCCTTCGACACATTCGGAAAAGAAATGAAACACTCAGTCGGTCGAAAGGAGATCTATGAATACACTGACAAGGACAAAAAAGGACGGGCAGGAAAGTCGCCTGATGAGCGGGTTCCTCAACGCCATTGAGAAGGCGGGCAACCGGCTGCCGGAACCCGCACTGATCTTTTTCTATTTTTTACTCGCGGTAATGGGCCTGTCGGCCGTGCTGTCGCAAATGTCGTTCGACATCGTTAACCCGGTCAATCAGCAAACCGTGCAGGTCAATAACCTGCTCTCTGCCGAAGCGCTGAGCAACACGCTCGCCAATATGGTTACCACCTTCACTAGCTTTGCGCCGCTCGGTATCGTCCTGGTGGCGATGCTCGGCGTGGGCGTGGCGGAGAGCTCCGGATTTATTAACGTGGCGCTGAAAAAGATGCTGCGCGTGACGCCGAAGAAGCTGCTGACGCCAATGCTGATTTTTGTGGCGATGTTCAGCCACGTGGCGGCGGATGCCGGCTACGTGTTGGTGATCCCGCTCGGGGCCATTATCTTTATGTCCGCAGGCCGTCATCCGCTGGTGGGTATTGCCGCCGCGTTCGCGGGTGTCTCAGGCGGATTCGCCGCCAACATGGTGCCAACCGGCAACGACGCACTGTTGCAGGGCTTCACCCAGGCCGCGGCGCAGCTGCTCGACAACACCTACACCGTCAACACCCTGTGCAACCTGTTCTTCGGTATCGGCTCGTCAATCATGATAACCCTGGTAGGCTGGTGGGTGACGGAGCGCATCGTGGAGCCGCGCGTCAGTAAAATGACCCTCGACGGCGATTTTAAGCATGATGAAGACATGTCGCAGGTGTCAGCAGTAGAAAACCGCGCCTTTAACCGTGCGGGCCTGGTGATGATCCTAAGCCTGGTGGCGCTGGCCGCCGCCGCATGGCCGGAAGGCTCGATGCTGCGCAGCCCTGAAGGCTCGCTCACGGCCTACAGCGCGCCGATCATGAAGTCTATTGTGCCACTGATTTTCCTGATCTTTATCATTCCCGGCATTGTCTTTGGCCTGAGTGCAGGCACCTTCAAGAGCGGGAAAGACGTCATTGGCGCGATGAACGAGTCGATGAGCAAGATGGGCTCTTATATGGTAATGGCCTTCTTCTGCGCCATGTTCATTAAGGCCTTCAGCGATTCCAATATCGGTACGCTGATTGCGCTGGCGGGAGCCGACGGACTGAAAGCCATGGCGCTGCCGGGTGAAGCCACCATTATCGGCATGATTGTCCTGACCGCGGTGGTGAACCTGCTTATCGGTTCCGCATCCGCCAAATGGGCGCTGCTGTCGCCAATCATGGTGCCAATGCTGATGGCCGTCGGTATTTCGCCAGAGCTGACTCAGGCGGCGTTCCGCATCGGTGACTCCTGCACCAACATCATCACTCCGCTGATGGTCTTCTTCCCGCTAATCGTCATCTACTGTCAGCGCTACACCAAAGGCGCGGGTGTGGGTACTCTGGTGTCGATGATGATGCCGTACTCCATTGCGTTCTTCATCAGCTGGAGCCTGTTCCTGCTGGCCTGGTGGGGACTGGGCATGCCGCTCGGCGTGGCAGCACCTTACACCTGGTCTGCCGGGTAACTCTCCTTAAACAGGCCACGCCCTGTGGCCTGACGGTAATGCGGTTTTTTGTCTCCTATACTGACAAAAAACCGCTACCGGACCTTGCCATGCCACTTCCCGATTTTCACGTTTCGGATCCTTATACTCTCGGCATTGAGCTTGAAATGCAGGTGGTCAATCCGCCTGGGTTCGATCTGAGTCAGGACTCTTCCGCGCTTATTGCACAGATTGACGGCAAACTGGCTGGCGGAGAGATCAAGCATGACATCACCGAAAGCATGCTGGAGATAGCCACCGGCGTGTGTCACGACATCCATCAGGCAAGCCACCAGCTTTCCGCTATTCGCCAGACCGTGCTAGAGGCCGCCTCGCGCCAGCACGTGCAAATTTGCGGCGGCGGGACGCATCCCTTTCAGAAGTGGCAACGTCAGGAAGTGTGCGACAACGAACGCTACCTGCGCACGCTGGAGCAGTTCGGCTACCTTATCCAGCAGGCGACGGTGTTCGGGCAGCACGTTCACGTCGGCTGCACCAGCGGCAATGACGCCATTTACCTGCTGCACGGGCTCTCGCGCTATGTGCCTCACCTGATTGCGCTGAGCGCCGCCTCCCCTTATTTGCAGGGGAGTGACACAAAATTTGCCACTTCGCGCCTGAACGTCTTTTCCGCTTTTCCCGATATGGGCCCGATGCCGTGGGTAGCCAACTGGCAAGGGTTCGAAGGACTGTTTCGTCGACTCAGCTATACCAGCATGATCGACAGCATCAAGGATTTACACTGGGACATCCGTCCCAGCCCGCATTTTGGCACTGTGGAAGTCAGGGTGATGGACACGCCGCTGACGCTTGAGAGCGCGGTAAACATCGCCGGGTTGATTCAGGCTATCGCCTGCTGGCTGCTGGAAAAGAGGCCGTTTAAGCATCAGGAGCAAGACTACCTGCTGTATAAATTTAACCGCTTCCAGGCCTGCCGCTACGGCCTCGATGGCGTGCTGACGGACGTGCAAACCGGTGAGCAGCGCCCGCTTGGGGAAGAGGTTCAGCGCCTGCTGGAAACCATCGAACCCTGGGGGGACGTTAGCGCTATAGAGGCGCTGGCAAGACGGGTTCAGCAGGGCCACAGCGAAGCCGACGGGATGCGGGAATTTATCGCCTCCGGCGGCTCGCTGATTGCCCTTGTGGAAAAGCATTGTGAGATTTGGGCGGCTTAGCCCGCCCGCTTGTGCCCCCACTCGCGCAGGCGCTGGAACAACACATACAGCGAGGGAATAAACACCAGCCCGACAGCCGTTGCCACCAGCATGCCGCTGAACACCGTAGTGCCGATAATCTTCCGGCTCTGCGCCCCTGCGCCACTCGCCAGCATCATTGGCAGCACGCCGATAATAAACGAGACGGCAGTCATCATCACGGCGCGAAAACGCCGGGAAGCACCTTCACAGGCGGCCTCGATAATGGACGCCCCGCTCTCGCGCCGCGTTCGGGCAAATTCGACAATCAGAATCGCGTTCTTCGCCGCCAGCGCTATCAGCAGTACCAGGCCAATCTGCACGTACACGTCGTTGGCGTATCCGGCTAACCACAACCAGAGCAACGCGCCGCCGATGGCAAACAGCACGGAGAGCATCACGCTGCCCGGCAGCGTCCAGCTTTCATACTGCGCCACGAGGAACAGCCAGGCCATCACCACCGCCGCCAGCACGATCCACACGGCCTGATTGCCGGTCTGCTGCTCCTGCCAGCTCATTCCGCTCCAGGCGTAGTCATAGCCCTGCGGCAGATTCGTCGCGAGGATCTGCTCCATTGCCACCATCGCCGTGCGGCTGCTCGCGCCTTCAGCGGCAGACCCGCTCACCGCGACAGAGGGGAACTGGTTGTACTGTTGCAGGAAGGGCGCGCCCACGGTCGGTGTGATGGTAACCAGGTTGCTAAGCCGCACCCGCTCGCCGCCGTTGCTGCGCACGTAGAGATCGCTGATTTGCTCAGCGCGCTCGCGCCACTGCATTTCGTTTTGCATGACTACATGCCAGACGCGGTTGTTAATGCTGAAATCACCCGCGCGCGTGCCGCCAAAGGCGGTTTGCAATGTGCTGAAGATGCGCGATACCGGCACGTCCAGGCGGGCCGCACGCTCGCGGTCAACGGAAAGCGAAAGTTGCGGCACGGTGCTGCTCCAGGTGCTGAACACCCGGCTCAGCTGAGGATGCTGATTCGCCGCACGCAGGATCTTTTGCAGCGTCTGCTCAAGCTCCGCCGACGACTGCCCTTCCTGTGCCAGCAGACGCAGGTCGAAGCCGGACGCCGTGCCCAGGCCCGGCAGCGTTGGCGGCGCAAAGGTCATGATCGTCGCCCCAGGCAGAGTCAGCAGCTGACGCTGTAGCGCCCCCATGACCGCATCCAGCGGCTCACGCTGGTGCCAGTCTTTGAGCATCACCGACATAAACCCGCCGTTCGACGCGCTGGTGCCGTTGAGGATGTTAAATCCGGAAACCTGAATCACATCGGCCACCGCCGGATCCCGGCGCAGTATTTCACGCGCCTGATTCATGACGGCCTCAGTGCGCTCCAGCGAAGCCGCTTCCGGCAGCTGGACGTTGGCGAAGAAGTAGCCCTGATCCTCCTGCGGCAGGAACCCTTTTGGCATGTTCATGAAGCTGAACGCCACCAGCAGCGCGGCGGCCCCCGTCGCCAGCAGCGCCAGCCACGGACGACGGGTCAGTTTCTCAACCCAGCACTGATAGCCGTTGCGCGTGGCATCCAGCCCACGGTTAAAGGCGCGATAAATTGCCGCAGGCGTCTGCGGACGAGGACGCAGCAGCAGCGCGCAGAGCGCAGGCGTCAGGGTCAGCGCCACCAGGCTTGAAAGCGTGACGGCGGCGGAGAGCGTCACCGCAAACTGACGATAAAGCTCGCCGACGATACCCGGCAGGAGCGCGACGGGTACAAACACCGCCAGCAGAACCAGGGTGGTGGCGATAACCGGGCCGGCGATTTGCCCCAGCGCTTTCGCCGTGGCCGTTTTACGATCGAGCCCCTCTGCCATCAGGCTTTCAACATTTTCGACGACCACGATGGCGTCATCCACGACCATCGTCAGCGCCAGAATGATCGCGAACAGGCTCAGGGTATTGGCGCTGTAGCCAAGCCCCCAGAGTATGGCAAAGGTGCCCGTTAAAGAGACCGGGATCGCCAGCGCGACAATCAGGGTGGCGCGCCAGCTTTGCAGGAACAGAGATACCACGACCACGACCGCCAGCATCGTCAGGCCGAGGGAGAAGGCAATTTCTTCGATGGTCGCTGCAACGAAGCGGGTGGTATCGAACTTCACTTCATATTTGAGATCGTTCGGAAAGCGCGAGGAAAGGGTTTCCAGCTCAGCGCGAACGCGTTTTGCCACCTCCAGCGCATTGGCCGAAGGCGTGGGGTAAATCCCAAGATAGGCAGAGTCATGCCCGTTGAGCTGCGCCCCGGAGCTGTAGCTGCGTGAACCTAATTCAATGGTCGCCACGTCGCCCAGGCGTACCAGTTGGCCCTGTTCGCCCGCGCGCAGAATGATGTTACTGAATTCGTCGGCTTCATTGAGTCGCCCCAGGCCGTTAATCGTCAGGGTCTGCTGCTGCCCGTTGAACACCGGCGGCGTGCCGACCTGCCCCGCTGCGCCCTGCACATTCTGCTCACGCAGCGCCTGGGAAACGTCTTCGGCGGTGATGTTCAGGGCGTTCATGCGGTCTGGCCGCAGCCAGATGCGCATGCTGTAGTCGCGCGCGCCAAACATCTGCACCTGACCCACGCCCGGCAGCCGCGCCAGCGCTTCACGCACGCGGGTGCTGGCATAGTTGCTGACAAACAGCGGCGTCAGGCTGCTTTCCGGCGAGTAAAGGCTGACACCCATCATCAGGTTGGTGGCGCGCTTACGCACCTGAACGCCGTTCTGCTGTGCTTCAGCCGGGAGCTGCGCAACCGCCTGCGAAACGCGGTTTTGTACGTCGATCGCCGCGAGGTCCGGATCGGTGCCTGCCGCAAAGGTGATGCTCAGGCTGTAGGTGCCCTCATCAGAGCTGGTGGATTCCATGTACAGCATGTGGTCGACGCCGTTGAGCTGCGTTTCCAGCGGCGTGGCGATGGCTTCTGCCACGTCCGACGCGCTGGCACCAGGCCAGCTGGCGCTGACGTTCACGACCGGCGGCGTGATCTGCGGATATTGCTCCACGGGCAGCAGCTTCAGGGCCACGGCGCCAACAAAAGTCAGCAGCAGCGCGATGACCATCGCAAAGCGCGGACGACGAATAAAGAACGTCAGCATTCTCTCTCCTTAGCTCAGCGGCTGAACGGCAACGCCGTTACGCAGACGCTGCGCGCCTTCGGTCACGATACGCTCGCCCGACGTCAGCCCGTCTAGCACGGTAAACTGTTGCCCCTGCTGAGCGCCGAGCTTCAGGCGCTTCTGCTGCGCCAGGCCGTTACCGTCCACAGCCCAGGCGAAAAAGCCGCTGGCATCCTGCATGACGGCGGCGGCCGGGATCATTAGCGTCGGCTGTTCTTCCTGCGGGCGCAGCCAGATATCCACGCTGCCGCCCGGCAGCAGGCGATGCTGCGGGTTGGCAAACTCCGCCCGCAGGGTGACGCTGGCGGTACGCGGATCGATGCGGTTATCGACGGAGGTCAGCGTGCCCGATGCCCTTTCACCGTTCAGCTGGATCTGCGGCAGCCACGCGGCCTTCAGATCGCTGATGTCCACGTGCTGCCCGCTTTTTTGCCAGAAGGTTTGCTCATCCAGCGCAAAGGCGATGCGCACTGGATCGAGCTGAACCACCTCCACCAGCACGCCGCTGGCAGGGTTAATCAGGCTGCCCTGATGCATGCTGGTGTGCCCGACGCGCCCGGTGACCGGGGAAGTGATACGCGTGTAGCTGAGCGCGATGGTCTGCGTCTGCACGCGGGCTTTTGCCTGCTCGACCGCTGCGGCGGCCACGTCTCGCTGCATCCGCGCGGTGTCCACATCGTTGCGGCTGATGGCCTGGCTGTTCTTCAGACTCTCGTAGCGCGCCAGCAGCTGCTGTGCCTGCCGCAATGACGCCTCTGCGCTTTTCTGCTCAGCCTGCGCAAGCGACAACGCGGCGCGTTGAGAAGCGCTGTCGAGTTCGAACATGAGGTCACCGGCGTTGACGTATTGCCCTTCGCGGAAGTGCATTTTTTCGATAACGCCTTCGGTACGAGCACGGATAGCCACGGTGTGAATGGCCTCGATGCGACCGGGGATCTGTCGCTCCGCAGCGTGGGAAGTCTGCTCAACTGTGACCAGACGCACCGGTATTGCGCTGGCCATTGCCGTACCCAGCGTACAGACAGCCAGACCACAGGCCAGTAAGGCGTGGCGAAGAGTTTTGTTCATGGGGATCTCCGGTTCGCGCCTCCCCTTTACGGGAGGCGCTTCAGGCAGGTTCAGCTCGTTTTACGGAAGCGGCGCGTCAGGCGTTTTTCGATTTCGACCACGAAGAACATCGCACCCGCCATCGCCAGGGTGATGCCCCAGTAACGCAGCGGCAGCGCTTCGGTACCGAACATCATCTGCATAAACGGCAGGTAGATCATTGCCAGCTGGAGCAGGAGCAGCACCCCGGTCACCAGCCAGATGCCTTTGTTCAACAGCAGGCCACGGTTGAGGGAGAAGCGATTGCTGCTGCGGCAGTTGATCATGTAGACCCACTGCGCCGCCACCAGCATCTGCAACAGCACGGTGCGGATAAACTCCGGGCTGTGCCCGCGTGGGCCAAGCCAGGCCTCCAGCGCGAAGGCGCTCAGCGCAATCATCGAGCCGACGAAGGCCACGCGCCAGACGGCATACCCGTCCATCACGTGCTGGCCCGTTTTACGCGGCGGGCGATTCATGGCGTTGCGCTCGGCGGCCTCAAAAGCAAGACCAAAGGAGAGCGTGGCGGAGGTGGCCATGTTCAGCCAGAGGATCAGCACCGGAGTCAGTGGGATCACGCTGCCTGCCAGCAGGGCGATGATGATAAGCAGCCCCTGCGCCAGGTTGGTCGGCATGATAAACAGGATGGTTTTTTTCAGGTTGTCGTAGACGCGACGCCCCTCTTTCACCGAGCTGGCGATGGTGGCGAAGTTATCGTCCGTCAGCACCATGTCGGCGGCCTCTTTGGTCACTTCCGTGCCCTTAATGCCCATGGCGATGCCGACATCTGCCTGGCGCAGCGCAGGCGCATCGTTCACGCCGTCGCCCGTCATGCCCACAACTTCTCCCTGCATCTGCAACGCTTTTACCAGGCGCAGCTTATGCTCCGGGCTGGTGCGGGCGAAGATGTCAAACTCCACGGCCGCCTTCGCCAGCTCCGCGTCATCCATGTGCTCCAGCTGATAGCCGGTCATCGCCTGCTGGCTGTTGCTGATCCCCAGCATCTGGCCGATGCTCATTGCCGTTTGCGGGTGATCGCCGGTGATCATCTTCACGCGGATCCCTGCCTTCTGACAGGCGTGGATCGCATCAATCGCTTCCGGGCGCGGCGGGTCCATCATTCCGGCGATGCCGAGGAACACCAGGCCGCTTTGCAGATCGGAATGCTCAAGGGTTGTGCTCCCTGGCAGGGCTGGCATGCTCGCGGCAGCAACCATACGCAGCCCCTGGCGGGCGTAGCGCTCCATTTCCTGCTCCCAGTAAGCACGCTCAAAGGCCACAATACCCTGCTTCGTCTGCTGCGCCTGGCACAACGCAAAGAGGACGTCCGGTGCGCCGGTGATCAGAACACGCTCTTCGCTGCCGATGCGGTAGTGTGTAGCCATGTATTTGTACTGCGAATCAAACGGAATTTTGGCGACCAGCTGTGAATCTACCTCGGCCAGGTGCGCTTTCGCCGCCAGCACCTTCAGTGCCCCTTCAGTTGGGCCGCCGGTAATGCCCCACAGGCCGTTGTCCTGCTTCACCAGCTGGCTGTCGTTGCACAGATCGATGGTACGCAGATACTGTTCCAGCACGGTACCCGGCCGGATTTGCACCGCTTCGTTGCTGCCTTCCAGGTAGATGTTGCCGGTTGGCGCGTAGCTGTCGCCGTCCACGAGATAGCAGCAGTCGGCGGTGATAATGGCCTTCACCGTCATTTCGTTCATCGTCAGGGTGCCGGTTTTGTCCGAACACACGACGGTCATCGCGCCGAGGGTTTCCACCGTCGGCAGCTTGCGCACGATGGCCCGCTTGCGCGCCATTGCCTGGACGCCGAGTGAAAGAATGATCGAGATGATTGCCGGTAAGCCTTCTGGCACGGCGGCCACGGCAAGGCTAATCAGCGACAGCAGCAGCTCGCTCATCGGCATGTCGCGCAGCACAAGGCTGAAGACAAACAGCGCGGCCATCATCGCCAGGATAATGACGAAGATGGCTTTGCCCAGCTTGTCCATCTGCACCAGCAGCGGCGTGCGGGCCTGTTTGATCTCCGCCATCATCTGATTGATGTGGCCCAGCTCCGTTTGTTCACCGGTTGCCGTGACCACGCCCGTACCGCCGCCAGCGCTGACCGTGGTGCCGGAGAAGAGCATGTTGGTGCGATCACCGAGGGCCAGTTCACCGCTCAGGGCGTCTGCGTGCTTGTCCACCACGGTGGATTCGCCGGTCAGAATCGCTTCTTCCACCCGCAGGTTGTGCGCTTCAAGCACGCGCATATCTGCCGGAATGCGATCGCCTGCGCGCAGCAGAACGATATCGCCCGGCACCAGCTCAGTGGTGGCGAGGGTTTCATGCTTGCCGTCGCGGAGCACCACCGCATCGCTCGACAGCATGTTGCGGATGCTTTGCAGCGACTTCGCCGCGCTGCTCTCCTGCAGGTGACCAATCAGGGCATTGATGACGGTAACGCCCAGAATCACAAAGGTATCTACCCAGTGGCCCATCGCCGCCGTCAGCACGCCCGCGCCAAGCAGGACGTAAATCAGCACGTCGTTGAAGTGCGCCAGGAAGCGCAGCCACGCCGGTTTGCCTTTCTTTTCTGGCAGCGCGTTTGGCCCGAAGGCTTCGCGTCTGGTATGGGCTTCAGCCGCCGTCAGGCCGCTTGTCTGGCTCTGATGATCGTCCAGGACCTGCGCACAGGATTTCTGGTAAGCATGCTCAGGCGGATTGCCGCCAGGCGGCATATTTTGGGGAGTGATCATTTTAGTCAAAATACGTTTCCTTATAATTTCCCGGAGGCAAATAGCCTGAAGTCTATTTCGGGCCAATATTGAGAAGATTTAAACAATGTTTACTTTGCCGTCTCAAAAATTGATCTGACGCAATATTACAGTTACCACAATATTCAAAACTGCATTCAGCATTTTGTTACTCAATATAATACCGACACATTCTAAACCATTATTAAACGAGGACACCTATGTTTGGAACCTACCCCGCACGCCGCCTGGCGCTTTACATCGTTTTAGCAATCATGATTGCTACGCTTGTCGGATACAGTACTTATATGTTTGTAAAGATGATGACGTAATAATAACGTAAACTGACAATTCAATTATTACCGGAGAACTTAAAACATTATTTCAATAGAAATATCAGATCTCATATTTTGTTGTGAGAAATATCGCACGCGAAGAGCATATTGCACGACGTTAAAATTTACCGGACAATACCTTTTTTACAACGACTGATTAACATCACAATGAAACATCCGCTCGAAACCCTTTCCACCGCTGGCGGCATTTTGCTGATGGCCTTTCTCTCCTGTCTGCTGCTGCCCGCCCCTTCCCTGGGGCTGACGGTGGCACAAAAAATGGTGAGCGTTTTTCACCTGATGGACATGAGCCAGCTCTATACCATCTTGTTCTGCATCTGGTTTTTGCTGCTCGGCGCCATCGAGTTTTTCGTGCTGCGCTTTATCTGGCGTCGCTGGTTCTCACTTGCGGACTAAGCCTGTGAAATCGCGCATTCCGTCGACCAGGGCTTCACACCATGCCGCGTAGTCGTGCCCGCTGGCATATGGATGGAAGCTGACGCGATAGCCTTTGTCACGCAGCACCTGTTCAAACTCTAATGTGTTGGGGTAGTTGCCCCCGCCAGGGCCACTGGTTTCGAAAGTGCCCGCCTGAAGCCAGAAGCGAACCGGATAGCGCGGCGACTGCTGATACTGCCGCGTGAGCCAGTCTGAAGCCTCCCCTTTCGGGGCCCACCAGTAAGAGCCAGACAGGCTCAGCACGTTACCAAACAGGCGCGGGTAGCGCAGCGCCACCCAGGACGCCGCCAGCCCACCGTAGCTGGAGCCCGCCAGCACCGTTTTCTGCCGTTGCAGGCTGAGCCCCTGCCGGTGCAGCCATGGCAGCAGCTCATGCGCCATAAAATCGGCAAAGCGCGGGTTCGGCGGCAGTTCGGCGCTGCGGCGGGTGTGATCGAGCGTGTCGATAAACACCACGTTGACCGGTGGCAGCACGTGGCGGGCAATCAAATCGTCGAGCACGTTGGCAAAATGGTACTCATCCTGATACTGCTTGCCGTCGAACAGCAGCAGCGTCCAGCGCGCAGGCTGAGGCATTCGAGGGCGATAGATTTTGATTTCACGCGTATTGCCCAGAAAATCGCTGTCCAGCTGATGGCGGGTCAACTGGCCGTACTGAATGGGCTTTTTCATGCGCGCCAGCGTGCAGTAGCGGGCAGGATCGAGCGCGAGCAGCGAATGACGATTCCAGCGATCGCCCCCGGGCTGGAGCGTATCCGGGTTCAGCGGATCGGCCTGGGCGCTGACCATAATCGCCTGGCGCTGTTCATGCGGATCGCTGCCGATGAGCGGCACGTCCGGCGCTAATTTATACTGCATCAGCGTATCGGCAGGCACCACGTAGCTGCGGAACCAGACGTCGGAATCGCCCAGTCGGAACAGCGGATCGTGCTCACCCGCAGGCGATCCAAGCAAAAATACGTTATGACGCGCACCGCGCCAGAGGAAAGTCACTCGCCTATGCTGCGCATCCACTGGCTCAATCATCGGCGTGCCCTCCTGCTGGCGCTTTTGCCAGAAGGTTTCAGTGGAGCCTCCTGCCACAAGGTCTGCCGCCAGCTTCTGCAACATCGGGCTGGCAGGAGCCGGGCTGTCCGCTTTTACCACTGCGGACGTCTCTTTCATTCGCCACTGAAAGTGCCAGCGCTCTCCCTCGTTACCGTTCAGCACCAGCGTGGAGCTTTGGTGCACCGGCAGCGAAAACAGCAGGGTTTGCGTGCCGTCTGCCGGGCCGCCCTCTATGAGGGTGCGTATACGGCGATTGTCACGGTCCAGCAGGCGGGCATCCGTCACACCGACCAGTCTGGCCTGAACGTAGTTTTCCCCAAGCTCCGGAAGGGCAAAACAAACCTCACCGCTGGCATCGAATTTGCCCTTCTGCTCACCCTGAAGAGAAGGCGATTCGCAGGCCGTCACCGGCAGCGCGCTTAATCCAATCAGTAAACCACTCCACGCCATTTTCATTACGTTAACGTTCCTGTTGTCAGAGGGGAACACGCTAATGCAAATGGGAATGGTTTGCAATATCACTTAGTTGTTCAGAATAAAGACGTAAAAAAGCCCGCTTTCGCAGGCTCTGTTTTTTTATGCGCTAGTGCGCCCGACTCTGATTCTCTTTGCGCCACGCGCCGGGTGGCTGCTTAAAGGTGCGGGTAAACACCCGGGTGAAAGTCTGCTGTGAGTCAAACCCGTACTTCAGGCAGATGTCGTAGACCTTCTGATCGGTGTCGCGCAGCTCCTGTGCCGCTAATCTGAGCTTGCGCTCGCGGATATAGCGCCCAAGACTCTCCCCCTTTTGCTGTAGAAACAGGCGCTGCAGATGCCACTTCGAATATCCCGCGTGGCGGGCGATGTCGTCAATGCGCAGCGGCTGGTGCAGATTGTCGTCAATCCACTCGACGATGGTGTCAATAACCTGAGCGGAAATCGTCATACCTTCCTCCCCTCTCTCGAAACTGCGCGGTGGTCATTCCCACCAGGCGCGAAACTGCTGATCGCGGTTGGCAACCCACACGGGTTCGCCCTGAACCGGCGTTAACAGGCGATAATTTTTCCCGGCACTGGCCTCGGCCAGCCGCTTATACGGATCGTCCCAGGTGTGTTTGGCGAGCACGAAGCGCCCTGCGTGACCGGGCAACACGGCACGAGCGTTGAGATCGACGGCGGCCTGCGCCGTTTCGTCCGGCAGCATGTGAATGTATTTCCAGTCCTGGTCATACTGGCCGTTCTCCATGATGGCCAAATCGACGTGGCCAAACTGCTCACCGATGGCCTTAAAGTGCGGGCCATAGCCGCTGTCGCCGCTGTAATAGATGTTTTGCTCTGGCGTGACGAACATGAAGCTGCCCCACAGCGTCTGGTTACGCTTCAGGCCGCGTCCGGAGAAGTGGCGCGCGGGCAGCACGTGGGCCGTCAGTTCGTCGCTGACCTTCACCTGCTGGTTCCAGTCGGCTTCGGTAATAATGGCGCTGTCCATGCCCCAGTAGCGCAGGTGTGAACCCACACCCAGCGGGGTAATCACGCGTTTGATCTTCGGCATCAGACCTTTGATCGTCGCGTAATCCAGATGATCGTAATGGTCGTGGGAGATGATCAGCAGATCGATGTCCGGCATCGTTTCGGCTCGCCACGGGTAGTCCCCTTCGAATGCCTTATTGAGGAAGGAAAACGGTGCGGCATAGCTGCTGAACACCGGGTCAATCAGAATGCGCTTTCCGCCAAGCTGTAAATACCACGAAGAGTGACCGAGCCAGATCATCACTTCCTGCTGCACCGGCAGGCTGGCGAGATCGGTTTTCACCATCGGCAGCGGTTTTTCCGGGCGCGCGTTCGGGCGCTTTTCGGTTAAGAACTCCCAGATGGCCCGCGGCATACTTTTCTGCCCGGACCAGCTCGGCGTCGGCTGCTGGTTATGGAACTGACCATCGCGGTAGTGCGCGGAGCCTTCCATCGCATTCAACCGATCGCCCTGCGGGGCCTTACCGAAACCGGCATTTAGCACAAAGGGTAAACTCGCTGCACTGGCAATTAACATGATGATGACCACACTGAGAAGTAGACGCTGCATATCCAGACCGAAGACCCGCTCCATCCTGGAGACAGTATTTAAGAGAAATCTTGCTTATGAGTGAGTAAGCACTCATTATAGAAAACAAGCGAAAGTCGTCAAGCCGATTTTCAATTTTTGACATTCAGCGTTGAAGTGCTGCAAGGGGCGTGCTTCAATCGGTGTTTTTTCCCGTCCGAGAGGTAAAGTGTAGTGGCTCGTCCTAAGAGTGAAGATAAAAAACAGGCGTTACTGGAAGCCGCAACGTCGGCAATTGCCCAGCAGGGGATCGCGGCATCGACGGCCCTGATAGCCCGTAACGCTGGCGTTGCCGAGGGCACGCTGTTTCGCTACTTCGCCACCAAAGACGACCTGCTCAATGCGCTTTACCTGCACCTGAAAAGCTCCCTGTGTGAAACCATGCTGGCGGGCATTACGGACGCGGTGACGCCGAAAGACTTCACCCGCTGCATCTGGAACAGCTACATCTCCTGGGGCGTGCGTAATCCGCTCGGCCACAAAGCCATTCGCCGTATGGCGGTGAGTGAAAAAATTACCGTCGAGACAAAGCAAGAAGTGACGGACATGTTCCCGGAACTGCATAAGCTCTGCCAGCGCTCGGTGCGCAGCGTGTTTCTCTCCACCGAGTTTCAGGCGTTTGGCGATGCGCTGTTTTTGTCGCTTGCCGAAACCACCATCGAATTTGCCAGCCACGAACCGACGCGCGCCAGTGACTTAACCGCCCTCGGGTTTGAAGCCATGTGGCTGGCGCTGGCGGAGGAAAATGCCGCATGAACGGCGAGGCCATAGTCAAACATGCTCATCAGTTTGCGCTTGAACTGCCCTTCACCGAACAGACCTGGCCGTTCGGCCCGGAGTACGACGTGTATCGGGTTGGCGGTAAAATCTTTATGATTGCCATGATCTTGCGCGGTAATCCCATCGTGAATCTTAAAGCGAAGCCGGATAACGTGCTGTTGCATCAGGAGATTTATAAAAGCGTCGGGCCGGGCTACCACATGAATAAAAAGCACTGGATAACCGTTTCCGGCGGCGAGGATATCAGCCCGGAATTGCTCTCAGGGTTAATCACTGACTCCTGGCACTGCGTGGTCGACAAACTGCCTAAACGCGATCAGAAGCGCCTGCGTCCGGGGTGATTTTCTTGTTTTAACAACAAGTGTTATCGCATTTTATCCCTTATCATTTGCCCCCTCACCCTGTACTCTTCAGCCATCGAACGAGCCCCTGTGGGCTGCTACTTTCTGAGGAGTCATTATGGATATCATCTCTGTTGCGTTAAAACGTCACTCCACCAAAGCCTTTGATCCCGCTTTTGCGCTCAGCGAAGAGCAGGCCGAAAACCTGAAAACCCTGCTGCAGTTCAGCCCTTCCAGCACCAACTCACAGCCGTGGCACTTCATCGTGGCAAGCACCGAGGAAGGAAAATCGCGCGTCGCGAAATCAGCCGCTGGTGGCTTCGTGTTCAACGAACGCAAAATGCTCGATGCTTCCCACGTGGTGGTGTTCTGCGCCAAAACGGCGATGGATGATGCCTGGCTGGAACAAGTGGTGGATCAGGAAGAAGCCGATGGCCGTTTCGCTACGCCGGAAGCCAAAGCGGGTAACCATAAAGGCCGCGTGTTCTTTGCCGATTTACACCGCAAAGAGCTGAAGGATGACGCGCACTGGATGCAGAAACAGGTTTACCTCAACGTCGGCAACTTCCTGCTGGGCGTGGCGGCGATGGGCCTTGATGCAGTGCCAATCGAAGGGTTTGATGCTGCGGTGATGGATAAAGAGTTCGGCCTGAGCGAAAAAGGCTTCACCAGCGTAGTCGTGGTGCCAGTTGGCCGTCACAGCGTGGAAGACTTCAACGCTAAGCTGCCTAAATCTCGCCTGCCGCAGAGCACCACGCTCACCGAAATTTAAGCATTTTGCCCGGCCAGCGCCTGCGGCCGGGCTTGCTCCTCAAAGACGCTCGATAAAATGCGCTTCGGTTAAGCTTTTTGCCCCGCATGCCAGATTTTCTCGGCGTATTTACCCAACGCAGCAAGCGAAACGGCGAGGATCAGGAAGAACACGACTTTATGCATGCCGTCCCAGAAGTATTCGAAGAAGCGGGTGTAGAGATTAATTGCGAGGAACGTCAGGCCAAAGCCGCGCAGCATGCCGTCGTCGGTTTTCAGGCTGATATACACGCAGACGCCTGCGGCAACGGCAAACAGCAACGCCCAGGGCAGCAGTTCCGCATGCGTTGAGCTGTACCAGCTGTCAGCATCATAGTTGCCGAAAATCGACATGATCCACAGCGCGATAAACAGATACGTCAGCCCCATCGCCTTACTGACGGTAAACAGATTTCGCCCTTGCAGAATGCGCCCCAGCAGCAGGCAGACCGCCAGCAAAACGCCGCCGAACAGCACGAAACGGATCGGGAAGTTCATCCCCAGCCAGTACGCGCCCCAGCCGGACATATAGCCTGTTTCCGCGCCAAACCAGTTCCCCAACGCCAGCAGGAAGAACAGCCAGACCAGCGACGAGCGCCCGATCCAGCCCACTACGCCGTAAATGGCGCAGCCCACCAGAAACAGCGGCGCAATGTGGCCGCTGCCGTCATCCAGCCTTTCCCCCAGTTGCCAGAGCATCAATGCAGTAAAGACCACGCCGAGGAACAAAATCGCCTCGGTGCTGTAATGCCACTGCGTCTCTCGCCGCTGACGGCGGAATCCCCAGAGATAGCAGAACACGGCCAGCAGCATGGGCACGCCGATGCGCAACAGGCCTGAATTCGAAAACAGTGAATAAAGCACGGCCATCAGATAACTGTCGGCGAACAGGCTTGCCAGCGCGATAAGCACGCAGGCCAGCGCCGTCCAGAAGGCGTAGCGGCTCAGGCGTTTCCAGTCGAACAGCTGAGGCTTCAGCGTTGCCGCCAGCCTCTCCTGCTCAACAGCACTCAGTTCTCCGGTCTGCTGCCAGTCGGCCAGCGCCCGGCGGATAATGCGTTCCTGCTTACGGGTGACGTTCATCGCTTTCCTTGATGTGATGGGGTGATGAGCCCTGTTTATCGAGCCGCGCCAGCGCCTGCTCGCCCTGTTCGTCTACCGGGAGGTATACCAGCAGTCGCGACCCGTTACGCGGGGCGGAATACCAGTACATCTGCTGGAGGCTGAATATCCCTGACTGCGGATGATTAAACATTTTGATCTGATTTTCGACGCCCCGCACCTCATATCGCTGATGCCAGATAGCCTCGAACTCTGACGATGCGGCAAAATAGCGCGCCAGCTTATTCTCCCACTCCGGCTCACCGCGATGCTCTGCCATCGCCGCCCGAAAATAGGAGACGTAGTTCAGCAAAGCATCACTGTTGGCAATCCTGGAGCGCCAGACGTCATGGGTCAGATAGAGATAAATGCAGTTACGATCTTCATCGGCAATCGACGCAAAATCCACGCCCATCAGACGACAGAAGCTGTCATTCCAGGCAACGATATCAAAATTCGGCTTCTGAATGCTCGCCGGCTGCGGCATCAGGCTGTCGAGCATTCTGCGCGTCCCGGCGCTGATGCCTTCACACTGCGGAACCTGCAAAGATTCGAGCGGCGGCAGCCCGGCCAGCACAAACAGATGGCGCGTTTCGAGGGCGGTACACTGCAAGGCCTGGGCTATCGCCTGCAACACCTGCGTCGAAGGATTCACCTCCCTGCCCTGTTCCAGCCACGTGTACCAGGTTACGCCGACATCTGCCAGCATCGCCACTTCTTCCCGGCGCAGGCCCGGCGTTCGCCGTCTGCCGCTACGCGGGAGCCCAAGTCGCTGCGGATCAAGGCTTTCCCGCCGCGCACGCAAAAAGGTGCCAAGCTGTTTCCTGTTGTCATCATGCCTGACGGGTGGGGCCTCCACGGGCGTTATCAGGGACATAAAACCTCCAGCAGGGTAGTGCCAGTACCAGTATAAGCAGGAACTGGTACCCGTTTATTCATTCAGCGATGCTACGTCCGATCCCTGAATGACGCAATGGAGAACACCATGAATACGTCTGCTGTTTCACCCGGTCGCGCTGGCCTGCTGCTGTTATTAACCGGACAGATGCTGCCGCTGATAGACACCTCAATCACCAACGTCGCGCTGGAGTCGATCACTCATTCGCTTCACACCAGCCCGACGCAGCTGGAGCTTATCGTCGCGCTCTACGGCGTTGCCTTTGCCGTGTGCCTCGCTATGGGCAGTAAACTGGGCGATAACTACGGCCGACGTCGGCTGTTTATGTGGGGCGTGACGCTGTTCGGCGTGGCATCGCTGCTGTGCGGTATGGCGGATTCCATCCATGCGCTGCTGGCGGCCCGTACGCTACAGGGTGCAGGGGCGGCGCTTATCGTGCCGCAGATTCTGGCCACGCTGCACGTGACTTTGAAAGGCACCGCCCATGCCCGAGCCATCAGCCTGTACGGCGGCATTGGCGGGATTGCTTTTATCGTCGGACAGATGGGCGGCGGCTGGCTGGTCTCAGCAGATTTTGCCGGGCTCGGCTGGCGGAATGCGTTTTTCATCAACGTGCCCATATGCCTGATTGTCCTCGCCTTCAGCCTGCGCTATATCCCGGAAACCCGCAGTGAAACACCGTCAGGCATCGACTGGCCGGGCACGTTTTATCTCGCCGCGATCCTCTGCTGCCTGCTGTTTCCGATGGCGCTTGGCATGGAGCTGCACTGGCCCTGGGCGCTGAAGTTGATGCTGCTGGCCGTGATCCCACTGGCCTGGCTGATGCGTACCAGCGCTCTGACGAAAGAAGCCCATGGCCAAACGCCGCTGCTGCCGCCACGCTTGCTGAAGCTGCCGAGCATTCGCTTCGGCATTTTGATTGCCCTGCTGTTTTTCAGCGCCTGGTCCGGCTTTATGTTCTGTATGGCGCTGACCATGCAGTCGGGTCTCGGCATGGCACCCTGGCAGTCCGGTAACAGCTTTATCGCGCTGGGCCTCGCCTATTTTGTCTCAGCGCTGTATGCCCCAAAACTGATTGCCCGCTACAGCATGGGGCGCATTCTGCTCATTGGCCTGAGCGTGCAGATAAGCGGCCTGCTGTTGCTGGCGTTCACTTTCTGGCATTTCGGCCTGCGCACCCACGCCCTGACGCTGGCTCCGGCCACCGCCGTGATCGGCTACGGCCAGGCGCTGATCGTCAACAGCTTCTATCGGATTGGCATGCGCGATATCGAAGCACGTGACGCGGGCGCAGGCAGCGCCATTCTTAGCACCTTGCAACAATCGACCTTCGGTCTGGGGCCAGCCGTGCTGGGGAGCGTCTTCCTGGCCCTGGCTTCGCAGGGTGATTACACCACGGCC
This sequence comes from Enterobacter sp. CC120223-11, assembly GCF_900215375.1. Lineage (GTDB taxonomy): Bacteria > Pseudomonadota > Gammaproteobacteria > Enterobacterales > Enterobacteriaceae > Scandinavium. Next base: position 401,188 of record NZ_OBEF01000002.1, on the reverse strand, counting down.
ATCGTTGGCTTTTTGGCCCTTGAAGTCGTGCTGATGCTTACGCTTGGTGCGCTGGCGCTCAGCTACCGACGGCACTTAGCGCACTGCCCGCAGCCAACGGTATAACCCGGTTCGATTTGCATCTTATTCTCTCAGCGGTCATTATGGCCGCTGATAAAAAGGAGAAACTATGCAGGAAATTATCGCAGCCCTTAGAAACTGGGGCCTTGAAATAAACCACACCACATCACTGCTCATCGTATTCGGAATTATCTTCCTGACGGCCATTATCCTGCACATTATTTTGCATCGGATAGTGCTGCGCGCTTTCGAAAAACGCGCTCAGGCGAGCTCTCATTTCTGGTTGCAAATCATCACCCAAAATAAATTATTTCACCGGGTGGCCTTTACGATTCAGGGTATTGTCGTTCAGGTACAGGCGGCCCTCTGGCTGCATAAAGGTAGCGATGCTGCCTCTATTCTGATTAACTGCGCCCAACTGTGGGTGATGCTCTATTCCCTGCTGGCGTTTTTCTCGCTGCTTGACGTACTGCTTAATCTGTCGCAGAAATTCACCTTCTCGTCGCAGCTGCCACTTAAGGGAATATTCCAGGGCGTTAAGTTGGTCAGCGCCATTCTCGTCGGCATCCTGATTATTTCGCTGCTGCTGGGTCAGTCTCCGGCGATCCTGATTAGCGGCCTGGGCGCCATGGCCGCAGTACTGATGCTGGTATTCAAGGACCCGATTCTCGGCCTGGTGGCAGGTATTCAGCTCTCCGCTAACGACATGTTACGCCTTGGCGACTGGCTGGAAATGCCGAAATACGGCGCGGACGGTGCGGTGACGGACATCGGGCTGACCACCGTCAAAGTCCGCAACTGGGATAACACCATCACCACCATCCCGACCTGGTCGCTGGTGTCGGACTCCTTCAAAAACTGGAGCGGCATGTCAGCCTCCGGCGGGCGTCGTATCAAGCGCAGCATTAATATCGATACCACCAGCATTCATTTTCTCGATGAGCAGGAGAAGCAACACCTTATTCAGGCGAGGCTGCTGAAACCTTATATGGACAGCCGCCATGAGGAAATCAGCCAATGGAACGAACAGCACGGCGGCGATAATTCTACACTCAACAGCCGTAAAATGACCAACGTCGGAACTTTCCGCGCGTATCTTAATGAATACCTGCGGAATCATCCTAGAATCCGCAAGGATATGACGTTAATGGTGCGTCAACTGGCACCCGACGCTAATGGTTTGCCGATAGAAATATACTGCTTCACCAACACCGTTGTGTGGGCAGAATATGAAGATATTCAGGCCGATATTTTCGACCATCTATTTGCGGTGGTGGATGAGTTCGGTTTGCGGATTCATCAGACTCCGACCGGGAATGATATTCGGTCCCTTTCCGGCGTCACCGCATAATAAGAAAAATCCCGCCAGATGGCGGGATTTCTTTATCAGGCATCAGGCGCGTTTTCTCAACACCTTAAACACCCCAAACAAAAACACTACCCACACCGGCAGCAGAATCGCCGACAGGCGCATGCCATCGAGGGTCAGCATCAGGCAGAGGATCATCAGCAGAAACGCGATGCAGATGTAGTTGCTGGCCGGTGCCCACAGCGCACGGAACTTCGGTACGCGTCCTTTACGGCGCTGAGCCGATCGGAATTTCAGATGCGCGAGACAGATCATCACCCAGTTCAGCAGCAGCGTGGCCACTACCAACGCCATCAGCAGACCGAAGGCTTCATGCGGCAGCAGGTAGTTCACCAGCACCACCAGCGAGGTGATGGCCCCGGAGAGCAGCAACGAATTCACCGGTACGCCGCGACGGTTAACGCGGGTCAGGAACTTTGGCGCGTTGCCCTGGACGGAAAGGCCGAACAGCATCCGACTGTTGGAGTAAACGCCGCTGTTATAAACCGACAGTGATGCCACCAGAATGACGAAATTCAGCGCCGATGCCACCACGTTACTGTCAATATTATGGAAAATCATCACGAACGGGCTGCTGTCGGATTTGACATTGATCCACGGATAGAGCGCCAGCAGCACCACCAGCGAGCCAATGTAGAACAGCAGAATGCGGTACACCACCTGATTCACCGCTTTCGGGATGGTGGTTTCCGGGTCGCGCGCTTCTGCCGCGGTGATACCAATCAACTCGAGTCCACCGAAGGAGAACATGATCACCGCCAGCGACAGCATCAGGCCGTGCCAGCCGGTGGCGAAGAAGCCGCCGTGCTGCCACAGGTTGTCGAAGCTCGCATGCGCGCCACCGTGACCGCTGAACAGCATCCACAGGCCAAAACCAATCATGCCAAGGATCGCCAGCACCTTAATCAGCGCAAACCAGAACTCGGTTTCGCCATACAGGCGCACGTTGACCAGGTTGACGGCGTTGATAATCACAAAGAACGCGGCCGCCCAGATCCAGGTCGGCACCTCCGGCAGCCAGTACTGCATATAGATCCCGGCGGCGGTCAGCTCGGCCATCCCCACCAGCACGAACATCACCCAGTAGTTCCAGCCGGAGAGGAAGCCCGCAAAGGGTCCCCAGTATTTATAAGCAAAGTGAGCAAAGGAGCCGGAGACAGGTTCTTCCACCACCATTTCGCCCAGCTGGCGCATGATCAGAAATGCGATGATGCCCGCGATGGCATAGCCGAGGATAACAGCAGGCCCGGCCATCTGAATGGCGGGCCCGATACCGAGAAAGAGTCCGGTGCCGATAGCACCGCCGAGGGCGATAAGTTGAATATGACGGTTTTGCAGACCGCGTTGAAGCGTCGGTTGTGATTCTGACGCCGCATCCGTTGGCAGATTATCGGATGCCGATGACGCGTTTTTCACGTCGTTCCCCTGTAGCATTTTTCAGAAGGGGCACCTTTTAACACTTCATCAGAAATGTCGCAAGTTTCGCCCCGGCAAGTCACCCTCGCCGGGGCGAGAGTCACATCAGAAATCGTAGCTCATAGACACCTTCACGGTGCGCGGTTCGCCCTGGAAGATGTAGGTGCCGTAGCTTTCCACACCGGACCAGTATTTCTCGTTAGTCACGTTATCCACGCCCACTCGCCAGACCATATCGTTCCGATCGGCGTTGACGCGCATGCGGTAGCGCACGCCGAGGTCAAGCGTGGTGTAGCTTTCGAGCTTTTTGGTGTTGGCAGCGTCTGCGTATTGAGAACCGGTGTGGTTCACTTTCGCCGTTGCGGTCAGGCCTTCAATCGGCTTGATAATTGGCTTATAACGAGGCTGAGTGAAACAAAGTGGCCCGTGGCCGGGCCGTTCTTTTTATTTATTCAGATCGATACGCACGACGCGGTCGGGCCCATCGGTCGAATGGTCTTTATTGAAGGCTTGTTTGACGGTGACAAACAGGGTCTGGCCATCTGCAGAGAGCAGCAGGCTGTTTGGATTCGGCTTCAGGTCCCAGCTCTTTTTCACCGCGTACGAGGTGGCGTCGAGGCTCAGCACTTTGCCGGACTCACGCTGCGAAACGTATAGCTCATGACGAATCGGGTTGAACACCACGCCAAGTGAATCACCAACATCCAGTTGCTTGATCACTTTGCCGCTGTGAATATCCAGCGCCAGAGTAGTTTTCGCCTGAGAGTTGTCGGTGACGAACAGGCGGCCGGTGTCGCTGTCTTCGGCAATATTCAGCAGCAGCGCCGGTTTGTCGCCGAGCGGCTTCCAGCGTTGCTCAATACGGTTATTACGTGGGTTGATGACCAGGATCTCACCGCCGCCGTTCGCGGCATAAATACGCCCGGTGTTCGACGAATAGTGCAGGCCAGTCATCCATTTGCCGGTGTTTTTGATGCGGGTTTTCAGCTTCATGGTCTTCGCATCAACCACCCAAATGACCGCCGGGTCGGCCACCGCGCCAACGTACAGCAGGCCGTTGTGCAGCAGCACCTGGCGTGCACCATACGGCAGCCCTTTCTCATTACGCTCAGGGAACAGCAGACGCGCCTTCACCTTACCGTCAGAAGTATTCAGCGCGCTGATACCTCCGTCGAGTGAGTTAGTAACGTAAACCGTCTGGCCGTCGTCAGAAATCGCCATACCGAAGTTTTTCAGATCCGTGTGGCTGGCGCCGACGGTTTTCAGCGTCTTCGGATCGAGCTTGTACACCACCCCGCCCTGCACATCTTTAAAACCTTCGGCGCTGGAGACATACAGCGCATCGCCTTTCGGGCTGAGCGCCATTTCGTACAGGCCATCGGCGAGATCGCGCTGAGTCAGATCGGTTGCCGCAGGTGCGGTGACGGCCGCTTCTTTTTGTGGGACAGGCGTGCTCTTTGCGGCACACCCCACCATGGCGAAAGCCACAGCCAGCGCGGTGAGTTTGCGTTTCATGAAAGTTCCCTGCCAATAGATAAAAAAGAGAATGAGAACTATACGCATTATCTTTATATCTTCAAGAATAAATATTCACGGGAAGAATGTGTGGAGATCAGGTATTGAGGGGATAGTAGAATGGAGAAAAACAGATGAAGTCATGCAGGTAAGCTGTGCGGACTGATGCCCTCTCCCCCGCCCCTCTCCCACAGGGCGAGGGGCGCAAACACTAAAAAATCCTCTCGAAAGAGGATTTTTGCTGTTTACCTTGCCGCCGGGCACAAATTACATCAGAACTGATAGCTGTAGTTGACGCTCGCAAACCACAGGTAAGGATGGTCATAGCTGCCGGAGAAGACCTCAGGCGAGGCCACTTTCGACGATTGCATATGCAGGTATTCCACCGCGAAACCGACGTTGCTTGCTGGCGTGATTTGATACTGCGCCCCGGTGCCAAAACGCCACTCATCGCCGGTCGGCAGACTCAGTGACACATCGCTCTGATCTTTGTACGGCGTGCTGTCGAACGCCACACCTGCATTCAGACGCCACTGCTCCGTAGGACGATACTGCACGCCCACCGCCGTGTGCCATGTGTCTTTCATTCGGTTAGTGTTGTTCACCTGGCTGCCACCCACCGTAATATTCGGCGCGCCAAACTGGCTCCAGTCCTGCCACCCCAGATCGCCCATCACCGACCACTGTTTGTCGATGTCGTGCACCAGGCTGAACATCAGCTGCTGCGGCGCGTTCACCTGGGCGGTAATCGGCAGCGTGTAGTCACCCTGTGGCAGACGAACTTTGCCGTCAATATTAAAATCGTAATCGGTTTTGCTGTTCCAGGTTATCCCGGCGCGGGTCTGCTCGGTCAGTTGCATCAGCAGGCCGAGGCGATAGCTCGCCGCCCAGTCGTGATCTTTTTCCTTTTTATCCTCGCCGTTAACGTCGCGCGTCAGGCTAAGAAAACCGTAGTTGGCGTTGACGGAAGCGCCAACGGATACTTTATCACTGAGCTTATAAGCCAGCGACGGGCTGACGGTCAGCGCCATCAGGCTGCTCTTTTTGATGACGCTGTCTCCGGCCCAGTTGCCATAATCCACGCCGAGGCCGAAGTTGCCATACATGCCGATCCCGGCATACAAATTATCCGTCAACTTCTGGCTGTAGAACGCGCTGCCATTCGGCATCACGTTCAGCACGTTGCCCGGGCTCTGTCGGCTGTCGTTATCCAGCTGGTAGTCGATATTCCCGCCAAGCGCCTGCAAACCGCCGGTAAACATATGATCCGGTAAACGCGTCATGCCCGCCGGGTTGGTGGCAATAGTCGATGCATCCTGGGCTCGGGCAGCCTGTCCTGCGCCAGCCAGCGCGGTATCTTCGGTGCCAATTTCGTAGAAATAGAGGGCGCTTGCGAACGCGTGTGAGGAGAGAAGCAGTCCAGAACAGACCAGAGCTATTTTTTTCATTTGCCACCTGCCAAAGGAGAAGTCTTAATCATTGTTATGCGTAAAAAAAGCATAGTTACCCACGGCGAATTTGCCACTGGCAATCACCCGGGTAACCCCTTCATTTTGAAGGGGCAAAGAATAACAAAGGGGTGTTCACTTCTTCAGCAAGAGATCAGTTTATTATTAAACAGGTGAACTATTTCTGCATGCGATCAAGTTGGGTTTTGTCGGCGGCCTGCGCCTTGTCGGCGAGGGGCTGGAACTGCGAAGGGATGTAGTGCCCGTCCGGGGACGGCAGGCGTTCCATCTTATGACCCGGATAGATTTGCAGCTCGCCAAGGGCTGACAGCGTAAAACCACTCATCCGGGCAGGCATATGCAGCTGATAAGGCTCCACCTTTTCAAACGGCACCGGCGTCGGGAGGCGGTTGTCGCGGAGGGTATAGTTGCGCTTCAGTACCAGGAATTTATCCGGCACCCGCCGCTTGCTGTTCCACCAGTCGCCGTCCACTTCACGGAACATCCTCTCCGTCTCTTCGCGCGTCACCACGCCAAGTCCCACCAGCGCCTGCTGGATTTGCGCGTCCATCGCCTTGTCATAGGCTTCGACGCTGCCGGCATGGCCTTGCAGGATGGCGTTAATCGCGAGCCTCGCCCCCAATAAATTGGAGTAAAGATCCTCCGGAGAAAACGCCGAGATCTCTTCTGAAAAACCGGGCACCGACTGGAAGCCATACCACTGGGCAATCTCATGCCACTGCGCCAGCTCGAAGGCGATTTTACCCGCCAGCCAGGCCGCCAGGGTGTAGCGTTCTGTCATCGAGGCAGGAGGCGTAAACGCGTTGAGCTGAATCCGCCGCAGGCCAAGCTCTTCGCTGTAGAAGAAGCGCCACGACTGGCCGAGCTTCGGATAGATTTTAGAGAACAGATAGAAAGTGTTGTCGGCGGTGTCACGCACGTGGGCAATATCAATAAAGCCGCCGCGATGAGTGTAAATCAGCCCGCTTTTTTCATCATTCAGGCCAACCAGATCCTTCACCGCCGTCAGTGCGCTGTCGTTATAATGATGATGTCCGAGCGAATCGAGGGTCAGCACGTTGCCAATCTGATAAACGGGGATCGGCACGCCAATGGCCCGAACGTTCAGGTCATAGCCAAAGGCGCAGCAGGGGCGCAGCGACTCCGGCGCCACCAGATGCCCTACCACTGGCGCAACGCGCCTCGCCTGCTCGACGGGCAGCAGCGTATCGTCCGCCTTCGCCACCGTCGCCACCACTAACAGACTCAACAACCAGCCCCGCATCAAAATGCCTCCGCAACCTGAAAATAGAAACCGGCACTCTCCCGGCCCACGCCCAAATCAAGCCGGATATTCATCGCCGGCTTGACCTCGAAACGGTACCCGACGCCGACCGTCGGTAACAGAGGATGATTTCCTAAATCCGCGGGTGAGCTGCCGAGCGCCCCGGCTCCGGCCCAAAGCACGTAGCCGTGTCGCCAGTTGAGCTTCTGACGATACTCAATCTGCCCGCTCACCACGTCGTTATCGCGGTAGCGGCCCTGATAGTAGCCGCGCAGGCGGTTGTCATCCCCGGCCTGCGAGAGCCTGTCCCAGGGCACGTCGCCGTGGGTAAAGCGGCCCCACAGGTCAAAAGCCAGCACGCGCTTATCATCCAACGGCAGGTAATAGTTATATTGAAGTTGGGTGGCTGTGAAATGGGTATCCGAGCCAAGCGACGGGTCGAAATAGCTGTACTCGACGCTGACGTACTGCCCGTGATGCGGCTGGGTAATGGCATCGCGCGAATCGTAGTTCAGGCTGACGGTCGCCCCTGAACTTAAGGGATTCGTGGTCGTCGTGTACTGCGAAAACTTGTCGCCCGGCTTTCTGTCATCGACGTTGGCATTCATGGCTGAGAAATCCCAGCCCACGCCAAAATAGAGCTTATCGACAATCTGCCGCATCAGCTGCGGATGCAGCTGCACCGAGTTATTATTGTACTTCTGCGAGCTGCCCTGCGCCGCGTCGTAGCCCACGCCCCAAAATTCAGTCGGCACTTTGGCCACGCCACCGTCGAGGAAAAAACGCCAGCGATCGTCGGTAAAGAAGGTGTAGTTGTGCAACCCGAGCCCCAGCGCGCCGCTGGTGCTGACAAACCCGGTAAAGGAAATGGACGAGTTCTGCGTTTTCTTGTCATTGGGGTCGATACGGTAGATCCCCGCCACCGCCGTTCCGAGGCCAAGCTTCAGCTCCGGAGTATAAAACGGCCCCGGCAGCACGCTCCAGTCGATGCCTTTGCTGGCGTCATACTGGTTATCGGCCCCGAGCTTGCCCAGAAAGTCGTCAATCGATTGCTGACTGATTTCGGCAAACGTCGGTGTCACCATGCCCACACTGACAAGCCCGGCCAGTACGGTCGTCCATCTGCTCATCAGAATCGGTATTCACCCGCGATAAAGAAGCTGTTGCGATCGTTAAAGCCAAACTCGGTCAGCACGTTGAAATTTTGCGTGATTTCATACTGCGCACCCACCAGCATATTCCATGGTGAAGAGAGGTGTTGCTTCACGTCGAAGCGCCCGTCCTCAACCACGCTATCCAGCGCCGACGGCAGCCCCAGGTCGGACAGATTGCCTCTGAACTCCTGTTCAACATCCTGATACATGCTGCCGACCCACAGACTCAGATGCGACGGCCCGGCGATGCCCTGAAATTCAAAGCGATAGCCCACGCGTGGAGACACCGTCAGCGCCGAGATTTTGCCATCGAGGATGTCGAAGCTGGTCTGGGTGTAGTTGGTGTCGAGAATGGTGAACCAGTTGCCGTAACCGCCCGCCAGGGTCACGCCCGCGCCGTAGGTGGTGCCTTCGAAGTTGAGTTTAAAATCCAGGTTCTGCAGCGCCCCGCTCTCGTAACCCGAATGCACTGCCTGGGAGATGATATGGTCCGGGTTCGGGTGAAGAATGGTGCCACTGTCGTAGCGCGATGGGTCGGAATCCACCGAGATGTTCGACACCGATGACCCTTTGGTATGGCCGAGAATGCCGTAAACGTTGAGGAACGGGAATACCCACATGTCGAGGCGCAGGTTTTCCGTCTTGCTGCGCTGGCGGGTATCGCCGACGCCGATGTTGAACATATCGTCCGGTATCGGGTGGCTGCCGAGATTCAGCCCGGTCAGGGAAATGCTCTCAACATCAATGTTCTGGCGCATGTTCATATAGCTAAGATTCACGCCGAACGGTAGCGGAATCGAATAGCCACGCGCCCGTGCTTCGTCGCCCCAGATGGGGAACATGCTGTCGCTTTCGGAAGACGACGGCGTGCCGTCGGCAGAAGCCCCGGATGCCTTTTCCGGAGGTGTACTTGCACCACAGGCTGTCCCGGAGATCAGCAGCAGCGGCAGCAGCGTTTCACGCCATCTCATCATTGGTTTCTCATTTTGCGAATTGCCCCGCCTACAGCCCGGAGCCAACATTAAAATAGACCGCCTGTTCACCATCGCTGAAGGCGACATCGACCCCGGTATAAAGCCCGTACTGTCGGGCAATCAGATAGCGAACCCCGGTTCCCCAGGCCACTTCACTGCTGCTGAACAGGTCACTGCTGTCGTTTGCGGCACTCCCCGCGCCGACAAAGCCCTGCAACACCCAACGAGGCGTGACCGCCCACGCCAGCTGCGTTTGCACCGTGCCAACGTAGTCGCCCTGATAGCGATAGCGTGAAATGCCGCGCAGGTTGATATCCGGGCGGGCCATCGGCGGAAGATGCGCATCGCTGTTGGTCAGCGCCTGGTAGTTGCCTGCCAGCCCCAGGGTCACCGTCCGGCTGAGCGGCAGGAAATACTTCCCGTCGATCGTCAGCTGGTTATAGCGGTAGTCGCCGCCAAGAAACGAGCTGTAAAAGCGGTATTCAGCGCTCATCGACAACCCTTTGTGAGGATAGAAAAAGTTATCGGTGGTGTCATATTCGGCCAGCAGTCCGAGCGCTGACGAAGTGCTCTCTTCGCCAAAGATCCGCTGCCAGGCGGCATTAATCACTTTGTTATCGGCTGAAATATCGGTGTGGGCGTAAAACTGCGTCACGCCCAGAAAGACCGGAGAATCCCCGACGCGGAACTGCAGCTTTTGCAGGCCGCCATAGCCTTTGGTGTTGGTGTTGATGGCTTTGCTGTTACCGAAGCCCAGCACGTCGCCGCTGTAAATATCGAGATTGATATCGGCGTAACCGAGGGCCGCAAGGTAGCGAATATGGTCGTTGTTCCAGGTATGGCGATGCCCGCCACCGGCAAACCAGCTTCCGTTTTCGGTCGCGCCGCCGCCAAACGCCGAGAGGTTCGGCGGAATAAAGCGGTCGCCATCCATTGAACCTTTTCCGTGCAAAAACAGGCCAAACAGACCGCCGCCGTAGCCGATCGCCGGTTCGGTTATCAGGATCGGAACGGGTAAAAATCCGTAGCGGTTATCCCGAAGATACTCGCTCATGTCGAACATGCCGTCCTGCGGGTCGAAAAGGTCGGCAGCAACGCTTTGGCCGCAGCCCAATACCAGCAGCACAATTGCCAGAACGCGCAGCCTCATGCTTTCGGTTCGCCAGGAGGCGCTGCCGGGGCGGCGTACCAGTTCTCTTTTGCCACCATCACTGCCCCTTCCGGCTGCAGGACGAAGTTTGGCGACATGATCTGCACGCCAAATTCATTGAATACGTCCTGAATGTTGCTGTGCAGCGCGTTTCGCGCCACCGCAAGCGACGTGCCCGGCAGCAGGCGGACCTGTAATTCATAGGATATGTACCAGTCCATCAGGCTCAGCTGACGCACCAGCGGGGCCTGAGCGTGATCGATACCTTCAGCACGGCGCGCCGCCAGTTCCAGCATGGCATGCACCTGCCGCCACGGCGTGTCGTAACCGATGGTCACGCCAGTGGTGAGGTTCACGCCTCCGCCAGGGTTTTGCGCGCTGAGATTGGTAATTTTACCGCTGACCACAACGGCGTTGGGCACCGTCACGACATAGTTCTCGCGGGTAATGATTTTGGTCGCCAGCATCCCAATTTCACTGACCTGACCTTCGTTGTCTGCAATGCGAATAACGTCACCTTTGCGTAATGCGCGGGAGTAAATTAGCACCAGTCCGCTCATGGCGTGGTTCATCACCCCCGCCGAGCCGAGCGTCAGCATCAGGCCGAAGAAAACGCTTATCCCCTTGAAGGCCAGCGAGTTTGCGCCAGGCAGAAAAGGGTACGCTGCAGAAAGCGCAAACAGCCAGACCATCACCGATATCAGCTTGCGCGTGGCGCCCACCGTTTCCGGATGTAACCCCGGGAGATGCACTTTACCCGCCGCCACCTGATTAAGTAAAACCTTCAATAATTTAATAATAAACGACGTAATCAGGAAGATAATCAAAACGATAAGCAGCCCTGGCAGCGCCGAGACAATCGACAGCGCGATCTTTTGCAGCACCCGCCAGGTCCAGTCGCCGAGGGATTCGCCCCACACTCGGGTCCAGGGGAACAGGCTGAACGTCCAGCCGAGCCACAGATACAACGCGACCAGGCTCAGCAGGATCATCAGCAGGCCGTAGAGTTTGCTTTCGACCGCCCCTAAAAAGCGCCGCCAGCTGTGCGGAATAATCCCGCGTTTTTCAAGCAGCATCCGGCGGTTATAGCGCCTCACCCAGCGCCACGTGCGGTAAGCGCCGTAGCAGAACAGCCCGAGCGCCGCGATCCCAAAGACAACTTTCACCGCCGCCAGCGCCAGGTAGCCGGTGTTGTACTGATCGCTCAGGGCTTTGCGCTGCAGCTCCATACGGGTGAGCACCCGCTCTGCCGCCTGATCGAGGGTTAAATCATCCCCTTCGTCGAGGTCGGCCTGGCTCAGCAGCATGATCGGTTTGCCGTTCATCAGAAACAGGCGCGCGGGCTGGCCGTAGCGGGTAATGGGTTCGACGGTCAGCGGCTGGCTGACGTCGGCATGTGTAAATGAACGAAGGGTATTGCGGATGCGCAGGACACGCTCTTCCGGCGTCGTCAGGCCAAACGTGGCCTGTAGCATGACAATCGGCTGGTGGAAGATATAGACCGTTCGGGCCCGCTCATGATCCGTCGGCTGCTGTCGGGGTTCGGCAGCAAAAAGGGGAATAGCGACCAGCAGGGAGAATAACGCCAGTAAAGCATGCCGCATCCTGTTCATATTCAATACCCACAGAAAGAGAAATTATCGTTATTATTCAGAGCGAAAAAGCAAAAGGCTGGCCTGCTCTGTTTTGAGCATAGACCAGCCTTCGGCTAATTCAAGACGCCTCAGAAACGGATCTTCATCCCAAGCGATGCGGACAGATCGGCATCCACGCTCGTCTTCCCGCTGTTATCCCAGGTTTTACCGATTTCGGTGTACGCCTGAACGTCGCGGGTAACGGTCCAGGTCGCGCCAATCGCCGCCTCCGTCGCGCTGAACCGCTGATCGGCCTTAAGCGTCGTCTTCCCGTTGCTGTTGCTGCCGCTGCGATACGTCACTGCATCCTCACCGTCAGAGAGCTCCTGCCAGAAGTTCACGCGCACATAGGGTTTGATCTTGCCGACTTTGGTGTCGTAATCCGCCGTCAGACGTGCGCCGAGACGGCCAATCACCGCGCTGTCAGCATCAATGTTCACCTGAGTGTTGACCCCGTCATTCAGCGTGGTGTCATCGAAGTTGCTCCACTGCCAGATAAGCTGCGCCTGCGGCTCAAACGCCCAGTTGCTGTCGCCAAGCTGCCACGGTTTGCCCACTTCCACCGACGCCGTGATGGTGCTGCCGTCCGGGTGATAAGTGTCACTGCTGCCCTGGCTTTTCAGATCGACCGAGTGGTAGCCGTACTGCAACACGTTATCGACGTACAGCCCGTCCGTATCCGTCCAGGTGGCGTATCCGCCAATGTAAGAGGAGAAGGTGGAGTTATACGCCGAGCCGCCGCCCATGCCGGTGTTTCCATTGATGGAGCTGTCGAGATCCATAAAGGTGGTGTAGATCCCGCTGCGCCATTGGTCGTTCTGCCACAGGTCAAGGCCAATCTGCATGCCGTCGTACTGCGAGTGGCTTTTGCTGCTGGTTGCATCGTTCAGATGCTGGTCGACCGTTTTACTCAGATAGCGCGCCCAGAAGCGCCCTTCCTGATCCTCCGGCACATCAGCACGCCACGGTTGCTCGTCGCCGACGCGCTGATGCAGCGTGCCCAGCACGAACAAATCGGCCTGACGAATAATGGAAGGCAGCGTGTCAAAGCCTGGCACTACCGGGCTGTAACCCGCCCGCAGGAACCAGTCTTCACCCGCACCGCTCGCATCCCCGGCAAACAGCTGATACTGCCATGCCCCGGCAATCAGCTTGTCAGTGCCAATGTTAAACGCATCTTTGGTGGTCTGCGCCGTGGTTGTTGCGCCGTTCAGCGCCTGTACGACCATGATGCCGTCGCCTGTCGTCGGCTCACCGAGCTGGCTGACGTCGATATCCAGCCTTGTGGTGCCGGTTGCTGTGCCCTGATTGATCACCAGTTTGTCGGCCACGCCAGGACTGTGCTGCTGCGCGGCAATTTTCAGGGTGCCGTTCATCCCGACGTAGTCCCCGTTCACCGTCAGCGTCGAACCGACGTTGCCGCCGCGCAGGTTGACGGTACCCTGGTTCACAAGATTGGCCACCGTCTGACTATTTCCGCCCGTGTCGAGGGTCGCGCCCTGACTCACGATGTGAGTGGATTTGGCGCTGAGGCGAGAAATGCCGCCTGCCTGCAATGTGCCATTCTCCACCAGCGTGTATCCGCTCCAGCTGTTCAGGCCGTTGAGGACCGTGGTACCGCTGCCGCGCTGGATGAAATCTCCGGTGCCAGTGATGACGCCATTGAGATCGACCGTGTTATTACGGTTCACCACCAAATCGCCGAGGTTGAGAATGTTGCCCGTCGCGCTGCCGCTACCGCCGCCGTTCCCCAGTTGCAGTGTACCGTTGCGAATGGTGGTCAGCCCGCTGTAGCTGCTGTCCTGCGTCAGGGTCAGCGTGCCCTCGCCCGCTTTGGTCAAACCGCCGCTGCCGCTGACGGCGGAGAGCAGCGACACGTTATTGCCGTTGGTGTCGATGGTGCCGCCATCGCCCGCCAGCGTCCAGGCGCGGGAAGTATCGAAGCCTTCGCCGTAGCGGAACGTGCCGCCGTTTAGCGTGATACCTGTTCCCGCGCGACCAAGGTTGCCGTCATTGCTGACCTGCAAAACGCCGCCGCCCACAGTGGTGCCGCCGCTGTAGCTGTTGTTACCGTTCAGGACCAGGGTGCCGACGTCTGTTTTGTCTATGCCGCCGCTTCCCGCAATTTGCGAGTTGATCGTCGCGGTGTACAGTTTGCCGAGCGCAGTACCGTCGCCCACGCGAATCACCGTGTCGGCGGTGTTGGTCGTGATCACGCCGTCGTTGATAACATAGCCGTTGGTGGTGAACTGCATGCCGCTCACGGTGACTGCACCGAGGCTGTTGTCGACGGTAACGTTGCCTTTTTTACCGCTGAACACCGCAAACGCGCCGTCGCTGAACGGGGCGTTAATGGCCCCGGACGGATCGGTTTGATCGGTACTCCAGTTATCGTTGCCGCGGCTGTTCTGCCAGATGCCGTCCCCACCGTCGATGGCGCCGTTATTTTTCAGCACGCCGCCGGTTCCCCCGGTACCGTCCCAGAAGTTCAGCACCAGCCCGGTGGTATTGACCAGGTTGACCTGGTTTGCCACCGAGGTCTGCACATACAGCTGGTTTGCCGCATCCGGCACGTTGCCGAGCAACAGGCTGTTGTTGATGAGGTTCCCGCTGTAATTGATGACGCGGTAAACGCCGACGTCAAACTTGCCGCCCGGGGTCTGAGTAATATTCAGTTTGCCATTGAGCGTCAAATCGCCGTTCACCACCAACAGATCGTTCAGCGGATCTTTCGCATCCGGCACGTTGGATTTACCGAACTGGAAATCGAGTTGTGAATTCTCGGCCAGGGTCAGGTTGTTCATCGTCAGGATACCGACGCTGCTCAGATCCTTACCCGGAGCCAGGTGGCCGTTGTCCGCCACGCTGACGTTCGCCCCAAGCGTGCCTTCGCCACCAAGCGTGGCACCGCTGGCGACGCTGGTTGCCCCGGTGGCCGTACTCTGATCGCCGTTGATTAACAGCACGCCTTTCAGCACCGACGTTGCGCCGGTAAAGGTGTTGTCGGCGGTCAGCGTCAGAATGCCAGTTCCGACTTTTTCCAGTCCTCCGCCGACGCCTGAAATCAGGCCGCTGATGGTGTCATTGAGATTCAGGTTACCTTCACTGAGCGTCCTGCTGCCTAGCGTGACGGTACCCGCACCATCAAGCGAACCGATCGATGTTTTCCCGTTTGCCCCTGCGAGGTCCACGTTCCCACCGCTTTGGTTAGCAATACGGGCCGATGCCGACTGTGCATTTTGTGTAAAAGCAACTGTCCCGGCGTTGGTGGTCACGCTGGTACCACCGTCGGAATTACCGTTCATTTTGACCACCGAGCCCGCATCAACACTAATCGCCGCGCTACCGGCACTGCTCGTATCGCCAAAACTCGCGGTGCCGCCGGTCAGGCCGATGGTGCTCTGTCCGGCGCTGGCGCTGTCGTTGAAGGCAAGGGTGGAATTATCCACGGCAAAGGTATGTGACTGTGCATTTGCGCTGCTGTTGAAATTGACCTGCACATCGTCGTTGAGCGCTACGGTGCTGTCCTGCTTGCCAAAAACGCCCGTCGTATTGGCATTAACCACCAGCGATCCCGTGCCGTTTTTCCCGGTAAGGGTGGTATCACCCTGATACGTGTTCGCCGTGTTGAGTTCCAGAATGCCAACTGCAGTACCTGTGGAAGAGTCCACGACGGCCAGCGGGCCATCGCCGCCAATCACGCCTGTAGGCTTAAAGGTGTGGCCGTAGACATCAAAGGTGCCGCCGCCTTCGCCGTCCACAAAGAACAGACGGTCCGTGGTGAAATCGGCACCGGTCTGGAATACCGAACCGCTTTTGATCAGCACCGATGTATTCGCCAGCCCAAGGCTTGAGTCTTTTGAAACCTGCAGCGTGCCATTCCAGATTTCGGTGCCCCCCCGATAATCATTGTCTCCACCGAGGATAAGCCTGCCGGGATCGGTTTTAAGCAGGCGAATACGGGTGGCAGGATCTTCCTGAACCATATCCACATCGATGGTGGTGGTAATGTCAGCACCTGCGCCGCCTGCCCCTACGCGGATGGCAAAATAGCTGTCGGCATGGGTGCCGTTTTGTCCGTCGTAGCTGTTATCCGGATCGAGCTGCGTTGGCGGATTGGTTGCCACCATGTCTAGCTGCGAATCTGGATTCGCAGGATCGGCAACCAGATGGTAACCATCGGTTAAAAACTGCATGCCTGAGGTGACGACAGCCCCGTTGATATCACTGATCCTGACTTCGTTCGCCGCGCCGCCAAACACGGCAAAGGCATCCGTCGCCCACGGCGCATTACCCTCCCCGTTGTCCTGCGTCCAGTTATTGCCCGCCCCGGCAAGCTGGCGAACCCAGTAACCGAAACCGCCATCGACCGCGCCGTTCCCCTCTACGCCATCGGTGCCATGGTTGTTACCATTAAGGTCGCCGTCCCAGTACTGCAGCTGCTGCGTCGGATCGACAAAGTTCAGCGCCAGGTTGACCTGGTTGGCGAGGTTGGTCTGGATGGCATAGTTGACCGCATCGTTCGGCGGCAGGGAGCCAATCTCCATCGTCTGGTTGTTCAGCGTTCCGGTGTAGTTGAACAAGCGATAGACGCCGGGCAGGAAGGTGCCGCCGCTGGTCAGGTCAACATTCAGCACGCCATCAAGCGTCAGGTTGCCATTGACCTGCACCAGGTCATTCAGCGCCCCGCCAGCCGTGTAGGCCTGCCCCAGCTGGAACTGGCTTTTGGTGTCGCTGGCAAGGGTCAGGTCACCGTTGATGGTCAGCGTCCCGGTACCGTTGCCACGGCTGTCATCACCTGGTTTTAACGTTGCCAAAGGCGCATTAAAAACAACATCTCCGCCAATCGTGCCGTAGCCACCGAGCGTACTGCCGCCCGATACAGTCGTCAGCCCACTGCCCGTCTGCACGCCATTGATAAGCAGCGTGCCCTGCTCAACGTTAGTGGTCCCTGCATAGCTGTTGTTACCGCCCAGACGGGTGATGCCAGTACCAATCTGGCGGAAATTACCGCTGCCGGATATCACGCCGTTTAGCGCCACGTTATCCGAGTGGAACACTGTCAGTGTACCGTCATCGGTGATATTCGTTTGGGTCGAGAGCAGCCCGGTTGTGCCGCCATTGCCCAGCGATAGCTCCGAGCCGCTACCGATAAAGGTGTTACCGGTATAGGTGTTGTTTCCCAGCAGCAGCGTGTTACCGCTGTTGATGCGCTCCATGCCACCGCTACCGGAAATGATGCCGCTATAGGTTTGATCGGCAGCGCCGTCGAACGACACCAGACTGTCCGCTCCTGAGGTGGCGATATTGTAGTTATGGATCGTTGCCTGACCGCTTTGCGTTGCGCTGTCTGCGGTGCGCAGCGTCGCGCCATTATTAACGTTGATTAACGGCGTACCCGAGAGAGTGAGATCGTTGACCACGCGCATATCCGTGGTCGCGCCATCCAGCGTCAGCGTGCTCCAGCCGCTGCCAATATTGGTCGCCGTCGCCAGATTGTCCGCCGCCAGCGTGCCGATTTTCGCCGGGTCAGTGCCCGCATGCGTACCGTTGAATGTCAGCGTGCTGCCGGTTCCCCCCTGGCTGAGGATATGCGTTGTGCCGCTCATGTCCACGTTGCCAACGGTGGCGTTATCGTTGCCGTCATTGCCGATAAAGGTCACACCTCCGTTGAAGGTCCCGCTGTTCCACGTGAAGCGGTCGCTGCCGCTGCCGAGCGTCACTTCACCGCGCGTTGTGCCGCCATTTAACGTCATGGCGTCATTGCCGCTGCCCGTCAGGACGACCTGCGCCGTCGACGAAGCGGCGGTCAATGTGCCGCTGTTGGTAAGGGTGTTATTGGCCGCGCCAGAGGCATCAATCACCGTCGCGCCCTGGCTCAGGCTGGTAATGGACCCGGTGTTAGTGATAGCGCGATTTGCCGCCGTGCCGTTCAGCACAATCAGCGAGCTGCTGTTGCTGGTGCTGCTGGAGGTGATGGAGCCGCTGTTACTGAATGCTCCAGTATTGGCGGCGAGGATCGTGCTGCCGGTGTTGCTGGAGGTCTGGATTGTGCCGCTGTTGCTCAGGCTGCTGGCGTTAGTGGCGTCTACTGCCGCCCCCGCGCTGGCCCCCATCGTAATATTTGTCCCTGTCGTCACCGTGCCGTTGGTTTTCGCCAGCACGCCGACGCTGTTTGCACCGTTGCCGTTGATTGTATAACCATTGCCGATGGTCAGGTTGCCGGTGGTCGCCGTGCCGTCCGCTTTCATGAACGCGAAGCCGCTGCCGCTGCCGTTAACGTTCAGGATGTTGCCGCTGCCTTCCGCTGAGAAGGTGACGGCGGTGCGGATCGCCGGGCCATTGGCGGCGTTGATCGTCACGTTATTGAGATTAACGTTACTGGAGTTGGCGTTGTTGTTAATACCTGCGCCGGTGCCCGTCAGATCGATAATTGTGTTAGTGGCGTTAAACGTGGAGGCCCCTATGCTGTCGATAAGCACCCCATCGGCATCCCCGCCCGCGGTGATGTGGTTTCCTGTGCCGTTGACGGTGAGCGATGCCCCGTTACCCGTCAACTGTACCGCCGCTTTGCCACCGTTCGCATTGACCGTACCAAGCTGGCTGACGACCGCCCCGCTGCCCTGAACGCGAACACCGACGTTACCGCTGCCGGTCGCGCCGGAAACGGTAATGGTACCGTTATTGGTGAGCGTACCGGCATTCTGAATATCCACCCCGATGTTATTGCTGCCTGATACCGCTACGGTGGTCCCGCTTTGTACCGTGGCAAGACCGTTATCATGCAGCAAAATACCTTTGCTGCTGTTGCCCAGCAGGTTGATATTTGCCGCAGTATTCAGCGTCAGATTGCCGAGGTAGCCTACGTTGTAGGCCACGATCCCAGACTGTCCGGCGCTGGAGCCAATGACCGCATCCGAGGTGACGTTTGTGGCGCGCGGCGTGTCACCAATTTCATTATTGATATTGTAATTGCGCCCGTCGATAAGGACCGCCGTCGTGTTATCACCGGTCAGGCGGATCGCGCCGTCACTGATCGTGCCCTCGGCACCTCCGGTCACCCTGACCCCCACGGCATTGTTACCGCTGACCTCAATTTGCGCGGCGCCGGTGGTCAACTGGGTCGCGATGTCATCACTTTGATCTTCGGTGTTCTGGTCGTCCACACCGTTGGCAAACACGCCCGTTGAGCCAACGCCGGTGACCGTAAGGTTGTAATTTCCGCCAGAAGTCGAGCCAGTGAAAACGGCCCCGCCGTCCACCGCAAACAGAATGGAGCTGGCCTGAGCGTTGTCAGTGATGGTTGGATTACTGATGTCAATGTTCGCCCCGGTGCCCCAGGCGTAATAGCCAATCTGTCTACTGTTTTCAAAGCTCAGCGTAGAGGCATTGCCGACGTTAATCGTGGCATCGCCGCGGGCATGCACGCCTATCGCCCCGGCGGCAAGCAGGCGAATGGTGGAATCCAGCTGGACCGTGGCGCTATTGCCGTTCAGCCCTTCAGCATAGACGGCGTAGTTGCGATAGGTGTAAGGATCGCTGTCGCTGCCCCCCAAATCGCCGGCCGTCCCGACGGTGATTTGGCTACTGCTGCTGGAGAGCAGGCTGGCATTGGCCGTCATCGCCAGGACGTTGAGGGCGATGTTATTGTCGCCATCCACCTGAATATTGCCGTTGTTAGTCACGGCTCCGGTGGCCCCGCCGATATTATCCTTTACGTAGATGCCGTAGTTTGCTGCGGCGGATCCCGCGGTGAGTTTACCCAGGACGTTCAACGTCCCGTTGTTGGTCACGGTGCCGGTATTAGCGTTGGCTATCATCGCTGCCGCATTTCGGGTGTTGTCGAGGATCGTAATCGTCCCGCCGCTGGCGTTTTCAACCGCGCCGCTGCTCTGACTGAAAATACCTGCGGTTAAATCGCCGCTGCCTGCCAGGTTTACCGGCAATGGCGTTCCGGCTGCCGTGAGCGGCGTACCGCCAATGTAAATATTGCCAAGGTTGGTGAAGCTTGCCGAATCGCTAATCAGCGCGCCGTAGCCGCCGCCGTGACCGTCCACATTATGGCTATTGCCGGTAAGGACAATCGTCCCGCCCGCCTCGTTGGTTGCCTGAGCCGCCCCTCCGGCAATAATCCCCCAGGCATTGTGGGTGGCCGTATCGGTGATCGCCACGTTGATATGGCCAAAGTTACTGAGCGTGCCATTTTCGCTGCCCATCGCGATGGCACCGGCGTTGTTTACATTTTGATTGCTGCCATCCTTTTCCAGAAACAAACCGGCGTTAATAACGCCGTTATTGATGGAGGTGGAATCATAGGCCAACATGCCGGCGGCTAACGGGCTGCTGCCGCTGCTACGCCAGGCGTTAATCGCACCATTGTTGGTAATGGTTGCACCATCAAGCGCTTCCATCACCGCCGACGCGCCATCAACGGCCAGGCTCCCGGTGCTGGTCACCGTCCCTGAGGCATTCGGGCCGTTGGCGTAAATCACCCGCAAATCTCCCGTCCCCAGCGTGGCGTTGTTCGTATGGCTCAGCCCGTCCTCCCAGACGTGATAGCTCATATCAATGGCGGTGCTTTGCGCCTGATTCAGAAGCGTAGTGATGATGGTGTTGTAGACCTGTTGCGCTTCGACCGATGAATCAATCACCTCGCCGTTGACCGTCGCTCCAGCCGTCAGCCAGTACTGTATTTGCGAATTGCCCGCATAGCTTCCCTGACCAACCAGGTAATCGTTGACGTCGGCAATATCTGCCGCCGAGTTGATAGTGAACGTTTTGCTTCCCAGCTGCACCACACGCCCAAGCACTTCAACGTAGTTGGGCAGCGTCAGGGTGTAGTTGTACTGGGTACTTTGCGCCGTCTGGCCCTGCACATCACTGGAAATCACCGCCGCTGGACGGAAATGAATATAGTTATCCGACAGCCAATTGACGCTGCTGTCGACGCCGTCGAACCCGTCTGCCCGTGCAAGGGTGGAGTCTTTGGCTAACAAATCGAGGGTATTAGCCGCCGCCGAAATGGGCGTGGTGCCTGACGTACTGGCCCCGATATTCACATTGGCCGTTCCGCCAGGGCTCAGCACGTTCACAATGCCGAACTGATACATGATCCGCACAGAATCAGGATCGTAGACCGGCAGCTGCATCCCGGACACCGGCACATCTTCCGCTGGAATAAAGCTTGCGGAGTCGTAAATACTGATGACCTGATAGCTGCCATCGAGGCCTGGCACTTCAACATTCAGCTCCTCATCCTGCTGCGGATTCGCAGGCGAAGGTGAATAGTTGTATTCATTGATGTTGGAAGCATCAACCGGCACGGTGTTACCCGAGGCATCCGTTGCATTGATGGTGATGATTCTTCCGCCTTCCGGAGCGCTGGCATCCGGCAATGCATCCACGACCGAGACCGTGCGCCCACTGACTCCGTTCCCGGTACTAAAATCAGGGAATGTAGGTATCGGCCCCAAAATATTGAGCGTAGTTCCCGCAGCATAATTGGCCGCGCCTGTCGTGCCGCCTATCTGGAAGGCGTCTCCGGTGGATTCAACCTGGTCGAAGTTATGCAGCGGATCGGTGGAAAAACCGTAGTCTGCTTTTATCGCTGACCACTGGACATCGACAGCACCTACCCCTCCCGGTACGCTGCCAACCAGAACTATCGCGGTAAGCAAAAGTTTGCGCCTGCCCGCACGCGGAGATTTTCCGCTTTTACTGGCGGTAAACTCGGCAACCGGAACAAACGCCGATGTAACATGACTCCAGACCAAACGGTAGATTCTGTTCATATTAATTCCATGCAAAAAAATCAATGAGTTGAAGAAATTCAGAACAAAATGGAACAAGAAGGAAGGGCCAAGACTTTTGGTAAAAATAGTACAGGCTGCTTATTTCAACCTTTAATTTGTGAAAAAATGACGCAATATGTTACTGGCAAGTTAAATACCTCCTTGCTGCGTCAGCCCGGAGACATTTGAGCAGACAAACGGGATCCACTAAGATCAGGAGTAACTAAATCAGGAGTCATTTCATGGACATCAAGCACAGTACCGGGGAAGTGGCGATTGCCAGCGTGAAGGGCTATCTCTGGTTTTTGTGCTTGAACGTGATATTTACGCTGTGGCTGGTAATGCGCATTTTTAGCGGCGGCACTGTGATTACCCTCAGGACCGAAAACTATACGCTGTCGCTGTATATCATTCTGGCCTTCTCCCTTCTTAATCTGCTGGTCACCCTGAAGCTGCGCGATCGCATCAATGAAGGGCTGTACCAAAAGTGTCTCCCGCTGATTGCACTGGTCTTTGGTATCCTGTGGGCCATCATTTTCTTCAACATGATGATCGACTTTCAGCAGCCGACCGTTACCATGGTGATGCTGGTGATCCTGCTGCTGCCCGCCACCATCACGTTCTATATTTCAGGGCTAATGCTGGCCCTGTTCTGCATCCCCATTATCTTCGCCACCCTTTACGGCGAGGTATTAACGCCGACGAAATTTACCCTGGCGCAGCTCATTGGCGCTTTCATCATTCTGGCCGTCGTCCTGTCGGCACGGTATGTCCTGCTCGAGTCCTATCTGCGCACTCAGCGCAGCGAATATGAAAAAAATGTTCTGATCAAAAAACTGGTTCGTCTCGCTAACTACGACACCCTGACCGGACTGTACAACCGTCATAGCCTCGCAGAAGCCTTTGCCCGAAACCTGCGCCAGATTGAGCAGGACAAGCGGTCGCTCTACCTCATCGTGATGGATATTGATTTTTTCAAACAATACAACGATTTGTATGGACACGTTGAAGGGGACAAGTGCCTGATTCACGTTTCCCGCTGCATCGAGCAGTCGCTACGTAAGGCCAGTGATGCGGCGTTTCGCTTTGGCGGTGAGGAATTTGTGGTGCTGGCGCTGTGCGACGGGATGAAAAATGCCGTAGACATCGCGAAACGCATTCAGCATGCGCTCGCCGAGGCTCGTATTGCACACAAGGGTTCATCTGTTTCTCCCCGGGTCACTCTCAGCCTGGGTATAGCGCAGTGGAAAGCAAAAATGTCTCTCGAAACGCTGATTGAACTTGCCGATAAACAACTCTACCAGGCGAAACACGAAGGGCGAAATCGTATCAGCTGGAACAAAAAAGGCCGCTGACGGAGAGTTGCTACCAGCAACTATTCACTATTTCCTGACTATTCACGTATTTGAAGTCATGCTCGTTTCATCGCTGCATGAAGCCTTATTATTTTTTCGTATTTTAACCTTTCCACAACGCAAAATTTCCATCCTCATCTACACTTGCTCAACGTAAACATGCAGTTATAAAAAGAAACATTTGTTCATCTTGCGCTGACAAAACCGTTCAAACACCGTCAATTATCTCATGAGGCTATGAAGATGAGACTAAACGCAATCGTTAAAGGTCTGGCTCTTGCAGGGATGCTCACCACGCTTTCTACCGCTGCATTAGCCGAAGAAGCGACCAAAGCCGCAACCGCGGCAACCAAGCAGGCAAATGATGCCCTTTACAATCAATTGCCCTTCTCTGATAACACCGATTTCACCAACGCCCATAAAGGTTTCGTCGCCGCGCTGCCGCAGGAGATGATCAAAGGTGAACAGGGCAACGTTATCTGGAACCCGCAGCAGTATTCCTTTATTAAAGAAGGGGAAAAATCCCCCGATACCGTCAACCCAAGCCTGTGGCGTCAGTCGCAGCTGATCAATATCAGCGGGCTGTTTGAGGTCACCGACGGCGTCTACCAGATTCGTAACCTCGATCTCTCGAACATGACCATCATCGAGGGCAAAGAGGGCATCACCGTGGTTGACCCGCTGGTGTCTGCGGAAACAGCCAAAGTCGGCATGGATCTTTACTACAAAAATCGCGGCAAAAAACCGGTTGTCGCCGTGATCTACACCCACAGCCACGTTGACCACTATGGTGGCGTGCGTGGCGTTATCGATGAAGCCGACGTGAAAGCGGGTAAAGTGAAAATCTACGCCCCGGCAGGCTTTATGGAAGCGGCGGTGGCGGAAAACATCATGGCCGGTAACGTCATGAGTCGTCGCGCCAGCTACATGTACGGCAACCTGCTGAAACCATCCACCACCGGACAGGTCGGTGCGGGCCTCGGTACCACCACCTCAGCGGGTACGGTAACGCTGATTGCACCAACCAACATCATTGAGAAAGACGGCCAGAAAGAGACTATCGACGGCCTGACCTATGACTTTATGCTGGCGCCAGGCTCCGAAGCTCCGTCTGAAATGCTGTGGTACATCGAAGAGAAAAAAGTCATCGAAGCCGCAGAGGACGTGACTCACACCCTGCACAACACCTATTCCCTGCGCGGCGCGAAAATTCGTGAACCGCTGCCGTGGTCGAAATACATCAACGAAGCGATTGTCCGTTGGGGTGATAAAGCTGAAATCATCATGGCGCAGCACCACTGGCCGACGTGGGGCAACGACAACGTAAATGCGCTGCTGAAATCTCAGCGCGACCTGTATCGTTACATCAACGACCAGACCCTGCGCATGGCGAACGAAGGCCTGACCCGGGATGAAATCGCCGCCAACTTCAAGCTTCCGCCGAATCTCGCCAATACCTGGGCTAACCGTGGCTATTACGGTTCCGTCAGCCATGACGTGAAGGCCACCTACGTGCTGTACCTCGGCTGGTTCGACGGCAACCCGGCAACCCTGGATGAGCTGCCACCGGAAGAAGCGGCGAAGAAATTCGTTGAATATATGGGCGGCGCGGACGCTATCCTGCAAAAGGCCAAAACCGACTTTGATCAGGGTAACTATCGCTGGGTCGCGCAGGTGGTGAGCAAAGTGGTGTTCGCCGATCCGAGCAATCAGGCGGCAAAAAACCTGGAAGCCGATGCGCTCGAGCAGCTGGGCTATCAGGCGGAATCTGGCCCGTGGCGTAACTTCTACCTGACCGGTGCGCAGGAACTGCGTAGCGGCGTGGTGAAAGGCCCGACGCCAAACACCGCGAGCCCGGATACCGTCCGTGCGATGACGCCTGAAATGTTCTTCGACTATCTGGCGGTACACGTCAATGGCGAGAAAGCGGCCGACGCCAAAGCGGTGCTTAACTTCGACTTCGGCGACAGCGGCGGTAAATACAAGCTGGAGCTGGAAAACGGCGTGCTGAACCATACGGCCGATGCCCAGTCTGATAAAGCCGATGCTACCATCACTATGTCACGCGATACGCTGAATAAAATCGTGCTGAAAGAAGAGAGCCTGCAGCAGGCCAAAGACAAAGGTGACGTGAAAATCACCGGCGACGCTGGCAAGCTGGATCTGCTGCTGAACTCAATGGATAAATTTGAGTTCTGGTTCAACATTGTGACGCCGTAATGCCCTGCCCCTGCGGTTAACGCCGCAGGGTCTACCATGTTAAGTAGCCCGCCGCTTTCGGCGGTTTTTTTATTTGGATCGGACGGTGTGTTTACGGCTTTAAGCGCCTTTTCCGGAGGCAGTGATTGCCCGGAGGCGGCTTGCGCCTTACCGGGCCTGGAAAGCGGGCGAGAGGTTATGCGTTATGCAAATGCTTCTCCTGCGCCTCCATCAACGCCACACGCAGGTTATCGTTGTTATCGCTCAGCAATTCTCTTGAGCGCCAGGCGTCCATCCCGGTCATGATGCTCAGGATCGCGGTACGGCAGTGGTTATTGCCGTTTACCAGCGCCACTTTCGCCTGTGCACGCGGGCAGCCGGTCACTTCCATCACGATAGCGATTTGCCGCTCTTGCCAGCGGGTGTTGCTGCCTTGCACGTCCACGCGCAGATTGCTGTAGACGCGTCCACTACGGATAGCGATGCCGGTGGTGAGCATAGTGAGGATCTGTTTCTGTGCCAGGTGCGCTTTCGGGTTATTAAACCCGGCCACCACTTCCGGCCCGGTGGGTGGCACAATAGTGATATCCGCCAGCTGTGCGGCTTCGCTGCTGGCATCCTGGGTGACAATCGCGACTCGGGCACCGAGGGACCAGGCGTGGCGCATCGCGCCCCAGACCCACGGCGTTTTGCCGCTGACGCTAAGACCAATCAGCATATCGTTGTTGCTAAAGGCTATGGCCTCGAGATCTTTGACGCCGCGATCGTAATTGGCTGCGGCAGCTTCTGAGGTCTGCGTCATTGACGCCATGCCCCCCGCCATCAGCGCCAGCAGCGAATGTTTGTTGTCCGGCGCGAACTCACCGGCGGCCAGTACCGCCGCCCGGCCAGAGGCTCCTGCGCCTGCCAGCACTACGCGTCCTCCGCGGCTGAGGGTCGCCGTCGCGTTATCCACCAGACGGGTGATGTCCGGCAGAGTGGCGGCAATGGCATCGGTGACCTGTTTATCTTCCTTGTTGATCATCGCCAGCATGTCGTGGGTCGAGAGCTTGTCGATCCCGGTGGTCGCGGCGTTGCGACGTTCCATCACGTTACTCATTGGCTTAATGCTCATACAACCTCCTTGGTTAGCGTCCTTACCTACTATAAGGATATTCTGATAACCGACTGCGAGTGCCGTCACGCTTAACGCCCCCGGACGCAAATTTCCTTTTCTTTACGCGGCTTTAAAAAAGGGGCTGCGGCGGCGATAATTACCCCTTTGAGGTTAGCCGCGAGACAGAGATGAGCGAATCCCCCTTGCCCGCCGCCGCGCCAAAGCGGCGAATGAAACTCAGCACCCTGGTCACCCTGATGGTTTGCAGCGTCGTTGGTGCGGTGCTGCTCCTCACCTGCGCTTTGTGGCTCGGGCAGATTGGCAACGCCACGCGCGACGGCGTGAAGGAGACGGCCCTGGCGGTGGCGAGGACGCTTGCCGATTCACCGGAAGTTAAACGCGGGCTGCTTCAGTCGCCGCAGAACAACAGCATCATCCCGCTGGCTCAGGCAGTGAAAGAGCGCAACGACCTGCTGTTCGTCGTGGTGACCGATATACGCGGTATTCGCTACTCACACCCCGACAAAGCCGTCATCGGCCAGCCGTTTATCGGCGAGGATTTACGTCCGGCGCTCGAAGGCCGTGAAAACGTCTCCATCAATCACGGCGTGCTGGCCGAGGCGCTGCGCGTCTTTACCCCCGTTTATGACGACCACCATCAGCAAATTGGCGTGGTGGTGATTGGTATTTCGCTCAGCAAAGTCGATGAGCAAATCAGCCGCAGCCGCTGGAGCGTCATCTGGAGCGCATTGTTCAGCGTCATCATCGCGGGCGTCGGTATTTATGGCCTGGTGTGGGTGCTCAAGCGTGAACTGCTGGGCCTCGAGCCATCGGAGCTTTCCAGCCTCTTCCAGCAGCGCCAGGCGATGCTGCAGTCGCTGAAAGAAGGCGTCATGGCGGTGGATGCGCAAGGGCGAGTCACGGTGATAAACCACGCCGCGCGTCAGATTTTGCTCTCCTCATCGAGCATCGCCCAGGGCGAACCGGGCCAGGCGCAGCTGCTGAACAACCTGACAGAAGTGGTCGCCAGCGGCGAAGCGATTCAGGATCGGGAGCTTGGCTGCAACGGCCGTCTGCTGCTCAGCAACACCGTGCCGGTGCGCAGTCAGGGCCGGGTGATTGGTGCCATCAGCACCTTCCGCGACAAAACCGAAGTCAGCCAGCTGATGCAGCGACTTGACGGCATGGTCAACTATGTCGATGCCCTGCGCACCACCTCGCACGAGTTTATGAACAAGCTGCACGTCATTCTCGGCCTGCTGAGCATGAAAAGTTACGATAAGCTTGAAGAGTACGTGCTGCTCACCGCGCAGACTTACCAGACGGATATCGGTGCCATTCAGCATCGGGTGAAATCGCCGGTGGTGGCAGGCTTCCTGCTCGGCAAAATCAACCGTGCGAAGGAGCGCGGTTTTAGCCTCCAGCTTGCCGATGAAAGTCTGGTGCCCGACAACCCGAATGAAAAACAGGTGACGGTACTGGTGACGGTGCTCGGCAACCTGATCGAGAACGCGCTGGACGCTATGAGCCAGCAGGAAGAAGGCGAAGTCAGCCTGCTGATGCACTGCCAGCAGGGCTGGCTGACCGTTGAAGTGAGCGACGACGGCCCCGGTATTCCCGAGGCGCATCTGGACGCCATTTTCGCTAAGGGCTTCTCCACGAAAGGCGAAAACCGCGGCGTCGGCCTGTTCCTTGCCAGCCAGCAGTTAGATGAACTGGGCGGGACGATTACGGTAGAATCCGAGCCCGGCGTGTTTACCCAATTTTTTGTCAGTCTCCCGTGGGACAGTGAAAGGAAGAGTGCGTGATAAATGTATTAATTGTTGATGACGACGCGATGGTCACCGAGCTGAACCGGATGTACGTCGCCCGGGTGCCCGGTTTTCATTGCTGCGGCACCGCTTCCACGCTGGCGCAGGCCACGCTGATGCTCAACGATCCCGCTCTGGCGATCGACCTGATCCTGCTGGACGTCTATATGCAACAGGATAATGGGCTGGATCTGCTGCCGGTGATCCGCGCCTCCGGGCGGGCGATTGACGTCATCATGATCTCATCGGCTGCCGATGCCGCAACGATTCAGACCTCGATTCACTACGGCGTGGTCGATTACCTGATCAAACCGTTCCAGTTCCCACGTTTTGAGGAAGCACTCACCGCCTGGCGTGAAAAGAAAAATCTGATGGGATCGCATGCGTATTATGAACAGGCCGATGTCGACCAGCTGTTACACGGCGGCACGCCGGAAGTGGCGGACAGCAAAAAGCTGCCGAAAGGCTTAACGCCGCAGACTTTGCGCACAATTTGTCAGTGGATTGATGCCCATCCGGGCACGGAGTTTTCGACCGACGACCTGGCAAACGCGGTGAATATTTCGCGGGTATCCTGCCGTAAATATCTGATCTGGCTGGCGCAAATCAATATTCTGTTCACCAGCATTCACTACGGCGCAACGGGCCGCCCGGTCTACCGCTATCGGCTGATAGCCGAACAGTACGGCCTGCTCAAGCAGTACAGTCAATAAGGCGGTAGCTGTCGTCGAGCAGCGTGAAGCGAAACTGACGGCGGGAGGAGAGCACCACTTCCCGCGCTTTGGTGACGAAAATCGCTTCGATATCGTCGCGCCCTTTCAGCATCCGACAGCCGTGCTCTACGCCCGCGCCATAAAGCAGCGTGGTCCAGATGTCGCCGTCGAGTGAATCGGTGGAGATAATGGTCACGCTGTCGAGTTCGTTATCCAGCGGATAACCGGTTTTCGGGTCGAGAATGTGGTGATAGCGCTGGCCGTTCTTTTCGAAATAGCGCTCGTAGGTGCCGGAAGTGACGACAGATTTGTTGGCGACTTCCATGGCGCCCACCAGCGCATCGGCATCTGAGAAAGGTTTTTTTAGCCCGATGCTCCAGTAGCCCTGCGGCGTGCCGAGCGTCTGAACGTTGCCGCCGAGATTGATAAGCCCCTCGGTCACACCCTCTTTTTGCAGCAGGTCGCGTACGCGGTCAGCGATGTAGCCTTTGGCAATCGCCCCGAGATCGATTTCCATTCCTTTGCGGGTTAAGAAGACGCTGAGCGCCGTATCGTCAAGCAGCACATCCTCTGCTTTCGTCACCTCAAGCAGCGCCGCTATCTCATCGGCAGGCGGCACGCTGTCGCCTTTGAAGCCAATACGCCAGCGTTTGACCAGCGGACCAATCGCCAGGTTGAACGCGCTGCCGGGCAGCATGCTCGAGGCTTTGGCGCATTTAATCAGCTGATATACAGGACGGCTGACGGGGACAGAATGTTCTCCGGCGGCGTGATTGATGTCCATCACCTGCGACTGCGCGCGGTTCACGGTCAGCAAATCTTCATACTGTTTGATAAGAGAAAATACGCGGGAAGCCAGCGGCTCGTTGTGGGAGAAGAGCTTCAGCAGGATGGGCGAGCCCATCAGAACGGCGGAATAGCTGTAAACTGAATCGTCCGTTGGCATGGCGGTTGCCCTCATCATGGTGGTGGCTCTTTTTGTGGCGTTTACCCTCTCCCCGGCCCTCTCCCAAAGGGAGAGGGAGAGAAGCAAACAGCTCCGGGCAATTCCTTCTCACTTTGGGAGAGGGAGAAACGTGCTCTGATCTGATCCCCTCTCCCTTTGGGAGAGGGTTAGGGAGAGGGCGAGCGGAGAACTTACCGCTGTGCTCTCACCGCAGCCTGATGACCGGCGAGTGTACCAAAGATAATGATATCCGCCACTGCGTTACCGCCGATGCGGTTGCCGCCGTGGATACCACCCACCACTTCACCCGCCGCATACGCGCCAGGGATAACCTGATGCTCAGCGTTCAGCACTTCGGTGTTAGTGTTGATGGTCACGCCGCCCATGGTGTGGTGTACGCCTGGCGCAATCTGGATTGCGTGGAACGGGCCTTCGTTGATTGGCGCACGTAACGCGGTGGTGCGGCCAAAGTCATCGTCGTGCTGTTTTTCCACGAAGCCGTTGTAGCGTTCCAGCGTTGCCAGGAAAGTGTGCTCGTCCATGCCTAATTTCGCCGCCAGCTCGCGCGGTGAACTGGCGCTGACCACCAGGCCTTTCGCGATGTACTCATCTGCCGCTTTGTTTTTCGCTCTTACGTGCTCGTCGAAGACGATGTAAGCGAAGTGCTCCGGCAGGGCAATAATCGCCGCAGAGACTTTATCGCGGGTCGACATTTCATTGTAGAAACGCTCGCCCTGCTGACTCACCAGAATCGCCCCACCGCCGCGGATAGATTCGGAAATCAGGTAAGAGGTTTTCTGCTCAACGGTCGGGTGAATCTGAATTTCGCCCATGTCCACGGTGCCTGCACCGATGCGTTCCAGCAGTGCGATACCGCCGCCGGTCGCGCCTTTGTGGTTGGTGGTCACGAAGCCTTCGAGGTCAGGACGGTATTTCACCACCATCGCGCTGTTGGCGCTGAAGCCGCCGGTTGCCACGACGACGCTCTTCGCCTGCACCAGCACGGTTTCTTTCTCTTCGGTCAGCAGGCGCACGCCGCTCACTTCCCCGTCGGTGAACAGGATGTCGTCCACGGAGGTGTCGAGCATTACGTCGATACCGCGTTTGGTGACGTTGCGCACCAGGCCGCTGATCAGGTAGCCGCCGACCGCCGACCCGTCACGTGGACGGTGAGTACGGTCGATGCTCATGCCACCGGTGGTGGTAATGTCGTTCAGCATGATGCCACGACGGGCCAGCCATTCGATGGCTTCCGGTGCGTTTTCCACGAAGCGATGCAGCAGCTCCGGATTGTTTTTGTTACCGCCGCCCTTCAGGGTTTCGGCGTAGAACAGCTCTTTGCTGTCCTGGATGCCTTTCACGCGCTGGAAACGGGTTTCCGCGGCATTCATACCCGCAGAAGCCTTGATGGTGTTGCCGCCGATGGTTGGCATTTTCTCAACGATCAGCACGCTCGCGCCTTCGTCGTGGGCCTGAATGGCCGCCGCCAGGCCAGCACCGCCGCTGCCGACCACAACCACGTCGTAGTTTTTCGGCGCCAGCTCATCGCCGCCCTCTTCCGCCACGCGTGCTTTGGTGGATTTCACCATCGCTTTGGATACAGCTTTTTTCACCGCTTCACTCTGGCTGGTTGCGCCGGAGATGGCGTCGACGTGCGGGGTGTTGGCGTCCAGAATACGAGATTTAATCTCTTCGAAACTGGTGACGAATTCCACCTGCGACGGGCCGGACACCAGTTCGATGTCGGCGATGCGGTCAGTTTCGAGGCTGACATTGATCACCAGCTCGTTCGCATCGTCCTGCACGTTCTCCACGAACACGCCCGCTTTGAATTTGGCTTCACCCATGCTCATGTCGCGGATCATCGCTTCCACCAGCGAGAAGCGCCACAGCGGCTCAGGGATGTTCAGCGCTTCACGCTGAGTGCTGTCGATGAACAGCTCCAGCTCTTCGCCATTGGCGATGCGCTCCGCCCAGTCCGGATAAGCGATGGTTGCACGGCCTACGGCGATCAGGTCGTAGCCGTGATCGATCCCTTCTTCAGCCTCTTTCGCGTTCACCACGCCACCGACGCCCATCACCGGGACTTGTGCCAACGCTTCAGAGCGCTGCGCACAGAATTTTTCAATCAGCGGGGTCGGGTCCTGAGTCTCAACGATGGACGGACGCAGGCTTGCGCCGAGCGAGAAGTGCAGATAGTCGAGGCCGCGCGCCGCCAGTTTTTCCAGCAGGAACATCGTGTCGTCAAAGCGGATGCCCGGGACTTCCATCTCTTCCGGCGAGAAGCGGTAGCCGACGATAAAGCTGTCGTCGGCGTACTGGCGCACCATTTTGTGGGTGATGTCGAGCACCGCCAGCGGGAATTTCGCGCGGTTGTCGCGGCTGCCGCCCCACTCGTCGGTACGCTGGTTGGAGTTCGGGGAGAAGAACTGCTGAATGAGGTAAGTGTTGGCGCCGTGGATTTCCACGCCGTCGAAACCGGCCTGAATCGCGCGACGAACGCCTTCACCGAATTTCACCACCATGCCAGCCACTTCTTCAGTGGTCAGCGCAACGGGCGTTGCAGCACCGTCGCGTGGAGCGGCTACGGCACTTGGGCCAACCGGAGTACGACCGCCGATCAGTTTCGGGTCGACCATGCGACCGCCGTGGTAAATCTGCAGAATGGCTTTTGAACCTTCTGCCTTAATCGCTGCGGCAATTTTGGCGAGGCCTGCGACCTTCTCGTCGTTGTCGATGCCGATGGCGCCCGGGAAAGCGAGGCCGAGGTCGTCAACGAAGCAGCACTCAACGATGATGGTGCCGATGCTGCCCGCACGCACGCGGTAGTACTCCACCAGCTCGCTGGTCACGGTACCGTCGAAATAACCTGTGCAGGTGGTCATCGGTGCCATTAATAAACGGTTTTTCAGCTCAGTACCGTTTGGCAGAGTGAAGGGGCTCAGAATGCGTTCATTACTGGTCATAATGGAACTCCGGAATTTAAAATTGAAATTTAAGAATTCGGTGACGGACACTTTTTTGTTTTATTGAGTGGTCCGATTTCATGGTTATTAATATACGCTTTCTTTAATTACGAAAGTTATTACGTTAGTTATAAAACTATTTAATACCTGATATAACACGCGTACCACCAGGGTATTAGCATTTTAAAATATTACGTTCACACAAAGCGCAAAAATGATAACACCCCATTTACCTTTGTTAACCATGACAATCGATGGTATTGATAGCAATAACAACAACAAAACAATAACTTACACAAAAATCGAACGTCCAAAGCCAGGATATTCACCATTCAAAATTTAACATTCAATGCCACTTTAAGAAAATAACCCCCTACCATATCAGGGGTATTTTATTTTTTAAAAATAACATTACTTACTGCCATTTCTTGATCTCGATCAATTGCAACAGCTACTGAAAGCGCAATATATAAATAACCAACTTATTTAATTTAGCGCTCATCAAGATGCGTTAAATCGCTATATCTGAATAGCATCAAGATCGCCATATATAATTAAAGAAACTTTAGAAACTAAAAAAAGCGATCGCGTCATTCAGAACGGCAAACCGAATTCTTAACTACTTGTCGAGTCTCACTATGAAAGACAAAACTGCAACCCCCGCACCTGCCGCTCCGGCAAGTGCAAAAGCCGGTAATAAAAACCGCCTGGTGATGATGGCGCTGCCGATTATCGTCGCGGTGCTGCTGCTGTTTATACCGGTGCCGGAAGGCCTGCCACCGTACGCATGGCACTACTTCGCTATCTTCGTCGGCGTGATCGTCGGCCTTATCTTCGAACCGCTGCCAGGTGCCGTCATCGGTCTGACCGGCGTGGTGGTCATCGCCCTGTGCAGCCAGTGGCTGCTGTTCAGCCCGGAGCAAATGCTGGAGCCAAAATTCAAACTGGCAACCGCCTCCTTTAAATGGGCAGTGAGCGGCTTCGGCAACTCCACCGTGTGGCTGATTTTCGGTGCCTTCATGTTCGCTGCAGGCTACGACAAAACCCAGTTTGGTCGCCGTCTGGCGCTGATCCTGGTGAAATACCTCGGCCGCCGCAGCCTGACGCTCGGTTATGCCATCACCTTCGCTGACCTGCTGCTGGCCCCGTTCACTCCATCGAACACCGCGCGCAGCGGCGGGACCATCTACCCAATCATCGCTAACCTGCCGCCGCTGTACGGCTCAAAACCTAACGATCCGAGCGCGCGTAAAATCGGTTCTTACCTGATGTGGGTGGCGATCACCGCGGCCTGTATCACCAGTTCGATGTTCCTCTCTGCCCTGGCACCTAACCTGCTGGCGCTGGCGCTGGTGAAAAGCATCGTTGGTCTGAACATCTCCTGGGGCATGTGGTTCCTGGCGTTCCTGCCGCTCGGCGTGATCCTGATTCTGGTGATGCCGCTGCTGGCCTACTGGTTCTACCCGCCAGAAGTGAAAGTGAACAACGAAGTGCCGCTGTGGGCCGCTCGTGAACTGGAAAAACTCGGCAAGCTGTCGCGCAACGAAATCCTGCTGCTGGTGTTCGTCTGCTGTGCGCTGATGATGTGGATCTTCGCCGCCGACTTTATTGAGCCTGCCATGGCCGCCCTGCTGGTTATCGTGCTGATGCTGTGGACCGGCGTGCTGAACTGGAACGACATCACCAGCAACAAAGCGGCGTGGAATACCTTCGTGTGGTTCGCAACGCTCGTCGCCCTGGCCGACGGCCTCTCTTCCACTGGCTTCATCGCGTGGCTGGGTAAAGAAGGCGGCGCGCTGATGGGCGGCATCTCTCCGGGCACCGCAACCATCGTGCTGCTGCTGGCGTTCTACCTGCTGCACTACCTGTTTGCCAGCACCACTGCGCACACTACCGCGCTGCTGCCTGCGATGCTGACCATCGCCTCCACCATTCCGGGCATGAATATGGAAGTGTTCTGTCTGCTGATGGTGACCTCACTCGGCGTGATGGGGATCATCACTCCGTACGGCACCGGCCCGAGCCCAATCTATTACGGCAGCGGCTATCTGCCGACCAAAGACTACTGGCGCCTCGGCACCATCTTCGGGGCTATCTTCCTCGCCGCCCTGCTGCTGATTGGCTATCCGTGGATGTCGATGATGTTCTGATTCAAAACCGTCGGGCACTCCCCGGCGGTTTTTAACTTTATGGAGTTGAGTATGTCGAATAAACCTTTTGTTTATCAGAATCCTTTCCCGCTTTCGAAAGATGAAACCGAATACTATCTGCTGACCCGCGAGCACGTTTCCGTAGCTGAATTTGATGGTCAGGAAGTGCTGAAAGTTGAGCCGGAAGCTCTGACCCTGCTGACGCAGCAGGCATTTCACGATGCCTCCTTTATGCTGCGCATTTCTCATCAGAAGCAGGTCGCGGCAATCCTGACTGACCCGGAAGCCAGCGACAACGACAAATACGTCGCATTGCAGTTCCTGCGCAACTCGGAGATTGCCGCCAAAGGCGTGCTGCCAACCTGTCAGGACACCGGCACCGCAATCATCATGGGTAAAAAAGGCCAGAACGTCTGGACCGGCGGCGGTGACGAGGCCGCGCTGGCGCGTGGCGTGTACAACACCTACACCGAAGACAACCTGCGCTACTCCCAGAACGCCCCGCTGGATATGTATAAAGAAGTGAACACCGGCACCAACCTGCCTGCGCAGATCGATCTCTACAGCGTCGACGGCAATGAATACAAGTTCCTGTGTATGGCGAAAGGCGGCGGCTCCGCCAACAAAACCTATCTGTATCAGGAAACCAAAGCGCTGATCACGCCTGCCAAACTGAAAAACTGGCTGGTTGAGAAGATGCGCACGCTCGGCACCGCGGCCTGTCCGCCGTACCACATCGCCTTCGTGATTGGCGGCACCTCCGCAGAATCGACGCTGAAAACCGTGAAGCTGGCATCAACCCGCTATTACGACGGCCTGCCAACCGAAGGGAACGAGCACGGCCAGGCGTTCCGAGACGTGCAGCTTGAGAAAGAGCTGATGCAGGAAGCGCAGAACCTCGGCCTCGGCGCACAGTTCGGTGGTAAATACTTCGCTCATGATATCCGCGTTATTCGCCTGCCACGCCACGGTGCGTCCTGCCCGATCGGCATGGGCGTTTCCTGCTCGGCAGACCGCAATATCAAAGCGAAAATCAACCGCGACGGCATCTGGATTGAAAAACTGGAAGCCAATCCGGGGCAGTATATTCCGCAAGAACTGCGCCAGCAGGGCGAAGGCGAAGTGGTGAAGATTGATCTGAACCAGCCGATGAGCGAGATCCGCAAGCAGCTTTCCGCCCATCCAGTTTCCACCCGTCTGTCGCTGAATGGCACCATCATCGTGGCGCGCGACATGGCCCATGCGAAGCTGAAAGAGCTGTTGGATAACGGCGAAGCGCTGCCGCAGTACGTGAAAGATCACCCAATCTACTACGCAGGCCCGGCGAAAACCCCGGAAGGCTATGCGTCAGGCTCCCTCGGCCCAACCACCGCAGGTCGCATGGATTCTTATGTGGATCTGTTGCAGTCCCACGGTGCCAGCATGGTGATGCTTGCCAAAGGCAACCGCAGCCAGCAGGTAACTGACGCCTGCAACCAGCACGGCGGCTTCTACCTCGGCAGCATCGGCGGCCCGGCGGCCGTACTCGCGCAGCAGAGCATCAAGAGCCTGGAGTGCGTGGCGTATCCAGAACTGGGTATGGAAGCCATCTGGAAAATTGAAGTCGAAAACTTCCCGGCGTTTATCCTTGTGGATGACAAAGGCAACGATTTCTTCCAGCAGATCCAGAACAAGCAGTGTTCAGGCTGTTCTCAGCGTTAATGCTTTAAACGTAAAAAGCCGGACAGCTCGCTGCTTGTCCGGCTTTTTTTATGCCTGATTTTTATTCCAGAATCGTCTCCCCGACCTTGTCCGGTTTTGAAAACAGCAGCACCAGCGGCAGCAACAGGAAGCAGAGGAACATCATCAGGCGGAAATCCTGATAGTAGGCCAGCACCGTTGCCTGGCGGGTGACCTCATCGTTAATGGCCATCAGCCCGGAGATGTGATGCAAATTATATTCACCCTGTAACGCCTTATTGAAGGGGGTGATAAACCCGGAAAAGACGCTGTGGTTGCTTTGGCTTTTCCGGGCCAGGTACGTCGTCACCACGGAAATGCCAATGCTGCTGCCGATGTTGCGGATCAGCGAATAGAGCGACGTGCCTTCGGTACGATAAGAGGGTGCGAGCGTGGAAAAGGTAAGCGTCGAGAGCGGCACAAACGTCAGCCCCATACCGATGCCCTGCACCACGCCCGAGCTGATAATTTCCCAAGGGCTCATCCACATGCTGAACTGCGTCATCTGCCACAGCGACACCGCCATCACGACCACGCCCAGCGCGATGACATAGCGCAGATCGACCTTCCCGGCGATGCGCCCGACGACCATCATACTGAACATGGTGCCGAAACCTCGCGGGGTCATCAGCAGGCCGACGTCGATGACCGGGTAGTGCATAAAGTTCTGCAGCAGCGGCGGCATCAGCGCCATCGTCGCCAGCAGAATGGTGCCCATCATAAAGCTGAACAGCAGCCCGACGACGAAGTTCTTGTCGCGGAAGATGCCGGGCTCGATAAAGGGTTTTTTGATGGTAAATATGTGGGCGATAAACAGATAGAAGGCAACCGCTGCCAGCACCGCTTCGATGATAATTTCGCCGCTGGCAAACCACTCTTTAGACTGACCGCGATCGAGAAACAGCTGCAGGCTGCCGATCGCCACGCTCAGAAAGAAGAAACCAGGCAGGTCAAATTTACGTTTCGCATCCAGCGCGGTTTCGCTGACGAACGCAGAAATACCAAGCCATGCCAGCACGCCAAACGGGATGTTGATGTAGAACACCCAGCGCCAGCTGTAATACTCGGTGAGCCAGCCGCCGAGCGCGGGGCCGAGGATCGGCCCGACCATCACGCCCATGCCCCACATCGCCATCGCCGAGCCGTGCTTCTCTTTCGGCCATGCGTCGAGCATCACCGACTGTGAAAGCGGCACCAGGCTTGCGCCAAAAATACCCTGCAGCAGGCGGAAAATGACGATTTGGTTGAGCGACTGCGCTGCGCCGCAAAGCATCGACGCAACTGTAAAGCCGATCACCGACCAGGTGAACAGCCGCTTACGACCGATGCGGGCCGCGACGAAACCGGTCAGCGGCATCGCTATGGCGGCGGCGACGATGTAGGAGGTCAGCACCCATGAGGTCTGATCCTGGGTCGCCCCCATCGCGCCCTGCATGTGCGGCAGCGCCACGTTGGCGATGGTGGTATCCAGCGCCTGCATAATGGTTGCCAGCATCACCGAGAAGGTGATCAGCAAGCGCCTGTCAACGGCGGTACGTTGCGGCTGAGGCGCGGCAATAACATCAGACATCTGTGCCTCCTCAGGATGCGCGGTTGGCATTAGCCTGGGTATCAATCCTGATGGTCGCGCTCAGCCCGGCACGCAGCTGCGGCTGGCTGGCATCGGTTTGCAGGCGAATACGCACTGGTACGCGCTGGGTCACTTTCACCCAGTTGCCGGTGGCGTTTTCGGCAGGGATCACCGAGTACTCCGCACCGGTAGCCGGGCTGATGCTGCTGACTTTGCCATGCCAGGTCACGCCAGGCGCATAATCCACATTAATTTCTGCCGGTTCATCATTGCGAATATGGGTGAGATCTTTTTCGGTAAAGTTGGCCTCAATATATAAATGGCTGTCGGAGACCAGCAGCATTGTCGTGGTGCCGCCCTGCACATATTCCCCGGTTTGAATAACTTTAGCGATCGTGCCGGAGGATGGCGCATATTCATTGACGTGGGACAGACGACTCTTCGCCGTATTCAGCTCCGCCAGCGCTTTTTTATAACGCGGATGCTGCTCCACGGGCAGAGTAATATCGCCGCCAAAACTGTCCGTCACTTCCTGGAGCTGTTTTTGCAGCATATTCACTTCCAGCGCCATCAGCAGTGACTTCTCATGCGCGCCGTCCAGTTCAGATGCCGACACGTAGCCTGGGCCGCTCAGGCGATGCAGACGCCCTTCCTCACGCTGAGCGTAAGCCAGCTGGCTTTTAGAAACAGCAATGTTGGCAAGCTTGCTCTGATATTGCGACTTGATGGTATTGAGATCGATAACGGTATTATTCAGCTCCGATTTCGCCTGCGCGACGGCCAACTGATAAGGCTCGGGATCGACGCTAAATAATAAGTCACCTTTATTGACGTGCTGATTCTCTTTCACCGCCACATGTAATACGCGGCCAGACACCTCGGCGCCAATCGCGGTTTTATCCGCTTTCACGTAGGCATTATCCGTTTCAACATAGCGGCCGCCGGTGAAATACATCCAGCCGCCTGCGGCGAGCCCCAGGGCAGGAATCGCAACTAACAAAGCAAAACGCAGTTTTTTGATGGTCATATGCAGGTCTCTTTTAGTTTTTGGTGCGATACCCACGTCGGAAAAAAGCAAAAGAAGTGCAGACGCCCTGCGTGACGAACAGGCGGCGTCGAAGAGAAAGAATCAGGTATCAGCGGAAGTATTGATGGGGTGAATATACTTAGCCTGCTTATAATCAGCTAAGCAGGCGGTGCTATTTGAGGTTTAATTATAAATTTGCGCCACTGGAGAGTCGCACCTTCAGCCTGCCCGCCAGGGTTAAATGCGTGGCCGCATCTTCAGCGTTGCAGAGATATTCCACCGCCAGGCGGCCCAGCTCGCCATAAGGCAGCTGAATACTGGTCAGCGGCGGCGTCATCTGCTCGGAGATTTTCTGATCGTCATAGCCCGCCACCCGCATCTGCTGCGGAATACTCACGCCGTGCGTCGATAAGGCCTGATAGCAGCCGATGGCCAGCCAGTCGCTGGCGCAGAAAATGGCCTCCGGACGCTCGTCCAGCGCCAGCAGCGTCACCGTCGCCTGATAGGATTCGTTGAACTGCCAGTTGGTCTGCTGCACCCATTCGGCTTTCGGCTCAATGCCCGCCTGAATCAGCGCCGCCTGGTAGCCCGCCAGGCGCTGACGGGTCGCCTCCATCCAGCTTTCGCCCGTAATGTGCGCGATGCGGGTTACGCCCTGGCTGAGCAGGTGCCGCGTCATCTGGAAGGCATTGGCGTAGTCGTCCGGCACGAACGACGGCAACAACGGCGAGTCAGGATCGCGCTGGTTGAGCAGCACCAGCGGCAGCGTGGTGCAGTCCTGAAACGCGCTCATGTCCGCCACGCAGGTCACCGGCGAGGCAAGAATGATGCCCACGCAGTTGCGTTTTTCCAGCTGGCGAATGATGTTCAGCGCCAGCTCGCTGTCGTCGCCGTAGTCGTAAACGGTCAGCAGCACCTCGTTACGCCAGGCGGCCTCGCGGGCCTGGGTGATGGCGTCCACAAAAGGGTCGAAGCTTTGCAGGGAGCTTATCAGCAGCGCTATCTCTTCCTGATTGCGCGGGGAGTGAATAGCGGGCAGACGGTCGTAGCCGAGTTCGCCCGCCACCGCGATCACCCGCTGGCGCGTCTCGTCGCTGAGTTTGATGTTGCGCGACTGGTTGAGCACCAGCGACACCGTGGCCTGTGACACCCCGGCGGCGCGCGCAATGTCATTCATCGTGACCTTATTTTTCCGTTTCATAATCCCTGCCCCACGGCTAACAGAATCAACATCATACCTGCCCGCATCGCTTTTCGGCAGCGCTCTGCGCCTCCGGTCACGTTTCTTTGTGCTGTGTGGCTGAACTTTGTGACGCTTCTCGCTTTTCTGCCCTCTCGCAATTGCTCATTTATGCCACAACTAATAATTATTAGCTAAACATTATCAGCTATTGAGGTGAGCATGAAACAGCAGTGGACGCAGCAGCAGGCAAACGCGTGGTATCAGCAGCAGGGCTGGCTGTGCGGCTTTAACTATCTGCCTTCAACGGCGGTGAACTGGACCGATATCTGGCAGAAAGACACCTTCGACGCGCCGACCATCGAACGCGAGCTGGGCTGGGCGGCGGACGCGGGCTACAACAGCCTGCGCATCAACCTGCCGTTTATCGTCTGGGAACATGACAGAGATGGCCTCGTCGAACGCATCCATCAATTCCTGCGCATTGCCGACGGCCACGGCTTCCGCACCATGCTGACGCTGATGGATGACTGCGGTTTCTCCGGCGACGAACCTTACCTCGGCCCGCAAAAAGCGCCGGTGCCGGGCAAACACAACAGCCAGGCGGCGGCGAGCCCGGGGCGCGCCAAAGTATGCGACCGCGATGAATGGCCGCAGATTGAGCGCTACGTGCGAGACATCGTGCGCGAGTTTCGCAGCGACAAACGCGTGCTGCTGTGGGATCTCTACAACGAGCCGGGCAACCGCGGCATTTTCGCCACCGGCACCGTCGAAGTGCAATACGACGAGAAGCTGGAGACGTTCGCCCACGATCTGATGCGCAAAGCCTTCGAATGGGTGCGTGAAGAAGATCCTGAGCAGCCGCTGACCGTCTGCGCCTGGCGTCTGCCGCAGGAAGAAGAAGGTGAGACGTTCTATCAGCATCCGCTGGATCAAACCGCGCTTGAGCTTTCGGACGTGGTGAGCTTCCACGCCTACACCAACACCGCGCGGATGGTCGCCATCATCCATCAACTGGAGCAGCTTGGCCGCCCGATGTTCTGCACTGAATGGCTGGCGCGTCACGTTGGCAGCACTATCGAAGAACAGCTACCGCTGATGCATGCCACCAACGTGGCGCCGTATCAGTGGGGCTTAGTGCGCGGCAAAACCCAGACTTGGCTACCGTGGCCGGTAGTGATGACCCACTCCCCGGACTACTGCCGCCTGTGGTTCCACGACGTGTTTGAAGAAAACGGCATTCCGTTCTCGCAGGCGGAAATGCGCCTGGTGCGCAAGCTGAGCAAAATCGGCCTGCACCCTGCCCGTTCATAAAAATAACTCATGACAATGCCCGGCGGTTTGCTGCCGGGCCTTAAGGTACGCACTATGGCAAATACAATGAAAATACCGTCTCGCGAGTTGTGGTCCTATTTTGGCTATGGTTTAGGTCAGTGTTTTAGCTTTGGTTTAGTGGGTTCATTCATTAACTATTTTTATACCGACGTGCTGGGCATCTCCGCCCTCGCCGCCAGTACCATCTTCCTGATTGCCCGCGCCTGGGATGCGATTCACGATCCGCTGTTTGCCAGCATCATGGACACCATCAACAGCCGCTTCGGCAAGTTCCGCCACTTTATGCTGATTGCGCCGCTGCTGATTACCGGCGTCACGCTGCTGTCGTTCTATAAAATCGAGGCCGACACCACCACAAAAATTCTTTACGCCGGAGTGACCTACATTCTGTGGGGCACGCTGTACGCCATTTCGGATATTCCGTTCTGGTCGATGTCCTCGGTTATGACCAACGACTCAGGCCAGCGCACCCGCGCGGTCACCGCCGCCATGCTCGGCGTGAACGCGGGCATTGCCTGCGCCAATATCTTCTTCCCGAAGCTGGCGGCATTCTTCTCGCAGTACAGCAACGACAAGGGCTACTTTATGGCGGCCCTGGTGATGATGCTGGTTGGCCTGCCGCTGATGCTGAACGGCTTTTTACAGATTAAGGAGCGCGTGCCGCCAAGCCCTGAAAAGGTCACCATGCGCGACACCTTCCGCAACCTGAAGCAGAACAAGCCGCTGTTTATTATCCTGCTGTCGTTCTTCTTCTGCGTGTTTCATAACGTCGCCAACGGCATTTATATCTATTTCTTTATCTACAACATGGGCGACGCCAGCCTGCAGATGGTGATTGGCCTGATGGGGATTGTGGCAGCCGTGGTGTGCCTGGTGGCACCGATGCTGACGCGCAAAATGCCCAAGCGGAAGCTGTTTATGATCCTCTGCGGGCTGGATATCGCGGTGCGCGTGGTGATGTGGTTTGCGGGCTACCACCACACGGCGGTACTGTTCCTGCTGCTTGGTCTGAGCACCATCTTCGTGATGATGACCAACATTCTCACCTCGTCGATGATTGCCGACACCATCGAATACGCCGAGTACCACACTCATAAACGCTGTGCGGCAATTACCTTTTCCGGGCAGACCTTCACCGGCAAGATGTCGGTGGCCGTCGGCGGCGGATTAATTGGCGTGTTTCTGACGATGATTGGCTACGTGCCGCAGGCGCAAAGCCAGAGCGACGCGGTGCTGAACGGGCTGTTCTTCGGCATCTGCCTGCTGCCCGCAATTGGCTCGCTGATCCGCCTGGGCTTTATGTCGCGCTTTACCTTTACCGAAGAGAAGCACGCGGAGATTTGCCGCCTACTGGCGGAGAGACGTCATGCCACGCCTGAGGATGAGGTGAAAGTGCAGCCGGACGGGCGCCCTGTTTCAGCGAATTGATCGTGTATTTTCCCTCTCCCTAACCCTCTCCCAAAGGGAGAGGGAACTGTCCGGAGCCTTGGTTTTACTCCCTCTCCCTTTGGGAGAAGGATCTGTCTGAAGCTTTGGTTTTACTCCCTCTCCCTTTAGGAGAGGCAACTGTCCGGAGCTTTGGTTTTACTCCCTCTCCCCGTGGGAGAAGGATCTGTCTGAAGCTTTGGTTTTACTCCCTCTCCCCGTGGGAGAGGGTTGGGGAGAGGGCATCAGGCAGCCCCCCCCCTCAACAATTACTCGTCGAAGAACCAGTAACCCTGATTGATAAACGCCGTCAGCTCTTCAACAAACGCCGGGTTTTGCAGGGCGTTGCCGAGGTCATCCTGGCTGAGTTCAGTCAGACGGCTTAACGCATCCGCCGCCTGCACATCTGCCGGGTTCCAGCCTTCGCTGTTAACAAAGAATTTGCCGTCGACGTTCAGCACGCGCAGCCCGCTCAGGCGCGTCAGCGTTTCACCGCCCTGCAAGGCATCCAGCACTTCTTCTGCGGAGTATGGCGGCTCTGCCGGGGCGATATCCAGCTCGTGACGTGGCGTGCTGGCAAAACGGCCAAACCACTGTTTAAAGTCTTCCGGCTGGCTGATCATTTCGACCATCATCGCGCGCAGGCGTTCAAGCTCATGCGGCTCCACGCGGCCTGCATGGTCACGAACCGTCAGATCGGGATCGCCATAGTTCACTCCGCCAAGATCGTTTTCCAGTGCATAGTCGGCAAAACCGCTGATCAGGTCGCGTCCGTTCGGCCCACGGAAGCCTACTGAATAGTTCAGCGTGTCTTCGTAAGTGAAGCCATCGTGCGGGAATCCAGGCGGGATATAGAGGATATCGCCCGGCGACATTTCGACGTCGATAATCGGTTCAAACGGATCAACGTGCAGCAGCGCCGGGTGCGGGCAGAACTGACGCATCGGAATGGCATCGCCCACGCGCCAGCGGCGGCGGCCCATGCCCTGAATGATGAAGACGTCGTAGTTGTCGATGTGCGGGCCCACGCCACCGCCCGGCACGGAGTAGGAGATCATCAGATCGTCCAGACGCCATTCCGGCAGCACGCGGAACGGACGTACCAGCTCCGCCGCAGGCATATGCCAGTGGTTCACCGCCTGACACAGCAGCGACCAGCCGCTTTCGCCGAGGTCGTCAAACTGTTCGAACGGGCCGTGGCTCGCGCTCCATTGGCCGTCCTTGTGGCTCACCAGGCGGCTGTCCACTTCCGGCTCCATCGCCAGCCCCGCCAGCTCGTCCGGCGTGATCGGGTCAACGAAGTTCGGGAAGGCATTTTTCAACACAACGGGTTGTTTTTGCCAGTATTTCTCTAAGAACTCAGGCCAGTTCAGATTCAGTTGATTTACCATTCCATCACACCAGTAAGAGGAAAAACGGCGGTGATTATGCGAGAGATGGGCGCACTCTTTCTTGCTAAGGGTCAAGGGTTGGTCAAAAAATGAATCACCTCAACCTTATTGAGGTTGATTTAAGCATTCATTAAGATCTGACCGCTAAAGTGTCGTTTAACGAATTTCACAAGGAG
This sequence comes from Enterobacter sp. CC120223-11, assembly GCF_900215375.1. GTDB lineage: Bacteria > Pseudomonadota > Gammaproteobacteria > Enterobacterales > Enterobacteriaceae > Scandinavium. The sequence goes on along the minus strand of NZ_OBEF01000002.1, from coordinate 356,333 downwards.
CGAGAAACCATGATTTTTAAAACGATGACGAAGAAAACCGCGCTGGCCCTGATGCTGATTACCCTTCCGGCCACAGCCGCACTGGCGCAATCTGGCCTGACAGGCTGTGCCGCTAAAAAAGCGGAGATTCAGCAGCAGATTGACTATGCCAAAGCGCACAACAATAGCTACCGCATTGCGGGTCTCGAGAAAGCGCTGGCGGAAACCTCAGCCAACTGCACCGATGCGTCTCTGCGCGCGGAGCGTGAAGCCGACGTGCGTAAAAAAGAGCAAAAGGTTGCCGAACGCGAGCAGGAGCTGAACGAAGCCAAAGCCAGCGGCCGCAACGACAAGATCGCCAAAAAGCAGGAAAAGCTTGAAGACGCGAAAGAAGAGCTGGCGGAAGCCAAAGCCGAGCTGAATAAATAAAGTGGGACACGCGGCAAATCGCCGCGTTTATCCGCAGGCGGCTGCCCTGCTCGCCTGCTGTTAAGGTTAATTTAATCTTCTCAATACCCTGCCCCGCCGTTCAGGCGGTTTATCGTCTGAAAGGTGCAATACGCCCTATTTCCCACCTTTTTATATAAATGATAATCACTTTCATTAGCATTTATCTTTCAGTGTGCTGTAATCCGCCTCGCTATGCTTTCTGGTGCTTTTACTCACTTTTATGAAGGATTAACCGATGAAATTTGGCGTCTCGTCCCTCTGTACTCTGGCCGTGCTCACCTCCTCAATCCTGCTTTCTTCTCAGACGCTCGCCGCTGAGAGCGATGCCGGGATCGTGGTCTATAACGCGCAACACGAAAACCTGGTGCAGTCCTGGGTCGACGGTTTCACCAAAGAAACCGGGATCAAGGTGACCCTGCGTAACGGCGGGGACAGCGAACTCGGCAACCAGCTGGTGCAGGAAGGCAGCGCCTCCCCGGCCGACGTGTTTCTGACGGAAAACTCCCCAGCGATGGTGCTCGTCGACAACGCCAAGCTGTTCGCCCCGCTGGATGCCGCCACCCTGGCGCAGGTTTCCCCGGCGTATCGCCCGGCACATGGCCGCTGGATTGGCATCGCCGCGCGCAGCACGGTGTTTGTCTACAACCCGGCTAAACTGAGCGAAGCACAGCTGCCGCACTCGCTGATGGACCTGGCGAAGCCAGAGTGGAAAGGACGCTGGGCCGCTTCCCCGTCGGGCGCAGATTTCCAGGCCATCGTCAGCGCGATGCTGGCGCTGAAGGGCGAAAAAGCGACCCTCGACTGGCTGAAAGCGATGAAAACCAACTTTGTGGCCTATAAAGGCAACAGCACGGTGATGAAGGCGGTGAACGCCGGGCAAATCGACGGCGGCGTGATCTACCACTACTACCGCTTTGTCGATCAGGCCAAAACCGGTGAGAACAGCAAAAACACCGCGCTGCACTATTTTAAACATCAGGATCCGGGTGCCTTCGTCAGCATTTCCGGTGGTGGCGTGCTGGCGTCCAGTAAGCACCAGCAGCAGGCTCAGGCCTTCATCAAGTGGGTAACAGGCAAAGAAGGCCAGGAATCTCTGCGCACCAACGATGCGTTTGAGTACGCCGTCGGCGTCAACGCTGCCTCTAACCCGAAACTGGTGCCGCTGAAAGATCTGGATGCGCCGAAGGTGGAAGCCTCCGAGCTGAACAGCAAGAAGGTGATTGACCTGATGACGCAGGCTGGCCTGCTCTGAGTGACAAGTAAAAGGATGAGTGCTGCATGTCCGTCGTCAATGTGACTGAACATTCCCGGGCACGGGTCGAAGCCGGGCGGGCAAGACCGGCAATCCTGCTGACGGCGCTGGCGTGCCTGTTTTCGGCCCTGGCGCTGATCCCTCCGGCTTTCGTGGTCTACGTGAGCGTCGATACCGGCTGGGAAACGGTGAAAGCACTCGTCTTCCGCCCGCGCGTGGCCGAACTGCTCGGCAACACGCTGTGGCTGATTGCCCTGACGGTCCCCCTCTGCGTGGCGGTGGGGGTCCTGCTGGCCTGGCTGACGGAGCGCACAACGCTTGCGGGCCGACGCGTCTGGTCGGTGCTGGCCGTCGCGCCGTTAGCGATCCCGGCGTTTGTGCAAAGCTATGCCTGGGTGAGCGCTATTCCGTCGCTGCACGGGCTGCCCGCCGGGGTGTTTCTGTCCGTTTTGGCCTACTACCCGTTTATCTATCTGCCCGTTTCCGCCGTGCTGCGCCGCCTCGATCCGACGCTTGAGGACGTGGCTGCCTCACTCGGCAGTTCGCCGTTGAAGGTGTTCTGGCGCGTGGTATTGCCGCAGCTCAAACTGCCCGTCTGGGGCGGTGCGCTGCTGGTAGCGCTGCATCTGCTGGCCGAATATGGGCTGTATGCGATGATCCGCTTCGACACCTTTACCACCGCTATCTACGACCAGTTTCAGTCGACGTTCAGCGGCCCGGCGGCCAACATGCTCGCCGGAGTGCTGGCGCTCTGCTGCCTGGTGATTTTGACGCTGGAAGGCGTCACCCGCGGTAAAGTCCGCTATGCGCGAGTCGGCTCCGGCGCGGCACGCGAGCAACAGCGCGGGCGACTGTCCCCCGGCTGGCAGTTTGCCGGGCAACTGTTCGCCCTCAGCGTGATCCTGCTGGCCTTTGTCGTGCCGCTGACGGTGCTTGGACGCTGGCTATGGCTCGGCGGCGTGGAGAACTGGCAGCACACCGTGCTCTGGCTCTCGCTCCAGCAGACGCTGCTGCTTTCCGCCGTTGGGGCGGCAATCGTCGTCCTGGCGGGGGTGCCCGTGGCCTGGCTGTCGGTCCGCTACCCTCGTCGGCTGTTCCGGCTGCTTGAAGGCTGCAACTATTTCACCAGCTCGCTGCCCGGCATTGTGGTGGCGCTGGCGCTGGTCACGGTGACCATTCATCACTTCCGGCCAATCTACCAGACCGAAGTGACGCTGTTCCTCGCCTATCTACTGATGTTCGCCCCGAGGGCGCTGATCAACCTGCGGGCGGGCATTGCCCAGGCACCGGTCGAGCTGGAAAATGCCGCCCGCAGCTTAGGCAGAACCCCTGCGGCAGCGCTGTGGAGTATTACGCTGCGGCTGGCCGCGCCGGGAGCCGCAGCGGGTGCGGCGCTGGTCTTTCTGGGAATTAGCAATGAGCTCACCGCCACGCTGCTGCTGTCGCCCCTCGGCACGCGCACCCTGGCGACGGGCTTCTGGGCGCTGACCAGCGAAATCGACTACGTGGCCGCCGCGCCTTACGCCCTGCTGATGATCCTGCTTTCGCTGCCGCTGACCGGCATTCTCTACGTCCAATCGCAAAAACTGGCGGGCCTGTAACATGCTGACGTTATCCGGTATTTCTAAAAAATTTTCGCAGACGCCGGTGCTGGAGGCGATCGACCTGGCGGTGACGCCCGGCAGCCGGACGGCCATTGTTGGCCCGTCGGGCTCAGGCAAAACCACGCTGCTGCGTATCCTGGCGGGGTTTGAAGCCCCGGATACAGGTAAAATCACCTTACAAGGCAGAACGCTGTTCGATAAGCAAACCGTTGTACCCGCCCACGAGCGTGGGATCGGCTTCGTGCCGCAGGAAGGCGCGCTGTTTCCGCACATGAAGGTGGGCGACAACATCGCCTACGGCCTGAAGGGCCCGAAGGACGAAAACCGCAGGCGCGTGGCGGAGCTGATGGAGCTTGTGTCCCTTGACGCACGCCTTGCAGCCCACTGGCCGCATGAAATTTCCGGTGGCCAGCAACAGCGCGTGGCGCTGGCCCGGGCGCTGGCGCAGAAGCCCGCGCTGATGCTGCTGGATGAGCCATTTTCCGCCCTGGATACCGGCCTGCGGGCCGCCACCCGGAAAGCGACGGCAGAGCTGCTGGCCCAGGCGGGCGTCGCCTCGATTCTGGTTACCCACGATCAGCAGGAGGCGCTGTCGTTTGCCAGCCAGATCGCGGTGATCCGCCAGGGGCGTTTCACCCAGGTGGGATCGCCCGCAGAGGTGTATTCCCGTCCGGTCGATGAGCAAACCGCGCTTTTCCTGGGCGATGCGCTGATTTTTACCGCTCAGGTCAGCCACGGGGTTGCGCGCTGCGCCCTGGGAGAGATCCCGGTGGCAAACCCATCAATAAGCGGAGAAAGACGCATTATGCTGCGCCCTGAACAGCTTATTATCACCGCCACCACGGCTTCGCAGGCGCAGGCCACGGTGACCGGGGTCGATTTCAGCGGCCATCTTTCAACCCTGACGCTCATGGCAACCGGCTGGGCATCGCCGCTGGAGATTAAAACGGTCAGCCAGCCGTGGCTACAGCCGGGTGCGACCGTCGGCGTGGCGGTGCAAGGGCAAGCCTGCGTGCTATCGCACTAACCCTGCTTTTCGGCGACAGACGCGGCTGCTACTCTTTGGCGACAAAACTCTTATGGATACGCAGGAACATGATGAAAACGATCACCCTTTCCGATTTACAACAGCAGAGCGAAGCGGCGGCTCAGGCCCCTCGCCTGCGCGCGCATCGCAATTTCCACCCGGAGCTGAGCGACCCGGTTCAGCGCCTCGCCATTGCCATGGAGCCCGGCACCTATATTCGCCCGCATCGCCACCCGCACACCTTTGAGCTGCTGCTTCCGCTGAGCGGCCGTTTTGTGGTGCTTAACTTTGACGATAACGGCACGGTGACGCGTCGCGTGATACTGGGCGAGGAGTGCAAAGCGCTGGAAATGGACGCGGGCACCTGGCATGCCGTGCTGTCTCTCGATCCGGGCGCGGTGATTTTTGAAGTCAAACACGGCGGCTACCAGCCCGTTCAGGAGCAGGACTCCGCCCCGTGGGCACCTGCTGAAGGGGAACCGGGCACCGCTGAGCTGATGCAATGGTACGCCACGGCTCAGGTGGGTGACGGTGGTTTTCGTCTGTAAAACTGCCGCTGCGAGAGGGCATTCACTCTCGCACTTCCCCCCTTACCTCACGGAGAGTGTCGCCTCTCACATCTCTGAGCTCATAACATTGCGGGCGCTTTATCCAGATGGCAGGCTCTGACATCGCTCGGAATTTTCAGCAGGTATTATGAAACGCCGACTCCCGTTTCAGGTGAAGCTTTTTCTGTCGCTGGTGCTGTTCTCCTGCCTGCTGCTCACGCTGCTGGGCGCGATCCTCTTTCATTTTATCGACCGCCAGTTGCATCACGACCTGGGCCAGCGCGCCCGGGTGCAGGCCAGCGAAATTGCGCTGATGCCTGGGCTGGCGGATAAGGTCGCACGCCGCGATCTGACCGGGATCGCCCAACTGATTCAGCCGCTGCGCGCCCAAAGTGACGCCAGCTATATCGTGATTGGCGACGTTCACGAACAGCACCTCTATCACTCAGAATCGCCGGAGCGCCTGAACCTGCCGATGATTGGCGGCGACAACGCGGAGGTCTTACAGGGCAAAACCATTATCTCCGTGCGCCAGGGCGGGATTGGCGTGTCGCTTCGCAGCAAGGCCCCGATTTTCAACGCGCAGCATCAGGTGATCGGCATTGTTTCGGTGGGCTATCTCACCTCGTACATCGCCAATATCAACGCCCGCCTGCTGTGGCAGGCCGCGCTTTACGGCCTCGCGCTGCTGCTTTTGTTGTTTCTCTTTTCCTGGCTGTTCAGCCGCAACCTGAAAAAGCAGATGTTCCGCCTGGAGCCCAGGGACATCGCCCTGCTGGTGCTGCAACAAAAGGCGCTGCTGGAGGCAATGTATGAAGGCGTGTTTGCGATTAACGAAGAGCGGCAACTGATCCTGATCAACCGCGCCGCGAGAGAGCTACTGGCGATTCGCCAGGATGAAAAGATGCTGCTTGGCAAACCGCTGGAGGCCATTCTGCACGTGCCGCCGGGCTTCTTTGACCAGACGGAGAGCCGCAACCGCCACGACCAGATTGCCGTGCTGAACCAGCGGCAGGTGATCGTCAATCGCGTGCCTATTGAGCTTGAGGGGCAGGAAAGCGGCTGGGTGTTCAGCTTCCGCGATAAGAATGACATCAACACCCTCAGCAGCCAGCTCAGCCAGGTAACGCGCTATGCCGACAACCTGCGCATGATGCGCCACGAACAGCTGAACTGGACCGCCACGCTGGTCGGCCTGTTGCAGATGCAGCACTACGACGAAGCAATCCGCTATATTCAGGCGCAGTCTGAAGGGGCGCAGCAGGTGCTGGATTTTGTCTCGGCCCGCTTTACTTCCCCGGCGCTCTGCGGCCTGCTGCTTGGGAAATACGTCAGCGCGCGTGAGAAAGGCATTGAGCTGAACTTCGACCCGGCCTGCCAGATGACGCGCCTGCCGCCGGGCATCAACGAGACAGCGCTGATGTCCGTGATTGGCAACCTGGTGGATAACGCCGTGGACGCCACGCTGAACGCTCCGCCGCCCCGCGCGCCCGTTGAGCTCTATATTTCAGATCGTAATCAGGAGCTGCTGATTGAGGTTGCCGATCGAGGCTGCGGCGTGGACGACGACATGAAAGCACACCTGTTCGAACAGGGCGTGACCAGCAAACCCACCGGGGACGATTTGGCGGGCGCGGAGCACGGCATCGGCCTCTACCTGGTGGCAGGCTACGTTGAGCAGGCTGGCGGCAGCATCGAAATCAGCGACAACGCGCCACGGGGCACCCTTTTCTCGGTGTTTATTCCTTACCACGCTTCGCATACGACAGGGTTAAATCATGACGCATTCCAGACCGCTTGACGTCGTCATTGTTGAAGATGAGCCACACCTTGCCGGGCTGCATCGCGAATACATTGAGCAGAATTTTCACCTGCGGGTGGTGGGTATTGCCGCCTCGCTGGAGCAGGCTCGCGCACTTATCAGCGAACACAGGCCACGGCTGGTGCTGCTCGACAACTACCTGCCGGACGGCCAGGGCGTGGAGCTTATCGACAGCCCGCTGCTGAAAAGCTACGAATGTTCGGTGATCTTTATCACCGCCGCCAGCGATATGGAAACGTGCAGCCGCGCCATGCGCAGCGGGGCGTTTGATTATCTGATCAAGCCGGTTTTCTTCCAGCGGCTACAGGCGTCCCTGGAGCGCTTTATGCTGCTGGTGAACGCGATGCGGCAAATGAAGGTGGTCGATCAAAAGGCGCTGGACCGGATGTTTAACCTGCCCGCCGGGGATTCCGCCTCTGCACCGTCGACCAAAGGGATCGAGCCCAACACGCTGGAGAAAATTAAGCGCTTCTTTAGCGACTACCCTGAAACCCACTGGTCCGTGGATGACGTGGTGGACGTTGTTGGCGTCAGCAAAACCACCACCCGCCGCTACCTGGAATACTGCGTGGAGAGTGGGTTTATCAGCATCGAGATGCTGTACGGCAATATCGGGCACCCTCGCAGGCTGTACCGGAAATGCACGGATTCAGGCTCCTGAGTGCCCCCTCTCCCTAACCCTCTCCCAAAAGGAGAGGGAACATACGGAACGTTAATGTCATGCGCTTCTCCTCTCCCTGACCCTTTCCAGAGAGAATATGCAATTTACGAACACCGTTCAGCCATTTCTGCAATCATTACATTCCCCTGCATTTTTCTCTGAGCGCCCTCGCATTAATTATCTTTGTCAGCAATTACATCGTCTGCATGTATAACCAGACAATATAATAACCTCATGCACAACAAATAAGACTTACATCAATAAATGAAAAGAAAGGCATTTATGACATGCAGTAAAAAGAAGGTGAGACTTCTCCACACCGCTAACCACAAAAAATTTAACAGGTATTATTTATGGCTGAGCAAAAACCTACTCCGACATCAATTAACTAAAATATGTAAAGTGCACAAGTTAACACAACCTTTAAAACCCCTGCCATGCGACCTTTTGTTATTAATGAACACACGCTGCTTTCATAATTTCATCTATTGATCACTCTTTTTATTTATGTGAGGTTATCGATTCAACAAACACAAAAGGAAAAAGAAGAATGGCGATTCCGGCTTACTTATGGATGAAGGATGATGGCGGGGCTGATATTAAGGGAGCGGTTGATGTGCAAGACCGGGAAGGAAGTATTGAAGTTCTTGGCTTTAGCCATGGCCTGCATTTACCCACAGATAATGGAACGGGTAAAATAACCGGGACACGTTTACATGCACCGTTAACTTTTCAGAAAGAATTTGATTCATCCAGCCCCTACATCTACAAAGCGGTAGCAAAAGGACAAACGCTAAAAAGCGTTGAAATCAAATGGTACAAGATTAATTACTCTGGGCAAGAACAAGAGTACTTTAATATGTTACTTGAAAATGTAAAAGTAATCTCTATTTGTCCCATGATGCATGATTGCAAAAACCCGGCAACTGAAAAGCATAACCACCTGGAAGCCGTATCTTTGCGTTATGAAAAAATCACGTGGAAACACTGTGACGGTAACATTATCTTCGCGGATAGCTGGAATGAAAGATGATTAGATGCACCTTCCACTTGAACGGTGGCGCACTAAGTAATCTCAGTTGCCCGGGGATAGGCTTTTTCCCTGCCTATTCTGGCACAGGCACATCACGTAATAATGCTAATGTCATTGCTGTGCCAAATATCGGCCCATTACCGCCAGGCCTCTATTATATTGTTACGCGTGGCACTGGCGGCCTTTTAACCACTGTGATAGATTGGGCTGCATCTGGCATTAGCGGTTCCGATAGGTCAATATGGTTTGCTCTATATAGACATGATTCGCGGATAGATGACATGACATTTATTGGTGATGCTACGAGAGGGAATTTTCGATTACATCCCGCAGGATACAAGGGGAGTAGTGAAGGGTGTATTACTCTGCCTCGATTATCTGATTTCATTTTGCTCCGTAATGCGTTACTTAGCACACCGACAATACAAGCAACAGCCTCTTTAACTGCTTTCGGAACTATACAGGTGTACTGATGAGGCCGATAAAATACGTTCTACTATGGCTTGGTGAAGCATTTCTATTTTCTGTAACACTCGTGGCGCTTTTTAAATCCTTCCCAGAAGATAAAGTGTATTGGTTCTTTAGAGCACGTTTTGGCTTTATTGAAGAGTACATATGGAATAACTATTACTTTCTGTCTATATGTCTTACATCGCTACTAATAGTTTCAATAGTGGTCTATTTAGCGGCGATGATTAAGAGACGATGAACATAACCCCCCCTCATCGATTGCCCTCTGTGTGGGGATTTTTTATGTACCAATAAAGATCCCAAAGACTCTTATCATCACGTTTTCAGGGCCGGAGGTTTTGGAATGTGGGTAAACCTCTCATGGCAGAGACCTGGAAAAGACAGCGCCCAACCAAAGCGGGAGCTGTTCCGGAGCGATTAATTCGACTGCCCACCCGAAGCTTCGATGCGCTGACCGTTGCCCCATCGGTTTGCCTCCCCCAACAGGCTGGCAATCATCGGACCGATGTCATCCGCAAGGCAGGCGCGCTGTTACGACGCGGACAAGTTACCTGAAAATGAATGCAAATCGGGAAACTCCTTTGCCAGAACTCTGCGGCCCTTACTTACCCAAAGAAGTATCTTATTCAACCCTGTTGTTTGCTCCCGATACTATATACCTCGTTATCACACTGTAATAACAGCTTATTTTTCCGTGCTGCAGGTGAGATTTAGCTCCAATTATGGATCAGCGATTAATGAGGGAACTTATGAAATTAACAAGCTCTGCTTTTATTCTTGCCACCCTACTGGCGGGCCCTGGCATCAGCGTTTCAGCCAATGCCGCCACGGCCTCTCAATCGGCAAACTGCGAACATGCTCATCAGGAGTGTATGGGTAAGGAACTTGGCTCACTGGAACGAGCCGTCAATGGTCAGAAAGTGAAGGTCGTTGAAGGGCAAACGATTCGTGCACGCTTCTTCAATAGCGAAACCGAACTGCCAGCCCTGGAAACCCGCGTAACAATCCTTGCCGGTGAAGAAGGCCAATGGTCCTACGTACTCGCTCAGGCTATCAACCAGCAGCACCCGGATCTGCGTGCCGGTTTCAAGCACAGCAACGGCGAGATTACGCCCGATGAGCAGCAGCCGAATAGCGTTTACGCCAAAGAGAGCAACGCTCTCAGTCACGTAGAAGTGTCCTTCAATTAATTCAGGGAAGATTATTTTGAAATTACTTAAGATGAATACCATTACGTCGGCCTTAGCCGTGACATTAGTCGGCCTGTACTCCACGGGCGCCATGGCGCATGGCTATGTTTTTGAGCCAAAATCCCGTTCAGTGATCCATTTCCCGCCGATGAATGCGAATGGCGAGCACACTAACGTTTGGCCTGCTGACGCTGTAGAAGCACCGAAGCTCCCTGCCGGCGGCGATATGTCCCCAACCCCGATCGCCAATGAGCAACTTTTCCAGTTCCCGGCGGACGGTAAGCTGGCAAGCGGTGGCTCAACTGCCGATTCTCGATTCAGCAAGCTGGATGACGAAAAACAGAACACCTATTACAACCCGATGTCTGCGGGCCCACATCAGTTTAAATGGCATTTACCGGCTAAACACCGCACCACCTACTTTACCTATTACATCACGAAGCAGGACTGGCAGTCAGTGCCGGGGGCAGATTCACGCCTGACCAAAGCGATGTTTGAAGATAAGCCATTCTGCCATAAGGTTTATACCTATGTGTCAGGTAATTCTTCAGCCGATGCCTCGATCCCAACCGCTTTTGAAACTCACACCTGTGACGTACCGGCACGCGAAGGTAAGCAGAAAATTTATGCCGTCTGGCGCGTACGTGATACCGATAATGCATTTTATCAGATGATCGACGTCGATTTTGGCGGGGAAGTCATCACCAAACCAGAGGCTAGCGTCACGCCATCCAGCCATAACCTGTCGACCAGCAATCTGTCGCTGGACGGTAGCGCCTCTACGGGGAAAGAGCTGAAGTACAGCTGGGCCGTCACCAGCAATGCCGACAAAGTGATTCTGGGAAATAGTCAGACCAGCAAAGCGACCATTCGCCTGAAAGCCAAGCCAGAGGTTGATTTCACCGTCTCCGTCAAACTGACGGTAACGGACAAAAACAACCAGCAGAGCACCCAAACCGTTAATCTGAAAGCGCAGGCAGATGTTGTCGACACCGCGCCGGTTGTGGTAATCGGCAATGATTTCACCGTAACCACGAATAAAGATTCCCGCGGCTATGCCCTTGATGGCTCGAAAACAACCAATGCGAAAAGCTTCCGCTGGACCATTGAATCAATGGACGTCAAAGAAGGTGCTGGATTTGCCTTGCAAACGGCCGACGGTAAGCCGTGGGTTCAGGTGGTTAATCAGTCAACCGCTCGTGCGCTGGTGAAGCCTGCCACAGTGGGTAGCGTCACCTACCGCTTTACCGCCTGGAACGAGGCTGATTTCAAAGGTAAATCCAGTTCGAAACTGATTAAGGTTACTGCAAAGGCGCAGCAGCAGGTGTCTGATGTCGAGATCACCACTGGCGGCAATCAGGATACGATTGTGGGCGGCGACACCCTGTCCGTGAGTGTGATTAGCAAAAACGGCCAGCTGAGCCCGAGTGACACGATCAAATGGTCTGTCAATTCGAATAAGCTCCAGCTCAGCTCCAACTCAGGGATTTCCGTGAACCTGAAAGCCGTTCACCCTTATACCGATAACGTTGACGTTACCCTGACGGCAGAAGTCACCAACAAAGAGACGGGTAAAGTGTCTACTGCAACCAAAGTGATCAAGGTTCGCCCTAAACAGTAAGACTGTCCTTTTCATTACCATTGCATCCGCAATCCCTCAGGATTGCGGATTATTGGGTTGGACTACTCCCGGCTTTCGGGCCGGGAGTTTTTTGAAACATAGAGGCAAATATATTCATCACATGGCATTTAAAAGTAAAAGCATACATATTGGCTTTATTTGCAATTAATTCAGCTTAGGCCGCTTGCAATAACTTCAAAATCAAACACGAATTAACCAGTTGATTTTTATATCTTTAAATCACTTTGACATCAATTGAGCCCTGCCTCAGCGTTTCGATAAATGCTAAGCATTGCCTGGAGGTATTTAATAAATAACTCTTTCTAATTTTTCGTGAGTTAATTCGTAGCATTCCTTTTTTAAAATCATCAAGTGCAAAGCGTTTCTCCCTAATGTTTTGGATTTCCCTGGAGGTCAATATTGTTATACCAAATATGTTCCGCTTGAAACCATCCTCAACAATCATCTTTTTTAGGATTATCCAGTTGTAGCGCAAATTGCAAAATAAACCTCGCACCAAAGCTAGTCAAAAAAACACCTCCTCTATCCCGCTGGCCCAAAATCCCCTCTCCTCCTGAAGGTTTCCGCGGTTTTAATGGTGTTAATTCCCCAAACAACGCCGAAAATCACATTTCCGGGACGCGGCGGTTCGCCCCCTCTTGTCTGCCCTTCACCTTTGGCTATGTTGACAATTAGTTCATCAAATGTAATTAAAAGGTTAACTATAATGTCGAACACTTTCCGCATCTCTCTGATTACTGCTGCTGTACTTCTCTCTACCTCTGCCATGGCGGGGCTGCCGCAGGGCTACCCGGCGGACTATCAAAAGGTCGTTGATGCCGCCACCAAAGAAGGCAAAGTGGTTATCTATTCCACCACCGACACCAAAGCGGCGGGCCCGCTGATTCAGGGGTTCGAGGCCACCTACCCCGGCATCAAAGTCGAATACAACGACATGAACAGCACCGAGCTGTATAACCGTTTTATCAGTGAGCAGGCCGCAGGCGGCGGCAGCGGCGACGTGGTCTGGAGTTCGTCGATGGACACCGGTCTGAAGCTCGCCACCGACTATGCGCAGGCCTATAAGTCGCCTGAGCAAAGCCAGCTGCCGAAGTGGGCGGTCTGGAACGATAAGGCCTACGGCACCACCTACGAGCCGGTGGTCTTTATCTACAACAAGCGCCTGATCCCGGCGAACGAAGTGCCGGACTCGCACGCCGCGCTGGCGAAGCTGATTGCCGGCCAGGTCGACAAATTCAAAAGCAAAGTCACCACCTACGATATCGAGAAATCCGGCCTCGGCTTTATGCTCTCGGTGCAGGATTTCAAAGCCGATCCGAACTACTTTAAAACTCTCGCCGACGTCGCCAAAGGCGGCTTAGCGGTGCAGTCCTCCACCGGCACCATGATGGAACGCGTCTCCTCCGGCGAAAACCTGATTGGCTTTAACATTCTCGGCTCCTACGCTGAGGCTCGCGCGAAGAACGATCCGTCCCTCGGCATCTCCTATCCGAAGGATTACACCCTCGTGCTTTCCCGCGTGTCGTTCATCAGCTCACAGGCGCAGAACGCCAACGCCGCGAAGCTGTGGCTGGACTATGTGCTGTCTGAGAAAGGCCAGAGCATTCTGGCGAACCAGGCCGATATCCCCTCTATCCGCAACGATATCGAAGGGAAAAATGACATCGACGGCATGACCAAAATGCTTGGCAACGCGCTGAAGCCGATTCCGGTGGACGAAAGCCTGCTCGAATATCTGCAACCGAAAAAACGTCTCGATTACATCAAACAGTGGCGCGAAGCCGCGGCGAAATAACCTTTACGGCAACCTAGGTCTGATTGCCCGGTGGCGGCTCGCGCCTTACCGGACCTACAAACCGTAGGCCGGATAAGCGCAGCGCATCCGGCAAACAGACCTGTTGAGATTTTGCCTCCCAGCCAGACCAGGGATTTTCTATGAATGCATTAACCAGAAAGTGGCAAAGTTTGCCGCGCGGCGTCGTGGTGCTGCTCACCGCGCTCGCCATCTACGTTCCATTGTCGTTTATCGTGATTCAGAGTTTCTTATCGGCACCGTTCTTTTCACCCGCTAAAGAGTGGAGCCTCGAGTCGTTCGGGTTTATTTTCACCGATCCGGATTTCTATAAGGCGCTGAAAAGCGGGTTTATTCTCGCCTTTGGCCTGGTCGCCATCGCCATCCCGCTCGGCGGGATCCTCGCGTTCCTGATGGTGCGCACCGATTTGCCAGGCCGTCGGCTGATTGAGCCACTGATCCTCGTGCCAATTTTTGTTTCGCCGATGGTGTTGGGCTTTGGCTACGTGGTCGCCGCCGGGCCGGTGGGCTTTCTGTCGCTGTGGGCGCAGTCGCTGATTGGCTTCGTGCCGTGGAACATCTACGACATGTCGAGCATCGTGGTGATTGCCGGGCTGACGCACGTGCCGCACGCCTATCTCTACATTTCGTCGGCGCTGCGCAGCGTGGGCTCGGACGTGGAAGAAGCCGCTCGCATCTCCGGCGCTTCACCGTTGCAGGTGATGACCGCCGTCAGCCTGCCGATGGTGCGCCCTTCTATTCTCTACGCCATCGTGCTGCTGTTTTTCCTCGGGCTGGAAGTGTTCGGCCTGATGCTGGTGCTCGGCGATCCGGAAGGCAACATGGTGCTGGCGACTTATCTTTATCAGCTCACCAACAAGCTCGGCACGCCTTCCTATCACCTGATGGCCGCCGTCGCCGTGGTGCTGATCTGCATCACCATCCCGCTGGTGATGCTGCAACGCCGCCTGATGAGCACTGCAAACCGCTTCGTGACCATGAAAGGCAAAGCTTCTCAGGCACGTGCGCTGCCGCTCGGCAAGTGGCGCTGGGTTGCGGGCGCCGTGGTCGCGTTCTGGCTGACGGTCACCATTGGCGTGCCGCTGCTCGGCGTGGTGCTGCGCGCCTTTATCTCTAACTGGGGCGTGGGCGTGTCTGTCTGGGATCAGCTCTCACTCAGCACCTTCCGCACCATCTGGGAACAGCCCAACCTGCTGCGGGCCATCGTCAACTCGATGGCGATCGGCGTGTTCGGCGGGGCGCTGGCCGTGGCCTGCTATCTGTTTGTCGGCATCGCCATGCACCGCAAGCCGGACAACACCACCCGCTTCCTCGACTACAGTGTGCTGGTGCCGCGCGCCGTGCCGGGGCTGCTGGCGGGCCTGGCTTTCCTGTGGGTGTTCCTGTTCCTGCCGATGTGGCTCGATAATGCCCTGAAGTCAGGCTGGCTCTCCGGCATGCCGTGGTCGCAGTGGCTGCGCGACAACCTGATTGTCTGGCTGCGCTCGTTACGCAGCACCATTTTCAGCGTCTGGCTCGCCTACACAGTGGTGTGGATGGCGTATGGCCTGCGGCTGATTTCCTCCACGCTGCTGCAAGTTGGGCCTGAGCTGGAAGAGGCGGCGCGCAGCACCGGTGCCACTCGCGGGCAGATCACCCGCCATGTCACCATTCCACTGTCACGCTATGGCCTGATTGGCTCGTGGCTGCTGATGTTCCTGATTTTTGAGCGTGAATATTCAACCGGCGTGTACCTGCTCTCGCCCGGCACCGAGACGATTGGCTCGATGCTGGTTTCCCTGTGGGCGGCGGGCGCCATTGATATCGTCGCGGCGCTGTCGTTTATCAATATTCTGTTGGTGGTCGTCGGTCTGGGGATTGCCCTTCGTTTTGGAGTGAAATTACATGATTGAATTAGCGGTTGAAAACCTGCACCTGACCTACGGCGACAACCCGGTGCTTAAGGGCGTGTCGATGAACCTGAAGCGCGGCGAAGTGGTCTCCCTGTTGGGCCCTTCCGGCAGCGGTAAAACCACGCTGCTGCGCGCCGTCGCCGGGCTGGAAAAGCCAACGCAGGGGTCGATTGTCATCGGTAAAAACAAAGTCTACGACGGCACGCCGCGCAGCGAGATCCCCGCCGAGGAGCGCAACCTCGGACTGGTGTTTCAGTCCTATGCGCTGTGGCCGCACAAAACCGTATTTGAGAACGTGGCCTACCCGCTGAAGCTGCGAAAAGTAGCCGCGAAGGAGATTACCCAGCGCGTGCAGGCCGTGCTGGATCAGCTTGGCCTGGGACATCTTGGCCAGCGCCATCCGCATATGCTTTCCGGCGGTCAGCAGCAGCGCGTGGCGATTGGCCGGGCGCTGGTGTACAACCCGCCGGTCATTCTGCTCGACGAACCGCTCTCCAACCTCGACGCCAAACTGCGCGAAGAGGCCCGTGTGTTCCTGCGGGAGCTCATTATCAATCTCGGGCTTTCAGCGCTGATGGTGACGCACGATCAGAACGAAGCGATGTCGATTTCCGACCGCATCCTGCTGCTCAACAACGGAAAAATTGAACAACAGGGCACGCCGCAGGAGATGTACGGCTCGCCAAAGACGCTGTTTACGGCTGAATTTATGGGCAGCAACAACCGCCTGCACGGCAAAGTCACTGAAGTGCGCGACGGCAAAGCGCGTATCGAAGGGAGTGGCTGGGTGCTGTGGGGCCAGGCAGGAGAAGGCGTGCAGGCTGGACAAGAAGGCACGGCGGTGATTCGCGTGGAGCGCGTGGCGATTGTGGAAGGCCCTGGCGAAAACCAGCTTGAGCTGCCGCTGCTCACCAGCATGTACCTCGGCGACCGCTGGGAATACCTCTTCCGCACTTCCGGCGATGACTTTGTGATTCGCGCCTACGGCAGTGAAGTTCGCGACCCGCAGCATTGCCATTTATCGCTTCCTGAAAAGGATGTGTGGGTCTTTGCTAAGCAGTAGCTCGCATCATGGAGCTAAGCCTGAGCGCGGGCTTAGCTCATTTTTGTCATCAGAGAAAACACTTTAGGATCGGTCCGAACCCAGCCCCGCCGGGCCTGGCGTATCAAAAATAACCCATTCATTATTCTCTCCCGCCTCGCTTTAGGCTATTGTATGGCCCGCTCCATTCTGGCTAAACACTGTTCGACTTGCCCCTAATTGATTCAAATGAAAAAAATACTGCTCGCTCTTTTGTTCTCTTTGCCCGTTGGGACAACCCTCGCCTCAGACCAGGCAGGCATTCAGGTCACATTGACCATCGTCGCCCCGCCACTGCCGCCCCGCATCAGCGAAGTCCGGATATCAGAAGACCGTATGCTGATTGTGCATGAGTGGTGATCCGGAGCTAACTCAGCGAGTCCTGCACTCGCGATGAATAGTCATGTTTACAGACAGTGTTAACGCCACGGTCAGTGCTTTTCACGCCCGTATGCAGATGAAGCGCTTTGGTTTCATGGACCCAGAAGCTGCCCCCGGCCTGTGCGCGCTCATTAAAAACGGTTGCCCCCGGATACATTTCCCGTAAATACCCGCTGCTCAAACCAAACCATTGACGTGATAGCGTCCTGAACTCCTGAGTCGTTAGCAGCGATGCCCCCAGACGTTGGCACCGCGCACGAGCCATTGTTGCGTTGGCATCGATGCTCCCCGCCCCCGTCAGCCAGGTATTCACGTAAAACGGAAGCGCCTGAGTTTGTCCGGTTTTGTTGTTGCGAAGCATCAGCGTTGTGGCCCGTTCTTCTGCGCTGGGTTGCCTGACCATCCTCAATATGACCCGGCCTTTGTCCGGATTGTGTCGGACTTCCAACCAGTCGCGGCTGGCGCGAATCGTCAGATCGTTCATGTTCAGACGCTCGCTGTTGCTGCTCAGGGTTACCGTCGCGCCAACAAACCCTGAAGACAGCATCTCTGCGGTGCGGTATCCGGGCATGCTCGGTGAGTGGAAACTTATCCATTGGAAATGATCGGCGGTGCCGCGTTTTTTTTCCTCCGCTAACACGGCAAAAGGCACAAGCAGGGGCAAAACAGCAGCGGTAAGCGATAGGGCTTTCATGGCGAGTTGTTCTGTCTTCTTCAGCAAGGAGGAAGAGTCAGATTAGGGCCGTTGTTCAGCAAATAAAGTGAATTTACATACCCTTAATTAATTCTCAATCGACTTAATAAACCGACCAAAGCTGACATAGTGCGTCGAAAAAATTGACGAAAGGTGGGGGGTTCAGGCATAAAAAAAGACGTCAATGGACGTCTGATTATGTCGAAGTGGCACGCCCTACAGGATTCGAACCTGTGACCTACGGCTTAGAAGGCCGGTGCTCTATCCAGCTGAGCTAAGGGCGCACTGAGAAGATAAACTTCGCGGTGTGGAACGCCTGGAATTATACGGTCAAAGCCCGGTGAGTCAATGGCTTTCACCTGCAAACCCCGCTTCTGCTTTCTTCCTGCACACGCACGCCATAACAACTGATTAAACCTTAAACACTTCGCCTAATCTGCCCTTCCCCTGCGAAAAATCTCGCTACGGTTTAAGCCGCGCCTGGTACCGTCGGAATTATCTTATAGCGACAATGCTGCATGGTCATACGTCCAGGGAGGGGAACTATGCGCATTATCCTGCGCAGGGAAAGGCGGCGGCGAAACGTGATGGCGCTTCAGGGGCGTTCGCTTCCTCTGCCGCATAACACGCTGGTTGAACATGGCGCATTGCGCCATCATACGGCCCGTTATAGCGATCGCCGCATTCTGGTGACCCGGGATCGCTATCTTGCCTCTGGCATTCGTCACAGCCCGATTCCGCTTTGCCTGTGCCGAATCTACGAGGATATCAATGAGGCGCTGGCCACCGTCAACCAGACGCAACCGCTGTGCCTCATTGTCGATCTTGAAGACTGTCAGCAGCCCGTTATGTCCCTGCTGGATCAGCTCAGGGATGTACAACACAGAAATCCGGAACTGGATATTGTGTTGATGGCCTCAGAAACCGATCCGGTTTCATACTCGTTTTTACAGCGGGTTTGCCGCTGCCGGATCGTTGATAAGCAAATTGCCTTACCCGGGACTCGCGATGTCCTGCTGGCACCGAGCCTGACGCCTTTATTACCGCAGCGGTTATTTAAAGCCAAAGAGTGGAGCGTGCTGCTCCTCATGGCCAAAGGCCACTCGCTCAGCCACGTTGCCCGTCTGCAGATACGCCCATACCACCGCATTATTTATCGGGTCGGCTGCATTATGACCCTGCTGGGCCTCGGGCATCGTCAACAGCTGCTGCGAGTGCTACAGCGCGTCAGCGCCCTTCGCGATCGTTACCACTCGGGATAACCTGCTGAAGTAGAGGGTTTTTAAGAAATTACTTAAAATAAAGTTAACCAAAAGTTAATCATTAACAAAAACGAAACAATTATAACTATTCCTGGTATTGCAGGTCAGTCGAAACGAACGCTCACTTTTTTCATTAAACCTGGGCATTACTGCTGCTTAATAAGATTTAAGGCTGCCCCGGAGGAGATATCGTCGAGTATAATGTGAGCGCAATGGCAATTCTGGCCCCAGGCACGCGGGTCACGCAGAAGAAATAGCTACCAGATGCTTGCGCAGTCTGGCCGGAGACAATGTCAGGAAAAATGCGCTAATGTGCTCTCCAGAAAGGACTTTTTTTACTGAGCGACTAAACGCAGATAATCTAACAATTTGAAAAAAATTTAACATGTGTACAACAAGCAGTCGCTTGTTTCGTTTTTCCTCGCGACCTGGATACTAAGCATTAACAAATTCATCAACCGCAGAAATTCTCGCCAAAAGAAAATTCCTGGTCTGGAACATTCAGAACATCCTAATAAGTAAAGTTAATTATAACTATCTCAGGCTTTTCCCGGATACATTACAAGGTATAATCAGCGGCAATGAGATTTAATAATAGAACAAGAAAAAAAACCGTCCTGAATAATAGTTAAACGGCGGCATTACTCCGCTCACCAACCTAAGGAAGCCTTCATCACATCAGTGGATAAATAATTAACATTCAGTTCCAATTGAGGCTGCCCACCTTTTTCACAAATGACTGGCCGACCAACCGAGGCGTGTTTTGTTATCCTGACGCATTGCGCTCCCGTGCAATTCCAGGTCATTCACACCTTAAGCAAAGCCAGACCACGCTGCAAACAGAGTTTTCCAGACTCTGCACAAATCTATACATAATCTGAGGAATAGAAAATGAAACCTGCTTCCGTTGTTATTATGGATGAACAACCTATCGTCAGGATGTCGATAGAGGTTCTGCTACGCAAAAACAGTGATATCCGCGTCGTACTCAAATCAGGAAGCGGCATTGAGGTTATTGAATACATTAGAAAAAATCAAACAGACCTGGTCATTGCCGATATCGAACTGCCCGGTACCGATGGTTTTTCCTTATTGAAAAGAATCAACGACATCAGCCCAAAAACCCGGGTTTTATTTTTATCGTCTAAATCTGAGGATTATTATGCGGGTCGCGCCATTCGCGCCGGAGCCAATGGTTTTGTCAGTAAGAGAAAAGATTACAACGACATCTATAAAGCCGTGGAAATGCTGCTTTCGGGTTATTCCTTCTTTCCTTCCGACACCCTCAACTTCCTTAGTAATAATTCCGCTCGCCGTGGAGACATCAACGAACCACCCCTTTCAAATCGTGAAGTCACGGTCCTGCGCTATCTGGTAAATGGTCTGACAAATAAAGAGATAGCCGATCAACTTTTGCTCAGTAACAAAACCATTAGCGCACATAAATCAAATATTTTCTCGAAACTCGGGGTCAATACCATTGTAGAATTGATTGATTACGCCAAATCTCACGAGCTGGTGTAAAGGCGCGCTGCATTCCCGCCGAAATTAGTGGGAATGAGCGACTGATATTAATTGTAATTGATCAGAAAGGTGGCATCCGCATCGGCCTTTCCGGGCTGCGGATCGTCAGCGGTCGAGATGTAGTTGGCATAAAATTGCAGCGTCGCATTCCCCTTGTCATCCACAGCCACCTCTCTGCTTGCCTGCTGTAAAGGCAGGCGGCTGCGATCGGCATCACGCAGCTCAACCGCCACCCGGCTGGCCGCGCTGCTACCGTTTAGCGCCAGCAGCCCAGGGTCGCTGTCATCCGGTTTGCCGGTAAAAGTGATTGACGCAGAGCCCGACGGGCAGCCCGTCAGGCTCAGCGTGAAGGGCACAAGCGAAGTGGTACTGCCCGAGTTGCGCAGCTGTTTGGTCGGCCATCGCCCGAGCTCTACCACCTTGTCGCTGTCGTTCGCCTCAACCACGCAGCTGTAATCCACCACGTTGCCAAACAGCTCAATGTTAATTTCGCCAAGTGATGTGTCAGCCAGCGCCTGATGGCTCACCAGGCCGATTGCCAGCGCCAGCCGGATAAGCATTTTCTTCATCATCCGCCCCTCAATCATAGTCCACACGCAGATACCCTCGTGCCGAAAACTTCCCTTCCGCTGGTTTGTTGCCCGTCACGCTAATAGGCCAGGCGCGGATACCAACCTGCGCCTGAGCGCTGGCGTCCAGGCGGAACGGGATTTTGCTGTTGATATTGTTTGGCGTCAGCGGGTTGCCACTGTTGTCGGCCACGATGAATCCGAGATCCGGGTTGTCTGAAAGCATGGCATTGCCCTGTGATTTTTCCGCCTCAATACGCATGCTCAGATACGCCTGCGACTCGACGTTGGTGCATTTGATGGCAACGGTTTTTTGCTGCGCCGGTACGCTCGCCGGGCGATTGCCCGCCCCGGCCTGGCTGAACAACGATGCCCCGATATCACCAAAATCAAACTGCACCACGGTTCCGGCGTTAATCTCGCAGGTCTGCGGCACGTTGATCGTCCCGCTGTAGCTAATGGTGTAGACCGGCGTGCTCAGCGCATCTCCGCTGTTGGTGGTCACATAAACGGTAAACATCGTCTGTTTTGGGATAACCACCATGTTGATAAAGCGCTTGGTGACCTTGAGACGAAACACCAGATTCGAGTCCTGTACCGGGAAAGGCTTTTGTTTCGGCACGTTTGGGTGAGTGCCCATCTGGATGTAGTTGGCAGGCGGATAAAAGGTGCCCGCCGAGCTGTCGGTTATCTGCATTGCGCCGTTGAGATAATCGTTTAACTTCAAATACTTGAAGTTATTTTCGGTGCTGACGATCGGAAAGCTGGTGACATAGCTTCGTTTCGTGGTGGTGCCCGTGGTGCCGCTCGGGCAAACCGCATTCACCCCTACCCAGCCCGATTTTTGACTGAGCGTAACCACCTGCCCGATCTGGTTGTTGGCGCTGGTAAAGGTGTCCGTCAGATCATAAAACACGTCCGTCGGCACCCCTTTCTCGTTGCGACATACCGTTGCCCAGGCCGGGGTGGAAAGCATCGCGCCCCCCAAAAGTAAAACGGTCAAAACCTTACTGATCACAGCGAACCTCCGTGAGCGTGATCGCCTGTTGCAGGCTCTTTTCGGGAAGCGTGTAGCGGGCACGACACTGCGCCCCCGGCCCGTCGCCCCACTGAATCAACAGCTCACCGCTGAGCGGCAAACCACTTAAGTAGATCTGGCCGTCGTCGCCCACCATGCTGGTGACGCCGCTGGCAGTTTCACGGACGATAGCGCCAAACGGCACCGGCTGCGTGCCCCGGCGAACGGTGATGAGCGCCCTGACGCCAATACGGGTATCAAACGCCGCACGCACGACCGCCCCTTCCGTCGGCACCACGCTGCTGACGTTATTCTCCACGTCGGTGCTGTTGCTCATGGAATTGGTGTCCAGCGCAATTCGGTTGTAGCGATACACCGTGGCGTAAGGCATCACCGCGTAGCCGCGCCAGTCAGTCTTCACGCCGGTCTGGTTTTCGATGCTGACGCCGCTTGCCCCTGGCGCTTTGATCAGCACGTTGGTGTCGCCCAGCGGCTGACTGAAGGTAATGCCGTCGGCGTGGGCCAGAATGCCGCCCGCGGCCTGCCAGTTGAGGGAGTGCCGATCGCGGTCGTAGTTATAGGCCCCGCTGAGCGTGCCGTAGGTTGCCTGCCAGTTGGCGCTGGCGCTGCCGGTGTAACCGCGCCCGCTGGCGTTACCCTGGGTTACGCTGTAGCTCAGGTTGTTGCCGTCCAGCAGCGTGCCGCTGATCCCGCTCTGCCAGCTGTTGTCACCGTCGCTGTTGCGGCTGGCGGAAACCGTGGCGTAAGCGCGATCGAACGCAGAGTTGCGACGTTCAGCACCGTTACTGAAGACGCTGAAAGGCACGGACAGGTTAAACGAGGCGATCCTGTCGGTGCCCGGAATGCCGATCGCGCGGTTCCAGGACATCGACAGCGAATAGCTCACGCCGCGCCAGCCGCCGGAGTAGCCCATCTGATACCAGGTGTTGGTGTCGTCCGTGGCCCAGTAGGTCTGTTCGCTGCCGGAAAGATAGAGCGAGCCGTAATCACCGAGCGACTGCGAGACGTTAATCTGAAAACGCCCTTTTTTGTTTTGCGTCAGGTTGTGGTAGCTGATGATGTCCGGCACGCCGTCATCATTGTTTTTGTCGCTGTACTGGTAGCCACTCATGTTCTTCCACGTCGTGTCATCGAGGGTGAAGAACCCTTTGGTCGAGTAGCGATAGCCGAGCAGCTGGAAGTTAGTGCCGTAGGTATTCAGCGATTTAGCGTAGAGGAAGCGCAGCGACTGCCCGTCGTGGGTGCTGTCATCCACCAGCCGACTGTGGGCATGAGTCAAATCGAGCGAAACCGCGCCCCAGTCGCCGAGGTTTTTCCCGAGGCCAACTGCCAGTGCGGTGTAATTTTCCGCCAGCTGCGTGCCGCCATAAACCGTGTAGCCGTCCTTCAGGCCGCTTATCAGCGTGCCCTGGGCGAAGAACGGCGTCTCCTGCTGGCTGTTGCCAGAGCGGAAATCCCCGGCGACCAGATCGTACTTCCAGCGCCCTTCACGCTGGAGCAGCGGCACGGAGGAGTACGGCACGGTGTAGCGCTGCTGGCTGCCGTCTTTTTCATCCACCGTTACCTCAAGGTCACCGCTCGACGACGTCGGGTTCAGATCGCTGATGGCGAACGCGCCGCTTTGCACGTAGCTCTGATAGACGACGTAGCCGTTCTGCCGAATGGTGATTTTGGCGGGCGTGCGGGCAATGCCGCGCACCGTCGGGGCGAAGCCCTGCATGCTGTCCGGGTACATGCTGTCGGAGGAGTAAATTCGCCCTCCGCGAAAGCCCACGCTGTCGAACACGTCGCTGCCGGTGTTGCTGTCGCCGAGCACCAGCTCGCTTTTCCATGGCACGATCGAGCGCTGTGCCCAGGTCGCGACGTTGCGCCAGTCGTTCTCCTTCTGACCGTTGCCGCTTGAGTAGTTCCACGTCCCGCTGTTACGCAGCCGCCATGCGCCGTAGTTCAGGCCGCTGGTCAGGCTCAGGAAGTAGCTGTCATCGTCGCTGCCGCGGTTGCCGCTAAAGCTGTAGTTGGCGAGCAGCGCGGGAATGCCTTCATCCCACTCCTCAGGCGGAATATAGCCGCGGGCGCTGTTGAACATGGCCACCTGCGGCAGGCTTATTGTCAGCTTCAGCGCCGCGAAATCAAACACCACCTCTGAGCCAGGAATCGTCTTCTCCAGCGCCAGACAAGTATCTTTGTCTTCTTTCATCAGCGCCGGAAAGGCGGCCGTATTGACTCCAAGACGTTTCAGAAATGCAGGCGTAAGACAAGGCGATAACCCACCCGCCGCAGGCTGTGTACCTTCGGCAGGTTTAAAGGCCAGATCTTGTGCGCCCACAAATTCGTCATTGCGCCAGATATCCACGCGGTAGACGCCTTCAGGCTGCTGGTGTCCCTTTTCGAAGCGGGAGAGATCTGCCACGCCTGCGGCATCGTCGGACAAAAACGACGGGTTAAAGTAGCTTTCCGCCTGAACGCCAGGGATCAGCGCCACGCCCGAAAGCGCGAGGGTCAGCAGCTTCAGGCGCGGTATGCGATGAGAGTGGGTTAGCGAAGTCATTACAGAGTCACGCGCCGCGCCGGGGTGATCGCCCCATAGTCATTGACGCTCTGCCAGCTCAGTGCGCCCTGCACGCCCGCAGGCGGCGTAACGGTAGCGCTGCTCTTCGGTGAAATCATCACGTTATCCAGCTTGCGGCCTGCCATTTGCAGATTGACCAGCGTGACGTAATAGGGGGAAGGATTGCTGACGGTGATGGCCGATCCGCTGCGGGTAAAGGTGAGTTTGTCCAGCGCCTGCGCGGGCTGCATCTCTAAATTTTTGGGGCGTACGAACAGCTTGATGCGCGAAAGAATCGCCAGCTGCAGCACGTTCTTGTTCTCGCCGCTCTGTTTGTCCATCGACGGAATGGCCTTCACGTTCAGATAAAACAGCGACTCTTTGTCGGTCGCGAGCGCAGGCCCGGCGTAGATAATACGCAGGGTGTTTTCGCTGTCGGGTTCACTGACGAACAGCGGCGGGGTGATAACGAAGGTTTTCTCTTTCTGACCGCTGGCATTTTCAATCCACGCGTTGATCAGATAGCGCTCCTGCTTATTGCTGTTGCTCAGCGCCAGCGACGTTTGCTTCGCATCCGCCGGATAGATAACCCTTGTGGCACCCAAAGCAATGCCGCCTGCCGCATGGGCAGACAGCATCCCTGCCAGAAAAAGCAGCGGCAGCATCAGCGTTTTTATAATTAAACGATTCATAGTCCATTAACCTGTTTTCTTATTTTCTGACCCGCTCGACGATTTACTGATAAACCAGCGTAAACCAGACGTCGGTAAGTAAATTCCCTGGCACCAGCGGCAATGAAATAACGCGATAGCGGGCGCTGAAATGGACGGTCATTTCCTCGGAGATTATTGGCGAATAATAATCAGGCGGTGCGTTGGGGATAATCAACTGCTGTCGGGCATCAAACAAGGCGAGGCCCAGCCCCGTTTCGCCGGGCATGCCGCTGGCCTTAGAGGTGGCGACAAACACCTGCGGATCTTCCGCTGGGCTCAGCCCCTGAAACGCGATCCCGACAAGGCTTGCCACGTCGCGGCGACATTCCACAAGCTTCAGGGAAAACGGGACGGTTACGGTGGAATAACTCCCCACATCACCAAAATTGTTGCTGCGGTACTGCCCCATTTCGACCCGTAAATCCTGACTTTCCGGGGAGACGGCACAGGCGCTGTTCACCAGCGCGCCGCGAAGATGGACGCTTCCTCCGTCCACCACAACCCTGTGTGCATGCGCGGAAAGTGAGGCCATCAGCAGGGCCAGTAGCGGTAACGTCCGAATCATTCTCTGTTCCCGTGAGTGCTGAAAAGATGCCTCATCCCTGAGGCAAAGCTCATCCTGAGTACGACAGAGGCTTATTCGTATTTCATTACGAAGGTCGCATCGGCGTTAGCCTGACCTGGCTCTGCGGTCGCTGCAGTCGCTTTATAGCGAGCGGTGAAGTGCAGGGTGTTGGTGCCCTGTACGAGGTTCTGTGCGGCAGAGAAGGTGCTGCCGTTCGGGCTCAGGGTTGCGGAAGCATTGTCGAGGATTTCGATACCCACGCCGGTTGCGGTATCGCTGTTATCGCCAGAGGCGACGGCCAGCAGGGTTTTGTCGGTGGCATCAACCTGGCCTGAGAACGCAACGGCTGCGGTGGCGGCAACGGTCGGGTCGCAGTCATTCAGTACGATGTTGAATGGAATTTTAGCGGAAGTATCACCGACGGCGGAGAAAGACGCGGTGCGATACTGGCCCAGATTAACGGTCTGGTTGGAAGAGTCGGTGCTGACCGCACAGGCGGCATTAACCAGCTCACCTTTGAAATGAACGTTGCCGCCATTTACAGTAACCGTATCGGCATTTGCCGCGCCAGCAACGAGGCCCAGGGTCGCAACCAGAGACGCAGCGATTTTGCTAAATTTCATGAGTTTTCCTTGATGATTAATCTAATTATTCACGGAGAAGAAACTATCCGAATATAATTTTCGTCGTTCCTTCAAAACTGAGCGGAAATATCCCCCGCGGCAGTCGCACTAAATTAATCAATTCACCTGATACAAAATACGTATAAAAGCTGCGATAGCCGTTAGCCGCGTCCTAATATCTTTTAGGAAAAGCCCGAGTCAAACGTCATTTCCGGGAAAAGACCTGGTCTATTCAGGGTTTCTGGCACGCCACCTCCTCCAGCGACAGAAAAAAGCAAACGGTGACTGACATCACGGCTGGCTTCTGCCAAAATATGCGCATCCCCTCCTTTCGAACTCGACAGACGGAATCTTCTCTCTGATGGCAGCAAAGATTATTGACGGTAAAACGATTGCGCAGCAGGTACGCTCTGAGGTTGCAGAAAAAGTGAAGGCGCGTATTGCCGCCGGAAAACGCGCCCCAGGATTAGCCGTTGTGCTGGTCGGCAGCAACCCTGCCTCGCAAATTTATGTCGGCAGCAAGCGCAAAGCCTGTGAAGAAGTGGGCTTCATCTCCCGCTCTTACGATCTGCCGGAAACTACCCTGGAAGCTGAGCTGCTGGAGCTTATCGACACCCTGAATGCCGATAACGAAATCGACGGCATTCTGGTTCAGCTGCCGCTGCCTGCGGGTATTGATAACGTCAAAGTGCTGGAGCGCATCGCGCCCGATAAAGACGTAGACGGCTTCCACCCGTATAACGTAGGCCGCCTGTGCCAGCGTGCCCCGCGCCTGCGCCCTTGCACGCCGCGTGGCATCGTGACCCTGCTTGAGCGTTACAACATCGACACCTACGGCCTGAATGCGGTCATCATTGGTGCGTCGAATATCGTTGGTCGCCCGATGAGCATGGAGCTGCTGCTGGCAGGCTGTACCACCACCGTGACCCACCGCTTTACCAAAAACCTGCGTCAGCACGTTGAGAACGCCGATCTGTTGGTCGTGGCAGTCGGTAAACCGGGCTTTATTCCTGGCGAGTGGATTAAGGAAGGCGCAATTGTGGTCGACGTCGGCATTAACCGTCTGGAAAGCGGGAAAGTGGTCGGCGATGTGATTTTTGAAGATGCCGCCGCGCGCGCGTCTTACATCACTCCGGTACCTGGCGGCGTAGGCCCGATGACTGTAGCCACCCTAATCCAGAACACGCTGCAGGCGTGCGAAGAATATCATGATCCAGAGGAAGTAAAATAATGGCCACTTTTTCACTTGGCAAACACCCGCACGTTGAGCTGTGCGATCTGTTAAAACTCGAAGGCTGGAGCGAAAGCGGCGCGCAGGCGAAGCTGTTTATTGCGGACGGCCAGGTCAGCGTTGACGGTGCCGTCGAAACCCGCAAGCGCTGCAAAATTGTTGCAGGCCAGACCGTAAGCTTTGCCGGACAGAGCATTACCGTCACAGCGTAATAAATCGTTTTTGTAGGCCGGATAAGCGTTTAGCGCCATCCGGCTTTTTTTTGCCCGGCGGCACCGCGTTTGCCGGGCCTACAGTTCTCCCTCAGACATGCATTATCCCGTAGGCCGGATAAGCGCAGCGCCATTCGGCAGTTGCCCGCCCTCCTCCGAATTTTTAGATCTACTTCAAATAAATACGTAAATCCTATGACCAGTTGTGAAATTTAAGTTGCGTATTCTGCATGCTTCTCAGACGATAAGTAGAACGTTCTACTAAAACGTTCTACTCACAATAACAGCACGTATTCAGTGCATCTCAGGGTCACAGGTCGGGGGAAAACAGCATGAGTCTGTTCTCAGGGTTTGTTAAATCGTTGTCAAAACTGTCCATGATTGGTCGCGCCTTAATGCTGCCAATTTCACTTCTGCCCGCCGCCGGTCTGCTGCTGGCGTTCGGCGATAAATTCCATCTGCCGCTGATGATGAACGCCGGTGGCGTCATTTTCGATAACCTGCCGATGCTGTTCGCCATCGGTTCCGCCGTCGGGCTGGCATCCGAATCCGGGATTGCGGCGTTATCAGCAGCGGTATCCGTCTTCGTCACCAACATCACTATCAGCACAGTCCTGAGCATCACGCCGGAAATGGCTTCCCAGGGCGGGAAATATGCGATGGTGGTCGGCATTCCAACGTTGCAGATGGGCGTCTTTGGTGGCCTGATTTGCGGCGTGCTGGCGGCCTGGTGCTATAACCGCTTCCACCAGATGCAGCTGCCCGAATTCCTCGGCTTCTTCTCCGGTAAGCGCTTTGTGGCCATTGCCACCGCCTTCCTCTCCTTCATTATGGGCCTGCTGCTGCCGTACATCTGGTCGCATATTCAGTCCGGTATTGACGCGCTTTCCGTAGTGGTAAATGGCGACAACCAGGCGGCATCGACCTTTATCTTTGGCCTGGTCGAACGCGCGCTTATCCCGCTCGGGCTGCACCACATCTGGTATCCGTCGTTCTGGTACTCCTTCGGTGATTACACCACTCAGGCAGGCCAGGTCATCCACGGCGACCAGACCATCTGGTTCAAAATGCTGGAAGAGGGCGTGAAGTCCTTCAGCAGCGACAGCTACCAGAACGCCGGTAAGTTCATGCAGGGTGAATTCCCGTTGATGCTGTTCGCGCTGCCTGCGGCCTGTCTTGCGATGTACCACGAAGCGCACACGGCGAACAAAAAAATTGCCGCCGGTATTCTGTTCTCTGCCGCCCTGACCTGTTTCCTGACCGGCATCACCGAGCCCGTTGAGTTCACCTTTATCTTTGTGGCGCCGGTGCTGTACGTCTTCAACGCCATCATGGCCGGTCTGGCCTACATGACGATGTATCTGATGCATGCGCACATCGCCAAGTCGTTCTCTGCGGGCTTTATCGACTACCTGTCGTTCGGCATCCTGCCGTCGTTCAACGGCTATCAGACCAACTTCCTGAGCGCCATCATCATCGGCATTCCGATGGGCCTGATTTACTACTTCACCTTCCGCTTCGTGATCCGCCGCTTTGACGTGAAAACGCCTGGCCGCACCAGCGTCACCGCAAACGCCAACGACAAAACGGACACCGAACTGGCCACCGAAATCATCGGCCTGCTGGGCGGCGCGCAGAACATCGACTCCGTGGGTTCCTGCATCACCCGCCTGCGTCTGGAAGTGGCCGAAAGCGATATCGTGGACAAAGATGGACTCAATGCTTTGGGTGCCCGAGGCGTCGTCTTCGTGGGTGATTCAGGTATTCAGGTAATATTTGGCGCCAGAGCGCAATTTATCGCACAAACCATGTCGACGATGATTGGCAAATAAGCGGAAGATGTTACGCTGTCCACCGTCTCCTGCCCGTGCGGGAGACGGTGCGTTATCTGACTGATTGCGGTGGTTTATCAGGGAGCAGGTTTGAAAAAAGTCAGCATTATTGATGTGGCAAAAGAGGCGGGCGTCTCCGTCTCTACCGTCTCGCTGGTTCTGCGCCAAAAGGGCAAAATTTCCGACGCCACCATCGGGAAAGTTCAGGCTGCCATCACCCAGCTCGGCTACGTGCATAACGTTGCCGCCGCAAACCTTCGCGCCAACACCTCCAATCTAATCGGCCTTATCCTGCGTGACTTCAGCGACAGCTTCTCCATCAAAGTGATGGCAAGCGTGGTTCAGGAGCTGGAGAAGCAGGGGTTTATGGTTTTCCTCGGCCAGCCGTTGGATGACCGGACAAGCCTCGAGCGCTGCCTCCTCTCCTTCAAACAGCAGGGTGTGGCGGGCGTGATTTATCTCTCTTCGGACACCACGCGTGCAACGCTGCCGGACCTGATTCGCCAGTGCCCGCTGCCGTTAGTCGTGGTTTCCCAGTCGCTGATGGAAGAAAGCTGCAATATGGTGATGCGCGACAACCGCCAGGCCGCAAGCCTTGCCACCCGTTATCTGATTGAGCGCGGACACCGCAGCATCGGCTATATTGGCGGCCAGGCCGACTGCCTCATTCGCCAACAGAGGCTGCAGGGCTTTCGCAACGCGCTGACGCAAAGCGGCATGGTGTGGAAAGAAGACTCCGCCCCGGCCTGCAACGATGATACGCAGGCGGCAAGCCTTGCCACCCGGCAACTGCTGGAAAAACACAACACCATCACCGCCCTGCTCTGCCATTCGCCAGACGCTATGATCGGCTGCATCAACGGCATTCATCAGGTCGGCCGCACCATTGGAAAGGATGTGTTCCTGACTCAGCAGGTGGCCCTGGTTGGCTTCGAAGATATGCTGCACGTCAATCTTACTTCGCCGTCGTTTACCTACGTATCATCGGCAAGCGAGGAGACCGGGCGTCAGGCCGCTGGCGTTATCATTCGCAAACTGAGAGAGCCTGAATTACAGACTCAGCGCATCACGCTTTCCGGGCAGTTAATTGCCCGCGAATCGGCATAAAAAAGCCCGGCAGAACCGGGCCTGAATGCATATTTATTTTCCTTCGGCAGGGCGCACATCCATCACCGTAATTTCATACACCATAGTGGCGTTCGGCGGGATTTCCGGCGGTCGCCCCTGCTCGCCATAGGCCAGCTCAGGTGGCACCGCCATAATCATCTTACCTTTGTTGTTCATCTTGCCGATCGCGGATGAGAACAGCGGCGGGAAGTTAGCCAGCGGCAGGGAAAGCACGTTGCCCGTTTTGGTCATATCCTTAATCACCTTACCGTTAGCCAGGCTCTCTTTAACCGAAATGGCCACCACGTTGCTGGAGGTAATTTTTCCGTCGCCTTTATTCAGCACCCGGTAGTAATACCCCATGCCGTCTCGTTTTGTGCCTGGTTTTTTACTGAACGACTGAAGGAAGTCATTGCTGGCGCTGCTTTCTGCAGGCTTACGCTTAGCCATCGCCTGCTTGTTCATGACATCCAGCTGCTCGATAATTTTCTGTCGTGGGATCCGAAACTTGCCATTAAGCGTATCGCTCACGCCGCTAATCACCTGCGAGAGTTCCAGGGTAATGCCATCAGATTCCACCGTCCTCATCGCGCCGTTCACCTCATGCCCCCACAGCGTACCGAGCGCATAGGAACGCATTTCGTTCTGTGATTTGGGCTCCGGCGTAACGACAGCGGCGGACTTCCGATTGCGAAGCTCGGTCAGTTGCTTCTCCTGTGCTTTCACTTTCCCACTGGCGTCCTTCAGGCTTTTATTCATCTCATCACGGTCTTTCTGACTCTCCAACAGGGATTTCTGCGAGACGGCAATGTGTTCCTCTTTGCGCTTATTATCTGCGATCAGCGCCGTATTCTTCGCCAGCAGATCCTTCGCCACTTTCTGACTTTCTTCTAAAGCAGCCTTCATCTGTCCGGCCGCTTTGCCGGTATCATCCTGCGACGAGTCCAGGGTCGCCAGCTGCTTCGTCAGCGCCGCCGTTCGGGTCTGGCTTTCGCTCAGCTGTTGCTTAATCTGCGCCAGCGTCTTCACGTCTTCGGACTGACTGGACGTCAGCGTGGCGATCTGTTGTTGCAGTGCCGCCGATGCCGTCTGGCTTTCTGCCAACGATTTCTTCAGCATTTCGGCTTCGCGCTGACTCTGGCTCAGCGATTGCTTTAACGCAGCCACGGTCTTGTCGTCACTGCTGCGTGCCTCTGCCGCCTTCTCAGTCGCGGCCGTCTTCGCCGTCAGGTCCGTAATCTGAGCTGTCAGCGCAACAGCCTTATCCTGGCTCTCTGCGAGCTGCTTTTTAAGCTGAGAAACAGCCTGGCTCTCGAGTGTTTTGGCCGCGGCAAGCTCAAGCGAGTTGCTGATTTGGCTGGCGGTCAGGGTTGTAATCTGCTTTTTAAGCGCCGCATTTTGGTTCTGCAAATCAGTCAACTGCGCCTTTTGCCCGTCGTCTAAGGCCTTTTCGCCCGACTGAACCTTACTCATTGCCGCCAGTTGCTGGCTTTTTTCTTCAAGCTGTTGCTGCACGCTTTTCTGTTGGATTTCTAGCTGATTTCTTTGCTTTTGCGATTCAGCGAGCTTTTTCTGTAACGCTACGTATTCTGGCATAGTGGCAGCCAGTTGACTCTTTTGAGAACGCTCACCCTCCACGCATTCCGATATTACAACAGGCTTGTTATCGGCAGATTTGTTGACGATGGCTGGCGGAAGATCGATCCTTCTCTCTGTTAATAGATCAGGAATATCGCTGGACTGCGAAGTAATAATCTCCAGTGACTGAAGCGTTTTGGTATTGTCGGCTGCATTTACATTTAATGAAACAATGGCGCTAATCAGCGTCGGAAATACAAAAAAAAAAGTGAGCGTGGTGTGATACTTATCATTTAATGCTTTCTCCTGTACTGATCAAAGACTGGCGGACAGCAATCTCAATATCACTACACAATTTCTGCGTTTTAAATTTATACAGCGCATCCATTGTATCTTTGGTTTCTGCGCCAATTTCATCACGGACAGAGGTATACACTGAAGCACGGGAAAGCAGCAGATCGAACTCAGCCTTCTTTTGCGCATAACTCCGCTGATTAACTTTAGAAAGTGCGATCAATTCGCGCTGGCAGGTCGTCATGCTGCTTCTGACCTGGTTACCCTGAGCCGCTTCTGGTGCCTGTACGGAGGCTGATATCCTGCCCGGTTCAACTGGACGAGTTTTCTGCGGTACAGGGTTTTGACAACCCGCCACAAGGAAAGCCAACGGTAGAGCGATTTTCAGGCAGTGGATCGTCCAAAGATATTCACGATGTTTGTTTATACAATTCAAGGTGTCGCCCTCGTTAATGTTTTGTCTTTTTTAAATGAGAGTGCCGGATTATTTATAATTTAAAAATAAAAAACAATGCCTATAAATACACCGACGGCAATGTTGTTTATATGTAGGGAAAATGTTGTTGAAATAATCCAGTTTAAATATCCAGACATTATGAATTTAGCGAATGAAGTTTATTTTCACATGAGAAAATTAAGCGTTAAATATCGAATTCATGTGGAAAATTCCTAATGCATAAGAAAATGATTCCGTATTTTCCGATGAAAATTAAGAACATTTTCTGCCACTCTGTTTCAGGCTGCAGGTGCCTTTTCGCCAGACAGATGAGTAAAGTCGCGTCCATGGCCCGCCACGCCTTAACGCTTATGAGGGTATCAGTGGCACCTGGCAGAATGACTGCGGATAGGTTTGCCGTCTGCCGTAGCGATGGGAGTATCGTGGTGGAGAGGGTTTAGTGCGGAGCCGGTGGTGGAAACCCGGCAGGCATTGCGCCGCCGGGTATACAAGGTTTACTTACGACGCCAGGTTGTACCCTGAGCACCGTCTTCCAGCACAATGCCCATCTCGTTCAGACGGTCACGTGCTGCATCCGCCGCGGCCCAGTCCTTCGACTGACGCGCTTCCAGACGCTGCTTAATTAACGCTTCGATTTCCGCCACTTCGCCATCATCGGCCTGCGCCCCGCCCTGCAAGAAGAGTTCCGGATCCTGCGCCAGCAGGCCCAGCACGGCGGAGAGCTTACGCAGATGAGACGCCATGGCGTTTGCCGCAACCCCATCTTCGCCCTTCAGACGGTTCACTTCACGCGCCATGTCGAACAGCACGGAGTAGGCTTCCGGCGTGTTGAAGTCATCGTCCATCGCTTCGCGGAAGCGGGCCTCAAACGCTTCGCCGCCCGCGGCTTCAACGGAAGTATCCGTCCCGCGCAGTGCGGTATACAAGCGCTCCAGCGCAGAACGCGCCTGTTTCAGGTTCTCTTCGCTGTAGTTCAGTTGACTGCGATAGTGGCCGGACATCAGGAAGTAGCGCACGGTTTCCGCATCGTAATACTTCAGCACGTCACGCACGGTGAAGAAGTTGCCAAGCGACTTGGACATCTTCTCGCGATCGACCATCACCATGCCGGAATGCATCCAGGTATTTACGTACTCGCCGTCGTGCGCGCAGGTGGACTGGGCGATCTCGTTTTCATGGTGCGGGAACATCAGATCCGAACCGCCGCCGTGAATATCGAAATGTGAACCCAGCTGCTTGCAGTTCATCGCCGAACATTCGATGTGCCAGCCCGGACGCCCTTCGCCCCACGGAGACGGCCAGCTCGGCTCGCCCGCTTTCGACATTTTCCACAACACAAAGTCCATCGGGTTGCGTTTTACGTCCACCACGTCAACCCGTGCGCCCGCCTGGAGGTTTTCCAGATCCTGACGCGACAGCAGGCCATAGTTTGGATCGCTTGGCACCGAGAACATCACGTCGCCATTATCAGCGACATAGGCGTGACCACGAGCGATCAGCTTTTCGGTGATATCGACGATCTCATGAATGTGGTGCGTCGCGCGCGGCTCGTTGTCCGGGCGCAGAATGTTCAGCGCATCAAAATCTTTGTGCATTTCGACGATCATGCGGTCGACAAGCGCCACGAAATCTTCGCCGTTTTCATTAGCGCGTTTGATGATTTTGTCGTCAATATCGGTGATATTGCGCACGTACTTCAGATCGTAACCGAGAAAACGCAGGTAGCGGGACACCACGTCGAAGGCAACAAAAGTACGGCCATGGCCGATATGACAGAGATCGTAAACGGTGATACCACACACGTACATGCCCACTTTTCCGGCATGAATAGGTTTAAATTCCTCTTTTTGGCGCGTCAGTGTATTGAAGATTTTTAACATTGAAGATTCCATGTAAACGTGTGTGGTCTTAAACGGCGTATTCTACCCGTTATTCAGTCGGGAAGCAGCACGCAATGCAAGGTGATCGAACCCGGCGGTTATGCTATAACAACCCCCTATACGTGACCCGTCTGCGGGTATTCGCACCACTATATCGGAACAGGATGCAAAAATGGTTACTTTCCACACCAATCACGGCGATATCGTTATCAAAACTTTTGACGATAAAGCGCCTGAAACAGTTAAAAACTTCCTGGACTACTGCCGCGAAGGTTTCTACAACAACACCATTTTCCACCGTGTAATTAATGGTTTCATGATCCAGGGCGGCGGCTTTGAGCCAGGCATGAATCAGAAGACCACCAAAGATCAGATCAAAAACGAAGCCAACAACGGCCTGAAAAACACCCGCGGCACCCTGGCAATGGCCCGTACTCAGGCGCCACACTCCGCCACCGCGCAGTTCTTCATCAACGTGGTTGATAACGACTTCCTGAACTTCTCCGGCGAAAGCCTGCAGGGTTGGGGCTACTGCGTATTTGCCGAAGTGGTTGAAGGCATGGACGTGGTCGACAAAATCAAAGCAGTTGCCACCGGCCGCAGCGGCATGCACCAGGACGTTCCTAAAGAAGACGTTATCGTGACAAGCGTAACCGTCAGCGAGTAATTCGTGGCGACGCTTTTTATTGCAGATTTGCACCTGCACACAGAAGAACCGGCGATCACCGCCGGTTTTCTGCGTTTTTTACGCGGTGAAGCGCGCAGCGCCGATGCGCTGTACATTCTTGGCGATCTGTTTGAAGCCTGGATTGGCGATGACGACCCTGAACCGCTGCACCGCGAAATGGCGCGTGAAATCAAAGCCCTGGTTGAGTCCGGCGTGCCCTGCTACTTCATACATGGCAATCGCGATTTCCTGCTCGGCAAGCGTTTTGCAGCTGAAAGCGGCATGATCCTGCTGCCGGAAGAGCAGCGACTTGAATTATATGGTCGTCCGGTTTTAATTCTGCACGGCGATACGCTTTGTACGGACGATGCGGGCTACCAGGCCTTTCGTGCCAAAGTCCACCAGCCCTGGCTACAAAAGCTTTTCCTTGCCCTGCCGCTGTTCATCCGCCGCCGAATCGCCGCCAGTATGCGCGACGGCAGTAAAGCCGCCAACAGCCACAAGACCATGAACATTATGGACGTGAACCCGCAGGCAGTTGTCGACGTGATGGAAAAACATCAGGTGCAGTGGCTGATTCACGGCCACACTCATCGCCCGGCGGTACACGAGCTCAGCGCCAACGGCCGGCCCGCATTTCGCGTGGTGTTAGGCGCATGGCACGAGGAAGGATCGATGGTCAAAGTGACCACCGATAACGTCGAACTTATCGCCTTCCCGTTTTGATCAGCCGCGATCGTCCTTCGGCCCGAGGAAGTAGAACCCAAACGGCAGTGAACCGATAATGGTGAACATGATGCTGTAGATGGTCGCCCATGCGCCCTGCATGAAGTACATCGACACGCTCCACTGGTCCATCGGCAGGTTGTACTGATCCTCAACGCCCTGGAACGTCACTTTTGTCACCACCGACACCGCAACGATAAAAACAATGGCCACGGCCGTCAGAAACTTTTTCCCTTCCGGGGTGCGAAGAATTTTCAGCATACGCTCTCCTCGTGGTTATGCTGTGCTGCGAGTGTATCGCAGTCATTTTTTCTGTCAGGTTACGACTCCAGCGGTGACTTTACCTCATTTCATCCGCGATCGGGGTAAATTTACAGCAGCGTGCAACCGGACGGCGCATTTGCCCATTTCATCACCGCGCAACCGTTTTCCTTGCCGATTTTCCGTGCTATTCTCTGTGGCCTTCAATGCCGTGTGTTCCACACCCACAGGAGTTTTAAGACGCATGTCTTCCCGCAACAATCCGGCGCGTGTCGCCATCGTGATGGGGTCCAAAAGCGACTGGGCTACCATGCAGTTTGCCGCTGAGATCCTTGATGCCCTGAACGTACCGCACCACGTGGAAGTGGTTTCTGCACACCGCACGCCGGACAAACTCTTTAGCTTCGCCGAAACGGCTGAAGAAAATGGCTACCAGGTCATCATCGCCGGTGCTGGCGGTGCGGCGCATCTGCCTGGCATGATTGCCGCAAAAACGCTGGTACCGGTTCTCGGCGTGCCTGTGCAAAGCGCAGCCCTGAGCGGCGTCGACAGCCTTTACTCTATTGTGCAAATGCCGCGTGGTATTCCCGTCGGCACGCTGGCAATCGGTAAAGCAGGTGCGGCAAACGCAGCCCTGCTGGCCGCGCAGATTCTGGCGACCCACGACGGCGAACTCCACCAGCGCCTGGCCGACTGGCGTAAAGCGCAGACCGACGAAGTGCTGGATAACCCGGATCCGCGGGGTGCGGCATGAAGCAGGTTTGCGTCCTTGGCAACGGTCAGTTAGGCCGCATGCTACGTCAGGCCGGGGAGCCGCTTGGGATCAGCGTCTGGCCGGTTGGGCTGGAAGCCGAGCCGGAAGCCGTACCTTTCCAGCAAAGCGTTATCACCGCAGAAATCGAACGCTGGCCGGAAACCGCATTAACCCGAGAACTGGCGCTGCATAAAGCGTTTGTGAACCGTGACGTCTTCCCAATCATTGCCGACCGTCTGACGCAAAAGCAGCTGTTCGACAAACTCGGGCTGGCTACCGCGCCGTGGCAGCTGCTGGCAGAAAAAAGCGAATGGCCTGGCGTGTTCGACCGTCTGGGTGACCTGGCTATCGTCAAACGCCGTACCGGAGGCTACGACGGTCGCGGGCAGTGGCGTTTGCGCGCCGGGGAAACGGATCAGCTGCCGGAAGAGTGCTACGGCGATTGCATCGTCGAGCAGGGCATCAACTTCAGCGGCGAAGTCTCGCTGGTTGGCGCCCGTGCCCACGACGGCAGCGCGGTGTTTTATCCGCTAACCCACAATCTGCATCAGGAAGGTATTCTGCGCGTCAGCGTGGCCTTCCCACAGGCGAACGCTCAGCAGCAGTTACAGGCAGAAAGCATGCTGACCGCTATTATGAACGAACTGAACTATGTCGGCGTGATGGCGATGGAGTGTTTCGTCACGCCTGCGGGATTGCTGATCAACGAGCTGGCCCCGCGCGTGCATAACAGCGGGCACTGGACGCAAAACGGGGCTTCCATCAGCCAGTTTGAGCTGCACCTGCGCGGCATCACCAGTCTTCCGCTGCCGCCGCCGGTGGTCAACAGCCCTTCGGTGATGGTCAACCTGATTGGTACCGACCTGAACTATGACTGGCTGAAGCTGCCGCTGGTGCATCTGCACTGGTACGACAAAGAGGTGCGTGAAGGCCGCAAAGTGGGCCATCTGAATCTTAACGACAGCGACACCGGCCGTCTGAGCGCCACGCTGGAAGCCCTCACCCCCCTCCTGCCGCCTGAATATGCCAGCGGCATTGCCTGGGCGCAGTCAAAACTGAGTTAACCTTTCTGGCCGGGGATTGATCTTCCCCTTCCCCGGCCTGCTCTCACGCGCGTAAAATCCTCCCATGCTTTTCCACTAAGGATTTCTCCATGACTAATGGGACAGATTTCCGCGCCATTTTGCGCGCTGGAACGCCCATCATCGACGTGCGTGCG
Source organism: Enterobacter sp. CC120223-11 (assembly GCF_900215375.1). Lineage (GTDB taxonomy): Bacteria > Pseudomonadota > Gammaproteobacteria > Enterobacterales > Enterobacteriaceae > Scandinavium. Next base: position 317,732 of record NZ_OBEF01000002.1, on the reverse strand, counting down.
CCCGTCGAATATCAGCAAGGCTCAGTGCCTGCGGCCTTCAACCTGCCGCTGATGAACGACGAAGAGCGCGCTGCCGTCGGCACCAGCTATAAGCGTCACGGTGCCGAAGCCGCCCTGAAGCTCGGCCACTCGCTGGTGAAAGGCGAGAAGCGCCAGCAGCGCGTCAGCGCCTGGATTGAGGCACTCCAGCGTCATCCCGAGGCGTATCTCTGCTGCGCCCGCGGCGGCCAACGTTCGCATATCACGCAAGAGTGGCTGCGTGAGGCAGGCTTCGATGCGCCGCTGATTGTCGGCGGCTATAAATCCCTGCGCCAGACGGCGATCGCCGTGACTGAAGAGGCTGTTCAGCGCCCGATGGTGCTGGTTGGTGGCTGCACGGGTAACGGCAAAACGGAGCTGATTCGTACTCATGCGGCAGGGATCGATCTGGAAGGCCTCGCGCATCATCGTGGTTCGTCGTTTGGCCGCACCCTGGTCCCGCAGCTTTCGCAGGCGAGTTTTGAGAACGCGCTGGCCGTCGAACTGCTGCAGCGGGATGCCTCACGCTGGGTGCTGGAAGACGAAGGCCATATGATTGGCGCCAATCACCTGCCGGAATGCCTGCGCAACCGTATGGCACAGGCTTCGATTGTGGTGGTGGAGGATCCGTTTGAGATTCGCCTGGCGCGCCTGCGCGAAGAGTATTTCACCCGCATGCATCACGATTTCATGCAGGCCAGTGGTGAGGAAAAAGGCTGGCAGGAATACAGCGAATACCTGCATCACGGCCTGTTCGCCATTCGTCGTCGGCTGGGGCTCCAGCGCTTTGCGGAGCTGACGGAGAGGCTGGATTCCGCTTTGGTTGAGCAGCAGCAAAGTGGCACCACCGAAGCACATCTCAGCTGGCTGAAGCCGCTGCTGTCGGAATATTACGACCCAATGTATCGCTATCAGCTCAGCAAAAAAGCAGAGAAGATTGTGTTTCGCGGGACGTGGCAGGAAGTTTCTGGCTGGATTAGCCTCTGATAATAATTGCCCGATGCGCAGGCTTATCGGGCCTACAAAAACCTCATTCTCTCTCGATTTTGTAGGCCCGGTCAGGCAAAGCCGCCACCGGGCATTGTTCCAAATCAGAAATCGTAGCGCAGACGCACCAGATTCATGTCGCCGAGATCGTCGGTGCTTGAGGTGAAGACGTGTTCGTAGTCCACCTGGAAGCCGTAGTCGAGCTTGAAGCTGACGCCCACGCCGTTGTCGATACGCTGGTAGTTGCGTCCGTTGACGTACTGCAAACGGTCGCCCATAAAGTACGGCTGTACGGATTTGAGTCCATACTGACCAATCGGGAATTTGTAGCCCGCGAAGTACTCAATGCCCCACGCGTCGCCCGCGAAGTAGTCATTAACCGAGACTTTTTTGGTGGTCAGGAAGTTCTGATACCAGCCGCCGCCGAAGGAGAACGTCCAGTTATCCGGGGTGTAGCTCAACGCCGTACCGAGGATGTTCTGGTCATAGGTTTTGCTGTCGTTGTTGTCCGGGTTGCGCATATCGGCGCGGGTATAGTTCCACGCGGTACCCCAGGTCAAATCGTCGGTGATGTGGTAGTTCACACCCAGCGAACCGCCGCCCTTGCGCTTGTAGCGCAGACCGTTGCCCGGCAGATATTCATTGTCGTTGAACAGGTAAGAAGCGTAGAGATCAACGTCACCTACGGTTTTCTTGTATTTCAGCATCTTGCGAGAACGATAGGATCCATCATAGTCGCCGTTAATGCCGTTACCCGGAGCCTGGCCGATCATATCGTAATCCCAGATATCGGTTTTCGCGCCGACCACATCGTAATACACGCTGTTTTGCTGGCCGAAGGTTAACGTACCCCAGGTATTACTTTTCAGGCCGGTGTAGAGCATACGGCGTGATGTATTATTAGCGCCTTCAGCATAATGATTATCCCAGTCGAACAGCGCCGGAATATTCACCCCGAGCTCGTAATAGCTTATCCAGCTAATATCATCGAACAGATAATAATCAGCAGCAAAGCGGAAACGGGTCCCGCCATCGAAGCCATTACGCTTATATGAACCTTTGTCGCCGTCGCCCGTCATCATATTAAACTGTGGGCGGATACTGCCGCCGACGGTGAAATTCAGACGGCTCAAAGGATCGCCCGCCTGCGGATCCTGCTTGAGTAAAGTGATCTCGGCCTGAGTGGCCATAGACGTTAACGCCACTGCGGCACCGACGGCGAGCGCCAGTGCATTTTTTGTTATTTTCATGTTATATCCCTGAGTAAATTAACAGACACGCATTTACTTAACGGATATTAACTTTTATCTCCAAATTTGTGTCGATGGTTTTTTAATGAAACGTGCGATTAAACAAGTCAATTTATCCTTACGTGCGTTTAAAAAGATAAAACCGGCACGGTGGCCGGTTTTAATTAATGACGGATATAAATTAACTGCTGAACTGACGGAATAAGGCTTTGCCCTTCAGCAGGCGTAAACCCAGCCAACCGCCGCACAGTGAAAGTAAAATACCGCCACACAATGGTAACGTAATCCACAGACGCCAGTCCGGCTCCCACGGGAAATCAAACACCTTCGTTTGCAACACTGCCAGTGCCGTTTCTGCGCCGATCGCGGCCACCAGGCCAGACACCAGCCCTAAAAGAGCGAACTCCGCCCACAGCGTGGTGCGCAGCAGCGATTTGCCCGCCCCGAGCGTGCGCCACACCACCAGCTCCTGATGACGCTGACGCATTCCCACCTGCACCTGAGCCAGCAGCAACAGGACGCCGCAGACGGTCACCAGCACCACCATCACCTCCAGCGCGCGGCTGACCTGCTCCAGCACCTGTCCGACCTGCTTCAGGATCGCGCCAATATCCAGCAGGCTGACGGTAGGAAACTCGCGATTAAGCTGCGTTAACAGCGCACTGCCGTTATCCCAGCGGAAGCTGGTAAGCCAGCTTTGCGGCTGACCGTCGAGCGCGCCGTTCGGGAAGATAAAGAAGAAGTTAGGCCGCAGGCTTTCCCAGTCTACTTTTCGCAGGCTGGTCACCTGCGCGCTGAACGCCTGGGTATCGCCGGTGAAGGTCACCTTGTCGCCAATCCCCACGTTCAGGCGCTTCGCCAGCCCTTCTTCAATCGACACTTCCCCCGCTTTCGGCGGCCAGCTTCCAGCGGTGACGGTGTTGTGATCGAGCACCTGGCTCTGCCAGGTCAGGTTCAGTTCGCGGTTCAGCGCTTCGTCTTTATTGCCGTCGGTCGTTTTATCGTTAATCTCCGTCAGGCGTGCCCGGACGATGGGGTAAAACGTGGAGGGAATAACCTGATGCTCGGCCAGAAACGCTTTTACCGGGCCAACCTGTTCCGGGGCGATATTAATCAGGAAGTAGTTCGGGCTTTCCGGCGGGAGCTGTTGCTGCCAGCGGTCCAGCAGATCGCCGCGCAGCACCAGCAGCAGCGCCAGCAGCATAAAGGAGAGTGAAAACGCCGCCAGTTGGCTGAGCGTCGACCACGGCTGGCGCAGCAGGCGGCTGACTGCCAGGCGCAGCGCCAGCGACTTCAACGTTATGCGTTTGAGCAGATTCAGCAGCAGCCAGCCCACCAGGCCGCACAATATGGCCAGCACCACCGCGCCCGCCAGCACAGACCAAAGCAGCATTGAGCCGCCCATCAGCCAGGCCAGCAATGCCACCACAACCACAGTCATGGCCGGAATATAAAATTTAAGCGGCCAAACGTTCGCCACCGCATCGCGCCTTAACACCCGCAGCGGCTGAGTGGCCAAAAGCAAGCGCCACGGACGCATCCCCACCAGGGCGGAAATCACCACCATTGCGCCAGTGGCCCACAGCCACGGCCAGAGACTGGCTGGCGGCAGCGCCGCCGGAAGCACCGGTTTGAGCAGCACCATCAGGATATTTTCGAAAACCAGCCCCATCGCCCCACCGGTTATCAGCGAGAGCAGCAACAGCATCGCCCACTGCCCGAGGATCAGCTTGCGCAGCTGCGTTCGCCCGGCCCCGAGGGTTTTCAGCACCGCCACTAAATCGTAGCGGCTGCGGCAGTAATGCCCCATCGCCACCGCGACGGCGGCCACTGCCAGCAGCAGCGTCAGCAGTGCTGAAAGCAGAAGGAACTGCTGGGAACGTTCGAGTGATTTACCGAGTGCACCCTCATCCTGCTCGAGGCCAATCCAGCGCTGATCGGGCTTGAGCTGCGGCAGCAGCCATTTTTCGTAAGCTTCGATTTGCTGCGGAGTACCACCGAATTTGTAGCGCCAGCTGACGCGGCTGCCAGGCTGCACCGCCCCGGTTTTTGCCACGTCGGCAATGTTCATCATCAGGCGCGGAGCCATCTGGAACGGGTTAAAACCGGAATCAGGCTCCTGAACGACTTCACCCGCAATGCGCAGCGTGGCATCGCCGACGTCTATCGAATCCCCCGTTTTCAGGTTCAGCAGCGCCATCAGGCGTGGAGCAAGCAGCACCGTTCCGGCTTGCGGTTTCAGGCCCGCCGGGCTGGTATCCAGCTCGCCGTACATCGGGTAAACGTCATCGACCGCTTTTACGCTAGCCAGCTGCGGCGTGTCACCCGCGTAGGTCATGGTAGCGAAATTGATCTGCTCGCCTACCTTGAGCCCTGCTTCACGCGCTTTCGCCAGCCACTCCGGCGGGACTTCACGTGAAGTACGCAGCGTTCTGTCTCCGGCCATAAACTCGCGGCTCTGCTGGCTGAGACCTTTGTCCATACGGTCGCTGATGTTGCCGAGCGCCAGTACGCAGGCAACCGCCAGGCTCAGCGCCAGCCAGACAATCAGCAGCGACGGCGAGCGCCACTCGCGCCAGAACCAGCGGGCAATCATGACTCCTCCCGCAGTTGCCCGTTCACCAGCCGCAGCCGCCTGTCGCAGCGCGCGGCCAGTTCAGGGTCATGCGTGACCAGTATCAGGGTCGTGCCGTGTTCACGGTTAAGGGAAAACAGCAGGTCTGCAATGCGATCGCCGGTTTGTCGGTCGAGATTCCCCGTAGGCTCGTCCGCAAACAGCAAATCGGGCCGTCCGTTGAAGGCGCGTGCCAGCGCCACGCGCTGCTGTTCCCCACCAGAGAGCTGGGCCGGAAGATGGTGCAGGCGCTTGCCGAGGCCGAGCTGCTCCAGCAGCCCTCTGGCATGACTGCGACCCTGGCTGTCGCTTTCGCCGCGCAGCAGCGCCGGGAGTTCAACGTTTTCCAGCGCGTTGAGCGTCGGAATAAGCATAAAGGACTGGAAGACAAAGCCGACGTGGCGGGCACGCAATGCGGCGCGGGCTTCTTCATCCATCTGGTGCAGCGGCTGCCCCATCAGCTTCACTTCACCGCTGCTGCCGTCGTCGAGCCCGGCGAGGATCGCCAGCAGCGTCGATTTTCCGGAGCCCGATTCGCCGACCAACGCGAGCGTCTCGCCCCGTTTGACAAGCAGCTCAACTCCGGTAAGGATGGAAAGCTCCTGCTCCCCCTGACCGACGGATTTCTTAAGATGATGAACTTCAAGTATGTTTTCCGCTGGCATCTGCCGTTCCTGTTTATGCTGCTGTTAACCTGTCGCGCCGCGTTTGCCGACACGCTGTTAATCCTGGGTGACAGTCTGAGCGCCGGGTATCGCATGGCGGCGAACGCCGCGTGGCCCGCGCTCCTGAATGAAAAGTGGCAGCCGAAGACTGAGGTTGTCAACGCCAGTATCAGCGGGGATACCTCTCAGCAGGGGCTGGCACGCTTACCGACTCTGCTCAAGCAGCATCAGCCGCGTTGGGTGCTGGTCGAACTCGGCGGTAACGATGGCCTGCGCGGGTTTCAACCGCAGCAGACAGAGCAAACCCTGCGTACCGTGCTCAATGCAATTAAGGCCGCCAACGCCGAGCCGCTGCTGATGCAAATTCGCCTGCCTGCCAACTACGGTCGCCGGTATAATGAAGCCTTTAGCGCCATTTATCCGCAGCTTGCCGAAGAGTTTGATATTCCTCTGCTGCCGTTTTTCATGGAGGAGGTCTATCTGAAACCGCAGTGGATGCAGGATGACGGTATTCATCCCAATCGTGACGCCCAGCCGTTTATCGCCGACTGGATGGCGACGCGTCTGGCTCCCTTAGTTAAACACGACTCCTGAAACTCAGGGGTTGTCTTCAGGTAAAGTTATGCAAAAAACGGTCTTAATAACAGGATGTTCCAGCGGAATTGGGCTGGAGAGTGCGCAGGAACTGAAGCGTCAGGGCTTTCGCGTGCTGGCCGCCTGCCGCAAGCCGGAAGACGTGGCGCGGATGTCGGGCATGGGGTTCACGGGGATTCTGCTCGATCTGGATTCACCCGAAAGCGTGGACCGCGCCGCCGACGAAATTATTGCTATCACGGACAATCGTTTGTACGGCATTTTCAACAACGCAGGTTTCGGCGTTTATGGCCCGCTTAATACCCTCACCCGTCCGCAGCTCGAAAAGCAGTTTTCCGCCAACTTCTTCGGTGCTCATCAGCTCACTATGCGCCTGTTACCGGCGATGTTGCCGCACGGCGAAGGCCGTATTGTGATGACCTCTTCAGTGATGGGGCTGATTTCGACCCCAGGCCGTGGTGCTTATGCCGCAAGCAAATACGCGCTGGAAGCCTGGTCAGATGCGCTGCGCATGGAGCTACGCCACAGCGGCATTAAGGTGAGCCTGATTGAACCCGGCCCGATCCGCACCCGCTTTACGGAAAACGTGAACCAGACCCAGGCCGATAAGCCAGTGGAAAACCCAGGGATTGCCGCGCGCTTTACCCTGGGACCAGAGGCAGTGGTGGAAAAAGTGCGCCATGCTTTCACCAGCGAAAAGCCGAAGATGCGCTACCCGGTAACGATGGTGACTCACGCGGTAATGGTACTCAAGCGTCTGCTGCCGGGCCGGATGATGGACAAAATTCTGCAGGGCTGAGTTGAAGGTTTCGCCTTTGCCCCCATGTAACAGAGAAATCGACTAAAGAGAACGCCTCATGTCTGCACAATATATCGTTAACATTACCGAAGCGAACCTGCACCAGACGCTGGAGCAGTCCGCGACTGTGCCCGTTCTGTTCTACTTCTGGTCGCCGCGCAGCCAGCACTGCGAGCAGCTAACCCCGGTGCTGGAAGGCCTCGCAAATCAGTATCAGGGCCAGTTTATTCTGGCGAAGCTCGACTGCGACGCCGAGCAGATGATTGCCTCCCAGTTTGGCCTGCGCGCCATCCCGACCGTTTATCTGTTCCAGAACGGTCAGCCGGTGGACGGCTTCCAGGGCCCACAGCCGGAAGAAGTTATCCGCAACCTTCTCGACAAAGTGCTGCCGCGTGAAGAAGAGCTGAAAGCCCAGCAGGCCATGGCTCTGATGCATGAAGGCAATTACGCCGACGCGCTGCCGCTGCTGAAAGACGCCTGGCAGATGTCGAACCAGGACAGCCAGATTGGCCTGCTGCTGGCAGAAACCCAGATTGCGCTGAACCGTTCCGAAGACGCAGAAGCGACGCTGAAAACCGTGCCAATGCAGGATCAGGACACCCGCTATCAGGGGCTGGTGGCACAGATTGAGCTGCTGAAGCAGGCCGCCGATACGCCGGAAATCCAGCTGTTGCAACAGCAGGTAGAAGCGAACCCGCAGGATGCTGCGCTGGCTTCACAGCTGGCACTCCAGCTGCATCAGGTTGGTCGCAACGAAGAGGCGCTAGAATTGCTGTTCAGCCACCTGAAAAAAGATCTTGGCGCAGCAGACGGCCAGGCCCGCAAAATGATGCAGGAAATTCTGGCCGCGCTCGGCACCGGTGATGCGCTGGCATCGAAATACCGTCGTCAGCTCTATTCTTTGCTTTATTAACTGACACATTGCCGGGTGGCGGCTTCGCCTTACCCGGCCTACAAAAACCAAATCTGCCTGGTGCCCCGTAGGCCTGATAAGCGAAGCGCATCAGGCAATCAACCACCGGGCGGCATCAAACGACTACGGCTTTTTCAACTGCTTCACCACCAGCTGATGACGCGAATTGTAGAACTTCCGGTAGGTCAAATAGCAGGCAATAATGCTCGACAAACTCGCCGTTGAGAGCAGCATAAACGTCACCATAATCTGATACTTTATTGCCTTAACCGGATCGACACCGGCAAAAATCAGCCCCGACATCATCCCCGGTAAGCTCACCAGCCCGACCGTTTTCGCGGAATCCACCGTCGGGATCAGCGACGCGCGAATGCTCTCGCGAATCAGGTGCTGAGAAGCCACTTTCGGCGTTGCGCCGAGGCTCAATTTTTCCTGAATCTGCTGCTGTTGGCTGCTAAAGCGCTGGCCGAGATTGTTGTAGCACAACCCCACGGCAATCATCGCATTGCCCGCAATCATCCCGGAAATCGGGATCACCTGCATCGGCGTGAAGGTAATTGCCCCGGAAAAAATCAGCACGGCCAGGGTCAGCCCGGCACCAGTTGTAATAGCGATAAAAGAAGAGACAAACGCATGGCTGATGTATTTACTGCGCTTTTGCGCGTTATAGGCCGCGTTGAAGCAGATAAACAGCACCATTAACAACGTGAGCAAAGCATTGTTAACGTTGAAGATGGATTTCAACACGTAACCCACAATCACCAGCTGCACAACGGCCCGGCAGATGCTCCATACAATGTCTTTTTCAAGCGCCAGCTTTTCCCGATAGCTGACGATAATTGCCACCAGCACCAGCCCCATGGATAACGCCAGCGACTCATTGGAAATGTTATGCCCGGTCATGAACCTGCTCCTCCATGCCGCCCGCATGCGGTTTTAAGGTAATCACATCGTCCGCATGACCGATCTCACCCGCATCATGAGTGACCCACAGCACGCCCACGCCCTGCTCTTTCACGTAGCGCTGAATAATCTCATTCACGTTATGCTTATTACTTTCATCCAGCGCGCTGGTTATTTCATCCAGCAATAAAACTCGGGGTAAAAATTGCAGATTACGAATCAGCGAAATACGCTGCTTTTCCCCGCCAGACAGTTCATTAATTGATTTTTGCAGCGTCTCTTCCGGCAAATTAAATTGCGCCAGATCGGCCAGTAATTTTTCAGGCTCAGGCCGCTTGCCGCGTATTTGCCACGGAAAAAGTAAATTGTCGTACACCGTATCGCCAAACAGCGCAGGGGTTTGCGCGCAGTACGAAACCTGCTGACGATAGGTTTCAGGAGAGAGACGCGTAATATCCTCGCCGCAGTAAAGAATGGCCCCTGACGTCGGGCTCAGCAGCGAAGCGATAATTTTCAGCAGCGTGCTTTTCCCACTGCCGGAAGGGCCGGTTATCAGGGTGAATTGCCCTTCGCTTAGCGTCAGGTTGATGTTATTTAACAGCGGAATGCCATCGGGTTTAAAACCTAGCTGGTCGACCTGTAATAATGCCTTCATTCTTTTCTCTTTTATCTCGCTTATTCCTCGTTATTGTATGCCTGCGGCCTTCGCGCTGAGAAGGATAAAAGTTATACTTTCAGCTATCGGGCCGACGAAGGCAGTCGGCTATCAGGCAAAAACAGGAGGTTTTAAATGCTCGTCTTTATTCCCGTTCTGATCTTCGTGGCGCTGGTGATTGTTGGCGCTGGCGTGAAGATCGTTCCGCAAGGCTACCAATGGACCGTCGAGCGCTTTGGGCGCTACACCAAAACCCTGCAGCCAGGTCTGAGTCTGGTCGTTCCGTTCATGGACCGTATCGGTCGTAAAATCAATATGATGGAGCAGGTGCTGGATATTCCCTCCCAGGAAATCATCTCCAAAGATAACGCCAACGTGGCGATCGATGCCGTCTGCTTTATTCAGGTCATTGATGCGCCGAAAGCGGCGTATGAAGTCAGTAATCTCGAGCTCGCCATCATCAACCTGACGATGACCAACATCCGTACCGTGCTGGGCTCAATGGAACTCGATGAAATGCTCTCCCAGCGCGACAACATCAATACCCGCTTGCTACACATTGTCGATGAAGCGACCAATCCGTGGGGCATCAAGATCACCCGTATCGAAATCCGCGACGTTCGCCCACCGGCAGAACTGATCGACGCCATGAATGCCCAGATGAAAGCGGAACGAACCAAGCGTGCCTATATTCTGGAAGCAGAAGGTATCCGCCAGGCGCAGATTGTGAAAGCCGAAGGTGAGAAACAGTCGAAGATCCTCAAAGCCGAAGGTGAGCGTCAGTCCGCATTCCTGCAGGCCGAAGCGCGTGAACGTTCCGCCGAAGCAGAAGCCCGCGCCACGCAGATGGTGTCCGAAGCCATTGCCGCCGGTGACATTCAGGCAGTGAACTACTTCGTGGCGCAGAAATACACCGACGCGCTGCAGCAGATTGGATCCGCCAATAACAGTAAAGTGGTGATGATGCCGCTGGATGCCAGCAGCCTGATGGGCTCGATTGCCGGGATCGCTGAACTGGTGAAAGACAGCGCCAGCGAACGGAGAAAATAATGATCGATGCCCTGCTCGTTCACCCGCATATTTTCTGGCTAAGCCTCGGCGGCGTGCTGCTAGCGGCGGAAATGCTCGGCGGTAACGGCTATCTGCTGTGGAGCGGCGTGGCGGCAATCGTGACCGGGCTTCTGGTCTGGCTGCTGCCGTTCGGCTGGGAGTGGCAAGGCGCGCTGTTTGCCGTCTTAACGCTGCTGGCCGCGTGGCTGTGGTGGCGCTGGCTGGCGAATCGCGTACGCCAGCAGCCGCGTGCAGACAGCCAGCTGAATCAGCGCGGACAACAGCTTGTCGGCAAGGTGTTCACGCTGGAAAACGCGCTCAGCAACGGTCGCGGCCACATGCGCGTCGGCGACAGCTCATGGCCGGTCACCGCCGATGACGATCTCCCGGCGGGCAGCCGCGTGGAGGTGGTTGCGGTGGAAGGGATCACCCTGAAGGTACGCCCGCACTAACTTTTTTTACGATGACAGCAGCCGGAAAGATTATCAATAATCGGGCAGTCGGCGCTGTCATCGCCCGGACAGGCATCCGCCAGCGCCAGCAGATGCTCACGCATTCCCTGCAATTCCTGAATGTGCCGCTCGATATCCGCCACCTTCTGTAAGGTGCGCGCCTTCACATCTGCGCTATGGCGGCTCGGGTCGTTAAACAGGTTTACCAGCTCACCGCACTCTTCCAGATTGAATCCGACCTGCCGCGCCTGACGCAGTAGCGTCAGCTCATCCAGGTGTTTTTGTGAATAGGTACGGTAGCCGTTGTCGCTGCGCAGCGGCGGTGTTACCAGCCCTTTCTCTTCGTAAAAACGAATCGCTTTGCTGGTCAAACCGGTTTTTTTCGCCACATCGCTGATATTCATTCTTTCCCCTTGACCTTCCCCTTGATGGAAGGTTTAACCTCAGTAACAGTAAGAAGAAGCATCAGGCTGGTCAAGTGCCAGCGAGGTTTAATTTCGGAGGATTTATGTCCAATACCATTACTCTTACGCTCGATGGCCTCTCCTGTGGCCACTGCGTAAAACGCGTGAAAGAGAGCCTGGAACAGCGTCCTGACGTTGAACAGGCTGAAGTCACTATTACCGAAGCCAGCGTAACTGGCAGCGCCAGCGCCGAAGCGCTTATCGACACCATCAAACAAGCCGGATACGGGGCGGAGCTCAGCCACCCAAAGGCTGACCCGCTGACAGAGTCATCACTCCCGTCGGAAGCACTGACAGCGGCCCCTTCTGCGCTTCCGGCAGCCGATGACCTCGACGACAGCCAGCAGCTGTTGATCAACGGCATGAGCTGCGCCAGCTGTGTCTCCCGGGTTCAGAACGCGCTTGCCGCGGTGCCGGGCGTCACTCAGGCACGGGTCAATCTGGCGGAACGCACGGCGCTGGTTATGGGCAGTGCGGCCGCCTCCGATTTAGTGCAGGCGGTGGAAAAAGCAGGCTATGGCGCGGAGGCTATCGAAGACGATCTCAAACGCCGCGAGCGTCAGCAGGAAACCGCCATTGCGACCATGAAACGCTTCCGCTGGCAGGCGATTGTCGCCCTGCTGGTCGGTATTCCGGTGATGATCTGGGGCATGATCGGCGACAACATGATGGTCACCGACGCCAACCGCTCACTCTGGCTGATTATCGGCCTGATTACGCTGGCAGTCATGGTCTTTGCAGGCGGCCACTTTTATACCAGCGCGTGGAAAAGCCTGAAAAATAAAACAGCCACGATGGACACTCTTGTGGCGCTCGGTACCGGCGTGGCGTGGCTCTATTCGATGAGCGTCAACCTGTGGCCACAGTGGTTCCCGATGGAAGCGCGGCACCTCTATTATGAGGCCAGCGCGATGATTATCGGTTTGATCAACCTCGGCCATATGCTGGAAGCCCGGGCCCGCCAGCGCTCCTCGAAAGCGCTGGAAAAATTGCTCGACCTCACCCCACCAACCGCACGCGTGGTCACGGAAGAAGGTGAAAAATCCGTGCCGCTGGCGGACGTTCAACCAGGCATGACGCTGCGCCTTACCACCGGCGATCGCGTGCCCGTCGACGGTGAAATCACCCAGGGCGAAGCCTGGTTTGATGAAGCGATGCTGACCGGCGAACCGGTGCCACAGGAAAAAGGCGACGGGGAAAGTATTCACGCCGGGACGGTGGTGCAGGACGGCAGTGTGCTGTTCCGCGCAAGCGCCGTCGGCAGCCACACCACGCTGTCGCGCATTATCCGCATGGTGCGTCAGGCGCAGAGCAGCAAGCCGGAAATCGGCCAGCTGGCAGACAGAATTTCCGCCGTGTTTGTGCCAACGGTGGTGGCCATCGCGCTGTTCAGCGCCGCCATCTGGTATTTCTTCGGCCCTGCGCCGCAGATTGTTTACACCCTGGTGATTGCCACCACGGTACTGATCATCGCCTGCCCTTGCGCACTTGGCCTGGCAACGCCGATGTCGATTATTGCCGGAGTCGGGCGAGCCGCTGAATACGGCGTGCTGGTCCGGGATGCCGACGCACTGCAGCGCGCCAGTGAACTGGACACGCTGGTATTCGACAAAACCGGCACGCTCACCGAAGGGAAACCGCAGGTCGTGGCGGTGAAAACCTGGGGCGATCTTCCTGAGAGCCAGGTCTTACGCCTTGCGGCCGCGCTGGAGCAGGGTTCCAGCCATCCGCTGGCCCGCGCCATTATTGAAAAAGCAGGCGCAGAACCGCTGCCGCAGGTGAATGCGTTCCGTACGCTGCGGGGTCTTGGCGTGAGCGGTGAAGCGGAAGGTCATACGCTGCTGCTGGGCAATCAGGCGCTGCTGAATGAACAGCAGATTGCCACCACAGACGTCGAAGCAGAAATTCAGGCCCAGGCGGCCAAAGGTGCCACGCCGGTACTGTTGGCGGTGGACGGCAAAATGGCTGCGCTGTTTGCCATTCGCGATCCGCTGCGTGAAGACAGCGTGGCGGCGCTTTCCCGGCTGCACCGCGAAGGCTATCGCCTGGTGATGTTGACCGGCGACAATCCGATAACCGCCAACGCGATTGCCAAAGAAGCGGGCATTGACGAAGTGATTGCCGGAGTGTTGCCGGACGGCAAAGCCGAAGCCATTAAAAAGCTTCAGGCTGAAGGCCGCAAAGTGGCGATGGTCGGTGACGGCATTAACGATGCCCCGGCGCTGGCACAGGCGGAAGTGGGTATCGCGATGGGCGGCGGCAGCGATGTCGCCATCGAAACCGCCGCTATCACCCTGATGCGCCACAGCCTGACGGGCGTTGCCGACGCGCTGGCGATTTCACGTGCCACGCTGCGCAACATGAAGCAGAACCTGCTGGGGGCGTTTGTTTATAACTCGCTCGGTATCCCGATTGCCGCCGGGATCCTTTGGCCGCTCACCGGCACGCTGCTGAACCCGGTGGTCGCCGGGGCAGCGATGGCGTTGTCGTCCATCACCGTGGTTAGCAACGCCAACCGCCTGCTGCGCTTTAAGCCAAAAGCATAACGCCTGTTCCGGCCCTTAATTGAGCACGTTAAGGGCCAGATGCTGGAGCAGCATAATGGTTTTTCCGTCCTGAATCTCACCGCTGCGGATGGCGTCCAGCGCCTTCGCCAGCGGCCACTCAAGCACTTCGATGTCTTCCCCTTCCTCAGCCAGGCCTCCACCCTGCCCGCTTCGGTCCTTCTCGCTGTACTCCGCAATGAAAAAGTAGAGCTTTTCAGTCACCGAACCGGGGCTCATAAACGCCTCGAATATCTTCTCCGGCTGCGCCACCTTAAAACCGGTTTCTTCTTCGGCTTCAGCAATAATACGCTGTTCCGGAGAAGCGTTATCCAGCAGGCCCGCCGCGGCTTCAATCAGGTAACCATGCTTGTCATGAAGGTAAACCGGCAGGCGAAACTGGCGGGTCAGCACCACCGTTTTCTTCTCACGGCTGTAGAGCAAAATGGTCGCGCCGTGACCACGGTCGTAGGCTTCCCGGCTCTGCTGTTGCCATGAGCCGTCCTGGCGGCGCAGTTCGAAGGTGTATTTTTTCAGGATGTACCAGTTATCAGACAGCAGCTGTTCGTCGAGATGGCGCACGTGTTCAGTGATTTTTTGCATGTTTTATTCTCCGGCAGATGACACCAAAAACGCTATCATGCATAATCGTGCAATATCAAGAAAATTCACTTGGACAAATACGATGCTTGCCAGCCAGCGAAAACAGCAGATTTTGCAGATCCTGAATGCGGAGAAACAGGTTCACTCCGGCGAACTGAGCCAGCGCTTTGGTATTTCAGAGGATTCTATCCGCAGGGATTTGCGCGAACTGGCCGCCGAAGGGCTGCTTCAGCGCGTGCACGGCGGCGCGCTTCCCGTTTCGGATGCCATCGCCCCGTTTGAAACACGCAAAAACGTGCAAAACGGGAGCAAACAGGCCGTGGCGCAAAAAGCGGCGAAGATGATTCAGCCAGGACAGGTTGTGATCATCGACGGTGGAACCACAACCTGTGAGCTGGTGCGCCATCTGCCGACAAACCTGTCCTTCACCGCCGTCACCCATAGCCCTACGATTGCCGTTGCTTTGGCCGATCTTCCTCAGGTGGAGGTGATTTTAATTGGCGGCGTACTGTTCAGGCATTCGGTGGTGACGATGGGAGCAGCGATGCTGGAATCCATCAGCCGGATCAATGCCGATCTCTTTTTTATGGGTGTCACGGGTATTCATCCTCAGGCCGGGCTAACGACGGGTCACTACGAAGAAGCCTGCGTTAAACGTGCGCTTGCCGGGCGTGCCGCCGAGACAGTAGTGATGGCATCACAGGAAAAACTCAACAGCGCATCGGCCTTTGCTGTCGGGGAGTTAAACCTCGCCAGCACGCTGATCGTGGAACAGCAGCCAGACGCGGCTCTGCTGGCAGCCTGCCAGAAAATGGGGGTGACGGTCATTTAAGCATTGAGCCCCTCAGCCTGACGCGCTAGCATGATCTTTTCTTCAGGGAGCGCGTATGAGCCTGTTTCAACAGCTAAAAACTTCGCTTTGTGCTCTGTTCCGTGGGCGCTACGCGTGGCCAGGACTCGACGTCACGCTGCCGGGCGGGCAGCTGCTGCATCTGGTCGGCAGCATTCATATGGGCACCCGCGATATGGCCCCACTGCCGCCGCGGCTGCTGAAGATGATTCAGCAGGCGGATGCGCTGATTGTTGAAGCGGATATCTCCGGGAATGAAACCCCTTTTCGCGATCTTCCGTCTTATCCACCGCTTCGGGAACGTTTAAGCGAATCCCGGTTTCAGCATCTGGAAACCCTGACCGAAGAACTTGGCCTGTCAATTTCGTTGTTTGATTCGCAGCCGCTGTGGCAAATCGCCATGGTATTACAGGCAACACAGGCGCAGAAACTGGGCTTACGCCCCGATTACGGCATTGATTATCAGTTGCTGAACAGCGCGCGTGAAACGCAGCGTCCGGTGATTGAGCTGGAAGGTGCGGAAAGCCAGATAGCGCTGCTGCGTGAGCTGCCGGACGGCGGCCTCTCGTTGCTGGAGGATACCCTGACCCATTGGCACACCAATGCGCGTTTACTGCAGATCATGATCGGCTGGTGGATGGAGCAACCGCCCGGTGAGACGCCCACGCTGCCGAATACCTTCAGCCATTTGCTGTATGACGTACTGATGCATCAGCGCAATCTGGCGTGGTGCGAGAAACTGCACGCTCTGCCGCCCGGGCGTTACGTGGTGGCCGTCGGGGCGCTGCATTTATACGGGGAAGGAAACTTGCCATCGATGCTGAAAACGAGGCCAGGATAAAAAAGCGGCCAATATTTCTATTGGCCCGTCAAAGAGGAATTTCATCTTTATTATTATCCCGAAGTTTACACTTCGGATCTTTCGATTGTCGCTCAAAGTGACCATCACTGCCAACACAATTGCGCAAGATAGTACTATTTTTTCGACAATCTCCAGGCGTATTCTGGTTACCGTTCACTCCGGTTGTAAGAAGGATGATTATGACGCCCGCCGTTAAGTTACTCGAAAAAAACAAAATTGCTTTCCAGATCCACAGCTACGATCACGATCCCGGTGAAACCAACTTTGGCGATGAAGTCGTGCGCAAGCTCGGGCTGAATGCCGACCAGGTTTACAAAACGCTGCTGGTGGCGGTGAATGGTGATCTGAAACATCTGGCCGTGGCGGTAACGCCGGTTGCCACCCAGCTTGATTTGAAGAAAGTCGCCAAAGCCTTAGGGGCCAAAAAAGTCGATATGGCCGATCCGATGGTTGCCCAGCGCACCACCGGCTATCTGGTGGGCGGCATCAGCCCGCTCGGGCAGAAAAAACGCCTGCCGACGCTGATCGACGCCCCGGCCCAGACCTTCGGAACCATTTATGTTTCCGGCGGCAAGCGCGGGCTGGATATCGAATTAGCGGCGGGCGATCTGGCGAAAATGCTGGATGCGAAGTTTGCGGATATTGCACGGCGGGATTAAACGATTGCCCGGTGGCGCTACGCTAACCGGGCCTACGATAGTGTAGTAGTAGGCCGGGTAAGGCGAAGCCGCCACCCGGCATTTGTCATCTTACTGCCAGCTCACTTCCCCTTTCGGTTCGTAAGCATTCACATCCAGCGGCGAGTTCTGCTCGATGTACTGCTTCAGCACTTCGGCGTCGATAAACCCGGTGTTCACGTAGCCCGGTTTGGTGTCGATGCGAGGATAGCCATCGCCGCCGGTGGCGTTGAAGCTCAGCGTCGCCATGCGGTAGTTTTTGTTGGGATCAACCGTCTCGCCTTTGATTTTCAGGTCATTCAGCTGGCCACCTTTCGCCACAAAGCTGACGTTGGCGAACTGCGGATAGGCGCCTGAGTCCGGCTTCATCTGCGCAACCGCGGTCAGGTAGTCCGTCACCTCTTTGCCGGTCATATCGACGTAGACCACAATATTGCCGAACGGCTGAACCTTCAGCACGTCTTTATAAGTGATTTTGCCCGCCTCGATGGAATCGCGGATCCCACCCCCGCTCATCACCGCAAAGTCAGCGTTGGTTCGAGCCATCTGCGCGGCGAGAAGCAAATGTCCCATGTTGGTCTGCACGAAACGCACTTTGCTGCGATCGCCTTCAAGATGGCCATTCACTTCACCCACTTTTACATCCAGCTGCGCTTTACCTTTATTCTGGAACGGCGTCAGCAGCGACAGCATCTGCGGGTTCTCCGGGATCTGCGGCGTGTAAAGTACGCGCTCACTCTGCCCGTTGTCGTAGGTGATTTTTTTCTTCAGGTTTACGGGGATCAACTGATAATGCACCAGTTTCATTTCGCCGTTGCGGAACTCGAAGTCTGCACGCCCCACGTATTTACCCCACTCGTGGGCCTGCACAATCCAGATGCCGTTTTGCTTGTCCGGTGCGCAAGGCGTGCCCGGCACGTAATCAACCTGCTTTTTGTTTTCAGAGGCCATGCAAACCGGATCCTGTGAGTGACCACCCACAATCATCGCCAGCGCTCCGGCAGGCAGGCTGCGGGCCATTTCTACGTCGCCCGGCGCGTTCGAACTGTGGTTGCCGTTGTCGTAATGCCCCATGTGCGTGGCGGCGAGGATCACGTCCGGCTTCTGCGTCTGCTTAAGCTCCTGAATAACCAGCTTCGCTTCTTCCGCCGGGTTACGGAATTCAATGTCGGTGAAGTTTTCAGGGTTGCCGATCTTCGCGGTGTCGTCGGTGGTTAGGCCAATCACGGCAATTTTCAGCCCCTGGCGATTGAACAGCGCCCAGGGTTTAAACAGGCGCTCGCCGGTGCTTTTCTGGTAAATATTGGCCGAGAGGAAGGGGAATTTAACCCACTTTTCCTGCTGACGAATAACGCTGAGCGGGTTATCAAACTCGTGGTTGCCGACGGCCATCGCATCGTAGCCAATCAGATTCATACCGCGAAAATCGGGTTCCGCATCCTGCAAGTCAGATTCCGGCACGCCGGTGTTGATGTCGCCGCCGGAGAGCAGCAGCACGCTGCCCCCTTCTGCCGCCACCTCTTTACGGATGCCGTCCACCAGCGTTTTTTGCGCCGCCAGGCCGTATTCACCGTACTCGCTGCGCCAGAAATGACCATGGTGATCGTTAGTATGCAGGATGGTGATTTTGTAGGTTTTGTCCTGCTCATAAGCGCTGGCCTGCAGGCTACCCAGCAGACCCGCTGCCAGCATCGCCAGCACCACGCCGCGTTTCAACAATGTCATGACTCTCTCCCTGAATAAATATCAACTGCCGAAATTACAGTGAGTAACAAGCATAGACAAATATGTTTTCAGAATTGAGACTTTCTTCAAACGCCTGAGCCAGTTATCTTAGTCTGATAATTATTACAGATAAGACTTTCCTCATCGTCGCTATCGCTCAAACAACTAAGTGAACTTCTATGGCAATCAGTGAAACCAGTCCGACGCTGCCCGGCAGCGCTGCGCCGAAGCCCAAATCGAAAACGTCCTTTGGCATTCTCGGGGCAATCAGCCTTTCCCACCTGCTCAACGACATGATCCAGTCGCTGATTCTGGCGATTTACCCGCTGCTGCAATCTGAGTTTTCGCTCACCTTCGTGCAGATCGGCATGATTACGCTTACCTTCCAGCTCACCTCTTCGCTGCTTCAGCCGGTGGTAGGTTACTGGACAGACAAATACCCGATGCCGTGGTCGCTGCCGATCGGCATGTGCTTTACCCTAAGCGGGCTGGTGCTTCTGGCGATGGCAGGCAGCTTCGAAGCCGTGGTGATCGCCGCAGCACTCGTCGGCACCGGTTCATCAGTCTTCCACCCTGAATCTTCCCGCGTGGCACGCATGGCCTCCGGCGGGCGACATGGCCTGGCCCAGTCGCTGTTCCAGGTCGGCGGCAATTTTGGCAGCTCACTGGGCCCTCTGCTGGCGGCACTGATTATCGCCCCATACGGCAAAGGGAACGTGGGCTGGTTCGTGCTGGCGGCACTGCTGGCGATTGTTGTTCTGGCGCAAATCAGCCGCTGGTATGCCGCGCAGCACCGCATGAATAAAGGCAAACCTAAAGCCACGATTATCAATCCGCTGCCGCGGAACAAGGTGATCCTCGCCGTTTGCGTGCTGCTTATGCTAATTTTCTCCAAATACTTCTATATGGCGAGCATCAGCAGCTATTACACCTTTTATCTGATGCATAAGTTTGGATTATCGGTGCAAAACGCGCAGTTCCACCTGTTTGCATTCCTGTTTGCCGTGGCTGCGGGAACCGTGATTGGCGGGCCCGTTGGCGATAAGATTGGGCGTAAATATGTGATTTGGGGCTCTATCCTTGGTGTTGCCCCCTTCACGCTTGTTTTACCTTATGCTTCGCTTGAATGGACCGGCATTCTGACGGTGATCATTGGATTTATCCTCGCATCAGCGTTTTCCGCCATTCTGGTCTATGCTCAGGAGCTGTTACCTGGGCGAATTGGCATGGTTTCCGGTTTGTTCTTCGGCTTCGCATTCGGGATGGGAGGCTTAGGGGCTGCGGTTCTCGGCGTGGTTGCCGATCACACCAGCATTGAAGAGGTCTACAAAATCTGTGCTTTCCTGCCATTATTGGGGATGTTGACCATATTCCTGCCAGACAATCGTCATAAAGAGTGAAAACCCTGCCGCCAGATTGTAATTCTGGCGGCAATCTCCCTGTGATTTACCTGCATTTATAGCCTTTAACATCCTCACTTTTCCCATCTGTGCGCTTTTTCGCTTTAATTCCATTTTTCTTCAAAATTCAACAATTATTCATAAACGAAATGGTTAAATCTGTCATAAACTATTACACGGGTTTTTGGCATTCTCGCCAGAAATGGATCCCTGCCAGCCACGAAAGGAGACGGAATGCACCACGCCACACCGCTGATCACCACCATTGTAGGGGGGCTCGTCCTCGCCTTTATCTTCGGAATGATTGCCAACAAGCTGCGCATTTCGCCTCTGGTGGGTTATTTGTTGGCCGGTGTGCTGTCAGGTCCGTTTACACCCGGCTTTGTGGCCGATACCAAATTAGCGCCAGAGCTGGCGGAGCTTGGCGTCATCCTGCTGATGTTCGGCGTCGGCCTGCACTTCTCCCTGAAGGATTTGATGGCGGTAAAGGCCATCGCCATTCCCGGCGCGATTGCCCAGATTGCGGTGGCAACGTTACTGGGTATGGCGCTTGCGGCAGGATTAGGCTGGTCGCTAATGACCGGCATCGTCTTTGGTTTATGCCTCTCCACCGCCAGTACCGTGGTGCTGCTGCGCGCGCTTGAGGAGAGGCAGCTGATAGACAGCCAGCGAGGGCAAATCGCTATCGGCTGGCTGATTGTGGAAGATCTGGTGATGGTCCTGACGCTGGTCATGCTGCCGGCCATTGCCAGCATGATGGAACAGGGCGACGTTGGCTTTGCCACCCTCGCGCTGGATTTGGGCCTGACGATTGGTAAAGTCATCGCGTTTATCGCCGTCATGCTGCTGGTTGGCCGCCGTCTGGTGCCGTGGATCATGGCGCGCAGCGCCGCTACCGGCTCCCGCGAGCTGTTCACCCTTTCCGTGCTCGCGCTGGCCTTAGGCATCGCTTTCGGTGCTGTTGAACTCTTCGACGTCTCCTTTGCGCTCGGCGCGTTCTTCGCAGGCATGGTGCTGAATGAATCCGAATTGAGCCACCGCGCGGCCCACGACACGTTGCCGCTGCGCGATGCTTTCGCGGTGCTGTTCTTCGTCTCCGTCGGCATGCTTTTCGATCCGATGGTGCTGGTGAATCAGCCGCTGGCGGTGCTCGGCACGCTGGCAATCATCATCTTCGGCAAATCCGTCGCCGCCTTTATTCTGGTGCGCTTGTTTGGGCACTCTCAGCGCACGGCGCTGACCATCGCCGCAAGCCTTGCGCAGATTGGTGAGTTCGCCTTTATCCTTGCCGGGCTCGGCATGGCGCTGAATCTGCTGCCACAGGCCGGGCAGAACCTGGTGCTGGCGGGGGCAATTCTGTCGATTATGCTCAATCCTGTGCTGTTCGCGGTGCTGGAAAAATACCTCGATAAAACCGAAACCCTCGAAGAGCAAACGCTGGAAGAGGCGCTGGAAGATGAGAAACAAATTCCGGTTGATATCTGCAACCACGCGCTGCTGGTCGGCTTTGGTCGCGTTGGCAGCCTGCTTGGTGAAAAACTACTGGCTCAGGGCATTCCACTGGTGGTGATTGAAACCTCCCGCACGCGCGTGGACGAGCTGCGTGAGCGCGGCATTCGCGCGGTATTAGGGAATGCGGCAAGCGAGGAGATCATGACCCTGGCGCATCTGGACTGCGCCCGCTGGCTGCTGCTGACCATTCCGAACGGCTACGAGGCCGGGGAGATTGTCGCCTCCGCCCGCGAGAAGTGCCCAAATATTGAAATTATCGCCCGCGCGCATTACGACGACGAAGTGGAGTACATCACCGAACGCGGCGCGAACAAGGTGGTTATGGGCGAGCGAGAAATTGCCAATACGATGCTGACGCTGCTGGAAAGCCCGCCGGTGGGCGAAGCGGTGACGGGTTAATTCATATTGCCTGCTGGCGCTCCGCTTAGCAGGCCTACAAAAAACCGTAGCCCCGGCAAGCAGAGCGCCGCCGGGGAAATCTTACCTATCCCAGTAAGCTTCTTCCAGGCTGTCTTCCCGCTCCGGCAGGCCTCGCGTCAAGCGTGGTGAATGCTGATTCAGCACCTGATAGCTCACCCTGTTGGCATACTTACATACCTGCGCCAGCGACGAATAGGTCAGCCAGGTGAACGAATGCTTGCTGGAGTTCGGCACGTTGTTACGGTGGTAGTTATTCGCCGTAATGTCGTGCAGCAGCGCCGCCAGCGCGCCGTCGCCCGCGCCGTTGGTGTTCATGATTTTCTCAGGCCCGCCCATGTACGGCGCGATGTGGGAATAAATGCGCAGCGGATGCTGACAATCTTTATGACGCATTGCGCGGCTGAACTCGTACTGGTTAAATTCAGCAATCGCCCCTGGCAGCAGCGGATGCTGGGTCAGACGCTTCTTCTCTTCCTCAGTGAAGCCTGCCATATACAGCCCGACCGGCCCGGCGGTACATAAAACCAGGTCGACCCAGTCCAGCGCCTTGTCGGAGGCCAGCAGCGGATCGGCAATGCCAGTAAGCGCTTCTGCCTCTTCCTCGTTCATTGCCAGGATCGACACGTGCTCCTTCAGGAACGCCTGCCACCATTCAGGGTTATCGGCGATAACGAATTTCGTGCCAAGCGTCAGGACCACCGGCACGTCGTGTTTTTTGGCGTATTCGATGGCCTTCATGGTCGCATCCGGCATCGGCTCGCCCGGTTTGCAGCGTACGAGGTAGGAGGTGAGCACCAGCGCAGAAGCCCCGGCGATAACCTCTTCCGGAATACTATCGGCACGCAGCTGATTCATGTGGCCAGGGCTTATCGCAAAGGTGCGCTCGCCGCTGTCGCTAATCAGCGTGAAGCAACGACCTATCGGGCCGTTCACGCCCTGCAAGTAGTTCAGATCGGTGCGGCTGGAGGTGTTGCAGAGATAGCGATAGGCATATCCGCCGATTTCGATGTTGCCGCACATCACGCCGAGCAGTACCGAACGGTCGTCTGCCAGCACGGAGTAATTGTGCATCGTGTTGCCGATGGTGCCTCCGGCAAACTGATGGGTGATCAGGTTCTCGCGAACCAGTTCCTGGTAAAGCGCTTCCGCCACGTCGTCTTCAATCACCAGCGAATGGCCGCTGCTGAGGCCGTAGCGGGTCACAAAAGCATCGTCAACTTTGGCTTCAATATCTACCAGAGTCTGGTCGATACCGACGACCCAAGAAGTGCCGGATTCGGCTTCAGGCTGGATTTGCTGCAACAGCGGGTCGCGGGCGTTAACGGGGAAATAGTGCTTGGACTTGCGTTTACCGGGAAATTTCATGGGCTGCGATCGGGTGGCTGTGAATAAGCGAAGAATAGTAGCATATTCCCCGCTTATTCGCTGCTTCCCGCACGCTTAGCGGTACGGCGCGGTGAGATTCACCATCATCTCAATATGTTCGGCATTCGCATTGAGCGCGGGAATGTATTCATACTTTTTGCCGCCCGCCTCAAGGAAGAACTCTTTATTCTGCACGGCGATTTCTTCCAGCGTTTCCAGGCAGTCTGCCGAGAAGCCCGGGCACATAACCTGCACGTGCTGCACACCTTTTTCGCCAAGCATCTTCAGGGTTTCATCGGTGTAGGGCGTGAGCCACGGCTCGCGACCAAAGCGCGACTGGAAGGTCATCATCACTTTGTCGTGAGGGATGCCGAGCGCGGAAACCAGTTCGCGAGTGGTGTCGCGGCAGCGCTGTGGATAGTCGTCGCCTTCATCGGCGTAACGCTGCGGAATACCGTGATAGGAGAGCAGCAGCACGTCCGGCTCGCCGTGTTCGGCAAACGAGGCTTTGACGCTGCTGGCCAGCGCCTGGATGTAGTCGCTGTCGTCGGCGTAATCACGAATAAAAGAGACACCCGGAATACGGCGTCGTTTCGCCAGAATACGCGCCAGCTCATCCCACACGGCGGCAACCGTTGAGCAGGAATATTGCGGATAAAGCGGCAGCACGACGATATGGTCCACATCCTGCGCCAGCAGTTCCTCTACAGCACTCTCCAGCGACGGCGAACCGTAGCTCATCCCCAATGCCACAGGCACGTCTGGCAGGCGCTTCGCCAGCGCAGCCTGCTGACGACGACTGTAGACCATCAGCGGCGAGCCCTCTTCCATCCACACTGACTGATACAGCTTTGCCACGCGCGGAGAACGCAGCGGTAAAATCACGCCGCGCAGCAGCGGCCACCACAGCGCGCGTGGCGTATCCACCACGCGGGAATCGCTCAGAAACTGGCGCAGATAGCGTTTGACCGCTTCAGGGGTGGGCGCATCGGGCGTGCCGAGGTTCGCTAACAGAATGCCGGTTTTGGTCTGACGCATTACCGCCTCTTAACTGGGTAAATGGCTGATAATTGTAGCGGAAAAGAGAGAAAGAAGAACTAATTGCTGTGAGAGGTGCCGGTGAAGGGTGATTGATGGCGCTGATTGCCCGGTGGCGGCTAATGCCTTACCTGGCCTACACATGCATCGTAGGCCGGGTAAGCTTACGCCACCCGGCAATTACCGCGGTATTAGCCGAGGATTTTAGCCAGTTCAGCGCGAACGTCAGCCACGGCTTTGGTGCCGTCTACTTTGGCGTATTTAGTGTTACCCGCCTGCGCTTCTTTGGAGTAGTAGCCGATCAGCGGCGCGGTCATCTGATGGTATTCCACCAGGCGTTTGCGCACGGTTTCTTCCTGATCGTCTTTACGGGTGGTCAGCTCTTCGCCGGTCACATCGTCTTTGCCTTCCACTTTTGGTGGATTGAATTTGATGTGGTAAACGCGACCAGAGGCGGCGTGTACGCGGCGGCCAATAATGCGGTCAACGATCAGCTCGTCCGGTACGTCGAACT
This sequence comes from Enterobacter sp. CC120223-11, assembly GCF_900215375.1. Classification (GTDB taxonomy): domain Bacteria; phylum Pseudomonadota; class Gammaproteobacteria; order Enterobacterales; family Enterobacteriaceae; genus Scandinavium. Next base: position 292,859 of record NZ_OBEF01000002.1, on the reverse strand, counting down.
CCAGGACGAAATCTACGTTGATGCCCGCTTCTTTCATGGCGTCTGCCTGCGGAATGGTACGCGGGAAGCCGTCGAGCAGGAAACCGTTGCGGCAGTCTTCCTGCGCAATGCGTTCTTTCACAAGGGCAATGACCAGTTCATCGGTCACCAGCTTGCCAGCGTCCATGATGTCTTTCGCCTGCTTACCCAGCTCAGAGCCTGATTTGACTGCGGCGCGCAGCATGTCGCCGGTGGAGATTTGCGGAATACCGTACTTCTCCATAATGAACTGCGCCTGAGTTCCTTTACCCGCGCCCGGAGCGCCAAGCAGAATAATACGCATTGCGGAAATCCCCTCAAATGTTGGTTCAATTTTTCAAAAGCGCTAAACGATACCACCAGACGGCGGCTCGCTCAAGGAAGGCGGGACGGCTGAAACGGTTAACGGGGGGATAATCTTTATTGCGTAGAGCATTTTCCCCTCACCCCGGCCCTCTCCCCAAAGGGGCGAGGGAGAAAACAGCACTCATGTCAGTCTCCTCTTCCCAAAGTGGCAAAAGAGAAAACAGGGCTCAGGTCAGTCCCCTCTTCCCAAAGGGGCAAGAGAGAAAACAGGGCTCGGGTCAGTCCCCTCTCCCTTTTAGGGAGAGGGTTAGGGTGAGGGTAAAAATTACGAGACCAGAAGCTGATTCATACGCTTGATAAACAGGTTCGGATCTTCCAGCGTGCCGCGCTCGGCGAACAGCGCCTGATCCAGCAGCAGCTCAACCCATTCGCCAAACTGTGCTTCGTCCTGAGTATCGGCGGCGCGTTTTACCAGCGCGTGGTCCGGGTTCAGCTCGAAGATGTACTTCACTTCCGGCACGCTCTGGCCCGCCGCGGCAAACAGCTTCGCCATCTGGGTGCTCATTTCGTCCGCTTCGGTGGTGACGATCGCTGGCGTGTCAGTCAGGCGATGCGTCAAACGTACCTCCTTCACGCGCTCGCCCAGCAGGGTTTTAACGCGTTCGATAAACGGCGTCAGCGCTTTTTCTGCTTCTTTGGTGGACTCATCCACTTCATCGGCGAGCTTATCCAGAGATTCATCGGTTTTAGCGACGGACTGGAACTGTTTGCCATCGAACTCGGTCAGGTAGCTCATCATCCACTCGTCGATGCGGTCGGAAAGCAGCAGCACTTCGATGCCTTTCTTACGCAGCAGTTCGAGGTGCGGGCTGCTCTTCGCTGCCGCGTAGCTGTCGGCGGTGATGTAGTAGATCTTCTCCTGCCCTTCCTTCATGCGTGCCACATACTCTTCCAGCGACACGGTCTGCTCGGAAGAATCGGTGTGCGTGGAAGCGAAGCGCAGCAGCTTAGCGATGGTCTGCTGATTGGCAGAATCTTCCGCCGGGCCCTCTTTCAGCACGAGGCCGAACTGTTTCCAGAAGGTCTGGTATTTTTCCGCGTCGTCTTTGGCCAGCTTCTCCAGCATCTGCAGGGCGCGTTTGCTGAGCGCGGTACGCAGATTGCGGGTGACGGTGCTGTCCTGAAGAATTTCACGGGAGACGTTCAGCGGCAGATCGTTGGAATCCACAAGGCCACGCACGAAGCGCAGGTAGTTCGGCATGAACTGCTCGGCTTCATCCATGATGAACACGCGTTGCACGTACAGCTTCAGGCCGTGCTTGTGATCGCGGTTCCACATATCCCACGGTGCCTGCGCCGGGATGTACAGCAGGCTGGTGTACTCCTGCTTGCCTTCCACGCGGTTGTGGCTCCAGGCCAGCGGGTCGGTAAAGTCGTGGGCAATGTGCTTGTAGAACTCGTTGTACTCTTCGTCTTTGATTTCAGACTTGTTGCGGGTCCACAGCGCCTGAGCTTTGTTGATTTTTTCCCAGGAGACGACAGTTTCGCCGTCCACTTCTTCAGTTTTCTCAATCTCGACCGGCAGCGCGATGTGATCGGAATATTTGCTGATGATCGAACGCACGCGCCAGTCGTTGAGGAAATCGTCTTCGCCTTCGCGCAGATGCAGGGTGATTTCGGTGCCACGATCGGCTTTGGTGATGTCGGCGACGGTGTATTCACCCTCACCTTCGGATTCCCAGAACACGCCGTTTTCAGCGCTGTCGCCCGCGGCACGGGTGCGCACGGTGACTTTGTCTGCCACGATGAACGCGGAGTAGAAGCCAACGCCAAACTGGCCAATCAGCTGGCTGTCTTTCGCCTGATCGGAGCCCATGGATTGCAGGAAGGCTTTGGTGCCGGACTTGGCAATGGTGCCCAGGTGATCGACCACGTCGTCACGGTTCATGCCGATGCCGTTATCGGCGATGGTCAGGGTGCGTTTTTCTTTATCAAAGGATACGCGCACGCGCAGGTCGCCGTCGCCTTCGTACAGAGACGCGTCAGACAGCGCGCGGAAACGCAGCTTGTCCGCCGCATCGGAGGCGTTGGAAATCAGCTCGCGCAGGAAAATTTCTTTATTTGAATAGAGAGAATGGATCATCAGGTGCAGCAGCTGCTTCACTTCTGACTGGAAACCGCGAGTTTCTTGTCCTTTCATCGGAAAATTCCTCAATGCCAAAGTAAACGGAATAAAAAAGCGTTGAGGGGGAGATGGGGTTGGAGGGAAATATTTTCAAGCACGAGGAGATAAATCTCCTCCCGCCTGGTTAAAAACGAATCTTGTGGCGCCCGGCGAGAGAATGCGACAGCGTGGTGCCGTCAACCATTTCCAGCTCGCCGCCGACCGGCACGCCGTGGGCGATGCGGCTGGCTTCAACGCCATATTGCCCACAGAGCTCGGCAATATAGTTGGCGGTCGCTTCCCCTTCCACCGTTGGGTTGGTGGCGAGGATCACTTCCTGCATCTGCTCGCTGCTCAGGCGCTGTTCGAGCCTGTCGAGGCCGATATCATCCGGCCCGATGCCGTCGAGCGGCGACAGGTGGCCCATCAGCACGAAATAGCGGCCGGAGAACTGCCCGGTTTGCTCAATGGCGTAGATGTCCGCTGGGCTTTCCACCACGCAAATCTGGCCGTTTTCCTGACGACGCGGGTTCGAACAGATGTTGCAGACGTCCTGTTCGGTAAACGTCCGACAATCGGCACAGTGGCCGATTTCGGACATCGCCCGGGTCAGCGCCTGCGCCAGGCGCATTCCGCCGCTGCGATCGCGCTGCAGCAGGGTGAACGCCATACGCTGCGCCGACTTCGGACCGACGCCCGGCAGACAGCGCAGCGCTTCCATTAACTGGGTTAACAGAGGGCTGGTCTGCATCAGAACGGCATCTTAAAGCCTGGCGGCAGCTGCATTCCGGAGGAAACAGAAGCCATTTTCTCTTTCTGGGTTTCTTCGATGCGGCGCGCGGCGTCGTTGAACGCAGCAGCGACCAGATCTTCGAGCATATCTTTGTCATCTTCGAGCAGGCTCGGGTCAATCTCAACGCGACGGCAGTTGTGCGCGCCGTTGATGGTGACCTTCACCAGGCCTGCGCCAGACTCACCGGTCACTTCCAGTTGAGCGATCTCTTCCTGCGCTTTCTGCATTTTTTCTTGCATCTGCTGGGCCTGTTTCATCAGGTTACCCAGGCCGCCTTTTCCACCAAACATAGGCTTATCTCTCAGTCAGTCATGTTAATAGGTTCAACCGTAAGGCTGACTTACGGTCAAATGGGTCGAATACTCTCTTCATCCAGATCCGCATCGAAGAAGCGGCGCAGGGTCTGGATGTTATTATCGGCACTGATGGCTTCGCGCGCCTGCGCGAGCTTCTCTTCGTAAATGGCCTGACGCCACTCCAGCGGCGTGAGCACCGCCGGATTATCATCTTCCAGGATGGTCAGTTCAACCGCCGTACCGTTTAATTCGCTCAGCGCGTCGGTCAGGACCTTCTGTGCACTGCCGTTGTTCAGATGACGCTGGGCCGGACGCAGATGCAGGCAAATTGCTGCCCCGTTCTGCTCTTTCCAGGCGTTGAGCGCTACCTGCTCTACCAGTTTAGGCAATTTCATGCGGCTGATTTCTGCCGCCCAGCCGTCGCGTTCGAGGGATTCCACCGCAAGCTTCGCGGCAAGCTCCGGCGTTTTCTCATGCTCCAGCGCTTTTTTCAGCGCTTTCGGGGTGGCGACTTCTTCCTTCACCTCTTCAACGACGGTGGTCGCCTTCCAGCGGTAAGCTTCTTTTTTCTTTGGCTGCTGCTCTTCCAGCGCCGAAGGAGACGGGCGCGCCTGAACGCGTTCCGTGACCGAGGCCAGTCTCTCCAGCGCAGCACTGTTCACCGGCCGCGCGCGGGATGCGGGGGCCGGTTCACTCTTTTTTGCTTTGGGTGCTCCCTGAGCGCGCAGCAGCTGGCTGCGGGCCGCCAGCACGGAGCTGGTGGAGTCCGGCAGCGCTTCACTTTGATACGCAGGCGGAGCAGAGACGGGCTGCTGCTGAACCTGCGTCGGGTGCATCACCGCCGTGGGCGCTACGGGCGCGAACGACTGGGGCTGAACCTCAGGCTCGGGCAGCGGCTGCCGGGGATGGAACGCCAGCGCGCGCAGCAGGGTCATTTCGATGCCCATTCTGCGGTCCGGGGCATACGGCAATTCTTTGCGGCCCACCAGCAGCGTCTGATAGTAGAGCTGAATATCGGCTGGCGGCACGGTTCGCGCCAGCTCGCGCATACGATGTTCGACGGCGGCCATGTCGCTGCCGAGCGCAGACGGCGACAGCTGTACCATCGCAATGCGGTGCAGCAGGCTTTGCATTTCCACCAGCAGCGCTTCCCACTCAATGCCGCGGGAAGCGGCTTCGTGGATAAGCGACATCACCTGTTCGCCGTTGGCGGCCACCAGCGCTTCAATCAAGGAGAGCGCCTGATCGTCGTCCAGGGTGCCGAGCATGGTGCTGACCGCTGCGGCAGTCAGCTGCCCGTCACCGCTGGCGATGGCCTGGTCGGTGAGGCTTAACGCATCGCGCAGACTGCCATCGGCAGCGCGGGCCAGCAGCTGTAGCGCACGTGGCTCCGAAGCAATGTGCTCCTCGCCAAGAATATGTTCCAGCTGCTCGCGGATCTGATCGACGTCGAGCGCTTTGAGATGGAACTGCAGGCAACGGGACAGGATCGTGACCGGCAGCTTTTGCGGATCGGTGGTCGCCAGCAGGAATTTGACGTGCGATGGCGGCTCTTCCAGCGTTTTCAGCAGTGCGTTGAAGCTGTGACGCGAGAGCATGTGGACTTCATCGATCAGGTAGACCTTGAAGCGGCCACGGGCTGGCGCGTACTGCACGTTATCCAGCAGGTCGCGGGTATCTTCGACTTTGGTGCGCGAGGCGGCGTCAATCTCAATCAGATCGACAAAGCGGCCCTGCTCGATTTCACGGCAGTTATCGCAGACGCCGCACGGCGTGGCGGTGATGCCGCTTTCACAGTTCAGCCCCTTCGCCAGCAGACGCGCGATGGAGGTTTTCCCGACGCCGCGGGTGCCGGAAAACAGGTACGCATGATGGAGTCGACCGGACGCCAGGCCGTTCGCCAGTGCGGTCAGCACATGTTCCTGGCCGACGACGTCAGCAAAGGTTTGTGGTCGCCATTTTCGGGCTAAGACCTGATAACTCATTGGCAGGCTCTGCAACGCTGGAAGGTGGAATACAGGAGGGTAATGCTAACATAGCCTCGCGGATACGGCGAGGCTATGTAGTGGGGATTTGATCAGTGTCCCGGGAACGGCACCAGGCTGTAACAGGTGATGCCCTGGCTTTCCAGGCGCTGCTCACCGCCCAGATCGAACAGATTGATGATGAAGGCCGCGTCGGTCACTTCACCGCCGAGACGACGAATCAGCTTCACGGTCGCTTCGATGGTGCCGCCAGTGGCCAGCAGATCGTCGACAACAAGCACTTTATCGCCCGGCTGGATCGCATCAATGTGGATTTCCAGCTGATCGGTGCCGTATTCCAGCTCATAGCTTTCAGCGATGGTTTCACGCGGCAGTTTGCGCGGCTTACGTACCGGCACAAATCCTACGCCCAGCGCCAGCGCAACCGGTGCACCAAACAGGAAACCACGCGCCTCAGTACCCACCACTTTGGTGATGCCCATGTTCTTATAACGCTCGGTCAGCAGTTCGATGCTGAGCGCGTAGGCTTTCGGGTCTTCCAGTAAACTGGTGACGTCGCGGAAAAGAATGCCAGGTTTCGGATAGTCCTGGATGCTTTTGATGCTGTTTTTCAGAAATTCAAGCTGCTGTGCAGTTGCGGTCATAGGTGTATGCCTGATTAAAACGGTGTAACTCACAAGGCGCATTTTGCTGAGGGTCAAAATTACATTTGATTAACCTTTAACCAGCTTCGCCCGTGCTCGAAAACGCCAGAATGTACTGGCACTCATCGTTAAATGCAATAACCTGGACACGCATTATTATTTTTGTTGTTTTGCATCAACCACCGGGATGCGCCATAAGAAAATCAGCAGGCAGGCGAGGATGCCTAGCAGCAAAAAGCGAACCCAGACGATTTTGATGAACCACAGTGAAATGGCGAAGGTCACTATGGTGATGACAATGGCACGCGGCTTCGCACCTGGAGGCATCGCTTTATACTGCTGCCAGTGGCGCAGATAGCCGCCAAACCACGAGCGGTAGAGCAGCCATGCGTGAAAACGTGGCGAAGACTGCGCGAAGCACCAGGCCGCCAACAGAATAAATGGCGTGGTTGGCAGCAGCGGTAAAAACACGCCGATCGTGCCTAACGCTACCGCCAGCCAGCCAATGATGTTTAGAATGGTCCGTTTCATAGTGAGAATAGTTATCAAACTGAACGGCAAATGTAGCACAGGCACGGGAGAAAAAGATGAAAACTGACCTGTTACTGCAATCGCTGGCGACGCAGCTTTCACGGCTTGAAGCGGAGGTGGCGCCGATGGCGTTTCACGCCACCCTCGGTCCGCGTTTTGACAGGCAGCTCTTTCGTACCCAAAGCACTTATTTACAGGCGTGCGTGGAAGAAGCACGCGGGAACCTGAAGGCACTCCGCCAGGCCGTTGAACATAAGCAGATTGAGCAGGTGCAGTGGCTGGCCGAGCGCCTGGTGGCGCAGCTTGAAGCCATCGCCCGTGAAAGTACCGCCTGGTCACTGCGCGGCTGGGATAACGGATCGCCCGCCCTGACGCGCTGGCAGCGAAAACGCCTTCAGCATCAGGAGTATGAGCGCCGTCTTCTGGCGATGACGCAGCAGCGGCGTCAGCTGCTGGCACAGGCGACGACGCTTGAGGATCAGCAGCGCCTTTCACGGGAGGTGGAGGCGTTCAGCGCCAGGCTGACGCGCTGTCGCAGCGCGCTGGAAAATATTGAAAACGTACTGGCGCGGATGACGCGCTGACAGGAGAAGCTATGTCGCTGGAGAACGCCCCGGACGATGTCAAACTGGCCGTGGATTTGATTATGCTGCTGGAAGAGCACGCGATTGCACCCGAAACGGTGCTGAGCGCGCTGGAGATGGTAAAACGGGATTTCGAGCGGAAGGTCCTGAGCGCGCCCTCTCCCCGGACCTCTCCCTGAGGGAGAGGGAGAAAACAAAAGCCGCACTATTTAGTCCCCTCTCCCTTAAGAGAGAGAGAAAACCAAAGTCGCACTATTTAGTCCCCTCTCCCTTGAGGGAGAGGGTTAGGGTGAGGGGGAAAAGTCGCAGATCAGCTCTGCGCAGGCGTCGGATCGTCACCCTTCACGTCGCGCTTCACTTCCGTCACTTCGTCACCCTTTTCATTGCGCAGGTGCACTTCGAGCTGATTGAAGGCGATGTTAATGCCGTTTTCACGACAGAGTTTGTCGATGGTGCGGTTGAGTTCATCCACCGTATAACTGCGATCGCGCAGTTCACGGACGTATAAACGCAGTTCGTGATCGAGCGTGCTCGGCCCGAAGAGGGTGAAGAACACCGCAGGCTCAGGATCGTGCATCACTTTTGGATGCTCCGACGCGGCTTTCAGCAGCACTTCTTTGACCTTATCCAGATCCGATCCATACGCCACGCCGAGGCGGATCACCACGCGGGTGATGGTATCGCTGAGTGACCAGTTGATCAGACGCTCAGTCACAAACGCTTTGTTCGGAATGATCACTTCTTTACGGTCGAAATCAGTGATCGTTGTGGCACGAATACGGATCTTGCTGACCGAGCCTGAGAAGGTGCCGATCGTCACCGTATCGCCGATGCGCACCGGGCGTTCGAACAGGATGATCAGGCCGGAAACGAAGTTACCGAAGATTTCACCGAGGCCAAAACCAAGACCGACCGACAGCGCTGCCGCCAGCCATTGCAGTTTATCCCAGGAGACGCCGAGCGAACCGAACACCGTCAACGCGCCGACGGCGATAATGACGTAGTTAAGGATCGTGGTAATAGCGTAGGACGCACCCTGGCGCATCTTCAGCCGCGAAAGCACCAGCACTTCCAGCAGACCCGGCAGGTTGCGGATCAGCGCCCAGGTAACGACTGCCGCAATCAGCGCAAACAGCAGACTGCCAAGGGTCACGCTTCGCATGACTTCGGCCCCGGCCTCCGTTACGTTGTAGTGCCACAGCGTAATGCTGTCGAGGTAGGCGAAGACGGTGATTAAGTCGGACCAGATGGCCCAGAACATCACGCCGAACAGCGCCACCATCACCAGCATGGTGATGCGCAGCGTCTGCTGGTTTACGTCTTCCAGCGCAATGGTTGGCTCTTCCTGTGGTTCAGCCCCTTCCGCGCCCTCTTTCACCAGATGCTGACGGCGCGCCAGCGCACGACGGTAGGCAATGCGGCGGGCCGCAACGCTCAGGCCGCGCAGAACCGTCTGATAAATCAGGTTCCACAGAATGACCAGATAGACGGTTTCAATCCAGCGTCCGGCAAGGCGCAGCGTGGTATAGAAGTAGCCCGTGGCGGTAAGCACCAGCAGCGCAATCGGTACGATAGCGAGCGTGGTAATAGTGACGAGGCGCAGGCTGTGTGACTCTTTATCACGCCAGCTGTCGCGGCACATCGGCCACACCAGCACGGTGATAAGCAGCAGGTTGAGGAAAATAGCAAACTGACCGAGCACGTCATCCATCAGGTGCAGGGGCGACAGTTCAGCCTCAACGGACCAGAAGTGCAGCGGCAGCAGCGCCAGGCTGACGCGCACAATCTGACGACGCCAATGGCTGGTGAGCTGCGGCGGCATGTTGAAGTGCGACACCGCCACGCCGTTCTTTTCCAGCACTTTCCAGCACAGGCCGAAAATCAGCCAGAACAGCGCCAGTTTTTTACTGAACGCCCACAGCAGGTCGCTGACGTTTAGCTGCATGGTCAGCAGGATCAGCCCGACCGCAAGAATAATCATGACTATCGGCAGCGCACGAATCAGGTCGATCAGAATCGCTTTCGGCGTGTGCAGCTGGCTGTCATTGCGCAGTTGTCCGACTTCCGAGGCCAGCTTTTGCTGATAGCTTTTCAGCCACGACAGCCGCCAGCGAATCAGCCCGGCAATCAGCAGCAGAGGAAGCCCCGCCAGAAACGCAACAAACACCGCCGGCCAGGCCTTCTCCCAGTTGACGGTGATGCTCATTTTACTGAACTGATCTTTCAGCGCTGACGGGAAGGATTTCACCCAGTCCCAGTCCATCGGTTTATTGCTGTTCACCCAGAAAATCTGCTGCGTGAGGATAGAACGCAGGCTTTTCGAGACGCTCATCAGCTGCTGCTGATTGACCTGCAGGTTGATGGCCATCATCAGCTGGTTACCCAGCTGTTTGTTCATCTGATCCAGCAGTTCGCGGCGCATATCGACCACCTGGGTCAGGGCATCGGTCACTTCGGCAGTGACATCGCTGCTGTGTCCCTCTTCCAGCTTCGCAACGTAGTCTTCATTCTGGAACAGGGCATCGCGTTGCTGGTTTATTTCGAACTGCTCCAGACGCAAATCCGCAATGCGGTTGGTCATGTCTTCCAGTTCGTCCGCAGACGGCAGCGTTTGCTGCTCCTGATAGAGGATGCGCGACAGCAGCAGGCTGCCTTTAAGCATGGAAATCTGTTCTTTGATATTGCGTTCCGACTGCAGGGCGCGATCGAGCCAGGTTTTGACACGAATGTTTTGCTGCACCAGCTGGTTGCCGTTTTCCGTCGCCTTGATCAACCTTTCGCTCAACTGGTGATTAACGTCCAGCTCCTGCTTTACCAACGGATTAGCCTGAATGCGGGCCGCATCGTCGGGGGAAACGGCTTCCTGCGCGGTTTTTTCTGTCAGCGTCAGCCGCTTGCTGTTAACGGCTTCCTGCAACAGCTGGAGCTGATGCTGGAGTCGGTTACTGTTGGCCGTCACAAAATCGCGCTGCTTTTGCAGGGTGTCCTGCAATGTGGTGTTCCCGGCGAGACTTTTACGCTGCTGATCGAGCTCGGCATTCAACAGCACCTGTTGCACCAGCAGCATGGTTTGCTGCGACGGGCGCAGCGCACCTTCACCGACGGTAGTGCCATTCAGGCGATTGCGAATTTGCTGCAGCTGCTGTGAGACGGTGTACATCGCATTTTGTACGCGCTCAGGCTGCGTTTGCAGGGACACCAGCTGACTGTTGTAGGTCGCGAGATCGTTTTGCGCCGCCTGAAGCTGATCGAGGACGTCACTGATTCGCGCTTCCAGCTGGCGGACGGAGAGTTGATTGAGCGTTTTACGCGTTTCGTCATCGTTATCCACGTCGCTCAGGGCATTCAGACTCTCGGTGGCCTGGCGCATTTTGGCGGGAGCCTGGTCTATCTGCACCTTGAGTTGGGCTGTTTCGTCTTTGATGCGGTCGATTTTATCGAGCAGCTGCAGGGTATCCGACAGATCCTGCTCGACGAGTTTATCCTGCGGCGTGAGCTCTTTTTTCTTGGTCAATGCGGTGAGCTGTTTTTGCACATCGGCGCGATCGGGCAGGTCGTTTGGACTCTGTGCCCGAGCCAGGCTGGAGCCCATCGTGGCAAAGAAAAAAATCAGTACGACGATTAATGCGGAGAGTGGTTTCCGCCAGAATGAGTTGTGCAGCATAGTGTCAGCGTGAGTGAGTTCAGGGCCGGAGCGCCGGGAGAAAAAGCTTGCGCAGAATAGCACTTATCCCGACCGTCGAATAGCACCCGGCATTCGGAAAATTCTTGGTCTATTCTTACGTCGAATTCAGGCCGCTGGCGTAGCCCGCAGCGTCGGACAGAACTGGTACATTTCGATAAGAATCGCAACGTAATGTCTGGCTTCACTTTTCAGATCGAAGGTGTCAGGTGAGAACAGCCAGTTCTCCACAATACCGGAGATGTAGCTGCGCATCAGAATGGCTGCCCTTCGCGTCAGCAGAGTGGCGGGGAGTTGCCCTACCCGCGTACAGTCTTTGAGTGCTTCTTCGATGCGGTCATAACTTTCCAGACAAAGATCGCGTTGAGCCTGCTGAACCACCGCCATTTCACCCACAAATTCACATTTGTGAAAAATGATCTCCATCATCAGTCGACGGCGCTCTTCAATCACCGTAGCTTCAAGAATATAGACTAGAATCTCCCTAAGAACTGAGAGTGGATCGTCAGGGAATTTTGCCCGATACTCTGCTTCAAGACTGCCGATGCTGGATTCTGAGATCTGCCAGATTTCACTGAATAAGTCTGATTTGTTCTTGAAATGCCAGTAAATTGCACCGCGGGTGACACCTGCCGCTTTTGCAATCTCGGCCAACGAGGTGGATGATACCCCCTGTTGAGAAAACAAACGCAGGGCAACATCGAGAATGTGTTGCCGTGTTTCCAGCGCTTGTTGTTTAGTTTTTCGTGCCATAGGTTGGTGAATTTACAGAGGTTAGATTTACATACATTTGTGAATGTATGTACCATAGCACGACCATAATATAAAGCAGCAATGGGTTTGTGGACATTTGTTCCACTGATCAATTTGAAATCGGACACTCGAGGTTTACATATGAACAAAAACAGAGGGTTAACGCCTCTGGCGGTCGTTCTGATGCTTTCAGGCAGCTTAGCGCTTACAGGATGTGACGATAAACAGGCTCAACAGGGTGCGCCGCATACACCAGAAGTGGGTGTAGTGACGCTCAAGTCCGAACCTCTTCAAATCACCACTGAATTACCTGGCCGCACCAGTGCTTTCCGTATCGCAGAAGTTCGTCCTCAGGTGAGCGGTATCATCCTGAAGCGCAACTTTACGGAAGGCGGAGAGATCAAGGCCGGTGAGTCTCTGTATCAGATTGATCCTGCAACCTATCAGGCTTCTTACGACAGCGCGAAAGGCGATCTGGCCAAAGCCGAAGCGGCAGCAAAAGTCGCTCAGCTGACCGCAAGCCGTTACCAGAAACTGTTGGGCACCCAGTACATCAGCCGTCAGGACTATGACACAGCGCTGTCTAATTCCCTTCAGGCAAACGCTGCGGTCGTGGCTGCGAAAGCCGCCGTTGAAACCGCGCGAATCAACCTGGCCTATACCAAAGTGACCTCACCAATTGGTGGCCGTATCGGAAAATCTTCCGTGACCGAAGGCGCGCTGGTGCAGTCCGGCCAGGCTGATGCACTCGCAACCGTTCAGCAGCTCGACCCGATTTACGTTGACGTGACCCAGTCCAGCAACGATTTCCTGCGCCTTAAGCAGGAACTGGCGAGCGGTTCGCTGAAACAGGTTGATGGTAAAGCGAAAGTCGATCTCGTCACGCAGGACGGTATCAAATATTCGCAGAGCGGTACCCTGGAATTCTCTGATGTCACCGTAGATCAGACCACCGGCTCCATCACCCTGCGTGCGGTCTTCCCTAACCCTGACCACACCCTGCTACCAGGCATGTTCGTGCGCGCGAAGCTGGAAGAAGGGACCAACCCTAACGCATTGCTGGTTCCTCAACAGGGCGTGACCCGTACGCCACGTGGTGATGCCAGTGCCATGGTCGTGGGTGAAGGCGATAAGGTTGAAGTGCGCCAGATTACCGCAACCCAGGCGATTGGCGACAAATGGCTGGTTACCAACGGTCTGAAAGACGGCGATCGCGTCATCATTACCGGTTTGCAGAAAGTCAGACCGGGCGCTCAGGTAAAAGCGCAAGAAGTCACTTCTGACAAAGAGCAGCAAACCGCAGGTAATGCGGCGTCAGAACAGACCAAGTCTTAACTTAAACAGGAGCCGTTAAGACATGCCTAATTTCTTTATCGATCGCCCCATTTTTGCGTGGGTGCTCGCCATTATTATCATGCTGGCGGGGGGACTCGCGATCCTCAAGTTGCCGGTCGCGCAGTATCCGACCATTGCGCCGCCGGCAGTAACAATCAGCGCAGTCTACCCTGGTGCAGATGCGAAAACGGTGCAGGACACCGTGACACAGGTTATCGAACAGAACATGAACGGTATCGATAACCTGATGTACATGTCCTCAAACAGTGATTCTACGGGTACCGTACAGATCACTCTGACGTTTGAATCCGGCACCGATGCGGATATCGCTCAGGTTCAGGTGCAGAACAAACTGCAGCTGGCAATGCCGTTGCTGCCACAGGAAGTTCAGCAACAAGGGGTGAGCGTTGAGAAATCATCCAGTAGCTTCCTGATGGTTGTCGGTGTGATTAACACCAACGGCACCATGACCCAGGACGATATCTCCGATTACGTTGCGGCGAACATGAAGGATCCGATCAGCCGTACATCCGGCGTCGGTGACGTGCAGCTGTTTGGTTCTCAGTACGCGATGCGTATCTGGATGGATCCTAATAAGCTGAACAACTTCCAGTTGACGCCAGTTGACGTGATCACCGCGATTAAGGCACAGAACGCCCAGGTCGCTGCCGGTCAGTTGGGTGGTACACCGCCAGTTAAAGGTCAGCAGCTTAACGCCTCTATCATCGCGCAAACCCGTTTAACCTCTACGGATGAGTTCGGCAAAATTTTGCTGAAGGTGAACAACGACGGTTCGCAGGTTCGTCTGCGTGACGTAGCGAAGATTGAACTGGGCGGTGAAAACTACGACATTATCGCCAAGTTCAACGGCCAGCCAGCATCCGGTCTGGGTATCAAACTGGCGACAGGCGCGAACGCACTGAATACCGCAGATGCTATTCGTGCCGAGTTGAAACGTATGGAGCCGTTCTTCCCATCCGGGCTGAAAATCGTTTACCCATACGACACAACGCCGTTCGTGAAAATTTCTATTCACGAAGTAGTGAAAACGCTGGTCGAAGCGATCATCCTCGTGTTCATCGTAATGTATCTGTTCCTGCAGAACTTCCGTGCGACGCTGATCCCAACCATTGCTGTACCCGTTGTACTATTGGGAACCTTTGCCGTCCTCTCCGCATTCGGTTACTCGATAAACACCCTGACGATGTTCGGGATGGTGCTTGCCATCGGTCTGCTCGTGGATGATGCCATCGTGGTGGTGGAAAACGTCGAGCGTGTAATGGCAGAAGAGGGGCTGCCGCCGAAAGAAGCAACCCGTAAGTCGATGGGCCAGATCCAGGGCGCACTGGTCGGTATTGCGATGGTGCTCTCTGCGGTATTTATCCCAATGGCCTTCTTCGGGGGTTCCACCGGAGCAATCTACCGCCAGTTCTCCATTACTATCGTTTCGGCGATGGCTCTGTCGGTACTGGTGGCGTTGATTCTGACGCCTGCCCTGTGTGCCACCATGCTGAAGCCAGTTCAGAAAGGCGGTCACGGCGAGCACAAAGGGTTCTTTGGCTGGTTTAACCGCATGTTTGATAAGAGCACGCACCATTACACTGACAGCGTGGGCAATATCCTGCGCAGCACCGGTCGTTATCTGCTGCTTTACATCATCATCGTGGTTGGCATGGCTTACCTGTTTGTTCGCCTGCCAAGTTCGTTCCTGCCAGACGAAGATCAGGGTGTATTCTTGTCGATGGCCCAACTTCCGGCGGGTGCAACTCAGGAACGTACACAGAAAGTCCTGGATGAGATGACCAATTACTATCTCACCAAAGAGAAAGACAATGTGGAGTCGGTCTTTGCGGTTAACGGCTTTGGCTTTGCCGGCCGTGGCCAGAATACCGGTATCGCATTCGTCTCGCTGAAAGACTGGAGCGAGCGTCCGGGTGAAGAGAACAAAGTCGGCGCTATCACGGGCCGTGCAATGGGCTACTTCTCCCAGATTAAAGATGCGATGGTCTTCGCCTTCAACCTGCCCGCGATTGTTGAACTGGGTACGGCGACCGGCTTTGACTTCCAGCTTATCGACCAGGCAGGCCTTGGGCATGAGAAACTGACTCAGGCGCGTAATCAGTTGTTTGGTGAGATTGCCAAGCATCCGGATGTGCTGACCCAGGTTCGTCCTAACGGTCTGGAAGATACCCCACAATTTAAGATCGATGTCGATCAGGAAAAAGCTCAGGCTCTTGGCGTATCCATTAGTGACATCAATACCACGCTGGGCGCAGCCTGGGGCGGAAGCTACGTCAACGACTTTATCGACCGCGGTCGTGTGAAGAAGGTGTACGTTATGTCCGAAGCGCCATATCGTATGCTGCCAAATGATATCGGAAACTGGTACGTACGTGGCAGCAACGGGCAGATGGTGCCGTTCTCCGCCTTCTCGACCTCGCGCTGGGAATACGGCTCACCTCGTCTGGAGCGTTATAACGGTCTGCCATCGATGGAAATCCTTGGACAGGCTTCACCAGGCAAGAGTACGGGTGAAGCTATGCTGTTGATGGAAGAGCTTGCGGGCAAATTGCCAACCGGCGTTGGTTACGACTGGACCGGTATGTCCTACCAGGAACGTCTGTCAGGAAACCAGGCCCCTGCCCTGTACGCCATTTCCTTGATTGTGGTGTTCCTGTGTCTGGCGGCGCTGTATGAGAGCTGGTCCATTCCGTTCTCGGTTATGCTGGTTGTGCCACTCGGGGTGGTCGGTGCGCTGTTAGCCGCAACCTTCCGTGGGCTGACCAACGACGTGTACTTCCAGGTAGGCCTGCTGACAACCATTGGCTTGTCGGCGAAGAACGCGATACTTATCGTGGAATTCGCCAAAGACCTGATGGAGAAAGAAGGCAAAGGGCTGATTGAAGCCACCCTGGAAGCGGTACGTATGCGTCTGCGTCCAATCCTGATGACCTCACTGGCCTTTATCCTCGGTGTAATGCCGCTGGTTATCAGCAGTGGTGCAGGCTCCGGTGCACAGAACGCCGTCGGTACAGGCGTAATGGGCGGGATGGTGACCGCAACTATACTGGCCATCTTCTTCGTTCCGGTGTTCTTCGTGGTGGTTCGTCGCCGCTTTAGCAAGAAAACCGACGATCTGGAGCACAGCCATCCAGTTGAACGTCATTAATGGCGTGATGCAGAAATGAAAAAGGGTCGCGAAAGCGGCCCTTCTTTTTTGCTCTGCGGACATAATCCCCCTTATTGTCCGTTGGTTTATTTAACTCAGATCTTTTTCAGGGATATAATCTTAATATTAGGGTTATTCATTCTCTGCCAATATGCAGAGATTCTGGTTTGTTTTCAGGCGATCGCTTAGGATTCCTCTGAGTTTGCCGCATGCCCGGTAAGATATTCCACTCTAGTTTTACCGAGCCATAAACATAACCTAATGAAAATTAAGCTACTCTGTAAATATTCAATGCAGAAGAGCTGACATATCAAGTATTAGGAATGGTTGTCATCGCGGTATGGCATTCGATTAATTAATCGTAATTGTAATTTTTCGTAATAGCTCGGTGAAATATTTTTCAGAGTAGATTATAGTTAACACATCAGGTTCACAGCGTATGTTCCGGGTCAGACAGTAGTATCCATCCCACACGGTGTTGTTGGTTAATCATAAGGGGATGCGTTATGGACGAATACTCGCCAAAAAGACATGATATCGCACAGCTTAAATTTCTCTGTGAAACGCTGTATCATGACTGTCTCGCTAACCTTGAAGAAAACCGGGCAGGCTGGGTGAATGACCCCACTTCTGCACTGAATCTTCAACTCAATGAACTGATCGAGCATATTGCTACCTTCGCACTTAATTACAAAATTAAGTACAACGAAGACAATAAACTGATCGCGCAAATTGATGAATATCTGGACGATACTTTTATGTTGTTCAGTAACTATGGCATTAACGCAGAGGATCTGCAGAAATGGCGAAAGTCAGGAAACCGACTCTTTCGCTGCTTCGTCAATCTTAGCCGGACGAACCCTGTCAGTCTCTCTTGTTAAAATTATTACAAGCTAAAAGGTGAAGTGATGTCAGATAAACCTTTAACAAAAGTCGATTATTTGATGCGTCTGCGACGCTGCCAGACGCTCGACACATTAGAACGTGTTATTGAGAAAAATAAATATGAACTTTCAGACAATGAACTGGCTGTTTTTTACTCAGCAGCCGATCATCGCCTGGCCGAACTGACTATGAATAAGCTGTACGATAAAATTCCATCAACCGTGTGGAAATTTATACGTTAATCATCACTCTATCAGGGTTATCCTCTCTTCGCGTTTCTCTACTGACAGCAGTACAGATTGCTCTGTGATTAGAATCACAGACCAGAACAGGGAACGTTCCCAACTCATCGGGCAATCGTTACTGTGGTTCTCTGCTTAACAGGAGAATCACATGAGTGAAGAAAAACGCAAAATGATCGCCGGAGAGCTTTATCTTCCGGGTGATGCCACCCTCCGGGCCGACCGTTTACGCGCCAGAACGCTGCTGCATGGTTACAACCACTCCGCCCCCGAGGAAAAAGCCCTGCGCGCCAGTTTACTGGCTGAACTGCTGGGTTGTGCGCGGGACGCCTACATTGAGCCGACCTTCCGCTGCGATTACGGCTACAACATTTTCGTCGGCCAGAACTTCTACGCTAACTTCGACTGCGTGATGCTCGACGTCTGCCCGATTCGCATCGGCGACAACTGCATGCTGGCGCCAGGCGTACATATCTACACCGCCACGCACCCGCTGGAGGCCGAGGCCCGCAACAGCGGCGCTGAATTCGGCAAACCCGTCACCATAGGAAACAGCGTCTGGATTGGCGGACGGGCCATCATCAACCCGGGCGTGACGATAGGCGACAATGCGGTGATCGCCTCAGGCGCCGTGGTGGTCAAAGACGTGCCTGCCAATGCCGTAGTGGGCGGGAATCCGGCGAAGGTCATTAAAATGCTGGCCTGACTGTTATGCTTTTGCGCAACCAAACTGTTACTTTTCGCCTGAATCCACGCAACATAAAATGGCGTATTCCCCGATTCAGGCATAACAGAAGGCGCAGATGAGCGAAATCCAGCAACTGCTTACCCAGACCATTAACGAGCTGAACAGCAGCGAAAAGCGCGACAACCGCCCGCGCTTCAGCGTCAGCTTTATTCGCCGCTTTCCCGGCCTGTTTATTGCCATGTATCTGGGTTTTCTGGCCACGTGGGTGGTGATGTACCGCTCAGAAACGCTGGCCGATTCACAGTGGCTGCTGGTGGTACTCTTTATTGCCCTGAACGGCTTTTTCTTTTTCGATGTGGCACCGCGCTATCGCTACGAAGATATCGACGTACTGGACTTTCGCGTCTGCTACAACGGCGAGTGGTACAACACCCGCTTTGTTCCGGACACGCTTATTGACAACATTCTGAGTTCACCACGCGTCGCGGAAGTACAGAAAAGTCAGCTGCAAAAGATGGTGGCAACCAAAGGCGAACTCTCGTTCTACGATATCTTCACCCTCGCTCGCGCTGAGTCTGCACAATAAGACGATTCAGTGTCCTGATACCGGCCACGAACCGGGACGCTGACGTATTGCCATACCCCAGAACGAACCCGGTTTCCCCCTGCGACGGATCGAGATAGAAACGGCTCAGCGCCGCCGGGGCCAGCTGGAACTGGCGCGCAAGATCCACCACTCTGCCATCATCAACGCCCGGCACCTTCACCGTTAAATGCATCCCGCCTTCGCCTGCGGAAATGTGGTGTGGCACAGTCAGCTCCTGCTGTAATGCGGCGCGCAGCTGCCCCTGTCGTTTACGGTATAACCGGCGCATTGATGCCAGATGCCGCGCGTAATGCCCTTCCTCAATAAACAGCGCCAGCGCCCGCTGCTCCACACGATGTCCGCCGCGTAGAAGCGAATCAATGGCGGGCTGTACCGACAGAGCCAGCGCTTTTGGCATCACCATAAAGCCTATCCGCAGCGACGGGAACAGCGTTTTGCTGAAGGTGCCGAGATACACAACCGGCGCATTCGGCACCATCCCTAGCATCGCCGGGATCGGCACGCCGCTGTAGCGAAACTCGCTGTCGTAATCGTCTTCAATGATCCACGCGTCCTCCTGGCGAGCCCGTTCCAGCAAAGCCAGCCGCCGGGCTGCGCTCATCAGCGTGCCGAGCGGATACTGGTGTGAAGGCGAGGTAAAAATCAGGCGCGGCGACGGGCTGGCAGCCGGAGGAAAACGCATGCCTTCGTCATCCACGGGCAGCCCCTGAAAGGCCAGCCCGGCGGAAACAAACGCGCTACGGGCACCAAAATAGCCGGGATCTTCGAGCCAGGCCATCTGCCCTCTTTCGCTCAACAACTGCGTGCAGAGATTCAGCCCTTCCCTCGCGCCCTCGGTGATCGCTATCTGGCTGGCATCACAGTCGATACCGCGGGAGAGCGCCAGATGGCGCGCAATCGCCATTCTTAACGAGGGTTCGCCAGCCGAATCGCCGTACCCCAGCAGCAGACTCCCCTCCTCCCGCAGGACACGATCGAGCAGGCGCCGCCAGAGCGGTAACGGAAAGTAATTCACCGCGGGCATACCAGGTGTAAAGGCGAGCGTGGGCGAATCACGGCGCGTACCGGGCGGCAGCTGCGCCAGATGAGGCGGCAAATCAACTGATGTCTGAGCAGGCATTTCAGAGGCCGCGGTCTGGGGCAGCGTCGCAACCTGCGAACCCTGGCGGTCGCGCAGTAAATAACCTTCCGTAGCCAGCTGATCCAGCGCGGCATTGATGGTGTTTCTCGACAGCATAAGCTGCTGTGCGATCGCCCGCGACCCGGGCAGACGGCTCAGAGGGCGAAGCTGTCCTTCGAGAATGGCCTGGCGCAGGGCATGATAAAGGGTGCGCTGGAGCGTCTCGCCCTCTCGCTGCTGCAAAGCCTGAATCAATAATGCATAAAATGCGTCGTCCGGAATGTTCATCGCGCCTCCTCGTGGTACCACCAGAAGATACGCCAGTGGCTCTTTTTAAGGAACCATCAACACCCTATTCTGCGCCTATACGTCCACAAAGGAGTCACTATGAGTCAGAAGAATCAGTTCGATCAGCCGGTGGGCGATGCTCTCCCCGACTGGCAGCCTCGCCCTCATCCGCAGCGTGAAACGCTGGAGGGCCGCTTATGCCGCCTTGAACCGCTCGGGTTGCAGCACGCCGATGCACTGTTTGCTGCGTACCAGTTGGCGGAAGATACCCGCGCCTGGACGTGGCTGCTGCGTGAACCCGATACGCACGTGGAAAGCTATCGCGCATGGGTGGAAAGCATTCTGACGCTTCAGGATCCGATTCACTTCGCCGTTGTCGACAAACAAACGGGGCAACCGGTCGGCACGCTGGCGCTGATGCGCATCGACAGTAAAAACGGCGTGATTGAAGTGGGGCACGTGCATTTTTCGCCGTTACTGAGCCGCACGCCGATGTCCACCGAAGCGCAGTGGCTGCTGATGCGCTATGCCTTTGAGACACTTGGCTATCGTCGCTATGAGTGGAAGTGCAACAGCCTGAACGAGCCGTCGCGCCGGGCGGCGCTGCGCATGGGCTTTCAGTATGAAGGACGTTTTCGTCAGGCGTTGGTGATTAAGGGGCACAACCGTGACACCGACTGGTTCTCAATTATCGACAGCGAATGGCCAGAGGTGGACGACGCGATGCAGAAGTGGCTTGCCGCCGATAACTTCGGCCCCGACGGCAAGCAGTTGAGTTCCCTGGAAAGTTGGCGACAGCCAAAAAGTTAACGTCTTTTCTTACGCCCCTGCACGGCCTTGAAGCGGGGGTTTGTTTTACAAATCACGTACAGCCGCCCTTTGCGGCGCACAATCTGACAGTCCGGGTGGCGCTGTTTCGCGCTCTTCAGCGAGTTCAGTACCTGCATGATTAGCTCCGTTTCGCATCAAGAAAGCCGCCAAAACGATGGCGGAAGCGCGCCATGCTGCCTTCGCTGGAGGCCGCTCTTTGCTTCCCGGTATAGAACGGGTGCGATTTTGATGACACGTCCAGAGTGATGTAGGGGAAAGTTTCCCCTTCCAGCTCGATTTCCTTATCGGTTTTGATGGTTGAACCGACTTTGAAATATTCGTTGGCGCTGGTGTCGTGGAAAACCACGGTACGGTAATGCGGATGGATGTTGGCTTTCATGGCAAACCTCATTTGTTACATTATAACATAACAATAAAGTACGCCGATGCCGCACGAAGATCAACCCTGCATAGCATGAGGTTTTTCTTTAAACGTAAAAAAGGGCGACAGTTGTCGCCCTTGTTCATGCCTGAGAAACGTCGATCAGCGTACCGACTCCGCATAGCGGGCGCTCTGCTGCTGCTTTTGTTCGCGCCCCACAAGCCACGTCGTCAGCGTGAACGACAGCACCAGCGCAATGGCCACGCCCGACAGCGCAAACACAAAGTACGGGCCGATATAGGCAGGCAGGCTAAAAATACTCGACAGGATGTATCCGTAAAGGCGCACGCCGAAGAACGCGATAAACGCCGAGGCCAGTGAGCTGGCAATCGTTGCCGCAATAAACGCTTTTTTGTAGCGGGTCAGCACGCCGAACAGTGCGGGTTCGGTGATGCCCAGCAGGGCAGATACCGCCGCCGACAGCGTGACCGTGCGGTCCTGACGATCCTTACTCAGCCGCCAGATGGCAAAGGTCGCACCGGCACTCGCCATGTTGGCCATAAACATCATCGGCATCAGCATGTCATACCCGCGATCGCTGAAGTTTTGCAGGGCAATGGGCGTCATTGCGTGGTGCATGCCGGTGAGGATTGCCACCGGACGGATTGCGCCGACCACCAGCCCGGCAAAGCTTGCCGATACGCCGAACAGGCCTTCAATAAACAGCGCCAGCCCTTTGCCAAGCCAGATGCCGATCGGGCCAATCACCACCAGCGCCGCCAGCGCGCCAATAAACAGCGTCAGGGTTGGCGTGAAGACCGTTTTCAGCACCTCCGGCATGATACCGTCGACCCACTTATGGATATATTTCAGCGCCAGCACCGAGAAAATCACCGGAATGACGCTCGAGGCGTAGTTAAACACCGACACCGGGATGGCATTCATCAGCCACAGGGCGGAAGCCGCATCAGGCTGGTGCGACGCCAGCGCCTTTGCCGCATCAATCAGCGACGGATACATCAGACATGCCGCCACCGCAGCCGCCAGGTATTCGTTGGTTTTGAAGATTTTCGCCGCCGATACGGCAAGGAAAAACGGCAGGAAGTAGAACACGCCGCTGGCGATCAAATCGATGATCATCACCGTATCGCTTTTCGGCGAAACAACTTTCAGCGCAATCAGCCCCGCCAGCAGACCTTTGATCATCCCGGCCCCGGCAATGGCGGGCACGATCGGCCCAAATACGCCGGACACCGTATCCATAAACATGGATACCAGGCTTTTACGCCCCTTGCCACTGGTGGCGGGTTCCGCAGCCCCCTGGCCGAGTCGGGCCTGCAACGATTCATACCACTCGTTCACCTTCGGCCCGATGATTATCTGAAACTGATCGCTCTGCAGCTGCGCGCCCAGCACGCCGGGCAGCGCTTTGATTTCACTGTGCTGAATTTTGCCATCATCAATTAAATCAAAGCGTAAGCGGGTCATGCAGTGCCAGACTTTATTGATGTTTTCTTCTCCGCCCACCAGCTGAATAATCCTGGTGATGGTCTCCTGCGTCCCCATAGTGACTCCTGAAAATGTTCTTGTTTTGGTTATGCGAATCGTAATGAAGGCAAAAGAACAAAACAAACCAATAAAATTTGAAACCGCTCACAATTCAACACACAAAAGGACTACATAGGCATGATTATCAATAATTGGTCCGGTTTTTAATTCAATTAACCCACCATTTCAGACCAAAATATTTATTCCAGAAAAGGGTTTACGCTGCCCTGAAAATAGGGTGAAGATAACGCATCATTTGAATTATTTTTTCGTCTCACGCAGGGAGCTGTTTCCGTGGAACCTACTCTTATTACCGCTATTAACTGCTTTATCACTCGCCCGGATCGCCACAATTTGGTGACCGTGCGCGTCACAACCGACAAAGGGATCGTCGGCCTCGGCTGCGCCACCTTCCAGCAGCGTCCGCTGGCGGTAAAAACGCTGGTCGATGAGTATCTCCGCCCGCTGCTGCTGGGGCGCGACGCCAATAATATCGAAGATCTCTGGCAGATGATGAACGTCAACGCCTACTGGCGAAACGGCCCGGCGATGAACAACGCCATGGCGGGCGTGGACATGGCACTGTGGGACATCAAAGCGAAGCTTGCCAGAATGCCGCTCTATCAGCTGTTCGGCGGGAAATCCCGGGATGCCATTGCCGCCTACACTCACGCCAGCGGTGAAACGCTGGAAGAGCTGTATAAATCCGTCGATGCTTTGCTTGAGAAAGGCTATCGCCATATTCGCTGCCAGTTAGGTTTTTACGGCGGAACGCCGACCGATTTGCACGCCCCGGAAAACCCTTCGCCGGGCGCCTGGTTCGATCAAGACCAGTACATGCGCAATACCGTGGAGATGTTCCGCGCCCTGCGAGAGCGCTACGGTTACCGCTTCCATATCCTGCACGACGTTCACGAGCGCCTGTTCCCGCAGCAGGCGGTTCAGCTGGCAAAACAGCTGGAGCCTTACCAGCCCTACTTTATTGAAGATATTCTGCCGCCGCAGCAGACGCCGTGGCTGGCGCAAATCCGCCAGCAGAGCAGCGTGCCGCTGGCGCTCGGTGAGTTGTTCAACAACCCGGCGGAGTGGCACGATCTTATCGTCAACCGGCAGATTGATTTTATCCGTTGCCACGTTTCACAGATTGGCGGCATTACGCCTGCGCTGAAGCTCGCCGTGCTGTGCCAGGCCTTTGGCGTCCGGCTGGCGTGGCACGGGCCGGGCGACATGACGCCCATCGGCGTGGCGGTGAATACGCACCTCAATATTCACCTGCACAACGCTGCTATTCAGGAATTTATACCGCGCTCGGCCACCACCGATGCGGTATTCCCCGGCGCACCGGTGGTGAAAGACGGATACGTTTATCCGC
Organism: Enterobacter sp. CC120223-11; assembly: GCF_900215375.1. GTDB lineage: Bacteria > Pseudomonadota > Gammaproteobacteria > Enterobacterales > Enterobacteriaceae > Scandinavium. Next base: position 268,657 of record NZ_OBEF01000002.1, on the reverse strand, counting down.
CACAGGCGATTGGTATCGGCGTGGACTTCAACGAAGCGCTGGCCCTTGAGCATCCCGTGGTGTATCGCCCACACGAATGGACGCAAAGCCGCCTGCCGGACGGCTCACTGCATACGCCGTAATCACCCCGGCTGCTGGCGAAAGGCGAGGTTGTCGCGGTTGTGCGGAATCACGTACGTGCAGGTGTAGTTGATATCAATGATGTCGCTAATCTCATACACCTGCCCGCCTTCCAGAATACCGCGGTTATTGATGTGCATCGCCGGGCCGCCCTTTTTGCAGCCCAGCAGTTCGGCCTGTTCGCGGCTGACGTTCACCGCCCGGTAGGTCGTCAGCATGTGCGAAATGGGATAGCCTTTTTGCAGGACATACTGCTGTAACGATCGTTCGATAACCTGCTGATTAAGGTCCGCGAATGCCGCCGAGGGCATACGCGACACCTCAATTTGCACCGGACTGTCGTCCACATAGCGCAGACGGCAAAATTGCCAGATAAAATCATCCTCCGTTAGCCCGAATATTTGCTGCTCCTCGCGGTTCGGGCGCTTTTTATGCAGGCTTATCATCCGGTAACGCATCTGATCGAAACGCTTTTCGGTAATGGAGTTATACACCAGCGGATTATTGCGCGCCTGTTCGTTAACCCAACAGCCCGATCCCTGAATAATTCTGACCACCCCAATACTCACCAGTTTCTCCAGCGCCTGACGCACCGTAGAGCGTGAAACGCCATACTCTTGCGCCAGTTGCCGCTCCGGAGGCAGCTTGCGCGGGCCACCGTCGCCCTGTTGATAAATTTTGCTGAGCAGATCCTGAGTGACGAACTCATTTTTCTTCATCGGGCGTGTCCTGAAGATACCTTTGAAAAAAGACAGTTAAGCGCATCATTGCATATAATTGGCGTAACATAACAATTTCAGCGCTTGATAAGGAAAACAGGACCATGACGAGTAAAAAGATGGTCAGCCTGGTCGTGGGCGTGCTGATCCTCTCCGTCTTACTGCCGGTCACGCTCAGCGTCTGGTTTGCACATTATCAGGCAGAAAAAGAGTTTACCCGCGATCTCAATGACTACGGTGAACGTGTCATTCTTCGCGTGCAGCAGGTCGTTGGCGAGGCCAAAGACACGCTTAAGGATATCGATACCTTTCAGGGAGAGCCCTGCAGCGAAGGTCATCTGCGCGCTATGCGTCTGGCGTCATACACCCACCGCGAAGTCCAGGAAGTGCTGTGGCTCAAAGGTCTGAAGCCCATGTGCTCCTCGATGGAGAATCAAAGCCGCGACATCAATTTTCCGCCGACCGATCGCCGGACGGTGGACGGTTACCGCGTATGGCTGACGGACACCAACGATCTGGGCATCAAACGTGAAATGGTGGCGCTGGCAAGCGATCGTCATATGGTGATGCTCGATCCTGGCTCTTTTATTGACGTGGTGCCCTACGCCTCCTGGGCCATTCATACCGCGCTGATTGGCAGTCAAAGCGGCAGCCTCATTGCACAAAGCGCACCGTTTGATTTGCGTCTGTGGCAGCAGGAGCGCCACGCTGGCAATCACACCGCTGCCCGCAATGGGGTGCTGTATAATTTTCGCGATTACCCCGATATTGGCATTTCCCAGGTTGTCTGGGCATCCACTGCGCCGCTTGCCGCCAAATGGCAGCAGCAGCTGTTTTTGTGGCTGCCGCTTGGCATCATCATGAGCCTGCTCGGAACCTGGCTGATACTGCGCATGTTGCGTAATGTGCAGTCACCGTATCACCGCATGCTGGATGCCATTAATGCTCGCAGCCTGGATGTGTACTATCAGCCAATCGTGTCGCTGCGTTCAGGGAAAGTGGTCGGGGCAGAAGCGCTGGCCCGCTGGCGACAGCCGGACGGCACCTTTCTCTCCCCGGATATCTTCGTGCCCATGGCAGTGCAAACGGGGCTCATCACCCGCCTCACACAGCTGATTGTCGAAAAAGTGTTTGATGACCTGGGCCCCTGGCTGCAGCTGTATCCGGAAAAGCACGTCTCAATTAATCTCGATCCGCAGGATCTGATTTCCGCAGCACTGCCCTCCCAGCTGGCTCAGCAGCTGAATAAATGGCGTATTTCCCCCTCACAGGTGGCGCTGGAGCTGACGGAGCGCAGCTTTATCGACCTGAAAAACAGCGCCAGCACCCTAAGCCAGCTACGCCGGGCGGGCTACGCTCTGTACATCGATGATTTCGGCACGGGCTATTCCAGCCTCAGCTACCTGCAAAACCTCGACGTCGACATCATTAAAATCGATAAGGCGTTCGTCGATGCTCTGGAACTGAATAACGTCACGCCGCACATCATCGACATGGCGAAAACCCTGAAGCTGGCTATGGTCGCGGAAGGGGTGGAGACGGAGTGTCAGCGGAAATGGCTGGCGGAGCACGGCGTGCAGTTCGGCCAGGGCTGGCTATTCAGTAAAGCGCTGCCGAAGGCGGAGTTTATCCTCTGGGCAGAGGCCAACCTGCATCAAAACTAAAACGGCTGGCGGCACGCCGCACAGCCGTCATGGCTTACTCGTCAAGGATCGGCGCAAAGCCGCCGTAAATCATCCGTTTCCCGTCGAAGGGCATGCTTTCGCCCATCTCTTTCATCCGGGGATCGGCCATCATCTTCGCGTTGGCCGCATCCCGGGCCTCTTTTGACGGGTACTCAATCCAGCTGAACACTACCACTTCGTTCTCTTCCGCTTTGACCGCCATGCGGAAATCCGTGAGCTTGCCGTCGGGCACGTCGTCCGTCCAGCACTCCACCACGCGGGTGGCCCCAAATTCTTTGAACAGCGGGGCTGCCTTTGCCGCGAGCGCGAGGTATTCCTCCTTTTTATCCGCCGGAACGGCAACGACAAAACCATCAACATACTTCATGAGATAACCTCCGAAGTGAACGGCGCGGCCAGCGGTTCTGACCGCATCCGGCATGGTTAAGTTTAGTCCCGACCCCAGCTGAACGCATAACGCAAGCGGCGCTCTGCCAGCAGGAACTCCGGCGCAACGCTCGGGCTCCAGGAGTCATCGCCGCCGACGCCCATATGGAACGCATCCAGGTTCAGCCAGCAGCCCGCTTCTTCGCGCAGCAGATGGTTGTGAGTCGTCTCGCGCAGCTGCTGCTGACCGTAGCGGCTAAGGCCGAAATGGAACCGGCCACGCAGTTCATGGTTGCCAAAGCGCAGTTCCTGAGTCTCGCAGCGCAGGCCATTTTCCGTCGGGAAAATATAAGGCGTATGCATCTCTGCAAGCGGTAAATTCCAGCGCCCGTGACGAGCCGACAGTTGGCGATCGGGATAGTTTTCATGTGGCCCAAGCCCCAGCCAGGATACCGCAGGAGCCACCTCCGCCAGCTGGCAGCAAATGCCAATTCGCGCCGGTTCGGGAATGTTTGCCGCCACGGTAACGTCTATATCCGCATGCAGCACGCCGTGGCCGTCAATACGCCAGCGCTTGTCGGAAATAAACAATGCTTTCTGCTGATGCATCCAGGCGTGGCGAGTCACGATAGTCACGCTCTCCCCCTGAGTTTGTGCCTCACAGTGCAACAGGGTTGCCTCCATGTCATACAGCCCTGCCGCCTTCCAGCGCTCCACCCAGGCATTCGGATCGATTCGGGTCGCTTCGCTGACGCCGATGTCGTTGTCGAGCGGCGCGCGGGTGAAGTTATCCTGCACCGGCGACAGCAGCCCCGGCTGTTCGTTGCGCCACCACTGCTCCAGATGCCCGCTTTCACGGCTGAACGCCCAGCGCTGGTTGCCATGGCTGACGGTAAAGGCCGCGTCACTCGTGGTGAGCTGCGGCGCGACGCCTGCGACAGGCCATTCCGCCAACGCCAGCGGGGCAGGTATTTTCCACTGATCCCATGCGCACAGGTGCTGTGCATCAGACCAGGCCGTGGCGTCGGTCTGCCACACTTCGACGTTCAGCCAGACTTCACCGAGGCCTGTGGGTAAAGTGAAGTTCGCCAGCTCAATCGCCTGCGTTTCCTGAGGCAAAATATCGAGCCCGCACTCACCTTCGGCAAGCACTTCGCCATCACGTGCCAGCCACCAGCGCAGACGCTCGTTATCGCTGCGGCGGAACAGGTATTCGCTGGCGATTTCAATTTTCAGCGGCGAAGTGGAGAGCAAACGGAACTGGAAGAACTGCTGCGCGCGTTTCGCTTCGAACAGCGCCGGATGCGGGGTGCGATCCGGGAACACCAGCCCGTTCATGCAGAACTGACGGTCGTTTGGCGTGTCGCCAAAGTCGCCGCCGTAGGCCCAGAAGTGGCTGCCCTGCTCATCCGTTTTACACAACGCCTGATCGACCCAGTCCCAGACGAAGCCGCCCTGCAGGCGCGGATACTTGCGAAACGCCTGCCAGTATTTCGCAAAGCCGCCGAAGCTGTTGCCCATAGCATGAGCATATTCGCAGAGGATCAGCGGGCGCGTTTCGCCCGGCAGTCCGATCCACTTGCTGAGCGACCATTTCGGCACCGCCGGGAACGGCTGATCCTGATCTACCCGGGCATACATCGGGCAAATGATATCTGTGGCGGCAGTATCCGCCCCACCGCCTTCGTACTGCACCGGACGCGTAGGATCGGTGGTTTTCAGCCAGCGGTACAGCGCATCGTGGTTGGCACCGTGCCCGGACTCGTTGCCGAGCGACCAGATGATAATGGAAGGATGGTTACGATCGCGGGCTACCATGCGCGTCACGCGCTCGCTCATCGCCGGAAGCCAGCAGGGATCGTCCGCCAGGCGGCTCATCGGCACCATGCCGTGGGTTTCGATATTGGCCTCATCCACCACGTACAGGCCATAGCGATCGCACAGCCGATACCACAATGGATGATTGGGATAGTGCGAGCAGCGCACGGCGTTGAAGTTGTTCTGCTTCATCAGCAGAATATCCTGGCGCATGGTGGCTTCATCCACGGCCTGGCCTGTCTGCGGGTGATGTTCGTGACGATTGACGCCGCGGATCAGCAGCGTTTTACCATTCAGCGTCAGCAGGCCATTAACGATCGCCACTTTGCGAAAGCCCACATCGCAGGCTTCGGTTTCCAGTACGCTGCCATCAGCGCTTATCAGGGTCATTGTCAGGCGATAGAGATTGGGGATCTCAGCACTCCATAAATCCGGCGCTGTCACAGGGATCGCCATCGTCAGACGCTCCGCCCAATTGCCGCGCTCATCGACAATGTCTGAGCCTGGCTTCTGCCGCTGACGCCCGACTTCTTTCCCTTCACGCCAGAGCACCGCCTCCACTTCCGCACTGGCAAACGCCGCCCCTTCCAGCGTCACGTTCAGCCTCAGCACGCCGTGAGTGAAATCCTCATTCAGATCGGTGGTGTGATGGTAATCAGCAATCCGCGTCGCGGGTTTGTGCAGCAGGGATACATCGCGGAAAATACCGCTCATCCGCCACATGTCCTGATCTTCCAGATAGCTGCCGTCGCACCAGCGCAGCACCAGCACCGCAAGGCGGTTGCGTCCGGCCACCAGCGCCTGGCTCAGATCGAATTCGGCGGGCAAGCGGCTGTCCTGGGAATAGCCTATCCACTGGCCGTTGCACCAGAGATGAAAAGCCGAATTCACACCGTCAAAGACGATGCGCGTCTGCCCCTCATTCAGCCAGCTTTCCGGCACATCGAACTCGCGCGAGTAGCAGCCCGTGGGGTTTTCGGCCGGAACCTGCGGCGGCGTGACTGGGATCGGGTAGGTGACGTTGGTGTAAATCGGCGTATCAAAGCCCTGCATCTGCCAGTTCGACGGCACGGGCATCGCCACAGCATCAGCTAAATCTTCAGTCAGCCAGCCTTCCGGCACGGCTTCTGGCGCGTTGAAAAAGCTGAAACGCCACTCGCCGTTGAGCAGCAGCCGGGAGGCGGAAAGCACATCCTGCTGCGCCTCCTCTTCGCTACGCCAGCTGAACATCGGCGCATGGGCAGGTAAACGGTGCCATTGGGTCACGACCGGGTTTTCCCAGTCGCGGCGGGTCAGTTGCAGGGCAAGGGCGGAAGGTGCAGGGGTCATCGGTTAATCCTCTTTGCGAAGCGCTCACAATTTTACGCAGCATGAACCGATCAGAGTGACGGGTAAAGGATCCGATCGGCAAGAAGCGAGGGCGATCACAAAGCCGTCAGCGTAAACCGAGTTTGTCGGCAAACGCCGCGAGTTCCTGGAGGCGGCTCGCGAGATCGTCCGTGGACTCCGATCCGGCAACCGCTGTTGATCCTCGTACGATTAGGGTGACGGGCAGCCGCGTCTGGCTCAGCCTTTGGGGGTCATGTTCGCCGATAAGCCAGTCCACACCTTGCTCGCCCGCAGCGCGGAATGCCTGACGAACGGTGGTCAACGGCGGCGTAAACCAGGCGCTGTCCATGGTGTCATCATAGCCGACAACGGACAGCTGACGAGGGACCGCAATCCCCTTTTCCGCACAGGCTCTCAGTACGCCGAGCGCCATCTGGTCGTTCGCCACCAGGATGGCATCCGGCCTGACGGCATCCGCCAGCAGGCTGTGCGCCTTTTCATACCCGGACTGCGCGCTCCAGTCGCCGCTGGCAATGGCGCAGGCTTCGCTTCCGGCTTGTGCCAGCGCGTGTTGCCAGCCCTGAAGGCGGGCTCGCGCGGAGACAGAGCTCTTCGGCCCTGCCAGCAGCGCAATGCGCGAATGCCCCTGCTCCAGCAAATGCGCGACGCCAAGCTCAGCCCCCTGAGTTGGGCTGAACACCAGGCTGTTGACCTGCGCCTGTTCGCTAACATCAAGAAACAGCACCGGCAGCGGTGCGGCCAGCACAGACAATCGCTGCGCTGCCTCATCCTCCAACGGCAAATTGACGATCAGGCCGTCCACGCGCTGGGCCAGCATCTCCTGTAGCGCTTCGCGACAGTCCGCTTCCGCATAATGGGTCACCATGGAAATCAGCACTGCGTAGCCCCGCTCGCTGGCCCGACGTTTGACGGCGGAAGCAATCTGCGAAGGCGCATGCAGGGCCAGGTCGGCGCTGATCAGCCCCAAAGTGGGCTGGCGTTTTCCGGCCAGCAGCTGCGCCCCACGATTGGGCACATAGTTCAGCTCCGTCATCGCCCGCTGCACCTTTTCGCGGGTGCGGGCCGAGACGTGCTCCGCCTGGTTAATCACGCGGGAGACGGTCTGGTAGGAAACACCTGCCGCCTGGGCGACGTCATAAAGTGTGATGGCTTTCATTGTTCGGGTTCCGGACCATAATGACGCCAGTGTAACGGATATTGCCATTGATTACCGTGAGCGCTTCGTAATTTAGTTCACTGCCTTCGCTTTATTCAGTGAAGACGTCGTGGAAGGCTTCACCTGGAACCAGGGCAGACAGAGCTGGATCAGCGGGCCAATCGCCAGCGCATAGACCAGCGTCCCCACGCCCACGCTGCCGCCAAGGAAATAGCCAATCACCAGCACCGTTATCTCAATCGTGGTGCGAATGGCGCGAATCGACCAACCGGTGCGGGCATGAATGCCGGTCATCAGCCCGTCTCGCGGCCCGGGACCAAACCCTGCGCCAATGTACATCCCCGTCGCCACCGCATTGAGCATAACGGCGGCAATCAGCAGTCCACTTTGCAGCCACAAAGAATCTGGCGTGCCCAGGACGCTCAGCGTGGCATTTGCCGCAAGGCCAAGCACAATCACGTTACTGACGGTGCCAAGCCCTGGACGCTGGCGGATTGGGATCCACAGCAGCAGAACCAGCGCACCGGTGACAATCATCACCGTACCGAAATCGGCTGACAGCTGCTGACTCACCCCAAGGTGGAAGACATCCCACGGATCGACCCCCAGTCCGGCGCGGACGTACATCGCGATCGAAACCCCATACAGGCAAAGCCCGACGTACAGTTGCAGTAAACGGCGCAGCATATAAACCTCATTATTGGTTGCTGAAAATCGCATCATCGTCAAAAATGGACTGATTATTAATGACCAGTTTTATAAAAGTGGACTGCTATGTCGTTACGTCGTTCCGGTAGCCAGTCGCTGGTGAGCCTGCTGGGCCACTGGCAGGAAAACCTTTCCCGTACCCCGCTCTGGCGTCAGCTCGCCGGGGCGCTGCGTCTGTTGATCCTTGATGGCCGTCTGGCGCTCGACAGCCGGTTACCCGGTGAACGTGAGCTGGCCTCAGCGCTCAACGTCAGCCGCACGACCGTTGCCAGCGCGCTGGCTCAACTGCGCGACGAAGGCTACGTGGTCAGCCGCCACGGCAGCGGTTCGCGGGTAATCCTGCCCACGCAGCATCAGCAGGTGCCAACGCGAATGACCGCCGTTCAGGCGCTCGATTTATCAACGGCGGCACTGAGCGCCGGGCCGGAAATTCATCAGGCCTACAGCCATGCGCTAAGCTGTATGCCGCAGCACCTTGCCAGCACCGGCTACGATCAGCAGGGTTTGCCTGCCCTGCGCGAGGCAATCGCTCGGCGCTATTGCGAGCGCGGCCTGCCAACCCGTGCCGATGAGATCATGGTGGTGAATGGCGCGGTCAGCGGGTTGGCGCTGATTCTGCGGCTGCTCACGGGGCCGGGCGATCGGGTGGTGGTGGAAAATCCGACTTATCCTTTAGCCATCGCTGCGATTCAGGGCGCGTCCTGCCGCCCGGTGGGCGTGTCACTTCCCGCAGAGGGCTGGGATGTTGACGGACTTGCTGCGACCATCGCGCAAACCTCACCGCGCCTCGCTTATCTGATGCCGGACTTCCACAATCCAACCGGGCGCTGTATGGATGCGCCGACGCGCCGACGCATCGCCGACCTCGCCGCTCGCACGCGTACCACGCTGGTCATTGATGAGACGATGGTCGATCTCTGGTACCGCGCGCCTCCCCCGCAGCCGCTGGCTGCCTTCAATGCCGATGCGCCAGTTATCACGCTCGGCTCAACAGGGAAAAGCTTCTGGGGCGGCCTGCGATTAGGCTGGATCCGTGCCTCAGCGCGCACGCTCTCCTCGCTGGTGCAGGCCCGCGACACGCTGGATTTAGGCTCTCCGCTGCTGGAACAGCTGGCGACTCTCTGGCTGCTGGAAAACGCAGAGCAGTTCCTGCCAGAAAGGCGGAAAATGCTCGCCGCCCGCCGTGATATGTGCAGCGCGCTGATGAGCGAGTACTTCCCGGAGTGGCGTTATGCCCAGCCGGAAGGGGGATTGTCGTTTTGGGTAGAATTGCCGGATATGGTGGCAACGCAGTTTGCTGCCCGCGCGGAAAGTGTAGGCATTCATTTGGGCACAGGAACGCGGTTCGGACTGGCCGGAGCATTTGACCGCTGGCTGAGAATACCGTATACGCTGGACGATGAAGCGCTAAGAATCGCCTTTAAGACGCTACAACCGCTGTGGAATTCACTGAACGGTCAGCAGAATACATTACGTACACGGAAAATTATTTAATAAAATAGCGACGAGCCGATACCGGATATCAGCTCGTCCAATATATCGTCCGTGATAGCATGAGATGATTGTTTCTTTGTTATCGCTGAACAGTATCCTGATTGCAGGCTTCAGCAATATGACATGATGTTGATATTTTTATTAATGCTGGCGGGGAATGGGGAACCCTTTGACAGAAATAATAAAACTATCGCCGTCTTTTTTAATTTTTGCACCGGTGTCGCACCAGTCTGAGGCTATGCGGAAAAACTCATCGCTGCCGACATTCCAGTTCAGGCGTACGTGCTTCACATACCCAGAGCGAAGCATTTCACAGGCTTCGCCATAGCTGCTGGCGGTTGAAAGTTGTTGTTTCATTTTCTCTTCTTCAGAAGTTTTCGTAATGCCTTGATTTCTTTAGGAGTAAGAGGAGATGACTCTTCTTCGGTATGCTGACTGTCAACCTCATCTTCGGATACTCCCGCCTCTGATGCCACTTCAAATGCCAGCTGTAGCAGCTTTTGCGTCGCTGCGCTCAGCGTCTCGTTATGGACTTCCGCATAATGGCGTAATTGCTCTTTCAGATCGCCGTCAATTTTAACATTCAGAACTGCAGTGGTCATGGTCTCGCTTCCCGCGCAATAAATTCAGATAATTAATACACGAACATTTACAGGCAATCCAGCAATAATTTATTCATAAAAATGAAACAAATAATAACCCGGATTTATTGTCAGCCTAATATATGACAGTTATATGACAACTATATTTCAGCTGCGTGACTTATTGTTTATTCTTGCTGCAGATCTCATTCAGCGCCACTAAAATTCACGGGTTGCATTTCGGTTTAGATGCCGGAAGAGGCTTCGCGGTAAACTGGATAAACACATAACAGAGGCGAACAACGATGAAGATTTTTGTGACCGACAGCGAAGGCGTGCTGCGTGAAGTGGAAGGTGAAACTGTGGTGCTGGAGCTCAGCAACGGCAAAACCATTGAACTGGCGGAGATCACCGACTGGCCGGAGCGACAGACCGCCATCACTATTTGGGGCGGCAGACAGCCGCTGGAATCCTGGACGGAGGACGATCGCCACAAAACGGAACAGCTGAATATGTCGCTGGTTGCGGGAAACTGTGTTGACGTGTGGCCTGGAAGAGTCAAAAAACAAAATTGAGATTTACCGTTCTGTTAGCAAGCCCGAGAAGGTGACGTCCCTGCAATTCCCGTAACAAGACAGTCCGATCTTCGCAGATCGATCGCAAATTTGAGTCGAAACCGCTATTTAGTGCTCAAACCAGTAACAAATAATCTACTCTTCATGGATACCGTTACATGATGAGATAACGATGAAAATGAGATCAGGATTCTGCGCGTTGGCATTTTTGGTTGCGGGAAGCAGTTGGGCTGATGAGGGTAACAGCGCAGCGCAGGCAAATAACCCGCTCGCAAACATGACCGCTTTTAATATGCAAAACTATTACATCGGTGATGTCAGCGGGACGAGTGAGGATGCTAACCAGTTCTGGTTCCGCTACGCGACCCCCTTTTCGTTAGGTAAAAGCGACTGGCTGTTACGGGCATCACTACCGATTAATACCTATCCAACCCCTCCCGACGGCGGTCATCGTACTGGCGTAGGCGACCTTAATTTGTTCGCATCCTGGCTTATTGATACCGGAAACCCTGCGGTGAGTTTTGGCTTTGGGCCACAAATTACCACCCCTACAGCGTCTGATGATGCCGTTGGCTCCGGTAAATGGTCCGGAGGTCTGGTTAACGTCCTGTTTGATGCCAGCAATCCAAAATTTCAGTATGGCTACCTCGCCTCCTGGCAACATAGTTTTGCCGGAGACGATGACCGAAGCGATGTGAACCTGGCCACATTCCAGCCTTTCCTCTTCTATCAACTGGGAGGCGGGACCTATCTTCGTGCGGCACCGATCTGGCTTTATAACCTGCATAACGACGACTACAGCGTCCCGTTAGGTCTGGGTATCGGCCAGGTCATAAAGCGTCAGAAAACCGTCTATAACTTCTTTATTGAACCTCAGGGCAGCGTTGCCGATCGTGGTGATGGGCAGCCAAAATGGCAAATTTTTGCGGGGCTTAACCTGCAATTTCTGAACTAACGGAGTGGGGGATGGTTGATATGACCTGCTCCCCGTTGATTAATACGCCGTGATTTTGCGAAGACGAATCAAATAGGTAGTCCTGCGGCCAAAATGCGATCCCGCAGTTCGACGTGGGCGTCTGATCGAGCTGATAATTGAACAGTGCCCTGATTTCTGCCGGTCTGGCATTAAAAATGCCTGACCCTGCATAAATTTTTCGAGAAGCTTATTTATTTTCTTGAAGCGTATGTGGTGGTGCTAAACATTTACAGCAACAGATAACATTTAGCACCACCAACTGCACCAGACACGATTACATGGCGATTGCTTCAATAACAGAAGTCAAAGAGCGGGTGGGATAAATTGTCTGAAGTGCAAAACCACTGGTTTCAAGAAGCTGACTGAATTCCTTCATCGTCCTCTCCTTCCCGTTCAGGGTCATTAACATTACCACATCCAGGTTAACCGCAGGATGAAAAGCACCGTCATCAGGTAAAATAGCTTCAATAACCAGAAGCTTTTTCCCTTTATTAATGGCACGGCGCAGAACCGTTAATATTCTCAGGCAATCCGCATCTGAAAAGTCGTGCAGAATATTTTTAAGCAGATAAATATCTCCGCCTTTTGGCATATGCTGAAATATATCACCGCCCTCTACCTGCCAGTGATTCTTCAGTCCAGCATCGGGCAGTAACGTGTTTGCCACCGTTTCAGGTCTGTCGAAAAGCAATCCTGATAGACCAGGTGAACGGAACAAAATTTCTCTCAGTAAGCCGCCTTTTCCTCCAGCAATATCAATTATCTGCCCCTCATCAGGAAACGGATAACTTTCCGCTATTTTCTGGTTCACTCCCGACGTCAGCGCTGACATTGCAGAATCAAACAGTCGACTTTTTTCTGGAGCAACGGAAAGGTAACTAAAGAAATCATTATTAAAATGGATATCAAAACCCGGTTTCGACTGACGTAACGTTTCAGGAAGTGCTGCTGCGGAATGGCTGAACATTTCGTCAGTAAAGAGAAGTATGGCGTTACGCTGCGATCCTTGTGTATTTTCACACAACAATCTGCCCTGCTCAGTCAATGTCCATTGATGGTTATCCAGCAGTAAAAAAAGTCCGCGATGTGAAAGAAAACGCAACACTCTAAACAACGGTTCAGATATTAAACCAGCGCGTTGGGCAAGCTCTTCTGCCGAAAGCGGTTTCTCTGCCAGTAAATCAGCAATATTATGTACAACAACCGCCCGTAACGCGCTTGCGTAAATATGACCATACATCAGATCATGAAGTATAAAAGAATTTTGATGTGGATTTATGCCAGTCTTCTGTACATGAGTTTGCTTGTTCAAAGCTATATACCCCTCACTATTTGTGAGCATTGATTATACCATCCTGCATCAATTCATCATAATTTTAAGGGTTTTTACCCTATCAAAATAACATTAATTATCAAGCTATTATGAGGGTAATGAATGGTTACAGTTTCTCTGAAACCATCAATCCCACCATCGTTAGCAGAGCGTGATAAATTTATATCTGGGGTTGTTTAGAGGTTGCCGGTTTGTATTCTGCATTATGCCAGGCCGTATTATAGGCGTAATGGATACATTAAAATGATTATATTTCTTACTCTGCTAAACGACCGTTTATGGAGCCTTAACAGTGACGCCAATGATTAGCCTGCGGAATCGTACCGGGATGGACTGCGCAAGCATTGGAAAGGTTGTGAGGTGAGATATTTCTTCAAACGGAGCAAAGCTTCACGCCAGGAACCTGTACGAAGAGAAATTCGAATTTCACGGCGTTCCCGAGGTGTCAGGCAGACCCTTCGGTAGAACCAGATTCCGTGACGGGAAAGCATAAGATGCGACATTGATAAGCGTCCTGGTGATACACAAAAGTTGTATCACTGCCGTTTCAATGCACGAAAAAAGGGGATTACATGATGGATATCATGCACTTAGTACAAATGGGTGGGGGCCCTGCCAGCTACATCCCGGCACACACGTCGTCTGCCCTGGCTGCTTCCTTCCGGACCTGACCTGGTGAACAGAGTAGCGTTGCGGGAGAACCAACAGAGCCCCCATTGAGAGCGCCATTTCTGACGCGCTGGCGCATTATCCCTGTGCGGCCCGGCAATTGCAACCCACGGCGGTCCGGATGGTGCTTTATTGTCCGATAGCGAGTTTTCACCCCACCGATAAAACATTTCGATATTGCGAAGTCGCTCTCAGCAAATCGCCTCGCAGCGTCCAGACTATGCCGATACGCCGGGTGTTTCTCTCTCTTCAGGGGTCAACCATGATCAAATCACCGCCTTTGACGCTCACGCTGCCCATGCCAGCCATTGATGAAGTGACCCTGCCCCATAAAGGGCTGAATTATCTGCGCCCTGATTTAATGCTGAGCTTTGTCAGTATCAACCCAAACCCGCTGCTTTTTGTGACTCCTGTTGCCGTGCTTTATTCTTCACTTGGCGTGGTAGGTCACGTTCCGCTGCGCAAAATCCCTGTCGCCGTATCAGGCCAGGTGACTTACCCCATCTGTACTCAGGCCTTGCCGGAGATGCGCGGGAAACTGATTATCAGCACCGCTTCCCGAAAATTGAAATTCCTTGAGAATCAGATGGTCAAGCCTGATGACTTTGCGCCCAGCACCTCCCAGGTCATTGGTCTGGCGCTGGAGTTTATCTTTCAACAGCCCGACTGACGCCGCGCTTCACATCCCCTGGGGCCTCCATTATTCTGTGCTTTTCCTCTCAGGAAAGTGCAATGGAACCTGTTGATACATTCCCGCACCGGGTATGGCAAATCGTCGCGGCGATCCCGGAAGGGATGGTTACCACCTATGGTGACGTCGCGCGTCTTGCCGGGTCGCCTCGTGCGGCTCGCCAGGTTGGCGGCGTGCTGCGTCGCTTACCGGAAGGTTCAACCCTGCCGTGGCATCGGGTGGTGAACCGGCACGGCAATATCTCACTCACCGGCCCCGATCTTCAGCGCCAGCGCCAGGCGTTGCTGTCAGAGGGCGTGCAGGTTTCGGGGAGTGGGAAGATAGATATGCAGAGGTATCGCTGGATTTACTGATCCCTCCCCCGGACGGAGGAGGGAACCGACATTAAGGCATTTGCGTCGGGGCAGGAACCGCAGAAGAAGGGTTAACCTGCGTTGGCGATGTGGAAGGCATTGTGGTTGCCGCTCCCCCCGTCGTATTCACCGGCACGGCCGTTTGCTGAACGGGCACCAGCGTCAGGTCGGCTTTGGTCCCACCGTTGTTGATCACCTGCTGCACTGTATCGGTGATAAACACCAACTTGTCGTTCACCGTCACCGCCGCACTCAGCAGAATGCGCGCGTTTGGCTGGATATCGGCCGGGTTAAACGGCAGCACGAAGCTGAACGGAGCCTGTTTCCCTTCGGTGCGCATAACTTTCTGCGACAGCACTTTGGACGGCGCATCAGCCAGCGATGCATCCGACAACGTGACCGTCAGCACAGCATCCGGCGGCAGCGCGACTTTCTGGCGGATCCATGCGGTACCAGAGACGTTGGGTTGCTGAATTACAGGTTGTGTAGCCTCAGAGGGGTTCGGGCTTGGCGCAGGGGTCTTGATATCTGCACTTTTTTGAGCGCAGGCAGACAGTGCGACCGCAACGGCTAAACCACTTAACATGTGCACGAGCTTCATTATGTTCTCCTTATCATCCACTCAACAGCCAGATTAAATCCTGCCGGAGTGCGTGCCTGAAACATTTGTGACGCGGTAAGTGTGGCACAGATCTCAGATATTTGCCTGTAATCGCGCCGTTATTCAGATAATTGCACCCATCGGACCACTTCGAAAACTGCGTTATACTGTGCCTATTCCCGCATATCACGCGGTCTTTTTACCGTTGAGGACATTTATGAGTCAGGCTCTCTCTAATCTGCTAACCCTGTTAAATCTCGAAAAAATCGAAGAGGGATTGTTCCGCGGCCAGAGTGAAGATCTGGGCTTACGTCAGGTATTTGGCGGCCAGGTGGTAGGCCAGGCGCTGTATGCCGCCAAAGAAACCGTGCCCGCCGACCGACTGGTACACTCGTTCCACAGCTATTTCCTGCGCCCTGGCGACAGCGAAAAACCGATTGTTTATGACGTGGAAGTTCTGCGCGATGGCAACAGCTTCAGCGCCCGTCGCGTCGCCGCCATTCAGCACGGCAAACCCATTTTCTACATGACGGCCTCCTTCCAGGCGCCGGAAGCCGGCTACGAGCATCAAAAGCAGATGCCGCCAGCCCCTGCCCCGGATTCGCTGCCGTCTGAAACAGATATCGCCCGCTCACTGGCGCATCTGCTGCCCCCTCAGGCGAAAGAGAAGTTTCTGTGCGACAAGCCATTGGAGATCCGTCCGGTGGAGTTCCATAACCCGCTGAAAGGCCACGTAGCGGAACCGAAACGCCAGGTGTGGATCCGTGCTAACGGCACGGTCGCTGACGATTTCCGAGTGCATCAGTACCTGCTCGGTTATGCCTCAGACTTCAACTTCCTGCCCGTGGCACTTCAGCCGCACGGCGTGGGCTTCCTCGAAAAAGGGATGCAGGTGGCGACCATCGACCACTCCATGTGGTTCCATCGCCCGTTCAACATGAATGAATGGCTGCTGTACAGCGTGGAGAGCACGTCAGCATCGAGCGCCCGTGGCTTTGTGCGCGGTGAGTTTTACACGCAGGATGGTGTGCTGGTGGCGTCCACCGTGCAGGAAGGGGTGATGCGTAACCGCAACTGACAATAGTGCGGTCTGGTGCCCTCTCCCCCAGCCCCTCTCCCACAGGGCGAGGGGAGTAAAGATGGAGCTCAGCAATTCCCTCTCCCAACGGGAGAAGATTAGGGAGAGAGGGATAACAGATGCCCCAAAAACAAAAGCCTCCAATTCGGAGGCTTTTGTCGCTATGGAGATAATCTCATACCGGAGTTGTCTGTTACCCTCACCCCGCCCTCTCCCTAAGGGAGAGGGCGAAAACACTAAAGGCCTTCTCAGAGAGAAGGCCTTGCAGTTTACTTAGGCGTTGTAAGCATTCTCGCCGTGGCTGTTGACGTCCAGCCCTTCGCGCTCCTGCTCTTCCGGTACGCGCAGGCCCACGGTCAGGTCAGCCAGCTTGTAGCCGATAAAGGCAACCACCGCAGACCAGACGATAGTCAAAGCAACGCTCTCCAGCTGCACCAGCACCTGATGGCCCATGGTTACGCCTTCGGCATAGCCCACACCGCCCAGGGAAGTGGATGCGAAGATACCGGTCAGGATACAGCCGACGATGCCGCAAACGCCGTGCACGCCGAACACATCACAAGGGTCATCCACGCGCAGCCAGCGTTTCAGCGCAGTTACGCCCCACAGGCCAGCCAGACCCGCCGCGATACCGACAATCAGGGAGCCGCCGACACCGATGTAGCCACAGGCAGGCGTTACAGCGACCAGACCCGCGATAGCACCGGAACAGGCACCCAGCAGGGAAGGCTTGCCACGCAGCGCCCACTCGCCAAAGACCCAGGCCAGAATTGCCGCAGCCGTTGCCACTACGGTGTTCACGAATGCCAGGCCGGCAATTTCGTTCGCCGCACTTGCAGAGCCTGCGTTGAAGCCAAACCAGCCCACATAGAGGATGGCGGTGCCAGTGAAGACCATTGGCAGGTTATGCGGTTTGAACGCTTCTTTGCCAAAGCCTGCACGTTTGCCAATCAGGTAAGCCCCGACCAGACCCGCCACAGCGGCGTTAATGTGCACCACGGTACCGCCCGCGAAGTCCAGCGCGCCGTGAGTTGCCAGCAAACCGCCGCCCCACACCATGTGCGCAATCGGCACATAGGAGAAGGTCATCCACACCACCACAAAAATCAGCACCGCGGAGAAGCGAATACGCTCCGCCAGCGAACCCACAATCAGGCCAACGGTGATACAGGCGAAGGAGCCCTGGAAGGCTACGTGAATGTACTGATAGAAGGTGCCCATCAGCGCTTTAATATCGATGCCTTTCAGCAGCACCCAGTCGAAGCTGCCGAAGAAGTTACCGCCGGTGCCAAACGCCAGGGTGTAGCCGTAAACCACCCACAGCACGCAGACCAGTGCGAAGGAAACGGTGACCTGCGTCAGCATGGAGAGGACGTTCTTCCCGCGGATCAGGCCGCCGTAAAACAGCGCGATGCCGGGAATACTCATAAACAGCACCAGCGCGGTGCTGATCATCATAAAGGCGTTGTCGGCTTTATCCGCGACGGCGGGCGCCGCCATCGCCAGACCCGGCAGCAGCGCCAGGAGACCAGGGGCAAATTTCAGTACTTTGTTCATGTTCTCGATCCCTATCACTGTGTGGTCTGAGAATTACAGAGCCGCTTCGTCGGCTTCGCCGGTACGAATACGAATCACGCGCTGCAGCTCGGCGACAAAGATTTTGCCGTCGCCAATCTTGCCGGTATAGGCCGCTTTACTGATCACATCGATCACTTCTTCGAGCTGATCGTCGGCGATCGCGACGTCAATTTTCACCTTCGGTAAAAAGTTGACGCTGTACTCGGCACCGCGGTAAAGCTCAGCATGGCCTTTCTGACGTCCGAAGCCTTTCACTTCGGTCACGGTCAGCCCCTGAATACCTATTGAAGACAATGCTTCACGTACGTCTTCGAGTTTGAATGGTTTAATCACCACGGTAACCAGCTTCATAGATCCCCTCCAGTCAGAATTCGGTAATGGCGGCAGCTAACACGTAGGAGGTAAAGCAAGCGGCGTGCCAGAAATTAGAATTGCGCGTTTTCTGACGGTTTCAGTGGGGTAGACAGCGGGAAAAATCAAAGCGAAAAGCGCGGGAGGCGGCAGATGAAACAAAAACGCACCAGCATAGTGCAAGGTGCGTTGAGGGAATGCACCAGCTCGCGCTGGTGTTAGCAAAATGCCTAATGATGGTGCATCAGGCGATTAGCGACTCTTCTTCTATGCTGGCGGCCAGCTCTTCGCCAGCCAGCTGAAGCTGATACATCTGCCAGTAACGCCCTTTGGCTTCAAGCAGCTGCTGATGCGTGCCGCGCTCAACGGCCTGCCCGCGATGCAGCACCAGAATGGTGTCCGCGTCGACAATGGTCGACAAACGGTGCGCAATCACTACCAGCGTTGTGTGCTGCCGCACCGCCGCCAGCGCCTGCTGAATGGCCTGCTCGGTGCCGGAATCGATATTGGCCGTCGCCTCATCAAGGATCAGAATTTGCGGCGTCTCCACCAGCACGCGCGCCAGCGCCAGCAGCTGCTTCTGACCGACGGAGAGATTATTCCCCTGCTCGCCAAGCTGGGTGTAAATGCCGTCGCTCATGCTGCGCGCCAGCTCCGCCAGCTGCACGGTCTCCAGCGCCTGCCAGACCTGCGCTTCACTGATATCCCGCCCGAGGGTAACGTTGGCAAAAAACGTATCGGCCATCACCACAGGATCCTGCTGCACCATCGCCACACCCTGACGCAATACGCTATGATCGAGCGAGGAAAGCGGCCGCCCGTCAAGACGAATTTCGCCTTTGGTCAGCGGATAATAGCCCATCAGCAAACTCGCCAACGTACTCTTTCCGCTGCCGGTATGGCCGACCAGCGCCACAAAGCTGCGCGTTGGGATAGTCAGGTTGATGTCCTGCAACACCAGGCGGTCACCGCGATAAGCAAAGGAGACGTTATCCACTTCAATGGACCCGCTTTGCAGCGGCGCATCATCATCGCCGTACACCTGGCGCGGTTTGTCCATCAGTTCAAAGACGCGCTCCCCCGCTACCACGGCCTGTTGCAGCATTGATTGCTGAGTGGTGAGCTCAATTAGCGGCTCATTGAGACGGCCAAGATAGCTGATAAATGCGTACAGCACGCCCACTTCGATGGTGCCTTTGGCGGTCAGGCCGAACAGCATCAGCAGACCGCACAGGATAAGCGAGGAGAACAGACTCAGCAGCGGGCGCAGCAGGAAACCGTCGAGGCGCAGAGTCTGCATCCTCGCCATATAGTGCGAACGACTCGCCTCGCCCATGCGCTCGCCAAAGCGCGCCTGCTGACGGAACTGCTGAATAACGCTCATGCCGTTGATGACTTCGTTGAAGCCATCGTTGATGTCCGCCAGATAGGCACGCACGCGACGCACAATTGGCGTGCTGTAGCGCTGATAAATCACCATGACCACAATCACCGCCGGGAAGATGGCAATGGCCACCAGCGCCATGCGCCAGTCGAGGCTGAACATTGCCACCAGCATGGCGCTGATTAATGCCGCGCTTCTAAGCACGGTAGAAACCACGGTCACGTAAAGATCGCGGATGACTTCAGTATCGTTAGTCACACGGGAGATCAGCTGCCCGACGGGCTGCACATCAAACTCGCTGAGCGGCTGGCGAAGTGCGGCATCCATGACGTCGGTGCGCAGCTGCTGGACGACACCTACCGCAGCTCGGTTAAATAACAGCGACTGAACGTAATGCAGAGACGCCGCCAGCAGCTGCAGGCCGACATAGGCCGCCGCAAGGCCGATAACGATGCCCCACGGCAGATAGCTTTTCGCCACCATGTTGTCGATGAAGTAGCTGATAAGCAGCGGTCCCGTCACTTCCGCCGCCGCGGCTATCCACATGATCACCATGCCGATACCCAGCGGCTTGCGCCACGGCGAGCCGTACGCCAGCAGGCGCTTCAGCGTCGGCCAGAGCTGTCCAAAATTACGCATCGGCTTCCTCCTCGCGCTGCTCTTCCGGCACGTCGTTGAGCGCCGCCTCAAGTTGCTGATAGCGGTACATATCACGATACCAGCCAGGCTGCGCCGCAAGGTGCTCATGCCCGCCGCGCTGGGCGATGTGTCCGTGCTGCATGACGATAATTTCGCTCGCCTCGGTTAACGCCGAGAGGCGGTGGGCGCTGATGATCACCGTGCGCCCTTCGCCCCACTGCCGCAGATTGTGCAAGATTTGGTGCTCGGTACGCCCGTCAACGGCAGAAAGCGCGTCGTCGAGGATCAGAATTTCCGCGTCCAGCAGGAGCGCTCGCGCGATGGAGATACGCTGCTTCTGCCCGCCGGAGAGCATCACGCCGCGCTCGCCCACTTCAGTTTCGTAACCCTGCGGTAGACGCAGGATATCTTCGTGGACGCTGGCAAGCCTTGCCACGTGCTCAATCTCTTCCTGAGTCGCACCCGGTTTACCCAATGCGATATTGTTGCCAACGGTGTCAGAAAAGAGGAACGGTGTCTGGTTCACTACCGCCAGGCGGCTGCGCCAGCCATCAAGCTGAAGCGCGGTCAGTGGCTTATCCTGAAAACGAATATCGCCCTGAGTGACATCAAAATGACGCTGAATCAGCGACAGCACCGTGGTTTTCCCGGCCCCCGTCGGGCCGCAGATCCCCAGCATCTGGCCGGGCGCAAGGCGGAACTGCACGTTTTGCAGGGTCGATTTATCCGTTTGCGGATAGCGGAATTCGCTAATATTGACCGCAAGCGTACCGCGCTCTGGCGTCAGGCTCTCGCTTCCGTCGTTTACCACCGGCGCCTCTGCCAGCATGGCGCGAATACGGCTGTAGGCCGCGCTACCTCGCTCAACAATGTTAAACATCCAGGCCAGCGCCAGCATCGGCCAAATCATCAGCCCAAGGTACATCATAAAACTGGTGAGCTGCCCGAGCGTCAGGCTGCCGTGAACCACCATCCAACTGCCGCCGCCGATAGCCAGCAGGTTTGCCATACCAATGGCGATGTAGATGGTTGGATCAAAGCGCGCATCCACGCGGGCGACGCGCATATTTTTCGCGCCGGTATCCGCAGCATCTGCCGCAAACTGCGCCGACTGGCGGTCTTCCAGGCCAAAGGCTTTGATCATGCGGATGCTGGTGAGGCTCTCCTGAGTGCGATCGTTCAGGCCAGAAAAGGCTGCCTGCGCAAGCTTGAATCGCTCGTGCAGCGTGTCGCCGTTGCGTTTGATCGCCAGTGCCATAATTGGCATCGGCAAAAGCGCCAGCAGCGTCAGCTCCCAGCTGATCTGCGTGGACATGACGATCAGCACCGCGCAGCCCATCACCAGCGAGTCCACCAGCGTCAGCACGCCTTCACCTGCGGCAAACACCACGCGATCGACGTCATTGGTGGCGCGGGCAATCAAATCCCCGGTGCGGTGACGCAGGTAAAATTCAGGATGCTGGCGGCTGAGCTGGCGGTAATAGTCTTCACGCAGCTCCACCGCGAGCTGATAGGACGCACCAAACAGCAGCACACGCCAGACGTAGCGCAGCAGGTAAACCACCACCGCAATCAGCGCCAGCGTGCCCACCCACATCATGATTCGCATGGCGGTGTAGTGATTTTCAGTCACGCCATCCACCACGTAGCCCACCACCTTTGGCGGGATCAGTTGCAAAACGGCAATAATAATAAGCAGCAGGACCGCACCGAGGTAGCGACGCCACTCCCGGCGGAAGTACCAGCTGAGTTGAGCAAATAATCGCACGCAGAATTACCCGGATAATGAATCGACCGGCAGCGCGGTGGTGTATTTGATCTGTTCCATCGCAAAGCTCGATGTCACGTCAGATAACCCCGGCACGCTGTTGACCAGTCGTTTATAAAAGTCGTCGTAGCGTTTCATGTCCGCCACCTGAACCCGCAGCAGATAGTCGTACTCGCCCGCCATGCGCCAGAAGCCAAGCACTTCCGGCATCTGCGTCACCTGCGACACAAAGCGGCTGTACCATTCGCTGCTGTGATGCTGGGTTTTGATCAGCACAAAGGCCGTGAGTCCGAGACCCAGTTTTTCCGCATCCAGCAGCGCCACGCGCCCGCGCAAAATGCCTTCGTCTTCGAGACGTTTCAGGCGCTTCCAGCAGGGCGTGGTGGTCAGATTAACGGCATCAGCCAGCGCCTGCAAAGAGAGGGTGCAGTCCTCCTGCAATAGCGCCAGCAGCTTACGGTCAATTTTATCTATCATAGAGCCATCACAGAGAAAATTATTCTCTTCTTATTCTATTTCAAAGGTCAGATAGCAACAATTTTTTCCGTGCTTTCCAGTAAGCTGGGCACAAAATGACAAACGGATAAGCATCATGAACAGCACCTGGGTAAAACACGCCATCAGCGAAATTAATGCCGACTATCAGCGCTCTGCCGACACGCACCTGATTCGGCTCGCCCTGCCCGGTTTTCCGGGTATCCAGCTCTACCTGAAAGATGAGAGCACGCACCCGACCGGCAGCCTGAAGCACCGCCTGGCGCGCTCGCTGTTTTTGTACGGATTGTGTAACGGCTGGATCAAAGAAGGCACCACGATAATAGAGGCGTCCTCAGGTTCAACCGCTGTTTCCGAGGCCTATTTCGCCCGCCTGCTCGGCCTGCCGTTTATTGCCGTCATGCCCTCCTGTACGGCAAAACGCAAAATTGAGCAGATCGAATTCTACGGCGGTCGCTGCCATTTCGTGGAGAGCGCCTGCGAAATTTATGAAGCTTCCGAGAAGCTGGCCCGCGAGCTGAACGGCCACTATATGGATCAGTTCACCTTCGCCGAGCGCGCAACGGACTGGCGCGGTAACAACAACATTGCCGACAGCATTTTCCGCCAGATGCAGCACGAACCGAATCCTGTTCCGGCGCATATCGTCATGAGTGCGGGCACTGGCGGTACGTCGGCCACTATCGGGCGCTATATCCGCTGTCAGGGATATGACACTAAGCTCACCGTGGTCGATCCGCAGAACTCCGTGTTTATGGACTACTGGCAAAGTCGGGATGCAACGCTTCGCAGCCCGGTTGGCAGCAAAATTGAAGGGATTGGTCGCCCGCGCGTGGAACCGTCCTTCATTCCTGACGTCGTGGACAACATGCTGCGAGTGCCAGATGCCGCGAGCGTTGCCACTGCGCACTGGCTGGAAACGCAGCTTGGCCGCAAAGTCGGCGCATCGACAGGCACGAATATGTGGGGCGCGTTGAACATCGCCGCACAGATGCGCAGCGAAGGTCAGACAGGTTCCATCGTCACGCTGCTTTGCGACAGCGGTGAACGCTATCTGGAAACGTACTACAACCCGCAATGGGTGGAAGCCAGCATTGGCTCACTGGCGACGGCAAAAGCGAAACTGGCTGAACTGCTGGGCTAAATTTAAAAGGCGTAGGCCCCCTGTTGAATACGCCTTTTTTAACCAATCAATAGCAGGCAGGAAAGATCGTCCCCGGCATTGATCATATCGATCGCTTTATCCATTCGGCGGTCGATCGTTGACGAATGCAGGGTATGCTCGGCAAGGCTTGCCACAATCTTCAGTATCGTCGACCGGTCCGGCACTTCCTCCAGCGACTTTAGACTTAGCAAATGCTTAACGTAGAAATAGTCGAGGATCAGACGGTAAACCTGGCGCATGGCCGTTGAGTAATCCACCCCAGGGAAATGGCTGTGATAAATTTTATAGGTCAGCAAATTACGCAGCACGTGCGGCTCGCTGAGGCAGGAATCCTGGCACAGCTGCTGCCATTGGTTATCCAGGGTGGCAAACTTGTCAGCGAGCGCCTGAAGGTCCGGGCTGTCAGCAACGTTTAAATATGTCGCCATCTGCTGGTGTGCTTCACGAATGATGCCATCTCTTCCGCTATTTCTCGCGATCAACGAACCCAGCACGGACAGTGCGCGCACCTTCAGTCCAACAGAGTCCGTTGCCGATGGGCGATGAATTAGGCTCTCACCTGCTGCCAGATCGTTTAATAGCTGCTGATGGTACTGTTCGGCCTGTGCAAAATGGCGGTACAGGTCAAACTCGATGCGTTGCAGATAAACCACAAAATGCGCCAACGCCATCAGATTTTCTTCGACGTTCACCGAGGGTGCCTGCAGGAGGTGCCAGGCAAAGAGATGGACAACCTGGTGGATTTGATTCACCGGCTGTCGCTGGCCGATGAGGTTGATTTTCGCCTTCGCCAGCAGCTCATCCTGTTCATGCACCAACATGCTGTTTGCGTCGAACAGCACCAGCCTCGCGACCTCCGGACATGAGAGCGTCATTAAATGACGCGTTTCATCGGCGTAGCGCGTTTTAGAACGTGGATAGGTTGAACAGGTGACTGAAAGCGCCTTTTCCCCAAGCTCCCGATGGACCAGGCAGAGCTTGTTTTCGTCGATAAAAGGACACTGCCCCTGCGCGTCCAGCTTAATCATCGAATAATTGCTTTTACCTTTTCGCATCCGCAGCAGGTTCTCTTTTGCCAGCGCGGCGATTTCTGGCTGTTCAGCGTTGAGGTAAGCATGATGGGTTTTCTTATCGATGGATATCGTCCATCCCTGACAGCAGGAGATCAGGCATTCGGGGCCGACGCAGGTGAACTTCTCCACGAACTCCGGTTTGATCACTTTATGGATTTGCATAGCATTCTTCACGTGTAAAAGGCGAAAAATAGCACGCTGTCAGAAAAGATTAATAACGCCATAACCTGACGTTTTAACGAGCATTTCACTCGTTCCAGAAAGCCAAAGAAAAAAGCCAGACGTCATAAGAGGTCTGGCTTGCCGGAAGGGTCTCTGTCATTCGGGGGAATAAGGGAGATGTGGAGTGTCCAGCCAATGAGTCAAATAATGCGACACCGCCTGGTTCTGACAGTGTCCAATAACCGGTAGGTGTGGCAACGTGGCTTTTAGCTGCGGCATGGCGTTACCCATAATCAAGCCTTTCCCCACCAGCCCCAGCATTTCGCTGTCGTTCATTGCGTCACCAAACGCCATGCAGTCGGCCATTGTCATACCCAGGTGACCGCTGAGCGTGGTCAGCGCCGCGCCCTTATTGCAGCCTACCGGCAACACTTCCAGGCATTCGAATGCGGAGAATGTCAGATGTGCGCGATCGCCGATGGCGTCATTCAACTGAATACGCAGACGGCTGAGATCGTCATGATCGCCGCAGAAGCAGATTTTAGTGACGTCCTGCGCAGGCAGCCGTTTGAAATCGCAGAGCTGATAGTGGAAGCCGCTGTAGACGTGCGCCTGCAACATGTCAGGGATATCGCGATCGGTGAGCCAGCCGCTGTCGTTAAACACGTGCATGCTGGCCTGGGTATCCCAGTGGCTGTGCAACACCAGATCGGCCACTTCCGGATTGAGATCGCTGTGGTGCAGAACATCCCCTTCCAGCGAGTGGATACGGGTGCCGTTGCCGGTTATCAGGAAAGCATCGAGGGAAAAATTGCCAATCAGATGGCGCATTTCGAGGACATGACGACCGGTGGCGAACGTCAGGGTGATCTCCCGCTCGTGCAGGCGCTTCAGGGTGCTCAGCGTTTTTTCGCCCAGACGATGGTCGGGCATCAGCAGTGTCCCGTCCATATCAAATGCCGCCAGTCTTGCCATGTTGTTCCCCGAAAGTGTGATGAAAGTCGCTTGTCGGCAAGTATCACCTGAGATATACGGAAGGAATAGTGATTTAATGGATTATATTGTTCCGGGTTTATCAGGACAGAACCGATGCGCCAGCTTAACCGTCTGAATCAGTTTCAGCGCCTGTGGCAGCCCTCTGCGGGTGCCCCTCAGCAAACTACCGTCGCCGAACTGGCGGCAAGATGCTTTTGCAGCGAGCGTCACGCCCGCACGCTGTTGAGCCAGGCTCAGGAGGCGGGCTGGCTAAGCTGGCAGGCGCAGTCCGGACGCGGCAAACGCGGGACCTTAACTTTTCACGTCACGCCGGAGAGCCTGCGCACCGAGATGATGGAGCAGGCGCTGGCCCGTGGGCAGCAGCAAAATGCCCTCGAATTAGCCCAACGGGCCGCTCCGGAGCTGCGTGCACTTCTGCATCCTTTTCTCGGTGGACAATGGCAGAACAACGCCCCAACGCTGCGAATTCCCTACTATCGCCCTCTTGAACCACTTCGTCCGGGCTTTCTGCCGGGCCGCGCCGAGCAGCATCTGGCCGGGCAAGTCTTTTCAGGCCTGACGCGTTTCGCACATGATAATGACGAACCGGTGGGCGATCTGGCGCATCATTGGGAGGTTTCGGACGACGGGCTGCGCTGGCATTTTTATATCCGCTCCACGCTGCACTGGCACAACGGCGACCCGGTTGATACCGCACAGCTTCATCAGCGTCTTAACCGGTTACTGGCCCTTCCGGCGCTGCGAACGCTGTTTGCGAGCGTCCAGCATATTGAAGTGACGCACGCCCAGTGCCTGACTTTTACGCTCGCCAAACCCGACTACTGGCTGGCGCATCGCCTTGCCAGCTATTGCAGCGTGCTGGCTCACCCGGACAATGATGCACTTGGCACAGGCCCTTTCCGACTGAGCGTTTTTGGACCTGAACTGGTCAGGCTGGAGAGTCACGGCCGCTATCACCTTAGCCATCCGCTGTTGCAGACGATTGAGTACTGGATTACCCCGCAGCTGTTTGCGCAGGATCTCGGCACCAGCTGTCGGCACCCTGTGCAGCTTGCCATTGGTCAGGGGGATGATT
Source organism: Enterobacter sp. CC120223-11 (assembly GCF_900215375.1). Classification (GTDB taxonomy): domain Bacteria; phylum Pseudomonadota; class Gammaproteobacteria; order Enterobacterales; family Enterobacteriaceae; genus Scandinavium. The sequence continues at coordinate 241,698 of NZ_OBEF01000002.1, read as the reverse complement.
TATCACGGCTGCGGCCGGTCAGCGACAGCATCAGCCTCGGGTTTTGCTACCTGACGCTGCGCCAGAGCAAGCGCCTGACCGCCGCCCAGGCACAAAAGCTGATTGCGCTGATTCATCAAACCTCCCTGATGCAGACCTTGCCGCTCGACGAAAACCTGATAACCCCAAGCCACGAACTGCTGCCCGGGTGGGCCATTCCACTAGCAGAAGACACCGAATCAGTCGCGTTTCCCCCCACGCTGACGCTTATCTACCATCTGCCCGTCGAGCTTCATACCATGGCAGAACAGTTGCGTCAGGCGCTGGCGGCACAGGGCTGCGAGCTGACGGTGATTTTTCATGATGCGAAAACCTGGGACGGCTGTACGCAACTGGCGAATGCTGATTTAGTCATGGGTGACAGGCTGATTGGCGATACGCCCGAGTACACGCTTGAACAATGGCTGCGCTGCGACCCGCTTTGGCCTCATACGCTCAGTGCTGCGCAGTATGCGCATCTTCAGGCAACGCTTGATGCAGTACAGACTCAGCGGCATTCGGCTTCACGCTATGCCGCATTACAGAACGTTTTTCACCATTTAATGGAAAACGCGGTGCTGACGCCGCTGTTTAACTATCAGTACCGCATCAGCGCCCCGCCCGGCGTGAACGGGATCCGGTTGAACGCCCGAGGCTGGTTTGATTTCACCGAAGCGTGGCTCCCGGCATCCACATCGGCATAAAGCACGCGTTGCAGCTGGTGGACGTCACCCTCAGGCGCTACCATAGCGTTTTCCCGAAATTGACAGGATTTGCTATGAAACGCGCCGTCGTGGTTTTCAGCGGAGGTCAGGACTCCACAACTTGCCTGGTGCAGGCTTTGCAGCAGTACGATGAAGTGCACTGCGTAACTTTTGATTACGGCCAGCGCCATCGTGCAGAGATAGACGTGGCGCGTGAACTCGCCCTCAAACTCGGGGCTCGTGCGCATAAAGTCCTGGACGTGACGCTGCTGAATGAACTGGCCGTCAGCAGCCTGACGCGTGACAGCATTCCGGTACCGGACTATGAACCGGAGGCCAATGGCATTCCGAATACGTTCGTGCCAGGCCGCAACATTCTGTTTCTGACGCTGACCGCAATTTATGCTTATCAGGTCAAGGCGGAAGCGGTGATCACCGGCGTGTGCGAAACCGATTTTTCCGGCTACCCGGACTGCCGGGACGAGTTTGTCAAAGCGCTTAACCACGCAGTGAACCTCGGCATGGCCAAAGAGATTCGCTTCGAAACGCCGTTAATGTGGATTGATAAGGCCGAAACCTGGGCGCTGGCCGATTACTGGTCCCAGCTCGACCTGGTGCGCAGCGAAACCCTCACCTGCTATAACGGCATCAAGGGTGACGGCTGTGGGCATTGCGCGGCTTGTACGCTTCGCGCGAATGGCCTGAGCCACTACCTTGCCGACAAAAGCGGCGTGATGGCGGCCATGAAGGCAAAAACCGGGTTAAAATAATGGCATCATCCCCGGCGGCGTAATGCATGCCGGGGCTTCTCACGCAGGTCTACTCCACCATCGCCTCCAGATGCTCGCGGAGTTCTCCCTCCAGCGCCAGTGCCTTTTGCGTTTTCAGATCGATACAGACAAAGGTGATTTGCGCATCTGCCACCACTTCGCCTTCAGGCTCCAGGGTGACCACCTGGCTCAGCACCCCGCTTTTACCGTTGAGCTGCTGCACTTTGCTGGTGACGGTGAGCAAATCGCCCAACACCGCCGGGCGGCGATAGTTGATGTTGATGTTCACCACCACAAACGCGATGTTGTTTTTGGTCATCCACTGGAAGCCTGAACTGTTTTCCAGCCCGTCCCAGCGCGCCTCTTCAAGAAACTCCAGATAGCGGGCATTGTTAACGTGCTGATAAACATCCAGGTGAAAACCACGAACTTTGATTTGAGTCTGCATAGCGCAATAGCCTTTCTTATTAATAGAGTCAGAGGTCGCACACTGGTACGACCTCTTAATTCTGGCATTTTTTTACAACTGTGCAACCTTTCCGGCCATTCAGAGCATCAGATACGGAAGATTTCTTTCAACCAGCGTTCCTCCCATCCCCGGTACCTGACGCAGATCGTCGATGCTTTTAAAGGGGCCAAACTCGTCACGGTAGCTGACGATGGCCTGTGCTTTTTTACTGCCGACACCTTTCAATACCCGCATCAGTTCCTCAGCGCTTGCCGTATTAATGCTGACCTTGTCGCTATTGCCCTGCTCGTTGATAGCGGGAGTACTTCGTTTCTCTGCATCCACGGGTTTTGCAGCTGCCGCTTTGGCGGTACTTCGGACTTTTTCCTGCGCGGGCGCGGCGGCCACCTGAGCTGTGAGCCCTGAACAGGCCAGAGTAAGTGCGAACAGTAAGGTTTTGATTCCTGCTTTCATGCTGTTATCTCCTTGTTTGTTGACAGCAGTGTCACCATAACCAGCAGCAAAAAGCAGAACAAAAGGCAGATTTCAGAAATGGAAAAGGCCGCGAAAGCGGCCTTTAAATATTGCAGTGCGTTACGAAAATCTGGGAGCGTGCGCGAAATTATTGCTGCTGTTGCGCAATATCGCCCAGCTTGATTTTCGCTTCTTTGCGCAGGTTCGCCATCAGTGCTTCGAAAGCCACCTGGGCGTTATTTTGGGTGATGCCCTGCACCATCGCTTTCTTCTGCTCTGCCGGCATGGTGCCGTCTTTCACTTCATCCAGAGAAACCAGAACCACGTTGCCCTGCATGTCGGAACCGACGCCATAGCTCGCTTTATCTTTCTGCGGCAGCGGCAGTGCGAACGCGGTCTGGCTCAGCGGATCCTGCCCGGTACGGCTCAGGGTTTTCGCAGCACCAAAGCTCAGGTTCGCCGCCTTCATAGCTTCGTCGCCTTTGCCCGCTTTCAGATTCGTCAGCAGCTTCTCTGCGGTGACGTTTGCCTGCTGCACGGCTTTAGTGTGCTTAACGATATCCGTCACCTGCGCTTTCACTTCGGCCAGCGGTTTCACCGCTTCTGCTTTATGCTCGCTGATACGCAGAACGAAAGCACGATCGCCGTCGACGGTGATGATGTCGGAGTTGCTGCCCGGCGTGCCGTTCTCACCGACTAATCCGCCGTTGAAGATGGCATCAGAGACAGGTTTGAAGTTCAGCTCTGCTGGCAGGCTGTCGTGGCCAAACCAGCCTGTTTCAATGGCTTTAATACCGGAAACCTGTTCAGCACCGGCCAAAGATTCGTTGTCATTGCTGGCCGCATCGCTGACTTTCTGCTGCATCGCGTAGAAGGCATCCAGTGCTTTTTCCTGCTTCACTTTCGCCGCGATTTCATCGTGAACTTCAGCCAGCGGTTTCACTTTCGCAGGCACGACGTCATCAAGACGCGCCACCAGGAAGCCCACGCTGGATTTGATCACGCCTGAGAGCTGGCCTTTATCTTTCAGACCGGCATTTTTCAGCTCATCCGGGGTGGTGGATGCTTCCAGCCAACCCATGTCACCGCCGTTTTTCGCGGAGATGATGTCGGTAGATTTTGCTTTCGCAACGTCAGCAAAGTTGGCGCCTTTGTTGATTTCATCCAGTACGGCTTTGGCGTCGGCTTCTGTTTTGGTCTGAATGACGCTGTAGCGTACGCGCTGTGGCTGCGTGTACTGATCCTGATGCTGATCGTAATAAGACTGAATGTCAGCGTCGGAAGCCGTTTCCTGCAGGCTGGCAGCATCCAGTTTGATATAGCTGACGCGGAACTGCTCCGGTGCCACAAACTGATTTTTGTGCTGCTCGTAGTAGCTGGTAATTTCCTGATCGCTGGCCTGCTGCGTCGCCGCCAGCGCATTCACGTCAAGGGTAGCTTCGCGAACAACGCGCTGCTGTGAAACAAGCGCCGCCAGCTGGTCGGTTTCACCCGGCAGCATGAATTCGGAACCCACGATGGCGTTGATTAGCTGCTGAGTCACCAGCTGGTTACGCAGTGCCTGCGCATACTGATCGGTGGTCATGCCCATCTGGCCGACAATAGCGCTGAAGCGCTGATTGTCGAATTTGCCGTTAGACTGGAAAGCCTGAGTCTGGAAAATCGCCTGCTTCACCTGACTGTCGCTGATGCCGAGATTCAGATGTTTCGCGTACTGGTCGAGGAGCGATTCGTCGATCAGGCGGTTGAGCACCTGCTGACGCATCGTTTTCATGTAATTTTCGTTGGAAGCGAGTTCAGAGAACTGATCGCCTAACTGCTGCTGCATACGATTTCTTTCGCTGGCAACGGCATTTTCATATTGTGCGCGACCAATTTCCTGGCCATTCACTTTCGCGGCGTAATCACTGTTACCGCCAATCAGGTAGCTACTCACGCCGGTCAAAATGAACGACACGATAATGATACCGAAAATAATCTTGAGCACGACACTATTGGCTGCCGTACGTAAGGAGTCCATCATGGTGTAACAACGCTCCGCTGTAGGTGACTGTAATCCTCGCACAGCATAGCATGGAGAGCGGCTGCGCGTGAGAGGCTATTTTGACAAGAAACGAGGGTTATTGTCAGCCCACAACTCGCCTAAAGTCGCTTAAAATCAGACTGGACAAACAAAAAAGGCACATCTGATGATGCGCCCTTGTACTTCGTCACGTTCCCGGGAGGGAAAGCGATCAGTTTACCGCGTCTTTCAGTGCTTTACCTGCACGGAAACCCGGAACTTTGGCAGCAGCAATGGTGATCTCTTTACCGGTTTGCGGGTTGCGACCAGTACGGGCAGCACGCTCTTTAACAGCAAAAGTACCAAAACCTACCAGCGCAACGTCATCCCCAGCCTGCAGAGACTCGGTAACGGAAGCGATCAAAGCATCTAACGCACGGCCAGCAGCAGCTTTAGAGATATCCGCACCTGCAGCAATTTTGTCAATCAGTTGAGATTTATTCACTGTTCTCTTCCTCTCTTTATAATTTATATCGCACTGGAATCCTCAGCAGTGCGACGGCGCAGCAGTTATATCAGGAGTGTCATGCCCTTACAACACCCGTTGTCTATGACATACCCAACCAGCAATCTAAATTAGCTATACAAAAAAAGGCTGGCAAGTGAGAAATCACCTGTCAGCCCCGTTTTTATTAACGCTCTTTGCGCGAAGTCACTATTTTGCGGTCACAACCTGCATGCCGTAAGGCTCATTCTGCAAAGCAAGCGCCAGAACTTCCTCGATGCGCTTCACCGGATGAATCTTCAGATCGGCAATCACGTTATCAGGAATCTCTTCCAGATCACGTTTATTTTCGTCCGGAATCAGAACGGTTTTAATGCCGCCACGGTGCGCCGCTAACAGTTTTTCCTTCAGGCCACCGATCGGAAGCACCTGGCCACGCAGGGTGATTTCACCCGTCATTGCCACGTCTGCACGCACCGGGTTACCCGTCAGGCAGGAAACCAGCGCAGTACACATTGCGATACCGGCACTCGGACCATCTTTTGGCGTTGCGCCTTCCGGCACATGAACGTGGATGTCGCGTTTTTCGTAGAAGTCACCGTTAATGCCGAGCTTCTCTGCACGCGCGCGAACCACTGTCAGCGCCGCCTGGATGGATTCCTGCATCACTTCGCCAAGCGAACCGGTGTAGGTCAGTTTACCTTTACCTGGCACACACGCAGTTTCGATGGTCAGCAGATCGCCGCCCACTTCGGTCCACGCGAGGCCCGTTACCTGACCGACGCGGTTTTCATCATCCGCACGACCGTAGTCGAAGCGCTGCACGCCAAGGTAATCATGCAGATTTTCACCGTCGATGGTGATGTGCTTGAGCGTTTTGTCCAGCAGCAACTGCTTCACCGCTTTACGGCACAGTTTGGAGATTTCACGCTCCAGGCTACGCACGCCCGCTTCACGGGTGTAATAACGGATAATGCCGACGATGGCGCTGTCTTCAACCGTAATTTCGCCTTTTTTCAGGGCGTTACGCTCAATCTGTTTTGGCAACAGGTGGCGTTTGGCGATGTTCAGCTTCTCATCTTCGGTATAGCCGGACAGGCGAATCACTTCCATACGGTCCAGCAACGGTGCCGGAATGTTCATGGAGTTGGAGGTCGCGACGAACATCACATCGCTGAGATCGTAATCAACTTCCAGATAGTGATCGCTGAACGCTACGTTCTGTTCTGGATCAAGCACTTCCAGCAGCGCGGATGCCGGATCGCCACGCATGTCCGAAGACATCTTGTCGATTTCATCCAGCAGGAACAGCGGGTTTTTAACGCCCACTTTCGCCATTTTCTGAATCAGCTTGCCCGGCATGGAGCCGATATAGGTGCGACGGTGACCGCGAATTTCCGCTTCGTCACGCACGCCGCCCAGCGCCATACGGATGTACTTACGCCCGGTGGCTTTGGCGATGGACTGACCCAGAGAGGTTTTACCGACCCCCGGAGGCCCTACCAGGCACAGAATTGGCCCTTTGAGCTTATTCACGCGGCTCTGGACTGCGAGATACTCAAGGATCCTGTCCTTCACGCGCTCCAGACCGTAGTGGTCGGTATCGAGGATCTCCTGCGCCTGGCGCAGATCCTTTTTAACTTTGCTGCGCGCGTTCCACGGAACCTGCACCATCCAGTCGATATAACCACGAACGACGGTCGCTTCCGCGGACATCGGCGACATCATTTTCAGCTTCTGCAGCTCGGCTTCAGCCTTCTCTTTTGCCTCTTTCGGCATCTTAGCGGCGTCAATCTTACGCTTCAGCGCTTCGTTTTCGTCCGGCGCATCGTCCATCTCGCCGAGCTCTTTCTGAATGGCTTTCATTTGCTCGTTCAGATAGTACTCGCGCTGAGATTTCTCCATCTGTTTTTTGACGCGATTGCGAATGCGTTTCTCAACCTGCAGCAGGTCGATTTCCGATTCCATCATCGCCATCAGGTATTCCAGACGTTCGTTGATGTCGGACATCTCTAGCACGGACTGCTTGTCCGACAGCTTGAGCGGCATGTGCGCGGCAATGGTGTCCGCCAGACGAGCCGGATCGTCGATGCTGTTCAGCGACGTCAGCACTTCCGGTGGGATTTTCTTGTTGAGCTTGATGTAGCCTTCAAACTGGCTAATCGCGGTGCGCACCAGCACTTCCTGTTCGCGCTCGTCGATGGCCGGGGAATCAAGGTACTCAGCCTTGGCTGAGAAATGTTCGCCGTTGTCTGACAGCGCGGAAATACGCGCACGCTGAAGACCTTCGACCAGCACTTTTACGGTGCCGTCGGGCAGTTTCAGCATCTGCAAAATAGAGGCCACGGTCCCGACGGTGAAAAGATCGTTTACACCCGGCTCATCCGTTGACGCGTCTTTCTGAGCGACCAACATGATTTTTTTATCATGGTCCATGGCCGCTTCCAGACAACGGATAGATTTTTCCCGCCCTACAAATAAGGGAATGACCATGTGCGGATAAACCACCACATCGCGCAACGGCAATACGGGGATTTCAATGCGTTCAGAACGCTCAGGATTCATAGAGCTCTCTCTTAGTTTAATGTCCGCCAGGGTAGTCGATGGCGCCACTGTGCTTCACACCACCGTTAACATGTAATCCAGTATATGGGGATGTTTCCCACACATTCAACGGCAGGAATACAGGAAAAGCAAAAGGGGGATAAAATATCCCCCTTTTCGTTAACTGACTGAGTAATTTGGTGAATTATTCGCCAGATGCCTGCTGCGTTTCGCTGGTGCCGTAAATCAGCAGCGGCTTGGTTTGACCGGCAATGACGGACTCGTCGATAACCACTTTCTCAACGTCTTCCATTGAAGGCAGATCGTACATGGTGTCGAGCAGCGCAGCTTCAACGATAGAACGCAGGCCACGGGCACCGGTTTTACGGGCCATTGCTTTACGAGCGATCGCATCCAGCGCTTCATCGCGGAACTCGAGATCCACGCCTTCAAGGCTGAACAGCGCCTGGTACTGCTTGGTCAGCGCGTTTTTCGGCTCTTTCAGAATCTGAATCAGCGCGTCTTCGCTCAGTTCGTTCAGCGTCGCGACGACCGGCAGACGGCCGATAAACTCAGGGATCAGACCAAACTTAATCAGATCGCCCGGCTCGACCTGCTCCAGCAGCTCACCTTCATTGGCTTTTTCAGATTTAGCCTTCACCGTTGCGCCAAAGCCGATACCCGAACCAGTTTCAACGCGGTTAGCGATGACTTTATCGAGACCAGCAAATGCGCCGCCGCAGATAAAGAGGATCTTAGAAGTATCAACCTGCAGGAATTCCTGCTGCGGATGCTTGCGGCCCCCCTGCGGCGGAACAGCTGCCACGGTCCCTTCAATCAGCTTCAGCAGAGCCTGCTGTACGCCTTCACCAGAGACATCGCGGGTAATCGACGGGTTATCCGATTTACGGGAAATTTTGTCGATTTCATCGATATAGACGATGCCGCGCTGGGCTTTCTGCACATCGTAGTCGCACTTCTGCAGCAGCTTCTGGATGATGTTTTCCACGTCTTCACCCACATAACCGGCTTCGGTCAGGGTGGTGGCATCAGCCATGGTAAACGGAACGTCCAGCAGACGCGCGAGCGTTTCCGCCAGCAGCGTTTTACCGGAACCGGTTGGGCCAATCAGCAGAATGTTACTTTTGCCGAGCTCTACGCCGTTGCTGGTATCGCCGTTACGCAAACGCTTGTAGTGGTTGTAAACCGCCACGGCCAGCACTTTCTTAGCCCTTTCCTGACCGATAACGTAATCGTCCAGGTGATGGCGGATTTCATGCGGAGTAGGCAGCGCACTACGTTCACGATGCGGAGCGACTTCTTTAATTTCTTCGCGAATGATGTCGTTACATAAATCAACGCATTCGTCGCAGATATACACGGACGGACCGGCGATCAGCTTACGCACTTCATGCTGGCTTTTGCCGCAAAAAGAGCAGTACAACAGTTTGCCTGAGCCATCTTTGCGTTTATCTGTCATGAGTCCAAACCTCTTTCTATGTTCTTTGTGCCGCACATGACGACGCAAATGCCAGTCTTAACGGAATGCCGCCCTTCTACAGTATAGCGGCACTCCACGGGCTGGCATTAGTTACGATGGGTCAAAATGGAGTCGACCAGTCCGTACTCTACGGCTTCAGCCGCAGAGAGGAAGCGATCACGTTCCGTATCGCGCTCGATCTGCTCAAGAGAATGACCCGTGTGATGCGCCATAAGTTCATTCATACGCGCTTTAACTTTCAGGATTTCTTTAGCGTGGATTTCAATGTCCGTCGCCTGGCCCTGGTAGCCGCCCAGCGGCTGGTGAATCATTACGCGGGAGTTTGGCAGGCAGAAACGCTTGCCCTTCGCGCCTGCAGTCAGCAGGAATGCGCCCATTGAACAGGCCTGGCCCATACAAATGGTGCTAACGTCTGGCTTGATAAACTGCATGGTGTCGTAAATCGACATGCCTGCGGTGATCACGCCGCCCGGTGAGTTAATGTACAGGTAAATGTCTTTTTCCGGGTTTTCCGCTTCCAGAAACAGCATCTGCGCCACGATCAGGTTCGCCATGTGGTCTTCCACCTGGCCGGTCAGAAAGATAACGCGCTCCTTCAGCAGACGGGAGTAGATATCAAAAGAACGTTCGCCGCGTGAGGTCTGTTCAATGACCATTGGCACCAGGGCCATATGGGGTGCAAAGTTATCTCGTTCGCCACTGTATGACATGTCCGTCTCCTGGATAAAAAGTGAATATACCTGCTGTACTGATTGTAACCTTGCGGACGGATCATCAGCCAGTCTGTCTGTTGCTTCCCCTTTTATGGGGGCGGCAGTGCCTTGTTTCAAGCATAACAATATTTTGCTGTAACGCTAACACTGAAACCGCGTTTTGGCACGCTTCGTCATCTATTACAGCAATAAAAAAACCCGTCACCAGAAGGTAACGGGTTTTTCGCTCAAACTTTAAACGTCAGGGGCGGAAATTACGCCTGCTGGTTCATCAGTTCGTTGAAAGAAGTCGCTTTTTCAGACACTTTCGCTTTGTTCAGAACGGCTTCAACAGCCTGCTCTTCCAGCGCGACGTTACGCATGTTGTCCATCAGCTCTTTATTTTTGCTGTAGAACTCGACAACTTCTTTCGGATCTTCGTACGCGGAAGCCATCTCTTCGATCAGGCCTTTTACGCGGTCTTCGTCAGCTTTCAGCTCGTTGGTGCGAATCACTTCGCCCAGCAGCAGGCCTACAACGACGCGGCGTTTAGCCTGCTCTTCGAACAGCTCGCGTGGCAGTTCCATCGCTTGCTTAGCGTTGCCGCCAAAGCGCTGTGCAGCCTGCTGGCGCAGAACGTCGATTTCGCCGTCGATCAGGGCCGCTGGCACGTCGATGTTGTTGGCGTTAACCAGACCTTCGATTGCCTGAGACTTAATGCGGTTTTTCACGGCGCCTTTCAGCTCGCGATCCATGTTTTTACGCACTTCAGCGCGCAGGCCGTCTACGGAACCATCTTCAACGCCGAAACGTTTGATGAATTCAGCAGTCAGTTCTGGCAGCTCACGCTCTTCGACTTTCTTCAGGTTAATGACGAATTTCGCCGCTTTACCTTTCAGGTTTTCAGCGTGGTACTCTTCCGGGAAGGTCACGTCGATGGTGAACTCTTCGCCCGCTTTGTGGCCTTTGATACCGTCTTCAAAGCCCGGGATCATGCGACCCTGGCCCATTGCCAGCACGAAATCAGTGGCTTTGCCGCCTTCAAACTCTTCACCGTCTACGGAGCCAGAGAAGTCTACGGTTACGCGATCTTCATCAGCGACTGCGCCTTCTTTGTCTTTCCAGGTTGCCTGCTGCTTGCGCAGGGTGTCCAGCATGCCGTCAACATCAGCATCGGTCACTTCAACAACTGGTTTTTCAACTTCGATAGCGTCCAGACCCTGCAGCTCAACTTCCGGGTAAACTTCAAACTCAACGGCGTAAGTGAAGTCTTCGCCCAGTTTGTACTCGCCCGGAACGTAGTTCGGGGAGCCAGCCGGGTTGATTTTCTCTTTGATGATCGCATCAACGAAGTTGCGGCTCATCAGGTCGCCCAGCACGTCCTGGCGAACAGAGGCGCCATAACGCTGAGCAACAACATTCATCGGTACTTTCCCTTTACGGAAACCGTCGATGCGAACTTTTTTCGCTACGTTGACCAGCTCGCTTTTTACAGCGTTTTCGATGCTGTCAGCAGCGATAGTAATCGTTACACGGCGGCCAAGGCCCTGAGTGGTTTCAACTGAAACTTGCATCTTGTTACCTCAAAAAAATCACAGTGCTCGGTCAACTCCGGAAGCGCGTATCGCAGGCTTCACAGAACCGGGATGTTCGCTTCATTACAGAAGTACAATCCCTGTTGCCAGAATCATCCCGAAGACATTCCGAAAATAAGACGCAGCATTATAGCGGCATCACTGTAGTGAGTCGAGAACGGGAATGGCGCATGGGTGCGCCATTTTTCACAGTTTTGAGGTAATTTTGCCCTAAAAAATGCGTTGCTCGCTCAAAATTCAAACAAAACAAAACGGCCCGCAGGCCGTTTCTCATTTAATCTGTACGCAACATACTGGAAAAGTTCCGGCAGTTGCAAATGCGAATTTTACGCGATAGTGCCTGCACCACGGCAAGGCGGAGAGGCAAAGACCGTATCCTGCAAGCCTTCCCACTCTTTAACGGTGTAGGTATGCAACGCCAGTGCATGCACGGTCGTCGACAATTCGGCGGTTAACGTGCCGTAAATCATTCGATGACGGTTAAGGAAACGTTCTCCGGAAAAGCGATCGCTTACCAGCACCACCTTAAAGTGACTTTCGGAGCCAGCCGGGACATTGTGGCGATAACTTTCGTCCACCACTTCGAGGAATAAGGGGTCAAATGCCGCCCTCAGTTTTTCTTCTATATTTTCACGTATCATCATGAAGTTACTCCTCCGACAACGCTAAGATGCCGCCCTTCCTTTTAAATGTTAGCCGCTTTTACCGTTTCCATAACATGAAAACAACAAAAATTTAGCTTTCGTCTCTCTTTCTCAGTCAAACGTATGAACCTTTGCACTTCACCATCCGAATTGTCGCAAAAGAGGGAATGAAACCGAGCCTGAGCACAGAAAACATCCAGGTCGATGAATTTACATGCATCGCCCACTTCCCCTCGCCGTTGGCGATGTTATGATGGCGGGAATTTTTCGCCCCAAACCCATTGAACAGCTGAAACGCCGAGAGTCAAAACATGTTAAAAAAAATCCTCTTCCCGTTGGTTGCGATGTTTATGCTGGCCGGTTGTGCCAAGCCGCAAACCACCATCGATGTCTCCCCTAAAATTACGCTGCCATCGCAGGACCCGAGCCTGATGGGCGTGACTGTCAGCATCAACGGCGCGGATCAGCGTCCTGATCAGGCGCTGGCCAAAGTGACCCGCGATAACCAGCTGGTGACCCTGACCGCTTCCCGCGACCTGCGTTTCCTGCTTCAGGAAGTGCTTGAGAAACAAATGACCGCACGTGGCTATATGATTGGGCCAAACGGTGCCGTTGACCTGCAGATCATTGTGAATAATCTGTACGCCGACGTCTCTCAAGGCAACGTGCGCTACAACATCGCCACTAAAGCGGATATCGCCATCATTGCCACCGCGAAGAACGGCAATAAGATGACTAAGAATTACCGCGCGAGCTATCAGGTTGAAGGTGCCTTCACGGCCAACAACCAGAACATTGCCAACGCGGTGAACAGCGTGCTGACGGACACCATCTCCGATATGGCACAGGACACCAGCGTTCACGACTTCATTAAGCAGAACGCCCGTTAAGTTTTCTGACCCGGCCCTGCGCCGGGTCAGTTATTTATGACCATGTCGAATCATTACTTTCGCTTTTTCCAGCAGCCCAAATCAGCCATTCTGCTGATCCTCGGTTTCGCCTCCGGTTTACCGCTGGCGCTCACTTCCGGCACGCTTCAGGCGTGGATGACCGTCGAGAATATCGATCTTAAAACCATCGGCTTCTTCTCCCTCGTCGGTCAAGCCTACGTCTTTAAATTCCTCTGGTCACCGATGATGGACCGCTACACGCCGCCGTTTTTAGGCCGACGTCGTGGCTGGCTGTTGACCACCCAGGTATTGCTGCTGCTGGCCATTGCGGCAATGGGCTTTCTTGAACCGTCCAGCCAGCTGCGCTGGATGGCAGCGTTAGCCGTCGTTATTGCATTCTGTTCTGCATCGCAGGACATCGTCTTCGACGCATGGAAAACCGATGTGCTTCCGCCAGAGGAACGTGGCACAGGAGCGGCGATAAGCGTGCTCGGCTATCGTCTGGCGATGCTGGTATCAGGCGGTCTTGCGCTGTGGCTCGCCGATCAGTGGCTTGGCTGGCAGGCAATGTACTGGCTGATGGCGGCGTTAATGGTGCCCTGCATCATTGCCACGCTGATGGCCCCTGAACCGAGCGACGTCATTCCAGCCCCGAAAACGCTGGAGCAGGCGGTGTCGGAACCGCTGCGTGACTTCTTTGGCCGTAATAACGCCTGGCTGATTCTGCTGCTTATCGTCCTTTATAAGCTTGGCGATGCGTTCGCGATGAGTCTCACTACCACTTTCCTTATCCGCGGCGTGGGTTTTGATGCGGGCGAAGTCGGCGTGGTGAATAAAACGCTCGGCCTGTTTGCCACCATTCTCGGCGCACTCTACGGCGGCGTGCTGATGCAGCGTTTATCGCTTTTCCGCGCCCTGTTAATTTTCGGCATTCTGCAAGGAGCATCCAACGCCGGTTACTGGCTGCTGTCGATAACCGATAAGCACATGCTGAGCATGGGCACCGCTGTATTCTTCGAAAACCTGTGCGGCGGCATGGGCACTTCGGCGTTTGTCGCCCTGCTGATGACGCTGTGCAACAAATCATTTTCGGCAACGCAGTTCGCGCTCCTCTCGGCCCTTTCAGCGGTAGGTCGCGTTTACGTTGGCCCCATTGCGGGCTGGTTTGTTGAAGCGCACGGCTGGCCGACGTTCTATCTGTTCTCGGTCTTCGCCGCCGTTCCGGGCATTTTGCTTTTATTGCTTTGCCGACAAACGCTCGAGTACACCTGGCAGAGTGAAAGTTTTATGCCGCGCACGCAGTTCAAAACCGCTTATTCAATAGCGCTGCAAATTCTCGCTGTTGGCTGTCTGGTGCTGGCCGTCTGGCTGGTGCTGCTGGTCATGAACGCGCTGGATTTGACTAACTTCTCGTTCCTCACTGGCCTGCTGGAGATTGGCGCACTGATTGCGGTGTCCGGGATTGTGCTGGGTGGGATCCTCGATGCGTTGGCGCTGCGCAAATCGGCACGAATCTGAGCAATAAATAAACGTTATTTGTCGTTGTAGTTACTTTCGGTAATTATAACGGCAATAATCCATTCAATTTTTCCGATTGTTATTTTGTGCGCTATCTAATTTCGGAAATTACTGGCGCTTTTTAAGTTTCGGCATATTTCCTTAACCGATTCAGCCAAAGCGCGATTATTTTATTGTTTTCTTGATGTCGTGCATTTGATAATTAACTGTTAACCATTTGTGTGTTTTTGGCATTGGTTATACCTATTGCCCGCGAAAGAGATCTCTTCTCTCCGCTTTTGTTATAAAACCGCGCTGATGCGCTATCTGCCTGGATTTTAGACACAATCGGCAACATCTGTGACAGCCCCGGCAGAACCCGGTAACAGCTGAAAGACACTTCTCCAATCATGTTTACAGTAATGTAACCTTCCCGTAAAATGCCCCCACACTTTAAACGCCACCAAATCCCGTGGAATTGAGGTCGTTACATGAGACTCAGGAAATACAATAAAAGTTTGGGATGGTTGTCATTACTCGCAGGCACTGTTTTACTCAGCGGCTGCGATTCTGCGCTACTTGACCCCAAAGGACAGATTGGACTGGAGCAACGTTCGTTGATACTGACGGCTTTTGGCCTGATGATGATTGTCGTTATTCCCGCCATCTTGATGGCCGTTGGTTTCGCCTGGAAGTACCGTGCGAGCAACAAAGATGCTAAGTATAGCCCTAACTGGTCACACTCCAATAAAGTGGAAGCTGTGGTCTGGACGGTGCCTATCCTTATCATCCTGTTCCTTGCCGTGCTGACGTGGAAAACCACACACGCGCTTGAGCCAAGCAAACCGCTGGTTCATGACGAAAAACCTGTCACCATTGAAGTTGTTTCAATGGACTGGAAATGGTTCTTCATTTATCCGGATCAGGGCATTGCCACCGTGAACGAAATCGCCTTCCCGGCGAACGTACCGGTGCAGTTCAAAGTGACCTCCAACTCCGTGATGAACTCGTTCTTTATCCCACGTTTAGGCAGCCAGATTTATTCAATGCCAGGTATGCAGACCAACCTGCACCTGATCGCGAATGAAGCAGGCACCTACGACGGTATCTCCGCCAGCTACAGTGGCCCGGGCTTCTCCGGAATGAAGTTCAAAGCCATTGCCACACCGGATCAGGCAACGTTTGATCAGTGGGTCGCGAAAGTGAAACAGTCTCAGAGCACCATGAATGACATGGCCGCCTACGAGAAACTGGCTGCACCGAGCGAATACAACAAGGTGGAATACTTCTCCAGCGTGAAACCAGACCTGTTTGTTGATGTTATCAACAAATTCATGGGGCACGGTCACATGGACATGAGCCAACCTGCCGGTGAGCACGCCTCACACGAAGGGATGGAAGGCATGGACATGAGCCACGCGGAAACCGCTCACTAAGGGGCCGAGGAAGAAACATGTTCGGAAAATTGACACTGGATGCAGTGCCCTACCACGAACCGATTATCGTGGTTACGGTGGCTGCCATTATCATCGGGGGTCTGGCGCTGCTGGCGCTGATCACTTACTTCGGTAAGTGGACCTACCTGTGGAAAGAGTGGCTGACGTCTGTCGACCACAAAAAACTCGGCATCATGTACTGCATCGTCGGTATCGTGATGCTGATTCGTGGCTTTGCTGACGCCATCATGATGCGTAGCCAGCAGGTCCTTGCCTCGGCGGGTGAAGCCGGCTTCCTGCCGCCTCACCACTACGATCAGATCTTTACCGCTCACGGCGTTATCATGATCTTCTTCGTGGCGATGCCTCTGGTTATTGGCCTGATGAACGTGGTTGTTCCTTTACAGATCGGCGCGCGCGACGTTGCGTTCCCGTTCCTGAACAACCTGAGCTTCTGGTTCACCGTGGTCGGCGTTATCCTGGTTAACCTGTCACTCGGCGTGGGCGAATTCGCACAGACCGGCTGGCTGGCTTATCCACCGCTGTCGGGCATTGAGTACAGTCCGGGTGTCGGGGTCGATTACTGGATTTGGGCGCTTCAGCTCTCCGGTATCGGTACGACGCTGACGGGTATCAACTTCTTTGTGACCATCATCAAGATGCGTGCCCCTGGCATGACCATGTTCAAGATGCCTGTTTTCACCTGGGCTTCTCTGTGCGCTAACGTCCTGATTATTGCGTCATTCCCAATCCTGACCGTCACCATCGCGCTGCTGACCCTTGACCGTTATATCGGTACCCATTTCTTCACTAACGAAATGGGCGGCAACATGATGATGTACATCAACCTGATTTGGGCCTGGGGCCATCCGGAAGTGTACATTCTGGTGCTGCCGGTGTTTGGTGTGTTCTCCGAAGTGGCGGCCACCTTCTCCCGTAAGCGTCTGTTTGGTTACACCTCGCTGGTGTGGGCAACCGTGTGTATTACCGTTCTGTCGTTCATCGTCTGGCTGCACCACTTCTTCACCATGGGTGCTGGCGCGAACGTAAACGCCTTCTTCGGTATTGCCACCATGATTATCGCGATCCCAACCGGGGTTAAGATCTTCAACTGGCTGTTCACCATGTATCAGGGTCGTATCGTGTTCCATTCCGCGATGCTGTGGACCATCGGCTTTATCGTGACCTTCTCGGTCGGCGGTATGACCGGCGTTCTGCTGGCGGTTCCGGGCGCGGACTTCGTGCTGCACAACAGCCTGTTCCTGATCGCGCACTTCCATAACGTCATCATCGGCGGTGTGGTGTTCGGTTGCTTCGCCGGGATCACCTACTGGTGGCCGAAAGCCTTTGGCTTCACCCTGAACGAAACCTGGGGCAAACGCGCCTTCTGGTTCTGGATCATCGGCTTCTTCGTAGCGTTTATGCCGCTGTACGTGCTGGGCTTCATGGGCATGACCCGTCGTCTGAGCCAGCAGATCGATCCGCAGTTCCACCCAATGCTGGTTGTTGCAGCCTGCGGTGCGGCGCTGATTGCCTGCGGTATCCTGTGTCAGCTGATTCAGTACTACGTTTCTATTCGCGACCGCGAGCAGAACCGTGACCTGACCGGTGACCCATGGGGTGGTCGTACGCTGGAGTGGGCAACCTCTTCTCCTGCGCCGTTCTACAACTTTGCCCACGTGCCGCACATTCATGAGCGTGACGCGTTCTGGGAAATGAAAGAGAAAGGCGAAGCGTACAAGAAACCGGCTGGCTATGAAGAGATTCATATGCCGAAAAACAGCGGTGCGGGCATCGTGATTGCGGCCTTCGCAACCGTCTTCGGTTTTGCCATGATCTGGCATATCTGGTGGATGGCGATTGTCGGCTTCCTCGGCATCGTGATCAGCTGGATTGTGAAAAGCTTCGATGAGGACGTGGACTACTACGTTCCGGTTGCAGAAATCGAAAAACTGGAAAACCAGCATTTCGATGAGATCGCTAAGGCAGGGCTGAAAAATGGCAACTGATACTTTGACTAACGCGCACGCCCACGACCACGGGCATCACGATACAGGGCCGACCAAAGTCTTCGGCTTCTGGATCTACCTGATGAGCGACTGCGTACTGTTCTCTATTCTGTTCGCGACCTACGCGGTGTTGGTTAACAACACCGCCGGTGGCCCGGCAGGTAAGGACATTTTCGAGCTGCCGTTCGTGCTGGTTGAAACCGCCCTGCTGCTGTTCAGCTCCATCACCTACGGCATGGCGGCTATCGCCATGTACAAAAACAACAAGAGCCAGGTTATCTCCTGGCTTGCCCTGACCTGGCTGTTCGGTGCAGGGTTCATCGCGATGGAAATCTATGAATTCCATCACCTGATTGTTGAAGGTATGGGTCCGGATCGCAGTGGCTTCCTGTCCGCGTTCTTCGCGCTGGTCGGCACTCACGGTCTGCACGTGACCTCTGGTCTTATCTGGATGGCAGTACTGATGTTCCAGATTAACCGTCGCGGCCTGACCAGCACTAACCGCACCCGTATCCTGTGCCTGAGCCTGTTCTGGCACTTCCTGGACGTGGTGTGGATCTGCGTGTTCTCTGTAGTCTATCTGATGGGGGCGATGTAATGAGTCATTCAACCGATCACGGCGCTTCCCACGGTAGCGTAAAAACCTACATGACAGGCTTTGTCCTGTCGATCATCCTGACGATTATCCCGTTTGCGATGGTGATGAACGGCTCAGCTTCGCACATTGCCATGATTGGCTGTGTGCTGGCGGCAGCAGTAGTACAGATCGTGGTGCATCTGGTGTGCTTCCTGCACATGAACACCAAGTCAGATGAAGGCTGGAACATGACGGCTTTCGTCTTTACTGTGCTAATCATTGCGATTGTGGTGATAGGTTCTATCTGGATCATGTGGAACCTTAACTACAACATGATGGTTCGATAAGAGCGGCGAGTATGTTTAAGCAATACCTGCAAGTAACAAAACCAGGCATCATCTTCGGTAACCTGATCTCGGTGATCGGCGGTTTCCTGCTGGCCTCCAAAGGCCACATCGATTACCCGCTGTTTATCTACACGCTGGTCGGCGTATCGCTGGTCGTTGCGTCCGGTTGTGTCTTCAACAACTACATCGACAGGGATATCGACAAGAAGATGGAACGAACCAAGAATCGGGTGCTGGTTAAAGGCCTGATTTCTGCGAACGTTTCGCTGGTGTATGCCACTTTGCTGGGTGTTGCTGGCTTCGCTCTGCTGTGGTTCGGCGCGAATCCGCTGGCCTGCTGGCTTGGCGTAATGGGCTTCGTGGTCTATGTCGGCGTTTACAGCCTGTACATGAAGCGCCATTCCGTTTACGGCACGCTGATTGGTTCCCTTTCTGGCGCAGCGCCTCCGGTGATTGGCTACTGTGCCGTCACCGGCAGCTTTGACAGCGGCGCGGCCATTCTGCTGGCTATTTTCAGCCTCTGGCAGATGCCGCACTCCTACGCCATCGCGATTTTCCGCTTTAAGGATTATCAGGCGGCGAACATTCCGGTTCTGCCGGTTGTGAAGGGGATTTCCGTTGCCAAGAACCACATCACGCTCTACATCATCGCCTTCGCCGTCGCGACGCTGATGCTCTCCCTGGGTGGCTATGCCGGGTATAAATACCTGGTGGTGGCCGCAGCAGTGAGCGTCTGGTGGCTCGGCATGGCGCTGCGAGGGTATAAGGTGGCAGACGACAGAGTCTGGGCGCGCAAGCTGTTCGTCTTCTCTATCGTCGCCATCACCTCGCTTTCGGTGATGATGTCCGTCGACTTCATGGTGCCGGATTCTCATTCCGTGCTGGCTTACGTCTGGTAATTCTGACGAACCAGTTAAAAGGGTGCTTCGGCACCCTTTTTTATTCACGTTATCAATAAATTCCCAATGTAATATTTGTTACACAACCCCTTATTTACCCTGCCCTTCCCTGGCCTTACACTAAGCGCTGCTTTTATTCTGAGGTGGAAATGAACGATTTTAAAATGACGCCGGGCGAACTGCGCGCAACCTGGGGTTTAGGGACCGTATTCTCACTGCGCATGCTCGGCATGTTTATGGTTCTGCCCGTTCTGACCACGTACGGCATGGCGTTGCAGGGAGCCAGCGAAGCGCTGATTGGCATCGCCATCGGCATTTATGGGCTTGCACAAGCGGTGTTTCAGATCCCCTTCGGCCTGATGTCCGACCGCATTGGCCGCAAACCGCTAATTGTTGGCGGCTTACTGATTTTCGTGCTCGGCAGCGTGATTGCCGCGCTCTCTGACTCCATCTGGGGGATTATCCTCGGCCGCGCATTGCAGGGCTCCGGCGCAATTGCCGCCGCCGTGATGGCACTGCTTTCCGACCTGACCCGCGAACAGAACCGCACTAAAGCGATGGCCTTTATCGGCGTCAGCTTTGGCGTCACCTTCGCCATCGCTATGGTGCTTGGCCCGATCATCACCCACAAGCTTGGCCTGCACGCGCTGTTCTGGATGATCTCCGGTCTTGCCACGCTCGGCATTTTGCTGACGCTGTGGGTGGTGCCGAACAGCGAAAACCACGTGCTGAACCGCGAGTCCGGCATGGTGAAAGGCTGCTTCAGCAAGGTGCTGCTGGAGCCGAGATTGCTGAAGCTCAATTTCGGCATCATGTGCCTGCACATTCTGCTGATGTCCACCTTCGTCGCCCTGCCCGGCCAGTTAGAAGCGGCCGGCTTCCCGGCGGCGGAACACTGGAAAATTTATCTCGCCACCATGGTCGTCTCCTTCATCGCCGTGGTGCCGTTTATCATTTATGCGGAAGTGAAACGCCGCATGAAGCGCGTGTTCCTGTTCTGCATCGCCCTGATTCTGATTGCGGAAATCGTGCTTTGGGGCTCAGGGGCATACTTCTGGGAACTGGTCGCGGGCGTGCAGCTGTTCTTCCTCGCCTTCAACCTGATGGAAGCGCTGCTGCCGTCGCTTATCAGCAAAGAATCTCCGGCGGGCTATAAGGGCACCGCAATGGGCATTTACTCCACCAGCCAGTTCCTCGGTGTGGCCATCGGTGGCTCACTTGGCGGCTGGCTTGATGGCTATTTCGACTCACAAACCGTGTTTCTGATGGGTGCCCTGCTGGCCACAGTCTGGCTACTGGTGGCGATGACCATGCAGGAGCCGCAGTACGTTAGCAGCCTGCGTATCGCCATTCCTGACGGTGTTGATGCCGATGAGCACCTGAAAAATCGTCTGCTGGCGAAAGAGGGCGTGAAGGAAGTGCTGGTCATCGGCGAGGAACGCTCGGCGTACGTCAAAATCGACAGCAAAGTGACGAACCGCTACGACGTCGAAACCCTGATAGCCAATCCCTAAAAATTAACGGCTTCCCTGAGGAAGCCGTTGTCATATCTGCACCTGATAAATAATCAGAACAGGCCCAGCGGCGCCGTGCCGTAGCTCACCAGGATATTTTTGGTGTGCTGGTAGGCGTCCAGCGCCATCTTGTGCGTTTCACGCCCGACACCAGACTGCTTATAGCCACCAAACGCCGCGTGTGCCGGGTAAACGTGGTAACAGTTGGTCCAGACGCGCCCCGCCTTAATGCCCCGCCCCATGCGATAAGCAAGGTTGCTGTCGCGCGTCCACACGCCTGCCCCAAGGCCATACTGCGTGTCGTTGGCCAGCGCCAGCGCTTCCGCTTCATCCTTAAAGGTCAGAATGCCGATTACCGGGCCAAAGATCTCCTCCTGGAAGCTGCGCATGGCATTGGTGCCTTTGATCAGGGTCGGCTGAATGTAGAAGCCATTATCCAGATCGTTGACCGTCGCCTTATCGCCGCCGGTGAGGATCTTGCCGCCCTCTTCACGGGCAATGTTGATATAAGACATGATCTTATCGTACTGCTGACGCGAGGCCTGAGCGCCGATCATGGTGTCGGTATCAAACGGGTCACCGCGGCGGATATTGGCGATCTTCGCCATCACGCGTTCCATGAACGGCTCGTAAATCGACTCGTGGATCAGAGCCCGAGACGGACAGGTACAAACCTCACCCTGGTTGAAGAAGCCCAACACCAGGCCCTCAACCGCTTTTTCAATAAAGGATTCTTCGGCGTTCATCACGTCGGCAAAGTAGATGTTCGGTGATTTGCCGCCAAGCTCCACGGTGCAAGGAATAATGTTCTCTGCCGCACAGGCCATAATGTGACGCCCGACCGGCGTTGAGCCAGTAAAGGCAATTTTGGCGATACGTTTGCTGGTCGCCAGTGCTTCACCTGCTTCCTTGCCATAGCCCTGAACGATGTTCACCACCCCCGCCGGGAACAAATCACCAATGATTTCCATCAGCAGCGTGATGCTGAGCGGTGTTTGCTCCGCAGGCTTCAGCACCACGCAGTTGCCCGCCGCCAGCGCCGGAGCCAGCTTCCACGCCGCCATCAGCAGCGGGAAGTTCCAGGGGATAATTTGCCCCACCACGCCCAGTGGTTCATAGAAGTGATAGGCCACGGTATTTTCGTCGATCTCCGCCGTACTGCCCTCCTGCGCGCGTAAACAGCCCGCAAAATAACGGAAATGATCCACCGCAAGAGGAATATCTGCGTTCAGCGTTTCACGCACCGGTTTGCCGTTATCCCAGCTTTCCGCAATCGCCAGCATCTCCAGATTCTCAGCGATTCTGTCAGCAACCTGTAACAGCAAATTGGAACGTTCCTGCGCAGAGGTTTTGCCCCAGCCCTCAGCCGCACGATGTGCAGCATCCAGCGCTTTATTGATGTCGTCCGCACCGGAGCGCGGGAACTGACCGATGTTGCTTCCATCCACGGGAGAGGTATTCATGAAATACTCACCGTTAACGGGTTCAACGAACTGGCCGTCGATATAGTTGCCGTAAGTAGCCTGCAGCGTGATCAGGGCACCTGGCTTGCCAGGATGTGCATAACGCATGGCGAACTCCTTCTGTAGGGTTGAGGAACAGCGGCGTGTTTCTTTTTTGTTTCGCGCGCTGTGCTTCATGCATTGCACCCTGCATGCCAGAATTTCCACTTTCTAATAAATCATTCACTTTCAATGAATTAGTGGCAAGACAAAGCGATAAGCATAAATTTGTCGCAGCAATGTTCGCTTTCGTGTCGCGTAACGCAACATTAAACAAACCATCAAGCTACAATATCGCAACACTTTCTGTTCCGTTGAGGTGTTCGATGCAGGGAAAATCCACCGACAGCGTGGGCCAGGCTCACAGCACCCCTTTGCTGCGTGAATCGTGGTTTCGCAGCGAACTCTATGGGCTGGAACGCAGCGCTGAAGATTTCCCGCTGCTCGGCCAGGGTGAGCTTGCCGATCGTCTCGCCAGCCACTCAGGCCTGCAGCGCTACGCTTTCCCCATGGCCAACCATCTGGCAGAAAGCCTGACGGAAACTCAGTCGGTGGTTGTGCTAACTGATGCCACCGGCGTGGTGCTACAGACAATCGGCAACATGAGCGCCATGGAGAAAGCACAGCGTTTCGCCCTGTCGCCAGGGACGCTGTGGAGCGAAAATGGGCGAGGCACCAACGCCATCGGCACGGCGCTTGCCATTGATGACAGCTGTGAGATCGACGGCGAGCAGCATTTTCTCACCAGCAATCAGAACCTCTACTGCGCCGCGATTCCCTTGCAGACGCCCGATGGCCAGGTGGCAGGCGTGCTGGATATCTCCGGCCCGGCGCACTTTTCTCATACTCATACCCTGGCGTGGGTGAAATCTGCCGCCAGGCAAATTGAGTATCTTTGGGTCAAACAGAGCCTTCATCCTCAGCAGTGGCTGATGAGCCTGCATCCTGATCCGCAAAAGCTCGACAGCGTGGAAGAGATGCTGCTGGTGTTTTCCGACAACGTGCTGACCACCGCCAATCGCCTTGCGCTGCGCAAACTGGGGATTGACGCTGAACGGCTCGGCAGCATCACTTTTGGGCAGCTCTTCCCGCAGCTGAAGCAGACGCCCTGCGCGGTGCCAATGCCTGCCATCCATTCTGCTGAAACTTACTATTATCGCCTGCGTGCCCCAGCGCAAACCCTCGTCAGCGTGCCGCCAAAACCTGCCGTGGCGTGGCCTTTCTCGCTGAAGCAGAACGGCGAAAAAATGGTGCGCCTGCTCAATGCGGGCGTATCGCTCTGCGTTCAGGGGGAAACCGGGAGCGGGAAAGAGTTTGTCAGCCAGACGCTGTATCAGCGCAGCCGCTGGCGTGAGGGGAAATTTATCGCCATTAACTGCGCCGCTATTCCGGAATCGCTGATTGAATCGGAGCTGTTTGGCTACCAGCCCGGCGCCTTCACCGGGGCGAATAAAAATGGCTATATCGGTAAAATTCGCGAAGCGGACGGCGGGGTCCTGTTCCTCGATGAAATCGGTGACATGCCGCTGGCCCTGCAAACCCGTCTGCTCAGAGTATTGCAGGACAAAGTGGTCGCGCCGCTGGGTTCAAGCCGCAGCTGGCCGGTCAACTTTGCCGTGATCTGCGCCACACACCGTAACCTGGCGCAGCTGGTTGCTAATGGCGAGTTTCGCGAGGATCTACTTTATAGGCTGCAGGAGTTTACCCTGACCATCCCGCCGCTGCGGGAGTGGCCTGAGCTAGTGGCCTTTATCGAACAGCAGTGGCTGGAGCTGGGTGGTCAGGCGCGGCGTATCACACTTTCGCCACCGCTGCTGGAAACGCTGGCCCACTTCGGCTGGCCGGGAAACGTGCGTCAGTTACGAAGCCTGATGAAGGTGCTACTGGCGCTGGCGGAAGATGGGGAGACGTTGGGCATTGATGCTTTGCCGGTTGAGTACCGACAGGAAATCCCTGAACCTGCGGAAAACCTGAAGCAGCATGATACAGCGCTGATTGCCAGCACGCTGGCGCGCTTCAACGGCAATATCAGCAAGGCCGCGCAGGCATTGGGCGTTGCGCGCAGCACCCTTTACCGGCGTGCCGCACGCGTCCGTGACGAAAATTAGTCGCGGAAGTTTTTGAACTGGAAAGGCTGGCCGAGATTGCCGCCGCGCACCAGCGCCATCACCGCCTGCAGATCGTCGCGCGCTTTACCGGTCACGCGAATCTCTTCGCCCTGAATCTGCGCCTGCACCTTCAGCTTGCTGTCTTTAATCAGCTTGACGATTTTCTTCTGTACTGAGCTCTCAATCCCGGTTTTCAGTTTAGCTTCCACAAACCAGGTTTTTCCGCTGTGCACGAACTCTTCCGGCACCTCGATGGAGTTCCCCTCAATGCCGCGCTTGAGCAGCTTGGCGCGCAGAATATCCAGCAGCTGATTGACCTGGAAATCAGATTCGCTCAGCACCTTGATGCTCTCGTTCTTTTCATTCAGCTCGATGCTCGCTTCCACGCCGCGAAAATCGAAGCGGGATTCCACTTCGCGCGCAGCATTATCCACGGCGTTTTTGGCTTCCTGAAGATCGACTTCAGAGACAATATCGAAAGATGGCATGTTTTATTCTCCCTCTCTTTTTGTTGCGATGCATAATACCCGCAACGTCAGAGAACACAACCTGTTATCCCCGGGACGGCGGGCGCGCAGTCGGCGCTATACTGTAGCAGAACGCCTGATCCCCCAGCAGGTGAGGAGGAATGATGAAAATTACCGTGCTTGGATGCGGCGCCCTTGGACAATTATGGCTGACCGCGCTGTTCCGGCAAGGGCATGAAGTTCAGGGCTGGCTGCGCGTCCCCGCCCCGTGGTGCAGCGTGAACGTGCAGGACACGGACGGAAGTGTCTTCAACGAACTGCTGACCGCCAACGATCCCGAAATGCTTGCCAGCAGCGATTTACTGCTGGTTACCTTGAAGGCCTGGCAGGTGTCGACTGCCGTGAAAAACCTGGCGGCTCAGCTTCCGGCCACCAGCCCCATTTTGCTGATGCATAACGGCATGGGGACGCTGGACGAACTGCGAACGCTGAAGCAGCCACTGCTGCTCGGCATAACCACTCAGGCCGCGCGCCGAGACGGCAACCTGATCATTCACACCGCCAACGGCACCACCCATATCGGCCCCGGCAACGCTATCGCGCAGGAATACAGCTTCCTGGCGGACACGCTTCACTCCGTGCTGCCGGATGTCGCATGGCATAACGATATCGGCAATGCCAGCTGGCGTAAGCTTGCGGTGAACTGCGTGATCAACCCGCTGACGGCGCTCTACGACTGCCCTAACGGACAGCTGCGCAACTATCCGGAAGAAGTGGAGCGCATCAGCGCTGAAGTTGCGGCGGTGATGGCCCGCGAAGGGCACCACGCGAGTCCCGAAGATCTACTGGCCTACGTCTGGCAGGTTATCGACAGTACGGCGAATAACATTTCATCCATGCTTCAGGACGTGCGTGCCCAGCGGCAGACTGAAATCGACTATATCAGCGGGTATCTGCTCAAACGCGCCCGCGCTCACGGCGTTGCGGTGCCGGAAAACGCCCGCCTGTTTGAACAGATAAAACGAAAGGAGAACTCTTATGAGCGCATCAGCGCTGGTTTGTCTCGCCCCTGGGAGTGAGGAGATGGAAGCGGTGACCACCATCGACCTGCTGGTTCGCGGCGGGATTAACGTCACCACTGCCAGCGTCGCCAGCGATGGCGATCGGGTCATCACCTGCTCACGCGGCGTGAAGATTATGGCCGATGCGCCGCTGGTGCATGTGGCCGACGGCGAGTTTGACGCCATCGTACTGCCCGGTGGGCTGAAGGGCGCAGAATGCTTCCGCGACAGTCCGCTGCTGGTGGAAACGGTGAAGCAGTTTCACCGCTCAGGGCGCATCGTCGCCACCATTTGCGCCGCCGCAGGCACGGTGCTGGTGCCGCACGATATCTTCCCGCTCGGCAACATGACCGGTTTCCCCGCGCTGAAAGAGACCATTCCGCAAGACCAGTGGCAGGATAAGCGCGTGGTCTGGGACCCGCGCGTTAATCTGCTGACCAGCCAGGGTCCTGGCACCAGCATTGATTTCGGCTTAAAGCTTATCGACCTGCTGGTTGGACAGAAAAAGGCTTACGAGGTCGCCTCGCAGCTGGTCTTGCCCGCCGGAATATACAACCACTATTCAGAGTAATTCAGGCCTGTGCCGGGTGACGGATTACCTCTGCCCCGGCCTTCCCCGCCCCCGATGTCGGGCACGCAAAGCACGGCCAGACATGCCCTGACAGCCTCAACAGTTACGTGTTAAAGCTCACACTTCTCACATTTCCCTCATCCTCTGGCGGGCAGAAAATACCGCACTTAGCAGTAAAACTTATTGTAGTTCATTTGGTTACACAAAATTCAGCCACTCCCTCCTGCCATTGACACTCCCCAGCAAGCATGGAAAACTCCAAATCAACTGGACTATACCAGTTAACCGTACCCTGAATAATACCTCTTAAGAGGAGTCACCCGTGGTCACATTTATTGAGAGCAAGGTTGTGCCTGTCCTGATCCGGATCGGCGAAAACAAAATCCTGGTGGCCGTGCGAAACGGGATTGCCCTGACGCTTCCATTCACCATCACCGGCAGTCTGTTTTTGATCATCGCAAATTTACCCATTCCCGGCTGGAGCGAATGGCTTGGTCCGTGGAGTGATAAAATCAGCGCCCCGGTTGCCGTCACCTTCGGCGCAATTGGCCTGATTTCTGCCGTGGGGATCAGCTATAACCTGGCAAAAGAATACAAACTCAACGCCATCACCTGCACAGCCGTTACGCTTGTGGTCTTCCTGCTGGCGCAACTGAACGATAAATATCAGCTGAACGTCGACAACCTGGGCGCCGCGGGTCTGTTCTCCGCCATTATTCTGGCGATCGTCACGGTACATATCATCCGATGGTTCATCAGCCATGAGATAACGATAAAGCTCCCGGAAGGCGTGCCGCCCGCGGTGGCGCAGTCTTTTGCAAGCCTGATCCCGGCGGCGGTGACGATTACGCTGGTGTGGTTTGTCAGAGTGATGTTGGGCTTTGATATCAATGCGTTTTTCACTGAAATTTTAAGCCCTCTGGTAAGCGGTCTGGGCTCGCTGCCAGGCATGCTGGTGTTAATCTTCATGATTTCGCTGCTCTGGTGCTGTGGCATCCACGGCGACAACGTCCTCTCTGGCATTACCAGCCCCATCTTCCTGAAGTACATCGCCGAGAATACGCAGGCTTATCTGAATCACCAGCCCATTCCGCACATTACCGCCGATGGGTTCTATATCGTCTTTATGTGCATCGGCGGGACGGGTGCCACGCTTGGCCTGGTGCTGGCGATGCTCCGTTCACGCAGCAAAATGTATAAATCTGTCGGCAAACTGTCGCTGCCTTCCGCCGTATTTTGCATCAACGAACCGGTGATTTTCGGCACGCCAATTGTCTTCAACCCGCTGCTGATGATCCCCTTCACCCTGACGCCGATGCTGTTATGCATCTCCACCTACAGCCTGATGTATTTCGACATCATCGGCCGCCCGGTGCTGCAAATTCCCTGGACAATGCCCCCTATTCTTGCGGCCTGGTTCGTGACCGGCGGCAATATTCCGGCGGTGATCTGGTCCGTCTGCACCATCGTGATTTCGGTGGCTATCTACTTCCCGTTCTTCAGGCTGCTTGAGCGCCAGCAATTGCAGCGCGAGCACCTTGAAGAACAGCACGCGAAAGATTCTGAACTGAAAACTGACTCTGCATTGTAAAAAGGACATCTGATGAAAAAGCTCAAAATTGTCACCATCGGCGGCGGCTCAAGCTACACCCCGGAACTGATCGACGGCTTTATCAAACGCTATGATGAACTGCCGGTTACCGACTATTACCTGCTGGACATTGAGGAAGGCAAAGAGAAGCTGGAGATCGTCGGCAAGCTGGCGCAGCGCATGGTTCGGGAGGCCGGGATCCCGATGAACATTCACCTGACGCTCGATCGCGAAGAGGCGCTGAAAGATGCCGATTTCGTCACCACGCAGCTGCGCGTCGGTTTCCTGGACGCGCGCATTAATGACGAAAAAATCCCTCTGAAGTACGGCGTACTCGGGCAGGAAACCACCGGCCCTGGCGGCTTTATGAAGGCCCAGCGCACCATTCCGGTGCTGATGGATATCTGTCGCGACATGGAAAAATACTGTCCCGACGCATGGCTGATTAACTTCACCAACCCGGCGGGAATCGTGACCGAGGCCATCACTCGCCACTCAAAAATCAAAAGCATCGGCATTTGCAGCGGCGCTAACAGCATGCTGATGGATATCGCCAAAGCCTATGAGGTAGAAAAGAAGGACGTCTATGCCCGCATCATGGGGCTCAACCACCTGATCTTTGCCGATCGGATCGCCATTAAAGGCGAGGATTACACCGATGATTTTATGGCAAAACTGGCGCAGGGCAGCGCGAGTAACTCGCTGAAAAACATCCCGGATATCGGTTTCTCCTCACGCTTTGCCAAAGCGCTGCATATGTACCCGATCTCCTATCTGAAGTATTTCTTCCTGACCCGCGAAATGGTCGAAGCTGCGCAGAAAGATGCCACCAGCAAAGGCACGCGCGGCGAGCAAACCCGCGAGATTGAGCATCGCCTGTTTGAGCTGTATCAGGATCCGCACCTTTCCCATAAGCCGAAAGAACTGGAAAAGCGCGGCGGGGCCTGGTATTCCGACACCGCCTGCTCAATCATCAGCTCGATTTACAACGACAAGAAAGAGATCCACGTGGTGAACACCGTGAACAACGGCGCAACCCCGGATCTTCCCGATCACGTCACGCTGGAAACCAACGCGATGATCGACAAACAGGGCGCGCATCCGCTGGCCTATGGTCGCCTGCCGGTTAAAATTCGCGGCCTGATTCAGAGCGTGAAAGCCTATGAGGAGCTTGCCGTCGAGGCGGCCATCACCGGCGATTACAACACGGCGCTGATGGCGCTGACCATCAACCCGCTGGTGCCGTCGGCCAACCTTGCTGAACAGATCCTCGATGAGTATCTGGAAGTGAACCAGCGTTATTTACCGCAGTATCAGGGCAAACGCTAAGGAGCAGCGATGAAAACTTCTATCTCTTCTGGCTACGCAGAGCTTTCAAAGGCTGTCGCACAAAACGTGATTGATTGCGTGAAGGCTAAGCCAGACGCGCTGATTTGCATCGCAGGTGGCGATACGCCGCTCGGCGTGTTTGCCGCGCTGGTTGAAGCGCAAAACCAGGGCCGCGTTGATTTCTCCCGCACGCAGTTTCTGGGTCTGGACGAGTGGCTGGGCCTGGGCCTGGCCGACAAAGGCAGCTGCCGGGAAATGGTCTGGCACCATTTCTTCGATAAGCTGACGCTGCGCGAGGAACAAATCTGCTTCTTTGACGGGCTGACTCACGATCCGCAGGCCGAATGCAAACGGGTCGACGGCTACATTGAAAAGCACGGCCCCATCGATTGCATCGTGCTGGGCATTGGCATGAACGGTCATATCGGCTTTAACGAACCCGGTGCGTCGTTGGAAAACACCTGCCATGTGATCGACCTCGATCCGGTCACGCAGACGGTTTCGGTAAAGTATTTCGGTACGCCGCGTGAAGTGAAACAGGGCATTTCGCTCGGTCTGAAGACCATTCTGGCATCGAAAAAGATTGTGCTGATGGCGAGCGGAGAGAAGAAAGCGGCGATTGTCGCGCAAACGGTGAATCACCCGACAAGCGTGGAGATCCCCTCAACGCTGGTGAAAACCGTGCCGCAGGCGAATTTGTTTGTGGATAAAGCCGCGGCAAGCGCGCTGTAGGGCCAGACAGGCAGGCGCTTCGGTGCCTGCTAGCGTTCGATACGCAGGTTTTTCACCCGGAAAATGTCGGCGCGGTTGTAGCTGATGGAGTAGTTAAACGCCGTTTTATCCGCAAGACGCGTCACTTCGGTAATTTTCAGCATCGGCTGCCCGCAGGCAATACTCAGCAACGCTGCAAACTCATCGTCGAATAGCGCAGCCTCAATAATTGAGTCGGCGTCTTTAATTTTCTTGCCGGTGTACTCTTCTATATAGCCGTACAGCGAGCCTTCCTTCAGGATGGCTTCAGGAATGGTTTCAACAATCCGTTGAGGAACATTACTGTCTTCCACCAGCACCGGATTGCCGTCGAGCAGGCGGATACGCCGAATAAACCAGACGTTATCACCCGCGTTAATTTCGAGATGTTGGGCAAGCGTGGCATCGGCCTGAATTATCGTCTGTGTTATCAGCTGGCTGCTGACCTTCACACGCCCCTGAAATTCGCGGGAGAAACCAAGAATGCTGTCGGACGTTTCGTTGTTCAGGAGATAAACATTGGTGGCGCTGTTTTTCAGCACGAACATTCCTTTGCCGTGAATGCGCTCGATGAAGCCTTCCTGAACGAGGATGTCGATAGCCTTCTGCACCGTCACGCGGGTCACACCGTAAACGCCAGCAAGCTCGCGCTCAGAGGGAATGCTTTCACCCTTTTTATAGGTCTGATTAAGAATATCGCCTTTGAGGCGCTCTTTGATTTCGACGTATTTGTGGATTTTTTGCATGACGGCCTCAAACGTTGCCGGGTGGCGCGGCGCTTACCCGGCCTGCAAAGTGCCGCCGGGCAATTTGAAATAAGGTGCGGTCTGATGCCCTCACCCCAACCCTCTCGCACTGGGAGAGAGGGGCAACCTACTCCGGACAATCCCTCTCCCTTGAGGGAGAGGGTCAGCTCAGTTTGCTACGGACGATAAACCTTCACGTTCGCAAAGCCCTGCTCGCGCAGGTACAGCGCCTGCAGGCGACTCATCACGCCACGCTCGCACCACAGCAGGTACGTTTTGCTCTGATCCAGATCGCCAAACTTGGTGCTCAGCTTGTAGAACGGCAGCGAAGCGATTTCCACACCTTCCACCTTCAGCGGCTTCTCGTCCTGCTCGTCGATGGAGCGAATGTCGAGGATCACGTCGTTGGCGCCAAAACCGCTGACGGTTTCCACTTCCACCACTTCTTCGCTGGTCCGCTCGGCGATTGTACGAATATCAACGTTGCTCGCTTCCGCCACGACTTTGTCGAGGATCGCGAAATCGAAGTTCTGCTCTTCGGCTTCAATCTTCGCCTTCACCGCTTTCACGGTCGGGCTCTTCGAAATCACGCCGCAGTATTCCGGCATGGTGCGGGCGAAATCTTCGGTACCGATTTCACGCGCCAGGTCGATGATGTGCTCTTTATCGTGAGAAATCAGCGGGCGCAGGATCAGCGTGTCGGAGACGTTGTCGATCAGACGCAGGTTGGTCAGCGTCTGGCTGGACACCTGGCCCAGCGCTTCGCCGGTAACCAGCGCCTGCACGCCGTAGCGCTCTGCCACCTGAGAAGCGGCGCGCATCATCATACGTTTCAGTACTACGCCCATCTGGCCGTCGTCGACTTTCTCAAGAATTTCGCCGACAACAGGCTCGAAGTTGATCGCCACGAAACGCACTTTGTGGGAACTGCCATAGCGGTTCCACAGGTAGTGTGCCACCTGACGAACGCCGATTTCGTGCGCCGCGCCGCCGAGGTTGAAGAAGCAGTAGTGCACGCGACAGCCGCGACGAATCAGCATATAGCTGGAAACGCCGGAGTCGAAGCCGCCGGAGATCAGCGACAGCACGTCTTCCTGGGTGCCGATTGGGAAACCGCCGATGCCTTCGTAGCGGCCTTTCACCAGCAGCAGGCGATCGTTTTCGATCTCCAGATGCACGGTAACGTCCGGGTCGGTCAGCTTCACGCGGGCCGTTTCGATGTGCTGGTTCAGACCGCCGCCCACGTAACGTTCCACTTCGATGGAGGTAAACTCATGCTTGCCGCGACGTTTTACGCGCACGCAGAAAGATTTGCCTTCCAGCTTTTCGCGCCACAGCGGCAGCGTCTGCTCGAAAATATCGTGCAGGGAAGTGAACGGCACATCTTCCACTTCCAGAATGTGGTGGATGCCGGGAATGCGGGTCAGCGCATCACGGATAACCGGACGCTGGTTTTCATCTTTGGCACGAACTTCGATGTGATCCCAGTGACGAACAACGGCGAGCGTCTCGTCATAGTGCTTCAGCACGTTACGAATGTTCCCGGTGAGCATCTTTATAAAGCGTATGCGCACAGATTGGCTCTTGATGGTGATTTCCGGGAACAATTTAATGATAAACTTCATGGCGGCAATGGTTCGTTGGCAACCCCGATGGGGTCTGTAGAATAAAATACAGCAGCCATGACTTCCCGGCTGCATCCAGGCGCGGAAGTATACCACCATCGAGGTCAACCTGCGCGTTACCATTATGCGTTATTTCATATGCCCGAGGACTTCGCTACCATAGGCAAGTCGCGATACAACAGAGTCAAACATTCACTATGCCGAAGAAAAATGAAGCGCCAGCCACCTTTGAAAGTGCACTGACTGAACTTGAGCAGATTGTTTCCCGCCTTGAAAATGGCGACCTGCCGCTGGAAGATGCGCTGAATGAGTTTGAGCGCGGCGTGCAGCTGGCGCGTCAGGGCCAGGTGAAACTGCAGCAGGCCGAGCAGCGTGTGCAAATCCTGCTGGCCGATAACGAAGAAGCCCCGCTGACTCCCTTCACGCCGGACGCCGAGTAAAAGATGGATTTTCCGCAACAGTTACAGGCCTGCGTAGAGCGGGCTAACGAAGCGCTGCGCCAGTTTATTGCGCCGCAGCCTTTTCAGAACACTCCACTGGTCGAAGCCATGCACTATGGCGCACTCTTGGGCGGTAAGCGTCTGCGTCCATTTTTGGTGTACGCCACGGGCCGCATGTTTGACGTCAGCCTCTCCACGCTGGATGCGCCTGCGGCGGCAGTGGAATGCATTCACGCTTATTCACTGATTCACGACGATTTACCGGCGATGGACGATGACGATCTGCGCCGTGGCCAGCCAACCTGCCATATTAAATACGGCGAAGCGAACGCGATTCTGGCCGGAGACGCGCTGCAAACGCTGGCCTTTTCTATACTGAGTGATGCGCCCATGCCGGAAGTGGCCGATGCGTTCCGTCTGAAGATGGTTTCCGAACTGGCGCAGGCCAGCGGCGTGGCGGGCATGTGCGGCGGTCAGGCTCTGGATCTGGAAGCCGAAGGCAAGCAGGTTGATTTGCAGGCGCTCGAGCGCATTCATCGCCATAAAACCGGGGCGCTGATTCGCTCAGCCGTTCGCCTTGGCGCACTCAGCGCAGGTGAAAAAGGCCTGGCGGCCCTGCCGGTGCTCGACAAATACGCCGAGTGCATTGGCCTCGCCTTCCAGGTGCAGGATGACATTCTGGATGTGGTAGGGGATACTGCGACCCTTGGCAAACGCCAGGGTGCCGATCAGCAGTTAGGCAAAAGCACCTACCCTGCCCTGTTGGGACTTGAGCAAGCCCAAAGTAAAGCCCGTGATCTCATTGAAGAGGCCCGCCAGTCGTTAACGGTACTGGCCGCGCAGTCTCTGGACACCACGGCACTGGAAGCGCTAGCGAATTACATTATTCAGCGCGATAAATAATAATACCTTACGAGCTACCGATGAGTTTTGATATTGCCAAATACCCGACGCTGGCGCTGGTGGAATCCACTCAGGAACTGCGTCTGTTGCCTAAAGAGAGCCTGCCGAAGCTCTGCGACGAACTGCGTCGCTACCTGCTCGACAGCGTGAGCCGCTCCAGCGGACACTTCGCCTCCGGGCTTGGCACGGTGGAACTCACCGTGGCGCTGCACTACGTCTACAACACCCCGTTCGATAAGCTTATCTGGGACGTGGGCCATCAGGCTTATCCGCACAAAATTTTGACCGGACGCCGCGACCGTATCGGCACCATTCGCCAGAAAGGCGGCCTGCATCCGTTCCCGTGGCGCGGTGAAAGCGAGTATGACGTGCTGAGCGTCGGCCACTCATCGACCTCCATCTCCGCCGGGATCGGCATTGCCGTCGCCGCAGAGAAAGAAGCCAAACAGCGCCGCACCGTCTGTGTGATTGGCGACGGGGCGATCACCGCAGGCATGGCGTTTGAAGCCATGAACCACGCGGGCGACATCAAGCCAGACATGCTGGTTATCCTTAACGATAACGAAATGTCTATCTCCGAGAACGTCGGCGCGCTGAATAACCATCTGGCACAGCTGCTCTCCGGCAAGCTCTACTCCTCACTGCGCGAAGGCGGTAAGAAAGTCTTCTCCGGCGTGCCGCCAATCAAAGAGCTGCTCAAGCGTACCGAAGAGCACATCAAAGGCATGGTTGTGCCAGGCACGCTGTTTGAAGAGCTGGGCTTTAATTACATCGGCCCGGTCGACGGTCACGATGTGCTGGGTCTGGTCAGCACGCTGAAGAATATGCGCGACCTGAAAGGCCCACAGTTCCTGCACATCATGACCAAGAAAGGCCGGGGTTATGAGCCTGCGGAAAAAGACCCGATCACCTTCCACGCCGTACCAAAATTCGATCACACCAGCGGCGTGCTGCCGAAAAGCAGCGGCGGCCTGCCGGGTTATTCGAAAATCTTCGGCGACTGGCTGTGTGAGACGGCAGCAAAAGACAACAAGCTGATGGCCATCACGCCTGCGATGCGTGAAGGCTCAGGCATGGTCGAATTTTCCAAAAAATTCCCTGACCAGTATTTCGACGTGGCAATTGCCGAGCAGCATTCGGTCACCTTCGCCGCAGGCCTGGCGATTGGCGGCTACAAGCCGGTGGTGGCGATTTATTCCACCTTCCTGCAACGCGCCTACGATCAGGTTATCCATGACGTTGCCATTCAGAAGCTGCCGGTGCTGTTTGCTATCGACCGCGCGGGTATCGTCGGTGCCGACGGCCAGACGCACCAGGGCGCGTTCGATCTCTCCTATCTGCGCTGCATCCCGGACATGGTCATCATGACCCCAAGCGATGAAAACGAATGCCGCCAGATGCTCTTTACCGGCTATCACCACAGCGAAGGCCCAAGCGCGGTGCGTTATCCGCGCGGCAGCGGCACGGGTGCTGAGCTGAAACCGCTGGAAAAATTGCCGCTCGGCAAAGGCATTGTTAAGCGTCAGGGTGAGAAAATCGCCATTCTGAACTTCGGCACCCTGCTGGCAGATGCCGACATTGTGGCGAACAACCTCAATGCCACGCTCGTCGATATGCGCTTTGTGAAGCCGCTGGATGAAACGCTGATTCTGGAGATGGCCGCGCAACACGACGTGCTGGTGACGCTGGAAGAGAACGCCATTATGGGCGGCGCAGGCAGCGGCGTGAACGAAGTGCTGATGGCACACCGCAAACCGGTGCCCGTGCTGAACCTCGGCCTGCCGGACTTCTTCATTCCACAAGGCACACAGGAAGAAGCGCGTGCGGCTATCGGTCTCGACGCCGCAGGCATCGAAGCAAAAATCACCGCCTGGCTCGCCTGACCTTCCCCCTTTCCGCTCCTGCTATGCTTAAAGGATATTCATCGCAGGAGTGGAACCATGCAATACAACAAATTAGGAACGACTGACCTTAACGTTTCCCGCTTGTGCCTCGGCTGTATGACCTTTGGCGAGCCCGATCGCGGCAATCACGCCTGGACGCTGCCGGAAGAGAGCAGCCGCCCGATCATCAAACACGCCCTTGAGGGCGGCATTAACTTCTTCGACACCGCCAACAGCTATTCCGACGGCAGCAGCGAAGAGATTGTCGGCCGCGCCCTGAAGGATTTCGCCCGCCGTGAAGACGTGGTGGTCGCGACCAAGGTTTACCACCAGACGCAAGACCTGCCGCAGGGGCTTTCCCGGACGCAAATTCTGCGCTCAATTGACGACAGCCTGAAGCGCCTGGGCATGGAGTACGTCGACCTGCTGCAAATTCACCGTTGGGACTACAACACGCCGATTGAAGAGACGCTCGAAGCGCTGAATGACGTGGTGAAAGCCGGGAAAGCACGCTACATCGGCGCATCGTCCATGCACGCCTCACAGTTTGCCCAGGCGCTGGATTTACAGAAGCAGCACGGCTGGGCGCGCTTTGTCACCATGCAGGATCACTACAACCTCATCTACCGTGAAGAAGAGCGTGAGATGCTGCCGCTGTGCTACAGCGAAGGCGTGGCGGTAATTCCATGGAGTCCGCTGGCGCGCGGTCGTTTGACCCGTCCGTGGGGCGAAACAACGGCCCGCGTGGTGTCCGATGAGTTTGGTAAAACGCTCTACAGTACGACTGAAGCTAACGACGCGCAGATCGCCGAACGTCTGGCGGCAATTGCAGAAGAGCTGGATGTTTCAAGGGCGCAGGTTGCGCTGGCATGGCTGTTGAGCAAGCCTGGCGTGGCGGCACCGATCATCGGCACCTCCAGAGAAGAGCAATTGGATGATTTGCTGAACGCGGTAGATATTACGCTGAAACCGGAGCAGATCGCCGAGCTGGAAACGCCTTATCAGCCGCATCCGGTGGTAGGGTTTAAGTAGCTCCCCTCACCCTAACCCTCTCCCCGAAGGGGCGAGGGGATCGAACGACCCCTCTGAAACGCCTGTTTTTCTCCCTCTCCCCAAAGGGGCGAGGGGATCGATCGAACCCTCTGAAACGCCTGTTTTTCTCCCTATCCCCGAAGGGGCGAGGGCATCGAACGAACCTTCTGAAACGCCTGTTTTTCTCCCTCTCCCTTTCAGGGAGAGGGCCGGGGTGAGGGTCTGAGCGCTAAATAATCCCAATTGGCCAGTGGTGACCAATCACATACAGCATCGCGGCGGCAATCACGCCGGCGATAATGTCATCGACCATGATCCCCATTCCGCCGTGCACGTTGCGATCAAACCAGCGGATTGGCCACGGCTTCCACATGTCGAAAATGCGGAACAGCACAAACCCGATGGCAACCCACTGCCAGGCGTTGGTGGGCAGCGCCATCAGCGTTATCCACATGCCGATAAACTCATCCCAGACGATGCTGCCGTGATCGTGCACGCCCATGTCTTTCGCCGTGCGATGACAAATGTAGACGCCAATGCAGATCCCGAGCATCACCACCAGCGAATAGAGCTGCCACGGCAGGAAGGTCATCAGGTACCAGAAGGGAATAGCGGCAATCGATCCTGCCGTACCGGGCATAATTGGGCTTAGCCCGCTGCCGAAACCGGTGGCTAACAGATGCCAGGGATTCAGCAGGTTCAGGCGGCTTTTGGCTACGTCTTTACTGCGCAAAATGATCGTACCCCTTCCAGTCGAGCGTGACTGGCTTGCCGTCACGCTGAAAATGCAGGCCTTCCACGTCGGCACTGATTTGGCCGATGCAGGTATAGTTCATGCCGAAATGACCGAGCGCCACGTCCAGCGCACCGCGATTCAGCTCTGGCACGGTAAAGCACAGTTCATAATCTTCGCCGCCGGAAAGCGCCCAGCGCAGCGCCTGCTCTGGCTCTACGTGGCGCTTCATTGCTTCTGAGTATGGCAGCAGATCGAGATCGATACGCGCGCCGCATTCGCTGGCCTTCAGGATATGGCCGAGGTCAGAAATCAGGCCGTCGGAGATATCAATGGCGGCGTTCGCAAGATTGCGCAGTGCCTGCCCTGTGAGAATACGCGGGGTTGGATGCAGGTGACGTTTCACCAGATAGTCCGCGTCTTCCTGCGGCTGAACGCGTAAGCGATCCTGCAAAATTGCCAGCCCTGCCGCGCTGTCGCCCGGCGTGCCGGTGACATAAATCCAGTCGCCTGGCTTCGCACCAGAACGCTTCAGCGCACGCCCTTCCGGCACAAAGCCGTGGATGCCGAGCGTCATCGACAGCGGCCCTTTGGTGGTGTCACCGCCGATCAGCTGCATATCGTAGTAATTGAGCTGTTCGAACAGGCTGTCGCTGAAGGCGGCAAGCCAGGCTTCATCAACATCAGGTAACGTTAATGCCAGCGTGAGCCACGCCGGATCGGCCCCCATGGCAGCGAGATCGCTTAGGTTCACCGCCAGCGCCTTTCGCGCTAAATCAGCAGGATCGATATCCGGGAGGAAATGAATGCCCGACACCAGCGTATCGGTGCTGATCGCCAGGGTTTGCTTTTCGGGAACGTTGAGAAGTGCGCAGTCGTCGCCAATGCCTGTTTCGACATCCAGTCGGGAGCTTCTGACGCGATCAAAATAACGGGCAATGAGAGAAAATTCGCCGCAAGCCATAGGTCATGCCTCGAGCCGGGAAAAGAGAAAGCCGACGATAACGGAGTGCCCGTTAACGTCGGCTAAACAGATTACTTCTTGCGGGGACGGATGACCGGAGCTGCTTTGTCCAGCACGCCGTTAACAAACTTGTGGCTGTCTTCAGCGCCGAAGGTTTTCGCCAGTTCGATAGCTTCGTTGATGGCCACTTTGTACGGCACATCATCGCGTTTTGCCAGTTCGAACAGCGCAATGCGCAGCACGGCTTTCTCCACCTGGCCCAGCTCTTCGAGCAGACGGGACAGGTACGGCTTCATCAGGCCGTCAAGATATGCGCTGTTGGTCGCCACTCCGGACAGCAGTTCGCGGAAGTACACAACGTCGACGTCTTTCACGTCCTGTTCCGCCAGGAACTGGTATTCAACATCAGAGATGTCGTTATGGGACAACTGCCAGGAGTAAAGCGCCTGGACAGCGCACTCACGGGCGCGGCGACGAGCAGCAGGTTTCACGGAATTCCCCTTACAAAATTCAGGCCTTGATGGCCTTCAATACATTAATCATTTCCAGCGCGGTCAGTGCAGCTTCTGCACCTTTGTTACCGGCCTTGGTGCCAGCGCGTTCGATGGCTTGTTCGATGCTTTCGGTGGTCAGAACGCCGAAGGCAACCGGAATTTCACTGTCCTGCGCAACGTGCAGCAGGCCATTGCTTGCTCCACCGGCGACATATTCAAAGTGAGCAGTACCGCCACGAATTACGGTGCCCAGCGCGATCACTGCGTCATATTTACCGGTCTTCGCCAGTGCGCCTGCTGCCAGCGGCAGTTCGTACGCGCCCGGAACCCAGACAACGGTAATGTTTTTGTCATTCACCTGGCCAATGCGCTTCAGGGCGTCAACCGCACCTTCCAGCAGGCTGTCGTTGATGAAGTTGTTAAAACGCGCAATGGTGATGGCGACGCGGGCTTCAGGTGCCGCTACGTTAGCTTCGATAATGTTCATACTTTTCCTTTTGGGATTCGACTTACCCCATGAGGGGGGCGGATTTTATCATAATATTTCGCGCGCTGCTTCGGTTATTGAGAGCAACTTACGCCGGTCTTAAATGCAGACAGAGATCCGGGCCAACGTGGCGTATCTCGCTGAAACTGAATTGGGGTGCATCGGCCAGTTTCTCAAGCCCTGGCAGGACACATAACCCCCGCGCGTCGCTGCCTAACAGTTTAGGCGCAACGTAAACAATCAGCTCATCGACGAGGCCTGCCTGGAGCAGCGCCCCGGCAAGCGTCGGCCCCGCCTCCACCCAGATGCTGTTAATTTGCTGTTTGCCCAGCTGCATCATCAGCAGGACTAAATCGAGATGGCCGTTGTGCTCCGGAATATTCAGGGTACGCACGTTTTCCGGCCACTGGCGATCGTCATTTTGCGTGCGGGCAAACCAGGTTTCGCCAGGTTGCTGCACGATGCGGTGGTCCGGCGTGACCTGATTCAGCCTGTCGAGCACGATACGCAAGGGCTGACGCAGATTCTCCTGCGGGTAGCCAGCCTTAACGTCTTCGTTGAGTTCTTCCCAACGCACGGTCAGCGCCGGGTTATCCGCCAGCACCGTGGCGCTGCTGGTTAAAATTGCGTGGCTTTCGGCACGCAGACGCTGCACGTCGCGGCGTGCCTGTGGGGAGGTTATCCACTGACTCTCGCCGCTCGCCATTGCCGTGCGCCCGTCGAGAGAGGCGCCGAGCTTGAGCTGAATATAAGGAAAACCGGTGCGCATGCGCTTCAGAAAGCCTTTGTTGAGCGCTTCGGCTTCGCTCATCATCAGCCCGTGGCTGACTTCAATGCCTTCCTGTTGCAGACGATACAGACCGCGCCCTGCCACCTGCGGGTTTGGATCCTGCATGGCGGCCACCACACGGCTGACGCCTGCGGCAATCAGCGCCTCGCAGCAAGGCGGCGTGCGGCCATGATGGCTGCACGGTTCGAGGGTCACATAAGCCGTGGCACCTTTCGCTTTTTCACCTGCCATACGCAGGGCATGCACTTCCGCGTGCGGTTCTCCGGCACGATAATGCGCCCCTTCACCGACGATGACGCCATCGTTCACGATAACGCAGCCGACGCGCGGGTTAGGATGAGTGGTAAAACGCCCCTGGGCTGCCAGCTTCAGGGCTCGCGCCATATACATTTCATCAAGCATGGGTCAGTCCTGTAGGCGGGCGATCTCTTCGCCAAATTCTTTGATGTCTTCGAAGCTGCGGTAAACGGAGGCAAAGCGGATGTAGGCGACTTTATCGAGTTTTTTCAACTGCTCCATCACCAGGTTGCCGATCTGCTTGCTCGGTATTTCGCGTTCGCCGGTGGCACGCAGCTGAGATTTTATGTGATTGACCGCCATTTCGACGTCATCTGAACTCACCGGGCGCTTTTCCAGCGCTTTTTGCAGGCCGCTGCGCAGTTTGTCTTCATTAAAAGGCTCGCGGACATCGTTGCTTTTCACCACCCGCGGCATAACGAGTTCTGCCACTTCAAAAGTGGTGAAGCGTTCGTTACAGACCAGGCACTGGCGACGACGGCGTACGGACGATCCTTCCCCAACAAGACGGGAGTCGATCACTTTGGTATCTACGGCGAAACAAAATGGGCAATGCATGGCGCGTCCTGACGAAGAAGTGTGACATTTTTCTATTTTACCACGACCCGCACGGCTGCGTCATTTTGAGACAAACACCCGATGGCTTTCAGGAAGAGGCTGCTACCATTAGCCCCAACAACACTGAAAAGGAACCCTAACAATGACAAGACGTTTTGTTCGAATTCTGGCGCTGGGCAGCCTGTTCACCCTTAGCGCCTGCGCACAGCAGCAGGAAGTTCGTCAGATGCAGCAGAGCGTCAGCGCGCTGAATCAGGACATGAGCAAACTCAACCAGGCAACGGTGAAAATCACTCAGCAGAATTCACTGAATGCGAAATCGTCGAGCGGCGTGTATCTGCTGCCAGGGTCTAACACACCGGCCCGCCTGGAGAGCCAGATTGGCACCCTGAAAATGTCGCTCATCAATATCGCGCCAAACGCCGATGGCCTGTGCGCCACGCTGCGTATTCAGGGTGAATCCAACGATCCGCTGCCTGCGTTTAGCGGCACCGTCGAATGGGGCGTGATTCAGGGCACGACCGACAGCTATCAGGAAGTGAATGTTAAAAACCAGCTGATTAACGCCCCGGCGAGCATCCTGGCCCCGAGCGATGTGGATATTCCACTCCAGCTGAGCGGCAGCGATCCTAAGCAGCCGGTGTT
This sequence comes from Enterobacter sp. CC120223-11, assembly GCF_900215375.1. GTDB lineage: Bacteria > Pseudomonadota > Gammaproteobacteria > Enterobacterales > Enterobacteriaceae > Scandinavium. The sequence continues at coordinate 199,656 of NZ_OBEF01000002.1, read as the reverse complement.
TGTGCGCATCCACGACATTCAGCCCGTCAATACACAGTAAGCGTTTGTTGCCGGATAGCGCCCGTTATCCGGCTCCTTTTGAGTCCTTTCGAACACCTTTCGACATCTTCCGTCATCCTTTCCGTTTTTCAGAAAACCCTGGAAACATTTGTGATAATCCGTACAATCCCCGCCGGCAATGTACGCAAACGTGAACGCAATCGATTACGTATTTGAGAAAACTGTGAAACACCACATATTTTTGTGAGCAATGATTCTTATAATAGGCCTCGCAGAAAATGGTTACATTTAGAAACGCTCCAGCGACTCTTTTCACTCCCCGAAAGGGATATCAATAAGTGGCATCATGATGAAAAAAACATTACTTGCAGCAGGTGCAGCACTCGCACTTTCTACGTCTTTCACCGCAAGCGCTGCAGAAAACAGCAAACCAGAATACGTTTCTGACTGGTGGCACCAGAGCGTCAACGTGGTTGGCAGCTACCACACCCGCTTCGGACCAAAAATCAATAACGACGTCTACCTCGAGTACGAAGCGTTTGCGAAGAAAGACTGGTTTGATTTCTACGGCTACATTGATATTCCAAAAACTTTCGGCGCAGGTAACGGCAACGACACCGGCATCTGGGATGATGGCTCACGCATGTTCATGGAGATTGAACCGCGCTTCTCCATCGACAAACTGACCGGCACCAGCCTGGCGTTCGGCCCGTTCAAAGAGTGGTACTTCGCGAACAACTACATCTATGACATGGGCGCGCACGGCAACGATGCCAGCAAGCAGAGCACCTGGTACATGGGTCTGGGGACCGATATCGACACCGGCCTGCCAATGAGCCTCTCTCTGAACGTGTATGCCAAATATCAGTGGCAGAACTACGGCGCAGCGAACGAAAACGAGTGGGACGGTTACCGCTTCAAGGTGAAATACTTCGTGCCAATCACCCAGATGTGGGGCGGCCAGCTGAGCTATATCGGCTTCACCAACTTTGACTGGGGTTCAGACCTCGGCGACGAAGATTTCCGCGATCTGAACGGCAACAAGGCGCGCACCAACAACTCCATCGCCTCCAGCCACATCCTGGCGCTGAACTACGATCACTGGCACTACTCTGTGGTAGCCCGTTACTGGCACAACGGTGGCCAGTGGAACGACGATGCAAGCCTGAACTTTGGTGACGGCAACTTCAACGTCCGCTCTACCGGCTGGGGTGGTTACCTGGTCGTGGGTTACAACTTCTGATAACCCCTGTTTGCCGGGCGGCAGCTTCGCTTTGCCCGGCCTACAAAACCCAACCGTAGGCCCGGTAAGCTTGCGCCACCGGGCAATTTAATTACTTGAGACTCAACGCTTTACTCTGATCCAGCAGCCACGGCCGCAAATACCCGACGGTGTTGGAGAACGGTAACACGCACTCCGGTAAGCTAATCCCCACCTCTTTCTGAAGCCAATTGCGCCTTGCCTGCACGCGCGCCCAGAGTTGCGGGTATTCAGCAGCAAGCTGTTCGCGCAGAGCTTCATCGGCCAGCGCCACGGTGTCTTCAATGCTCGCACCCGCATAACCTGCGCGAGAAGGGATGATGTCGATTTGCAGCAGCATACCGCTGGCAAGCAGAATGTCAGACCCGGCAGACACCGGCGAGCAGAGCCACTCTTCGTCCGCCACCAGATGCCCCGGATTGAGATGCCAGTGATAGTCGGCTTTCGGCAACACGTCCTCGATCACCTGATACAGCTCCCCGCCCGTCATGCCCGGATGGATGTTCTCCAGCCAGGTCGCCACCGCGCGAAAGTAAGGGATTGCGACCACGTCCAGATAATCACTGACGGCTTCGGGCAGCTGCGTCTCGTTTTCCACGACGTAAGCCGCGCGGCTGCTGAGGCCGCCCTTATAGCTGACGGTCAGGGAGAATTTATCGCCCTGCTGAATCTGCTTATCGGAAGGATAGAGGTTCGCATGCGCAAAACGATCGCCTGTCGCGGCGATGGTCACAACGTTATTAAGCTGCCCGTCTGCCGCAAGCAGGCTGGCAATCTGCTTCTCGGTTTTCCCAGGCTCCACCGCATTCAGCGCCCGAAGGATCGCCGTTGATGCCAGGTTTGCACCGTATTCGTAATGGGCAAGCTCATTGGCGTTATTGATTACGCGCGCTCCGTAGGCCGGAGAGATAAATACGCCCGTCGCGTTGCGCAGTTCTGCCTCCGGAGCGGCCTCACGAATGGCATCCACAATGAAAGCAGGCATGTCGAACATCTGCCGCACGTTGTCATTCTGCCCGGTGAACAGCTTCCAGCCTGCCAGCCCCAGACTTTTATTCGCCATAATACCCGCCGCCCGCAGGGTTTCAGGCAAAGACTGCGTGTTATCCATCGGCTGATTCGGCAGGGAGAACCACGGCGCGTGCAGGACGCGGTTTTTGAGACGAGCGTGCGGGGCAAGCTTCAGGTTTTCATTGCCAAGCACCAGCCCCGCTTCGCCATCCTGATGCAGCACCAGCAACGCTTCTTCAAAACGAGGGATAAACCCGGTGAGGTATTCGAAATTGCCGCCGTGCTCTTTGTCGGCATAGACAATCAGCGTGTCGATTTTCTGCTGCTGCATCCTTTCCAGCACGCGACTTTTGCGCTCAGCAAGCGTGGCGTCGGTAAGGATAACGGAGGGTTGTTCGGCCCAGCACTTAGGCTGAGAAACCGGGGCGAGAGTGACGGGTCTGTTTACGGTCATTTCCTTGTGACTTCCTGTAATAAGAACATGCCGCTACCATACCTGCCCGCTGGAGGAATGCACTCCCTCTTTTACCGTTCTTTGAACTACGGCGAGTTCCTGTCCTCGCAACGTACCTTGCGCAGGAAATCGTTCAGGGAACGGTCGGCGCGCTCGGCGAAACGACGCCCTGTCGGGTTGAGGCTCAGGCAGCGATCGAGGCGGAAGCTGCGATAATCCTCCCGCCGCTCGCACCAGGCCGCCAGCACCCAGTTCTCTCCCCAGTAGAAAAGCCCCAGCGGCTGAACGTCTCTTTGAGAAAGCTGTCCCGCCTCATCGCCATAGTGCAGGGCGAGCACTTCCTGTCGGGAGATGGCGCGATGAACCTCATCAAATCGCTGTTTACAAAAGCCGCGATCGCCAAAATCAGGAGCAAAAATGCGCGACTGCTCAGCCCTGCGGCGGCTCTCTTCGGGCAGGATGGCCAGCAGCTTTTCCTGTGCGGATTCCAGCTCCGATGACAGCAGCGCCCCACCCCAGGTACGCAACAGGCGAGTGGCGGCGATCAGCGCTTCCGATTCGGCGGGCGTCAGCATCAGCGGCGGTAAATGAAAGCCGTCCATCAGCCGATAGCCAACGCCTGCCTCGCCTTCGATCGGCACGCCGGAAACCGACAGATCCTGAATATCGCGGTAGATAGTGCGGGGCGACACCCCAAGCCGTTCAGACAGCAGAGCCGCCGTGGTCAGCCTTCTGCCTCGAAGGATCTGCACAATCTGAAACAACCGGTCGGCGCGTCGCGACATAGTGACTCCTGAGCGTCAGGCGGGCTGATGCAGCCCGATGCGATTGCCCTCGCTGTCGAGGAACAGCGCAATCGTACCGATGTTATTCGGCAGCGCAAGCGGACCGAATACGCATTCCCCGCCCTCTGCAGCTACGCGTTCAAGCGTGGCTTTTAAATCGTCTGTGTGCAGGTAGATAACGCAGCCCTGATCTGATGGCGAAACTGCTTCAAATTTGACAACCGCACCGCCAGGGGCAGGATCCTCATGCGGGAACACGGCCATTTCCACGCCTTCCATTTTTTCCTGACGCAGGGAAACCTGCATGACCTTCTCATAGAAGGTTACGGCACGGGCAAAGTCGGATGCGGGAATTTCAAACCAGTTGATAATGTTCATACAGCCTCCAGTGGATATGGGTGAGTTCCCGGACAGCATAGAACAGGGCTACTGACAGCATAGTGTCAGCAGGAGCAAAAAAAAACCGCAGCACAAAGGCTGCGGTTTAGCGGAGGATTGATGCGCTTACGGCAGGATGGAAGGCTGGTCGGCGCCCTCTTTCTCTACTTTCTGCTGCAGCAGGTGTTCGCGCTTCATGCCAAGCTTCAGCGCCAGCGCGGATGCCACGTAGATGGACGATACGGTACCGATGGAGACACCGATAAGCATGGTCAGCGAGAAGCCTTCCAGCACCGGGCCACCGAACAGGAACAGCATCAGGATAACCATCAAAGTGGTACCGGATGTGATCAACGTACGGTGCAGCGTCTGGGTCAGGGAGACGTTAAAGATCTCGTAAGGCGTGCCGCGACGAATCTTGCGGAAGTTCTCACGAATACGGTCCGAGACCACGATGCTGTCGTTCAGCGAGTAGCCGATAACCGACATCAGCGACGCGACGATGGTCAGGTCAATCTCAATATGGAACAGCGAGAGAATGCCCATGGTGATCACCACGTCGTGCGCAAGCGCGATAACCACACCAGCAGCCAGACGCCACTCGAAGCGGAAGCCAACGTAGACCAGAATGGAGATCAGTGCCGCCATCAGCGCCATTGCCCCGCTCTGCGCCAGGTCAGCACCCACGCTCGGCCCCACGAACTCAATACGCTTGATGGCTGCGTTCTGAGAGGTGGATTCGTTAATCACGGTCAGCACTTTGCTGCCTAACTCCTGGCTGCCGCTCTCGGTTTTCACCGGAGGCATGCGCACCATGATGTCGTGGCTGCTGCCAAAGTTCTGCACCAGTGGCTCAACGAAGCCTGCTTTTTCAAGCGAGGCGCGCGTTTGCTCCATATCCACTGGTTTTTCCAGCGTAATTTCAATCACCGTACCGCCGGTGAAGTCGAGACCCCAGTTGAAGCCGCGCACGCCGATCACGATGATCGACGCCACCAGCAACAGGCCCGATATGGCAAAGGCCCAGAAGTCCCAGCGCATAAAGTCATAGACTTTACGGCCGTGGTTCAATTGTTCAACAGTATATTCCTGTGCCACAACGCACTCCTCAGATAGACAGCTTGTTGATGCGTTTGCCGCCGTAGATCAGGTTTACGATGGCACGGGTGCCGACGATCGCGGTAAACATGGAAGTCGCCACACCGATACCGGTAGTGATGGCGAAGCCTTTAATTGCACCGGTACCGACCGCGTACAGGATGATAACTTTAATCAGCGTGGTGATGTTCGCATCGAAGATGGAACTGAATGCGCCACGGTAACCTTCGTCAATCGCCTGCTGAACGGTACGTCCGTTGCTGAGCTCTTCCTTAATACGTTCGTTAATCAGTACGTTAGCATCGACCGCTACCGCAAGGGTTAACACGATACCCGCAATGCCTGGCATACTTAGCGTGGCCCCCGGCAGCAGCGACATAATGCCGACGATCAGCACCAGGTTCGCAATCAGCGCGGAAGTCGCGATCAGACCAAACTTCTTGTAGAAGAAGATCATGAACAGAATCGACACCACCAGACCCGCCAGACAGGCTTCCAGACCCTGCTTGATGTTCTGCAGACCCAGAGTTGGACCAATGGTACGTTCTTCAACAATCTGAATTGGCGCAATCAGCGCACCGGCACGCAGCAGCAGCGACAGCTGGCGCGCTTCGTTCGGGTTGTTGATCCCGGTGATACGGAAGCTGTTGCCCAGGCGAGACTGGATGTTCGCGACGTTAATCACTTCTTCCTGTTTCACCAGTACGGCACGGCCCTTCGCATCTTTCTTACCGCTGTCTTTGTACTCCACGAACAGGGTCGCCATCGGCTTACCGATGTTGTCCTTAGTGAAGTTAGACATGATGTTACCACCGGCGCTGTCGAGCGAGATGTTAACCTGCGGCTGGTTGTATTCGTCCTGGCTTGAGGTGGAATCGGTGATGTGGTCACCGGTCAGGATCACGCGTTTGTACAGCACAATTGGCTGGCCTTCACGGGTGTTCTTCACCTCAGAGTCGCCCGGTACGCGGCCGGAAGTGGCAGCAGACTGATCGACGTTGGTGTTCACCAGACGGAATTCCAGCGTCGCGGTCGCGCCCAGAATCTCTTTCGCACGCGCGGTGTCCTGAATACCAGGCAGTTCAACCACAATGCGGTCTGCACCCTGACGCTGTACTACCGGCTCGGCAACGCCCAGCTGGTTAACACGGTTACGCAGGATGTTGATGTTCTGCTGTACGGCATACTCACGCGCTTCTTTCAGACGTGCGTCGGTCATCGCCGCGCGCAGCTGATTGCTGCCCTGGCTTGAGATAACCAAATCACGATGGCGCGCCGTCAGATAGTCGACAGCCTGATCGCGTGCCGCGCTGTCGCGGAACGTAATGCTCAGACCGTAGTTATCGGCTTTCTGTACCGTGGTATAACCGATGCCCTTTTCACGCAGATCGCTGCGCAGGCTATCGATATTTTGTTCCTGGAGTTTACCCAGCGCGGTGTCCATATCCACTTCCATCAGGAAGTGCACGCCGCCACGCAGGTCAAGGCCGAGCTTCATCGGTTCGGCTTTCATCATGGCGAGCCAACGCGGGGTCGCCGGAGCCAGGTTAAGCGCCACGACATACTTGTCACCCAGCACGTCTACCAGCGCTTCACGCGCGCGCAGCTGGATGTCAGTGGAGTCGAAGCGAGCAAGAATTGCGCCCTCTTCCAGTGCCACAGACTTCGCGGTGATTTTTTCTTTTTCTAAAGTGTTCTGGACCTGGATCAGCGTTTGCTCACTGGCGGCGTTACCACGCACGCCAGTGATTTGAACAGCCGGATCCTCACCATACAGGTTGGGAAGTGCGTAAAGCAGGCCGACGAGAATCACGACGACCAGCATAATGTACTTCCACAAAGGATAACGGTTTAACACGGCAGTTCCCTTTGGGAAAACAAGAAATTACAGCGCCTTCATGGTGCCTTTCGGCAGCACGGCAGCGACGAAGTCACGCTTGATAACCACTTCGGTGGTATCGTTCAGCGCGATGGCAATGTAGCCTGCTTCAGCGACTTTGGTCACGCGACCAACCAGACCGCCGTTGGTCAGCACTTCATCACCTTTAGCGATGGAGTCCATCAGCTTCTTGTGCTCTTTGGTACGCTTCTGCTGTGGACGCAGGATCATGAAGTAGAAAATCAGACCGAACACCACCAGCATCAGGATCAGAGACATCGGGCTGCTTTGGCCCGGTGCACCGGTAGCGGCTACCGCATCAGAAATAAAAAAGCTCATTGAATTTCCCTCATTATTAAAATTAATCAACGTTTAAAGGCGGAACGTCCCGACCCTGGCGTTGGTAAAACTCCGTCACAAAGCTCTCTAATTTACCCTCTTCGATAGCCTTGCGTAAACCAGACATTAAGCGCTGATAGTAGCGAAGATTGTGGATGGTATTGAGACGCGCGCCCAAAATCTCGTTACAGCGGTCGAGATGATGCAAATAAGCGCGTGAATAATGGCGACAGGTGTAGCAATCGCACTCGGCGTCGAGTGGGCTGGTGTCGCTTTTATGCTTCGCGTTACGGATTTTCACCACGCCGTCGGTGACAAACAGGTGACCGTTGCGGGCATTACGCGTTGGCATCACGCAGTCGAACATGTCGATACCGCGACGCACGCCTTCCACCAGGTCTTCCGGTTTGCCCACGCCCATCAGGTATCGTGGTTTATCTGCCGGGATCTGCGGGCAAACATGCTCGAGGATGCGATGCATGTCTTCCTTCGGCTCACCAACAGCCAGGCCGCCGACAGCGTAGCCATCAAAGCCTATCTCCACCAGACCTTTGACGGAGATATCGCGTAAATCTTCGTAAACGCTGCCCTGGATAATGCCGAACAGTGCGTTCTTGTTCTCAAGTGAATCAAAACGATCGCGGCTGCGTTTCGCCCAGCGCAGGGACATTTCCATTGAGCGCTTGGCGTAATCCCAGTCCGCCGGGTATGGCGTACATTCGTCGAAGATCATCACGATGTCGGACCCGAGATCGTACTGAATCTCCATGGATTTTTCCGGATCGAGGAAAATCGGATCGCCGTTGATCGGGTTGCGGAAGTGCACCCCCGCTTCGGTGATCTTACGGATGTCGCCGAGGCTGAAGACCTGGAAACCGCCGGAATCGGTGAGGATCGGGCCTTTCCACTGCATAAAGTCGTGGAGATCGCCGTGCAGCTTCATGATCTCCTGACCCGGGCGCAGCCACAGGTGGAAAGTGTTGCCGAGAATAATCTGTGCGCCGGTGGCTTCGACTTCTTCCGGCGTCATCCCTTTTACGGTGCCGTAGGTGCCAACGGGCATAAAGGCTGGCGTTTCAACCACGCCACGATCGAAGACCAGGCGGCCGCGGCGCGCGCGTCCGTCGGTAGTATCGAGTTCAAATTTCATTCTTGCTCCAGCGTCAGAAAGACAGTCTGACGTATTAACCGAGCGCCGCGGAATTATTCCCCAACGCGTTCATTGATTGCGGACGGATTGTACGTGATGTACATGGCATCCCCGTAGCTAAAAAAGCGATATTTTTGTTCTACCGCAGACTTGTAGGCGTTCATCGTGTGCTGATAACCGGCAAAGGCCGACACCAGCATGATGAGCGTCGATTCCGGCAGGTGGAAGTTGGTCACCAGCGCATCGATCACTTTGTACTGATAGCCTGGATAGATAAAGATTTGCGTGTCGCCGAAGAAGGTTTCGATCAGATCGTTCTTCGCCGCCTGCGCCGCGCTTTCCAGAGAACGGACGGACGTAGTGCCCACGGCAACCACTTTGCTGCCGCGCGCTTTCGCCGCCAGTACCGCATCCACAACTTCCTGCGGCACTTCCGCATATTCAGAGTGCATGATGTGATCTTCAATGCTGTCCACTCTCACCGGCTGGAAGGTTCCTGCGCCAACGTGCAGCGTCACGAACGCCATCTCAATGCCTTTTTCACGCAGTTTCGCCAGCAGCGGTTCGTCAAAGTGCAGGCCCGCCGTTGGGGCGGCGACCGCGCCAGGCTTCTGGCTGTAGACGGTCTGGTACAGTTCGCGGTCGGCGTCTTCGTCCGGACGATCAATGTACGGCGGCAGCGGCATGTGGCCGATGGCGTTGAGGATATCGAGCACCGGGCGCTCGTCGTTGAATTCGACTTCGAACAGCGCATCGTGGCGCGCGGTCATGGTCGCTTTGATGCTCTCGTCATCGCCCAGCAGCAGTTCCGCGCCCGGCTTCGGCGCCTTCGAGGCGCGAATATGTGCCAGAATACGTTTATCATCGAGCATGCGCTCAACCAGCACTTCAATCTTGCCGCCGCTGGCCTTGCGACCAAACAGGCGCGCCGGGATCACGCGGGTGTTGTTAAAGACCAGCAGATCGCCAGGGTTGAGCTTCTCAAGCAGATCGGTGAAAGTACCGTGCGTCAGCGCGCCCGTTGGCCCATCCAGTGACAGCAATCGGCAGCCACTGCGCTCCGGCTGTGGGTAGTGGGCAATAAGAGATTCGGGCAGTTCAAAAGTAAAATCGGCGACGCGCATGACGGTGACTCAAGCATAATAAAGAGGCGGGTAGTCTAGTGGCAGGCCGCTTTGGCTGCAACCGATAAGCCCTTTAAATACGGATAACGGACTCATGAATTTTCTGGCTCACCTGCATCTTGCCCATCTCGCTGACAGCTCACTTTCGGGCAATTTGCTGGCAGATTTCGTTCGCGGAAACCCGGACGACGACTACGCGCCTGACGTAGTCAGCGGCATCTACATGCATCGCCGCATCGACGTGCTGACGGATAACCTGCCTGAGGTCAAAACGGCCAAAGCGTGGTTCCGCCCGGAAACCCGTCGCGTCGCGCCCATCACGCTTGATGTGATGTGGGATCATTTCCTTTCGCGCGACTGGGAAAAGCTGTCGCCGGATCTAGCGCTGCCGGAGTTTGTCCGCCACGCCCACGCTCAGGTGGCGGCCATACTGCCCGATTCACCGCCGCGCTTCGTTAACCTGAATGACTACCTGTGGTCAGAGCGCTGGCTTGAGCGCTACCGCGATATGGATTTCATTCAGAACGTGCTGAACGGCATGGCAAGCCGCCGCCCGCGCCTCGATGCCCTGCGTGATTCCTGGCAGGATCTGGACACGCATTACGCGCAGCTCGAAGAAACTTTCTGGACGTTTTACCCCCGCATGATGGCGCAGGCGAAGGCGCGCGAGCTGTAAAACTTGCGCTTTATCACAGAATCGCTAAGCTGAAACGGTTGGTAATATAATAATTGATAGGTAAAACCTGTCTCAACGATTGTCAGTTTTGCATTGAGTCACCTCACACCTCTCCCTATACTGGCCCGCGTTGCGTTCCATTAACCTTATAAATGAAGAGGAGAACCTCATGGTTCTGGTAACCCGTCCTGCTCCTGACTTTACTGCCGCTGCTGTACTGGGTAACGGCGAAATCGTTGATAACTTCAACTTCAAACAGCACACCGCTGGCAAAGCGACCGTTCTGTTCTTCTGGCCGATGGACTTCACCTTCGTGTGCCCGTCTGAGCTGATCGCTTTCGACAAGCGTTACGAAGAATTCCAGAAACGCGGCGTGGAAGTGGTTGGCGTTTCCTTCGACTCTGAATTTGTCCATAACGCATGGCGCAACACCCCTGTCGACAAAGGCGGCATCGGTGCGGTGAAATACGCGATGGTTGCGGACATCAAACGTGAAATCCAGCAGGCTTACGGCATCGAACATCCGGACGCGGGCGTTGCTCTGCGTGGTTCTTTCCTGATCGACGCTAACGGCATCGTTCGTCACCAGGTTGTCAACGATCTGCCACTGGGTCGTAACATCGACGAAATGCTGCGCATGGTTGACGCGCTGCAGTTCCACGAAGAGCACGGCGAAGTGTGCCCGGCTCAGTGGGAAAAAGGCAAAGAAGGCATGAATGCTTCTCCAGCCGGTGTTGCAAAATACCTGACTGAGAACGTCAACGGCCTGTAATCAGCGCTGATTGATGAACAAAAGGCTCGCGAATGCGGGCCTTTTTTGTTTCTGGTGATTGAGGTTTCCCCTCACCCCGGCCCTCTCCCCAAAGGGGCGAGGGAGAAAACCAGTGCTCGTTCGGTCCCCTCTCCCCTGTGGGGAGAGGGTTAGGGTGAGGGGAAAACTTCGCGCGCATTAGACATTAGAACGCAAAACAGCTGCACCCCAGCACGCCCCAGAAGGCCTGGTCATCCGATACCGGTATACCTGACTTGCGCGCGATGTCATGCGAATGGCCGTGCACGCCACAGCTGCCGACGCACTGATGCATCTGCACCACGGCCCCGACCTTCGCAGCGGCTGGCGGTGCGGAACGGTAATGCCCAGGCACTTTCACCACCGGTGACCAGTCCGGCACAATCGGAATGGACGGCGGCGCAAGCGGGCTGAAATGCCCGGCGGCATAAACCACTTTGCCGTCGACAATCGTCAGCACCGACTCAATGCCTTTGATCTCCTCTTCCGGTACGCGGAAGTAGTCCTTTGACAGCACCACCAAATCCGCTAGCTGATTGGCCACGATGCGCCCTTTTTTGCCCTGTTCGCTGGAAAACCAGGCGCTGCCCGCCGTCCACAGCTCTAGCGCCACGTCGCGCGGCAGACGATTATTGTCGTCATACATCGCCATCCCGCCGACGGTACGACCGGACACCAGCCAGTACAGCGCGGTCCAAGGGTTATAACTCGCCACGCGGGTCGCATCTGTGCCAAGCCCGACCGGCACGTCCAGTTCGAGCATTTTCGCCACCGGCGGCGTGTGTTTCACCGCTTCTTTACCGTATCTGTCGACAAAATATTCGCCCTGGAATGCCATGCGATGCTGAACGGCAATGCCGCCGCCAAGCGATTTCACGCGCTCGATATTGCGCTCGGTAATGGTCTCGGCGTGATCGAAGAACCAGTGCAGGCCGTTGAACGGAATGTCACGGTTCACCTTCTCGAATACGTCGAGCATCCGGCTGATGGACTCGTCATAGGTGGCGTGCAGGCGGAATGGCCAGCGGTGTTCCACCAGATGGCGCACCACGCGCTCCAGTTCGTCCTCCATCCCTTCCGGCAAATCAGGGCGCGGCTGCAGGAAGTCTTCAAAATCCGCCGCCGAAAACACCAGCATCTCCCCGGCCCCGTTGGCGCGATAGAAATCAGTGCCCTGCCCTGGCTTGAGCATATCGGTCCAGCGCTCGAAGTCCTCGAGCTCCTGTTTCGGGCGCTGGGTGAAGAGGTTGTAGGCGATGCGCACCGTCATCTGATCTTTGGCGTGCAGCTCGTCGATCACCTGGTAATCTTCCGGGTAGTTCTGGAAACCGCCGCCCGCGTCGATGGCGCTCGTGAGGCCCAGGCGATTCAGCTCGCGCATAAACTGACGGGTGGAGTTCACCTGCATTTCGATCGGCAATTTTGGCCCTTTCGCCAGCGTCGAGTAGAGGATCATCGCATTGGGCTTCGCCACCAGCATCCCGGTCGGATTACCGTTTTTATCGCGAACGATCTCACCGCCAGCAGGATTTGGCGTGTCTTTGGTGTAACCAACCGCCTTCAGCGCCGCGCGATTCAGCAGCACCCGATCGTACAGATGCAGCACAAACACTGGCGTGTCCGGTGCAGCTTCGTTTAGTTCTTCAATGGTCGGCATGCGCCGTTCGGCAAACTGGAACTCGCTCCAGCCGCCCACCACGCGCACCCACTGCGGCGACGGCGTGCGGTCAGCCTGATCTTTCAGCATACGCAGCGCGTCAGCGAGGGACGGCACGCCTTCCCATCGCAGCTCCAGGTTGTAATTCAACCCCCCGCGGATCAGGTGCAGGTGTGAATCGTTCAGGCCGGGGATCACCGTATGGCCTTTCAGATCAATAATCTGCGTGCCATCGTTGGCGAAACTCATCACGCGATCGTGAGTGCCCGCAGCGATGATCTTGCCATTGGCGATCGCCACGGCCTCCGCCAGCGGATTCTGTTTATCCAGCGTATGAATGTCACCGTGGGTCAGGATCAAAGTGGCATGTTGAGACATTTCAGACTCCTCAGACCGGTTCAGGCTTTTTTCAGCCAGCCGGCAAAAATTCGGGTAACGATGGGCATCCACAGCCAGACCACCAGCGCCACGACGCAGGCATCGTTAATCAGATGCAGCAGCAGAGAACCTTTCAGCGCAGGAAACAATGCGCCGGTGACGGCGGGAACAAGATTCGTGCTCGGGAAAATCACCAGCAGCGTAATCAGAAACTGCTTCCAGCGTTTAGGCTGACGCACATGGAGTGCGGGCGGCGTAAACCAGAAGGCCGCTTCGGTACGCACTTCGGTATGGTCGCCTTCGGTCAATAGCGGGGTGATTTCATCCACCAGACGCTGGCGGATTTCCGACTGGGTCCAGGCGTAAAGGTGTTCAAGGGTGTCGAAGCGAATGATGATGTTCCACTTACCCTGCCCGTCGGCCGGGCGGATAACGTTGGCGCCGAGATGCCCAGGGAACTCCGCCGCCACGGGCATGATTTTCCCCAGCCAGGCTTCGTAGCGGGAGCTGTTCTGCGGGTTCAGTGCATGGGTGATGACCAGCGTCACGTGTTTCTGTTGGCTCATGGCGATGGATTCCTTACGGTCGAAAAAAAGCGGGCCTCAGCCCGCCGGTCAGCCTTACGCTTTACGTTCTGGCGCGCCGTGCACCAGAGTGTAGGCGTAGTCGACGCCCATCCCGTAAGCGCCGGAATGTTCGCGCACCAGGTCCATTACCGCGTCATAAGTGCCCTTACGCGACCAGTCGCGCTGGTACTCCAGCAGCACCTGCTGCCAGGTCACCGGCACCGCGCCAGCCTGCACCATACGGTCGATAGCGCGTTCGTGGGCATCAATGGACGTGCCGCCGGAAGTATCCGTCACCACGTACACTTCAAAGCCTTCATCCAGCGCCATTAGCGCCGGGAAAGTCAGGCAGACTTCGGTCCACAGCGCGGAGATGATGAGCTTTTTGCGACCGGTAGCTTTCACGGCTTTCACAAACGCCTCATCTTCCCAGGAGTTCATGGAGGTGCGCTCAATCGGCTTGACGTCCGGATGCACCGCCAGCAGTTCCGGCCAGATGTAGCCGCTGAAGCTTTTGGTTTCGACGGAGGTATAAATCGTCGGCACATTAAAAATCTTGCCGGCCTTCGCCAGTGCGACGGTATTATTTTTCAACGTCTGACGGTCAATGTTCGCCACGCCAAAAGACATTTGTGGCTGGTGGTCGATAAAAATAAGCGCGGAGTTTTGAGGGTCAATCAGTTCCCGGATAGACATATCACACCTTCATAATCAATAAGTTAAAATGCAACGGTCTAAGACTGTTGTGAGCAGTTGGATCCTGAGGGAGAAAGCCTGATGAGTATAGGCGGAAATTTCTAACGAGTTATTTAAGAAATTTTTCCGTTCGGTGAACCCGGGGGAGAAGAACTATTTTGCTCAAAAATTTACGCCAGTACGTTCTTATTTTTTCACTTTTATCGACGGACCCGTTCGGGGAAAATCCTCTTATTGTTTTCTAATGATGTTTGTCGCCATGCGCTTAAACCTCGACGTGTTACTGATTCTAGATGCCCTCGACAAACACGGCTCTTTCGCCACGGCGGCAGAGTCGCTGTTCAAAACCCCTGCCGCGCTCAGCTATATGATTCAGAAGCTGGAGGGCGATCTGAACATCACGCTGCTGGACCGCTCAGGCCACCGGGCGAAATTCACTGACACCGGCAGGATGATGCTGGAAAAGGGGCGCCTGCTGCTGAATGCGGCAAAAGATCTGGAAAAACAGGCGGTGCAGGTACAGTCCGGCTGGGAGAAAGAGCTGTCGATTGCGTTGGACGACTCTTTTCCTTTTAACGCCCTGCTGCCGTTAATCGATGAGTTTCACGCCCTCAACAAGCAGACGCGGCTGAACTTCACCCACCACACGCTGGCAGGCTCGTGGGAAGAGTTAACCCATCACGGGGCGGACATGATTCTAGGGGCGATTAATGAGCCGCCAACCTCCGCCGCATGGGCATACAAAATGCTCGGCACGCTCGATAACATCTTTGTCGTGGCGCCTTCGCACCCGCTGGCGCAGACGCAAACTCCCCTCACCAACGATCAGCTCTGCCTGCATCGGGCAGTGGTGATAAGCGACAGCGCCCGCAGCTGCCAGCCGATCAACAGCAACCTGATGGACGAGCAGCCGCAGATCCGCGTCGATGATTTTCACTCAAAGTTAACGCTGCTGCGCGCCGGGATGGGCTGTGGTTTTCTGCCGCGCCATATCGCGCGTCCGTGGCTGGAGAACGGGGAGCTGGTGGAAAAATCGGTGGTGTCGTTTCGTGAAAAAGACGTGGCCTATATGGCCTGGCGCAACCACAGCGACGGGCTGGCGCAGCGCTGGTGGCGAGAAGCGCTGCTATCCAAAGTGGACGAATTCTACCCTTAAAACCATGCCGGGTGGCGGCTGCGCCTGACCCGGCCTACGGTTTGTGCGGCCTGATGCCCTCTCCCCCGGCCCTCTCCCACCAGGAGAGGGGTGCAAACACTAAAAAACCCTCTCCAGAGAGGGTTTTACTGTTTACCTTGCCACCAGGCATTCTGCCCGCTAATTCCCGAACCACACCGAGGCGGAAATGGCAGGCAGCGTCAGCACATCATCCTGTAGCGTGCCTTTGCCCTCTTTCAGCAGCCACTCTTTGACTGCCAGCAGCGGCGAGGCTTCGAGTACCACTTCGCACGGCTCGCCGCGGTTGATCGCCACCAGCACGCGCTGCTGTTTCAACACGCGAACGAACACCACCACGTTGTCTTCAGCATAAATCACCTGACAGCCGCCGTGACGCAGCGCCTGCGTGCGATGGCGCAGCTTTGTCATACGCTGATAAAGCGCCAGCAGATCCGTATCCTGCTGCTCTTTATTCCACGGGAACGGCTTGCGGCAGAACGGGTCGTTGTTACCGTCGAGCCCCACTTCGTCGCCGTAATAAATGCACGGCACGCCCGGCCATGTGAACAGCCACACTACCGCCAGAGGCAGGCGCGCCACGTCCTTGCCGAGCAGGGATTTAAAGCGCGCAGTGTCGTGGCTGTCGAGCTGATTGAACATTCTCAGCTGCTGCTGATGCGAGAGGCTGGCGCGATAGTTGTCCATCCACGCCATACAGGTTTGCGCATCAATCAGCTGCGGATCGTAGGAGATATCGGTGTTGGCGAGGAAGCCCCACAGCGGGAAGGTGAAGCCGCGATAGTTCATCGCCGCATCTTCGGCATCGGCCTGCAGCCACTGACGCGCGTCGCCGAAGTGCTCGCCCAGAATATAGGCCTCCGGCTGCGTCTCTTTTGCCGCTTTGGTGATGCCCGCAATGTGCTGAAGGTTGTTGCGCGCCCCGCCCGCTTCGCCAAGCATGTGCACCACGTCCAGCCGCCAGCCGTCCATGCTCCACGGTGCTTTCAGCCAGTGGCGAACGATGCTGTCCTCATCGCGATAGATTTCGTTGATCAGCGTTTCAGAGCTGAAATCGAGCTTCGGCAGGCTGGCATAGCCCAACCAGTCCAGCGCTTTGCCCTCTTCGGAGAAACTGTACCAGTCCCGCCAGTGTGAGGAAGGATTGTGGCAGGCACCGTCAGTGCCGCGGTTATGTCGGTCAAACCAGCCGTGCGAATCACCGCTGTGGTTAAACACGCCATCGAGAATCAGCTTCATTCCCTCGCGACGCGTGTTGTGCCGCAGGCGGAGTAACGCCTGATCGCCGCCAAACTGTGGGTCGACGTGGCGATAATCTTCGGTGTCGTACTTATGCACGCTCGGCGCGACAAACACCGGGTTGAGGTACAGCGCGGTGACGCCAAGCTTTTTCAGATACGGCAGGTTCTCGCTGATGCCGTCGAGGTCGCCGCCGTAAAAGGTTGAACCTCCCGCTTCTGCCGTTAATGGTTCATCCCATTCGCGCAGCACGATGTCACGTCCGGCGGCGTGATGGTAATAGACGTTGTCCTGCTCGGCGGTGCGAGGCTCACTGCGGGCAAATCTGTCAGGGAAAATTTGATAGAAGACCTGGTCTGCCACCCACTGCGGGCCGGTGTCCGGCACGTCGACGGCGAACTGTTCCAGCCGCGCAGGCGGAAAAGCGCTGAAGCCTTGAGGCGTGAACCAGCGCTGGCGGTTGGCCCACATCAGCTTAAAGCTGTAGCGACGACGAGGCTGGCCGCTGCTTAAAGCGATCTCCGCCCGCCAGGCCACAACGCCCGGATACGGCTCGCTGCGCAGACGATGCATCGGCAGCGAGATCTCTTCGTTATCTTCTTCCGCGCGAAGCGTCACCTTCAGCGGCGGCGCTTCCCCGCTCAGCCAGAGCGTAATCGTCAACCGGTCCTGTTGCTGTTTAATGAACGGCGCAACAGGCAGATGCCATGCCTTCAACATCGCTTTTCCCCTTTGTTCAAAATGCGTTCATCCTGCCATACGCATTAGGAGGATGACTCATCATTATGGCTTTTTTGCGGGGAGGATGAAGGGGGAGGAGAAGGAACCCCGGCAGCAGAACGCCGCCGGGCTTGAAGCCATTACTGCGCGTTAGCCAGACGACGATCGCGGCGCGTCTTGAACTGCCAGCCAATCAGCAGCAGCACAATCCACGCAAAGCCGACGTACAGCGAAATACGGGTATCCGGGTGCCAGCCAATCAGGGCGATGATAAACACCAGGAACAGCAGGCCTGCAATCGTGGTGAACACGCCGCCAGGCACCTTGAATTTAAGATCCTTCACTTCTTCCGGCGACAGGCGACGGCGGAAGGCAATCTGTGACAGCAGGATCATGATCCACACCCAGACGGTGGCGAAGGTCGCCAGCGACGCAATCACCAGGAAGACGTTCTCTGGCATGATGTAGTTCAGGTAGACCGCCAGCAGCAGCGCTACGGTCATCACCGCCACCGTCACCCACGGCACGCCGCGGCGGGAAGTTTTGGCGAACACCTTCGGCGCACTGCCCTGCTCCGCCATGCCGTGCAGCATGCGCCCCACGCCAAACACGTCGGAGTTAATTGCGGAAAGCGAAGCCGTCAGCACCACGAAGTTCAGGATGCTGGCCGCAAAGGTAATGCCCATATGCTGGAAGGTCATCACGAACGGACTGCCGTTGGTGCCGACCTGGTTCCACGGGTAGATAGACATGATCACAAACAGCGTGCCCACGTAGAACACCAGAATACGCATCGGCACGGAGTTGATGGCGCGCGGAATGGATTTCTCCGGATCTTTCGCTTCCCCGGCGGTGATGCCGATGATTTCAATCCCACCGTAGGCGAACATCACCATCTGCAACGACATCACCATGCCAAGCCAGCCGTTGCTGAAGAAGCCGCCGTTGCTCCAGAGGTTGTGAATGCCCGTTGGCTGCCCGCCGTTGCCAATCCCCCAGATGATGATGCCGAAACCGGCGACAATCATCACGATGATGGTGGCGACCTTGAAGAACGAGAACCAGAACTCCAGTTCGCCAAAGACTTTGACGCTCATCAGGTTGATGGAGCATATCAGCAGCACCACGCTCAGCACCCAAATCCAGTGCGGCACCGCGGGGAACCAAACGCCCATGTAAATACCGAACGCCGTGACGTCGGCGATGGCAACAATCAGGATTTCGAAGCAGTAGGTCCAGCCGGTGATGTAGCCTGCCAGCGGGCCTAAGTTTTCCTGCGCATAGCGGGAAAAGGAGCTGGCAGACGGGTTGTGCACCGACATTTCGCCGAGCGCACGCATGATAATGTAAGCGGCCACGCCGCCGATGAGGTACGCCAGCAGCACGCTGGGACCGGCCATTTTAATGGCGTCTGCCGAGCCATAAAAAAGACCGGTTCCGATAGCCGAACCGAGCGCCATAAAGCGGATGTGACGGGCGGTAAGCCCACGCTTTAGCTTGTTATCTGTTGCCATGAATTCCACTGCCTTAACAAAAAACAAAACCACGGAGCCATTGGCCCCGTGGTTAATTTCTATCCTCGCCCGCTATTAATGCGCGCTGGAGGTTACCTGACGGCCTGCGGCGCGATCCCATCCCATCGCCAGAACGGCGGCGACGATAGTTGGCATCAGCCAGGCCAGACCCTGCTGCGCCAGTGGCAGATGCGAGGTCCAGGCCGGAAGGATATCAGCAAACACGGAGGCTTTCACGCCGTCGAGCAGGCCGAACACCAGGCTGATAAACATCGCCGGGGCAATCACGCGGGTCGAATTATGCCACCAACCGCGGGTAAAACTTAATACAACGAGTGCGATACACGGCGGATAAATCGCGGTGAGAACCGGAATGGAGATCTGAATCAGATGGCTCAGGCCAAGGTTGGACACCACCATCGAGAAGATCCCGAGGATGAACACCAGCGTTTTGTAAGAGAGCGGCAGATACTGGGAGAAGAACTCCGCGCACGCGGTCGTCAGGCCAACCGCCGTGACCATACAGGCCAGGAAAATCAGCGCCGCCAGCAGGAAGCTGCCCGCTCCGCCGAAGGTGTGCTGAACGTAAGCATGCAGAATCGTTGCGCCGTTGGCATTCTGATCAACAAGCGTTGCGCTGTCAGAACCCAGACGGAACAGCGCCAGGTACAGCAGCGTCAGACCGACACCCGCCATCAGGCCAGCCCACACGGTATAGCGCGTCAGCAGACGGGCTTCGCTTACGCCGCGGGAACGTGCGGCATTCACGATAACGATACCGAACACCATCGCCCCGAGCGTATCCATGGTCAGGTAGCCGTTAACGAAGCCGTTTGAGAACGGTGCGGTTTGATAGGCTTCCAGCGCATGGCTGATGGAGCCCGCAGGCCACATGATGGCCGCCACTGCCAGCACAATCAGCGCGATGATTTTCAGCGGTGCAAGGAAGTTACCGACGGTATCCAGCAGCTTGCCCGGATAGAGCGAAACCAGAATCACCAGCGCGAAATAGACCAGGCTGTAGATGAACAGCGGCAACGGACCGTCACCGGTCAGCGGGGCAATTCCCACTTCGAAAGAGACGGTTGCAGTACGCGGCGTGGCGAACAATGGCCCGACCGCGAGGTAGCACACCACCGCCAGCAGAACGCCCGCGACTTTACCGATTGGGGTGCTGAGGCTGTCCACGCCGCCGCCGACTTTCGCCAACGCGATAATGGTCAGCACTGGCAGACCTACGCCGGTGATCAGAAAGCCTAAAGCCGCCGTCCAGACATGCTCGCCAGCCTGCAAACCAACCATAGGAGGGAAAATGATGTTGCCCGCGCCAACGAACAACGCAAAGGTCATAAAGCCCAACGCGATGATATCGCGAGATTTTAACTGATGGGTCATAAACTCTTTACTGCCTGTGGATGTGGTGTTGAAAGTAAAAACGCCGCGCTTATCCCTGCGGAACAGAACAACGGTGAAAGCGTGTCATGCAGTGGGAAATACTCCCGATACTCATGCGTAAAGAATAGTTATTGGGTTTATCGCATGAAGGCAGTCAGACTGCGACTGCATGGGGGCCAATTTAAACGCTTATAACGTTTTAATGCAACATGGGATCGCAAAACCAGATGATTATAGCAACAACCATTTACGTTCCAGCACGAACAACCATATATCAGAAAAACATCTGGCCAATCATGCGAACAAAAAAGCAGCAGGCGATTGATAATTATCCAGCGCATCAATGAGCGGAAAGGAAAAAAACCGACTTTCGTCGGTCTTTGTCAACGGATGCTTACAGCCGCACCTTCAGGCGCTTTTTCTGGCAATCAAACGTTCCGGCAGCACGAAGCTAAAACGCGTCATTTTGCCCGGAATGCTCTCGATATCGAGGCGGCTGTCGTGATGATTGACCGCATGCTTCACGATAGCGAGCCCCAGTCCGCTGCCGCCTGTCTGGCGGGAACGGGCTTTATCAACGCGATAGAAGCGCTCGGTCAGCCGCGGAATGTGCTCCGGTGCAATGCCTGGCCCGTTATCTTCGACGCTGAACATTGCCCCATGCGACACACATTGCCAGCGCACCACAATCTCTGTGCCTTCAGGCGTATGATTCACCGCGTTATACACGAGGTTCGACATGGCGCTGCGCAGCTGCTCTTCGCTGCCCAAAACCTGAAGCGAATCATCAATTTCAAAGTGCAGAATGTGCTTCTTGTGACTCAGGGTTTGCGCCTCCCGCTCGACGACCCGCAGCATCATCGGCACGTCAATGCGTTCATTCAGCGCAGCCAGCGGCGCGGCTTCGATGCGCGACAGCGTCAACAGCTGGCGCACCAGCCCTTCCATCCGCTGTGTTTGTTCACGCATGGTGTGAAGCGCTTTTTCGCGCGGTGCCCCCTCCAGCGTCTGCTCCTGCATCATCTCCAGATAGCCCTGTAACACCGTCAGCGGCGTGCGCAATTCGTGGCTCACGTTGGCGAAGAAATTACGCCGCGCGCCTTCCAGCTGATGCATCTGCGTCACGTCTCGTGCCACCAGCAGCAGCTGTTTGTCGCTGTAGGGCATGACGCGGATCTCCAGATGTCGCCCGGTGTTAAGCACCAGATTGAGCGGTTTGGAAAAATCGCGGGATTTCAGATAGCGGGAAAATTCAGGGTAGCGAAGCAGGTTGAGGATGTTCTGGCCGTTATCGTCCGGCCAGCGCAGGTTGAGCATCTGTTGCGCAAGCCCGTTACACCAGAACATCGCACCCTCTTCCGTGGTCAGCACCACCGCATCCGGCAGCGACTCGGCACCGCTACGAAAACGTTTAATCAGGCTGCCCAGTTCACGACGGCGCTTTTTATTACGCATCTGCATCTGATGCAGACCGTACAGCAGAGGTTCCCAGCTGCCTTTTCCCGGCGGAGGCGTCATGCTTCTGTCCACCCACAGCCACCACGACAGCTGAAGTAAGTTCCAGAAATGCCAGACAAGCAGGCCAGTGACCGCCGCCAGCAGAAACCACGGCAGATGGCCGACAAAGGCCCCGAGGATCAGGGCCGGGATACAACAGAGGATCAGCTCAAAAACCAGCCTTTTCCATGACAGCCGTTCCAGCACGGGTCACACTCCAGTCAATTGTCAGAAACGGGCAGAGAAACGGTAGCCCGTGCCGCGGACGGTCTGTACCATCCGATCGTGACCGCTGTGTTCCAGCGCTTTACGCAGACGGCGAATGTGCACATCCACCGTCCTGTCTTCTACATAGACGTTGGTGCCCCAGACGTTGTTCAGCAGCTGTTCGCGGCTGTAGACGCGCTCCGGGTGCGTCATAAAGAAGTGCAGGAGCTTAAATTCGGTTGGCCCCATATCCAGCGGGTTTTCGCCGGTCATCACGCGGTGCGACGAAGGATCGAGGCTCAGGCCCTGCATTTCAATCACCTCTTCCACCGCCATCGGCGAGATGCGACGCATGACGGCTTTGATGCGTGCCACCAGCTCTTTCGGCGAGAAAGGCTTAGTGATGTAATCATCCGCGCCCGTTTCCAGGCCACGCACGCGGTCTTCTTCTTCGCCACGCGCGGTCAGCATGACCACAGGGATATCGCGCGTTAACGCCTCGCGCTTGAGGTGTTTGATGAACTGGATCCCCGAGCCACCCGGCAGCATCCAGTCCAGCAGAACCAGATCAGGCCACGGTTCGTTGAGCTGATTCACGGCACTGTCAAAATCTTCGGCTTCAACAGGCTGAAAGCCATTTTGCTCAAGGACGAAGCACACCATCTCGCGAATGGGGGCTTCATCTTCAACGACCAGAATACGTCTCGCCATTATTTGTCCCGTGTTATTAGTCATATGTATGCAATGCGGCGCTAGTATGCGTCAGATTTATGACAGATTTATGATAGCGTTTTTTCGATTATGACACCTAACGGGTACGGGCATCGCCCTGTAATCACTAAAAGTTTATACTTGCTGCCTCGCTTTCCTGCCATGGACTGAATATGCGCCTCCTTCATACCTCTGACTGGCACCTCGGCCAGAACTTTTACAGCAAAAGCCGTGCCGCCGAGCACGAAGCTTTTCTCGACTGGCTGCTGGAGACGGCGCAGGCACAAGAGGTGGATGCCATTATCGTGGCGGGCGACATCTTCGATACCGGTTCGCCGCCGAGCTACGCGCGCGAGATCTATAACCGTTTTGTGGTAAAGCTCCAGCAAACCGGCTGCCAGTTGGTGGTGCTGGCGGGTAATCACGACTCCGTCGCCACCCTGAATGAGTCCCGCGATATCCTGGCCTTTCTCAACACTTTCGTCGTGGCGGGCAGCGGCACGCCGCCCTTCGAACTGAAGCGTCGTGACGGCACGCCAGGCGCTATTCTCTGCCCGGTACCGTTTTTACGCCCGCGCGACGTGATTGTCAGCCAGGCGGGTTCTTCGGCAGGCGAAAAGCAGCAGCATTTATTACAGGCCATCACCGATTATTACCAGCAGCAGTTTCAGCAGGCGTGCGATATTCGTGGTGAACGCCCGTTGCCGATCATCGCCAGCGGCCATCTGACCACCGTCGGCGCCAGCAAAAGTGACGCGGTGCGTGACATTTATATCGGCACCCTCGACGCCTTCCCGGCGCAGAACTTCCCGCCTGTCGATTACATCGCCCTCGGCCACATTCACCGCGCGCAGAAAATCGGCGGCACGGAGCACATTCGCTACTGCGGCTCGCCGATCTCCCTGAGCTTTGATGAAACCGGCAAGGCAAAAACCGTCAATTTGGTGAGCTTCCGCGAAGGCAAACTGGAAAACGTGGAGCCGCTTGAGGTGCCCGTCACGCAGAAACTTGCCGTGCTGAAAGGCGATTTCGCCGCTATCAGCCAGCAGCTGGA
Organism: Enterobacter sp. CC120223-11; assembly: GCF_900215375.1. Classification (GTDB taxonomy): domain Bacteria; phylum Pseudomonadota; class Gammaproteobacteria; order Enterobacterales; family Enterobacteriaceae; genus Scandinavium. The sequence continues at coordinate 175,903 of NZ_OBEF01000002.1, read as the reverse complement.
ACAGTGGCGCGACGCAGATTCCGCCTCTCCGGTCTGGCTCGATATCGAAATCACCAGCGACGAATACCTGCACGACATTCAGCGCAAAATCCAGGCGCTGACCGATGATTTACCCGTCGAAGTCCTGCTGGTGCGCCGCAGTCGCGAACAGCGCGAGCGCGTTCTGGCTACTGAGCACCGTGAAACCCTGAGCGAGCTGAAAGTGGAAGAAGTCTTTGAGCGTCGTCTGGCGCTGGAAGAGATGGAACCCCCGCAGGCGCAGCGCCTCCATCAACTCTTTGCAGAAACCCTGAGTACCCTTTCCGGGGAGGAACAGCCATGAAAATCCTGAGCCTACGGCTGAAAAACCTCAACTCCCTGAAGGGCGAGTGGAAGATTGATTTCAGCGCCGAACCCTTCGCCAGCAACGGCCTGTTCGCCATTACCGGGCCAACGGGCGCGGGCAAAACCACGCTGCTGGACGCCATTTGTCTGGCGCTGTACCACGAAACGCCGCGCCTGAGCACGCTGTCGCAATCACAAAACGACCTGATGACCCGCGACACCGCCGAATGTCTGGCGGAAGTGGAGTTTGAAGTCAAAGGCGTGGCCTACCGCGCCTTCTGGAGCCAGAACCGCGCCCGCAACCAGCCGGACGGCAATCTCCAGGCCCCGCGCGTGGAGTTAGCCCGCTGCGATGACGGGGAAATCCTCGCCGAGAAAGTCAAAGATAAGCTGGACTTAACCGCCTCGCTCACCGGCCTCGACTATGGCCGCTTTACCCGCTCGATGATGCTTTCCCAGGGCCAGTTTGCCGCCTTCCTCAATGCCAAACCCAAAGAGCGAGCCGAGCTGCTGGAAGAGCTGACCGGCACCGAAATTTACGGACAGATTTCGGCCCGGGTGTTCGAGAAGCATAAAGAAGCCCGAACCGAACTGGAGAAGTTTCAGGCGCAGGCCTCGGGCATGGTTTTGCTGACGGACGAACAGCAGCAGGGGTTGCAGCAACGTTTGCAGGCGCTCACTGACGCAGAAAAGCAGCAGCAGACGGAGCAGCAGCGCGTGCAGCTCTGGCAGCAGTGGCTGATGCGTGAAGCCGAAATGCAGGACTCGCAGCTGCGCTCACAAACAGCGCTGGCTGCGGCGCAGGAGGCGCTGAATGCCGCTCAGCCTCAGCTCAGCGCACTCGCCCAGGCCCAGCCCGCCGACAGGCTGAAGCCGCTGTGGGTTCGTTATCAGGACAGCCAGACGTCGCTCACGCAAACGCATCAGCAGGCAGAAGAAGTAAATACTCGCTTACAGGCGCAGATCGCACTACGCGGGCGTTTGCGTCTGAGCGCCGAACGTCAGCATCGCGAACTGAACGACAAACGGAAAACCCTCGCCGACTGGCTGCTCGCCAACGAACGCTACCGCCACTGGTCAAGCGAACTGGCCGGATGGCGCGCCACCTTCAGCCAGCAGGCGCGCGATTCGGCGCAGCTAAATGAACTCATTCAGCGTGAAAACGGACTCACGCAGCAACACAACGCCCTGCCGCCATCCGGGCTGACGCTGGATGAAACCGCCGTTATCGCCGCCCTGGAACAGCATCAGCGCCTGCGTCCACTGCGTCAGCAGCTGAACGCCCTGCAGGGCCAGTTCCGCCCGTTCAGCCAACGCCGACAGCAGCTGCAACCTCTTGTCGTGCAGCGTCAGCAGGAGATTGAAAAAGGCGAAGCGGATCTTGCCGCTCGTCGCCAACAGTACAAAGACAAGCTTCAGCAGTTTAACGATGTTAAAACCCTGTGCGAGCAGGAAAAAATCATCGCGAAACTCACCGATGAGCGCGCCCGCTTGCAGCCCGGCGCACCTTGCCCGCTCTGTGGTTCAACGGAGCACCCGGCGGTGGCGGAATATCAGGCGCTCAAACCGGGTGTGAACGAAGCCCGCCGCGACGCGCTGGAAAAAGAGGTCAATCAGATCCGCGAAACCGGTGCGAGCCTGAAAGGTCAGCTCGACGCACTGATTAAACAGCTGCTCGCGGAAAAAACCGAGCTGCAGTCGATCGCCGGGCAGGAGCAAGCGCTCACCTCGCAATGGCAAACGACCGTCGACGGCCTGCAGATTTCCCTGTCGCCGGAAGAGGATATCAGCGGCTGGCTGAACGAGCAGGAAAACGCCGGGCAGCAGCTCTATCAGCACAGCCAACGGTTAAACCTGGAGCGTCAGATACACGCCCTGAACGCGCAGCGCAGCGCTCTGGAGCAGGAAGCGAAATCGCGCCTGTTGGCGCTGAATCAGGCCCTCGCCGCGTTCAGCCTGTCTCAGCCAGAGGCCGGCGAAGAAACAGCGTGGTTGCACGCGCGCGAAACTGAAAATCAGCAGTGGCAGGCGCAGAGCGACCTGCAACAGGCCGTTGCTCAGAAATTGTCAAACCTTCAGCCAGTGCTGGAGACGCTGCCGCCTGTTGAACAGAAAGAGAGCGAGTCAGTCACCCTCGAGGGCTGGCAGCAGGTGCATCACGACTGCGTTTCGCTGGAAAGCCAGTGGCAGACGCTGCAACAGCAGGAAACTCAGCTGCGCGAACGCCTGGCAGAGGCGAAAAAAGACTTTGATGCCGCGCTGGCTGCCAGTCAGTTTGCTGACCAGCAGGCGTTCCTGAGCGCTCTGCTTGACGATGAAACGCGCCAGAGACTGGAGCAGCTAAAACAGCAGCTTGAAAATCAGCTCACGCAGCAGCAGGCGCTGGCCGCTCAGGCACAAAGTGCGTTGACGGCCCATCAGCAGCAGCGGCCAGAGGATTTACCGGCGGCACAAAATCGTGAACAGGTGCAGACCACGCTGGCGCAGCTCGCTCAGCAGCTGCGGGAAAACAGCACCGCGCAGGGTGAAATTCGTCAGCAGCTGAAGCAGGACGCTGACAGTCGCCAGCAGCAGCAGTCGCTGATGGCGCAGATCCAGGCCGCCGCGCAAACCCTCGAAGACTGGGGCTGGCTGAATCAGCTTATCGGCTCTAAGGAAGGCGACAAGTTCCGCAAGTTCGCCCAGGGCCTGACGCTCGATAATCTTGTCTGGCTGGCGAACGAGCAGCTCAGTCGCCTGCATGGTCGCTATCTGCTGAAGCGCAAAGTCAGCGAAGCGCTGGAGCTGGAGGTGATGGACACCTGGCAGGCCGACGCGGTGCGCGACACCCGTACGCTCTCGGGTGGGGAAAGTTTCCTCGTGAGCCTGGCGCTGGCGCTGGCGCTCTCCGATCTGGTGAGTCACAAGACACGCATTGATTCACTGTTCCTTGACGAAGGCTTTGGCACGCTGGACAGCGAAACGCTGGATACCGCGCTCGACGCCCTCGATGCACTGAATGCCAGCGGGAAAGTCATCGGCGTAATCAGCCATGTTGAGGCGATGAAGGAGCGGATCCCGGTGCAGATTAAAGTGAAAAAAATTAATGGTCTGGGATACAGTCGCCTCGATAAAACCTTCGCGGTGGAGTAATCGCGCAGCAGGATTGTGAATAGAGAAAGAAGAATAAGCGATTGGCTTTCGCGCCCTGTTTACCGCAAGCTGGGCGTTTCTTCGCGGCATGACGTTCAGGGCATCTCCCTTTTGCAACGGATCGGTATGAAAAAAGTCATTTTATCGTTAGCGTTAGGCACCTTCGGTTTAGGCATGGCCGAGTTCGGCATCATGGGTGTACTCACTGAACTCTCTCATGATGCGGGCCTCAGCATTCCCGCCGCCGGGCACATGATCTCCTGGTATGCGCTGGGCGTCGTTATCGGCGCACCGATTATCGCTCTGGTCTCTAATCACTTTTCACTCAAGCACATCATGCTGTTTCTGGTGGCGCTGTGCGTGGCGGGTAACGCACTGTTTATGCTGTCGTCGTCTTATGTGATGCTGGCGATAGCGAGGCTGCTGTCCGGCTTCCCACACGGTGCCTTTTTTGGCGTCGGGGCGATTATCCTTTCGAAACTTGCCCCTCCGGGAAAAGTGACAGCGGCCGTCGCCGGAATGATTTCGGGCATGACCGTGGCGAACCTGCTCGGCGTGCCGCTCGGGACATGGCTCAGCCAGACCTTCAGCTGGCGCTACACGTTTTTGCTGATAACCGTATTCGACGTGGCCGTACTGGTTTCCGTGCTGCTCTGGATCCCGAATATTGCCGATAACGCAAAGCGAAAACTGCGGGAGCAATTCCACTTTCTCCGCCTCCCGGAGCCCTGGCTTATCTTTGCCGCGACCATGTTCGGTAATGCGGGCGTCTTCGCGTGGTTCAGTTACATCAAGCCGTTTATGATGTCGGTGTCCGGGTTTTCGGCAGGCAGCATCACGCTCATTATGATGCTCGCCGGGCTGGGCATGGTGTCCGGTAACCTGTTAAGCGCGCGCTTGTCCGGCAAGTGCTCACCGCTCAGCATTGCGGTGGTGACCGACCTGGTGATTGTCATCGCGCTGCTGGCGCTGTTCTTCTTTGCCGGATCGCCGCTCATGTCTCTGGGCTTCGCTTTTGTCTGCTGCGCCGGGCTGTTCGCCCTTTCCGCGCCGCTGCAAATTCTGCTGCTGCAGAATGCCAAAGGCGGCGAAATGCTGGGAGCCGCGGGAGGGCAGATTGCCTTTAATCTGGGGAGTGCGATCGGGGCTTACTGCGGTGGGATGATGCTGACGGCAGGGTTCACGTACAATTACGTCACGCTCCCTGCCGCACTGCTCTCTTTCCTGGCGATGTCTTCCCTGCTTCTTTACGCACGTAAGAAGCAGAGAACCACGCAGATTATTTGCAGCAGCTGAGGGCCGCGCTTACAGCGGCCACAGCCATGCAGCACCGCGAACGCCGCTTGAATCGCCGTGTACCGCCTTGCGGATCGGCGTTTCACATTCGCCGCCAAAGACAAAATGCTTTACTAAATCCGGCACGGTTTTGTAGAGCCGTTCCACATTGCTCATACCGCCGCCGAGCACTATTACGTCCGGGTCCAGAATATTCACCACGTGGGCCAGCGACTTCGCCAACCGCAGCTCATAGCGATTGAGTGCCAGCTCCGCGACGGCATCCTGTTCCTCCACCAACCGCATAATTTCGCTGCCTTTGAGCGGGTTACCGCTCAGGCGGTGATAATCGGTGGCAAACCCGGTGCCGGAGATGAACGTCTCGATACAGCCCTGCTTGCCGCAGTAGCACGGCACTTCAGCACGGTAGCGCAGTTCGTCTTCATCCATCCACGGCAGTGGGTTGTGTCCCCATTCGCCCGCCGTACCATTGCCGCCGATATGCGCCCTGCCGCCCAGCGCCACGCCAGCCCCGCATCCGGTGCCGATAATGACCGCGAAGACGGTTTGCGCTCCGGCCGCCGCGCCGTCAATCGCCTCGGAAACGGCCAGGCAGTTGGCGTCGTTGGCCAGACGCACTTCCCGATTGAGCCGCAGGCTTAAGTCTTTATCGAAGGGCTGACCGTTAAGCCAGGTCGAGTTAGCGTTTTTCACCACCCCGGTGTAAGGCGAAATCGAGCCCGGAATCCCCATCCCCACGGTGCCGGTTTGCCCGGTTTCTTTTTCGGCCATCGCCACCAAAGTAGCGATGGTATCGATGGTCTGCTGGTAGTCGTCGCGCGGCGTCGGCAGGCGATGACGGAACAGCTGCTCCCCCTGGTCACTGAGTGCAATGACCTCTGTTTTGGTACCACCCAAGTCTATTCCTATACGCACAGAAGCCTCCCCGGTGCCTGATTAACAATGCAAGCATAGTGACAATTCGCTATCATGCCCGCTGAATTTAACGTTAACCCCGTGGAAATTATCATGCTGTGGTTCAAAAATTTAATGGTTTACCGTCTTAGCCGCGACATTTCCCTGCGCGCCGATGAGATGGAAAAACAGCTGGCCGCGCTGGCGTTCACTCCCTGCGGAAGCCAGGACATGGCTAAAACCGGCTGGGTTCCGCCGATGGGTTCGCACAGCGACGCTTTCACCCACGAAGCCAACGGCCAGATCCTGATCTGCGCCCGTTACGAACAGAAAATTCTGCCTGCCCCGGTCGTGAAGCAGGCGCTGGAAGCGAAGATCCTCAAGCTCGAAGCCGATCAGGGCCGCAAGCTGAAGAAAACCGAAAAAGACTCCCTGAAGGATGAAGTGCTGCACTCTCTGCTGCCTCGCGCCTTCAGCCGCTTCAGCCAGACAATGCTGTGGATCGATACCGTCAACGGTTTGATCATGGTGGACTGTGCCAGCGCGAAAAAGGGCGAAGATACCCTCGCCCTGCTGCGTAAAACCCTCGGCTCGCTGCCGGTTGTGCCGCTGGCGCTGGAAAACCCGATTGAGCTGACGCTGACCGAGTGGGTTCGCTCCGGCAACGTGGCGCAGGGCTTCCAGCTGCTGGACGAAGCTGAACTCAAGGCGATCCTCGAAGACGGCGGCGTGATCCGCGCGAAGAAGCAGGATCTGGTGAGCGATGAGATCGCGGTGCATATCGAAGCCGGAAAAGTGGTGACCAAACTGGCCCTCGACTGGCAGCAGCGCATTCAGTTTATGATCTGCGACGACGCCTCTATCAAGCGTCTGAAGTTCTGCGACGAGCTGCGCGATCAGAACCAGGATATTGAGCGAGAAAACTACGACCAGCGTTTCGACGCCGACTTTATCCTGATGACCGGTGAACTGGCGGCGCTGGTGGCGCAACTGGTGGAAGGTCTGGGCGGCGAAGCCCAGCGCTAAACAAACGCCTTCCTGTGCAGACCGGAAGGCGCATTACTTAAAGAAAGCAGTTACAGATAGCGGCAGAGGTAAGAAGTCGGTTCAGCGACCTGAAGGTGGAACTCGCTGTGGCCCGGCACGTTAAACACCTGGCCTGCAACGTAGGTTTTCCATTCTGTTTCACCCGGCAGCAGCACGTGCAGCGCTCCGCTCACGACGGTCATCTCTTCAGCCTGCGCCGTTCCAAAGGTGTATTCCCCTTCCAGCATCACGCCGACGCTGGCACGACCGGTGCTGCTGCTGGTAAACCCGATGGACTTCACTTTCCCGTCAAAGTATTCATTGCTTTGGAGCATAACTGGCCCTTATTGGTGTCGTTGTTGTGTACCAATCCAATATAGGGGGCGTGACAGCAGGCTGTCACGCAAAAAATCAGCTCAGACCAGCAGCTCCGCCGCGAGCCTCGCCACCAGCACATTCGACAACAATACCGGAACACCCAGCGCTTTCTGGAGCAGATCGCGATGCCGCTGATGGAAGCCCAGGCAGTCGAGCATCAGTACATCCGCTCCACGACCGATCAGCTGCTGCCCGGCGGTGATAAGTTCATCCGCTGAGCCGTGAATGGGGTTTGCCAGCGCGTAGTGTGGCGAGTTCTGCAACGCCTGCCATTTGCTGCGTTGGGTGCTCATTAATTCCGGAATGGGGACAATCACGCCCACCTGGTGACCATCCACGATGGAGCTGACCAGCGGCGGGATGATGCGCTGAGGTTCGATAAGAATGGCATTGCGGGCGACCAGGCCTGCGATCGGCGCGGTGCTCATCAGAAGGATCACGTCGTAATCCTGATTATCCAGCACCTCCACCACCGACTGCAGGTCGCGCTCGACCTTCGCCCGGGAGAGCTCTGCCAGTTGGTTATCGTTCAGCAGAGCGATAAGAATATCTTCGCCGGGAGCGGCGGCATACTCCTCCATGACCGCTTCACGCGTCATTTTCCCCAGTAAACTGACGTGGGTAATCTGATCTTCCCTGATGTGCTCCGTTAATAGCGGCAACACCTCACGCAACGGAACCACACCGATGGTAAGAATCGCCAAAGTCGCACTCATGTTATGACCCTTTTATTACGACAACCACTGCTTCGATACAGGCTTACTGCTGACTGACAGCCCCCTGGATGGCTTAAAAACAACCGTTCAGAAGCGTAGCAGCTTCATTCCGGGGCTGTTTGTAAAGATTCCAGCTCGCTCCAGCTCACTCCAGCATTATCCAGAGCTTAACTTTTTATTAACATCCAGTTTAGCTGAAAAGTGTGATTTACGCCCGCGCGCGGCGGGCGTTGCGCAACAATTATCCCGGCATCAGGACTTGCCAGGATCTTCATAACGCCGTTTGGCATCGAGCGCCTCGGCCTGGGTGGGATGTTCGCTGATAAGCGAGTCGGGCTTAGGGTGGTCGGCGCGCAACTCATACCAGGTCACCGACTGGCTCGGCTCGCCTTTTTCGACGGCCACAACGCGGGCTTCTCGTGGATAAGGGGGGTTGGACGGCATAGCTCTTCCTCTTTCGGTTCAGAGCCTTAAGTATAGGCGTTAGCCAGCGGTTGCTGATTTTAAAGGCTGGACTGATGTGTGGGCAGCGGCGAGGGCGCGCTGAATTTGCGCCACCACTTCGTCGGGCTCACAGGCCGCGTCCACCACATGATGGGCGGTTTCCCGGTAGAGCGCATCACGCTGGGTAAGGATCTCGCGCACTTCTTCACTGATCGGTTTGCCGGTCAACGTCGGGCGCTGAGACGCTTCGGGGAAGGCTTCGAGACGCCCCGCCAGCACTGATACAGGCGCTTTCAGATAAATCACAATGCCGTTTTCACGCAAAAATTCACGGTTAACTGGAGCAAGGATAATGCCGCCGCCGGTAGCAATTATCGAGTCAGGCGCGGCGACTGATTGTAGCGTGCGAGTCTCAAGCGCGCGAAACGCGGGCCAGCCCTCTTTCGCCACGATATCAGCGATGGTTTTCTTCGCACGCTGCTGAAGGATTAAATCGGTGTCGATAAACGCACACTGGCAGGCTTCGGCGAGCTTTTGCCCCACCGTCGTTTTACCGCACCCGCGGGCACCAATCAGAAAAATGGGCTGTGTTGTCACTGAGTTCCCCCTGGTACTGCGGCGTTACGGGCCGAACGAATGAGAGCTGATAATATCATCAAACTAGTACAAAAATGAGCGTAAAAATAAAAATACACTTTCAACGCCCCTCTTCTGCATTCGCTGATATAGCTAAACGTAAGAGGCCTTAAAAGTGTAAAGAAATAGTGTCATTAACTGTTTCGGTAACCTTACATGAAGCAGCGGCGTTTTGACAACCCCGGGCGGCTGCAAAAGGTAACACATTTCTGCACAGCTTTACGTAGTCTCTGTTTACAGCCTCACTGTTTCAGACAAACTATTGGCTGTCGCGATGATGCGATTAAGGAGTCCCCCATGCAATCTGAAGAACAACGGCTGATCGACGGGCTTTTTTCACGTCTGCAACAGGCTGAGACGCAAAGCGCGCCGCGCGATGCTAACGCCGAGCAGGTGATTGCGCAACATGTTCAGGCTCAGCCTGCTGCGCCCTACTACATGGCACAAACCATTCTGATTCAGGAAGCGGCCCTCAAACAGCTCAACGAGCGCATTCAGGCGCTGGAGAGCGATTTAACACAGCTTCAGGCGACAAAGCAAAGCAGCGGCGGCTTTCTGGCGGACCTGTTCGGCGGCGGGAGCCAGCCTCAGCCACGCGCGGGCAATGCCATCCCTGGCGCTGAAAACTATGGTCGCCCGCAGGCCGGTTACGCCGCACCACAGGCCCAGAATTACGCTCCCGCCCGCAGCGGCGGTGGCTTTATGTCCGGCGCGCTACAAACGGCAGCAGGCGTGGCGGGCGGCGTGGTGCTCGGCAATATGCTGATGAATATGTTCTCAGGCACGCACTCGCAGGAAATCGTCAATATCATTGAGGAGACGCCTGTGCCTGCCGCCGACGACCTGACTCAGGCCAGCGATGCGCAGTTCCTGCCTGACGACGGCAGCGATTACGCCGCCAGTGGCAGCGACGACTGGAACAACGCCGATTTCAATGATGACGATTTCGGTGGCGACGACGACAGCTGGGTTTAATTTTGCCCGCGCTTGACCGCTAACAGCCATTTATCAAGTTCAGCGGCAAACTGCTGGCGATCCCGCTGTGACAGGCTGTCCGGGCCACCGGTCTGAATGCCGCTGGCCCGCAGCGTATCCATGAAGTCGCGCATCGTCAGGCGCTCACGGATTGTCGCTTCGCTATAGCGCTCGCCGCGCGGGTTCAGCGCTGCGCCACCTTTGGCAATGACTTCTGCCGCCAGCGGAATATCTGCAGTAATAACCAGATCGCCCGGCTGGCACTGGCGCACAATTTCGTTATCCGCCACGTCGAACCCTGCTGGCACCCGCAATGAGCGAATAAACCGCGACGGCGGCACGCGAATATTCTGGTTCGCCACTAACGTGACCTGCGTTTGCGTTCTGTCCGCCGCGCGGAACAGGATCTCTTTAATCACATTCGGACACGCATCCGCATCCACCCAAATCGCCATACACACTCCTGGTTCCATTAACCGCGGCATTGTCGCCTGCTTTCCTCTTCCCGCAAAGCCACAAGATGATAAGCTAAGACCCACTATCAGAAAAACGCTGTGGGAGAGACAGAATGGACAAGAAAATCGGTTTCATCGGCTGCGGTAACATGGGAAAGGCCATCCTCGGAGGGCTTATTGCCAGCGGTCAGGTGCAGCCCGCCCAGATTTGGGTTTATACGCCCTCGCCGGACAAAGTGGCCGCCCTGCACGATAAGTATGGCATCAACGTTGCGCAGAGCGCGCAGGAAGTGGCTCAGGTCGCCGACATCGTCTTCGGCGCGGTGAAGCCTGCCATCATGACCAAAGTACTGAGCGATGTGGCTTCCAGCTTCAATAAAGACACCCTGGTGGTCTCCATCGCCGCAGGTGTGACGCTCGATCAGCTCGCGCGTGCGCTGGGCCACGATCGTAAAATCGTTCGCGCCATGCCCAATACGCCTTCGCTGGTGAACGCAGGCATGACCTCGGTGACCCCTAACGCGCTGGTCACCACTGAAGATATCGCCGACGTGGTCAGCATCTTCCGCTGCTTTGGTGAAGCCGAAGTCATTGCCGAGCCGATGATCCACCCGGTAGTCGGCGTCAGCGGTTCCGCCCCGGCCTATGTGTTCATGTTTATTGAAGCGATGGCGGATGCGGCCGTACTCGGCGGAATGCCGCGCGCGCAGGCTTATAAATTCGCGGCGCAGGCGGTGATGGGCTCCGCCAAAATGGTGCTGGAAACCGGCATCCATCCAGGCGAACTGAAAGATATGGTTTGCTCCCCAGGTGGTACCACGATTGAAGCGGTTCGCGTGCTGGAAGAGAAAGGCTTCCGCTCGGCGGTGATCGAGGCGATGGTCAGCTGTATGGCGAAGTCAGAGAAGCTCAGCAAGTCATAATCGGATGCGGGTGAGTCCTTGCCAGGCTCACCCGTGAAACGCCGTTAATTACCCCGTTTTCTTCAGGCAGGCACTCATAAATTTATTACGATCGTCACCCTTCAGCGACTGCTGCGTCGCGGTGGCGTTACATTCCCGCATTTTCTGCTGTTGCGGGGTCAGGCTTTTTTCTGCCGGTTTTGAGCTGCTGTTTTTCAGGCAGTCGCTCATGTAAGTTTTCCGCGCGTCGCCTTTCAGCGTTTTGCTCGTCGCCTGCTGATTACAGGTGGTCATTCGCTGCTGTTGCGGCGTCATCGTTTTTTCTGCTGCCCCCACCGTGGTGAGAAAGACCAGGCCGAACAGCAGAGTAACCAGTAATGTTATTTTCATTGCACCATCCTTCTGTGAGGGGATCTCAGTAAGTCTGGTCAATGACGTGAAAAAAACCATGTTAGTGGAAAAAAAATAACGTTCAGAACGGTAAACACTGAGGAATAAAATAGTTAAACAGCGACGACAGTCGGGTTAACTCTCGCTTCAGAGTGCGGCATTCACGTTAATTACGCGGATGCCGTAATAGCTTTTTTATATACTGATGCAGTAATTCGACATCCTTTTCTGGAACCTGAAGTTCGGGTTTGGCAACGTCTAATGCGGCTTCAATATCCGTAATCAAGGCCTGCTGCTCGGGCTGTCGCATATGGCGCAGTAGCGCGGTCACCACAATCTCCAGCGCTTCAACCTGTACCACCAACTCTTTTGATTCTTCTTCCTTTTCTGCAAGCTTAACCAACAATTCTGCAATCAGATTTTTCATGGCGAGACTTCCTTATGAGAATGCCGTGACGGTAGCAAAGATGATCCCTAATGCATAGTCGGTATAAGAATTATTTAACAAGTTTTGAATAATGCAAATATAAGAGATAGCGAAACGTTTCTCTCGCCTAATTTACCCCACCAGAATGAAGGGCGAAGTCATTAATACCTCGCCCCCTTATTATTTATTTCGCCGGAAGGCTCTGACGACGGCGTAACATAATGGCAAGTTGAATAAGGTTGATCAGCACCACAATGGCGGTTGCCACAAACACCCAGCGAAAACCAGCCATCGCAGAAACGGAGGCACCAATCAGCGGACCCACCACGTTCCCCAGATACATAAAGGACTGGTTGTAGCCGAAGATGCGCCCGGTGACCTGATCGCTCGAATATTTGAGCAGCAGCGTCTGCACCGCCGGGAGCATTGCGCCATCGGCAAAGCCCAGCAGGAAACGCAGCACGCCAAGCTGGAATGGGGTGGTCACAAAGGACATGGCAAAGAACATCACCACGGCACAAAACAGGGTTGCAAGCAGAATGCGATGCGCGCCAATTCTGTCACCCAGCTTCCCTAAACGCGGGGCGGACATCAGCGCGGAGATCCCCGGCACGGCGGCTATCATGCCCGCCAGAAAGGCAATATTGGTGCTGTCCGGCGACATGGATTTAATAAACAGCGCCAGAATCGGGCCAATCGAGCCATTACAAAGCTGAATCACCAGCGTGGTGAAAAACAGGCTGATAACGAGGCCGGGATAGGTAAGTGAAGCAAAAACCGCCTTGCCGCTGAGTCGATCTTCTTTGCTGATCTGCGGGCGTACGCCCTCTTTAATCAGGAACAGCGTCACCAGGAAGCTTACCGTCAGCAGAATGGCCGTGATAAAGAATACGGCGCGCAGCCCAACGTGGTCCGCTAAAAATCCCCCCAGCAGCGGGCCGCCGATCACACCGCTGATTTGCGCAGTGGATAAGGTACTCAGCGCCCAGCCGCTGCGCTCACGCGGCACCTGAGAAGCCACCAGTGCCATCGCATTCGGTATATAACCGGACGTCAGCCCCATGATGGCGCGCAGGATAAACAGCTGCCAGACGTTGGTGGCAAAGGCCTGCAACAGAATCGCTATTGCCATACCCAGCGAGGCGCGCAGCAGCATAAGCTTACGCCCTTTGCGATCGGCAAGACTACCCCACATGGGCGAGACAATGGCCGAGACCAGGAACGTGACGCTGAAGGTCAGCCCCGACCACATCGACAGCGCTTCATGCGACGTTACCCCCAGCTGGGAAACGTACAGCGGTAAAAAAGGCAGGATTTGACTGATCGCAAGGCCGGTAAAAAAGCAGCCAAACCAGACGGAAATGAGATTAACCTTCCAGGATTCCATAACTACGCGTTTTCATTCATGTTCGGTGTGTAATTCCCAGCATAGCAAGCGAGTCACGTGCTTGTATGGCGCCAGATGCGCTGAACGGGAGTTTAGTGTTTTATTTCTTCATCAGCCATTTGTGTGATTAATGTCACGAAAAATTGCTCATTTCACAGTGCAATATTCTCATCGACAGAGCCCGTACCCGCGCATGCCGAAGTGAAAGTGGTTCGCATGGGCGGCATTGTAGTCCGGCCCCAGGCCGTTGCCGTAATAGTGGCAACTTGCGGAAAGCAGCGCCCGCAGAAACGACGCTTGTTGCGGCCGCTGCCAGCCCTGCAAAACAGTGATTCGCCGTCCATCGCTGAGGCGGAAGCCGCTGACGTCCAGCGCCTCAGCGGTGGCGTGTTCGCTCAGCCTGGCGTTATCCCGATGATAGATATTGCGGCAGGCAAAGCTGCCAAAATGATCTATCTGACGCAAACCCGCCCCCTGCATGCTCTCCGCCAGGGGCTTAACCTGCTGCTGCACGAACAGCGCGCTGCTGAGCGCCAACGGGCAGCTCGCCAGAAAACTGCTGCTAAGCCGCACATCGCCGAAGTTCATCACCCGCACCGGCTGACGCAACGGACAAGGCCCACCGCTGTCGGCCAGGGTTTTGCTGCTGATCCAGCCGCGCTCGTTGGCCTGCTGTAGCAGCACAGGACAGCGAGCCTCCGGCAGACGGCGCAGCTTGAACTGGGTGATGCGTCCCGGCGGGTCGTCCAGTGAAAGTGGTGCGAATGGATTGTATGCAGACGGCAGAAAACGCCAGGTCAGGTACCCGACTATGCCGACCGCCAGTAAAACAAGGATGCCCTTCCCGCGCATTTTCGCTCCCGGTGATAAAACTAAGATTATGGCAGAAGCCCCTGGGTCGACGTGCTATGGTATCGGCTTTCTGTTTTTGTAGATGGGTGTGGAAATGGCTAAGTTGCGGGTTGGAGTCGTCTTTGGCGGGAAGTCAGCGGAGCATGAAGTCTCTTTGCAGTCGGCAAAGAACATTGTTGAGGCAATGGATAAGACGCGTTTTGACGTGGTACTGCTGGGGATTGATAAGCAGGGGCAATGGCATATTAATGACGCCAGCAGCTACCTGCTGAACGCGCAGGATCCAGCCCGTATCGCCCTGCGCCCTTCTGACATTACGCTCGCCCAGATCCCGGGCAAAACCACCGGGCAGCTGATCAACGCCGACAGCGGCCAGCCGCTGCCAGCCATCGACGTCATCTTCCCGATTGTGCACGGCACGCTGGGTGAAGACGGTTCTTTGCAGGGCATGCTGCGCATGGCGAACCTGCCTTTCGTCGGCTCCGATGTGCTGAGTTCAGCCGCCTGCATGGACAAAGACGTCACTAAGCGCCTGCTTCGTGATGCGGGCCTGGCGATTGCGCCTTTCGTGACGCTGACTCGCGCCAACCGTGATAAATACAGCTTCGCGACAGTAAAAGAGCAGCTCGGCCTGCCGCTGTTCGTGAAGCCAGCCAACCAGGGTTCTTCCGTTGGCGTCAGCAAAGTGAAAACCGAAGAGCAATATCAGCAGGCGGTGGCGCTGGCCTTCGAATTCGATCACAAAGTGGTGGTGGAAACCGGCATCAACGGCCGTGAAATCGAATGTGCGGTACTCGGCAACGACTTCCCGGAAGCGAGCACCTGCGGTGAGATCGTCCTGAACAGCGAATTCTACGCCTACGACACCAAGTACATTGATGACAACGGCGCGAAAGTGGTTGTGCCTGCTGTCATTGATTCGGCGGTGAACGATATGATTCGTCAGACGGCCATTGAGGCGTATCAGGCGCTGGGCTGTAGCGGGATGGCGCGTGTCGACGTATTCCTGACGGCAGAAAACGAGGTCATTATCAATGAAATCAACACGCTGCCAGGCTTTACCAACATCAGCATGTATCCAAAACTGTGGCAGGCAAGCGGCCTGGATTACACCAGCCTGATTACCCGCCTGATTGAACTGGCGCTGGAGCGCCATCAGGCCAACGCGGCGCTGAAAACCACGATGACAGCCTGATGTTTTGTATTCCGGGCGGCAGTGATGCGGCCCGGTTTATGCCTCCGGGCTCTGGGTTTCTTCAACCGGACGACGGCGAATAATCAACCCGGCAAGCCAGAAGCTAATCACCCAGGTCACCAGTCCCACGGCATAAGTTTGCCAGCCCTTCGCTTCAAACCCCAACAGCCCGACCACGCCATTAAGGATAAAAATCAGGCCGATAGCAAAGGCGTAGTAGTGCCAGTCGCGGCGAATCTTATCAGGCAGTTTCATAACCACTCCTTCAGGAAAACGTCATCCTCGCACATTCGCAGGCCGCCGTCTGCGCGGTACTTAGCAAATATTTAACATCGCCCCAGTTCGCATACAGGCCGCTCTGTGATCGCCACTGGAAAAATTTGATTTAGGAGCATTCCTGAACGCAAATTACCACGAATCTGATATTGACAACGGCGTTCTGCTGCCACACTCCACTCATTAGCGTTCTGGCTTTTGCCAGCAGAAAAACGCCTGACGATGTAGCGTCAGCGCGCATGAAGTTTTAAGGAGGTCGTGATGACTGAGTTCACCTTATCCAGGTCTGTGATTGCCAGGAACAATAAAGGATCCTCCCTGCCCGGCAACATCGCCTACGCGCTGTTTGTATTGCTCTGTTTTTGGGTCGGCGCGCAGGTGCTGAACCTGGTGGTTCACGCTCCTGGCGTGTTCGAACATCTGATGCAGATGCAGGACAGCGGTCGCCCGCAGGTCGAAATTGGCCTGGCGGTCGGCACACTGTTTGGTCTTGTGCCATTTCTCGCAGGCAGCGCCCTGCTTGGGGCAATCGCACTTATTCTGCGCTGGCGCCGTTCCTACTAATTCCGCGCCATACAGCTTGCCCGACGCTCGTCCACCCGCTTAGCAAACCACGCCGTGGTCAGGTTGCGGGTAATCTTCGGGCTTTCAAGCTGAATCCCCGGCAGCATTTCACGCACTAAGGCCTTCCCGGCTTTCGCTTCCGCCAGTCGATAAACGCCCTTGTAGAGCTCAGTTTCCTCAAAGCCCTGGCTGTCGCCTTTTTGCAGCTGCTGATGGATCTCGCGGGTGCTCATATCAAGCTTCGACGCCAGCTTCTGCACCGCCAGTTCGGTTTTCCCCGCCTCGTCGCTGTCGTAGCGAATCAGATCGCCGTCGAGCGCCAGCTTCACGCCGCTCGCTTTACTGACCGCATTCTGAAACGCTGCGTTGCGGCTTGCATACCAGCCTGCATTAAAATCAGCGAAACGATAAAGCGGAGCGGTGTAGCTTGTCGGGTAATTCAGCAGATGATAGGTGCCAAACCACAGTCCGCCGCGCAGGGAGAAGACCTCCTGCCGCACGGTGCCGTCCATTTGCCACGGGTAGCCTTTCTTGTGCGCTTCAGCAAAAGCGATGCTGACCTGCATTGGCCCGCCGGTATGCACCGGGTTGAGTGAGCCGAACAGCGTCTGCCCGAGAGGAACCATACCGATGAAGTCATCAAAAATGGCGCTCAGCTGCTTTTCAGTTTTCACCGTATCCAGCCGATCGCTGTAGCTTTTCCCGTTTGGCGAAGTGATTTTCAGCGCCGTATGCACGACAAACAGCGGCACATGCATGCCCTGCGCCCGGCGGTCGATCTCCTGCCAGGCAATTTTGCTGAGCCCCGGCACCGCCGGGTCGGCCTGGTAGTTCGACTCCTGCTGTGCCACCGCCAGCACGGAGCAGACGTTTTCCTCGGTGGGCGCAATCTTCTGGCTCTCAAACGTCTTCGCCAGAGTTTGCGCCCAGGCTTCTCTGTCCTTCACGCTGGCGGGCATCTTCTGTCGAACCATCGCGGCAACGTCCACCGGTTTTTCCCCCTCTTTTAGCACCGGTTTCTGGCTGGTGCAGCCCGCCAGAACCATCCCGGCGAGCAGCGTCAGTGAGAGTGAGACTTTGCGTGTCATGACTGAGGCCATTGTCCTTCCCTGTTTTAGCTGAATGACCGAGTAACTTCCTGCTCGGGGTTGTTGTCGAGTTCACGCTCGAAGCTGCGCAGACGTTTATAGATGGACATCAACTCCACCAGCGTCGTCCAGGAGTTGATCAGATACTGGAACGAATTACTCACCTGCCCGAACGCCCCGAGGATCTGGTTCATGATGCCGAGCGTAATCGCCCCCGCGGCAATGGACGGGAACAGCAGGAACAGTCCAAAAACCGTGTCCGCCTGCAGGTACATAAAGCGGGCGATGTTGAAGTAGGTGTAATGGAAATAGAGGCGGAAATAGTTACGGCGAACGGCGCTGAACAGCTCCTGAACGGTTGGCGGCGCGGCACGATTCGGATCGTCTTCGCCGTAGACCAGTTCCTTACGATAGGCCGCTTCCACCCGCTGATTTTTAAAGTTCAGGCCGGGCAGTTTAATGCCGACCACCGCCAGCAGACCCGTGCCGACCAGCGACCAAATGATGGCGGCGATCACCAGACCGTAAGGCACATGGCCGATAATCGGCAGCGCCTGGACCTTGGGCGAAACGGCCACCAGCACCGGTAAAAAGGCAATCAGCGTCATGACCGCGTTAATCAGGCTCACGCCCATATCCTCAAGGGTGGAGGAAAAACGCATGGTGTCTTCCTGCACACGCTGGGCGGCACCTTCAATGTGGCGCAGGCGCTGCCAGTTATCCATGTAATATTCGTTCATCGCGGTACGCCAGCGGAAGATATAGTGGCTCACGAAAAACAGATTCAGTACGCCGACAACCACGGCAATCAGCGCGATAGTGAGGAAAACGCTGGTTTCAGAGAACAGCTGCGTGATGGTGACGCTGCCCGGCTTGCTGAGCGCATTCTGGATCATATCCCAGAACGGCACGTACCAGGCGTTGATCGCCACGCTCACTTCGACGCTGAACCAGGTGACAAAGATGATGAGCGAGGTGCCTAAAATCGACCAGTACTGCCAGCGGTGCGGGGAGTATTTAAACCAGAACAGGGCAAACACCCCGACGCAGAACAGGTAGTAGGCGTAGAACGCAAAGAAGTTCAGCGACCAGAAACGTGCGGCGCTCACCGGGACGGTGGGCGATGCCCCGATGGCGTGCTGCAGCAGGGAATTTCCCCCCATCTGCCAGACGATGACCGCAATAAGGGCCCAAATGGCGGCCGACAAAAAGAACGGCCCCGGTTTGGGGAAGAAAGACTTAAACATAACTGCTCTCCTGCTAATTTCTTATCGTTTTAGGCGTTGCTGTGTACAACGAAAAGAGCCGCGGCGCTTACCGCGACAAAAACGGATCGATGAATCTGACCAACCAGAAAGGGCTTAGTTCGCCCGCCACTGAGCGAGAATTGTTTCGACGAGTTTCACATGAACGGGATTGCCGGGCACAGTGAGCGTGCGCCAGACGTCATTGTAATGGGCAATCAGCGTTTCGGCTTCTGCCGCTGGGCGGTTCGCCGTGGTGTGCGCATCTTCAGCCATCGTGATTCGGTAGCCCTTGCTGGCCCCCACTTTCAGCGTGGTATCGACGCAATAATCGGTGGCGCAGCCGCACATCACAAACCCGTCGATCTCGTTTTCGGCAAGCACGCGCTCCAGTTCGGTGTGATAAAAAGCATCACAGGCCGTTTTTTGAACGTAGAGGGCATTGGCCGGTCTTTCGAGGCCTGCTAACAGCGCATACCCGTCGCTCCCCTCCTCCAGCCCCCCCGCTTCACAATGCTGAATAAAAATGACACGGTCAGCGGCCTGAATAAGCTGATTCACTTTTGCCACGCACGCTTGCTGCTCGCGGCGAGGGGTGGCGAAAACGCCATTTTGCATATCCACGACCATGACAACACGTTTATTCGACATCTTTTGCTCCGTAACCGTCTGTGAAGGTGGAGGATATCATACGCGTGAGTTCACAAAAGCGCGTAAAGACCCGCAGGAAAAATATTCATATTTACCCCAGGTTACGTTTTTATTCCTGCAATCTGGCAGAAAGGCGCTTTGCAAGCGGCCGTTTAATAGTATAAATACGCATTATCTTTTTATTTCAATTCATGGATGCTTTCCTTGAAACGTAGTTTGCTCCTCCTCGCGGCGCTGTGTGCTGCCTCGCTGCCTGTCGCCCAGGCCGCTCCAACCTCTCCGGACCCGGTTTTTGCTTCTGACATTGTCGATCGCTACGCCAATCATATCTATTTTGGTAGCGGCGCGACGGGCATGGCGCTGGTCGTGATTGACGGTAACCAGAGAGTGTTTCGCAGCTTCGGCGAAACGCGTCCCGGCAACAACGTGCACCCACAGCTCGATTCCGTGATTCGTATTGCCTCGTTAAGCAAGCTGATGACCAGCGAAATGCTGGTAAAACTGCTGGATCAGGGCGTGGTCAAACTCAACGATCCCCTGAGCAAATATGCGCCTCCGGGTGCAAGCGTACCGACTTATCAGGGCGCGCCCATCACGCTGGTGAATCTTGCCACCCACACCAGCAGCCTGCCACGCGAGCAGCCCGGCGGTGCCGCGCACCGGACGGTCTTCACCTGGCCGACGCACAGCCAGCGCTGGAACTGGCTGACCACGGCGAAACTGACGAAAGCGCCGGGCACCCAGGCGGCCTATTCTAATCTGGCGTTCGATCTGCTGGCCGATGCGCTCAGCACCGCCGCCGGGAAGCCCTACCCGCAGCTTTTTGAAGAGCAAATCACCCGTCCGCTGGGCATGAAGGACACCACCTTTACGCCATCGCCGGACCAGTGCCAGCGCCTGATGATCGCGGAGAAAGGCGCAAGTCCGTGTGATAACACGCTGGCGGCGATTGGCAGCGGCGGCGTGTACTCCACGCCGGGCGATATGATGCGCTGGATGCAGCAGTTCCTCTCTTCTGATTTTTATACCCGCAACCAGCAGGCCGATCGGATGCAGACGCTGATTTATCAGCGCAGCCAGCTGACCCGGGTGATTGGCATGGACGTGCCGGGCAAGGCCGACGCGCTGGGTCTGGGATGGGTCTACATGGCACCGAAAAACGGGCATCCGGGTATCATTCAGAAAACGGGCGGCGGCGGCGGCTTCATCACCTATATGGCGATGATCCCGCAGCACAACATTGGTGCATTTGTGGTGGTGACCCGCTCCCCGTTGACCCGCTTTGTGAATATGAGCGATGGCATCAACAATCTGGTCTCCGAGCTGAGCGGCAACAAACCGCTGGTTGTGCCTGCCTCCTGATCCTCACGATGCCAGGGGCAAACGGCCGAACAAGCCGTTTGCCCTTTTCCGTTTAACCACCACGATAGTGAAACAAACACCACGTCAATCGGGTAAACTCTGCCCATTGTCCCACTACTTTCAGGCCTATCATGACAGATTTAATCACCCGTCCTCGCCGCCTGCGCAAATCCGCGGCGCTGCGCGCCATGTTTGAAGAGACCTCCCTCACCCTCAACGATCTGGTGCTGCCAATCTTCGTTGAAGAAGAGATTGACGATTACAAGGCTATCGAAGCGATGCCTGGCGTCATGCGCATCCCGGAAAAACACCTTGCCCGTGAAATTGAACGCATTGCCAACGCTGGCATTCGTTCGGTGATGACCTTCGGCATCTCGCACCACACCGATGCCACCGGCAGCGACGCCTGGAAAGAAGATGGCCTGGTGGCGCGCATGTCGCGCATCTGCAAGCAAACTGTGCCGGAAATGATCGTCATGTCCGACACCTGCTTCTGCGAATACACCTCGCACGGCCACTGCGGCGTGCTGTGCGATCACGGTGTGGACAACGACTTAACGCTGGCAAACCTCGGCAAACAGGCCGTTGTGGCGGCAGCGGCTGGCGCTGACTTCATTGCGCCGTCGGCGGCTATGGATGGTCAGGTGCAGGCGATTCGCCAGGCACTGGATGCGGCAGGCTTCACCGACACCGCCATCATGTCCTACTCCACTAAGTTCGCCTCGTCGTTCTACGGCCCGTTCCGCGAAGCTGCAGGCACCGCGCTGAAAGGCGACCGCAAGACCTATCAGATGAACCCGCTGAACCGCCGCGAAGCGATTCGCGAGTCGCTGCTCGATGAAGCCCAGGGCGCAGACTGCCTGATGGTGAAACCGGCAGGCGCCTACCTCGATATTCTGCGTGATATCCGCGAGCGCACTGAGTTGCCCATTGGCGCTTACCAGGTGAGCGGCGAATACGC
Source organism: Enterobacter sp. CC120223-11 (assembly GCF_900215375.1). Lineage (GTDB taxonomy): Bacteria > Pseudomonadota > Gammaproteobacteria > Enterobacterales > Enterobacteriaceae > Scandinavium. The sequence continues at coordinate 154,328 of NZ_OBEF01000002.1, read as the reverse complement.
GATGATTAAGTTTGCTGCACAGGCAGGCGCCATCGATGAAGAGAAAGTGGTGCTGGAAAGCCTCGGCGCAATTAAGCGCGCGGGTGCCGATCTGATCTTCAGCTACTTCGCCCTCGATCTGGCCGAGAAGAAAATCCTGCGTTAATCCCCTTCGCCCGGCTCCCTCGCCGGGCGTATTGCCTTCCCTAAAACATCATCTCGCTGACACCTAACCGTCACGCCACGCCCCTATTTTCGTCATCAGGACGACAAAAGGAGCCGCTATGTTCAGTCTCGATAATGTCCTCGACGATCTTTGGCCACAGGCAACGCCAGCCCGCTGGCAAAAGAGCCTGCTCAAAAAGCTGCTCTACGAAAAGGAGTTTCAGCAGTTTGCTGCCGATCACCCACATTTGCGCGGGCTGGATATGGTCGAACAGGTGCTGGAGCACCTGCATATTCGCTGCGATATCACCCCTCGCGAGCTGGAAAACATCCCCGAACAGGGTCCGCTGGTGATTATCGCCAATCACCCCACCGGCACGCTGGACGGCCTGGCCCTGCTGTATGCCGTTTCGCGCGTGCGCCGGGATGTCAAAGTCGTCACCAACCGGATGCTGTCGCATCTGACGCCGTTGAGCACCCTGTTTATTCCCGTGGATAATATTAATGGCCGCACGCGCAAGTCCTCCCTGACTCTGATGGAGCAGCAGCTGCAAAATGGCGGCGTGCTGATTTTCTTCCCGGCGGGTGAAGTTTCCCGGCTGACGCGCCAGGGTGTCGCCGACGGTCACTGGCATCCGGGGTTTATCAGGCTGGCTGAGAAGTTTCGCGCCCCGCTGCTGCCGGCGTTTATTCACGCCCATAACAGCCCGCTGTTTTATGCCTCGACCTGGCTGTTGCCGACCTTTTCCATGCTGTTGCTGATGCAGCAGATGTTCCGCCGCCGCGGCTCCAGTCTGCCGGTCACGCTTGGGGAACGCATTCCCTGGGAAAGCTGGTATCAGCCGCAGCTCGCCTCAAAAGAGCAGGCGAAGCGCTGCCGCCAGCATGTGCGGCTGCTGGGCAAAGGACTACCGGGGAAATTCAGAACCGAAAGCGCCATTGGCCGGCCCGAAGACAGAGCGCTTCTGCGTCGTGAACTTGCCCGGGCGGAGTGTCTCGGCACGACCGCCGACGGAAAAACCATCTACCTCTGGCAGCGGAAGGATATTCAACAAGAAGTGCCGCTTCTGCGCGAATTGGGCCGCCTGCGCGAGATCGCGTTTCGCGCCGTCGGCGAAGGCAGCGGGAAACGCCGCGATATCGATCGCTATGACGATGACTATCTGCATCTGATCCTGTGGGATGAAACGGATCTGGAGATTGTCGGCGCGTACCGTTTTATGCCCACCGCGCAGCAGATCGAGAAACGCGGGATCGACGGCCTGTACAGCCACAGCCTGTTTCACTATGACCAGAAGATGGATGACGTCCTTCAGCAGGGTATTGAGCTTGGCCGCAGCTTTATTCAGCCGCGCTACTGGGGAAGACGCGGGCTGGATTATCTCTGGTCCGGCATTGGGGCTTATCTGGCGCGTTACCCGCAATACCGTTATTTGTTCGGCCCGGTGTCCATTTCCGGCGGCTTACCGCCTGCGGCCCGCGATTTGCTGGTCGCTTTTTATCGACTCTGGTTCCCGGCAACGCATCCCCTTGCCGTCTCACGCAGCCCTTACCCCGCCTCGCTGCCGGATGTGCTGGCGCAGTTTGGCGGTGAGGATTATACGGAAGATCTTACCCGTCTGAAGTCGCTGCTCAACAATCTCGGCTGCGCCATTCCGCCGCTCTATAAGCAGTATTCAGAGCTGTGTGAGCCCGGCGGCGTGCAGTTTATCGATTTTGGCAGCGACCCGGCCTTTAACCACTGCGTTGACGGCCTGGTGTTGGTGGATTTAACCCGAATCAAGCCCAGTCGTTATGAACGGTACATTGGATCGCACAGGACAGATCAACTCGCCCGATAAAACGGCTTATCACCGAGAATAGTCGCGCGGTGCATTATGCGCCGCTGCGGCAGGTAATCGGCGTTAGCGTAATGCTGCGTGACGCGGTTGTCCCAGATGGCGACATCGCCCTCCTGCCAGCGCCAGCGCACCTGAAACTCCGGCTTCGTCACGTGGGTGAACAGATACCCGAGCAGCGCTTCACTCTCTTTCTCCGTCACGTCCACAATCCGCGTGGTAAACCCTTCATTGACGAACAGCGCCTGCTTGCCGGTGACCGGATGCGTGCGCACCACCGGGTGCAGCAGCGGCGGATTTTTTGCCACCGCGTTCAGCCAGCGCTGGTGCTCCTCCTCAGACTTCAGGTGCTTCCACTCCGGGAAGGATTTACGGAAATCGTGCTCGGCCCGCAGGCCACTCAGCAACGTTTTCAGCGGTTGGGAAAGTGCTTCATAGGCGGCAATGCCACTGGTCCAGAGCGTATCGCCCCCGGTTTCCGGCAGCTGTTTTGCCGCCAGAATCGCCCCGGCAGGTGGCGTGTCGATAAAGGTCACATCGGTGTGCCAGTTGTCGTTATCTGGCGGATTATCGTCATGGGTGTCCAGCACGATAATCTCTTCAACGCCCACGGCATGCGGGTATACCGGGTGGATATGCAGATCGCCAAAGCGCTGCGCCAGCGCTCGCTGCTGCTGCGGCGTAACCGGCTGTTCGCGCAGGAAAACGACCTGATGGCGCAGTACGGCGTGGTACAGCTGTTCAAACTGGTTATCGCTCAACGGGCGGGTTAAATCGAGTCCCGCAACCTGCGCCCCGATAAATGGCCCCAGCGGGCTGATATTCAGACGTTCACTCATGCTATTTCTCCATGCCATGGCGTCAGGCGGCGTTGCAGCGCGCGCAGGCCCAGCTCTAATACGAAAGCGATAACGGCAATCACGCCGATCCCGGCCAGTACCACGTCAGTTGCCAGAAATTCCCCCGCGGACTGCACCATAAACCCTAACCCACGCGTGGCGGCGATAAGCTCCGCGGCCACCAGCGTGGACCACCCCACGCCCAGACCGATGCGCAACCCGGTGAGGATCTCCGGCAGCGCGCCTGGCAAAATCACAAACCACAAAATTTGTACCCGACTGGCGCCGAGCGACTGTGCCGCGCGCAGCCGTACCTGTTGGGCACTTTTGACACCCGCCAGCGCCGACATCGCCACCGGTGCGAAAATGGCCAGGTAGATGAGCAATATCTTCGACGTCTCACCAATCCCAAACCAGATAACCATCAGCGGCAGATAGGCCAGCGGCGGGATCGGGCGGTACAGCTCAATCAGCGGATCGAGGATGCCGCGCACCGTCGGACTCAGCCCCATGGCGATCCCCACGGGAATACCAATGACCACCGCGGCCAGCAGTGCAATCAGGATCCGCATCAGGCTGGCGGCCAGGTGTTGCCAGAGGGTTGCATCCATAAAGCCCTGCGGCCCGGCGATGGTCAGCAGCTTGTTCAGCACTGCTCCTGGTGGCGGCAGGAACAGTGGCGCAATCAGCTGTAATGCCGTCACTGCCCACCACAGCGCCAGCAGTATGCCGAGCGTGGACAGACTGAGCGTCAGCTGGCGTGACAGCGGCCAGCGCCAGCTCTGCGTAGTACGGCGGTTTTTTTCTTGCAGCACAATGCTCATGAGAAAGCCTCCCGATGCTCGAAGACGCGGCTCAGCACATACTCACGCTGGCGGATAAACTGCGGGTCGGATTTGATAATGCGGCAGGGTTCACCGGCGACAAAGCGACGGGCAAAGTCGAGCGAAAGCCTTTCCGTCACGGTGCCCGGCCCGGCTGAAAGCAGTACCAGATCGGTGGCCATAAAGACGGCCTCTTCAATGTCATGCGTGATGAGCAGCACCTGCTTGCCCGTTTCATTCCACAGGCGCAGCAGCAGGGTCTGCATCTGCTCTCGGGTGAAGGCATCCAGCGCGCCGAAAGGCTCATCCAGCAGCAGCAACTGCGGGTCTGCTGCCAGCGCTCGCGCAATGCCGACTCGTTGACGCTGGCCACCGGAAAGCTGCCAGATATAGCGTTTCTCTGCGCCCTCCAGCCCCACTTTCTTCAGCATCTGCCGGGCGGTTTCCAGCCGTTCGGGTTTGCTCACTCCTGCCAGCTGCAGGCCAAACGCCACGTTGTCCTGCACGTTGCGCCACGGCAGCAGCCCCTCATTCTGAAACACCACGCCGCGCTCTGCACCCGGGCCCTTCACCGGCTCGCCGTTCAGCGTGATGCTTCCGGAGCGATGCGGCACGAACCCGGCCACCAGATTTAGCAGCGTGGTTTTTCCGCAGCCTGATGGGCCAAGCACCACCAGCAGTTCACCGCGGTCGACGCTCAGTGAAACGTCATTCAGAACCGGCTTGCCGCCGTACTCTGCGCTGAGATGAGAGATTTGCAGCATGGTGATCTCCGCTACTTCACAAACTTGTCGGTCACGAACTGGCTGTAATCGGCAGCGACGGCGGGCACTTTACCCTGCTCTTTCAGGAACTGTGCGGTATCCACGATAGCCTTATTGACCGGGCCATTAAGCTGCTGCGCCTGCTGTGCGGCGGTGAGATAGGTGTTGCCCTTTACCAGACCCGGTACATCAGTTTCCGGGACGCCACTCAGCTTCGAGAGCTTTTGCAGGTTGTCCTGCTGCTGCAGCCAGCCGTCAGGGTTATCAATATAAGGCTGCTGTGCAGCAATCGCGCTGCGGACAAAGGCTTTCACCACTTCAGGATGTTGCTGGGCAAAATCTTTGCGGACAACCCACACATCCAGCGTTGGCGCCCCCCATTGGCCGACTTTGGCTGAATCAGTCAGTACCGTGCCGTCTTTCTCAAGCTCGTTTACCGCCGGGGCCCAGACGTAAGCGCCGTCAATATCGCCCCGCTGCCAGGCAGCAATGATCGCAGGTGGCTGGAGGTTCACAATTTGCACCTGGCCTGGCTTGATACCCCAGTGCTTCAGCGCTGCCAGCAGGCTGTAATGAGTGGTGGAAATAAACGGCACGGCAATGCGTTTACCGATCAGATCTTCCGGTTTGCTGATGTTCTTTTTCACCACCAGCGCTTCAGAGTTGCCCAGCTGTGAAGCAAGCAGGAAAACTTCAATGGGCACCTGCTGGCTTGCCGCCACGGCCAGCGGGCTGGAGCCAATATTGCCGATCTGCACGTCTCCGGAGGCCAGCGCCCGCACCACGCTCGCGCCACTGTCAAATTTGCGCCAGTCGACGGTCGCGCCACTCTCTTTCGCAAAGGTGTTATCTGCCTGCGCCACTTTGGCGGGCTCGGCTGAAGTCTGATAAGCGACGGTGACGTTAACCGCCTGCGCCTGGAAGGTGATGAAGGCCAATGCGGCCAGGAATGAAATCTGCGATGTACGTGCCATGGTGTCTGCTCCCCTTGTGGTTATGGGCGCAGTATTTCCGGCAGCAGAAATTTGAGGAAGGAATTAAAACGTCTGGCTAATGCCAATCCGTTTTTAGAAAAAAAGTGGCAAAGCTTAGTTGTTTTGCCGCACCAGCGTCAGCTTTCCACGACGACGCGAAAGCTGTGGACTCGATGTGGTTATCAGAAAAAGAAAGGGTCGCCAGGCCATAAGGACCTCCTGTATCACTTTCTTTCAGCATGTCTGGCTCACACCATCACCGCCGTCAGGCAAAAGCCTGATCTTATCCGGCAGAGTCATCCTTTCTTCTGAGTCCGTAAATAGCTGGGCTGTTATTTGTTTATTTTTACTTCACAAACATATTTTCAGATAAATATCAGCATGAAAAGTTTAAATTTATTTTTATATAAATACGAGTTTGCCCACTCCGTAGCTTTATGGTCTTCTCTATTCTGAAGGTTATTTCATCTTGAATCATTCGCTTATTTTTCTCTCTGGAGAGTTTAATCATGACCCTGGACTATGTTGCCCTGGCAATACTGACTGTGGTGCTTATTGTGTTCTTTTATGGGATCATTGCCATCCACGACATCCCTTACGACATCGCTAAAAAACGCAACCATCCCCATCAGGATGCCATTCACTATGCGGGCTGGGTTAGCCTGTTCACCCTGCATGCGCTGTGGCCGTTCCTGTGGATTTGGGCCACGCTGTGGCGTGAAGACCGCGGCTGGGGAATGAACCGCATCAGTGAAGACCAGCAGGTCATCCATCAACAGATGAATCATCTGCTGATTCAGGTCGAGAACTTAAAAAACGAAATTAGCCAGATGAAAAGTGCCTCGCCGATTGCCTCCGCGCCCGCAGTCACTCAGGAGGAAAAATAATGGAAACGTTATTACTGCTCTGTTATGCCGCCCTGTGCGTCATTATTTTTAAAGTTTTTCGCATTCCGCTGAATAAATGGACTGTGCCTACCGCCGTTCTTGGGGGGATTATTTTTATTTCCCTGATTATTCTGGTGATGAACTACAACTATCCCTTCAGCGATGTCGGTAAACAGGCGTACCGCACGGTGCCGATTGTGTCGCAAAACCGCGGGCGCGTGATTGATGTGCCAGTGAAGCCCAACACGTTGCTGCAAAAAGGCGATGTGCTGTTTCGTATCGACCCGACTCTGGCTCAGGCTAAAGTTGATGACCTGAAAGCGCAGGTGAAAGCGGCGAGCCAGGACGCCCTCTCTTTGGATGCTGGCCTCGACCAGGCACGTGCCGACCTGAGTAAAGCTATCGCTGACCGTGACAAAGCCCAGCGTGAGTACGCACGTTACAACGAAGGTCACGCGAAAGGTGCGTTTTCCGATCAGATGGTTGATACCCGTCGCCAGACCTACAAAGCGACTGATGCGGCCGTAGTGGCTGCCAGGGCTAAAGTCGAGCAGGCCCAAAACAACCTTAATTCTGTGGTAAACGGGCAGAACACCAAAGTTGCCTCTCTGCTGGCGCAGCTACGTGAAGCGGAATTCCGTCTTGAAAACACCGTCGTTCGTGCGCCTTCTGCAGGCTATGTCAGTAACGTGGGTTTGCGGGAAGGCACCATGTCGACCGCGCTGGGCCTGGCGCCAGTGATGACGTTTGTCCCGACTGACGCCGACTCACAAAACAGCTACGTGGCGGCCTTCCGTCAGAATTCGGTCCAGAGACTGAAACCCGGCTACAAAGCAGAGCTGCTGTTCCCGTCGATTCCGGGCACGGTGTTTAGCGGAGAAGTTGTGGAAGTGCTGCCTGCCATTGGTGAAAGCCAGTTCCAGGGCCAGGGAAAACTCCTGACCACTGCCGACCTGAGTAATCAGGGGCGCGTGCTGGTGAAGGTAAAAGCGAACGATCCTCGCCTGAAAGAGTACGCGCTGCCGCAGGGGACACAGGTGGAAATTGCCGTCTATTCCGGCCACTTCAAAGAGCTGTCACTGATTCGTAAGATTTTGATCCGCATGAAAAGCTGGGAAAACTACGTCTTCCTCGATCACTAAAAGCGATCCCCTCGAACGAGGGGATTTTTATCTGTTTTCAGGCAAGCCACAAACTCTGTCCCGTCCGCTGTTTTTCGCTTCGTACAACCTCGCATCCGCTTCCGCTATCACCTCACTTAGCTCACGCTGCCAGCCATAAGCCACGCCAAAACTGGCGGTGATGGAAAAAGCTTCCCCCTTCGGGCCCTCGAATCGGAGCCTGCGGATTTCGTTCTGGATGCGGGAAGTATAACCCGCGATATCTTCATGCCCCTGAGTACGGAACATCACGCCAAACTCTTCCCCACCAAGGCGAGCAATGACATCCCCTGGGCGGCTGAACTTCATAAGCGTGGTCGCCAGCGCCACCAGCACTTTGTCACCGGTCGGGTGGCCCCATGTGTCGTTGATTGATTTAAAGCGATCGACGTCGATCATAATGAGCCAGGCAGGGTGATCACGGTTGGCCTTCGCCAGCAGAGAACCCGCCAGCGCATCAAATGCCCGGCGATTAAACAGATGGGTCAGCGGATCTTCTTCCGACTGCCGCTGCAGCATTTTGCTCAACTGAGTCTGTTCACGAAGCTTATTGCCGAGCGTACCCAGGGATGAAAACAGCTCCTGAACCTCTTCGGCCGTACTTTCATCCATCAGGGCATCCTGATGATGGCCCGCGATGATCCCCGTTGTGATCTGGTTAAGCCGCAGAATGGGCTGCAAAACACGTGTGCGGATGTAGTAAATCATCCCGATGGTTAACAGGCAGAGCACACCCAGAATCGCCACCACCATCAACAAATGCAGCAACGCTTCTTGCTTGGCGCTGACATAATGCTTTCTCACGCCTTTCAGATAGGTATCCAGCAGCTCATTAAATGAAGTCAGACTGCCGTGATAACTCAAGGCGAAACTGTCGGCATTGACGCTGTAAACCATGCCTTTCTCACTCTCCGCCTGAAGCGTTTTGATGAGTGCCACGCCCTGCTTTTCAAACTGGTGGCGCACAGTCTCCAGCCGCTGAGGAAAACCGGGTAAAAATCCCGCTTCCTCACCCTGGGTTCGCAGCAGCCACCACAGTACGTCAATACGTTCCATGCCACGACTTAGGGCTTCGTTATTATGCAATGGGATAGGCATATGGGTCGCCAGAGGGATTAGCAACTGAGAGCCGAGGCGGCCTGTGGCGTCACGTAGCTCGCCTAAGGCCTGAGCACGCAAAATTGGCCCGAGCGCCGAGGGCTCGAGCATTAAAAATGCTGACGTATGCTGGAACAGCGCTTCATGATAAAAATCGGTCGCAGCCACCATCTCATTGATGGCGCTTTGCGCTTTGATGGGATCTTTAAGCACCTTGTCCTGATAGTAGTCGATGCTCTGGCGTGAGCGCTGCAGCTGATCTACCGTCGCGGCCATGAGTGCCTGAGATAACAGGTTGGCCGGAATCTTATTAAGATCGCTGTCGGTGAGCTGACGACTCGTCTGCAACGCCTGCCAGGCTTTGGTTTTAGTCTCCAGCGGGCTAAGCACCAGCTCATTGGCATAGGCACGCTCACTCGCAAGGTCATTAGAAACCCGCAACACAAGGTAGAAATTGTCGAACTGGGTGACATCGTTCTTCGCGCTGTTCCAGGCCTGCCAGGAGCCAGAAAGCAACCACCACGAAAGAATCGATGTCAGGACAATAGTGGCCCCAGCGCACCCCCACAGATAGCGCAGAACGTTAGAAGGTGAAGAGGTATTTTTGGGTTTTTTCATTCGATATACCGGCCATGCGATTTCTGTCACAGACCCCGCCAGACCTGCAGTGGATGCTCAAGTTAGACAAAGTGTAGCGCAGCGCCGCGAGGGATTGTTTCTCCTCGTCATTTTACCGTAGTAGCCTGAAGACCCAAACCGATTAAATGCATCTGTTCATTTCGAAGAGTGCTCAGGGTCGGCATTTAAATGTGGAAAAAGAGGATTAACGTTCCCCTGCCCCTCAGGGCTTTGAACAAATAAACAGAACGTCCGAGACGTAGCTGATTGCGAGGCTATATTCAGAGAAATCACTGATACTCATAAACAGATGCATACCTTCTTTTAAAAAGAAGCCAGGATAATGCCTTTGCATCGCGTCCAGACTGACGGTCTCCGCTGAAAATGAAATGATTTCTTTTGAGACAAGCTGGTAACCCGTATCATCCACCGATTTATAATCAAACATAACCTGGCGGCTGATTATCGATTTTTTTCCTGCCTCGTCAAAAATGCCGTACATAATCATTGTGCCAATATTATCCGCCATGTGTAGCTTGTAGGTTATCGAAACGGTATCGACGTCATGATGTAATGTGTGAGTAATTTTACAATCAATGACTTTTTCTGCGCTGACGGCAGAAGCGGAATACACGACGGCGATAATAATAGCCGCAAAAAATTTATTCATAATTGTATATCCTGGTAAAGGATTGGCAACGCCTTAATTCATTGTCACACTCGATACCCGTCAGTTTGCCGCGGCTTACGCTCACATACACCGGCTGTTCACTCCTGCAAACAATATGCTGAGATTGCACAATATCTACTGCCTCACTCGTCGACATGTCGTCGCTTTTTTTTATAAAAAGACACTCAGGTAACTCTTTAAGGGTGCGAAAGCGCTGCGAGACATATTCATGCCGGTGAACAGAAATCAACACCAGCGCCATCAGAACGACACATAAACCAGCGATCACCGTAGCCAGCAGCTTATTCTTTTTTAGCCAGGAGCTGACCATACGCTGGTGCACTCCTGCAGCTGTGGAAGGAACTTCCTGTATCGTTATAACCTCCACCGTTGGAGATAGCTTTACCCCTTCCTTAGGAACGGTGATAACCAGTTCATCCTCATAGCCAATGGTTTTCAGCTGTTTACGTAAATTAACAAAACACTGGTAATAAGCGCTGGGTGACGTTGAGGGACCTTTAATTTCTCCCCAGCCAATGTTGTAGAGCTCTTCCTGACTGATAATGTCTCCCTGACGTGCGATGAGCGCCTGCAAACAGTTTGACGCTGGCGCGTGCAAACTGGCGCTTCTATTATCCTTGATGTTTTTCAGTAATTTAGCATCAGGGGAAAATGACAATAAACCATTAATCAGGTAGATCTCGGGCATAGTGTTCGCGTCGTTAATTTTAGGAATTTTCCACCCATAATAACAGACGTTTTTTGAATTAAAAAGATTCCAAATCAATGGGTTAATTTTCATCAATAAATGTTACACCCACGTAGAACACTGACAGAAACTTGCCAAGAAAGCGCTACAACGAGCGTTAAAACCTCGAACTTTTAATTAAGTTTTGACTGATTTTGATTACTTCCCATGCTTTTTAGATCAAAAAGGAACTCAGGGAAGGCGCAGTAAAAGGTCATCACGGTAAAGTAAATAGCGCCCCGGAAGACGGGCCCTGGATAGCGAATTTAATACCCTTACACACAGCAGAAAAGGACCAGAAGTTACTGCAAAAACGATACCCTATATGAAAGAAACAATAATTCACGCTCCAATGGCACTCAACGAGATCAGTGCAATTTAGAAAGAGGTGGACTGATGCAGCTGAATATTCAAACCAGGAATTTGACCAGAAATAAGATTTTTCCAAGGACTATTCCGAATAACGTTAGCGTGATGTGAATGGAAACGTTTCATTGATAACGGTTACTGTCAGTACAACAATCCAAAACCACCTCACAAAACCTCATAAGATCAAAAAAAATGGCTACAACAGAGTAATTGACAGCATGAAAAACCAAAATCAGCATCTTTATAAGGCATTGTTGATTTGTTTATAAAAAAAAATCACATTAACAACACAAACAGAGGGGATAAGATGATTACAACATTTTCTCCTGGGCTCAGTAAAACAGTCGCGATCATGGGAACGGATAATTTTGCCAGAAGTGGAATATCAAATCTGATTCAGGAAATTAGCCCTAGCATCCATATTAAAGCATCGGTACGTGAACAAAAGGTTCTTGACCTTTTTTTATCACAGACAACCGTCGACATTTTATTTTTATCTGAATACAAGACAGGCCCACAGGGGTATGACTGTATTAGTTACGTACAGAAATTAAAAGATGAAAATCCAGGCATGACGATATGTATTTATTCAGCCTGTAGTAATCTTTATTTCTGGGCTGGAGAAGCAGTAGCGGACTATTTATCCATAGATGAACCGATCTACGGGCTACGATACAGATTAAAAAGAATACTGGAATCTCGTCATGGCTCGCTAAGCCGCTTGCCCATTCAGCGGCTTTCGCTCACCAATGCGGAATGGACAGTGTTAAAGGGATTAAAAAATGGCTTATCCATGAGCCATATTGCGCACAATGAAGAAATTCCTTATCGCCGGGTGAGTGCCTTAAAAACCTCGGCAATAAGAAAACTGGGACTTCGAAATAAAACAGATTTACTGGTGTTCCTTACCAGTTAAACATCTATTTATTAGATGTCTAATTTAATCATGCCATTATGTAGGGTAATTTCATGAGCTCGTTTATTAGTAGCAAAACACTGCTGTCCATCAGCTTATTCTCTTTACTGTGCTCCACCGCTGCCGTTCAGGCAGCAGAAGTGAGTGGCGGTACGGTCAATTTCCACGGCAGCGTGGTCACCACCGCATGTGCAATTAGCAGCAACAGCGCAGACATTAATGTTGATCTCGGCGAGATCCGCGCTGCAAACCTGAAAACCGCAGGTAGCGAGGCGGCCACCGCCAAGAACTTCTCAATTGTTTTACAGGGTTGCGATTCCAAAACCTCAACAGGCGTAGCGATTACCTTTAGCGGTTCCGCCGACAGCAATGACCCTACCAGTCTTGCCGTGGGCGCCAACGGGGGTGCATCCACCGCGCAAAACGTTGCCATCCGTCTGTTTGACGAAAATGGTGCACAGGTAAAACTGGGTGTCGCTTCCGGTGTAACCACGCTGCGTGACGGCGACAACACCCTTAACTTCAGCGCGAAATATTACTCATCTAAAGGCAATGCAACCGCCGGTGATGCCAGCGCCGTTGCAACTTACACCCTGACCTATTCCTGATAAATACTGGCCCGTTGCAAAACGGGCCGTAACCACCCAACCCTAAAGGACGGCGATGAAAGGCTTTTATTCACTTATTATTCTGCTGATGCTCAGCACATTCGAAACCCATGCCGGTGGCGTAGGTCTTGGAACGACTCGTCTTATCTATTCCAGCGACAGCAAGCAGTCTTCTCTGGCCGTAAGAAACACCGACCAGCAGGCACAGTTTCTCATACAGTCCTGGATTGAGGACGAGCGAGGCCAACCCTCGCGCGATTTTGTCATCACCCCGCCGCTGTTCGTGCTTAAGCCAGACAGTGAAAATATGCTGAAGGTGCTTTTCGCCGGAAAACCGCTGGCTCAGGACAGGGAGACGCTTTACTGGATAACGGTAAAATCCATCCCGCAAACGCAGACCGGCAACGGCGCGAACACTCTTCAGTTTGCTTCGGCAAGCCGAATAAAGCTTTTCTATCGACCTCACAATATTGCCGATGAGGCACTCCAGAGCTATACAAAAATAAAGCCGAGCTACCTCGGACAAAAAATCACATTTAGTAATCCAACGCCTTTTTATATCACCACGACCAATGTTCGCGTGGACAACAAAACGCTTCCACCAGTGATGATTCCGCCTCAAAGCGAAGCGACAATTCCGGGAAAATTTCAGTCCCCACAGCGTATTAGCTATCAAACCATTAACGATTACGGGGCATTAACCCCCGTGGTAGACGTACATTTTTAATTCCCGCCGTGAGTCAATTTTGAGATCGGAATAATTCAGGTGAATACGAAAGTTAAAGTCATTTTAATGACATCGTCATTATATTTGCCGGTTGAGAATGCACTGGCTGAAAATGATTTACACTTTAACCCGGCTTTTATCAATGGCGGGGACAATGAGAACGTTGATCTTTCATGGATCGGCAACGGCAATGAAATTCCGCCTGGTCACTACAACGTTAATATCACCATCAACGAGTCTTATGCTTTTACCGCCGATATTCCCTTTGTGATGAGGGATGGCGTCGTTTCACCTCAGTTCAACCGAGAACAGCTCAACGCGCTTGGCATCGATCTTAAACAGCTTACAGCCGAAAAAGAAGCTCTGTTTCAGCAGGCCGGGCCATGGTCGCTGGAAGATTTGCTGCCCCAGGCCACGTTTTCCTACGTCAGCAAGAGCATGACCCTGCGTTTGAGCGTCCCTCAGCGCGCGATGCTCAATCTGCCCCGGGGTTATGTGAACCCCGAGAGCTGGGACTACGGGCTGATGTCAGCGTGGACCAGCTATGTCCTCAATGGCTCCCGTGACGACAGCCGCCGCAGTCAACAACTCTTCCTCGGGCTGTCCAGTGCGGTGAACTGGGGCCCGTGGCGCTTGCGCGATTACTCCACCTGGACCAAAAGCCAGCAAGAGGGCTTTTCTCATGGCCGCACCTGGCTTCAACGCGATCTGAAATCGCTGAACTCCCAGCTTTCCGTTGGGGAAGTGCTTACCTCGCAGAAGCTGTTCGACGCCGTCGGCATGCGCGGGATCATGCTTAATACCGACGACAATATGCTGCCGGACAGCCTGCGCGGGTATGCCCCAGAAGTGAAAGGAATTGCCAAAAGCAACGCCACCGTGACCGTGCGGCAAAACAAGAGCATTCTTTACCAGACGACGGTCTCTCCGGGGCCTTTTGTGCTGAAAGATCTTTATCCCACCGCGTTTGGCGGCGATCTGGATGTCACCGTTGAGGAGGAGAATGGCCAGGCTCAGCACTTCACGGTGCCTTTCGCAAGCGTGCCCGATATGGTGCGCCAGGGGCAGATCCATTACGCCATTGGAGCAGGTCAGTACCAGTCCACCGGCGATCAGAGCGCCCCCCAGCTGCTGTGGGGAGAAGCCTACTGGGGAGCGTTGGATACTTTGACGCTGTACGGCGGCACGCAGCTGACACCTGATTACAGCGCGGTGGCACTTGGAGTTGGACAGAACCTTGGTATTGTAGGTGCGATTTCCGTCGATCTTACCCATGCCCGGAGTCGACTCGCGGACGGCAATATCTATTCCGGTAACTCCGTTCAGGTCCGTTACAGCAAATTGCTCAACTATTATGGTACCCGGCTGAATTTCTACTCCTGGCGCTATTCAACCGCCGGGTTTTATAGCCTGAGCGATACCACTTATTCGGCCATGAAAAGCGGAACCTTGCCGCAAACCGTCAACGATGATGGTGTTGCCACCTATCAATATGACGACTATTACGACTTAAACCAGGCCAAAAAAGCGAAAAACCAGCTCGAAATATCCCAACAAATGGGCGATCTGGGATCGCTTTCACTCTCCTGGGTGCGACAAACCTGGTGGCGTTCGGCCCAGGCTTCAGAAAGCACTCAATTATCCTGGAACAGTGCCTGGCGCAGCGTATCGTTTGGTCTGAGCTACCAACGGAGTCGCAACCCCGGCAGCGGCGAAAAGGAGAATATCCTGTCGCTGGCCATCTCCATTCCTCTGGGATCGCCTGCCTCTGCAACGCGCGCTAATTTCTCTGTGATGCAACCCGACAGCTCACCGGCGGTATACAACGTAGGCCTGAGCGGATACGTGCCGGGCAACGAGAACCTGTTCTACAGCGCTAATCAGAGAATCAACTCGCAGCAGGAAAAGGGCGGGAACCTGTCCCTGCAATATTCCACCGGAAAGGGTAATTACAACGTGGGCTATGGCTATTCGCCGCAGTCCCGCAACGTCAGCTATGGCGCGAGCGGCGGTATCGTTTTTCATGAGAGTGGCGTGACGCTCAGCCGTCCATTAGGCAATACCAACATCCTGGTTGAAGCCCCAGGCACTGCGGGAGCCGCGCTGAGTAACAATCCAGACGTCACCACCGACAGCCGAGGTTACGCCGTGATTCCTTATGCCTCCCCTTATCGGATGAATCGGGCTGAAATGGATGTCACCACCGTCGGGCAAAATGTGGAGATTGAAAACGCCATCGTCAACGTGGTGCCGACGGAAGGGGCACTCGTCAAAGCCTCCATTAAAACCCGCACCGGGCTTAAGGCGATGTTCTTCATCCGCCAGCGCCACGGTGATTTGCCCTTCGGCAGCCTGGCCTCCGTCAGCCAACGCGAACAGAACAACGGCATTGTCGGGGACAACGGCAGCTTATATATGTCCGGTTTACAGAAACGAGGCACGCTGAATATCGTCTGGGGAAAAGGTCCGGAGAAACAGTGCCAGGCCTCATATCATCTGAAAGCAGAAAATTTCAATCCGGCGACTGGCCTTTATACACAGGAGGTGAATTGCCAATGAATAAACGCCACTACCTGACCATTTTGCTGGCGGGATTGATTTTGCAGACCCCCGCCCAGGGGTACGACGTTTTAATCTCAGTCATGGGCAACCTTATCGGGAATACCTGCGACGTCAGCGCTGATACAAAAAACCAGACGGTCCCGCTCGGCACCATTGGCAGCAGGCAATTCCGCACCGCAGGCAGTATGAGCAACGTGAAATCCTGGTTCACCTTGGGGCTTGAAAACTGTGGTCCGACGTTTACCGGCGCGAGAGTGCGTTTTACCGGCACACCCGATCCAGCCAACGCCCAATGGCTAAAAACGGCCGACGGGGGAACCGATGGGATCGCCCTCTCCTTCTTCGATGCGGACAACCAGCCTGTGCCTTTGAATACGCAGACAAAATTCTACGGAAAGGCCGGTGACAGTCAGGTTGAAATGAAATTTTACGCCCGGATGGTTGCCACACTGCCATCCGTTGAACCCGGAGATGTATCAGCAATGGCCACCTGGCTTGTGGAGTATCAATGAAGACTTTTATTTTTTTGACCACTTTTTTGTTCAGCGTGCATGCCTCTGCGCTTAACTGGGTGGCTGACATCGTGATTTCTCCTGCACCGATGACCTACTCCGGCCCGGCAAACTCCATCGTGCCGGGGAACATCATCGGAACGAGCTGGAGCGCAACAGCTAATGTGCAGGAGGTGTTCTGGTGCGGTCTGGTTGTCTGGTGCACCAAAGGGACGATGGAGCCCTCGAGCGGCACGGTCTCCACCGGCATGAACGTGACGGTCGACGGAAAAAGCTACACTATTTTCGAATCGGGCATTCCCGGTATTGGCTATATCATCGGCCTGAAAGACTTTAACGGCAACGCCTATGTCCCGTTGCAAAGCGGCGTGACGCAAACCTATCCGGCAGACGGTACCAATGATCTCGCACAAAATCTGGGATGGTCCGGCAAAGTCACCTTTATCAAAACCGGGCAGCCGCTGGTGTCGGGGGTTTATGTCACCCCGAGCATTGACGCCGCGATGCTCACGGCCTACAACAACGAGACCAAAACGGCCAGGGTAATCATTAACCCAACCACTATCAGCGTGACCGCTACAGGGTGCGTGGTCATAACCAAATCAGCCAACGTCAATCTGGGTGACGTGGATATTCGCCAGCTGACAACGGTAGGCAGCATGGCTGCGGCCGGTGCCTTTAACGTCACTTTAGACTGTGACGCAAATATTTCCCTGAACGCGGTGCTGAGCGATCAGACTCACCCGTCCAATGACAGCAATGCGGTCTCTCTGACGTCAGATTCAACCGCGGGAGCGCTGGGCGTCGCCTTTTATTACAACGGCAGCGGGCCAATCCAGTTAGGCAAAGACTCTTCTGTCGCAGGAACAACCAATCAGTTCCACATAACCACAACGACGTCAGCGCAGTCGATAACGATGCCTTTTCAGGTCAGATATATTCGGATGGGTGATATTACTCCTGGAACGGCGAATGCCTTAGCAGGACTCACATTCTCTTATCAATGACGTTAAAAGGTTAGCGCGTTAAAAAAACCAGCAGCTCCGTCTTATTGCGTAGGCCAAGCTTTCGAGTCGCCGAGTTCTTAAGCGCACTGACCTTGCGATAGCTATTTTCTGTTTTTACTGCAATATGCTGCAGAGAGTGCCCTTCCCGGATGGCTTTGAGCACCTGCCATTCCATGTCCGTTAAAAGAAATTCGGCTGTGCGTTTTTTTCGTGAATAGACTCTGGCGTTTATCACTTTAATAATACAGTTTCGCCATTCAGATAAGGGCTCGCTCAAAGAGAAACAGGCATCAATGTGCTCACTCACATAAAATAGTACGTCGGATTGCTGGGAATACATGCAAATAGCCATCTTCGGATATTTTTTTCGGGCCTCTTTGACATATTCCAGGCATCCATATCCGGCACCCGATTCTGGGCCAGACCAAAACACCAAATCAATATCACCTTGTTCCAGCGCATCATCCAGCAAGGGATAATTTCTGATCGACACGCTGATTTTTCCTTGAGCATCCAGCTCCTGCAATAAAGCATAAATCGCGTTGCGGACAAAGTGATTCGCATCCGATAAAGCAACGTTCACCTTGCCTCCGGGCGGTAATCTCTCCATCTTTTTTTCTCCTTACTCCCTGGCGAACACACCTCAAAACCATCACAACATCAACTAACAATAAAAGCTACAAAGCTGTTTGATTCATTATTGCGAAGAAGTATCGGAGATAGCATCTGAACTTATTTGAAATATTTTACACTGAAGAAAAGTTCAGCTAAGAAAAAACCACACTAATCATTCACAGATCCTGATTAAAGAGCTGAAGAAGATAAGCAAGCTCCGCTCCTGAGGCAATCAACGGAGTGCCATCCCGCGCCAGGCTTGAGCAAACCTTAATTTATCTTTTTTCAATACCGGAAAGATATGAACTTCAATGAATAATATTAAACATTACTCGTTTTAGGATTAATCCCCGTATCGGGTGTGTATAATCATCAAAAGCAGGCTAATAGAATATTTTGTCCTAGCTGGAAAAGACTTAAGTTTTCTCTTTCCAAGACTAAAAGCTACGGTTCTATTCTTTTCATGGAGAAAAAGATAATCAGCTATGCATAATCACTATATTATAAATGACATTATTGAGTTTCACCCTGCCACCAGCACGTTGCGGGAACTAAACGACACAGAAAATATCGTGATGTTAAATTCTCCTGCAGGGCGCTGTTTACTTCTACTGATTAACCGTCAAGGTAGCATCGTCACGCAAAATGAAATGATGGACGTTGTATGGGAACAAAGTGGCATGCAGGTGTCACCCAATACCTATTATCAAAATATTTCTATTCTGCGAAAGGGATTAAAAAAAATTGGGTTAGGTGAGAACATCATCGTAACCATCCCTCGAATTGGTCTGACGCTGGCCAGCGATACTCATATTAAGAAGCTTTCAACGGAAAAGATGGTTGAAATTGACCATGGCAATACACATTTTATGAGTAAGGATGATGAGGGCACCACCTCGGATGCCGCAGTGAAAAATCCTGTCGTAGCTCGTGCAGAAATATCATCAGAGTTTACCCAGCCAAACAAACCGTTCAACTTAGCGTTTATTAGAAAGCGATTGTCGCTGAAGTTCATTATTTTGACAGGGATCTATACTTTTGTTGTGCTGTCGTTTCTGATCGTATTTGCCGCCAACTCTGATGATGCCAACCATCGTCGTTTTTTCGATAAGTACAACGAAATCAGCACGCACAACGGCTGCAAAATCTACCTGTCGAATGGCATGAGTCATGATGGCAGGGAAAAGGCACTTTCTTACATGCAGCGCTTCGAAGCAGCCTGCGCGAGCTATCCCTGGGTGTATATCACCCGTTTTCCTGGGTTGCCTCGCACATCAATCATTCGCTGCGATGCTCCAATGAGCAAGCTTAATACTTGTATTTCAGATTATTTTTTCGAGACCAATAAATAATGTTAAAGAGTTTTTCTGTACTTACTTTGGCGCTGATAACTCTGCTGGCCGTCGCAAAACTCTCGTATACCTTTTGGCAATCCAAGTACAATGTTGATATTTCCTGCATTGCCAGCTTTACTGTCCATAATGACCATTCAACTATTCATGCCACAACAAGCTATGTATTTAATAACAAAGTCGGATTTCTTAGCCTTAACGGTTATCAGGAGGAAGACCCTTCAATGGTCTTTAACCGTAAAATCGTCTTTGATTATCGCCGAGATAATGATACCTACATGCTGCGTTCGCAGCAAAACATAAAATATCCTGATGATACCGTCAGCAATGACTGGATGGCGAAAGTGTTTCCACAGTTTTATATTTTTGAGGGAAAAAGCATCTATTTCAAAGTAATAAAGCAGCTTAACAATAGCCATCTCTTCTTTATTGGCACTCTACCAACTTTTGTCTGTAAATACTCCCAACCTGTCAGACTGGAGTAATCAACAGGAAAACAAAAAAGAAATTTAATTATCAGTTAATTAAAAATTATAAAGGTGCAGATTGCTCTTCACCTTTATAATATTATGCACTCTGGAACGTGCCGTTGAATACGCTCACCTGAGAGGATTTTATACTTTCAATAAAAATGGAGGCAACTCTACCCTCTGCACAATCTTACTCGCTCAAGAAGACAGAGAATTTAGTCTGGCCTGCGATAGAGTCGCTGCTCGGCACCGAGGTCCAGGCATAGGCATCTCAACGTCAAAGCTACTTCGCCCCGTATGAGAACAGGTTACCGCGATGCAGAAACGGCTGATTAAGCAACCTGTTAGTTTGGCTGGATAACGGAACGGATTTCCCTCTTATCATTATTGTGATAAAAGCGCCGTCAGAATCATAAAGTAAAGGGAAGTGTATTAATTATTACATCCCTATTTCATTACAGTGATAATCATGGAACAGCACTTGAAAAAAACCATCAAATCGATAAGTACATCATCCTTGAAAGGGTTTTACTTTTTATTGAAAAAAGGTCTGCACCTGCAGACCTTTTGTTTAATGTGGGATAAAGCTCTCAACCAAGGAATTCACATTAATACTGCTGGAGTCCATTGCAGTTTTATTAGGGGAAATTGCTGTAAAAAGCATAATGCAACCTGACTTCACCTCTGCCAGAACAATGTATTGCCAGCAGGTAACGCTGTCTGATGGCATAAATGAAAATGCTAGCGCAGCGGCTTTAGTAAAACCTTTCCCAGCCTCCAGTTTGTGCAAATCGATAAAATTATACTTGCGGCACTTTTCTTCCAGAATTTTTATCTGCCCCTGGATATAGCCTTCAAAATCCACGCCTGAAGCTGGGTAGTCTCGGTTGATGTTCACATTTTGCCCACTGGCAAGCGTGATAATATTGATCGTCTGCGCCCTTGCATTATCAGGAAGATGCAGGACACCTTCCGGGCAGAGGTAATTTTGTGGCATATACGTCTCTCTTATTACTGGTAGTCAATGTTGTAAACTAATACTGAACGAACTTCTGCAGGTGCCAGCTGGCTCACACCCGTTGCATAATATTTAGCACGCAGTGGTATTCGGACCAACGTCCGGCTCTCGTCAAAGTTACCGATGACGAAATTTTGCCCAGGAACAACAGGCTCATAACTTCCGCTAGCTCCCTGAAGCAGCTGTAGCGCCATATCCGGAGCTTCTTCACCGGTACTGATATTTTTCCATTTATAAAGCCCAAGATTCTCCATTCCCGAAATATTTTCACCGGTAATTTTCATCAGAATATTCTGCGTGCTCCATAAGTCAGAATTACAATTAATCAACACCTCGAAATCCCGCGAAGGAGAGTCAATCGCTCCCGGCGCATGAATGCTGTTTACGCTCAGTGGACTAAGCTCCGCGCTGAAATTACCATCGCCGTAAACATCACAGGTCTGGATGGTAAAGTTCAGGTAGCTGTTATTACGTAAATAATATTGTACGTCACCTCCCCCCTGTGACCCCACGGTGAACAGCTGAATATTATTTGACTTCGGATTCAGAGATTGGTTTTCACCGGTTTTAACCAGTTCAACGGTCACATTCACCGTGACACGATCGAGATACTCGGTATCCAGCCCGTTAGTCCACGGTTTGTTAGTCAGCACACCCGTTCCATAGGCTTTACCTGTGGTGCCACGGTTACCGTTGATAGTCACGTAAACCGTCAGGCCACTATTGCTGCCTAATATGTTGGTGGTCGTGACTCGGTTAATAAAAATTTCTTCTTCAGTAAAGGGGTTAGTCCCGGTCATTGTTTTACCGCACCAGATAGTTGCCACGGTTTCCTTACTGTATATCACCGTGTTTATTGGCACGCTGGTGTTAATCTGATTAGGAATCGTTGAAAAATCCATTGCGGTATTATTAAAAACCGGCGAGTCTGAACCGCAGGTTAAATCTGCATAAGCGGGAGCCGCGGCTCCCGCAAAAAGCCCCAGGAATGCCAGCAAACTAAAAATACGCTTAGCCATTATATTTATCCTTTCCACTTTCATTGGGAACATCTTCATATCAGCTGTCCTTGAATGAGCCGCTTAGTGCTGATGCCAGATTCTGTCGGATGCCAGAATCTTCGCCTTCACAGACGGTATTCACCTGTTCTATGTTCGCCTCTGATGCCGTAGCGCCTGGCTTCACATTAAAAGTACAGCTGAACTGCTGCTTCCCGCCGCCCCAGTTGATATTCAGGCGGTCCTGACTATCATTCAGACGGGCGTATATTTGCCCGCCCTGAGCGACAACCCCGACATCTGTGCCATGGCTGTCTTTTACAGAAGCCCCAAACGGCAGCGCATCACCTTCTGGCGTGGTGGCTCGAATCAGTACAGTTCTCCCTTTGCTGGTCGCATAATCCAGTTTCACAATCGCCCCTTGTGCAGGCGCAATCTGTTTACTGGTGGCTTTCAGCTCAACGTCAAACGGCAAGCCCTTCGGATCGATAGCCACTTCGTTCATACGATACGGCGTCAGGTAAGGCACCAACGCATAACCCCAACGGTTCAGCGTTACGCCAGAATAACCTTCAATATTCGCGCCGGCGGCATCTTTCGCAGAGACTATAGCCATGGTGTTGAGACTGTCATAAGGGCTGGTGACAACCCCATCAGAGAAAGCAACTACGCTGCCGCTCACGCCGGTCGAATAGCCGTGATAATCTTTCCCTTTAGAGAAGCTGCCGTTAAGCGTCGCATCACGGAATTTATAAGAACCACTGAAGTTCCCGGCGTAGTTGTTGTCGGTATCCCGCCCGGCGGAGACGTTGTAGCTCAGCTGGTCTTTTTCACCCAGTATTCCGCTGACCCCGAGCTGGGAAGACACCCCGTTGCTGTCTTTCGTCGAGTAGCTGTTCAGGTTTGGCGTATGACGCCCTCTCCCCAAGGGTAGTGAGAAGTTTAGTAGGTACTGCGTCTCTTTCTGACGGTCCCGCGTTTCGGTTTTGCTAACGGCCAGACCATAGCTCAGCCATTTCCACGTATTGTTGTACCCCACTTGATACTGGGTGTTGCTGCCAACATTGTTCCAGTAGTTTTCCCGGTAGCCCGAAATGTAGAGCTGGCCGAACTGATCACCGAGATCCTGGCTCAAGGTCAGCGAGAAGCGGTTGCGCGGGCGGTTGATTGATCTATAGCTGGCATCGAAGCCACTCTGCTTCATGTCATCGGCAAGATAGACCGCATTGTGCAAGTCCAGATAGCCGGAGGACGAGAAGCGATAGGCTGCAAGCGAGAAGCTACTGCGGGTTGCTGCGATATATTTGTTGTAGCTCGTTCTGATACTGACCCCGGTTTGCGACACATCATCTTTAGAGAATCGCGCCCCAGTGACGTCAAGTGCAAAAGCCCCTATCGGCGTTCCCAGCGCTGAACCCACCAGCGCAGAATAATAGTGCTTCGTCGCGGTTACGCCCGTATAGGCAGTCACCGCGTTGTTAACCCCCTGCTTCCAGGTTCCCTGAAGAATATCGGGCGCGTCCGACACATTGATGTTACGCATTCGCCCAACCATAAGGCTGTAATTCACGCGCCCCGGTCGCAGCAGCTCCGGTACTGAAGCATACGGCACGGAGAAAGAACTCTGTGAGCCGTCAGCTTCAGTCACCGTGACCATCAGGTCACCACCGTAACCAGTCGGGTAGAGATCGTCGATCGAGAATTCACCTGGCGGTACGGAGGTTTCATAGATGACCCGGTCGCGCTGCTTGATGGAGACTTTGGCGTTGGTCCGTGCTATCCCGCGCACAACCGGGGCATACCCCCGCAGCGAATCAGGCAGCATTTGTTCCGCGCTGGCAATCTGAACACCACGGAATGAGAAAGAGTCAAACAGTTCGCCAGAGGTATTCGCATCCCCCACCAGCACGCGCGATTTTAGTACCGGAATATCCCGCTGCAGGTTAGTGAAGAAATTATCATATTGATCGCCGCGGCGATCGTCCCAGCGATAAGCGCCCGAATGCTTAAGCATCCAGGCCCCGATGTTCAGGCCACCTTTGATGTCACCGTAGAACGACTTATAAATATCATCCTGGCTGTGCTGCTCAAAATAGGAGGTGTTGTAGCTCAAATAGAGCGCTTTTTCGCCGTAGGACCACATGGACGGCGGGACATATCCCCTGGCACTCTGATTGATATACGCCTGAGGGATACTCACATCAAGGCGCATATCCGAAACATTCAAACGCGCAGTTGCGCCGGGAATTAATGATTCCAGCAGCGTGCATCCCGCCTTATTATTGAGCGCAGCAATGCTATTATATGGCAGACGTGCCATATTCAAATTTAAACTAGCTAAAAGAGATTCATTAAAGCAAAGATACGAGCGCTGGCTGTCCCCTTGTACAATGACGGTTGCGCGATCGATGAGTGCGCCGTTTAGATAAATATCAGGTGCATATTCCCCCGGGACTGCCCGATACTCACCATTAAAACGTGTGACATCCACCGCCTGGCCAGTAGCATTATTTAAAAAATCCGGGTTAAAATTCACATCAGCAAAAGTATCAGAGGGCGTTAAGATCCCCATCATTGAAAAAATGCTAAGGGAAACCAGAGACAGGTTAAATCCATTCAGTTTTGGATGTTTCATAATCACGTCCATGCATAGCAGTTAATTGACTACTCGTTTTTTATTTGGACTCTGACGGAGGCGCCGAAGTCGTTAATATAATCAATAAACAACTTATTCTCATTCAGGCGGAAATTTAACGGGTAGCTCCCTGCACTAAAGGGTGAAATCATATCGCCTGCCTGGAGCGCAATAACCTTATCACCAGACATTGACTGAATTTTAGATACGGTGACAAACAGCGGCGTCGGGTTGTTAATCGTTATACACTGCGTTTTTCCGCATGGCTTCGCTGACCAGGTCAGTTTCTCAATAGCTTCATCATAGGATGAAATGTTTAACTCCACTGGCCTGTAAAACAGCTTAATACGTGAGCGAAAGGCCATCTCAATGCTGTTACCAGCGGCATGCTCAGGCTTTGGTGGAATATCAAGTACGTTAAGCCAAAAAACAGATTCACGATCTTTCGGTAGGTTATTCCCCGTATAGGTAATACGCAACGTCTGCCCCTGAGCGGGTTCAATTCTTGACACTGGTGGAAGAATAATAAAGGGAACCTCAATCTGACTCACTTTTGCCGAACTGTCCCCTTTATCGATCCAGGTCTGAACCAATGAGGATTTCTCCCCTTTATTTTCAAGGCGAATCGTAACTTCTTTTTCACTGGAGGGATAAATTACGCGCGTACCATGGATAACAACGCTGGCAATAGCCTGAGTGGATAAAATAAAGGTGCTCAGGAAAAATAAGAAAAAGCGCATAGTGTTCTTCGCCATGACTAAATGTAAGCAATATCAGGGAACCGAAATTCCCTGTATTTTTATAACAACGCCTGGTTTTATTCGTAATCAATAGAATAAGTAACAGCAGACTCCAGGTCACCCGCGGTGCTCGCACCGGTTGCGTAGTAACGTGCGTTATAAGTCAGAACCGCAGCCCCAGCTGATAAAGGGGATGAAGCGTTAGTACGCTGGTTGGTGTTACCCGCTTCCAGAATAACGTCTTTATCATTACGCAGCTGAATCTGAACGTTTTTCGCCTGGCCGGTAGTCAGGGAGTTGTTCAGACGACCAGTGGCCGCATCAACGTTAGCGCCAGCTTCGAAGAAGGCACGCACGTTACCGGTAGCAGGTGTACAGCCGCTCAGCTTCATCACGAAGTTAGTAACACCAGCAGTTTCACCAGCTTCGGACAGCTGATTGATTGGCAGAGCGGGCAGCGTGACGGTCGCATCGCCGGTTGCGCTGCTATCAACTTTAACCGTACAGGTTGCTGCAGTCAGCTTACCTTTGATAGTGATGTTGCCAGATGGAGCAGCAGAAACAGCAGCGGTCGAACCCAGTGCCAGAGCAATTAAGGAAGCCAGAATAACCTTTTTCATAATAAATTCCTTTTTTGTTTTAACGCTTTACACAAATAATGAGAAAAGCATTTCGCTAAATAATATTAATAATGATTTGCAAGTGGATACGTACTAATAAATAACGTGCATCTTACTTGCGATTGAAAAGACTAAAAATCCCACCGAATAAAGCGAAGGAAGCGCCAGTTGCAACAGCCAGAACGGCCAGACCGCCCGTAACGATTGCTTTGCCGAATTCTTCACCTTTACCCAATGCAGGCGACTCTATCGTGGAATTAGAAGTCCATTCGCCCTTCTCTGCATTCGGGCCTCCCACCCAGTTATGGATAAAATCCAGGATACAGGAGGTCAGATTACCACCCGATACTTTACTTAATACTTCCCCATTAATTTCTTTCATAACATTCTCAACTTTGACAAGGTAATGACGGTGAAAAACACCACAACCAATCTACATTTATGAACAAATCATAAATGTAGCTTTGCTGAAAAAAACGAAAAGCGTCAAACCATTAAATGTTACCCAGGCAATCGCCTGGGATAACATAAATAATTTTAAATTCTTATTTCGGGTTATTGTTGCTCAGATCAAACCAGTACTCAGTTGCGCCGTTGAACTGCTCAACAGTTTTATCCCAGTCATTAACCAGACCGTAAGAAGCCCCCTGGATAACACCACCAATGCCACCGAGAGTAAGACCAACGAGCGCACTAAAAATGCCCATGCCGAGAATACCACCAGTGTTACCAGCTGCAATACCCGCTTTCATCATACCGGTAGTTGCACCAAGAATACCACCCAGAATGCCAGCACCAATTTGGCTAAAGAAACCCGCACCAGAGACTTCGTTAATTTCGCAGATATGTAATTCACGCATTTTTATTTTCCTTTGACTTCGATTGCTGTTAATTAAATTTATAGCTGACGGGTCATCCGCCGCTGAAAACAATATTATAAAAATATACTTTTACTCACAATAGAATAAAATCCATTCACTCTTTTAGTAGTGCACTCTGCGGAATTTCAGTGACACCATTTTTATTCAATAAGATTATTCTATCCGCACTGCGAATTGTCTCAGGACGATGAGCAATTATAATCCTGGTTATATCCATGCAGCGGATAGCATCGTTAATTCCTTTTTCTCGGGTAATATCAAGATGGCTGGTGGCTTCGTCGAGAATTAATATCCGTGGCTGACGATACAGCGCACGAGCTAACAGCACACGCTGCATCTGCCCACCCGATAGTGACGATCCCATATCTCCCACCAGGCTGTTATAGCCCATCGGCATGGTCATGATATCCTCGTGGATCTGCGCAAGCTTTGCCGCCTGCTCAACGCGCTCAATCGAATAATGGGTATCAAAGAAGCTGATGTTATCCATAATTGAACCCGCAAACAGGATATCATCCTGCATAACGCTGCCAACGTGTTCGCGATACCAGTTCATACCGAGCTTGCGAATATCCTGCCCGGCAACCTCAATGCTGCCCTCTTCAGGTTTCAGCAGCCCCAATAGCAGCTTCACCAGTGTCGACTTACCTTGTCCAGACGGGCCAATGATCGCCACCGATTCTCCTGCGTGCAGGCTCAACGAACAGCGCTCAAAGACCCATGGCTCGGTGGTCGCATAACGGAAGGAAATATCTTTCACCTCAATCGGTAGCGCCGTCTCGCCTGCTGGTAAAGCAACCACATTATCCATGTCGCCTTCTTTGTCCGTCAGGACAATATCCGCCAAACGTTCACCGTGCAAACGCAGCATCCAGAACTCAATCACAGCGTTAACTAACCCCGTTGCCCGCCCGGTAAACTGATCGGCAAAACTGGTGAAGGCAATCAACATCCCCGCAGAAAAGTTTCCTTCCAGTACCTGCAAGGCCGCCATCCACACCAGCACGATGCGGCCAATCCCGGAGATCAGCCCCTGCAGGGTGCTGAAGCCTATCGACAGTCGCTGAATATGAATACCTTTGTTGGTCGCCTCCACCAGTTCATTGGCATAGGCTGACACGCGCATCTCCTGCTTATTATTGAGCTTCACGGCCTGTGCGCCACGAATTGACTCCAACAGCTGCGATTGCGCACGTGAGGAGGCAATCAGCTGCTCTTCACTAGCCTGTCGAAAAGGCCGGAACGAGATCCAGCGGATAAGGATATAAACCAGCACCAGGCCCAGCACCACAAACGTCAGCCTGACGTTGTAGGTAAAGAGTACAAACAGCGTCACGATAGCCATCACGCCGTCAAGGATCGAGGAAATAAACCGGCTGGTCAGCGTACTCTGGATGGTCGAGATCGAACCGAAGCGCGAAATAATGTCCCCAACGTGGCGCTCCTCAAACCAGGACATCGGCAGCCCCAGCAGGTGTGCGCAGACGTTAGCGGACCACTGCACGCTGAGCATGCTGGAAAACCAGGTTGTTACCCAGGAACGGATGGCTGACAACACATTTTGCAGCACGACAACCACGATAA
The DNA here is from genome assembly GCF_900215375.1 of Enterobacter sp. CC120223-11. Classification (GTDB taxonomy): domain Bacteria; phylum Pseudomonadota; class Gammaproteobacteria; order Enterobacterales; family Enterobacteriaceae; genus Scandinavium. Next base: position 126,150 of record NZ_OBEF01000002.1, on the reverse strand, counting down.
ATGCACATCCCAACAGCGTCATCAGATCGTAATCAGCAGACACCAGCACCTGGTCCATCACCCACTGGCTGTAAAACGGCGTCAGTAAGCCAAATACTTCAAGCCCTATGGAGAGGATCATCACCTGCACAAACGCCGAACGAATACCGCTTACGTTACCGATAAGCTTCAGCATCGAAAGCGTTTCTTTCTCTTCTTTTTTGACAAAGCTGGCGTTGGGCAACAGTTCCAGCGCAATCCCGGTGAAGGAGTTAGACACTTCATCAAGCATCACTTCACGGCGACCACGGCTTGGATCGTGGATAACAATCTTCTTTTTACCGACCTCTTTCAACACTACAAAGTGGTTCATATCCCAGTGCAGCACGCAGGGCAGTTTGAGTTTCTGCAATTCGTCCATCTCCAGACGCAGTGCACGGGCAGACATACCCAGATGCTGCGAAACCTGCATGATATCGGAAAGCGTGGCCCCCTTAAGCGACGTAGAAAAGCGCCGGCGCAGCGTTATCATGTCGATCTTGTGGCCGTAATAGTTGGCAATCATCCCGACGCAAGTCAGGCCGCATTCGGAAGCCTGGGTTTGCTGAATAACGGGCAGCCTTTTCCCCCAGGAAAAATTTAATTTTTCGAGTAAATTCATTTTGTAACCTTGTTGTTATGCGATTCAGGTCGAACTGCTGCGGCCAAGAGCGTAGAGCGGCTCAAGTACCCACTCATAAAGCCGCCGTTTATCAATCAGGAAGTCCGCTTCCAGCCCGCTACCGGGCTGAAGTTTGACCTTCTGTCCGTAGGCGTGAATAAACTGGTTATCCAGCCGGACCTTCACCACATAGTGCTGCTCTTGTACCTGAGAGTTGCCGGTGATGACTGAAACTTCCTGCGGAGAAAGCGACACGCGAGACACTTCTGACACTACCCCGTACTGCTGGCCAAACTTCTGCCAGGGATAAGCCTGGTAACGTAAAACGACGCGCTGACCGGGAACGATAAAACCAATCGCTCTGCTGCTGACCATCATGCGGGCCTGCAGGGTGGCATTTTCGGGCAGTAAAGAGGCCAGAGTTTGCCCGGCGTTAACCATCTGCCCACGCTTGATCAGCACTGAGGCCACCGTCGCATTCTGCGGCGCATTCAGCACCACCGAGCGGCGGGACTCGTTCTCCATCATCGTTTGCTTCAGCTCCGAGAGACGCCGCTCGATGTCGTTTGCCTGATTCAGGTCGTTGATCGGCTGTTCGCGCAGCTGTTGCAAAGTGCGGGTTAGCTGCTGTTGCAGGTCGATTTGCTGTCGGGCAACATCCTGTGCACGCGATTCAGCCTCCAGCCGCTGTGTCTCCTGTTCTTCCACCTGCTTGTTGGAGACATAGCCTTCATCACGCATCATCTGCATCTTCTTTAGCTGTGCATCCGCGAGCCGGGTTTGCTGCACGCGGCTGGCGTAGATATCGTTCAGCTTTTTCAGCTGCTGCTCCAGCAGCCGCCGCTGATTTTCATACCCACGGCGCGTCTCTGCCGAGAGCGTGTCGAGGTTCTTTCTTTCCTGATTGAGCGCATCATTTTGCAACGACAGTTGCCCGGCGATGCTTTCCCTAGTCTGACCATATTTAGTGGCAATCTCAGATGACACCGTGGCCAGCGCCGCACCTTTTTTTACCGAGTCCCCTTCACGGATCGGTAAATCAACTACGGTCCCAGTAGTGACGGCGACAATATCCATCACCCCGTCTTCCGGGATCAGCGCTCCAGTCATGGTTTCTCGTTTGGTATAGCTGCCAAAAATACACAGCAAAATGGTGGCGAGCGTGACAATTCCCGTGAGGCTAATGATGACCCAGCGGTATGGCGGGCAATAGAGCGCCACGCTGCCGATGGATTTGGTTTTATTCGCCTCCAGGGCTTCCTTGCGAAATAATGAATTGGGCATAAAAAAGTTCCATAATTCTCAGCGTTGTGAGGGGCAGTTAAATGTATTCAGCCAGGCGTAATCGAGCTCCCCGGTTGCGGTAGCGAGCTGGATATTGGCGGTGATGTAGTCGTACTGGGCTTTGGCGATATCTTTTAACGATTTGAAGTAGTCACTCTCTGCATTCAGCGCATCAAGCACCGTCCTCATGCCGATATCACGACCATACTGTGTCGAAGCCATCCGCTTTTGTGCGGACACGGTTGCCCGCTGGTAAGCACGAATTTTGGCTTCGCCTGACTTCAGACCAAACCAGGCGCTTTCAGCTTCCTCCAGCGCTTTACGCCGTGCATCCAACAACAGCGCCCTCGACTGCTCTTTACGGTGCGCGGCTTCAATACTTTGTGAAATATGGCTGCCACCAGCAAAAAGCGGGATCGAGACATTCACGCCAATATTGGTATCGCGAGTTTTGGAGGTCGTACCAAAGATTGAATCAAGGGCATTTTCGTCTTCGCCACGGCTCCAGTTGCTGCCATAGGAGGCCTGAAAGGTCACCACCGGCAGATGATTACCTGCACTGGCCACGACGTCTGCATCGCTTTGCTTCAGGGTCATCATCGCGGCCTGAACATTCAGGTTCCGGCTACTGGTTTTCACTTTTATCTTCTCTAACTCCGGGAGCGTCTGTGGCGTGACGCACTCCAGCACATTCAGCGGCACCATCGTTCCTGGCAGGCCCGTAAGCTTCAGAAAACGAATCCGGGTGTCATTGACGTCGCTTTCTGCAGCAATCGCGTCGGCAACCGCAGTATCATAGTTGGCCTGGGCTTCATCGACGTCCAGACGCGTCTGCTCCCCAAGCTGCAGCCCACGCTCCGTCTGGCGCAATTGCTGGCTGAAGGCGGTTTTTACCCGCTCGGCATTTTTCAGCACCAGGGCGGTATAGGCGACAGAAAACCAGGCTTCGCTGACATCATTAATCAGCTGCTGCTGAGAAAGCATAAAGTTCACTTCGCCAAGATCGGCCATCGCTTCTGCCCGCCGCCAGGTGGCGAATTTGGCGACATCGAAAATGGGCTGGGTCAGGTTTACGCTATAGTTATGTCGGGTAATACCTGCGGCGTAGGGGGCGTTAGGCTGATCCTGTTTTGAATATCCTCCATTCAGACTGATTTGGGGCAGCAAACCAGAAAAGCCCTGCAGGCGTTTTTGTTTTTCCGCATCATTTAATTCACGCGCGGCGCGAATACCTGAATCGTAGCTGTCTGCAGCCAGTATGGCCTGCTGTAACGTCAGCGCCGACGCCTTATGCGCCATAAATGCAATAGCTATCAGCAGCGGCAGGGTAATTACATTTTTACAATCCATCTTATTATTCCATCATCCCACTGACGTACATGTACTTAATCAATTCACTGTTGCTGGAAAGATTAAGTTTTCTCATCGCATTCTGTTTTTGTGTTGCAACCGTACTGACGGCCCTGCTTTTTCGCTTAGCAATGTCAGAGATGGAGTATCCCTGTGCCACCAGGTACAACACCTCCCACTCTTTCGGTGACAGAGGGAATTCGCGATCGTCACCATCAACCATATTCCGGGTGAGTAAATCAGAAACAAAAGGAATGTTTTCTGGCTGCTGGATAACTTCGATGACCTTACGAAAGCCACTCGTCCCTTCGCTTAAACTCAGCGTCGCCTCGAACTTCATATCAATAATATGTCGCAGCAAATAGGGGTGCTGATTGGTGACGAGCATGACTCTTTTCACGTCATTTTCGATACATAATCGATTGAGTTTCTTAGCATTTGAAGCCCACGATTTGTTGTTAGACAAAAAATCAAACTCGGTGAACAACACATCAACCCGACCTTCTGCCAGGGCGGATAACAACGTTTCCATTGTTCGAATGAACAGAATTTCAATACGGCAGAGTTGAATTTCTTTTTCCAGGTGGTGACTGATAACCTGTTGAAAAACAGAAAAATCATAAAAAACAGCGACCTTTAAATGGTCCGTTCCTTTTCTCATAAGCAGTCCATCTTTATAATATATATTTATGAATTTATTCTATTGAAAATCACGAACAGCAACGCTATTCAAGTGATCTGCAATAGGTTATTTACCATTTTATTAAATGCTAAAAGGCGACATTGGTGGCACACTAGGGAACTTATCGCTTAAGAAAATAGTAGATTATCCAAAAAGTCATTTCAACACGATTCATTTAGGATTTTACCCAATTAATGAATGATAAAAGGTAAATAATAAGATTTTTCACACATCACCAGATCAGAATTTAAAAAAATCCTAACTTCTCAACATTCAAATACCCCATGTATAATCACCCAAAGACAAAACAGCTTTAAGCACAGCAATCAAGATAACTTTAAACAACCAACACATTATTATTTCGCGGCTGATACTTCCGCTTGTTATTACACAATTTCACTATTCACATTATTAAGGAAAATATCATGTCACGACATGGCAGTGTTGCTTACTACCAGTTGGCTACAGGCTTGTGCCTGCTTTCCATCCCGGCGCTTTCCGCCCTCGCATATCAGTCTACTGATGGCGGCATTCTCAACATTACAAACAGTTATACCTCCAGTGGACCGGGTGATTACCCGCTTTACACCTCTGGCGTCTTGAGCAAGATTGAAACGGGTGCCGAGGGATTAATGTTTACCAGCAGCAATAACGCCACTGGCGTGGCCGTCATAGAAAACGGCGGCGAACTGAATTTATCGAAAGCAACGCTGACCAGCAGCGGCTCCGTGGCGGATACCGTAAATATTGATGGCGGCACATTGCACGCTTCTCAGGGAAGTATCAATGCGACAGGAAAGGTCTCCTGGGGAATTGTTGGCAACAACAGTTCACTGCTCGATCTGCAGGGAACCACCGTCAACGTCTCAGGTTCAGCTGATGGCGGCATCATGCTGGGCTCCCGCAGCCAGCTAACGGCGCAAAACACCCAAATTATTGCTTCGGACAATGCTATCGCCCTCAGCCTGAAGTCAGGCAATCTTGCAGACAGAAGCAGCGCGGTCATCACAGACAGTACTCTTTCGGCAGAAAACGCGGACGGGATTCGCATTATGAACGGTGATGTTGAGCTGAATAACACCGTTGTCAGCAGCGCAGGGACTTACACCTACGCGATCAATGCCAACACTGGAGCAAAAGTGAGCATCAACGGCGGCCACCTCCAGACAACCGGCGATTTTGGGGATGCAGTCTGGATTGCCTCCGAAGACTCTTCCCTCACAGCCAAAGATGCCACCTTTACTACCTTTGGCGACGGCGCCTTCGCCGTAAATGCGCAAAATGGTATGGCAACGTTGAATCATAGCCTTCTGGAAACCAGCGGCAGCGAGGCCCATGGGCTATACGGCGAACGAAACATCCAGGGCGATCAACTTACTATCACCACTGCCGGCGACTGGGCCATTGGTGTATTTTCGGCCCGAGGTGGCGAGATTACCCTCACAGATTCCAGCGTGACGACAAAAGGCCAGGGCAGCGCGGCATTACTGGCTTACCCCGAGTCCAGCATTAATGGTGATAACGTAAAAATTACCACTTCGGGCGATAATGCCTGGGCCATCGCCACCACCAACAGTAACGTGACGCTGAGCAAAGCCGAAATCACTACCGCCGGGAAAGGTGGAGCGATTTATGCGACGGGCAATATCTCATCGCAGCCAAATAATATCTCACTCAATACGGCGCACGTGCTGGCCCAGCAAGGTGCGGTCATCACTTCTGATGGTGCCCTGCTGAACGTGGCGTTAACGAAAACCGCGCTTGAGAGTGATTCGGGAGAAGTACTGAACGCCCTGAGTAATCAAAGCAATCCAGCCAGCCCCATTCTGAGCAATGTAACCCTCAAAGCCAGCGACAACAGCGTGCTAAACGGTTCGCTTATCTCAGACAGCGATGCTAATGCTTCCCGCGTCTACCTGAGCCTGAACTCCTCGCTGAAGGGCTTTAGCCAGAACATCAGCGAACTAACTTTGGATAACACCAGCCAGTGGCAGATGACGGCGAGTTCAGATGTCGGCGCACTGACCAACGATGGGACCATCACCTTCGCCCCCCCTGAGAATGCATCATTGAAAACGGCCTCGTTGAAGACGCTGACAATCAAAGGGGACTATCTGAGTAATGGTGGCCATCTGCTCATGAATACTGCGCTTGGCGATGACACTTCCGCCACCGATAAGCTCATTGTTGAAGGCGACGTTCAGGCAGGTGATACGCAGGTTACCATCAACAACATTGGGGGCCAGGGGGCGCAAACGGTAGAAGGCATCGAAGTTGTCAAAGTCGGAGGCACTTCCCATGGCACCTTTACCAGCACCGGGCGTATCGTCGCCGGGATCTATGACTACAGCCTGGTGAAAAAAAGCGAAAACTGGTATCTGACAAGCCAGGTTCCCACCGTTGTGCCTCTACCAGGAGAAAATGACGGTTCAAACTCGGGTAATGGCAATTCACGTATTACCCCGGTGTATCGCCCTGAGTCAGGTGCCCTGCTGGCGAACAAGATGGCGGGTAACACCCTGTTTAACACCAACCTCTACGATCGAATGGGCGAGACTGGCTTTTCCCCACGCAACGCGGACAGCGATAGCGCCAATGGCTTCTGGCTGCGTCAGGTCGGCGGCCATACGCGATTCAATGACGGCAGCAATCAGCTGAAAACACGAATTAACCGGTACGTGGTTCAGCTAGGTCAGGATTTTGTTGACTGGAGCAGCAACGGTCAGGATCGCTGGCACATTGGCCCGATGGTCGGCTACGGCAATGCGCAAAGCAACAGCCACTCGAAAATAACCGGCTATCGTGCGGACGGTAAAGTGGACGGCTACAGCGCAGGTTTATATGCCACCTGGTTTGCGTCAGAGAAGGAAAAAAACGGCACCTATCTGGACAGCTGGGTACTCTACAACTGGTTTAACAACCAGATCGACGGTCAGGAGCTCCCTTCAGAAGATTATCACTCCCAGGGCTTCACGGCTTCTCTCGAAGGGGGATACAAGATGCCAATGACAGAAAGCATGCGCCTGAGCAGCTGGCTTCAGCCTAAGTTCCAGCTAATCTGGATGGACGTCAATGCCAACAGCCATCGGGAATCCAATGGCACTCAGATCTCCGAACAAATGTCCGGCAACCTTATGTCCCGCGTAGGGGTCCGCGCCTCGCTTAAAGGACATAACGCCATTGACGATAATACCGGCCGTGAGTTCCAGCCGTTTGTAGAGGCAAACTGGGTTCATAACACGAATGACTACAAAGTGAAGATGGATGATGTTTCGAACACCGTTGCTGGCACCGAAAATATGGCGGAGTTTAAGGCGGGCGTCGAAGGCAAAGTCCATAACGACTTCAACCTTTGGGGCAACGTAACCGTGCTGGTCGGCGACAAAGACTTTAGCGATACCAGCGTACTGTTTGGTGGCCGCTATAATTTCTAAAACCTGACACAATCTTCAAACAGAACAGGGTCAGAAACATCATCATATTTTCTGGCCCTGTATTTGACTTAATCATTAATTTACTCAGGATGCCCATATAAATCGGGCAATGACAGTTAAAATATAGAGATTGCTTTATGCATTCAGAATCTGTTTCTTTCCTGTTCATGCTCATCACTTCATAATTTTCACCTGCGAGCCTGATTACGCTCCTGAATCAGTTGGGCTTTGTTGAATGAATCAGACTCAGGACGAGCGACTCTGTAACTGACCGGGTTTTCAGGCAATTCACACGCTTTCTGGCATACCTGCCCTCATCATTTTGTTCGGCACACGCACCATGGTCATAGCCTCCTCAACCTCCCCATCATAATTATGCAGCGTCAGTAAACCTCCGGGCAGCTGTTTCACGCTGTATATCGCCGTTTCCGCTATCGAGCGACGGTTGTAATCTGTTGTCCATTTCCATCGCGAACTGCTCTCGCTCAGACGCTGATTAGCAGCTTCACGATAGGGCCTGCGTATTCACCGGGCCAGTAACCGGCTCCTTTTCGGGGCGGGGTAGTGCGCTGATTATCTTACGCCGCATTTCATCATGACAGAGGCGAGTGTCATATACGCTGCCTGCCGCGGCTGACCTGATTTTCCGATGGATCAGCCGGAATACGCGTTTAATCGCCAGAAGAGTTGTTGTGGCAAGGTCTTCAGAATAATGCTGAGGTCTTCTCCAGGATGTGGGCGTTGCTGACTTGTACCAGGCCTGAATAGACTCATCGTCAAGCCAGAAAATGAGGGTGCCACGATTGATGAGGATTTTGTTGTAGATTCGACAGTGGGGGATTTTGAACTTTTGCTTTGCCACGAAACGGTCTGTGTTGTCAGGAGGATGAGTGATCTTTCAACTCAGCAAAAGTTCGATTTATTAAGCAAAGCGCTGGCGATTATGAAACTGGTCGCTTCCAACGTTTTTATCAACGGACAAATACTAAGGGACACAGCCTATTACGCCCATTTTATATTGTAGCAGCAGAGGTAATAGCTGCCGTTTAGTTTAAAAATCGACGTGCGCTATTATAAAATGGAGAATTCGCCATTGCTTCAATTTTGTCGATGGCGGTTTTCTTGTAGTAATATACTCTTTTAACGTCACACCCCATGCAACTGGCAATCTGTTTAGTTCTCAGGTTTGCATAATAACCCCGTAACACAGACAATTCACTGTTACTGAGATTCAATGATGGGGTATGCGCAATGGTTACATTCACCATCAAATAACCCTCTCGATTAGCGGCTTTATTAATAATCATCTCCCACAATGATGATAAGTCATTTAATGCCGTTTGTTTGCTGAACATCCCGTCCACCAAAGGCTGCTTAATAATTCCAACTGCAGTTGAAAAAATAAAAACTCTGGATTGTGGTTGCCATTGCTTAATGCGAGTGACGTCTCGATTAATATCAACGATAATATTACTATTTTGCATAGGGTCGTAGATAATGATGTCAAAGTTAACTTCACTTTCATTCAACTCGCTGAGAGTTGCAAAACCAAATGTATTAACACTCACCCCTTTGCCATGCGTATGAGATATTATCTGTGAGAACCCTTGTTGCGTATATGAACAAGAGTCTATCAGTGCTATATTTAATTTTTTTTGTATTGTTGTCATGTTGCATATTCCTTGCATGGTTTTTACTTATTCAGAATATCCTTTGTACTAATAATCCATTTGCTTATTGCTTATCCATGAAAAACACCCTGATAGCCGACACAGAGTAGGATGAATCCCTAAAATGGCAGAGTGAATTAATCTCCAATAATTTAAAGGCACATTAAGTTTTCTTAATTCGCATCAACATGACTTTATCGCCATGATTTTTAAGGTTTTTTTACAAACTCAATCATCTTTACATCAGTCTTAAGGCATCAATTAATTACATCCAACACAGTTACGGAAATTATTTTTTATCTTTATTAATTCGATAAAAAACAATAATAATAAATGAAGAAATTAATAATCAGGCGACTCACCGCAGCAGAATAATGAAGTGGGGATGGAGGCGAATAAGACAGACCCGGGATGGGCCTGTCTGCTTCTATTACGGCGGGAATTAAACGATGGTGTTCGGTTTCGCTTCGGTCTTAATCTGGGCGTTAGCCAGCATTCTGCGCACAGGGACGATCAGGATAATCAGCACTGCGGCGCAGATCAGCAGCGCCAGGGAACAGCGGGCAAAAAGATCCGGTAGCATGTCGAGTTGATCGGCTTTAACATGGCCACCAATCAGGCCAGCAGCCAGGTTACCCAGGGCGCTGGCGCAGAACCACAGGCCCATCATCTGGCCACGCATTCTTTCCGGAGCCAGCAGGGTCATCGTTGCCAGGCCGATCGGGCTCAGGCAAAGCTCGCCGAGAGTCAGCATCAGGATGCTCCCTACCAGCCACATCGGTGAAACACCTGCGCCACCGTTACCAAGAACATCTTTCGCTGCCAGCATCATTAGGCCGAAACCTGCGGCCGCAAACAAAATACCGATCACGAACTTGGTGATGCTACCCGGACGCACGTTATTGCGCGCGAGCATTGGCCACAGCCAGCTGAACACAGGGGCGAGAATAATAATGAACAGCGCATTGACCGACTGGAACCACACTGCAGGAATTTCAAAATCACCGATCATGCGGTTGGTGTAGTCGTTCGCAAACAGGTTAAACGAGGTTGGTTTTTGCTCAAACGCCGACCAGAAGAATGCGGCTGAGACCAGCAGGATGAAACATACCAGCAGACGTGCACGCTCTTTGCGGTTCAGGCCCGCGAAGACGAAAAGATAGATGAAGTAGAGCGCCACTGAGGCCGCAATGACGTATACCAGCGTGCTGGCAACCGCCACAGGGTTGATAATGATAATGCCTTGCGCTACCAGCGTAACAATTACCGCCACGCCCGCGGCTATCGCCAGCAGCCAGCCTCCAACGCCCTTTTTCTTCGCCACCGGGTTATTCCAGGTAGAATCCAGGCCCACTTCACGGTCGTAACGCTTCATTGATGGCACCGCAAACACACGGAAGATAATCAGTGCTACCAGCATTCCGATGCCACCGATACCAAAGCCCCAATGCCAGCCGTGGGTTTTAATCAGCCAGCCTGAGATCAGCGGGGCAATAAACGAGCCGATGTTAATGCCCATATAGAAAAGGGAAAAACCGCCGTCACGACGCGCATCTCCCTTCTTATAAAGTGTCCCCACCATCACTGAAATACAGGTTTTGAACAGGCCCGAACCGAGGACGATAAACATCAGGCCAATAAAGAACAGGCTATTGCCCATAAAGGCAGACAACGCGATCGACAGATGACCGAGCGCAATCAGAATCGAACCGTACCAGACCGCTCTTTGCTGGCCAAGCCAGTTATCCGCCAGCCACCCGCCCGGCAGTGCAGCCAGATACATGGCTCCGGCAAAAATCCCGACGATAGCCGAGGCATTTTCACGCGCCAGCCCCATTCCGCCGTCATAAACCGTCGCCGCCATAAACAGGATCAGCAGTGGGCGAATGCCATAGAAGGAAAAACGTTCCCACATTTCGGTGAAGAACAGCGAGCCAAGCGGATAGGGATGGCCGAAGAACGTCCGGCTTTCATTGTGATGCGTTGAGGACTGCATAAATACTCCCAAAAAGGTATGTCACGGTGTTTGCAAACGCTGAGATGTACGCCGACCTTTATGTAAAATTTAGTCGGTCATTTACCCTCAGCAAAAATTCTTTTAACTATTTGATAACCATGAACTGGTTTTGTCTAGTGCCAGACCGGGCACTTTAAGGCTAAAAGTCGACAAATGTCTACTTTTACAGATTTTTAGTTTGAATGAGAAAGATAATCATTGACTTAGCTACAGGCCACAAACAGCTTTAGCCCTTTAAACAGCAATAAATGGATTTGTCAGGCTGATTTGCCTTGGGTGTAATTTGCTTTCTGGTGCAGTTGAATGGATGGGAATGACTTGAAGCGTAAAGGGGTGAAGATCAACGAGCAACTGCTGTCGCATTTGTCACCGTTAGGCTGGGAACACATCAATCTGACAGGCGATTATATAAGGAAAAGCAATCGGATACCGGCTTCCGGTAAGTTTCGTATTCTGAAGTCAGCTAAAGTAGAAAGGTCAAAAAAACAACCTTAACGTACAATAATTTTCGATATCCAATGACTGGTGTCAGTTTGAGGAAACGGAAATTATCGTACGCTAAGTCGTTTTTCAAAGTTAGGCTGGTTAGCTCCCTCAGACCTCCCGCCCTAAAGGACGGGGGTATCACGGGAGCTATTCGATGAGATGGATTAAAAATAATACTTTAATCCGTACATGGCTGAGGCATCGTGGTAACCACTTCCTCCCATCTGCACTGCAACATTCCCCCACATATTGAGTCTGTCGCCGATTTTCGCCTCCACACCTGTTTTGATCTCACCGATGTTCCGGTTGCCTTCCTGGGTAATGGTTCTGTCATCCAGAGTGACCGAGAAGGTCCGTGTATTATGCAGCCAGTTCATTTCAATAAAAGGCTCAAACTCACGGCGTTTTCCTTCATCCATCTTGTGATGGCTATTGATATAAGCCCTCATCCCCAGCCGGGTCTGAATATTTCCGTCTCCGCCAAAGCCCACATTCGTTCCGTTCTGCTCGCGGTGTGAATCACTGCGTACCCCCATCCAGATGGCCTGTGCCTTTGGCTGGACATACCATGTGTTCAGCGTTCCCAGGCTTCCATCGAAGGTGCCCATCTCTTTGGTCCATCCGGACTCAATGGAGGCTGTCACTCCCCGGGACTTATAGCTTTCGGCAGTGAGCTGGTTACCACTGACGTGGTTATCAAACCAGCTGTAAATGAGCCAGCTGTCGGTGTACAGCCCTTCTTTATTTTCGTTGTCGGCATACCAGGTGCCATATACCCCCACATTGTAGCCGCTCACGGTCCCGTCAGCTTTGTAATCACTCCAGCGGGAACGGGTATTACTCTGATTATTTGCATACCCCCCCATCACGCCAAGATGCCAGCGATCTTTCCCGTCTGATGACCATTCGGCAACATCGCTACCAAGCTGGGCAATGTAACGGTTACTTTGTGTGGTGAGCTGTCCAGCACTGTGGAATACGTTATGCCCTCCCACCTGTCTCAGCCACAAACTCGTCACTTTCTTTTCACCGGTCAGCGCATCGGTATACTGCGTTTCGCCGAGTCTGTCGTGCAGCCCCATAACAAATAAGTTGTTTGCTGCTGCGTGATTGGCGAGGTAAGCGCCTGGCTCAGGGCGCACCATTGGCGTCTGAGGTCCCGGCTCTGGTTTAGGCTCTGGTTTAGGCTCTGGCTTAGGGTCGGGTTTAGGCTCTGGCTCAGGCTCTACTGGAGTTGAGATCGAACTGGTCAGATACCAGTCTTGACCTTTACGCACGACATCATAGTCATAAGCTCCGGCAACAATACGTCCGGCTTTAACAAATGAGCCATAAGACTGACCACCCACGGTAATTATCTCGATACCTTTATCCGTCAGAGCGCCTTTACCACCGATGTTATTAATACCGACAAGGGTGGTTCCAGGTTCGACATCGCCGAGCACGTGCATCTGGTCCGTCAGAGAATCATCACCAGCCAACACCGAATTGAGCGTGAGGACGCCTTCAAGACTTTTATAATTGCCGGTGACCGTCAGGTTTTTCGGGTTAAAAGTGGTTGCAGCTGCCGGTTTCGCATAGGTCAGTTGAGAGCCATCGAGTTTAAACGTAGTGATAACGCTATCATCGGTCATCACCCATTGGCTTTGACTGCCAGCAATATCCAGATGAATGGCACCATTGTCAGTGGTACTCAGGGTGCCGTCTTCGTTACGTTGTGCGGCATTTGCAGCACCAACAAAATGGGATCCCTCCATCATTCGTAAATCAACGATACCATTGCGATCGGCGCGCATATCACCGTTAATATGATATACCCCAGAAGATCTTGTACCATCGATGAAACCGGATGTGATAAGTGCCTGGTTGCCGCTGGCATGTATGGCATAACTATTTTCACCGCTGACGTTAATAATCACGTCTCGGGTAAGATAAATTTGCCCGCCGTTGAAAGTATGAACGGCATCGGGATCGACATCCGGCGGCAACAGTGCAAAAATTGTGATATATCCTGCCAGACCATCTTCAGCCATCAGTCCTGCTGCACCCTTACCAGATGTATTTATGCTGATATCGCCAGCCTGAATCAGTCCTGTGCGGTTAGCAAATAGTGCATGGGCGTTGTCACCGCTTGTTTCAACCTGTGCATTATGATCGAGGGTAACCAAAGTGGTGCCGAATATTCGAGAGGGGTCATACCATGAATTATCATTCATAATAGCTGGATTACCGGAAAACACTCCATACCCCGTTGGCCGAAAGTCAAAATCATCGCCATTACCTTGAGTACGAATAATTGCATTTTTACCTATGATTAATTGCTGTGTTTTCTCGCTGGTAGCTAATTCGACACCGACGCCAACGCCTCCATGAGTATTAATGGTAAGGTCATCACCAACAGTTACGGTACTGCCATCCCCACCCATTAAATAGATACCTGCGCCTGTAGTGCCCTGCGTTTCTATCGATAATTTACCTGTAAAGGTAACTGTGCTGTCTGTTTGTAAAGTAATGCCATTAGGGCTAGCATAATAGTAATCCCCATTCCACAGCCATGGTGTATCTGACGTTTTGATATTGATGGATTCTGAAGTGAAAACGTAATTCTTATTGTCAATAAATAATGCCTGACCATCCAATCGGAACTCGCTTCCGGTAACATCAAAATTGACTTCTTTATACACATTCAATAACGTATCAAGATCATCTCCCGTTAATCCGTGGGAGCCAGTGCCAGTACAACTCAAACTTTTTTCTGATGTTGGCAAACAGTTAACGCTCGCTGCAAAAGCCGGGAGCGAAATCGTATTCAGCGCTAAGGCTATACCTGTGGCAAGGAATGTATACTTTAATGGCGAAGGTAATTCTCGCCTTCCATTTTTTTTCATTGTTGCACTCCTGTGCGAATGACGGGATAAAGGAATTAAAAAAGCTACTTTTTATTTTTCCTTTGACATGAGGTGTAGTTCCAAAAATTATGAAATCCATGTTCCTGGTGCTATTTATTGAATGAATAATATCTTTTTAGTCAAAAAAACGTAAGTCACATGATTGTATTTGGGATTATTCATTTCCACTTCCATCAGGTGATGCAACAATAGTTAATACTTGCCTCTGAATTTATTTAATAAATTTCAAGTGGTTAGGTGATGGTTTGAGAGCGATTTATTGTGGGAGTAAGCAAAAATATTAATCCTGAGGTGCATAGAATGTTAGGATTTTTTCTCATAAAATTCATTCCGTGAAATCATATAATGCTTTTGCATGTTCCGGATTAATTGCATTTGCATTGTTTATGTTGCACCGTATTTGTACTGCCACAGTGTCTGTAAGCTCTCTATGACGCTTAGGTGTGAGATTCACATCAAGAGGGAGTTAACCTGTACCTGGTGAACAGAAATCATTTATTGCTGATGTTTTATACAAACCTCGCTGGAGATGACTTATCTCCAGGCCAGTCTCCGAGTACGCTGAATAGGTTTAAATTTTAAAATAGCTCCCTTTTAAAAAGGGAGTTCGGTGATTTTGATTGTAATATAGAGCAATTAAATTAAACGACTATATTGATTGTGTTTGTATCAATGAGTTACTTAATGATATACAGGATGCGTTCAAAATCCCTCGAAAATATCGGACTTTCAAGTTTAAGTGATTTTTTGGTGAGCAGTGATGTGCATAAATTAATTCTTTAATTATCAAAGATCTCGCAAAGATAGCAAAGCAACCTTTTCTTATCAGGCACAGAGGGAGTTGAAGTGTTTAACTTCAGTTGACCCTGACCCAAAATTCTGCGGCTGCTTAGAATTCACTCAGTTGACAGACTATGACTTATTAAATCATTCGAAGGCATTCTGAATCAGAAACCATTTTGAATAACATCAACTCACGCCACAATTTTGCCACACTGCAACGCGCAAAACTGCACATTAGCGTTGAACAAAGCAAAACACTGCAATAGTAACTTAATGATTTTACGAGAAAGATGGTGCCGATAATAGGAGTCGAACCTACGACCTTCGCATTACGAATGCGACGTTAATATACTTCCAACTGTTTGAATAGTCACTCAAAACTTCATCTTTATCATTATAAAACAAACAATTACCATAAAACACCTATTGATTGAAATTGACAGGTGTTGATGTTTATTCCCGCAATTTACTTACACCAGCCATTACATTACTGTGAGGCAGAAATCCTCAACTGGAACCAGACTATGGCGCTTTCAAGACAAAAACTCACCTTCGAACGAATTCGCAGGTTTACCCTACCGGAAGGGAAAAACCAAACCTTCCTTTGGGATGCAGATGTTACAACTCTCGCATGCCGAGCAACTAGCGGAGCAAAAGCCTTCGTATTCCAAAGCGTATATGCGGGAAAAACCCTTCGCATGACCATTGGCAACATTAATGACTGGAAGATTGATGAAGCAAGGAGTGAGGCAAGACGGTTACAAACGTTGATCGATACCGGGATAGATCCACGAATTGCCAAGGCTGTAAAAATCGCAGAAGCAGAATCCAAGCAGGCAGAATCGCGTAAAACAAAAGTGACTTTCTCCGTCGCCTGGGAAGACTATCTTCAGGAATTGCGAACCGGTATCAGTGCAAAAACCAAGCGTCCATA
Source organism: Enterobacter sp. CC120223-11 (assembly GCF_900215375.1). Classification (GTDB taxonomy): domain Bacteria; phylum Pseudomonadota; class Gammaproteobacteria; order Enterobacterales; family Enterobacteriaceae; genus Scandinavium. The sequence goes on along the minus strand of NZ_OBEF01000002.1, from coordinate 109,961 downwards.
TTCTACTCGATACATTGCAGATCATATCAACTTGTCCAGCCGTGGAGGGGAAAGTAAAAAAAGAGGCCAGGGTTCGACCTCAGCTGGACCATTAGCCTGTTTACTTGATCTACCGCTATCGGATCTAACGCCAGACTATATTTCGGCATGGCTGAGTACAGAAAGACAAAATAGACCGACTGTCACAGCTCATGCTTATCGCCTGCTGCGGGCATTCATCAAATGGAGTAATTATCAGAAAAAATATCAGGGAATTATTTCTGGCGATCTTGCACAAGATTACAACGTAAGAAAAATGGTGCCAGTGTCTGCGAGCAAAGCCGATGATTGCTTGCAAAAAGAACAACTCAAAAGCTGGTTTAGAGCCGTGCGCAGCCTTAGTAGCCCTATTGCGTCCGCGTACCTTCAGGTGCTTTTACTTACCGGTGCCCGACGTGAAGAAATTGCGTCACTTCGCTGGTCAGACGTCGATTTCAAATGGGCAAGCATGCGAATTAAAGACAAAATCGAAGGAGAACGCATCATCCCTCTCACGCCCTATGTTTCCAGCCTATTAAACGCGCTGTCAGCAGCCCCAAATTCTGACGTTAATAAGGAGAATTGGATTTTCAGAAGTCATAGCAAAAGCGGCAAAATTATTGAACCTCGTTCAGCACACAATCGGGCTTTAGCGCAGGCTGAATTACCGCACATTAGCGTACATGGGCTGCGCCGTAGTTTTGGTACGCTTGCCGAGTGGGTTGAAGTACCAACCGGAATTGTGGCACAAATCATGGGGCACAAGCCCAGCGCTCTTGCTGAGAAGCACTATCGCCGCCGCCCGCTGGACCTGCTGAGAAAATGGCATGAAAAAATTGAGGCCTGGATTCTAGAGCAGGCCGATAGTTAAACTGAAGTGGTGTTGATTAGTGTTGATTTATCTTTACCCAAATATTAATCGCATTTTTTGTATTGACAAAAGCCTGAAACATCTTCGTACTATGACGTGAACCTATAACTAAGCAGGAGAGGAATATGTCTGTAACAATTCCGTTTGAAGAAATGGAAGAATTGGTGGAATTTTCGCTGGAAGAGCGGAGCCCCCTCAGCCATGAAAGCATGATTGAACCGGCTACGTATTCGCAGGATTTGCACGCGAATGTCGAGGCTACGTCTTCGTTTGAAAAGCTCTGTGATAGAGCCATGGCTTCTCTGAAGGTGTTTTTAACTAAAATCAAACGTGCAAGGCAGTACCGGGTTAAAGCATTAACTATGATCAGAACAAAGTGTCTGACTCGCCGTTCTGCACGTTCGCATCGCAGCAAATCCGCTTCAAAATCTGCTGCGTCTAATTCTAGCAATGCCGATGGCGGTGACCCCGAACCAGCCCCTTCTGTATTCCCCCGCACTGAATTAAAATCCACATTCTCTTTTTATGCTGAATTTGCTAATCGCCTCTCCCTGGAGGACGCATAGTGAAACAGTACCCCCTCCCCCAAACACATCACTCTGTCGCAGACCTACACCTGGCTGCTCTTGCTGAAACCATAAACCAAATGGGCATCAGTACAGAAGAACGTCTCATGCGCTTATTGCACGATAAAGCTTTGCGTGACGCTATTCTTCGCCCAGCGAAGACCAGATACCAGAATAATTCTGTCAATGTAAAACGTGTAATCGATGATCAGGGTGTTATTGGCACAACCGAAGTTGCTTCAATGCTCGGAGTGAAAAACCAGACTCTGCTTAAATGGGTTTGCTATGACACATTACCCCAGAATTTCCCCCGCCCATTCAAAATTAGGAGGAAGAACAAGTGGCGCATAAAAGATATTAGCGCATATTTCGCAAATCTAACGCACGAATTTTGATAGTTCAACAGCCAGGCGCAGTATACCTGCGCCTACACAACTAAAATAAATAGAGAATAAGGAGCGGGCATGCAACATATCGTTGACCATGGAGATGAATTTGAATATGTGTATGAATATACAGAGGAAGATGAGACCATACCCGTAGCCTGGGGGGAGACTGGCCTTCAACAGCTTTTCAAATCTGCAAAAACAATGCCTAAGCCTGATGAGCAAGATTTTTTCGCGGGAGGGTTCCCTTTAGAGGCATTATGCGGACATGCACAAAATGTCTGCTATCAGCTTAAGTATGAGCATGGCTTTGATTATAGCGCAACAGCATGCGTTATGATTTCTGCTATGGCATTTGCAGCACAACCTTTTATTCAGGTGAAATTACCGAAAATGCCTGAACCAACACCAGTTTCGGTTCACTCGATGTATATTGCGAGCTCGGGAGCAGGTAAATCGCATCTTAACAAAATACTCCTGCGCCCATTCAGAGAATATATCGATGAACTTTCTGCTATATTTGAAAAAATGAAGCATGATAAAGATGCTGAAATTGAACTCTGGAAAGTGAAAAAAAGAGATTTTGACAAGGACAAAAGAAGGAACTCCAATGATCCGGAGGTTCGGACAAAAGCTGAAGCAGAGTATGTTGATCATATAAAGAACAAACCCGCTGAGCCAATAATGCCGCCTCTTCTGTACGAAAACTTTGATCTGGACGGGGCTGTTATTGGGCTTAATGAATATCCCGAAGGTTTCTTTGAAACAACGGAAGGTGCAGAGCTTGTCAATATGTCCTTCAAACTCATCCCACTGCTGAATAAATCAGCAAGTGGTGAGACCTATAGTCGGCGCATCGGTAAAAAAACTTATGTCATTAAGCCAAGCATGAGTGCACTGATAATGATCCAACGGGGGCTTTTTTGGCAACTGTTGGAAAAGAAAAATGGTGCAGTAAGGGCAAGTGGCCTGATGTCTCGCTTCATTTATTATGCTCATAATGAAAGCAAAGATGCTGCTGAAGCAGCTGATGCTGTCACTCCAAAAGAATATCCCTCCACCACACTGGAGGATTATTATCAAAGGTTCACCTCATTACTGCGTAAACAGGGAGATCGTATTATTGGGCACGATAAATCACCTAAGATCACTGTTCATCTGACCGAAGAAGCTAAGCAGCATTACACTGCAAAGTGGAAGGAAGTGGAGGCCGAGACAAAACCTGGGGGCCGTTTTTTTTGCATCGCTGACATAGCATTAAAAGCACCTGAAATTGCAGTGCGAATTGCTACCAGTCAGAAGTTCTTTCCGGATGGAGATACCAGTGATATCAACATCGACGAGCTGCAACGAGCATTTCAGTTGATGGAATTCCTTCTCGGCCACGCATTCAATATCTATTATCCACTTTCTGATGAGAGTAAGGAAAAGAGTTTGTTTATCGAGCGTGCCCGTAAACTGTATGAGTGGATCCGGGAACACAACTTTGAACCTTTTCCACTACAGGAGATTAAACGCGGGCTCCGCTTTGCTCGCGAGCCTGAAATCTTGCATCGGCTTTTAAAACAGCTAATTAGCCAGGGAGAAATCGTCTTAGCCGTTTACCCTTTTGACCGCACAACCTACGTTACATGGCCTGCAAAGGACTTCAACCCAGTCGGAAAATACACAGCTGTTAACCGAAATTGGGAAGAAATTGTAAAAGGGCCGAACAACACTGAAAGCACCGGGCCCTACATTGACGTATCTGATATCAAAGCCCGCTATTAAGCAGTTAACGTCCTGATTCGTTGATGTGACGATACAAACGCCATGAGCGACAAAACGCTGCCGTGGCGTTTTTTTTGCGGTAAACTTACCGGATGGGTATTTGCATTCACTTGACTACCTGTGTGCATTTTACTTGGACATCTCCAACAAAAAATGCAGGCAAGTATCTTACTTAGTTGACGGGCAGTTTTGAGCGAGGAGCAGAAATTTAACTCGTAATGATGCCCGAGCCCCGAATTTGTGGCGATTCATGTTGATATTTGCTATAATTGATAGTTTAGGAGGTAATGTGATTATTAAGAATTTAAATTTTGCAGATACAGTCAGGCGGATAATTCATCATGAGTTAGGCCATTGGTTAATGAGTCGTCATGTGGGATTCGATACTGGCGAAATAAATATCGGGATGCTAGCAAACCACAAACCGTATGGACAGGCAATTGTTTATCCTTCACCGAAGAGCCAGCTAGCACAAGCTGTTGATATTTACGATCATTTACTGAGCCGTACAGCAGTATTATGCGCTGGTGTCATTGCTGACATTGGATGGCATAAAAGATATGCGTCATCTGATTACGATTCAGATGATACAGAGTATCTTTATGCAAATGGTGTCATGGACGCGACAGGCCTTTCCGACAGCGGAAAAATCGAAGAGTTGCTTTATGTAATGAATGGCATAAAGAACCCGCCTAGCCAGGATTCAGAAGAGATTATGAATCAGCGTCATAAAATAAGAACCGAAGCATGGTTGAAAGCTTCAGAATTTATTGATGAAAATCCTATTCTATTCGGAATGGGAGAAATTCTTATTAAAGATTACTTTGAAAATGCGATTCGCACTTTTCAAAAATGTTATCTTGAAAAGATCATGCTTGATGTACAGAGCTCGAACTCACAAAGTTGATGCTACAGAAGCCAATATTTTAAACAAGCTACAATTTTTTTCGTACTAATTTTTTTGCAGCGGTTCTGACCTACATATCTCCATAAAAATGCTCGTGATAGTTATGAACTGGCATGCTATATCACTTTCAAACTAGGCTGGCTATGTAAATCTCATCATAGACATGAGTTTGGTGTATTTATCTATAAATCACCATTACAGTTATTTGTATTATTTCTTATACGGTAATGTGTCATTTTCATCCCAGAAATCAAGAGTTCTTGATTGACTTAATTCCCTCTTCGCTTTATCAAATAATTTTGAGACGCCTTCGTCTCCAGTCTCTTCAGATATTATGGCTGCTACCTCGCTTAAATTTTGACGAGCATGACTTAATATGTGTCTTTTGGCTAAAGCACCTTGGATCGTTTTGTGCAGAAAACGATACTCAAACTCTCTTTCTTTTATATCCTTGATAATTTGATGATATTCACTTGTTACATCCTCCCATAGAGTTAACAAATCAGCCTCCTTGTCAAAATGAGCTGGAGCAATCTTACCAGGGTCTTTTCCGTCAAAAATTGTCACATTAGCTTTCATGTATATTTTAGCAATCAGCTCTGAGCAGAAAGATTTATTATCAACACTTTCCATCATGTACTTTACATTATATTCTTGACGAAGAAAAAAAATAGCAGCCTTAGCAAGGTTTTCTGTATCTTGCTCTGTAAGCCCTCGTAACCTTATAACTTTCCACTCATCTTTTATATCTTTTAGTTCATCAAGCAAAAAAGACAAGTGCACTCCATTATCTCCAGTTGAATGAATAATAGAACCATCACCTAAATAGAATTCGATATGGCTTGACTTAGCCTTTGGGTATAATATTTTTTGAGCGTTAACTATTGCAGTTGAAAATTTGCTACCACCGCGAACTAGAAAAATATCTCCAATCATCCCATCTACCTTTAAATATTTTATGTAATAAACTTTAATAACATCGGCTTCTTTAGAAGAATATCTCAACTACAGTCAAAACGGCAACAACAAACGCTGGTATCAGTAACCCAGTCTTCAACCCCTCTTAGGTGCAGGCTATACGTTAATCGCGTCTGCTATTGGCACATAGATGCCGTACGAAAGTACATCCATACACCCTCAAACCTGAGTGATGGGATTTTGTTGGCAATCGTAAAGTAACTTGCAAACGGTCGCCAAGTAAAATGCAAAATGGGTAGTCAAGTTAGATGCAATTACGCACCGGCTCCCTTATCCGATCGCACCACTATCCCCCTTCAGAGCGCAAAACCTGCTCGGGGAAAGCTGCTGGTAAGATTGATTGTACTCACCAGCTTGTTCAGTTGACAGATCGCTGCGGTTCGGCTGGACGAAACTTACCATCGATAAACAACAGGCTAAATCGAGCTAAGGCGTCATAGTTCAAAGCTATTTCGCCTCACAGGATTGTGATCTCAGTTAGTGATACCAGTGGGCTTAACCTCCCACTACACAACAACGCCACCACGGGAAATTGCGGTTCATTGCCGCCGGAACTGTGATGGGATTGTAAGTACCCCGGTAAACCGAACCATTCACTTTTAGAGATCTTCCGACATACTGATTATGTCCTCTGAGGAGATCGTCATGCGTAAAGCCCGATTCACCGAACACCAGATCATTGCCGTTCTGAAGTCCGTCGAAGCCGGACGTACCGTCAAGGATGTCTGTCGCGAATCCGGTATTTCTGAAGCCAGCTATTACAACTGGAAAGCGAAGTTTGGCGGTATGGAAGCGTCTGATATCAAGAAGATGAAAGACCTCGAGGATGAAAATCGACGCCTCAAACAGATGTTTGCTGATCTGAGCCTTGAGTGCCGGGCACTTAAAGACGTCATCGAAAAAAAGCTTTAAAACCAGCGATAAAGCGTGAACTCGTCAGCTATCTGACCGCGCAATTTGCCATGAGTTTACGCCAGGCCTGCAGGACGTTATCGCTGAGCAGGACGGTGTATTTTTATCAGCCCGATACCCGGCGTGATGAACCGGTGATCCATGCGCTGACTGAGCTGGCAGAACGCTATCCGCGCTACGGTTTTAAGAAGCTTTTTCAGGTAAGCCGCAGGCAGGGTCACGCCTGGAATCACAAGCGCGTGCACCGGATTTACTGTCTGCTGAAACTGAATTTTCGTCGTAAGGGAAAGCAGCGTCTGCCAGTGCGTAATCCAGCACCACTGGCGACACCGCAAGCGTTGAACCAGAGCTGGTCCATCGATTTTATGCACGATGCGCTGGTCTGCGGCAGACGCTTCCGGACCTTCAATGTGGTGGATGATTTTAACCGTGAAGCACTGGCGATAGAAATCGACCTTAATATCCCGGCTCAGCGAGTAGTCCGGGTGCTGGAAAGGATCGTGGTAAACCGCGGCTACCCGCTGAAGATGCGGATGGACAACGGGCCAGAACTGGTCTCACTGGCGCTGGCACAATGGGCCGAAGAACATGGGGTGCAGCTCGAATTTATTAAGCCGGGTAAGCCAACACAAAATGCTTTTATCGAACGGTTCAACCGGACATACCGGACAGAAATCCTGGATTTTTACTTGTTCAGAACACTGAATGAAGCACGGGAAATTACAGAGCGTTGGCTGATGGAATATAACCACGAGCGGCCTCATGAATCCCTGAACAACCTGACGCCGGAAGAATACCGGCTGATGGCTGAAAACCCGGAAATCTCAAAAAGTGCATGGAACTAAAACCGGTGTACTTACAGGATGTCTGATTGATACACAAAAATCGTGATTAAGCCCTCCTCCAGCCCCTTATCATACGCAAAAACACCACTATCACATCAAATATAGCAAGCCTGCTAACAACACAAAATGAAACAAAATACATCCACATAGCGACAATAAGTCTCACACACACTCAGCTATCCAGATGGCTAATCTACTCAAAAAAAAGATCATCGATGATCCTCTTTCTCTGAAAGTGGCTATTCGGGAGACTCACATAGCTTAAATCGCCACTTTCGCGTGTTCACGAAAACAGAAATACAATTTTTTCTCCCATTAGCGCTGTCTTGCAATCAATGAAGATTGCTGATGCCTGCCCGCCAAGTTACATCTAGTAACACAATAAATACATTTGGTTCAAAAGTTAGTACACGGAGAATGCAGTGAAAGTACAAAACGTTAAAAGTACCATGTGTTGCACCATCAGTTTCAGGCAGATCCAGGTCCGAATTCTCAACTGGATTTTCCCCAAAAATGACTTTACTATCGATTGTGAAATCGTATTTCAGCATTAAGTTGGACGGAATCGAATACGACAGAAAATTGAGGTTTTATTGGTGCATAAATAAGGTATATGGCGCCTAGGTGTTCTGCTGTCATTATATTTATTTTGCATTATATTATTATAATAGATTAATACATACCTCATTCAATATCACTACAGCATCACCCTATCACAGGGGTGTTTATATTGAGCTAATGTCATGAAGCGGTGTAAAATTAAGCCATGTGGTAAAGTGCTTAGTTACATTAGAGATACCAGAAGGGCCTACTTAGCAGGCTATTGTTACGAACATTACACTGAATATCTGCTACGCAAGAATCAACGTGAAGAACATGCCAAGCAGGTCTGTGCAAATAAAGGCTGTACCAGCACGTTAGCCGGTACAAGGAATCAGCTGTATTGTAGCGTTGCATGTCGACGGGAATCTGAACGTAGGCTGGATGTTTCGCAGCTCAGCAAGCTCATGAACTGGTCATACATGAAGAATGTCCAGTATATGATCGATCGTAGCCCGTTGAAATTAGGCTCTGTAACCTCTGTTGACGACATCATAGCGTTGCTCAGGCTTTATGTAGGTAAAGGATCGTATCAGCGAAGTTATACCATCATCCCCCTGAATTCAGGCAAGTATAAACCTAAGCCTTTGTTGGAACTGGAACTTTGTCATCTGTATCCGGTCGGTGCAGGTGGAGCTAATATCCCTGATAATATCCTCATCGCACCTAAGTTCATCAATCGTAAGAACAATTCTGCTATCCCCTGCCAGGCTCATACCTTCAGAGGTGTTGTATCGCATGGTGAGCTAATTCCGATGGGAGATAACCTTCTTACAGGCCTGACCGACCATTATGGCGTAGAGGCCGTTACAGAAGCGTTGAGTGGGCTTGAGAGACCCAGGCTTTTTCATGGGAGCTCCAGCCGGGATCCTAATTTTAAAGGAATTCAACACGAACTCCCGCTATTCAGCCTGTTACGCGATGAGCTATGGCGGTTTAAGCAATATGAGACAGCATCAATATTGTTTAGCATCGAAAGGGTGACTGAGATTTCTTTGCATTTCCCCATCTACCTGGAGCTGCTGGCGGTACTCGGTTTCTGCGATGTGTTGTCTGGTGAACGGGATCGCCTGCTGATCCGTATGTGTCGTATCGAACGGGCATTCTTTGGTAATCCTGCTAACGGTAAGCTAAGTCGGCGATCTGGCGGGATAGATGACTATAAGGCGGTGATGTATCGTTTCATCCGAAAGTACCTTTACCGCTACTTCGGCGTTGAACTCGAACGACTGGATTCCGTGGTAGCCTTCTATAATGGGTTCTTCTCGCTACCGGTCGTTGGCACTAGCTGGGCCAGCGGTAATCTTGTCTGCTATTTATACCGTGACGGGGTAAGTCATTCAGAAACCACCGGCTTTTTCGCGCCTGACGAAGAAACTGTCTCTTTATACGAGCTAACCGATTGATTATCCTTTCTAACAAGCGCTGCCGCCCGGCATGTTCAAGGCCACTTCTTTAGGGGGTGGCCTTTCCCACATTTACTGTTAAGTGATATGCCCCACGATCGCACAAATTAGCCGGTAATCAGTAACATGGAAGATCTCAGGATTATCGGCATTCTGCTCGCCAATGAAGAAAATCTGCGCTCTGTCGCTGAGTCTTTTTTTCTTAGCTTCCTTTGCTTCTTCCTTAGCGACCTCCAGTTCCTGTCGAACTAATGTGCGTTTAGCTTGCGACCAGTCACCCCATTCGATATGAAGTTTGTAAGGGCGTGATGGCCTGGGATTTCCAAACTCATCCGGTGCCCACTCCCCTGAGAGAAAAATGACGAGTCTGTCCTCTGACTGCTCGAATTTCTGCCAGACCAGAGTCGAATAGTTGACGCGACGATGTGGGTAGAGTTGTATGGGATCCCTCAGCTTTCTAAACACGGACTTGTAGGTGTGAGCATCAATTCCCGGTATGTTCAGCGATATATCCCGATCATGCGGGAAGCGGATGAATGCACGGCAAATCTGGCGAATAGTATTAACCGGGCGGCGCGATTGCCGTGTTGGGGCATTGCCCTCATGGGATGTTGACGATGCAGAACGCGCAGATCTGGAATTGTTTTCACTACCAGTAGCGTCAGGATCAACAACTGGGCGTTTTTCAATCAATCTTAACCCTGCAGGCATCAAACCCGGTGCGCTGTCCAGCAGATCGCGGACGCTTTTCTTTTGGCCCTGTTTAACAACCGTGCTTTCAGCATCAGCATCGCAGTTAATATGTTCTTTCCCCGGCATTTTATTAAACGAGGGCCTTTTCTTGCTGCCTTTTTGCCAGGCTGAGGGATACATCTCGATCCCACATCCCCAGCATATATAACCGGTGGTATCAATATCATCCAGCAACCACAGGTCTTCAGCCTCGACAATTTCCTCGGTACGTCTGTCACGAGCAGACTCCATCACGTTCTCCTTCAGGTTTTCTTGCGCTGTGATCTGACCAGTCCAGCCTGCGGGAAACGCACACCATGATGATGTACAAGCATGGCACGACGATGCCGGTCGCGGTTTCGCTGCCACAGTATCCAGGCCTTTAGTGCATGCAGCTCCATTATCTCAAGCATGAGCATCATGCGTTTTTCCCACAAAATTGCCGCAGAAAGGCTCATTTTCATACACCGTTTAATGTCAGTGACGCTATCCCCGGCCACCAGCGCGTTAATACCCTCACCCCAGCTTTCAAAAAAACGCAGACCGGAGACAGGGAGTCTGCTCAGCAGACTGAAATTACGGTCACAAGGACGACACCGGAAACTTGGGCGTTCTTTCGTTCGGACAGTCTGTGTTCCTCCGCAAAGCGGACAAGTTGCTGTTTCCAGAGTTTTCAGCGTCCGATACCAGTTTTTCAGCCGTTCTGCTTCAACCGTAACCTCCGGCGTAAAATCAGGATCACGTCGTTCGTAATGGGGTTCCCACCAGGCACAGAGTGCAGGCCAGTAAGTTCGCATTACACTGGCTATAACGCGATCCTTATGCAGGCATGTCGGTTCCGAAATCTTCAGTGCTGCCACTAATTCAGCGGTACTGAGTCCAGATAAACGGGCGGCAGCGTACACCGGCCACAAGGGAATATGCCGACTCCGGGCCAACAGCGTCCCCGTCAGCGGTGAAAACCCTTTTTTGCAGCGGCTACAGCGATAGTTAATAATTTGATCTTTAGGCGATCTGCCGTTGGTGTGGAATACCGGGCTCTCGCAATGCGGGCAATGCTCTGGCTTCAGGTAAGGAATGATTGCCAGCCAGTCAATCAGTGCATCAGCATCCCGATGCAGCTCTGGTGGCAGAAATCGATGATAATTGTAAGACCCAGAGAAACTACTCTTCGTCAAAATCCCTTCCCCGTAACTTCCCTATCCTCATCCGCATCGTCTGCGGCATTTGATCTTCATTGTCATCCCGAAGTCCAAGCATAATGTTATATCCCGAAAAGAGATCCGGGTCGCCAAGCCTCGGACGCGGCAGCAAACGCACCGGAACAGTCAGGTGCAGGCTGGCGTCGTAATCGCATCCCAGGTAGGTCTTCAGCAGCGCGAACACATCCCTGCGCAACTGGCCTCGCGGCATCCAGCCTTTAGCCTCATCGGCATCCTCTGTATTCATTTCAATGCGCATGCAGTAGTTTGCATCTTCGACCTCATCCCCCAGAATCGGACGTTCGCCCAGCGTCATTCCCCCATTAATCGACATTCGCGCAGGTTCAGCGACAGGCATCCAGACAGGGTGATGCGGGATAACCTTTACCTGTGTATTCGGGGCCTGACTACGAATGATGGCAGCCACACCTTCAGTCGTATGAGTCGGATGTAACATTGCTGGCAAAATTGCCAGTAACCGCGAAGGGGGGAGTTCCCTGCTATGGGAAACTCCGGCTAACGCCATTAGACTGCGGGAAAACTTATCCCTGCCGCCATCTTCAAACGTGGCCGGATAGCTGTATTTCTTCCAGATACGGTAAAACTGCGTCATCAACCGGTGGTTGAATATATCGAGGAACGCGGCCATTGCATCAGCCCCTTCCCGCCCCTGGTTGATATCATCGATATAGGCTGTCGGCAGCGGCGAATCCACGCCGTACAATCCCAGGAACTTTGTTCTGACGGTTGGCGGCGCATCCGGGTTATCCGGGTCTGTTTCAGTACGTTTCAGTTCACTGGATGGAAACCCCAGATGAGGGTCTGGCCTGAAGCGCACCGGATCGCTGTCGGGGTATAAACCTGTACCCAGCGAATTCCCGCTGGTCTTCTCCAGCAACTGGCAGAATCGATAGAAATTAAACCGGGCAGTCTGATCGTTACCCTCACTGTCCAGCCAGAATGGCGGCAGGGTTTTCTTGTCTTCTGTGCCGCTCACATCAATACCCTGTCAATCCTTCGTTCAGGCCACGTCCATTCCGAGCCAGATTCGCTAAGCACCACCGTCAGCTGCGTAAAGCGGATAACACTGGCGTACTGTGCAAAAAACTGCTCCAGTAATTCGCAGAACAACCGCGCATCCCCCACTCCGCTGAACTGTGTTTCGTCCAGCTCGATGCGGATTCGAACTCCGTGCCAGCGGCGAGATGAATTGTACGCCTGCTGATAGCTGACCTGCCGGATACCCTCAATTCGGCGGCGGTTGTTTTCATCTTCCGTCCAGTTAAACAGCTGCAACACATCCCGAAGATTCTCTGCATCGCTTATCATCTGACTCAGGGCGCGGGGGTGCAGCTGTGCCATGATATGCCACTGGTGGAGTTGCGATAGCGGCGGGTAGCATGGCATCGAGGGCGCATGCCGTGTCTGACAGAGCAGTGTCTGATTGCCTGTTGTGGCTGTGCCGTCAAAAACCGCAGCATCCAGCGCCATACGTGGATAGTTACCGTTGGTACAGGTGATGTTCATAAACAGCGTGGCATTTTCTTCCTGGAGATCCTGCTCCCCGGACGTACCGCCCAACATCAGCAACGTTTCATGCAGGCCGCTAACCCCGCGCCAGATGCGTGTGTGATAGTAACGTTCAGGCCAGCTCTCCTTACGCGCTAACATCCCGCCCTTGTGCCGGAACTGTCGATACGGCACATACTGGCGTTTATCCAGCGTCTCACTCGCGGCCACCTTATCCACGCTGTAGATTTCGGTGTGGTGATCGCGAAGCCGGTGTGGCCGAAGCCGGTAATCCAGCGTTGCGGGTTCAACCTTCAGGGGTTCAGCGTTAAGCGAAAACAGATTAATCAGCGGTACACAGTGGATACGCAGAATATCTTCCGGCACGGGAATATCACGGTTCAGGGGAGTGCTCAGATGAAACTCCAGTTCAAAATGCTGGCAATCTTCTCCAAGCGGCAACCTTTCAAGACCTGTCAGAGTAAAGAACGCAAATCGGGCCGGGAAGCTGAAGTATTCCAGTAACGGGCGAACCTCACCGCACAGCGCCGGGCTGTCACTCTCCGGCCAGACTGACGACCAGTTTTGCTGCCAGCGCGACAACAGCTTACCGTGAAAAGGTTGAGGGTCGAGATTGCCAGTTTGCGGCAGGCGCACCGTGGTATGCGAGACATGATGTGTCAGCGCCAGATACAACATCGACTGTAAAGGACGATCACCGTGGATATAGAGTGGGATCTGACTTAAATCCGTTTGTGACGGGTCAGCGTACTGGCTGAATGAAAACTTCAGAGTCAGCACCTGATGACCGTCAGGATGCCACTGTCGCCGGACGTTACGCAGCTCCAGCGGGTGCAGCACCAGTTCATCGGTCGTGCGGTACGGGCAGCGCAGGCCGGTGTCATCCATTGGCCGGGTCAACAGTGTCGTGCCTGCGGGGATCACCACATCCCTGACCTGCGCAACCATTTCCGGGGTCAACTCGACCACGGCCATTGAAGGTTGCGTCCGGTTGGCTATCGGCAGCAGATGGCCCAGCAACGGCTCTGTCAGTTCGGGAATATCGTCATCCAGCTTGCGACGCAGCTGTGCCATCATCAGCGAAAAGCCCTGGAACAGTTGCTCTACTGAATCGTCGGCTTTATGTGACAAGTGATCCACACCGAGGCGTCGTCCTGCCTCCGGGTACTGTTCGGCAAATTCTCGCGCAGCCGCTTTCAGCCAGCGCATTTCACTGTCGAAATATTTCAGAAAATCATGGTCATTCATAACGGGTTAATCCACCAACGTTAAAACCTGATAAAGGACCGTGCACAATGAGGCAACCCACAATGCCATTAGCGAGAATATCGCCCGGTGAAAAAGGGTTTTCGTCCCATGCCAGCGTTCAGCCAACGTGCGAGTGCAGCCTGGCTTTTTTCCCCACAAATGCACCATTCCGTTATCAAACTCAGCAAGATCGCTTTCACTCTCTATGAGCTGAAAAAGTCGTTCATCCAGCCACAGACGCCAGCAGTAATAATGAGCCAACAAAAAGAGCCCCATCAACAACACGCAATCGGCTGAAAACAACAGGTTAAAGATCAACACCAAAGGTGGCAGCGTCAGAGCAGCAAAGTAGCGCCAGCTCGACAGATGAATTTGCATGATTTTGTTGGTCATGGTGATATCTGACATTGCAGCTCCTTGCTGAACGTTTCCAGAACCTGAAGATGGGCGAGCGTAAGCACCACCTGGGGTCGTTGGGATTTGATTAACGCCACGGCCTGCGTGACCGACCCGGCGTGCCCTTCACTTAACAGCCAGGCCGCAACAATCGTTGCACTGCGGGATAAACCTAAGGCGCAGCACACAAGTACACTTTTATGTCCCTGCTGCAGTTGGCGGAGCTTCATGACGGCCTGCCAGATATCCTGATTTTCCGGTACCACTAAATCCATCAGCGGATAAGCTTCCCAGCACGCCGTTTTGCGCTTGCCTTTATGAAATTCAGCTGTCAGGTCGAGGACTGCGGCCTGCGCCACGGTTTTATCAGGAAAACGACCCAGTACCACGCCGTTATAAATGGTGTTGCTTCGGGATATCCGTTGGGAAAACCATTTTTTTGAAAGCCATACCCCGGCTATATAGGGGAACAGCAGCCAACGGGCAGAGAGGGACAAATCGCCGTGATTATTTTTCTGGAACACCGACACACCGAGCCCGGCATAGCCTGCAGCCACCAGCAATAGTGCCGCAGCAAGCCACAGCAAAATGAAGCCGTGGGGGATCCACAATCCCGCCAGTAAAAACACTATCCCACCAGCACAATATTTAGCGGCGAGCCGCATGGCGTGCGCTGACGGGCGCATCCACCGCCAGTGACCTTCAACCGGGATGGCATAACTAATCAGCACTCCGACCACAATGCCGCTAACGACATCGATGAAATGGTGCTGCCAGGTGGTGAGCACAGATACCGCTATCAGCCAAAACCACGCACCGGATAGCAGCCTTGCGCCCTTCCCCAGATGCTGACGAAAACGCAGCCACAGCATCCATGTCAGGATGATATGCAGCGACGGGGCCTGGTTATAAGGCAAATCAAACTGTTCGAGCTGTTGAAACAGCCAGCCAAACATCCCCTGCGTTTCCGGGCGCACGAAGGTGAATTTCAGCGGAAAGAGAAGAAAGCCCACGCAGGCAATAAGCGATGCGGCGAGCAGCCGACAGCCGTGGCGGGTCAGCTCGTGCTTTGAAGTACAAATAAACAATGAAATGCCATACAGCAGGTCAATGCTCCAGTAAGGCACGATGGTCCAGGGCATAAACGGGATAGCATGTTCCCAGCCAAGGACCATGCTTCCCACATCATCACGTGTGGCCGTGAACTGATTCACCTGCCCATAGCTGAGGAAAAACAGGGGTCCCAACAGAACCAGCCAGCACAGCCCCTGTTTCCAGAGGCTGACTTTGCTCTGCATGAGCATGGACTCAGCCATGCTGTTTTCTCACGGCCAGCGAGACGGTGAAAATACCGAACTCATCAATCACCTGATGGCATTTCTCGAAGCCCGCCTGCTCCACCAGCGTATCCATCTCTTTCTGGGTGCGAACACGCATCATCCACGGAATGCCGTTCTGATGGCTGGTTAAGGTATAGGCGATGGTTTTTAACTGCGGATGCCACGGCTGCCCGGTGTAAACCAGCACGCCGCCAGGCGGTATTGCAGCTGCCAGCCCGGCAAGCGAGGCTTTAATTAAGTCGTTATCCGGGAAGAGTTCATACAGCCCGGAAACGATCCCCAAAGTTGGAGCAGGATCGAGCGAAGCAAGAGAGTCATAGTCGAAAGCATTGCCCTTTTTGAACTGAGCGACGTGGCTTAACCCTCGCTCTTCAATCATGGTCTGGCCTTTTTCAACGTTCAGATCGCTGTAATCACGCAGCAGGATACTTTCGATATCCTGATGCTTCTCCAGTGCGTCGAGCACATAGCGCCCGTGTCCGGCTGCAATATCCACTACGCGAACGGGCAAACTGCAGTCTTTCAGCTTTGTGACCGCCTGCTCAATGACTTGCTGAATATTGATTTTTCGTACCCGGATCCCCTGCCAGCCAATGCTGTTAAGGTAGTGCCTGTCTATCATGCGCCCAAGAATACCGTTACCTTCCGGGTAGTTACGGTACACATAATCCAGCGTACTGCCGGAATCAAAGCCGGTCTCGTAGCCCAGACGCATCCCTTTCGACAGTCTGCCGACCGTTTTCATGCCATAGCTCAATGAGGAATAGAACATCCCCTCCAGCGAGCGGGCTTTTGGCGGAGCCTGCAGTTCGCGGTAGGCATCCGCGCTCGGGCTCCACTGGTCTTCATGGCTGTAATCGAAGTTGTAAGGTTTTGTCGCATAGAGTTTATCGATAAAGATTTTCATTTTATCGAAGGCCAGGGCGCGATCTTTTTCGCCCAGCGTATCGTGATAGAAACCAGGTAAGATATGCTGCTCTTTGATGGCACTGCGCAAACCGGCATAGAACTGTTTTTGCGGCTTCGCATGCACTACAAAATCATCACCGGAAATAAGCAATTGGGTTGGCAGCGTAATGGCGGCAGAGTCGGACACAATACGCTCAGCCGTTTTGTAGAGATCGAGAAGAATGTTCACCGCGATTGCCCGCGTGATGAGCTTATCCTGCTCAAAACTGGCGACACGCTCCGGATCGTGGGTAAGGAATTTCCCTTTCACGTAGGAGTTGACGTAGAACAGGCCACGGATCCGCTGCATCAACGCAAGGCCCGTTCGGGCGAACGGCACATACAGCTTGACCTTAAAGGCCGGAGAAGCCAGCACCATCCCCCTAATTTTCGGCGCATAGTCATGGACCCAGGTGGAGACCAGTACAGCCCCCACGCTCTGCGCAATCACCACGATATCCTCAAGGCTGACCTGCGCGTCCTTCGCCACAAAACGAACAAACTCATCCACGTCCAGAACAGAGCGAGCAAGGCTCGGACTGTAACCACGATCACCCGGCGACTGACCGTGGCCGCGGGCATCCCAGGCGTAGAAATGCGTATCGGGCATGACCAACTCGTCGACAATATGCTGCAGACGCCCGGAATGTTCATGCCCTCGGTGAAACAGCACGATCACTTTCTTACCGTTGCCTTCCGTTGCAGGCCAGTGGCGAAAATAAAGCGACTCATCATCGCTGGTTGCAAATGTACTTTCCTGAAATATACGCGCTTCCTGACTCATGTGATTTTCCTTGTCACTTGCTGTTGTAATGTGACGAAACGAGTAAATAACGATTGCTTAAACGTGACCTTATCCGCGTCGTAAAACAGCGGTTCGTCGATAAAGATGTCGATAAAAAACGGCACGGGGATTTTCTGCCCTTTGCCCATTGAGCGGTCCAGACCGTGCATGTAGACAGGGATAATCGGCACATCCGGGCACTGCTGGCTTAAATGCCAGATGCCGGATTTTATCTCTGAGAATTTCCCCGGCTCGCCGCGCGTGCCTTCGGGGAAAATAATCACAATTTTCTTTGCTTCCAGCGCATCAACGCAGGCCTGCAGCGGATTGGCCTGATGGGCTCCGCGATAAACGGGGATGATGCCAATGACCTTGAGTGCGAACCAGCCAATCACTTTGTTACGCAGGAAATAGTCTGCTGCCGCCACGGGCTGCACGTTCACCAGCGTTGAGAGTGGAAACAGCGTGAACAGCGTCAGCACATCCAGATGGCTGTTGTGGTTCGCCACGATAATGGCCGGACCTTCTACAGGCAGCTTTTTGCGACCCGACACGCGAACGCCCAGCCAAATCCAGACCACCGGGTACGCGATGCACAACGTAAAGATCCAGCGCAGAAAACGGTTCATCTGCGCCCCTTATACGTAGAAGTAGTAATAGAAGTGGAAGAACAGCGGCGCGGTGTAAATCAGCGAATCCAGACGGTCAAGAATGCCACCGTGCCCCGGCAGCAATTTCCCGGAGTCTTTCACACCAAAATCACGCTTGATGGCCGACATCACCACATCGCCGCAGAACCCGCTCAGGCCGATAATCACCCCGGCACCCAGCGAGTGGATCCAGTTCATCGGCGTCAGCAGTGGGCCGAAAATAGCCGCCAGCAGCGTAGTGGTCAGCACGCCGCCCAGCAATCCGGCCAGCGTTTTATTCGGACTGACCTTCGGTGTGACCTTGATTTTGCCCAATGATTTTCCCCACAGATATTGCGCAATATCGTTAAGCTCGGTGGTCGCCACCAGGAATATCACCAGCAATGCCCCGGCTTTGGTATCCACGCCAGGCAACATCATCAGAAACGCAACATGGCTTAAAGCAAAGACCGTTGTCATCATGCCCCAGTGCATGACGGATGCAGAATGCAGGAATCCCTTCGTATCACCGACGAGCACCATGCGGGCGGGCAGGAATAGAAAGACGTAAATCGGGATGAAGATAATGAACATGCCGTACCACGATATGCCCACCCAAATGTATTGCAGCGGGATCGCGGCATACATCCACAGCAACGGCACGCTATCGGAGCGGCGAGTCGGTGCCAGGGTCAGATATTCCTTCAGTGACAGGAAGCTGAGAAATCCAAAGAAGGTGAGCGCCAGCCCTTTTGGTGAGAGCATCGCCAGTGAAAATAAGCCAACGATGACCCACCAGCTGTTAACTCGTTGCTGAAGCTCCAACCAGTCGCGCTGCGGGCGGCATTTTTTTAAGACGAAAATGATAACAGTTGCCAGAACCAAAACGCTGAAGATCCCGCCGAGGCAGTAATACAATGTATGCAGAGAATCAGGCATTTTTGACCTCCAGCGCGCTGCGGCAGCGGTTGATTGAGGTCCAGGCCAGCAGCACCGCCGAGGCACCAAAGACGATATTGGCAGCGACGATATACTGCGGCCAAAGCGCGATAAACAAACCTAAAGCCCCCAGAACAAAGGCGCGGTCGCTTTTACCCATCGGACCACGATAATTTCGACTGCCCGTCAGCGTCTGAGCGATAACACCGCAAAACTCTGTCAGCCACGACAGCAACACCACCAGCACAACCAGCCATGGCGAAACCCCGGTCACAAAAGCAAATGCAAGATAGAGCGCAGCATCAGCAATAATGTCGCCGACTTCATTGAGGATCGCCCCAAGCCTGGACTGCTGGTTAAACTCCCTCGCTAACATGCCGTCGATGGCATTCAGCGCCATACGGAAAAAGAGGAAGACCGGCAGCGAGATAAATAACAGCGGTTTCGGGAAACACATCAACACACCGCCGAGCAGAACCGAGGCCAGCATTGCCAATAGCGTTACCTGGTTTGCCGTCACTCCAATGGCATGCAGTCGGACGACGGTGGGGCGAAGTAAATTCTGAAACTTAGGTTTGATGTCATACAGCGTCACGTTATGGCTCCTGCCTTGTGTTTGACGGGGTTTTATTTCAATGGTCGTAAAAACAGCGTGTTATCTTGGACCTCAATGACTCGCGGCTCATCCGGGTCAAGATCATCTCGGCTTAGCACCAGCTTCCAGGTGCTACGGGTTCTGTCCGGCTTACGGAACAGCCCGACAACAGCCACAAATTGCGCCTTCTCATCCATCGGAATATCAAGATTCATCGCCTGACCAGGGTAAACACTTATCTGGCGTTGAGTAACGAGTGAATCTTTCAGAGCCACATCAGCTTGTGTCAGCAAGTCAGTGTATTCGGCGTTATCAAAGGCCTTGCGGTCGCTCAGTTGCAGGACGCGGATACACAGCGGCATCGCCTGCTGCGCATCATCGGCGTTAATGGCGCTCCGGGCAGCGAAGCTCAGGTGCAGTGTTTCCACCTGGCGATAGAAAATCGCTTTCGCCACGCTCTGCGTACCCTGTTTTGTCTTCTGGTACAGGCCACAGCTACTCAGCAGCAAAAGTGGCAGACACAACAGCAGCTTTCTGGATGGACGGATTTTCATTGTTCACCTCCGGTACGGGTTCCCGCTGCGGCAATACCACCGGTTGAGAAAATCTGTGATGGCAGCATAAACCCACGCAGATCGAGCAGCGACAACGGCCCTTTGCCCAGCTCGGTGCGCAGCTGATAGTTCAGGGCCACGCCGTCCGGTGTTATCCAGGCCACGCGGTAAAGGTTGTCACCCAGGCTCGTCACCAGCGCTTTATCCAGCAGGCGTATGAAGCCCCAGCTTCCCGGCTCATCGGAATAGAGACGTGCGCCGGTTTTCACCGTGCGCCAGGTGAGCGTGGTCTGGGGCTGCCAGCGATTGTCCGGCCAGGTCAGGGTCTGCCAGCTTTCTTCCTGGTTGAAATACTGGAGTTTCTGCCTGTCCAGCGTCAGATCGGACTCCACCACATCACGGGAAGGTTTCGCCATCAGCTGAAAATGCAGCGCCACGTCGCCATGCGCAAAAGCCACATTCGCGACACGGGTCAGGCGGTTAAGCGCAGTGAGAAACGCCGGACTAAACGTCAGCCCCTGGCTGTTCATCGCATCCGGCACCCACTTATCACCTTCAAGGCGTAGCAGGCCACCCAGACGGGTCTGGATAAACTGCGCAATACGCCCGGTGTCTGAGCGCATAAACTGCGCCAGCTCAGGCAGTGAAGCCTCGCTCTGACGTTCGGTAAACGGATAACGGTCTGCAAATGACGCATTCCACGGCGTCACAATATCGCTTTGCCACTGGCTGTTAAGGCTCTCAGAGGTCGGGGAAAGTACCTGTTCCCAGGCCTGAATCATTGGCTGGACAAAAACCGTCTGGCCGAAGCCACTCCACTCCTGGCCGAGACTCGCAGCGATCAGACTGCCGTAGTCGCGGGTGTCGGTTAGATCGACCGCCTTGCCCTGAAATACCGTCAGCGCCAGTGACTGCATCATCGCCTGCGGATCGGGTGCGTTCGTCACCTGCTGAAGACGCAGGCGAACGCGGGTGATGCGGGTCAGGAAGGTTTGCAGGCTCAGGCTGTTTTGCGAAGCGTCTCCGCCCGTCAGTGACAGTAACGGGCCAAAGGTTGCATCAAGTGGCCCATGCGCCTCATTTCCAGCCTGCTGAATAGCCGTGTTCGCTTTATCACTGTGGATCAGATTTTTCGCTGAACTCACCAGCGAGTCGGTTAGGTCGCCCCCGGTTTGCCCGGCACGCCCCTGCACGTTCAGAGTGTTCACCAGCGCAATCAACGGTGACTGTCGTACATCTGCCAACAGGGTCAGCTGATCAATCGACTCCGACAGGCTTCCGGCCTGATGCCATTGCAGGCTGTTGAGGAATTTAAGCCACGCCCCGGAATAATCAGAGAAGTACCGCGCCGTCAGCCGGGCTTTCAGCGTCTCCGGGGAAACCGTATCGGCGGTATCACTGGAATGCTGCGCATCGCTGAGCACCCAGTCAATTTCTTCCCGGCGTGACTTCGCCAGCTTCTCAATGGCAGGCTGAACGTCTTCCTCCCACGCCTTACGTGTGAATACGCCGGGTACGGTCACGTCGGTACTGAACAACTGGCTGCTGTCCGTGCCGTTCACCATTGCACTCAGCGTCATATCTGCGTAATCACGGGATACCTGCTCAATCATCTTCTGATAGCGGGTAGACTCCGCATTGCTGGCCCCAATCTGGCGAAGCAAGCCGGTGCGCATCCCGCTGACCAGACGCATATCCGGCGTAATCCTCCACTCAAGGTGAGCCGGGAGGTTCTGCATCATAAACGTCAGCATACTGTTGCCGACCGCTCGCCAGGTGCCATCCTGCACACCCTCGCGCTGCGGCCAGAACTGCATCACCGTCGAACCGAAGAAAGCCGGGTCTGCTTTATCCGGGCGGGAGAGCATCAGGTACGCGCGAAGCTGGTCATACATCACTTTTGACTGTGCGGCTCGCTGAGGGTCATCAGGAGGCAGATTGCGCCAGGTATTCATCAGCGAAGACAGATGTTGTGCCGACGCATCCCGCAGTAACGGCATTGCCGCCTGCTGCCAGTAAGGCCAGAGTGCGTCCAGTACGTCATCGTTTCGACTCAACCCCATACGCATATACCACGGCGCACCGTACTGCTGTCGGTGTTGCAGGCGTTCAATTTCATGTTGCAGCTGATAAAGCGCCATCAGCCTTTTCGGCATTGGCTGGCGCGTATCGATGGCACTCTGCGCAAGCTGCCGATCGGCCTGCATCAGACGCAGGTTCGCCACCCAGGAAAAAGCGGTTGCTGCCAGCAAGAAGGCCAACAGGCAGGTACAGGCCAGCAGTAACGACCTGCGCCACGACACTCCCGTTGCCACCGGCTTTCGCCAGCGCTGCGCGAGCAAATCCAGCCAGGCTTTACCCGGTTGCCAGGCATGTCGTAAAGAGGCCGTTCCCGAAGTGATGGCAGGACTGAAGACCATCCCAGCAAGCGGCAGAGCACGCGCACCTTCTGCCAGCTGCGAGAGTGTATGCGTCAGCCTTTCTGTACCGCCATCGCGGAGGCTGTGCGCCAGCTGCAACAGGAATCCATGCTTTCTGTCATTAAGGGTCTGCTGCATCCCCTGCCGAACCAATTCGGTTTCGAGCTGGTTCAGGGAATGACGAAAATCATCGGCTTCATCGCCGGGGGCCGTGAGAAAACCGGTTCCCTGCGCTGGCAAACCTGGCTGCTCCCATTCCAGGGCGTGAGTCTCCCACAGCCACAGCGGTATTTCCCATCCCAGAAGGTGATACTGTTTTTGCAGCTGACGCGCCACGGTATCCAGCGAGTCATGAGAGAGTTCTGTCTGAGCATTGACGACCCAGACCAGTGCATCAGCCAGGCGACGACGAATTTTGCGAAACGCTTTTAATTCTGCGGCATCCGGTTCAGCTAACGGACTTCCGTGCCACAGCAACAACGCCCCATGTCCTTCCAGCCAGTGCTGCGTCGTCAGCCCCGGAATGGCCTGCTCAACCTCATTTTCTTCCCCGACGATCAGCATGATGCGCACCTTGCTGCGCCAGTGTCTGCCGTACTGGAATTGCAGCTGAGTGGTGATGTCCTTGACCAGCTGATTTTCCGGTGGCCGCTGTTTTTTATTCCCGGTAGCACCTGTTGCCTCACGCGCTTTGAGCTTAACCAGCGCTTTCCAGCACAGAATGAACGGCGCACAGAACCAGATAAGCACCAACCAGACCATCGCCGCCCGGAAGGCTATCTGCCCCGGCAACAACTCCGGCAGGTCAAAACTGCTTCCTGTGAAGTAATAGAGCAACGCCCCGAGCAATACCAGCAGGGTGATCGCGATAACATAGCCAGTGACCAGCCAGAATAATGAATGACGGGGTTCAGTGCGGGAGGTTTCCACGGGGAACGCAAACTCCTGTAATAAATTGAGATTCCATCAATGGCGCTGTCCAGCCGCAGGACTTCCCCTGAAGGGCTGACAGCGCGGCCAGAGACTGCATGACGAAGGGCGTAACCGGCCCGGCGTTCCCCAGCCACGGCATCAGAACGTAATCGACAGCTGACCAGCCGGACGGTAAAAGCGCATCCATCGAGGATGAATCGGCGGCCAGCATACCTTCCGGCAAACCGCGCAGATCGGCATAGCGGCTAAGCTGCTCCGTCAATTGCCCGGCGGCTTCCCCCGCGTCAGGCAGGAGTATTTCGCTGCGCGTCATCAGGGCTTCAGCCTGGTGTCCACACAGCCAGGCAAAACCGGCTTCCGAAGCGGTGTATTCCGCTGATGGTTTTGCCTCACCAAACCCCGCGCACAGCAGCAGGGTGTGTTCATCGTCGGGTATGGCATCAATCACCCTGTCCAGTTCGGCTGCACTTTGCAGCTGAAGCACATCTTCCGGCAGGCGAATACCATCGGATTCCAGCACCAGGCTGAACGCGCTCAGGCTCTGCTCATCGCCCAGCCAGCAAAACACCTGCACCGGTCGGCTTTCATTGGCTTCGCGCAAACGGGTCAGCACCAGACGGCCCAGATAGCGAGCCAGCATCACCGCCCGGTTTTCCCGGCCTCCCAGCCCCAGCACCTTCGGGCAATGCATCAGCGCATTACCCGAAGTGTCATCGACCGTGACCGGAACCACAGGAAACGGCGGCGACAACAGCGCCTGATGGTCAGCCTCTTTATCGCCCACTGGCGTAACCAGCATCACGGCTTCCACAGGCAACATAAGCGAACGGTGTCGCCACCAGGCCCGGACAGAGGACGCAATCTCTTCTCTGTGCGTTTCGCGATTCGAAACGGACTGAAGCCAGACCAGCCAGCGCAGCGCGACGGCGACCAGCCAGACAATCAACGGACACACCACGCTCCAGAACCAGAAGGTCAGCGTTCGGGTAGGTTTGCCCTCCGGCCACAACAGCATCGTTGCCAGTGCCGCCAGGAACAAAATCACCGGCAGCGCAATCCACCATCGCCGCCATCGGGCGGGATGCAGTTCGGCATACTCCGGGTAACGAGGCGGGAAGATCATCCGTGAACATCCATCGTGCTGAGTGAACTCACAAGCGTACAGCCGCAGGCGCATTTATGGCCGTCGAGCGAAACGGCCTTGCCGTTAACCGTGCTGCCGGGTGTTCCCTGAGCGATGGTAGTCATGCCGTGTTTATTACAACGAACTTTATCCCCCACGCAGGCCACCGGTTTACCGAAAGCCTCATAGCTGCCGCTCAGCACTTCACCGCCATATTCCTTCAGGGTATCCCCCACGCGAATCAACTTTTTCAGGCTCACAGGACTTTCACCCCCGACGCTTTCAGCATATCGATGGAGGAATTCATCATCGCCTGGTGCTGTTCGTTAATGGTGTCTGAGCGGGTCTGTGACGCAACGCTGCCGGGTTCATACCCTGCTGCCGACTGCGCACCGGCGGCCAGAGTCTGCGTCGAACCTGTAGCCAGATCCGTCACCTTATGGACTTCACCTTTGTACGCCGACTTTGGCTCAACCAGATAGACAACCCGGTTTGAGGTTGGCTGTGCGCCAACGACTTTGCCTTCCACGGAAATCAGTTGCAGTTTCTTATTGGCCTTGTTGCCGCAGTAGATCATGCGATAACGGAAGTAACCGCCCCAGGGTTCACGGCCACCGAGCGAACTTTGCATAAACCAGGCTCGGGAATCGTGGATCTGCTCGTCATAGAGGGCCAGTAATTCAGCGCGGGGCTGGGTACGGATTCCGGTTCCCAGCTTATCGGTGAACAGCTGCGGGTATAGCCGGTTGCCGTCTGCTTTCATTTCCTCATATTCAGCGGCTTCATCATCGCCATTAATCAGGAAAACGGCGTGTTTGGGGATCACATCAAGAACGACCTGCTTGGTTTTCTCAATGAAGCTGCCGTTTATGTCGCGCCCCCACTCCTTGTAATCGCTCTGGAACTCACGAGCGGCTTCGCGTAGCTGATACTGCGCGGTGGTCGGATCGAGGTCTGGAATACCCTGATTATTCACGTCCGGTATTTTGCGTTCCTTCAGCACTTTGGCCCGACCAGCTTTGATGATCCGCATTTTTTCATCATGCGTTTCGGCCTCTCTTTCGAGTCCGGCTTCATCCAGCTGCGGGGCATTTTTATAGAAATATTGCGCGGTGAGACTGCCGTGGGCGTAACGGCCAATTCGCCAGGCGGTGATCCAGCCAATCTGTTCGGTGACGGCACTTTCAAGGGTCTGGGAAAGCTGGTAGGCACGATAGCCGTCCTGGCTTTCGGTATCAGCACTATTGCCTTGCAAGGTAGTGTTCAGGAGGGTTTGCCGCCAGATGTTGAAACGCTCAATCAATAAAGCATCAACCGTATACTCTCTAATGACACTATCAGCGGTAATTATCCTTTGGGGAGATTTATCCTTAATGAGCTGAGTTACTGACCCAGGGGGAACGGCTAGCGGAGCGCCCGCCTCGAACGCAGCAGCATATAAGTCATGAAGAACAATTTGAGAAAGAATCGTTCCAACTCCCGCGCATGACTTCCCTTGATCACGCGGAGGATAGCCACCGCCCACATCCGAGTGCATTCCTGGATAGATGACTTCCTGACAGTTTGGCGGGTAGCTGCCATCTGGCCGCCGAATGGAGTCCAACGGGAAACAGAGTCGTTGCTCATGTGCCGAAACAAAATGGCGGCAGCATTTGATCAGGCCGGGGAATTTGCCCTCATCGGGTAGCTGTTGGGTATTATCGGCCCAGCCCATATGGCCTGCGGCCCCAGGCAGGATATGCGCCGCCCCCACTGAAGGAACGGTATCGAGCAGGCCCAAAAACTCGATACTCACCGGCAATCCGGCCAGCGTCAGTTTGTCGTGAGCGGCTTTCGTTTTGGGATCGGGTAACTGCGTTAACCAGCTGACAAAAGCACGGGCTTCCGCAGCACCACGGGAAAAACCGTAGATGAATAATTTGACGTTAATCAGGTGTGGCTGATGAGTGGGGATCTGCGCTTCCAGCGGCTGCAAGAACTTATTCATCGCCAGGCGGCGATTCACTTCCCCCGTAAAGGGTAACGGTTCCCGCATCCCCGCCAGGCTGGCTTTCATCGTGGGTGCGGGTATGTGTTGTTTTGTTATGGCAAAAGTCAGCGCATCGGCCAGCTGCAATAAGCCCCAATTAATACGATCTTCGCCCCCGGCTGCGAAAGCCAGGCCATCGGTGCTGTAATCCATTTCCCCAATATCAGGGAACGGCGTACCCACACCCGGTATGTAGTAGGCAAAATAGCCATCGGCTTCAGCCGTCTTCGCGTAAGTGGCATGAAACAGCTTGGCGATATTCGTCGGGTGAGAAGGTGAGGCGTTTGTATCGTTGTGCTCATTGTTGCCCGTGCCATCGAAAAACAGGCTGATATGCAGGCTCTGACTACAGGTGAAGCCCAGCTTAACGCCGACTTGCGCACTCAGCTGTGCCTTAAA
This sequence comes from Enterobacter sp. CC120223-11, assembly GCF_900215375.1. Lineage (GTDB taxonomy): Bacteria > Pseudomonadota > Gammaproteobacteria > Enterobacterales > Enterobacteriaceae > Scandinavium. Next base: position 82,901 of record NZ_OBEF01000002.1, on the reverse strand, counting down.
ATCATCAGCCTCTTTCATCTGCTTTTTGTAATTGGCATTCACCTGTGCTTCCGTCAGCGTTAAGCGCCCATTGTCGGGAAATTCTGGTGGTGCACAGCACGGTAAAGCCAGACTCATTTCACTGGACATGATGCAGGCTCCTTCATATTGAGTGGCTCTTTCACCGGATATTCAGGCGCACCATAGCCGTAACAGGAGGTGGTCACTTTGATCTGATTACAAGTCAAAAAATGAACCGTAAGGCCACATGCTTGATCATATTTGGGGATATCTACGACTGCGGAATGCTGCTGATATTTAGCAGCATGTTTTGCATACGCATCTTCATCGTAACCAAATCCCTTTTTCTTCATGGGAATTGGCTCATTCGCATTAGGATCTGACTCCCATTTAATACTGGCTTTTAAACCAGGTCGCCATTTGTCGGGCAGCATGATGCAGCAGCTGTTACCAGTAAGCGAACCGCCATAACCGTTGACCGAAAATGAATTCACGGCTTGCCCCGCAACATGATTGATGCCACTGATGTTGGCTGCACTGGATGCCGTATCAGTCGCCTTAGCGCATCCTGCAACTAAAACCATCAGGAAAGCGAAACACACCTTCAGCATGCGATTTATCTTCATCCCGGATACCCTTCCTTATCAATTTGTTGTCCTGACGAACGCAGAATCAGAGTTAATTCACTGGACATGACGCAGGTTCCTTCATATTGAGCGGTTCCTTCACCGGATATTCAGGCGCACCATAGCCGTAACAAGAGGTGGTCACTTTGACCTGATTACAAGTCAAGAAATGAACTGTAAGACCACATGCCTGGTCATAATTTGGGATATCTACGACTGCGGAATGCTGCTGATATTTAGCAGCATGTTGCGCATACGCCTTTCTGAATTCTTCTGTACCCAAAGGTGGAAGTGAGGCATAGGCATCTGGGTCTACCTCCCATTCAATATTGGCTTTTAATCCAGGTCGCCATTTGTCCGGCAGCATAATGCAGCAGCTATTGCCAATGAGCGAACCGCCGTAGCCGTTAACCGTGAATGAGTTAACGGTCTGCCCCGCGACATGGTTGATGCCGCTGATATTCACCGCGCTCGATGGCGAACTCGCTGACTGTGAACATCCCGCACTAAGCAGCACGGCCAAGAGCATGCTGTTGATCAGGAGAACATTGCGGGTCATCCTCATCGCGTTATCCCTCAAAATCCTGTAAAGCACCGAAATACCCTGCATCGTTAGCCTTGAAGGCAATATCCAGACAATCGGCAAAATGGCTTTCCCGGCTGATATTACTGACGCTTTTTTCCTTCATCAGCGTATCGGCATCACCGATGCAGCCCATCAGGCCAACCTGAGCATCATCAACCCGGCTGAGTTCCGGGTCATCGGCCAGCGTGCGCGTCGGTAGGAAAGTACCGGACTTCCAGACAATCTCACCGTCTCTGTCTCTCCAGCCCCAGAACAACGCGATATCCGTAAATGCGGCCTGTTGCTCTGAGGTGAGGACGTGGGCAAGCAGGGAGGGAAAGACGCGGTTATCGTAGTACCGCAGGAGGCCGGTTTGTTCCTCCCACTGCACCTGTGACAAGGCCTGCAAGTGGCGGCATAACAAATCAAAGGCCAGAGGGGAGATCAGCAACGTCAGGCGCGGCGTGTCCGAGAAGTATTCCAGCAGCTGCTCAAGCCACATCCGGTGACTCGTCACCGCGAAGTGCAGACGCATGACGACCGGTGAATATTCCAGCGTTCCTCCTTCCGGGGTTCCCTCGAACAGTTCAAACCAGAGCGCCTCTGGCGATAACTGGCGCAGGGCATTTTGCAGCGGCTGGTCAGTTCCGGCCTGGTCAACCAGAACATCGATGTAGTCCTGCCCGGCAGCGGAACAAAGGGATTCAGCCTGCTGCATCCAGAGCATGTGCTTTTTGAGCGTGATCGGCGGTGTCGTTGTCATTGCCTGTCCTTATCCACGCGCCGCAAAGGCGGCAGCGGCTTCCTGCGCTTTCTTCAGGCAGTCTTTACACACCGATTTCGGCAGTTCCGGCAGCTGTGTTTCAACGCTGGCTGGCGCATCCCAGACGTGCTGACCTTTCAGGCTCAGTTTACCTGGAGTATGGATCTCGATACTGCCCTGCGGCGTGATACGAATCGACGCGCCGCCGCAGCCCAGCACAATACCGTTCTTCGCCGCGAAATGAAGTTCACCCTGCGTGGACTGCACGGTGACATCCTTCAGGGCTGTTAAGCCCATCAGATCGCCATGCGATTCGATGGTCAGCGGCCCTTTACCGGACACCATGCGTATCCCTTCTTGCTGTGCGAGCAGTGAAATGGTCTGGCTGGCATTCAGGGAAATGCGCTCCCCGCTGGCAATATTGGTTTCGCCCTGGCTTTGCAGATGCAGCGTCTGGCCGCTGTTAACCAGAACGGTTTCGGGGCTGACCACACCAATGCCCTGCGGGGCGCTCAGCAGCATGGCCGGAGACTTCAGTTGGTCGGCAGCAGCCAGATAGGCTTTCAGGTGCGTGGCATCAGGCTGGAAATTGTGATGTGACTGCGTGATAGTGTGCCAGTCGGCCATCTGACTGATGGCCCCTTTGACCAGACTTATCGCCGGAGACATATCCAGCACTTGTCCGGTGGCCGTGGCCTGCGCATCGGCAGTAAGGTAAAGCCCTTTCCCCGCCCGGAGTGTGCCGGTGCTGTCGGTGCGCAGCTCAAACCCTTCGCCGCGTTTGTTACGCGAACTGTCAACGATATGGCCGAGCGTCAGCTGGCTCTTGCCGCCATATTCCGTCGAAATTTTAACGTGCTCAGCCCCGCGCCTGTCCTCAAATCTCAGTTTGTTATTCGCAGGAGTTCTTAACACATTGCGTTGATAGTTATAGAGATTAACGTGATCTTCATGCCGGGAATCATGCATAGCGCAGAGGATGTACGGCCTGTCCGGATCGCCATTGGTGAAGGCAATCATCACCTCTGTACCGGCTATCAGCGGGAAGTGCCAGCCGTAAACATTACCGGCGTAAGGCTTAGCCAGGCGCACAGGGAGACTTTCAAAACCTGCCTGCCAGGTGGTGTTGAGGTCAAACTGGAATCGCACCCGGTATCGCCCGGTTTCATCCAGTTCGGCATACTGTGCGTTTTCAACCGGGCTTGTGACCCTAGCAAGCAGCGTACCGGCAATGTGAGGTCGGGCCAGCAAAGGAGGTCGATAAGAAAGGTGCTGGCGATTCGGTACAGCGGTAAAGCTGATAATGTAGGCCGTATCGCGGGAAACACGTTGCGATGAGGTCGATACCACTAACAATCCTTTCGGCGCATCCTCCCAGCTCTTGCCCTGCGGATGGATAATCATCCCCGGACGGATATCCATCCCGTTAGATTTACCGTCAAAAATGACCTGCTCTGTGGTCAGACGTTCACGACGGCGCTTAACAAACCAGCGGCCCTGCTCCGGCTGTTCAGCGGCTTGCCTGCCCTGCTCTTTGTAATTCTCGCCATAACGGTATTCTTCGCCGGTGAGCGCAGGTTTATCCAGATCGGTTTCCAGCTGCGCCTGCATATCACTCTGGGCTTCGCGGTAATATTCATCGTTCACCCGCGTCTGCCCGGCAACCGTATGGCGGTTGACCGTCACATCCCACAACGATTCCAGACCACCATCAAACAGGCCTGAAGGATGACGAAATGCAATTTGGGGGCCATCCGTAAAAGCGTGCCCGGAATCACCCAGCACCAGAACATCACGGTGATTTTCATCATCCCATGCAAAGTAGTAGAACACGCCAACACGGGCCAGATGACGCTGAATAAAGGCCAGATCGCTTTCGGCATAGGAGATAAAGAAATCCCGCACCGGGTATTGTGTATTCAGCTGGTAGCGATAATCGAGGCTGGAGAACTCCCAGCGCTTCAGGATATCTTCGACGGCCCCAATTACACTTTTGTTCTGGTATACCGCATAGGTCAGGCTGTTGCGTAACAACGCTAAGCTGGCCTCCAGCACCACCACATAGCGTGTGGTATCGGCAGAGCGCTCGCACTGCTGGAAAGACGTGATGACACCGCGCATGACGCGAGGACTGACGGCCTGCCAGGGCTTGCCATCAGGGTAAAACAGAAGCTGTGCTGTGGTGTTGATAAGCACATCGGAGGGAATATCGGGAGTCGCACTGGTCAGCTCAATCGAGTAACGCCACGGGGTATTCAGGGCTTCTTCACCGCTGAAACGCAGCACCGACAGTTGAATGTCCGGGCGTTGCTTTTGCAGCTCCGGCACTTTCAGCTGGTAGTGGTTGTAGACCGGAATTTTGCTCCCCTGAAGGGTAAACGTATTTTCGCTCATGACCTGCTTCTCCCTGGTCAGTTGTTATCAGCTCAGCGTGTACCACTGACCGAGTAAATAGTGCAGATGGATGCTCATCGCACAGGACGCGGCAGCAATCAGCAGTAGCCCCAGAAAGCGCATTACCCACGGTGAACGCCGCCAGAAGCGAATGTCCGGGCGGCGGTTGTGAATAAAAATCGGCGTGTTGATTTTGCCTTTGGCTGCGGGTAACAGCTCATTCAGTTGTTTCAGCAGCGATTGCCGTTCTTCATTTGCTTCGCCACCATCTAGCTGATATTTCCCCTGATAGCCCAGCGTCAGCATCCGGTGATAGCAGGTCAGAATAGCTTCTGAAGGTGCGACCTCACGAAGCAACTTATTCAGGTGCACATAGAATTTTTCGCCGCCTCGCAGATCCATCAATAATCGTGACTGTAAAGGAGACGCATGCCACCAATATGATGTATCCACATCTTTTTGGTTCATAATGGCCTCGTCCAGAAAGACGCAATGCACAAATTTGAACTCATCGCAGAGATACTCCGATGCACCGGCATTACGAAGTCTTTTTTGCACATCCTCAATCATATCCAGGCAATGTTGATAAAGCGCTTCATCAACCTCAACGCCGGGAATATTCCTAATGGCTAAAGCGAGAAGCCATGTATCCTGAAATATATTATCGATGAAGGCAGGTGTGATGAGTTTTGCCTGAATATCCGTTCCGGGGGCAGTTGAAGCCACGAAGCTATGTCCATGATTAGAGTAAGGCTTATTATCACCGATGGTATTAGTGTGCAATCTGACGGGCAATGAAACGGATGTTACAAAATGTAATATAAACAGTATCTAACTCCTCAGGCCTTGCCACAGGCGGAGCTTGAAAAAACCTAAAAAAATCCAAAAGAATATTCAATGTTTTATTCATAACCAAAATACATTCACACTAAAAATACATTCTTTAAAATTATTTCTAGAAAATATTTTAGCCAAGCTAATAAAAACTTAAGAACCGCTTCCCAATCACGACAACTGTGCATGTATGGAGAAGATCTGTCAGATTAGTTATATTGCTGTTTAGACGCTATACCCCAAGGGAATGCATGTGGACCTGTCAGAACTCAAAGCGTTACTAGCGCAGCTGAAATCACTTCCCCAGCCCAATAAAACCGAGCTGAATCTTTTTTCTATCGGAGCACAAGGACACTATGAGAATCCAATCAGCGATCTCCTCGCCTTCTTTATCGATCCTGATGCAGGTCACAATCTGAGCACATTAATGCTGGAGGCATTCATGGAATGCCTCCCCGGAACACATGGTGTAGCCCTGTCGTCACAGCCTTCTTGTGAAGTTATGACAATAACCGGAAGCCGGATTGATATTTTGCTTGAATCCGAAGAGTGGGTTATGGCGCTGGAAAACAAAATTTGGCATCACTGACCCTGCCCCAAAATCCTGTGCCATTCTGAAAAGAATTAGCACTATTTTCTCTAGAAATTAAAAAGTTAGTGAACATCACATAAACCAACTGGATAGATGACAGCGACAATTTACAGTGGTATTTTCTTTTGGTCGTTAGTAGATATACTGAGGAAAAATTTTGGAAATAAAAATTTGGGAAGGCGGACTACAAGCACAAGAGCTGAGTGCTATTGAAAAAATAAAATCGACCTTTTGCCCACCATCACCAAAACTGCTTAACCATGGCAAGTCAATGCAAGAGCAGTTACGTAACATATCAGGTTCGAGCATGTTTCCCTGGAAAGGATATGCAGGCTTTCGATTTGTAGATATGAATAGTGGATACGAGGGTGAATTCGACTTAGTGATTGTTACTCATTGCAATGTGCTAATTATCGAATTGAAAGATTGGAACAATGGAAAGGTTACTTCCAGCAAGGATAACTGGTACAAAAACTCTCGCTTAATGGGGCGTTCCCCAGTAAGCATTACACGCAACAAAAAGTTTTTATTAGATAATAAAATTAAACGTGAAAGACATCGATTTACTAATAAAGACTTTCCTCCTTCAGTTGAGTTTCTTGTTGTCATGACTGGTAACGCAGATTTCTCGCTATTACCGGATCATGAGCGACTTCACACATTAAGTCTAGATGATTTCCTTTCATTATCCGACAGAAAAACTTTCCAAAAGAAGTTCAGACCACATCCGGCCGCACAAGTATTAAACAAAGATTTCCATGTGTTTGACGACTTATTTAATATTAATGCAACGGCACCTAAACCAATTAGCGTTGGTGGGTATAAATCAAGCACATTAATATTTGATGAGCACCCAACAAAGCTTTATCGAGAGTTCTTAGCTATTTCAGAAGTATCTAAACAAGATGAGGCACTGTTGAGAGTATGGGACTTTAGTAAATTTCGCGGAGTTAAAGGGGGCACACCAGAAGGAAGGTATAGTATTGTCTCTCGTGAGCGTGAAGTTCTTGGTTATATTAAACACCAAAACCATGATCTCTACAAACATTGTTTACGTTCTTTAACTAACATACAGAAAGAAGATATAACAACAGAATTCAATGAAATATTTGAACTTCCCCCAAGCCATAATCGTTTTAACGAATTCATTGGGAAATTTGGACTGAACTTTTCAGATTCCGATCGTATTAATTTAGTTAAGCTGTTGATAGCGAAATTTGCTGATTTGCATAGAATAAAAATAGCCCATAGGGATCTTGCAGATCATAGTTTATGGATTTCCCCAGGTAAAGAAATTGCCTTATCTAATTTTATCTCGGCATATCACCAACCCATCGGTACAGTTGGTGACTACAGGAGCCAGTTGTCAGTTATTGGTACAAAACCCGATAATGAACTAACTCCATTCCAAGAAGATGTTAAATCCATTGGTATTATTTGCTGGCATATACTATCTAATTTGAGAATGTCTGAGATTAGTTTAGAGGAAATGCAGAAGAAACTCTCTGCCTCCACATTTTGGTATAGCGAAATTTTAATCAACGCCATCAATGGAAAATATTTTTGTGACGCAGGAGAGCTTTTTGATGCTTTAAAATCAATAGAGCCAAAACTTGATAACCACTTTGACTTCGATGATTCTGAATTAGAACCATTTAGAAGAACAATAAATCACTCGAGGCAGTATAGAGATGATGAGTTTATAGTTGAAACAGATGAGAAGGAAGTCTATATCTCAGGCGATCTCATAGTTAAAGCCTGGCTCAATATAAATCCTACTAATGATGAGCCATTACTAGGCTCAAAAATAGTACACTTTCTCAAACGTATTGAACGTATTGCATCCATAAACCCTCCTTATATACCTTGCATTAGAGAATATGGCATAGCGACAAAATCATCTAGCCTCTTTCTTGTTACTGACAAATGCACTGGAGATTTTTTTGATACTGTGCAAGTGACGCAGGATGAAAAAACAACTATTATCAATAAGTTGATAGCTGCAATTGAACACCTTCATGGATTGGGCATTTATCATGGTGATTTACACCCTAAAAATATCCTAGTGAATGGAGAAGGCAGTGAAATTGAAATCATAATTATTGATATTCCTGACTTTTGTTTAGATGGTAATGAACCTAAAAGCCCTCGCTATTGTCCAGAGCAATTTGACAGTTGCACTGGATTTGAAAGAGATAACTTTGCAGTTATGAGATTAAGCTGTGAGTTACTCGGTATCGAGTGGGGAGGTAATTCTGAACACTTTACCGAACTAGCTGATTGTGTAAAAAATGAACTGCAAGACCGTGACGCTGGGTTCAAAGACTTACTGCGTTTTAAACAAGCTTTATTACCCACTAAAGATATTACAAATTCTATAATCGAAATTACTGCAAAAGAAGTTTTTGAAGAATTAACAATTTATCCAGATAATGGAGAGCTATATGTTCACGTTGAGAAAAGTAACACAAATAGCACTGATGTTCTTATAACTTTCATTGGACTTGGCGGGCAAGTTAAAACTATTTACCGAACTACCGAAAAGGCTTTCATCGTTTGTTTTCGACCGAATGTTAGAGATAACCTACGTAAATCAGATATTGAAAAATGTCAGTTAGTCTTAGATTTCTCTATTCATATACAATCTGGCTCAGTAATGGAACTATCCGGACTGTCCAAAGAACTTTCTACTAATGAAGCCTTTTTAAGAACGGTAGATACAGTTTACAATCAGGATGAAGAACCAAAGATTGATGGTTTAACTGAACAATTAAAAGAAGCCTTTAGAAAATTAGATCAGGGCAATAACAAAGAGAACACTCTCTCTATCTCTACCGCTAAACTCTGGAAAGCAATATTAGAAACCGAGACTGAAGCATATCCATATATCGAGATGGTGGGTGGTGTAGTATCTGTTGAAGACAATGATAACGAAATTATTTTGCCGTACTCTTCAGATGTAGATGCCCTAGGAGGGTTTGCAAAAACTGATATCGTGGAAGCTTTACAAACTAAAGGTGATGAAGAAGTCAGACTAGGTGAAGTCATACTAAAACAAAGTGCACTCAATGAAATTCGCTTACATAAACTTAGTTTTAAAGCCAAGCATTTAGAAGATGGCGAACAAGTTTTCTTTAGAACCAAAGCAGATAAAGCTTCATATATTAAGAGAAAAACAGCCCTTCAAAGGATATTAGATCGTGAAAGTGTTATAAGTAATTTATCTCAGTATTTTGATACTGACTGTAATATTGATGCTACTCAATATAAAATTGAAGTTACAGATACGGATTTTTCACGATACGATCGAAAAGATGATCACGGAAATAATATAATCCTTAATGAGCAACAGCGTAATGCTTTTTCAAAACTACTAAACAATGGCCCATTATCCTTACTACAAGGACCTCCTGGCACTGGAAAAACAGAGTTCATTGCTGCTTTTGTTCATTATCTTATTGAAAAACAGAAATCCAAAAGTATCTTATTAGTTAGCCAATCACACGAAGCAGTTAATACTGCTGCTGAACGGATCAGAAAGCACTGTATACGCTTAGGGACACCTTTAAATATTGTGAGGTTTAGCAATCGCGAAGGGGCTGTATCAACAGGGCTTAAAGATGTTTACTCAAATGCTATAATTGCAGAAAAAAGAGAACTTTTTAGAGCAGAGTTTAAATATCGAGTAGAATTCTTAGCCCAAGCATTAGGATTACAGCCTGAGTTCATTTCATCTATAGTCGAAGCTGAACTTATTCTATTTAAACAAATCGAAAATTTGAGTAAGTGCTTTGATGCTATACAAAATCAGCAGTTAGAAAAAGACGAGCAACACCAGTTGAAATTGAACATTGCATCTATTGATGCGAGCATACGAAAATCCTTATCTCAAGTGTATTTTCTAGATTACCCAGCAGATAAAGATATAAGAATAGCAAAACGTGAAGTCATTAATCATTTATGCTCACGATACTCGGTTCGCCCTGATGAAGCAAGAAAAGCGACTGCTTTGGCTGCTGTATCACGTGACATGATAGATGTTTTAGAAACAGAGCGTGTAAATTATGAAGAATTTTTTGCACGCTCAAGACAATTAGTCACCGGAACATGTGTAGGTATCGGACAAAAACATTTAGGCATAGCTGAAAATCAATATGATTGGGTAATAATAGACGAAGCTGCTCGCTCTATTGCAAGTGAATTAGCTATAGCTATGCAATCAGGAAAACGTGTACTTTTAGTCGGTGACCATAAACAATTACCTCCATTGTATTCTGATGCTCATAAAAGAGCTCTTGCTTTAAAATTAGGTATTGCAGACAAGGATGTTGACTTAGATGCTATTTTACAGAGTGATTTTGCGAGAGGCTTTGAATCTCCGTATGGAATTCAAGCAGGAGCATCTCTGCTCACTCAATATCGTATGGCCCCTCAGATTGGTAATATTGTTTCTGCAACTTTCTATAACGGCGAACTTGAAAATGGGTCTCGTTCAATCCCCGATATTTATAACGATGTCCCAGCAGCCTTACAGAGTATTGTTACTTGGATTGATACATCTAAGTTAGGGAAGAAATGCTATCACAGCGAGGATAAAGGCATCAGTATCTACAATCGTACTGAAGCCGATATCATCATCAACTTGCTAAAAAATATATCCTGTAAACCAGATTTCGTTAACGCCTTAAAGGACATAGTTAAAAAAGACGAGGCTGCAATTGGTGTAATTTGTATGTATGGTGAACAAAAAAGAATTATAAGGCAAAAATTTAATGAGATTGATTGGAATGATGATTTCAAATCATTGGTGAAAATTGATACTGTTGATAGTTATCAAGGTAAAGAGAATAGAATTATAATTCTTTCTGTAACACGTTCTAGTTCTGATAAAAAACCTAAATTTTTAAAAACCCCCAATAGAATAAACGTTGCAATATCTCGAGCAATGGATCGATTAATAATCGTGGGTTCAACACATATGTGGACAGGTACCAATAAAGATCTTCCACTAGGAAAAGTTCTTAGCTTTATATCAGATCGATCATCTGAAGATAAGCAAAATTTTTATGAGAAATCACCAAATTATCGAATAGTTGATATCGAGAAAAATCTTGAAGAGGTATCAAAATGAGTGAGCAAATTAGATTGAACTATCATGAAATGGACTTTCTTGTTCCAGTTCATCGATTTAACATCCAATTTTCATATGTAACCAAGCAAGGCTTATCTTTCATTAGAGAATTTGTCTTACGCTTAGTACAGCTTGCACCTATGAAACCTTCACAAATAGCAACTTATATTGGATTAAATAAGGACGAAGTTGATGAGGCTATTTCTGATCTCATGGATAAGGGAGATCTGCGTTTCAATACACATGGGAGTGTTGAACTTACACCACAATCTACAGGGTACTTTGATAGTATTGGTTCCCCACCTAAGACTTCATCAATTCAGGAAACGGGTACTACATTGTCGTTCGAGTTATGTGGCTTTAATTGCATAGGAAATAAGCGTACATTCGATCGCTGGAAGCAAGGTATTGAATTGCATGTTGACAACAAACTATTATCTTGCTCAGAAAATTTAGCTAAAGAAAAATTCCAGAAAGAATTCTATAAATATCTCGACAAAGGCTATCTCAAAGGTGTTAGAACTGAAGGAACAGACCGCCCAAGCATATACACAATGGATGCAGTAAACAAACTAACAAAAGATGCTCTTAGATTAACTTGCAAATTCTATGTTGATGTAGATGGAAGACCCATTGAACGAGAAGATTTCGATCTATTAGATGATTCCGCTGATATTCATGAAATGATAACAAAAAGCTTAGGTCATAACAAAAGACCATCCAATATATCGATGATAGCTACAGCTATGGCTAACTTTGAAGATACATGGACTAAGCAAATTTTTAACGATTTCTCTATCAGCCCCGCATCTTTTGCTATTGCATCCGCTGAATCTCTAGCCAACTTACAAAAACCTAAAATACTGGCAGGACCATTATACTCAAATTCAAATTGGAGCTTTATATCAAGTAAGATCCAAAAATACATTGCAAATAGAACTATATCAGAAGACAAAAAAACAAAGCAACTAATATGGTTAGCTCCGTCTGATCCTTATTGGGGGAAATCATCACGAATCATCGACTGTTTAAGTGAGTTAGAGAATCTCCAGCTGACGACAGGTAAAAATCCTGAGAGGGTATTTACGCCTAAATTATACCTTCCTTTATCAAGTCCTAAAGATAGAAGGACATTAAGCAAACTGGTTTATGATTTTAGAGAAAGTAGTAATTTAAACTATGGTATTGCTGAAGGTTTCATGGATGGTAATGTCGAAGTTTTATACTTAGAAAATGAATTTATTGTTGTTTTCTATCATATTAATTTCCCTGAAAGCTTACCAGTCACATTGCCCGTAGGCTTTATAGCTGAGGATAAAAAAATCATCAGCAAAATCTCTAAACTAGTCGAAGAGTATATAGAAAGTTCGAGTTCTCATGACAAACCGCATAATTTTGGCCTTCTAAAAAACCTCTAACATTGACATACCCCTCGCTAGCGCGAGGGATATTTAATCATTTATTCTTGTTGCTCTCGATCCAAAATTATTGGTTAATCCAAAAATATCTCACATCTATATTACCTCTGTGAATCACTAAGCATCATATTCCCAGCATGTTTTTCACAGGAGTAAACGGTGAGTCGCAAATACCTGAACTGCAGGCTTCCATTATTCATCGAATCACGAACCTCCCCTCTGACCGCAGGCAGGTCGCGTTGCCAACGAGCACAGCCCTTTGTGGTGGTCTGTCGTTACCCGATATCCATCAAAAATTATCACCATGAATTACATGTAAATTTTCACCACGAATTTCAGCACAAAAAAGAGGTCACTCAGGTTGCTGACCCCGGCAATCAACTGACGCAACGTGACTCGCTGCCTGAACCGCATCCGGGCTGCCTGTCGGTTGGCAATCTTACGCCGATACAGCCCGAGAAAGTGGCGACACTCAACCAGCGCATGTCTTCTCAGAGGCGTTCTGATTTCGTGGTGCTGTGGCTGAGATGAGAGGGCCAGAATGTCGCTGATAACGTCAATGTAGCTGTACGCCCGGATATCGTAGTAGTCCTGCCGGTGGGTAATTGATGCCGGGTTCGTGATGTAGAAATAGTCTTTTCTGCCAGCGAAATAAAACAGGCCGTTTGCAGCGGCCAGATTAATCGTCCAGAGGATATCTTTGTGGCTTTTACCCTCCTGAAAACGCAGATTATTCTTCCTGATGTATGACGAGCGTACCATCTGCAGCCACAGGTAATGCGGCCATTCTTTCTGCGCCACGCATTGCTGTATCCACGCATGCCCGTTGAGCGCCTGAGCATAAGGCTGTTTACGATGAACCGGTCTTCGTAGTAAGCCGCTGTTGTCGGTATGCCAGCCATTGAAAATAGCGACATCGGCCCGGTTCGCCCTTGCGCTCTTCAGACGCTCCCGGAGAAACCCTTCTTCAATCCTGTCATCAGCATCCAGGAAGACCACCCATTCACCCCGGTGTACTGCCAGTGCGGCGTTTCTTGCCGCATACACGCCCAGGTTATTCTGGCTAATAACCACCAGCCGTTCATCATCGATGGCTTGCAATATCGCGGCGGTGTCGTCAGTGGAGCCATCATCCACAGCAATGACTTCCGTGCCGATGTCACTTTCACTGAGAAGTGACGCCACCAGGCCGCCAATGGTGTTCTGTGCGTTAAATGCAGGAATGATGATGCTGATATCCGTTGGTTTTTTCATGTGCATAGTGAACTGACTGCGGTTAACGGGCGTTTCGTTGCTGAGGACGGTTATTGAGTTCGGGCTGCGCTCTTTTCTCCCTGATTTCCTGGTTCATTATCAGCAGGCAGTTATCGCAGTAGTCCTTATCAAGCCCCCAAAAGCGGCTGATAAACCCTCTCTTCTTGTTACATCTTTCACATCTTCTCATTCCATCACCTGTATTCCCTTGAGCCAGCCACCTTCAACCACGCTTGACTAAAACGGCGTTAAAACATGGTGTTAATCACGATTCACCGTCGTGCATTGGTTGTCTTTACAAAACCATCAATTGATTATACAGATCAATATCATTAAATCGATCGATAAAAACGATCATGTTATTGCCTCTGACATCCGCCTGGACATGCGTTCACGGCGGGTCATTTCCACGACCTGAAAGGGTTATCGACAACGAAAAAGGTAGGGCGAGGGTTTCTCGCTCAGAGATAAAAAAGGAGAAAATTGAATGAAGAAATACCTTCCACATCAGCACACCTTGCTGGCAGCGGTGTTCAGCATGGCGGCTTTTAATGCCTCTGCCGCCTGGACTATTAACGGCAGCTATTGTCAGACGTACAGCGATGACGGTGGGAGCATTGTCCGGGTGAAGCCCGATAATATCGGATTGATTGAAATGCAGGCCCGGTGTAATGGTCGCGGCTCATTTGATTTGACAGGCAGCAACTTTGGCGTCGGGGGGATCCGTTATCCATCCAGTGCAATGTGTAACGCTCAGACGCAGTACCACACCATCCAGTTCACGCCCACCACGAAAGATATTCGCTCAATTATCAATACCATGACTGACAGCAAACAGGTGACTTTCAATACCTTTGGGACCGCGTTTAATGTCAACACCGCTGACTTTGCACAAGCCTGCTCATCCATCATCAACCAGAAAGTTGCCGACTTTGATCCGCAGAAAACGTATCAACAGGACATGACAAAGATGGGTTACAAACAGGATGAAAACGGCCAATGGCATAAACAATCGAAGCAGGCATTTTCACGCGAAGCCGATCCTGAAATAGCTGCCAACTACAATCCCAGCGCAGGCAGGGATACAAGTCTGACCGGAAAAGGTGGGTTCTATGGAGACGGAGCCAGTAAAAATCTTTATGAGCCGGGTAGTCAGGCGCAAAAGGATGCAACAGCCGCAAACGAAGCCCGCCGCCTCGCGGCACAACAGCGTGGGTCGAAAAGTACACCAGGAACAACAGAACCAGAGATACAGACAGCTCAGCAGTCAGCATATTTCCCGGTTAATGCATTCTGCACCCTGGATAACGGGAAAAATGTGGGAGTCTATGCTGCTGCCGGGCAGGATTATCGTTACACCTACACGGATAAAAGCGATAAACCCGAGCTGGAATTAGCGGAGGGACAGTTCGGTGTGAAGGCCTTCCACTACCACGTACCGCTGGGCATGGGCTCGGCCAGCTACATCCGCTTTAACAAAGGGATATACGACTACATCCTGCTGAGCAAAGACACCGGGCACGAAGAGTTTCAGGGCATCCGGGTTTACAAAAACGGTGACCTGATTTCGGCTCATGAATGCAAAACCCGTCTGAAGCTCGATACCCGCGTGCTTCCCCAGGACAGTCACGTTGACAACGAAAAAATGGGTGAACACTTCACCCTGAACTGACAGTAAAAATCATTAACCACAGGGATAACCCTGTGCCAGCAGGCCACACCTTCTCAGGAGGGCGTGGCCTGTTGCTTTTATGCCCTCTGACAGCAAATCCACCGGCCAGGCTCATCACAGCGATGTCCCTGGCCTTTCTTTTATCCACTGTTTAAGCAGGAGAACCGATGGAAAATAACGACGAATTTGAATACGACGATGAGATAAACCATGACGGCCAAATGCCTGGTGAGGAACGCAGCCCCCGCAGCATTCAGGCGATGATGGGCTGGCTCTATGACAAAGCCGTCAGCAGGATTGCCGGGATCGAATCGGCTGAAACCTTGGCAGAACGCTATCTCGCGGATGCGGAGGGTAATGTGATGAAGGCCGCCCACGCGATGATCCGCTGGGAGAGCGTCAAGGCGGGCAGTACCGGCTTTTTATCCGGTGTGGGCGGTGTGGTGGCGATGCCCGTCACACTGCCGCTGAATATCACCAGCGTGCTGTTTCTCCAGACCCGACTGGTGGCAGCCATTGCCTGCCTCGGGAAACATAATCTGGCTGACGAACGTATCCGGGCGCTCGCCGGGCTTTGCCTGTGCGGTAATGCTGCCAAAGCACTGCTACAGGAGGTGGCGCTACAGGCGATGGAAAACTGGACCCGGCCCTTCACACGGAAGATTGTGGAGAAAACCCTGGTGCTGATGGCTGCCCGGACAGGTATGCGCACCGGCGGTCAGTTTGTCCGTCTGGTGCCACTTGCCGGTGGCGTGGTCAGCGGGGCAGTCGATGTCGCCACCACCCGCACGATTGGTCGCATTGCCTGTACCACGTTTCTGAACCCGCATCCCGGACGCCAAGCATCATGAAAAATCATCAGGTTCCTTCCTTGCCGCAGGGAACGTTCACCCGCGCTCAGGCCGAAGCGATAGCCGCCGCATACACCAATGTCGCCATCGAGGACGACCAGGGTACCCATTTTCGCCTCGTTATCCGTGATACCGACAGTATGCTCATCTGGCGCGACTGGAACTTTGCCCCGGAAGCCGGGGTGATGCTCAATCGCTATATCGTCAGTGATGGTATCCCTGTTCCTTCACTCTCTGACGACAACTGACCGCAGTCAGCATCCATCGTCGTTCTTTATCACAACTGCCATCCACTGCATCAGGCCATGTTTCTTCGGAACATGGCCTTTTGCTTTTATGCCGTTAACCACAAGGAGTTTTCATTATGCGATTAGCATCCCGCTTTGGTCGTATCAACCAGATACGCCGCGATCGCCCGCTGACCCACGACGAATTACACCAGCATGTACCCAGCGTCTTTGGCGAGGACAAGCACGAATCCCGCTCGGAACGCTACTGCTATATCCCGACTATCACTCTGCTGGAGAACCTTCAGCGCGAAGGGTTTGAGCCGTTCTTCGCCTGCCAGACCAAAGTGCGTGACCAGAGCAAGCGTGGGCACACCAAGCACATGCTGCGACTTCGCCGTGCCGGGCAGATAAACGGTCAGCAGGTGCCGGAAATCATCATTCTTAACTCGCACGATGGCGCATCCAGCTTTCAGTTATTACCAGGCGTTTTTCGCAGCGTCTGCACCAATTCGCTGGTCTGCGGCCAGTCGTTTGGCGAAATCCGTGTACCGCATCGCGGTGATGTTGTTGAGAAAGTCATTGAAGGGGCTTACGAAGTGCTTGGGGTGTTTGACCGGGTGGAGGAGAAGCGCGAGGCCATGCAGTCACTGCTGTTACCGCCACCCGCTCAGCAGGCGTTTGCGAAAGCGGCACTGAATTACCGGTTTGGCGAAGAGCATCAGCCTGTCACCGAATCCCAGGTGCTGGCACCGCGTCGCTGGCAGGACGAGAAAAGCGATTTGTGGACGACTTTCAATACGCTGCAGGAAAATTTGAGTAAGGGGGGCTTAAGTGGTCGTTCAGCACAGGGGAAACGTAGCCGTACCCGCGCGGTTAACGGTATCGACGGGGATATCAAGCTGAACCGGGCGCTGTGGGTAATGGCCGAAGAATTACAACAGGTGCTGGGCTGACACCTTTCACCGGGACTCAATATTTATCATATCAGTACGTGTGGTAAACAAAGAAAAAGAACATCCCGGCATAAGCTACGGAGGTGGGTATTACCTGCCGGGATGGGCTATAGGACGGACTCAGAAGCGTGCCGATTCGCAGGTCGGCTGATAACCAACATATCGCAACGCCACGTTGTATCCCATGTCATTGATACGGGAATAGTCTCAATGCCTTCCAGGTGTGACCTTCGTCAACATCTGTTGACTGGTACATTCCACTGAAGCAAAAAAATGCTCCGGCCGGTCACGGGACCCGCAGGAGCAAAAGGATTTGGACTTCAAGGATTTGGGCTTACGCCCCTTACATTTGCGCTCCGGCTTCCTGGCCGGATGTATTCAGCATAGCGAAACGTTACCGCTTCGCCAGCCATCCGCACACCGACTTCCTTTTATATCCCTTCACGGGCAAATGAAGCCCAACTTTCACTATGGAGAATCACCATGACCGATAACACATTGCCATTGTTTACCCCTGCTGCAGACGTTCAGATTGCAGACCCGAATCGTATTATCGCCACTCGAGTTGCCGATGAAGACCGACTTGTTTTCTGGCCGCAGCACTTTGAGGATGTGCAGCAGTGGATAACGCTGGAGCCGCACATCTTCGCCAGGATGGACCGATGGTGTGAAGACTACCACGGCGGTATCTGGGATTTTTACTCTCTCAGTAACGGAGGAGCCTTTATTGCACCGGAAGATGAGGACGGTGAGTTGTGCTGGTCACTGTTCAACGACATGAACGGCAACAGTGCTGAGCTCAGCAGCGAGGCAGCCGGGATTGCCGTGTGCCTGATGGCTTACAGCCACCATGCCTGCCGCACGGAATGCGATGCCATGACGGAGCATTATTATCATTTACGGGATTACGCGCTTGAGCATGCTGAATGTAACGGCATCATGCAGCTGATTGACTGAGGGCTACCGTGATGACCATACCGTTACCTCATACCAGCAGCCAGCCTGACTTATTCCCGCTCTTACCGAAAACTCCTTTACCTCCAGCGCTCTCACCTTACGCACAACAAACTATCCGTCGCGCGATTAAGTTACTGGAGAGGCAACTGCGCGAACCCGGCGTGCCGTTTTTCTCCGCCAGTGCAACCCGGGACTGGTTGCGGCTGAGTCTTGCAGGTCAGGAGCGGGAGCTGTTTGTCGTGCTGTTTCTGGATAACCAGCATCGCCTGATTGCCCATGAACCGCTGTTCAGCGGTACCCTCAGTTGCACCAGCGTGTATCCTCGCGAGGTGGTGAAATCGGCGCTGCAACACAATGCCGCTGCGGTCATACTCGCTCACAGCCATCCGAGCGGGTATGCCGAACCCAGCAAACAGGACCGTCATATCACGACGCGGCTACAACAGGCCCTGGCACTCGTTGATATGAATGTGCTGGACCATTTCATTATCGGCGGAAGGAATATTGTCTCGTTTGCCGAACGAGGTTTGCTTTCAGGAGAGATAGCTACATGAGAGTCATCCCCAAACGTCAGGCCATGGCGATATACCGCCAGCATCCTGAGTCCCGGCTGTTTCGCTTCTGCACTGGCAAGTACAAATGGAGCGGCAGCATCTGCCACTACGCGGGTCGTGAAGTGCAGGATATCAGCGGCGTACTGGCCGTCTTCGCTGAACGCCGTCAGGACCGTCATGGCCCGTATGTGGTATTGCGCAGCGTCACGTTGAATTAGTCCCTCTCCGTTACTTTTAAGGAGTACTTAAATGTCAGAAACCAGAAATACCTCAACCAAAGCGGTAACTCCGCACGATAGCACTTCCCCCTGGTGGGGCATGAATCGTCCCATCGCTCCGCTGTTTGGCGCACGCCTCGTCCAGGAGGGTAACCGCCTGCACTACCTTGCCGACCGCACCAGTATTGCGGGTAAATTCAGCGATGCGCATTTACGCCAGCTAAACCAGGCGTTCCCGCTGATGCTCAAAGAACTTGAGCTGATGCTAGTCTCCGGTGAGCTGAATCCACGCCGCCAGCACTGCGTCACGTTGT
Source organism: Enterobacter sp. CC120223-11 (assembly GCF_900215375.1). Lineage (GTDB taxonomy): Bacteria > Pseudomonadota > Gammaproteobacteria > Enterobacterales > Enterobacteriaceae > Scandinavium. The sequence continues at coordinate 63,575 of NZ_OBEF01000002.1, read as the reverse complement.
ATCACAATGGCCTGGTGTGTGATGCCGATACACTCAGTTCGCATGGCTACGTTTATCTCGCAATTTATCCGGGAGAACCGCCGAAAGCATAACAATAAGGCCCTCCGCAATACGCAGCAATCCTCTCGCTTTCCCTCGTTTAACCTCAGAAAGAGAACATCATGCAAACTCAACATTCACACCCGACAAGGGCGGCTGACTCTTGTCCATCACCTGTAGCCGTCTGGCAAATGTTACTAATGCATCTGCTGGACCGCCACTATGGTCTGACCCTGAACGATACACCGTTCAGTAACGATGGCGTGATTCAGGAGCACATCGACGCGGGTATCTCACTCTGTGATGCCGTGAACTTTATCGTCGAAAAGTATGACCTGGTACGCACCGACCGACGGGGCTTTACTGTGGACCAGCAGTCACCGCTTATCAGCAGTATCGACATACTTCGCGCCCGTCGCGCCACTGGGCTAATGCAACGTCAGGGTTATAAAACCATCAGCAATATCACTCGTGGTAATCACCGACAGGAGCGCCCATGAAACTCTCACTCAACGTGGAAGCCAACAGTATCAACGTACTGGCGCTGAATATGGGGAGAATTGCCGTTGAGGTTGACGGCATTGAACTTGCTGAACTGATTGATGTGGTCTGCGATAACGGCTATTCGCTGCGCATAGCTGACGAACCCGGAAAGCTGTTAATTGAAGATCCGTTACCAATAAGCTGCCGGTATAACGGCATTCGATGCAGTACCGCGCATATAACGCGGGAAGACAACGATCTGCTGCACCGGCTATCACGACAGGTGCTGGACTTTGATGATTCGGAGTGGGTGGGCTACACAGGCTCGGGTTATCTCATCCGTCTGGATGCGTGGGCTTTTCCGGTTCTGCAACTGAAACGGCGCGGGCTGTCAAAAGCTGCTCGCCGGTTGATTCTCACCCTGATGCGTCGCTACCAGCTGGGGATCATTCACCTCGATACCTTTGGTGAACTGCTGCCGGGCTTTGAGATCTTCGACTGGTAAATCTTCTCTTCATTATCACAGGCAACCCCATGTTGACACTCACTGCCGAAGCGGTGCTGGATATTCTTATCGACTGGCTGCAGGACAATATCGAGTGCGAAACAGAACTCATCTTCGACAACGACGAAGACAAAACCGACTCCGCCACACTCTTACCCTGGATTCAGCAGGCAAGGAACGATGTCCGGGATCTCCGCCGTCTTCAGCTCCTGCACAACGCCAATAAATCATAGCTCCATCAAACCAAACTGCATAAGCGCCAGCCCTTACCCGGCTGGCGTTTGCATTTATATAAAGGAAAGAAACATATCTGAACCATTAACTTGCACAGAATCCGGCGTACTGACGGGCCATACCGAGCTTATCAGCTCCACCAACATGGAACGCATCGTTGCCGAGTGCAATGCCGTACTGGAACAAATCAGGACGATGACCCACCAACTTGCAGATATCTCTGCGCTAACCGGGAGTATTGGCGGGCAAACCACGTAGAACTGGGCAATGCGCGATGGTTTCCGCTGCGGCTGCTGGTTGCTTGAGAAAGAACATATCGCCATGAAAGTTATCATCTGCAATCTTGACTGTAGCATCTGACGTGATTTGATGAAGAAATCCGGCATGATCGCCCTGATGAGCGTACCGGCCTCTGCTGAGAGGAACCGAAATCTTGAACGGGACCCAATAGGAGCGCGGGCACCGAATAATGCGCGCAGGTGGATATCCTTATTATTCTGAATCGATGGTTGTGAAGCTTTATAGCTTTGTCTCAGCCTGAAGAAGTCGATGACTAACAAGAAGAATTGCACAATCAGCTGAGGTATACTTTTGGTATAGGGATAATTGATGGTGCCTAAATGACTGCGACGCCAAGCCATAAAACAGATGCAAAGCGCGATGCTACCGACAGTATTCGCGGATACGTTTACCAGATTTATCAGAGTGTCCTTGCATGGATCAATCTCAATGAAAGTGAAATTTTGTTCCTTGAATGCGCTGAAGACTTTGATATCTGTTCAGGGCAGTCCGTCATTGGTACTCAAGTCAAAGATTTATCCAGCAATCTAACACTGCGTTCTCCTGAAATTGTCGAGACGCTTAATAACTTCTGGTCTTTGCAGCAGAACAATCCCCATCACAATGTTACCTTGCGGTTTTTAACGACAGCCTCAGCAGCCGATGAAAAAGGCGCCCCCTTTGGGAAAAATCAAAAAGGACTTGAATACTGGAAGAAGTGCCAGCCAAACACTGAGCAGGTTGAGCGATTGCGTTCATTTCTTTTAACGCTCCCGCTGAACCCCGCACTTATGGAATTCGTGAAGTCTGCGACCGTGGATCTTCTCTACCACAAATTCATCAATAGAATTGAGTGGGATTTGGGAAATAAGAAAAAAGATGCTTTGCAGCTGGTCATTGAAGATAAGCTCAAATTGCATGGTTCAAAACTCGGTATTAATACGCATTATTCACGTAAAGCGTTACCGCATCTCCTTAAACACGTCGCAGATTTACTTTCTACAAAAGGTTCAAAGCCACTTTTTCAAACAGATTTTTGGGATGCATTCGAGTCGGCCACCATGGAATCTATTCCTAAAAATGAGCTGGATGGCTTGCGGAGGAACAGCAGCCTGCAGCAGTTCATGGATATTTCAGAAGTTAGTGAAAGAGCAAAACTGCTTGCGCGCGCACCTACGATTGGGATGCCACTGCCGGTTGTGGACGGTGCCGTGCGTCGAACTGTCCTTGTCGAAAAGTTAGAACGACAGCTTTTGTCTTCTCAAGTGCTTTTTTTACACGGCAGTAGCGGAACGGGTAAAACAAACCTTGCAGCATTGCTTTCTGACAAAATGGGTGGCCGTTGGGGGTGGGGAAGTTTCCGGGGACGGCCCAATGATCAAATCAGGGAAATGCTTTCTCGCGCAGCAATAGAAGTCAATGCATCGGACCTGCCGATTCAGTTGGTGCTAGACGATCTGGATTTGAGTGGCATTGCAGACTTTGAAAGTGAACTTATCACGCTGATTTTCACCGTGGTGCAAAATAAAGGCAGGGTTATTGTAACAGGCCAGAAACCGCCTCCCCTGCCGTTGTTCCCTAAGTTGTGGCTTTCTCAGGAGAGCGAGCAAGCCATTCCCTATTTTGACGAGCAGGAGATTGGAGCGTTAATTAAAATACACGGGCTCCATGATCCGAAAAAAATTTCTCAAACTGGGCGGGGGATTTATTACTCCACCCGAGGACACCCACAACTAGTGCACGCCAGGGTCAGAACATTAAGCAGTCGAGGGTGGTCTACAACGATTGATGACATCTTACGACCTGAGGATGTAGAGCGTATAAAAGAAGAAGCCCGCAGCCGTCTTGTCAGGGAGTTCCCTTCTGATGCTGCCAGGGTTTTGGCTTATAGGCTTAGTCTCGTTTCAGGATCTTTCCGGCGTAATATTGTTACCACCATTGCGGGAGCACCGCCTCCCATTCGATTGCCTGGTGAGATTTTTGATACACTCGTCGGTCCCTGGATTGAAAAGGAAGGTAGCGACCTTTACCGAGTATCCCCGTTGTTGGCCGGAGCAGCCAACGATACTTTGCCTGAAGACGAGATTAACGCCGTCCATATAAAAATTGCGCACAGTATTGTTAATGAAAAAGAACTCAACCAGTACGATGTGGCGAATGCATTCCTGCACGCATTCTTGGCGAAAGAAAAAACGATACTTATTTCTCTAGCGAGTCAGCTTATTCGAGAGAGCGATAAACATTTGAGTTACCTTCGTGATTCAATGTCCTGGTTTGCAGAGGTAGCCTTGAATCCGGGCCAAACAATTATTGATGATGAAGCAATGCCTGAATTGCTACTTCGTTTACTTCAATTCAAGCTTCTTGTGTCTTCGTCACAAGAAGCGAAGGTATTGACGAGTATTCTTAAAATAGAAGGAATCGTTGCTTCAATTACGCCTGAAGAGCAGAAGAATCTCTCAACCTTAATGGCCTATGGCAATATATTAGCTAATATAAGTGTACATATTCCGTCATTAACTGTGGTCAGATTACTAAGTTCTATGATGGATGCCCTGGACAGTGGTGTCGTAGATAATGTGTCTTTTTCTCCTTATCCCGGAGAATATTCTATTGATACAAACGATCCGGTAACACTTCTGTTTTCTCATCAGGCAGTTAGAATAAATGGGCTAGATGATCTCCTTGAGCTTATTACTTCGCTTGACCTCCTTGAGGAAGATAAAAGAAATAGGCTGCTTGCTGTTTGTGACATTGATACTGATTTTTCGAATGTTTTAATTAACCAATCTTGCTGGAAAGAAGAAAAAGGCAGTTCACTGGACATTCAGAAAGCGCTGCATATACTCCGACTTACAGAAACAAAAGCCCGCGAGTGGGGGGCGAGAAGACTCTATAAAGCTTGTTTGTCCAATATTTCAGTCATTTATGATGAATATGAGCACTCAGTCGATGAAGCTTTATCTGTGCTGGACAAAGCGGATAAGGAATTTAAAGATGATGCAACTTTGAGCAACCAGCGTGCCAAGGTACTGTTTCATGCAGAGCGTTATTCAGATGCGATACACTCTTTCCAGAAAGCCTTGCTCTTGCCTGATTTTGGTAATGTGGATTATGTCTTTGCCTGCCGGTATATGGGCATTGCTTTTGCTAAATTGAACGACTGGTCAAAGTCAGCCGTTTTTTTCCAAAAAGGTGCGGAAATTACCGGGAAATCAAAGATACAAATAAGAATAAGAGTTGGTTTGATGGCAGATGCTGCTGTTTCCTTATGGCGTTCAGATAAGAAAAAAGAATCTCTGCTTCTCTTTTCTGACGTGTTGGACTGTCTGCCGTCTATTGAAACCAAGGATGATATACGAGCCCACCACTTACATGCCACGGTTAGGCACTGTATCGCATGGGTTCATTTTGAAACGATAGGATATTCTGAACATGACTTAGTAGTGCCCCTGCCAGGGATGTGCAGCAATCAGGAACCCCATGAAAAAATTATTGATCACCGACTCATTGATATTAGTGGTTCGTGGGGATTGTTGGCAGCGACCGAGGATTTTTTATCCTTGGGAGATAAAATTACTAAACGTGCTCATATGGCAACAAAAGGAAGGATGCCATTAAATTCGGTACTTTACGGTCGGATGTTGGCGCTGGAGTTACTATTCAGAGAAAAAACATTTGATAAATTGATTCCAACTCTTATCGGGGTGCATGAAGGTATGTCCTACATGAAAACCGTTGAACAAAATAATATTGACACCCATGAGGTTGGGGAGATACCTCCAGTTCCAGGGGATTACTGGAAGGATGAAGCATCATGGGTGTTAAATAGCCAAATAGTGCTTGCCGCCTGTATAACAAGTTTTTCGGAAAGCTCTGTGTTGCCTTCGCTTTTAAATTCATGGCGCGATGCACTTGAGCATATCGCTGAACCTTCTGCGGACTTCAAAGGGCTTATTGCTGTTTTGCATGGAGAAATGCCTGGGAATAACATATACCAACAGGCAGCATCTGCACTGCTGGCATTACAGAGCAATTCGTTAACACCTGTTCAGCTATGGAAAAATTCATGCCGGTTATTAGAGGTGTCAAGGCTGGTGAAGAACTACACGGAGACAGCACTGGAAGCGTTGCTTGTAAAACGATGGCTTTTTGCTTCTCAGCAGCAGAAGTTCCTGTTCAGCGCACCAAGGATTTCAGCGACTCAAATTGAAAGGGCTTGTCTTGGCAGTGAGTATTCAGGATTAGAGAAAGTTGCCTCAATATTAATCATTGCTGAACCTTATCTGGATATCAGCGTATCGGGCGAATTAATGATGCTGCTTAAATGCATTAGAGATAAAAAACAATAGGCTTTTTATTGTAATTGTAAGAATAACTTATGCAGTACCAGATTGTCTGGTGGCAGTCTGTCGTTATAATTAGTGATAGAATTGAAGTCTTGTTGGATGAGGCGCTGAAAGACTTGGACCAGTTGAACACAGAAAGGTTTCGATAAACATACAGCAACAGGGCAGCATTCTGCGCCCATTGCTGATGTAAACCCAGTTAATGGAAGCAGGAACAGCCCCGTGTTTCACAGAACTATATGTTTCTGGATTCAAAGCAACCCTTTCTCCGCATAGGTTATGCTTCTTCGAAGCATTGCCTTTCACTAGAGTGCACCACTACGCATACGCCTCGAGAATAACAATCTGCTGCATCGGCTAGCAGATTTGCATCGCATGCTAAATCTGCTTGATGGAAAGCCTCTTCCCGAAAACCGCCGCGATCTTAGCATTAGGTTAGCTGACCATATCAGCAAGCAACACAGTACCGTATATGAAGATGAGTATCTTTCAATACGCTACTTCCAGAATGGATCGGGGCATATCACGTTCAAGCGTCTCGACCTGACTGAGAAGATGAACAACATTATCGCAAAAACACTATCCGGAGATGCTGGCAGGGAAAGAATGTTGATTTTCGTTGATGTAAATCACTTACATCAGCCGTTACATAGGAAAGAGTTACTGGTGTAAACGATAGTGATGCTGAATGTAACTTATTGATTTTAATGGTGCCGATAATAGGAGTTGAACCTACGACCTTCGCATTACGAATGCGCTGCTCTACCAACTGAGCTATATCGGCACTGAGGGGAAGTGCTACGGGGCAAAAGCTTAAAACTCTAAGGGTGATGCGTCAATGGCCTTTGAAATCAACTGCCTGTTTTTGCATCACCCGTTGTCAATCAGGCACGAATTGTATCGTCGCCGAAGCCAATCCACTTGTAGGTGGTCAATGCTTCAAGGCCCATCGGGCCGCGGGCGTGCAGTTTTTGCGTGCTGACCGCCACTTCTGCCCCCAAACCAAACTGACCGCCGTCGGTGAAGCGGGTTGAGGCGTTGACATACACCGCAGACGAATCCACTTCATTGATAAAGCGATCGGCGTTGCGCAGCGTGCGGGTCAGAATGGCGTCGGAATGTTGGGTGCCGTGCTGACGAATGTGCTCGATAGCGCCGTCGAGACTGTCCACCACCTTCACGTTCAAATCCAGCGACAGATACTCGTCGTCATACTGCTGCGCCTGTACCGGCACCAACGCCGCAGGGCCGTTTTGCAACTGAGTAAGTGCATTGGCATCGGCGTGCAGCGTAACGCCACTTTCCGCCATCTGCTTGCTTAACGCCGGCAGGAAGGTGTCGGCAATGGCTTTATGCACCAGCAGCGTTTCCACCGTGTTGCAGGTGCTTGGGCGCTGGGTTTTGGCGTTAACGATAATTTTCAGCGCTGGTTCAAATTCCGCAGAATCATCGACATAGATATGACAAACGCCGATACCACCGGTAATGACCGGAATGGTCGACTGCTCGCGACACAGCTTGTGCAGGCCTGCACCACCGCGCGGGATCAACATGTCGATGTATTTGTCCATGCGCAGCATTTCGTTGACCAGCGCGCGGTCCGGGCTTTCAATCGCCTGCACGGCACCCGCCGGTAAGCCGCACTCCTCCAGCGCCTGCTGAATCACTTTGACGGTGGCGGCATTGGTACGCCATGTTTCTTTCCCGCCACGCAGGATTGCCGCGTTGCCCGTTTTCAGGCACAGCGAGGCAACGTCAACCGTCACGTTCGGGCGAGCCTCATAAATCACGCCGACCACGCCGAGCGGCACGCGGCGGCGCTCAATGCGCAGGCCGCTGTCCAGCAGACCGCCGTCAATCACCTGCCCTACCGGGTCGGCGAGTTTGCATACCTGGCGCACGTCATCGGCGATGCTTTTGAGGCGAGCGGGCGTCAGCGCCAGACGATCGAGCAGCGCTTCGCTCAGGCCATTGGCGCCAGCCTCTTCCAAATCCTGCGCGTTGGCCGCCAGAATAGTTTCCGTCTGAGCTTCCAGATAATCAGCAATCTTTCCCAGAACCTGATTCTTTTCACGGCCGGATAGCTGCGCCAGCTTGTAGGAGGCCGCTTTAGCCGCTATGCCCATTTGTTCCAGCATTGAAAGCTCCTTAACGGGTAATCATGTCGTCGCGATGCACGGCCACCGGGCCATACTCGTAGCCAAGAATGGCATCAATTTGCTGCGAGTGGTGTCCGGCAATACGGCGCAGCGCGTCGCTGTTATAGCGGGTAACGCCGTGGGCGATGTCACGCCCATCCAGCGTACGGATGCGGATCACTTCACCACGGGAGAAGTTGCCTGTCACGCTTTTAATTCCTTTAGGAAGTAATGAACTCCCTCTTTCCAGAATCGCCGAAACAGCCCCTTCATCAACGGTGATTTCGCCCGCCGGTGGCGCGCCGAAAATCCAGCGTTTACGCGTTTCGAGTGGAGAGGTTTGCGCATGGAAACGCGTGCCGACGGCAACGCCTTCCATCACATCGCCAATCACGCCAGGACGGCTGCCCGCGGCAATAATGGTGTCGATGCCCGCGCGGCAGGCAACGTCGGCGGCCTGCAGCTTGGTGCCCATTCCGCCAGTACCGAGGCCGGACACGCTGTCTCCGGCAATGGCGCGCAGTGCGTCATCAATGCCGTGGACATCCTGAATCAGCTCTGCCTGCGGGTTGGTGCGAGGATCTGCGGTAAACAGCCCTTGCTGATCCGTCAGCAGCAGCAGCTTGTCGGCACCGGCCAGTATCGCCGCAAGCGCGGAGAGATTGTCGTTATCGCCGACCTTGATTTCTGCCGTGGCGACCGCGTCATTTTCGTTGATAACCGGCACGATGTGGTTATCCAGCAGGGCACGCAGCGTGTCACGGGCATTGAGAAAACGTTCACGGTCTTCCATATCTGCACGGGTGAGCAGCATCTGGCCGACGTGGATACCGTAAATAGAGAACAGCTGCTCCCAGAGCTGAATCAGGCGGCTCTGGCCGACGGCCGCCAGCAGCTGCTTGGAAGCGATAGTGGCAGGCAGTTCGGGGTAGCCAAGGTGCTCACGCCCGGCGGCAATCGCACCCGACGTCACAATCACAACACGATGCCCTGCGGCGTGGAGCTGTGCGCACTGGCGCACCAGTTCAACAATATGCGCGCGATTAAGGCGGCGCGATCCCCCGGTTAACACGCTGGTACCCAGTTTGATGACCAGCGTCTGGCTGTCACTCATGATTCTCTGCCATTCAATAATTACGAAAAAGACGTTGTAGCAGGTGTCAGGCCGCTTGCCAACTCCCGTAAGGCGTAGGCGGGTACTTTGTTGCGCGGGATCAGGAAGCGTAACGGCAGAAAATGACTTTTTTATGACAGAAACAGATAACTACAGATATTTAAAATTATTCTTACATTGTCATAAAACTTTCATTTCCCAGGGTTACAACCCTTCCTGTTTTTTACATCGGGCAAGTTCCCAAATTTACAGCGCGTCTATTAATCAGGGTTAAAAATGAAAAAGAGCACACTGGCATTAATCGTACTGGGCGTAATGTCTTCCACCGCAGCACAGGCCGCAGAAGTTTATAATAAAGACGGCAATAAACTGGACCTTTATGGTCGAGTGAAAGCTGAGCATTATATGAGCGATAACAATGCCGTGGACGGCGACCAGTCTTATATTCGTCTGGGCTTCAAAGGCCAGACCCAAATTAACGATCAGCTGACCGGCTTTGGCCAGTGGGAATACCAGGCTGCCGCCAACAAAGTGGAAGGTGACCCGAATACAACCAAAACCCGTCTGGCCTTCGCCGGTCTGAAAGCGGGCGATATCGGCTCCTTCGACTACGGTCGTAACTACGGCATCCTGTATAACGTCGCCGCTTACACCGATATGATCCCTGAGTTCGGTGATGACTCGTTCGTTAAAACCGATAACTTTATGACCGGTCGCGGCAACGGTATGGCAACTTACCGCAACAACAACTTCTTCGGCCTTGTTGATGGCCTGAAACTGGCCCTGCAATATCAGGGTAAAAACGAAAACGACGCCCGCGCAGACAGCAAAGCGAACGGCGACGGCTTCGGTACCTCTCTGAGCTACGACTTCGGCGATTCTGGCTTCACGCTGGGTGCCGCTTATGCTAACTCCAACCGTACGCTGAACCAGCAGAACAGCACCTTCGGCAAGGGTACCGACGCAGAAGCCTGGACCACCGGTTTCAAATATGATGCCAATAGCGTCTATGTGGCGGCAATTTACGCAGAAACCCGCAATATGACACCAATTTCGGGCACCGCCTCCATCGGTGGAGTGGATACCAAAGTCAGCGGTTTTGCTAATAAGAACCAGGCCTTCGAAGTCGTTGCCCAATACCAGTTTGATTTTGGTCTGCGCCCTTCCATTGGCTATATCCAGTCTAAAGGCAAGGATATTGAAGGCGTGGGTGATGCTGACCTCGTGAAATACATCGACGTGGCTGCCACTTACTACTTCAACAAAAACATGTCCGCCTTCGTAGATTATAAAATCAACCAGCTGAGCGATGACAACAAGCTCGCCCTGAATAATGACGACGTTGTTGCTCTGGGTATGGTTTATCAGTTCTGAGTCTAAGAAATGTAAAAGGCCTCTCAATATGAGAGGCCTTTTTGTTTATTCAGGAAATCTTCAGGCCGATAATCTGACCGGCTGAGTGACATCTTCAGCAGGCTCGAGCTTCAGGCTGAAGGTTTTCAGCAGCTCCTCGGCGCGAATGTGGAAATCACGCAGGGTCTGCTCGAGACGATCTGTCACTTCTTTGTCTTTAATGGCCGTTGGCTGCCAGACGCCATCTTTGTCGAACAGGCCAAACTGATAGCTGTAGGTAAAGCGTTTTTCCTGTGCTTCCATTTCCAGCCACCAGCCCCAGAATTCACGCTTCTCCGGCGCCGGTTTAACGTTGACGCAGACGGCCAGGCAATCGAAGAAGAAGCGATTATCTTCACACTGCTCTTCCCGGATGTACGGGCCAAGGGCCATGAACTTCTTGATCAGTTTACTCTTCGGGTGTCCACTCGGTAACGTCATTACAGTCTCCTTTAGTGATGCAACTGTTTTACCAAATCAATAGAATTTAGCAATCTATTAACCCAATCTATGATTGATCCACCCGGCAATTTCTTTCAATGCCTTGTCAAAATTACGGTAAACCGGTTTGAACGGGATCGACATCAGCTTGCCATCCGCTGAGGAGGAAGTGATGAGACGAGACTCCTCTTCCGAGCTGAAGGGGTCGTTCTGCCAGTAGCCGGAGAGCATCGGTGTCGGGCATCGGCGGCCCAGCAGCCCCTGGGTTTTCAGCGAATAACGATTAAGCTCAACGCGTAACGCTTCGTCGGAAGCATCGTGCATGCCCAGGCGCGAAGCGAGCACATCGAGATACATCTCCGGCACGTTGCCCTGGCGCAGTGGGTCGCACAGAAGCCCATGCACTACCGGACCCAGGCAGGCCACCGCCTTCAGACGCGGAGATTCCAGATAGCCCAGGCGAACGGCGACGTTCGCGCCAAAGCGGAAACCAAACGCCGCAACGCGGGTGTGGTCGACCCAGGGAACGTTAGGCAGGTTCTTCAGCACCTGTTGGTGCAGGAAGCTGGAATCCTGAGTCAGTTTCCATTTTGACGAGAAGCCAATCGACGGCATGTCCAGCGTCAGCATGGCAATGCCGAGAGGGGCCAGATAGCGTTCAAACAGGTTGTAGTTGTCACTTTGCAGCGCATCCAGCCCGCCGCACATCAGCACCGTCGGGAATGGGCCTTCGCCCGGCGGCATGTGCAGGAAACCGCTGACGGAGGAGCCGCCAGGAATGGTGAACTCCAGCTCCCGTATTGAGCCCGGCAGCCGCTGCGCCGCCTCTTCATAGGCGCGATTCGCCAGCGCCTGGGCCTGCTCTGCCAGGTCATCGCCCTTCAGATGCGGATAAGCCGCAATGCTGTAGAGATTGGCGGCGTGGAGCCAGTGGCGGCCACTGAGGGCGTCGTCCTTCTCCTGCGTGGCTTTTTGCTGCCACAGCATTGCCTGCTTCGACCATTCGTAGATCCAGTTGCCGCCGCGATAGCCGACTACCGTGTCGTAAAGCTCTTCGTCGGTGCGTTCGTTGGTGCTCATGACAATCCTCGCCTGTACGTCGAGGATTTCCTGCGGCGAGACGCCACGCCAAATCCACATCAGGCGGTTGACCATCCGGTACCAGTGAGGGACGTTTTGCCCGTCCAGAGTGGACTGAACCGTAGGCTGAGTGCCGGCATTAAAACGGCGCACCAGCGTCGAGGTTTCCGGGTGCTTAAAACGAGGTTTGAAGAGAATTTCGCTGAGGTTGGCTTCTGGCATCGCATAGACTCCATAAATACGACATGGACTCTATTGTAACCTGTCGAATGCCAAAAAGAACAACGCCCGGCAAGCCGGGCGCTGAAAGAAAACGTTTGAATTAACGGCTTGAGATAGGTGGCACAAACACCACACCCATATCCCACGGCTGTTCAATCCAGGTATCCTGAGGGATATCAATCACGTAGTCGTCCACCAGCGGCTGACCAGCAGGCTTGGCGAAGATAGTGACGAAGTGCGCTTTCGGGTACATTTCACGGATAGCAACCGCGGTGCCGCCGGTATCGACCAGGTCGTCGATGACGATAAAGCCTTCGCCATCGCCTTCAGCACGCTTGAGTACTTTCAGCTCACGCTGATTGTCGTGGTCGTAGCTGGAGATGCAAACGGTATCGACATGACGAATGCCCAGTTCACGAGCCAGCAGAGCACCTGGTACCAGGCCTCCACGGCTGACGGCAATAATGCCCTTCCACTGTTCGGACGGCATCAGGCGCGCGGCCAGTTTGCGTGCATGGATCTGCAACATGTCCCAGGTAACGACGTATTTTTCGCTCATGTGATTGTATCCCAGCCTGTAAAACGGCTTAAAAAATGTTCGGGGTGATTCCAGGTTGCGCGAGATTATAGAGATCTGACGCACTAAAAACCAGTGTTTAACCGCCCCGTCAGGAGTTTTTGCGTGCATCACACTACCAGAGCAGGCAGAAAGTGGTATTCTCAACGCCATCTCGCAAGTCAGGCTCCACGCCTGTTTGCCCTTGCTAACCCATTACCTGCAAGTCATTTTGCAGGAGCCGTAAGGAGACTTACCGTGTCTGAACTGTCTCAACTGTCCCCGCAGCCGCTGTGGGACATTTTTGCCAAAATCTGCTCTATCCCACACCCGTCCTATCACGAAGAACAGCTTGCTGAACACATCATGGGCTGGGCAAAGGAAAAAGGTCTGCACGCAGAGCGCGATCAGGTAGGTAACATCCTGATTCGTAAGGCCGCAACTGCAGGTATGGAGAACCGTAAACCGGTTGTGATGCAGGCTCACCTCGATATGGTGCCGCAGAAAAACAATGACACCGTACACGACTTCACCAAGGATCCGATTCAGCCGTACATCGACGGCGAGTGGGTAAAAGCGCGTGGCACCACGCTGGGTGCCGATAACGGCATTGGCATGGCTTCTGCTCTGGCGGTTCTGGCGGACGACTCCGTCGTTCACGGCCCGCTGGAAGTCCTGCTGACCATGACCGAAGAAGCAGGCATGGACGGCGCGTTTGGTCTGCAGGCGAACTGGCTGCAGGCGGACATTCTGATCAACACCGACTCCGAAGAAGAAGGTGAGATCTACATGGGTTGCGCGGGCGGGATCGATTTCATCACCACCCTGCCGCTGACCCGTGAAGCGATTCCGGCTGGCTTCCAGAGCTTCAAGCTGACCCTGAAAGGCCTGAAAGGCGGCCACTCCGGCGGCGACATCCACTTAGGTCTGGGCAACGCCAACAAACTGCTGGCGCGCTTCCTGGCCGGTCACGCTGCCGAGCTGGATCTGCGTCTGGTTGATTTTAATGGCGGTACCCTGCGTAATGCCATCCCGCGCGAAGCCTTCACCACCGTGGCAGTACCTGCGGCGAAAGTGGAAACCCTGAAAGCGCTGGCGGAAGAATACCAGTCCATCCTGAAAAACGAACTGGAAGCGAAAGAGAAGAACCTGGTTGTCATTCTGGAAGCGGTCAGCGCGGACAAAAACGCTCTGAGCGAAAAATCCCGCGACAGCTTCATCCAGCTGCTTAACGCAACGCCAAACGGCGTGATCCGCAATTCAGACGTGGCTAAAGGCGTGGTAGAAACCTCCCTGAACGTCGGCGTGGTGACCATGCAGGACGACAGCGTGGAAATCATCTGCCTGATTCGTTCCCTGATCGACAGCGGCAAAGACTATGTCGTCAGCATGCTGGAATCTCTGGGCAAGCTGGCTGGCGCACAGACCGCACCGAAAGGTGGATATCCGGGCTGGCAGCCGGATGCCAACTCTCCGGTAATGCATCTGGTGCGTGAGACCTATCAGCGCCTGTTCGACAAAACCCCGAACATCCAGATCATCCACGCGGGTCTGGAATGCGGCCTGTTCAAAAAGCCGTACCCGGATATGGACATGGTCTCCATCGGCCCAACCATTACCGGCCCGCACTCCCCGGACGAGCAGGTTCATATTGAAAGCGTGGGCCAGTACTGGACCCTGCTGACCGAGTTGCTGAAAGCGATTCCTGCGAAGTAAATAGCGGCAAAATAAGCCTGCCAATCTCTGCATAAAAAAAGCCTCCGAACGGAGGCTTTTTTGTTGGTTCAGCAGCCCGGTGACGCAAGCTTACCGGGCATCTCCGGGCGGCACTTCGTTTGCCCGGCCTACAAAAAATAACTAAAACAGGGTTATGTAGGCCTGCGCTAGCAAAGCACCGCCAGGCGTCACAGCCCTAAAACCAGCTGCCGCTCAAGCTGCGGGTCAAGCAGCGTCACATGCACGCCCACCAGCCTCACGCCCCTTCCCCCTCGCCTTTCCTGCCAGGTTTTATAGGCTGTCGATATCAAATCGTCTTTGTTGAGCTTCGGCCAGACGTGTTCCTGAGTGGTTTGCTGGAAGTCATTAAACTTCAGCTTAATACCCTGCCGGGCAATCAGCAGATCCGGTTTCACCTTCGCCAGTCTGCGTTCCAGCTCCGGGTAGAGTTGATTGACGATGATCGCCTCGCACGCTTCCCAGTCGTGGATATCCTCGACCAGCGTTCGCTCTACGCCAATCGACTTACGCAAGCGGTCGTTGTTGACATCACGCTCGTCGATACCGTTGCTGCGCTCCCACAGCACGCGGCCAAATTTGCCAAAGCGCTTGAGCAACATCGCCAGATCGGCCTGCTGCACGTCTTCACAGGTGCGCAGCCCCATATTTTCGAGCTTCGCCGAAGAGACTTTGCCGACGCCGGGAATTTTTGCCAGCGGCAGCGTTTTCAGGAAAGCGGGGACATCATCAGGTGTGATCACGTATTGCCCGTTAGGCTTATTGAGATCGGAGGCTATTTTGGCTAAAAACTTCACCGGGGCAACCCCTGCCGAGGCGGTCAGATCCAGCTCTTTGTGAATAGTCTGGCGGATCTCCTGCGCCATCAGCGTGGCCGAACCGTGACAGTGCACGCTGTCGCTGACATCGAGATAGGCTTCGTCCAGGGATAACGGTTCAATGAGCGAGGTGTAGCGGGAGAAGATTTCGCGGATGTGGTTCGAGGCTTCCCGGTAGGCCTCAAATCGCCCGGGTAACAGGATGAGATGTGGGCAGAGCTTGAGGGCCATTCCTGTCGGCATGGCACTGCGTACGCCAAACTTACGCGCCGGATAGTTCGCGGTGCTGATAACCCCACGCTTAACGCGACTGCCGCCGATGGCAATGGGAATATCGCGCAGGGCTGGATTATCCCGCATTTCCACCGCGGCGAAAAAACAGTCCATATCGACATGGATAATTTTGCGCATACTCAGCCCTCAATAATTACTGGTTAAGTATACAGTAATTATGAAAAGAATGAGAAGTGCGAGAAAGTCGGCCTGATAAGCGAAGCGCCATCAGGCCATAACGCCCGGCAGCACAAGCCTGCCGGGCGGTGAGATCAGAGGATCCGGTTTTGCTGACGCTGCGCTTCGCGGGCTAGACGCTTTTTCCGCGCATCACAGGGCTCGGGGCAGTCACAGACTTTCTCCAGCCCAAGAGACGAAATGCCGCCGCAGCTCCCCTGAATACTTTTACGCTTGACCAGATAGCCAAGCGACATACCCAAAATCACCAGTACGAATACGACGAACGTCGCCAGAAAAACCGTCAACATCCTCAGCCCCCAAAATCGTCGAGCATGATGTTCTCATCTTCAACGCCGAGATCTTTCAGCATTCTGATGACAGCCGCGTTCATCACCGGCGGCCCGCACATGTAGAACTCGCAGTCTTCCGGCGCGTTGTGGTGTTTGAGGTAGTTCTCATACAGCACGTTGTGAATGAACCCGGTGTGCCCCGTCCAGTTATCTTCGGGCTGCGGATCGGAGAGCGCCACGTGGAAGGTAAAGTTCGGATTCTCACGTGCCAATTGCTCGAACTCATCATCGTAAAACATCTCACGCAGCGAGCGAGCGCCGTACCAGAAGCTGATTTTACGCTGGCTGCCCAGGCGCTTGAGCTGATCGAAAATGTGCGAACGCATCGGCGCCATCCCCGCACCACCACCGATGAAGACCATTTCTGCATCCGTTTCTTTCGCGAAGAACTCGCCAAACGGCCCTGAAATCGTCACCTTATCGCCCGCTTTCAGCGACCAGATGTACGAAGACATAATGCCCGGCGGCACATCTGGCGCGGACGGAGGCGGCGTGGCGATACGGACGTTGAGCATAATAATGCCCTTCTCGTCCGGGTAGTTTGCCATTGAGTAGGCGCGCAGCGTCGGCTCTTTGACCTCGGACACGTAGCGGAACAGATTAAACTTATCCCAGTCGCCACGGTATTCGTCCGGCACGTCGAAATCAGCATAGGCCACTTTGTGCGAAGGGCACTCAATCTGAATATAGCCCCCGGCACGAAACGGCACGCTCTCGCCCTCAGGGATCGCCAGTTTCAGCTCTTTAATGAAAGTGGCTTTGTTATCGTTGGAGATAACTTCACACTCCCATTTTTTGACGCCGAAAATCTCTTCAGGCAGCTCGATCTTCATGTTCTGACGAACCGCTACCTGGCAGGCCAGGCGACAGCCTTCTTTCGCTTCACGCTTGCTGATATGCGAAAGTTCGGTCGGCAGAATATCACCACCGCCCTCTTTTACCGTCACGCGGCACTGCCCACAGGAGCCGCCACCGC
This sequence comes from Enterobacter sp. CC120223-11, assembly GCF_900215375.1. Taxonomy (GTDB): domain Bacteria; phylum Pseudomonadota; class Gammaproteobacteria; order Enterobacterales; family Enterobacteriaceae; genus Scandinavium. Next base: position 46,412 of record NZ_OBEF01000002.1, on the reverse strand, counting down.
CGCACGCAGACGACACGAAAATACCGTTGCTGGAGAGCGTGTTCAGTAGCTTGTCGCCTGCAGGAGTACGGAGCTGTTTATCCGCCTCGTTGTTGATCTCAATGACCACATCGCCTGCGTTCACAAGCTTCGCACGCGCCGCCAGAATCAGCAGCGACAGCGCCAGTACAATCAGCGTAAACATGACTACGCCAAGAATAATTTCCATCACTTACGCCCTTATAGCTGCACGCCGGAGAATGACATAAAGCCCAGCGCCATCAGTCCGGTGGTGATAAAGGTGATTCCTAAGCCGCGCAGTCCTGCGGGCACGTTGGCGTACTTCATCTTTTCACGGATGCCTGCCATCGCCACAATCGCCAGCATCCAGCCGATGCCAGAACCAAAGCCATAAACGATGGACTCCGGGAAGTTGTAATCACGCTGCACCATAAACGACACGCCACCGAAGATGGCGCAGTTCACGGCGATAAGCGGCAGGAAGATCCCCAGCGCGTTATAGAGCGACGGGAAGTACTTATCGAGGATCATCTCGAGAATCTGCACCAGTGCGGCGATCACCCCGATAAAGGTGATGAAGTTGAGGAAGCTCAGATCCACCCCTTCCACCAGCGCGCCGTCGCGCAACACAAGGTTGTAAATCAGGTTATTCACCGGCACGGAGATGCCGAGCACGACCGTAACCGCTACGCCCAGGCCAAACGCCGTGGAGACTTTCTTCGACACCGCAAGGAAGGTACACATGCCGAGGAAGAAGGCCAGCGCCATGTTTTCCACAAACACCGCGCGAACAAAAAGACTAAGGTAATGAGCCATGGTCGGTTACTCCTTCTCCTGCTGTTCCGGCTTCCAGCTGCGCAGCGCCCAGATAAGCAAACCGATAATGAAAAACGCGCTCGGTGCGAGCAGGAACAGGCCATTTGGCTGATACCAGCCGCCATTCTGCACGGTTTGCAGCACGGTGATACCAAACAGTTTACCGCTGCCGATAAGCTCGCGCAGGAAGCCGACTATCATCAGAATCGCGCCATAGCCGAGGCCGTTACCAATGCCATCCATAAAGCTCGCCAGCGGCGGCGATTTCATGGCATAGGCTTCCGCACGGCCCATCACGATACAGTTGGTGATAATAAGCCCAACGAACACCGACAGCTGCTTCGACGTTTCATAGGCAAATGCGCGTAAGAGCTGATCGACCACGATCACCAACGAAGCGATGATCGCCATCTGCACGATGATGCGCACGCTGTTAGGAATATGGTGGCGGATCATCGAGATAAACATGCTGGAGAACGCCGTCACCAGGGTTACCGCGATGGTCATCACGAAGGCCGTTTCAAGCTTGGTGGTCACCGCCAGGGCGGAACAGACGCCCAGCACCTGCAGCGCAATCGGGTTATTGGCAATAAGCGGCCCGACCAGCACCCGTTTTACTTCTTTCATTTCACCGAGTTCAGCCATGATTGAGGCCTCCTTCACGCATCTGCTTGAGGAATGGCCCGAAGCCCTGCTCCCCCATCCAGAAATCAAAACTGTGCTGCACGCCGTTTGAGGTCAGCGTTGCGCCGGAAAGTCCGTCCACTGCGTATTCATCGCCGGGACGCGCACCGCCTTTCGCCACCTTCAGCGCTGGCATACCGTTATCATCCAGCACCTTCTTACCGACAAACTGCTTACGCCAGGCCGGGTTTTCCACTTCACCACCGAGCCCCGGCGTTTCACCCTGATCGTAGTAAGTGATGCCCTTCACGGTGCGACCGTCGGTGTCCAGCGCCACGAAAGCGTGCATCATCGACCACAGCCCGTTGCCGTAAATCGGCAGCACCACCTGCTGCACCTTTTGCTGCGCATCTTTGACGAGGTAGATTTCCACCACGTTGCTCCGGCGCTTGATACCAGCAGGGTCGTCGCTGGCCTCCAGCTGAATGCTCTGCGCAGGATCTTTAAGCGCCAGTCCCTGGTTAAAAGAGGCCGGGTCTTTGTCCAACAGCGCACCGCTTTTCAGATCAAGCAAGCGGGGTGTAATACGTCCGGCAAAGACCGAAGCGACATCATCCTGCTTCATATCTGGCTGCATCAGCCCTGCTACCGATAAAATATTGCGCTGCTTATCCAGCGCTCGCTGCTCCTGCTGGCGGGACTTCAGGCCCACCGCGGAACCGGCCACCACAATCGAGCAGACCAGGCACAGCACCAGTACCACCAGCAGCGTTTTGCCGATGCTATCGTTACTCTTTACTTCAGCCACGCGACTTCCTCCGCTTGATGTTGGCCTGCACCACCAGATAATCGAACAGTGGCGCAAAGAGGTTAGCGAACAGGATCGCCAGCATCATCCCTTCCGGATAGGCCGGGTTAACCACGCGGATCAGTACGCACATCACGCCAATCAGCGCCCCGTAGGCCCATTTCCCTTTGTCGGTAAACGACGCGGAGACCGGGTCCGTTGCCATAAACATCATGCCGAAAGCGAACCCGCCGAGCACCAGATGCCAGTACCACGGCATGGCAAACATAGGGTTGGTGGCGGAACCGATAAAGTTGAACAGGGTGGCGGTGGCAATCATGCCGAGCAGCACGCCCGCCACGATACGCCAGGAGGCCACGCGGCCAAAAATAATGATGGCGCCGCCGAGCAGGATCATCAGCGTGGAGACTTCACCAATGGAACCAGGAATATTGCCGAGGAAGGCATCCATCCAGGTAACAGGCTGCCCACTGGTGACATTGACCAGCGCTTCCCCGCCGTGGCTTGCCCACTGGGATAGCGGCGTGGCACCGGAGAAGCCGTCTGCCGCCGTCCACACCAGATCGCCGGAGATCTGCGCCGGGTAGGCGAAGAACAGAAACGCGCGTCCGGCCAGCGCCGGGTTGAGGAAGTTACGTCCGGTACCGCCAAAGATCTCCTTACCGATTACCACACCAAAACTGATGCCGAGTGCAGCCTGCCAGAGCGGCAGCGTAGGCGGCACAATCAGCGCGAACAGAATGGAGGTAACAAAGAAGCCTTCGTTGATTTCATGTTTGCGTACAATAGCAAACAGCACTTCCCAGAAACCGCCGACGATAAACACGGTCAGGTAAATAGGCAGGAAGAAGACCGCGCCTAATCCCATCATGCTGAGCCAGCCCGCATCCGGCGCGAAGCTCACGCCCAACCACTGTGCCACGCTGTAATGCCAGTGGCTGGCAATCACCTGCTGCAGCCGCTCGGCACCGTAGAGCTTATGCAGCGCCGGAATGGTTTGTAATCCGACGTTGTACATCCCCCAGAACATGGCCGGGAAAACCGCCAGCCAGACCAGGATCATCATGCGTTTGAGGTCGATGGCGTCACGAACGTGCGACGCGCCCCGGGTCACCTGGCCCGGCGTGTAGAAAATGGTCGCCGCGGCTTCATACAGCGGGTAGTACTTTTCAAGCTTGCCGCCGTGGGTGAAGTGCGGCTCAATTTTTTCCAGCAGATTTTTCAGACCCATCACTTATCCTTCCTGCTCAATGCGGGTTAAGACCTCACGCAGCGCCGGGCCGTATTCATATTTTGCCGGACAAACGTAGGTGCAAAGCGCCAGATCTTCTTCGTCGAGTTCAAGGCAGCCCAGCGCCTGTGCGCTGTCGGTATCACCGGCCAGCAGGTCACGCAGCAGATGCGTCGGCAGAATATCCAGCGGCATCACGCGTTCGTAGTTGCCGATAGGCACCATCGCCCTTTCACCGCCGTTGGTGTCCGTGGAGAAACTGAACAGCTTGCGCTTAAGGAAATGACCAAGCGTGGTGCGGGTAATAGAAAATTTGTCTTTCCCGGGCATCACCCAGCCAAACAGCTCTTTCTCCCGCCCTTCTTTCACCACGCTGACCTGAAGATGGTAGCGCCCGAGGAATGCAGCAGGCCCCTGGGCGTGCGTGCCGCTCAGTACGGAACCGGAAATCACGCGGTTTTCACCCTCGCAGAGCTCACCCGCCGTCAGCTGCTCGAGGCTTGCGCCAAGTAGCGTTTTGACCAGACGCGGCGTTTTCACCTGCGGCCCGGCCAGTGCAACGACGCGCTCCGTCCACAGCTCACCTTCCACAAACAGCTTGCCGATGGCGATAACGTCCTGATAGTTCAGGTGCCAGACCTGCTTTGTCAGGCTGACTGGCTCAAGGAAATGAATATGCGTGCCTGGCAGCCCGGCCGGATGCGGCCCGGTGAAGGTATTAAAGGTGACCTGGCCAACGGGATGCCCACCAAGTTTGCCCCCGCTCGCCTGGCAGACGTGGACTTTGCCGTCGGTAAGACGAGAGAGCACCGTCAGGCCTGCGTAAAAGGCTTCACGATGCTGGAAGATAATGGGTTGCGGATCGGCGGCCAGCGGATTGGTGTCAATGGCGGTGACAAAAATCGCCGCCGGGACGCTTGCCGGTGCAGGAATCTTACTGAATGGCCGCGTGCGCAGGCTGGTCCATAATCCTGATGCCAGCAACTGCTGCTGCACCGTTTCGCGGTCCAGTTGGCCCAACTCTGCGACGTCCGTGCGCGGAAACGTAATGGCGTCATCACCGTCAATATCAATGACAACAGCCTGCAACACCCGACGCTCGCCGCGATGAATCGCACTGACAACGCCGCTTACCGGTGCCGTAAAGCACACGCCGGGGTTCTTTTTGTCTTCAAACAGCGCCTGCCCTTTGCGCACCCGGTCACCTTCCTGAACGCTCATGGAAGGACGCATACCGATGTACTCTTCACCCAGAACGGCCACGCGCGTCACTTTTGCGCTGTCGCCTGTATCCTGGCCTGGCGCACCTGCGATGGGGAGATTTAACCCTTTTGTAATTTTAATCATGTCGTTACTGTCACTAAACCCAGCGTAGATAGAAGAAATAAGAAAGGAAAAGCCGAGGCCAGAGGGCACTGCTGGCGGCAGTACAGAGAGAGTAAAGCATCCTTTCTTAACCTGGTCGTAAGACCGGAGAAGTGTACAGGATGAGCGCCACAAGCGCAGCATTTACGCGGTTGTCAGGTCGGTATTTGCGAGCAAATACGCAAAGTTCTGACAGATTAAGGCAAAAAAAAGATTTATAACGTAAAACTCATTTGTAAACCGCGCCGGGAGTACTTGCGAAAAACTTTGGTGATGCTAATGTGAGCGCACCAATTCAGGACAATTCTGATTCCGGGTTTATTTTGGCCTCCGGCCTCTCTTCACCGTTTTATCAAGGAACATGTAGTATGCGCAAAATCGCATTGTTACTTGCGATGCTGTTTATCCCGTGCATGTCATTTGCCGGTTTGCTGAGCAGCTCCAGCTCAACCACGCCAATCAGCAAAGAGTACAAGCAGCAGCTAATGGGATCTCCGGTTTATATCCAGATCTTCAAAGAAGAACGTACCCTTGATCTCTACGTGAAGATGGGTGAAACATTCCAACTGCTCGACAGTTATAAAATCTGTAACTATTCCGGCGGTCTTGGGCCAAAACAGCGCCAGGGCGATTTTAAATCTCCGGAAGGTTTCTATAACGTTTCCCGCAGCCAGCTCAAACCGGACAGCCGCTTCTATAAGGCAATTAATATCGGTTTTCCGAATGCCTATGATCAGGCCCACGGCTATGAAGGGAAATACCTGATGATTCACGGTGCCTGCGTGTCAATTGGCTGCTACGCCATGACCGATTCCGGCATTGATGAAATTTTCCAGTTCGTGACCGGTGCGCTGGTGTTTGGTCAGTCCAGCGTGCAGGTGAGCATTTATCCGTTCCGCATGACAGATGCCAATATGGAACGTCATAAATACTCTTACTACAAGGACTTCTGGTCACAGCTGAAGCCGGGTTACGACTACTTCCAGCAGACGCACAAGCCACCAACGGTGTCCGTTGTCGGCGGGCGTTACGTGGTCAGCAAGCCGCTGAGCCACGAAGTCCGCTCGCAGCTCGTGTCAAACTACACGCTCCCCGAGACAAAATAACGCCCACTCGCCTGGCATAATCTTGTGCCAGGTTTCATTGCCGGTTAACGGCTGCGTTGCAATCACGGTGACCACATCATTCGGTGTGGTTTCCCGCTGAAAATCTATTTCCACATCCTGATCCAGCAGCGTTGCCACACCAAACGGGGCACGACGCGTAATCCAGTGCAGATTGGTCGAGCAGAATGCCATCACATAGCGGCCATCGGACAGCAGCATGTTAAACACGCCCTTTTCCCGCAGTTCACCCGCAAGCGTCGCGATGTACTTGAACACCGCGTTCATGTTGCCCGGCGTGCGTGGGTAGCGCGTGGTGAGTTTGTGCAGCAGCCAGCAGAAGGCTTTTTCGCTGTCGGTTTCGCCAACCGGGCGGAACTGGCCGGTTTCAAGCGTCTTATAGCCCGTCAGTTGCCCGTTGTGGGCATAGGTCCAGTTGCGGCCCCAAAGCTCACGAGTGAAGGGATGGGTGTTCTCCAGCGCCACTTCACCGCGGTTCGCCTGGCGAATGTGGGCGATGACGGAGCAGGATTTGATCGGATAATCCTGCACCAGGCGGGCAATCGGTGACTGAAAGCTCGGTTGCGGATCCTTAAAAGTGCGACAGCCTTTCCCTTCGTAGAAGGTGATGCCCCAGCCGTCTTTATGCGGCCCGGTGCCGCCCCCGCGCTGAACCAGTCCGGTAAAGCTGAAGCAGATATCGGTTGGCACATTGGCGCTCATCCCGAGCAGTTCGCACATAGTTCACCTCACAACGCATAAAGCGGGGGCTTCCCCCCCGCTACGACTTACGCCTTAACCATCTCTTTTTCGATAAGCATGATCAGGATGTGGATCACTTTGATGTGAATTTCCTGAATACGGTCGGCGTAGCCAAAGTGCGGCACACGAATTTCCACGTCAGCAGAACCGGCCATTTTTCCGCCATCTTTGCCGGTCAGGGTAATGACTTTCATGCCCTGCGCGCGCGCGGCTTCGATAGCTTTGATAACGTTGCCGGAGTTGCCGGACGTGGAGATACCAAACAGCACATCGCCGGAACGACCAACGGATTCAACGTAACGGGAGAAGACGTATTCGTAGCCGAAATCGTTGCTGACGCAGGAGAGATGGCTGACGTCGGAAATGGCGATCGCCGGGTAGCCCGGACGGTTTTCACGGTAGCGACCGGTCAGCTCTTCGGCAAAGTGCATTGCATCACAGTGAGAGCCGCCGTTGCCGCAGGAGAGCACCTTGCCGCCCGCTTTAAAGCTATCTGCCAGCAGCACCGCGGCGCGCTGGATAGCGTGAATGTTCGCTTCATCAGCGAGGAAATTGGTCAGTGTTTCTGCTGCTTCATTGAGTTCGTTACGAATCAGATCCTGGTACATGAGGATAGTCCTTCCGCTTTGATTATTAACCTCAGCAGTGTAACGGATAGCGGCAGAGGCGAGAAGTATTCCCCACCGTTATCCCGGCTGCTTTTGATTTTCCGTGCCGCCGAAAGCGGCAACAGTGTGAGCTACGTTGTAATTATTTTGTAAACACATTGATAAAAGAAATAACATCCACTACAACCATATCATCACAAGTGGTCAGACCTCCTACAAGCAAGGGAGCATTTCTTTATGATGATTTTGAGTATTGTTGCAACCATCGTGTTACTCGGCGTGTTGTTCTATCACCGGGTAAACCTGCTGTTGAGCAGCCTTGTTCTGCTGGTCTGGACCGGCGCGCTGGGTGCTGCTGGCCTGTGGAATATCTGGCTGCTGGTGCCGCTGGCCATCATTCTGCTGCCGTTCAACCTGACGCCAATGCGTAAATCCATGATTTCCGCCCCGGTGTTCCGCACCTTCAGCAAAGTGATGCCGCCGATGTCGCGCACTGAAAAAGAAGCGATCGACGCAGGCACCACCTGGTGGGAAGGCGACCTGTTCCAGGGCAACCCGGACTGGAAAAAGCTGCATAACTACCCGCAGCCACGCCTGACGGCGGAAGAGCAGGCCTTTATCGACGGCCCAGTGGAAGAAGCGTGCCGCATGGCGAACGACTTCGAAATTACCCACGAAATGGCCGACCTGCCGCCGGAGCTGTGGGCGTACCTGAAAGAGCATCGCTTCTTCGCGATGATCATCAAGAAAGAATACGGCGGCCTGGAGTTCTCCGCTTACGCACAGTCCCGCGTGCTGCAAAAACTCTCCGGCGTTTCCGGCATCCTCGCGATTACCGTTGGCGTGCCAAACTCTCTCGGCCCAGGCGAACTGCTGCAACACTACGGCACCGACGAGCAGAAAAACCACTATCTGCCGCGCCTGGCTCGCGGTCAGGAAATTCCATGCTTCGCGCTGACAAGCCCGGAAGCGGGCTCCGATGCGGGTGCCATTCCGGATACCGGCGTGGTCTGCATGGGCGACTGGCAGGGTGAGCAGGTGCTGGGCATGCGCCTGACCTGGAACAAGCGCTACATTACGCTGGCCCCAATCGCCACCGTCCTGGGCCTGGCGTTCAAACTCTCCGATCCGGACAAACTGCTGGGCGGCGAAGAAGATCTCGGCATTACCTGTGCGCTGATCCCAACCGGTACGCCGGGTGTGGAAATCGGCCGCCGTCACTTCCCGCTGAACGTGCCGTTCCAGAACGGTCCGACCCGTGGTCAGGATATTTTCGTCCCCATCGATTTCATTATCGGCGGGCCAAAAATGGCCGGTCAGGGCTGGCGCATGCTGGTGGAATGCCTCTCCGTGGGCCGCGGCATTACCCTGCCGTCTAACTCCACTGGCGGCGTGAAATCTGTCGCGATGGCGACGGGTGCTTACGCCCACATTCGCCGTCAGTTCAAAATCTCTATCGGTAAAATGGAAGGGATTGAAGAGCCGCTGGCACGTATCGCAGGCAACGCCTACGTGATGGATGCCGCCGCGTCGCTGATTACCTACGGTATTATGCTCGGCGAAAAACCGGCGGTGCTGTCGGCCATCGTGAAGTACCACTGTACCCACCGCGGCCAGCAGTCAATCATTGACGCGATGGACATCACCGGCGGCAAAGGCATCATGCTCGGCGAAGGCAACTTCCTCGCCCGTGCTTACCAGGGCGCGCCGATTGCCATCACCGTGGAAGGCGCCAACATCCTGACCCGCAGCATGATGATATTCGGCCAGGGTGCGATCCGCTGCCATCCGTACGTGCTCGAAGAGATGGCCGCCGCGCAGAACAAAGACCTGAACGCGTTCGACCAGCTGCTGTTCAAACACATCGGCCACGTGGGCAGTAATAAAGTGCGCAGCTTCTGGCTTGGCCTGACCCGTGGCCTGACCAGCAGCACGCCAACTCACGACGCCACCCGTCGCTACTATCAGCACCTGAACCGCCTGAGCGCCAACCTCGCCCTGCTGTCAGACGTGTCGATGGCGGTTCTCGGCGGCAGCCTGAAGCGTCGCGAACGCATCTCCGCCCGCCTGGGCGACGTGCTGAGCCAGCTCTATCTGGCCTCTGCCACGCTGAAACGCTACGACGACGAAGGCCGTAACGAAGCGGATCTGCCGCTGGTTCACTGGGGTGTTCAGGACGCGCTGCATCAGGCTGAACAAGCCATGGATGACCTGCTGCGTAACTTCCCGAACGGGTTCGTGGCAGGCGTGATGCGCTTCGTTATCTTCCCGACGGGCCGCCACTACGCTGCACCGTCTGACAAACTGGATCACGCTGTGGCGAAAATCCTCCAGGTTCCGAGCGCCACCCGTTCGCGCATCGGTCGCGGTCAGTACCTGACGCCGAGCGAGCACAACCCGGTTGGCCTGCTGGAGTCTGCGCTGATTGATGTGATGGCGGCCGATCCAATCCACCAGCGGATCTGCAAAGAGATTGGCAAGAACCTGCCGTTCACCCGTCTCGATGAGCTGGCCCGCAACGCACTGGCGAAAGGGCTGATTGACCAGGACGAAGCGGCCATTCTGACTAAAGCCGAAGAGAGCCGCCTGCGCAGCATCAACGTCGACGACTTCGAGCCTGACGCACTGGCCACAAAGCCGGTAAAGCTGCCGGAGAAAGTACGCAAGATTGAAGCGGCGTAACTGACAACAAAAAGGCCGGACAACGATCCGGCCAGAACATCACATCACATCACGTGTTCATACTCAAAGCGGAGAAACCCTCCGCTTTTTTTATTGAAAAGTTACGCACTCTGGTCCTGCCCTGATAAGGTAGAAGCCTGAATTGTGAGCCTGACATCAGGAGTTTCCGACCGTGTCTAACCTGAAAGTGACCGTCCTGCAACAACCGCTGGTGTGGATGGATGGCCCCGCCAACCTGCGCCATTTCGATCGTCAGCTGGAAGCCGTGAGCGGACGGGATATCATCGTACTGCCGGAGATGTTTACCACCGGTTTTGCGATGGAAGCAGCAACGCAATCCCTGCCGGAAGCGGACGTTGTGGCATGGATGCATGAAAAAGCGCAGCAGGCCGATGCGCTGATCGCCGGAAGTGCGGCCCTGCAAACGGAACGTGGGCCGGTAAACCGGTTTTTACTGGTGGAACCCAACGGCACGGTTCACCGCTACGACAAGCGCCACCTGTTCCGTATGGCCGATGAGCACCATCATTACCAGGCTGGCAACGAGCGCGTAGTGTTTGAGTGGCGCGGCTGGCGGATATTACCGCTGGTGTGCTACGACCTGCGCTTCCCGGTGTGGTCACGCAATCGCAATGATTACGACTTAGTGCTGTACGTTGCCAACTGGCCTGCGCCACGTTCTCTGCACTGGCAGGCGCTGCTCACCGCACGCGCCATTGAAAACCAGGCTTACGTCGTCGGCTGTAACCGCGTCGGCACCGACGGTAACGGGCATCACTACCGCGGCGACAGCCGGGTGATCAACCCACAGGGCGAAATCATCGCCACCGCCGAGCCGCACCAGGCCACGCTTATCCATGCCGATCTTTCGCTTTCTATGCTGAAGGAGTACCGCGAAAAATTCCCCGCATGGCAGGACGCAGACACCTTCACCCTCGAATAATCCTCCTCTTTAGCGCTTCTTTCGCGGAAGCGCTGAAAAAAAATGCTGTTCGTGCAGTAGATCCAGATTTAGCACAAAGATTAGGCAGCTAACTTGTCGCCCGGCCTCGTTGTTAACTAGCTTTTGAGATGGCGTTTTCTTTATACGCCACCTCTGGTTACGTCTGAACAGTCGAGGAAATAATGAAAAAACTGACGTTAAGTCTTATTACCTTAGCGCTGGCCGGTGTCGCTAATGCAGCGCTCGCGGATACCCTGCGTATGGAATGCCCGATCTCTCCCGGCGGTAAGGAATACTGCAACTACGTCAAAGACCGTTTCGAAAAGCAAACTAGCAACAAACTGGAATTTATCGAATTTCCGGCAGCCTCCGACGAGAAGCTCGCCCTGTTCCAGCAGCTGTTTGCCGCCAAAGATGAAAAAGCGGTCGATCTCTTCCAGTCCGATACCATCTGGGTCGGCCTGCTCGATAAGCAGACTCTCGATCTGACCGATGCCGTCAGCGACATGAAGGGCGATTTCTTCCCCGGCCCGTGGGCCAACGACACCGTGAACGGCAAGGTTAAAGCCATCCCCGCCTATCTGGACACCGGCGTGCTCTATTACCGCAAAGATCTGCTGGAAAAATACAACGAGCAGCCGCCGAAAACCTGGGAAGATCTGACGCGCATCGCCACCAAAATTCAGGCCGAGGAGCGCAAGGCCGGACATAAAAACTTCTGGGGGATGATCTTCCAGGGCAAATCCTACGAGGGCCTGACCTGTAACGCCCTGGAGTGGATCGACTCTTACGGAGGCGGCACCTTTATCGACGAAAAAGGGAACGTGACCGTGAACAATCCGAAAGCCGCCGCGGCGCTGGATATGGTCGCGGGCTGGATTGGCAAAATCACGCCAAAAGGCGCGCTCGGCTATAAAGAAGAAGAGTCGCGGGCCGTGTTCCAGAACGGCGACGCGCTGTTTATGCGCAACTGGCCTTATGCTTATCTGCTTTCACAGGGCGCCGACAGCCCGCTGAAGGGTAAAGTGGGCGTCGCCCCGCTGCCTGCCGGGCCGGACGGCAAATCGGCGAACGCGCTGGGCGGCTGGCAGTGGTCAATCAACGGCAACACCAAAAACAAAGACGCGGCCATTGCGCTGCTGAAAATCCTCACAGATGCCGATTCGCAGAAGATGCAGCTGAAGTATCTCGGCTTCGCGCCAACTCGCTCGGCGCTGTATGAAGACAAAGCCGTGATGGAAAGCGCGCCGCACCTGACGATGTTTAAAGAGATCTTCGCCAATGCGGTTCCACGCCCGGCCACGGCGACGAAGAGCCAGTACCCGCGCGTCTCTAATGCCATCTTCAACGTCACCTTTAAGGTGCTGAACGGCGGCAGCGACGGTAAAACCGCCGTTGCGGATCTGCAAAAACGCCTGGAGCGTGTGAAAGGCAAGGACTGGCATTAATTGGCGCACTCTGGCTATCAACAGCGGCGTCGCCGTATCGCATGGATACTGGTGGCGCCCGCCCTTTTGCTTCTGGCGCTGGCGGCAGGCTGGCCGCTGGCTCGTACCTTCTTCTTCAGCTTCACCAACGCGATGCTCGACAACCCGGGCGACTATCAGATGGTGGGGCTCGCTAACTATTACCTCAAACATGACGGCGACATCACTGGCGTGCTGGCAGATCCGCTCTGGTGGCAGGCCGTGGGCAACACGCTGTGGTTTACGGTGGTGTCCGTCTGTCTGGAAGTGGTGCTCGGGATGCTGCTCGCCCTGCTGATGAACGAGAAGTTTCGCGGTCAGGGGCTCGTACGTACCGCCATTCTGGTGCCCTGGGCCATTCCGACCATCGTCAGCGCCAAAATGTGGGGCTGGATGTTTCACGACCAGTACGGCGTGGTGAACGATCTGCTGGCGAAGATCTTCGGCTATCAGGCGCACCTGGCGTGGATTGCCGAACCGTCGCTGTCGATGTGGGCCGTGGTGATCGCCGACGTCTGGAAGACCACGCCGTTTATGGCGCTGATGCTGCTGGCGGCGTTACAGCTGATCCCCGGCGATCTCTACGAAGCCGCTCGCGTGGACGGCGCCAGCGCCTGGCAGCGGTTCAGGCGTATTACGCTGCCGCTGATCCTGCCTGCGATGATCGTGGCGGTGATTTTCCGCGTGATGGATGCCATGCGTATTTTCGATCTGATCTTCGTCCTGACCTCCAACAGCGAGGCCACGATGTCCGTGTCCGGCTACGCCCGCGAGCAGATCATCTCCTATCAGGATATGGGCGCAGGCTCGGCGGCGTCGGTGCTGGTGTTTATGATGGTGGCAGGCATTGCCGCCTGCTTTATCCGCGTCTCGAAGCTTAACGACAAGGAGAAGCAGCCATGAAAACCACCCGCGCCCAGCGGCGTTTTGGCAAAAGCCTGACGATTTACGCAGGCGCAACCGTCGCGGTGCTGTTCTGCGTCTTCCCGTTTTACTACGCGATCCTGACCTCGCTGCGCACCGGGCAGGAGCTGTTTTTACCCGCGTATCTGCCGAGCGGCTGGCACTGGCACAACTATGTGGTCGCGCTGGTGGATAACGGCATCGCCCGCAGCCTGCTGAATTCGGTGCTGGTGGCAACCATCACCGTCGGTATCTGCCTGCTGGTGTCCGTCACCGCCTCGTTTGCACTGGCTCGCGTGCCGTTCCGCGGCAGGCGTTTTCTGCTGTTCACCATTCTGTGTGTCTCTATGTTCCCGCAGGTGGCGGTGCTGACCGGCATGTTCGAACTGGTGCGCTTTCTCGGACTCTACGATTCACTCGGGGCGCTGATCCTCTCCTACACCACGTTTTCGCTGCCTTTTACCGTCTGGGTGCTGACCACCTTTATGAAGTCGATCCCGGTCGAACTCGAAGAAGCCGCGATTGTCGACGGCGCAGGCACATGGACCATTATCCGCCGCGTCTTCGCGCCCATCCTCGCCCCGGCGCTGGTGACCACCGGCCTGCTGGCGTTTATCGGCGCGTGGAACGAATTTATGTTCGCCCTGACGTTCATCATCTCTGGCGACAAACGCACGGTGCCGGTAGCCATCAGCATGTTCAGCGGGGCGTCCACCTTTGAACTGCCGTGGGGCAGCATCATGGCGGCATCGGTGGTGGTGACTTTGCCAATTATCATCCTGGTGCTGATCTTCCAGAAACGCATCGTCAGCGGACTCACCAGCGGAGCGATTAAGGGGTAACGATGGGGCAACTGGTACTCGATAAGATCAGCAAACGGTACGGCTCCTCTTCGGAGGTGATTAAGCCGCTGGATTTAACCGTCAGCGACGGTGAGTTTGTGGTGGTCGTCGGCCCTTCAGGCTGCGGCAAATCGACGCTGCTGCGCATGGTGGCAGGGCTGGAAGAAATCAGCGAAGGCGAAATGCGTATCGACGGCGTCTGCGTGAACGATGACTCTCCCTCCGAGCGCGGCATCGGGATGGTGTTCCAGTCCTATGCGCTCTACCCGCATATGACGGTGTATCAGAACATGGCGTTCGCGCTCGAAATGGCGAAGCGCCCGGCGAAAGAAATCGACGACAAGGTGCGGGCCAGCGCGCGCATTCTGCAACTGGAAAACCTGCTCGACAGGCGACCGAAAGATCTCTCCGGCGGCCAGCGTCAGCGCGTGGCGATTGGCCGGGCTATTGTGCGCGAACCAAGCCTGTTTCTGTTCGACGAACCGCTTTCAAACCTCGATGCTTCCCTGCGCGTACAGATGCGCATGGAGATTGCGGCGCTGCACAAGCGCATCAACGCGACCATTCTGTACGTCACCCACGATCAGGTTGAAGCGATGACGCTTGCGGACAGGATCGTGGTGCTGAATCAGGGCCACATCGAGCAGGTGGGATCGCCGCTTGAGCTCTACGATCGTCCAGCCAACCTGTTCGTCGCGCAGTTTATCGGCTCGCCGAAGATGAACCTGATTGCGGGCGCGCTCGTCGAAACGGGCGAGCGGCAAACGATAGTGGATCTGGAAAATCGCCAGCGTATTGCGCTGCCAATAGAAACGCTGAGGGCAAAAGTCGGCGATCGCGTCTGGCTTGGGATCCGCCCGGAGCACGTCAGCCTTATCGATCTTGCCAAAGCCGACGTGGAGGGCGAAGTGCTGTTCGTCGAACAGATGGGCAACGAAACGCTGCTCTACGTCAACGGCGGCTACGGCAGCGAACCGCTGGTGACGCGCCTGACGTCACGCCAGGAGGTGGCGCCCGATCAGCGCCTCGGCCTGCACCTGCCGCCGGAGCGCTGCTATCTGTTTGACGAGGCGGGGCTGGCCTTTGCGCGGCTTTAATACCGTGGCGCCCTCTCCCCAACCCTCTCCCCCAGGAGAGGGAGAAAATCAAAACCCGCTCGTCCGGTTCCCTCTCCTCAGGAGGGCGAAAAATCAAAACCCGCTGGTTGCTCATAAGGGAGAGAGGAAGCCAACAACCGCATCATTCGATTCCCTCTCCCTTCGGGAGAGGGTTAGGGAGAGGGCAACAAACGCAACCAGGAGCATCTTATGAAACAAAAATGGTGGCACAGCGCCGTGGTGTATCAGATCTACCCGCGCAGCTTTATGGACAGCAACGGCGACGGCATTGGCGATCTGGGCGGCATCATCAGCAAGCTCGACTACCTGCATCAGCTCGGGATCACCCTGATCTGGCTCTCGCCAGTTTATCGCTCACCGATGGACGACAACGGCTACGACATCTCCGACTACGAAGACATTGCCGCCGAGTTTGGCACCCTGGCCCAGATGGACGAACTCATCGAACAGGCGAAACGGCGCGATATCCACATCCTGATGGACCTTGTGGTGAACCATACCTCCGACGAACATCCGTGGTTTCTCGAAGCGCTAAAATCCCCCGATAACCCCTGGCGCGACTTCTACATCTGGCGCAAACCGGCGGCGAATGGCGGCCCACCAAATGACTTCCACTCTTACTTTGGCGGCAGCGGCTGGGCGCTGGATGAAGCCAGCGGCGAATACTATCTGCACCAGTTTTCAAAGCGCCAGCCCGATCTCAACTGGGACAACCCACGCGTGCACGAAGAGGTCCACGCCATGATGAATCGCTGGCTCGCCCGCGGCATTGGCGGCTTTCGCATGGACGTCATCGACCTGATTGGCAAAGAAGTCGATAAGCAAATCATGGCCAACGGCAAAAACCTGCACGCGCTGATCCGCCAGTTGAACCGCGCCACCTTTGGCAAGGGAGATTACGTCACGGTCGGCGAGGCCTGGAGCGCCTCGCCGGAAGATGCGCTGCTCTACAGCGCGGAAGATCGCGACGAGCTGTCGATGGTATTCCAGTTCGATCACATCAAGCAGTTCTGGGACGAGCACGCCGGGAAATGGCGCAGCCAGCCGTTTGAGCTTTCAGGCTTCAAAGCCGTGATCGATAAATGGCAAACGGCACTGGCGCACGTTGGCTGGAACTCGCTGTTCTGGAGCAACCACGACCTGCCGCGCGCGGTGTCCAAATTCGGCGACGAAGGCGAGTATCGCGAAGCCTCTGCCAAAATGCTCGCCACCGCCCTGCACTGCCTGAAGGGCACGCCTTACATCTATCAGGGCGAAGAGATTGGCATGACCAACGTGCGCTTCGACAACATCGATGACTACCGCGACATCGAAACCCTGAACCTCTACCGGGAGCGGGTGGAAGCCGGCATCAGCCACGAAGAAATGATGCTCGGCATCCACGCCAACGGGCGCGACAACGCCCGCACACCGATGCAGTGGGACACCAGTGCCAACGCAGGTTTCACAAGCGGTACGCCGTGGATCGGTGTTAATTCCAATTACCGTGACATTAACGTCACCGCCGCGCTGGCGCAGCCGGACTCCATTTTCTGGCATTACCGTAAGCTGGTGGCCTTACGCAAACAGCACCCGATTCTGGTGTACGGCGATTTTCAGCAGCTTTTCGCCGAACATCTGCACGTTTTCGCGTGGCTCAGAACGCTCGACGATCAAACGCTGCTGGTTATCAACAACTTCAGCCGGGAACGCGTGATGCTGAAGCTGCCCCAAGAGATGCACGGCTGGCACGGCGAGTGCCTGATTCACCATTACGCTCCGCGCGAACTGCTTGGCTCAAGCATAGAGCTGCAACCCTATGAATCCTTTGCTTTACTGATCGGGAGATAACGATGGCAACCTGGTGGAAAGAGGCGGTCGCCTACCAGATTTATCCGCGCAGCTTTAAGGACAGCAACGGCGACGGTATTGGTGACCTGAACGGCATCACCGAAAAGCTCGATTACCTGAAAGAGCTGGGCATCGATCTTATCTGGATCTGCCCGATGTACAAATCCCCCAACGACGACAACGGCTACGACATCAGCGATTATCAGCAGATCATGGCAGAGTTCGGCACAATGGCCGATTTTGACCGCCTGCTGGCCGAAGTTCATGCCCGCGGCATGCGGCTGATTATCGATCTGGTCGTCAACCACACCTCTGATGAACATCCGTGGTTCCTGGAATCCAGCTCATCAAGAGACAATCCGAAACGCGACTGGTACACCTGGCGCGACGGCAAAAATGGCGCGGAGCCGAACAACTGGGAAGGCATTTTCAAAGGCTCAGCGTGGGAGTTTGATCCGCAAACGGAGCAGTATTATCTGCACCTGTTTACCCGTCGTCAGCCGGATCTGAACTGGGAAAACCCGCAGGTGCGCACCGCGGTGTACGACATGATGCACTGGTGGCTGGCGAAAGGCATTGACGGCTTTCGCATCGACGCCATCTGCCACATGAAGAAAGAGCCGACGCTTGCGGACGTGCCCAACCCGGACAAGCTGCGCTACGTACCGTCGATGAAAAGCCACCTCAACTACGACGGGCTGCTGGAGTACGTCGACGACATGAGCCGCAACGTCTTTCAGCACTACGACATCGTCACCGTCGGCGAAGTCAACGGCCTGGATTCAGCGCATGCCGAAGAGTGGGTTGGCGAGCATCGCAATCGCCTGAATATGGTGTTCCAGTTCGAGCACGTGCGTTTGTGGGAAACCGAAGCCGGGATCCGTCCCTCTCCCGCGCAGCTAAAAAAAATCTTCACCGCCTGGCAGGAGGCGCTGGAGGGCAAGGGCTGGAACGCGCTGTATGTTGAAAACCACGATTTAACGCGCATCACCTCCCGCTGGGGTGATACTCAGCACTACTGGCGAGAAAGTGCGACCTGCCTCGCGACGCTTTATTTTCTGATGCAGGGCACGCCGTTTATCTATCAGGGGCAGGAAATCGGCATGACCAACACCCGCTTCAGCGGCCTTGCTGACTTCGACGACGTCTCGGCAAAAAACATGTGGCGCGACATGACGGCGCAGGGCAAAAGCGAAGAGGAAATCATTGCCTTCCTCACCCATACCGGGCGCGACAACTCACGCACGCCGATGCAGTGGGATCACTCGGCCAACGCCGGTTTCAGCGAAGCGAAGCCCTGGTTCCAGGTCAACGCCAACCATACGATCATCAACGTCGCCGCCCAGCGGCAGGATCCTGATTCAGTGCTCAATTTTTACCGCGCCCTGATCGCCCTTCGCAAAAAAGAGCGCGCGTTGATCTACGGCCGCTACCGGCTGGTGCTGGCGGATCATCCGCAGATTTATGCTTACTGGCGGGAGCAGGACGACGCGAAGTTTCTGGTGCTGTGTAATTTGTCGTCCAAATCCGCGCAGTGGCCTGAGGGCGATCTCAGCCTTGATGGCGCGAAGTGCGTGCTTGGGAACGCCGCGCAGATTGATGAACCATACCGGCTGCATCATTGGGAGACGCGTGTTTATCAGTTCTGAGATTGGGGCGGCATCTCCCCCTCACCCCGGCCCTCTCCCTCAGGGAGAGGGAGAAATTCAACTACGGCACCAATCAGTCCCTCGCCTCTTTAGGGTGAGAGTCAGGATGAGGGAGAAATTCAAAGACGGCACCAATCAGTTCCTCGCCTCTTTAGGGTGAGGGTCAGGGAGAGGGAGAAATTCAAAGACGGTACAAATCAGTCCCCTCGCCCCTTTGGGGAGAGGGTTAGGGAGAGGGAGAAATTCAAAGACGGCACCAATCAGTCCCTTCGCCATTTTGGGGAGAGGGTGAGGGAGAGGGAGAAATTCAAAGACGGCACCAATCAGTCCCTTCGCCATTATGGGGAGAGGGTTAGGGAGAGGGGAAAAATCACGATCCCCGGTACGTCGACCAGCCCCAGGGGGCAATCAGGAAGGGCAAATGATAATGGTCGCCCGCCCGGGGCAGCACCACGTCTATCTGCGCCTGCGGGTAGAGCGTTTCCCGCGCCGTCTGCGTAAACCACTCGCCGATATCTGCCGTCAGCCGGTATCGTCCGGCGGCCAGGTCGCCTTCCGCCATTGAGGCGATGCGCCCGTCGGCGTTGGTCTTCTCTTCATGAATCAACAGCCAGCCGGAAGCCGTCTGCTTTTCCAGGCGGATTCGCACGCCTGCGGCGGGTTTGCCGAGAGAGGTGTCGAGAATGTGGGTCGAAATGTGGCTCATCGGATAAACACTCCCTCCAGGCGCAACAGAGTGATCTGCCGCAGCTGCTCCAGCGCCGCCTGAACCTCTGCGGCATCATCATTCTGCAATCGGGCCTGCAGCAGAGAAAGGATCTCTTCCCCGCTGCGCCCTTTGGCGCGAATCAAAAACACCCGACCAAAGCGGGCCTCGTAGTCCGCATTGCCCTGCGCCAGCGCCTGAGTCAGCGCGCGGTCCTGGCCGTTGACGGCGGATTGCTCCTGCCGCGAAAGCGCAGATTCGGCGGACGCATCTTTCGGCTTATCGCCGATACGTGGATGCGCCTGCAACGCCTGCGCCAGCTCGTTCTCCTGCCAGCGTTCACTTAGCGCGGCGGCTTTCTGCATCAGCGCCTCCACGCTCATAAAGGGCCGTTCAGCTACCAGCAAGCGTTGCCATTCTGGCAGCGCCACGCAGGCGGCAATCATCGCCAGCGCGTCTTCATGGCTGGCGGCATTAAACTGCTGTAGCGGGCCCGGCTGAGCGCTCTCCAGCACCGCAAGGCTGAAAGCCTGCAGGGCCGTGGCAACATCCGCCGCTTCGACCGATTCCGCAGGATGATGGCTTATGCCGCCCGCGCAGCGCACAAACAGCATTGCCACCGGCCAGCGTTCTGCGAGCGCCATCGAATCATGCCCGGCCCCGCTCGGCAACAAAGGGGCTTTGCCCTGAACGCTTTCGCAAGCACGACTGAGCGCGGCCTGGAGCCCTGAATCACACGGCGTGGCTGAAGAGATATAAAAGATTTCATGAGAAAACTTCAGATCGCGTCGGGCGGCGATCTCCCGAGCTTTTTCCAGCAGACTGGCCAGGAGCGTATCTCGCGTTTCGTCCGACGGACTACGGATATCCAGCGTCAGCTCCGCGCAACCAGGGATCACGTTCACCGCTCCGGGGGAGCACTTCAGCGTGCCCACTGTGGCCACCAGCGTCGGGCCGCTCGCCTGGGTGAGCTGTTCAACAGCCAGCATCCATTCCGCCGCGCCCGCCAGCGCATCACGACGAAGCGGCATCGGCACGGTGCCCGCGTGCCCCGCCTCGCCGTCAAAGCGGCAGTTCAGGCGCTTTGCACCGTTGATGGCCGTCACCACGCCGAGGGCCAGGCCTGCTTTTTCCAGCACCGGCCCCTGCTCGATGTGCAGCTCCAGGCAGGCGCTAAAATCCAGCGGCGAGCGGGCGGCATGCGCGATTCGCGTCGGGTCCAGCCCCGCATTGACCAGCGCCCGTGCGACGCTAATGCCCTGCGCATCTTCACACTCAAGCCACGCCTGAGGCCAGCTGCCCGTCAGCCCACGGCTGCCGAGAAGCGTGATACCAAAGCGCGTGCCCTCTTCATCGCCAAAGCCCACAACTTCAATGGCTTGCGTCAGGCGAATATGATGCTTGTTCAGCCAGGCCACCACTTCGAGCGCCGTCAGCACGCCGAGCATGCCGTCGTAGCGTCCGGCATTACGCACGGTATCAAGATGTGAACCCAGCAGCAGTGCGGGGGCGCCTTCATGCTGCGCTTCGTAGCGCCCGCAGATGTTGCCCACCGCGTCCTGCCAGGCATTCATGCCCGCCTCATTCATCCACTGCGCCACCAGCGCATTGGCCTGTAAATGTTCCGGTGAGAGATAAACGCGGGTCAGCTCGCCCGACGTTTCGCTGATCTGCGCGAGCCTGTCGCTGCGCAACATAACGCGCTCCGCCGCCAGACGGGCCTCTTCGGCTGTCATTTGCATGGCTTAGCCCTCGTAGGTGTCCCAGGCCGCCTGCATCGCTGCGCCCTGAGTGGTGGCAAAGCCGAGACGGTTGAGCACCGCTTCCAGCGCCGTCAGCGTCTGTAGCACGCAGTCTTTTCGGGCATTGTAGCCCATGGTGCCGATGCGCCAGATCTTGCCCGCCAGCGGCCCGAAGGAGGTGCCGATTTCGATGTGGAAATCGTTCAGCAGACGCTGACGTACCTCTTCGCCATGCACGTTCGCCGGGATCACCACGCCGAGCACGTTGTTCATTTTGTGGGAGATATCGCCGAACACCTCCAGCCCCATGCCCTGAATACCGTTGAGCATGGCGCGGCCGTGGAGTTCGTGGCGGGCGATAAGGTTATCCATGCCCTCTTCCAGCATAATTCGCGCGCATTCGCGGGCGGCAAATAGCATGCTGGTGGCTTCAGTGTGGTGATTCAGGCGCTCCGGCCCCCAGTAGTCCATCACCATCCCGAGATCGAAATAGTTCGACCAGATCATTTCATCTTCGCCGTCGCAATGATCGTCGGTGCGGATCCCCTGCTCCACGCATTTGCGCGCGCGGATCACCGCTTCCATTTCAGCACTCAGGGTGATCGGCGAACTGCCGGACGGGCCGCCGAGGCACTTCTGCAACCCGGCGGAAACGGCGTCGAGACCCCAGGCATCGGTTTCCAGCACGTTGCCACCGAGCGATGCCGTGGCATCGGTATAAAACAGCACGCCGTGGCGGCGGCAGATATCGCCGAGCTCCGCCAGCGGTTGCAGCATGGTCGTCGAGGTGTCGCCCTGCACCGTCAGCAGCAGGCGCGGCTTAATGCGTTTGATGGCATCTTCGATTTGATCGGCGCTAAACACCTCGCCCCACGGCACCTCAAGCACATGCACTTCGGCGCGGCAGCGGCGGGCAATTTCACACAGCAGATGCCCGAATCGGCCAAACACCGGCACCAGCACTTTGTCGCCGGGGCGGATGGCCGACACCAGCAGCGCTTCAATTCCGGCGCGGGATGTGCCGTCCACCAGCATCGTCCAGCGGTTTTCGGTACGAAACACGCCGCGATAGAGGGCCATCACTTCGTTCATGTAGCCGGTCATTACCGGGTCGTACTGGCCAATCAGCTGGCTGGACATCGCGCGCAGCACCCGCGGATCGGCATTAATCGGGCCCGGCCCCATCAGCAGACGATGCGGCGGGTTTACAGAAGAAAAAGCTGGAGCCTCGAACATGGACACATCCCTTGGTCAGACGACCGGTGAGTGAAACGAATGGTTCTTTAATATCTCTTTTGCAACGAATGTGCCATTCCGTTTTTCACCAGCCTGCTGGATTCTTCACTCTTATTGAGTCAAAACGGATCCCTGCACGAGTGCATTTGCACCACAAAAGAGCATCAGCGCTGTTCGAGTTCATCGAGAGAGTGATAGAGATCGGCGATGCGATGAATGCGCTGGCGGCCTTCGCTGAGCGTGCTGTGCAGCAGGGCATTCGCCAGTAAATTCACCAGGCTCATGGCGCTGCTGTAACTGTCAAACGCCGAGACGCTATCCAGCGGGCTGGCGATATGCCAGCGGCAGCGGGTCCGGATGGCGGTGGCCTGAGGTTCGCTCAGCACTAAAACCTGAGCCTGCTGGCCCTGCAATGCTTCCAGCAGCGGGCGAATGACCCGTGGACGGCGGCGAAATGCCACCACAATCACCAGGTCGTCTGGCGTGATATCCACGACTTCTTCCGCCAGCGTCTGTCCGGGCTGCGGCATCAGCCAGACGTCACCGCGGCTTTGCATCAGCTGCTGGCGCAGGTGCATCGCCACCGGGGCGCTGTTGCGCAGGCCGACGATAAACACGCGCTTTGCGGTACTTAACGCGGCAATGACTTCCTCAAACTGTGTGGTGTCCAGCGCGTTCACCCACTGCGTCAGGTTGGCCATCTCCTGCTTGTAGTGGCGCGCCAGCAGCGTGTTGCCCTGCACCGCATCGCGGTCGCCGGTCAACGGCATGCCGCTCTGGCGCAGCGTGCGCAGCTCGTCGCGCATGTCCTTAAAACGCTCGTAGCCGAGGTGGCGAAACAGGCGGCTAACGGTGGCTTTGGACACGCCGCTCAGCCGCGCCAGCTCAGCGCTGTTGTAGCTCACCAGATCGTCGAAGTGATCCATGATGAACGACGCCACGCGCTGCTCCTGCGGGGATAGTTCGTTGAAGCACGCCCTCAGGCGCTCGTCCAGCTGCTGCATACCTTCTCCTGCAACTTTTGTTTCACCCTAAGCTGACACAGGCGGACCTTAGCCGTCAATCTGGAACGTTTTTTGCCTGATTGCAGGAAAGAGTCTTCAGGGAGCACATCACATGCAAAGTAATCTGGCCCCGGGTGCCATGGCGGTCACCCCTCATCATCTCGCCAGCGAATCGGCCCTCGCGGTGCTGCGTCACGGCGGCGATGCCATTGAAGCAATGGTGGCCGCGGCGGCGACAATCGCGGTGGTTTATCCGCATATGAACGGCATTGGCGGCGACGGATTCTGGCTGATTGTGCCGCCGGAGGGTGAACCCGTTGCCATTGACGCCAGCGGAGCCGCCGGAGCGCTGGCAACACGCGACTATTACGCCGGACACGCCGCGATCCCCCATCGTGGAGCCAAAGCGGCACTGACCGTTCCCGGCACGATAAGCGGCTGGGATGAAGCGCTGAAAATGTCCGCGGGCCTCGGTGGCGGGCAGCTGCCGCTTTCTCGACTGCTTGCCGACGCCATTCGCTACGCCGCCGAAGGCATCCCGGTGACGCACTCTCAGGCGTCGGCGACCCGCAGCAAATATCACGAGCTCTCCGGCGTGCCGGGATTCGCGGGCACCTTTTTGCAACGGGGCGAAGTTCCCGCCGCGAGCAGTCGTTTTTGCCAGCCGCGCCTCGCCCGCACGCTGACGCGGCTTGCCAGCGATGGGTTGGACAGCTTCTATCGCGGGCCGCTGGCGCAGCTGATGGCGGAGGAGTTTCAGGCAACCGGCTGCCCGCTAACGGCGCAGGATCTCGCCAGCCATCGCGCGCGTCGTCGGGTTCCGCTGAAGCTCAGCCACCGGCAGGGCGACATTTTCAATATGACGCCGCCGACCCAGGGGCTGGTGTCGCTCGCCATTCTCGGCATCACCGATCGTCTCGATATGGCGCAGGCCGACGAGGTGCAGACCATTCACCGCATCGTCGAGGCCACCAAGCTCGCCTTCGGCCTGCGCGACAAATACATCACCGATCCGCAGCACGTGACTCTCCCGGTCCAGAGCCTGCTGGAAGCCGCCCCGCTGGAAGCCATGGCGGCCAGCATTGATGACAACCGTAGCGCCGCCTGGGGCCAGGGCAAAGGCCCGGGCGATACCGTCTGGCTTGGGGTGATCGACGGCAACGGCCTCGCGGTGTCGTTTATTCAGAGCATCTATCACGAATTTGGCAGCGGCGTAGTGCTGCCGGAAAGCGGCATTCTGCTGCAAAACCGTGGCGCGGCCTTCAGCCTCGATCCCGATCATTTGCTGGCCCTCGCCCCCGGCAAGCAGCCATTCCACACGCTAAACCCGGCCGCAGCGCGGCTGAAAGATGGCAGAACGATGGTTTACGGCACGATGGGCGGCGACGGTCAGCCGCAGACCCAGGCGGCGATTTTCACCCGCCACGTGATTCAGGGGATGCCGTTACAGGAGGCGGTTTCTGCGCCGCGATGGCTGCTGGGCCGCACCTGGGGCCAGGCAACGGAGTCGCTCAAGCTCGAAGGACGCTTCAGTGAGGCCACCTTCACTGCCCTGCGCGACAAAGGTCACGACGTGGAGTGGCTGCCGGACATGAGTGAAGCCATGGGCCATGCGGGGGCGATTGTCCGCCACCCGAACGGGATGCTTGAAGGAGCATTCGATCCGCGAAGCAACGGCAGCGCGGCAGGATTTTAAGGAGCAGAGATGAACGAAAGTGACTTCCGTTGGGACGATTACATCCACTTGATGGAGCAGCTGCTGGCGGTGCCGTTGGACGATCCTCGCCGCGCCGAACTGGCCATTCAACTCGAACGCATCGCCGCCATCGCCGGGCCGCTGATGGCCTTTGCGCTGCCGCCGCGCCAGGAAGGCGCTGGAGTGTATCAGCTATGACACTGAGCATTCGCGACATTCAGCAGGGATTACGCTACGGGCAGTTCAGCGCCGTTGAGCTGGCACGGCAGACCCTGGCACGCATTGCGCGGGACAACCCGCAGGTGAATGCCTTTACCGACGTCACGGCAGATCGCATGCTGCGCGAAGCGGCGGCCATTGATGAACGTCTACGTCAGGGTGAAACATCACCTCCGTTAGCCGGGGTGCCGTTTGCGGTAAAAAACCTGTTTGATATTGAGGGCGTGACCACGCTGGCAGGCGCAAAGTTGTTCAGCGATCAGCCGCCTGCCGTGAGCGATGCCTTTGCCATTAAGCAGTTGCAGAACGCAGGCGCGCTGCTGGCGGGTGCGCTAAATATGGACGCCTATGCATATGGCTTTACCACCGAGAACAGCCATTATGGCCCGACGCGGAACCCTCGCGACCTGAAACGTATTGCGGGCGGTTCCTCCGGCGGCTCTGCGGCGGCGGTGGCGGCGAAACTGGTTAACTTCACGCTTGGCACAGACACCAACGGCTCGATTCGCGTGCCCGCTTCGCTGTGCGGCGTGCTGGGCCTGAAGCCGACCTTTGGGCGCCTGTCGCGTTCGGGCAGCCATCCGTTCGTGGCAAGCCTCGACCACATAGGCCCACTGGCACGCTTTACCGACGATCTTGCCCACGTGTACGACGTGATGCAGGGGCACGATCCGCACGACCGATGGCAGTCCGGGCAGGCAGTATCAGCCGTCTCTCCGGGGCTGTCTCAGGCATCACCGCTGCGCTGCGCCGTGCTGGGTGGCTGGTTTGACGAATGGAGCGACTGCGCTGCGCGTGAAGCCGTCGCACGCGTTGCAAAGGCACTGGGGGCGAATGAAAGCCTGAATCTGCCGGAAGTGGCGCTTGCCCGTTCGGCCGCGTTTCTGCTTTCTGCGGCGGAAGGCGGCAACCACTATCTGCCCGCGCTACGTGCCGAGGCCGATCGCTTTGAGCCCAACTCTCGCGAGCGCCTGCTGGCGGGGGCCATGACGCCCTCCGCCTGGTACACGCAGGCCCAGCGCTTCCGCGCCTGGTTTCGCGACAAAACGCTGCCGCTGTTTAACGATTTTGATTTGCTGATTGCCCCGTCCACGCCCTCCTGTGCCACGCTTATCGGCGAGCCCACAATGCGCATCAACGGCGTGGAGTTGCCGACCAAAGCCAGTATGGGCATGCTGACGCAGCCGATTTCCTTCCTTGGGCTGCCTGTGGTGAGCGTGCCGCTGAAAACGCACGGTGGCCTGCCCATCGGCGTACAGATTATCGGTGCCCCCTGGCAGGAAGTGCACTGTTTACAGGCCGCCTGGCAGCTTGAGCAGGCAGGCATTCTTTATCAACAGGAAGATATATGAACCGTGAAAATACTGACCGCCCGGCGGTGCTGAATGAGGTGACCGCGGCGTTTTACCGCTATGAGCAGGCGCTTATCAGCAACGACGTTGCCGTGCTGGATGAGCTGTTCTGGGATGACGATCGCACGGTGCGTTATGGTGCGACGGAGAATTTGTACGGCATCGCGGCCATTCGGGATTTCCGCAACGCCCGGCCGTCAGCGGGGCTGGAGCGCCTGCTGCGCCATACCGTCATCACCTCCTTCAGCGATGATATGGCGGTGGCGAGCACCGAATTTACCCGTGAGAACAGCGAACGCGTCGGGCGTCAGATGCAGACCTGGGTGAAGTTCCCCTGCGGCTGGCGCATTGTGGCGGCGCATGTCAGTTTGATGGGTTCCTCTGCGGGCTGATCCCCTCTCCCCGGCCCTCTCCCAAAGGGAGAGGGAGAAAAGAAGGTGCACTCCCTTTGGAGAGAGAGAAAATAAGGCATTCTCTTTGGGGGAGAGATTCAAAGACCGCACATTACTGTTCCCTCTCCCTGAGGGAGAGGGTTAGGGAGAGGGGAACAGCCTCACTTGTAAGGATGATTCTCCACCCAGTGCCGCGCTATATCCTCCCGGCGGCATATCCACACGTCATCGTGGCTCTGCACGTAGTCCAGAAAACGCTGCAGGGCGCGAAAACGCCCTGGACGGCCCAGCAGGCGGCAGTGCATGCCTATCGACATCATCTTCGGTGAGGTTTCGCCTTCTTCATAAAGCACGTCGAAGCTGTCTTTGAGATAGGTATAAAACTGCTCGGCGGTGTTAAAGCCCTGGGCGGTGGCGAAGCGCATGTCGTTGGCGTCCAGAGTGTAGGGCACGATCAGATGCGGCTTATCGCCAACCTTTGTCCAGAACGGCAGATCGTCGCCGTAGTAGTCGCTGTCGTACAGGAAGCCGCCCTGCTCCGCAACCAGCTGCCGCGTGTTCGGGCTGTCGCGCCCTGTGTACCAGCCGAGCGGTTTTTTACCGAACAGGGCTTCCAGGATTTCAATCGCCTGCTGCATATGCTGGCGTTCGGTCTGAATGTCCAGGTCCTGATAGTGGATCCAGCGCCAGCCGTGGCTGACCACATCGTAATCCGCCGCTTTGATGGCCTCGACGATGGCCGGGTTGCGCGCCAGGGCCATCGCCACGCCAAACACCGTCAGCGGTAAGCCGCGTTTCTGAAATTCCTGATGAATGCGCCAGAAGCCCGCGCGGGAACCGTATTCGTAGAGGGAGTCCATCGACATATGGCGGTCGGGGAAGCTTGCGGCGCCGATGATGTCGGAGAGAAACTGCTCCGAGCCTTTGTCGCCGTGCAGGACGTGGTTTTCGCCGCCCTCTTCAAAATTAAGCACAAACTGGACGGCGATCCGCGCGCCGCCCGGCCATTGCGCATGAGGCGGACGTCCGGCGTAGCCCGCCATATCGCGTGGGTAGTTTTCGGTAAAATGCCAGACGGGCTGGTCCTTTGCTGATTGCATACTGATTCGGCCTCTTTATCAGATGGCCGCCGTCGTCAGCTCAGGATTTCAAAGCCTCCGCTCAGCGGCTTTTTATTGGGATACGCGAGGTCGCCGTGCTTACTGGTGCCAAGCCCGAGGGCCAGCAGCGATTCCACCATTTTCACCGCCGCCGTCACGCCGTCGATAACCGGGATCCCCAGCTCCTGCGTCAGCTCCCGGGCAAGGTTCGCCATGCCGCCGCAGCCAAGCACAATGGCTCCGCTGCCGTCTTCGCGTTTCGCCTGAAGACAACGCTCGCGTACTTTCTCCTGAGCAAGACCCGTGCCATCTTCAAGAGCGAGGACCGGTAAGTCGATGGCGTGCAGCGCCGCGCAGTGATGCTCAAAGCCGTACTGCTGCAATAAATGGCGGGCGATGATCACCGTTCTTGGCAGCGTGGTGACGATGGAAAAGCGCGTCGCCACCAGCGTGGCCATATGCATGGCGGCTTCGGCGATGCCAACCACCGGCCCGCTCGCCAGTTCGCGTGCGGCAAGCAACCCCGGATCGCCAAAGCAGGCAATCACATGGCCCTGCGCGCCCTGCGCCTGGCCCTTTTTGATTTGTTCGAGCACGCCAATGGCCGCGATCGCTTCATCAAAGTGTCCTTCGATGGACTCCACGCCCTGAGTCGGGCAGGTGGCGAGGATCTGCGTGCCCGGCGCGGCAACGCTTCTGGCCGCTTCGCCAATCGTCTGTGTCATGGCAAGGCTGGTGTTAGGGTTGATCACTTGTATACAAAAGGAGGACATCAGCTTTCTCCGTTGCCGCCAAACAGGCGGGCAAAATCAGGAACGGTTTCCCCTCCACGCTCAAAGCGAAGGCTCGCCACAATGTCGTCAAAGTGGTGTTCCATGGCGTGAGTCAGAGCAGGAAGATCTTTGCGGCGCAGCAGATCGATAAGCGTCGCGTGGTCGTGGCAGCGGCAGCCGTGCTGCCAGGGCGCGCCCCAGGCGGCGATCACCAGCGAAGAGCGCTGGGTGAGCGAGGTCAGCATTTCGGTCAATACCGCGTTGCCGGAAATGGCCTGCAGCTGAAGATGGAAGGCCGCCGAGCAGCGCAACGCTGCCGCGCCGTCCTGGGCGTTGTGCGCCTCATCCTCTTCCCTCACGATTTTCTCCAGCCCAACCAGATGCGGGGCCTGAAGATGATCGAGGACGGTCGGCAGGTTCGCGCACTCAATCAGCTTGCGCGTCGCGAAGATCGCCTTCGACTCTTCCACGTCCGGCGTGGCGACAAATGCACCACGTCTGGGCGTGAGGGTGATCATTTGCACCGTCGCAAGGCGGGTCAGCACTTTGCGGATCCCGGTCCGGCTGACGCCAAACACTTCCGCCAGCGCCTCTTCCGGCAATTTGCTCCCCGGCGGCAGCTCGTGTTCAACGATGGCTTTCATTATGGATTGCCAGATGTGCTGCTCTTTGTCTTCCGTTTCTGGCGAGGCGCAGAGCCCCGTTTCACGTTTCATTTCCGACTCCTGAAAAGGCCTGCTCGGTGGCATTTTGTATACAGTATAAATACTCTTCGTATACAAGAAAGCAAAAACTGGCCTGGTTCCTGCAACGTTCGTTACAGACATCACGTATCTGTTTTCAGAGGAGCAGATCTCATGCCAAACCCGCAAGCGAACTACAAACCGGGCTACAGCCCAAGACTGACCAACAACGATCTGGCGCCTACGCGCCAGCAGAGCTGGTCGTGGTACAACATTTTTTCGTTCTGGATGTCCGACGTACACAGCATGGGCGGCTACGTGGTGGCCGCGAGCTTCTTTACCCTTGGGTTAGCCAGCTGGCAGGTGCTGCTGTGCCTGCTGGCGGGCATCTGTATTGTGCAACTGTGCGCCAACCTGGTGGCGAAACCGAGCCAGATGGCGGGCGTGCCCTATGCCGTCATTAGCCGCCAGGCCTTTGGCGTGTTTGGCGCGAACATTCCGGCGATTATTCGCGGTCTGATCGCCTTCGCCTGGTACGGCATTCAGACTTACCTGGCGGCAAACGCGCTGATGCTGGTAGGCCTGAAGTTCTGGCCTTCCCTGGCGACTTTGACCACCGGGCACTTCCTGGGGCTGTCGCACCTCGGCTGGATCTGCTTTGGCATTATGTGGGTGCTTCAGGCCATGGTGTTCTGGCACGGGATGAGCGCCATTAAGCGCTTTATTGATATCGCCGGGCCGGCGGTCTACGTGGTGATGATGGCGCTGGCGGGCTGGATTTTGTATCAGACCGGTTTCGACGGCATCTCCTTTACCCTCGCCAGCAAGCAACTCAGCACCGGGGAACAAACCTGGCAGATGATCACCGCCACCGCGCTGGTGGTCTCCTACTTCTCTGGCCCGCTGCTCAACTTTGGCGACTTTTCGCGCTACGGTAAAAACATGCAGGAGATCCGCCGCGGCAACCGCTGGGGCCTGCCGTTCAACTTCCTGCTGTTCTCCATTGTGACGGTGATTATTGTCTCCGGCTCGCAGTCGCTGTTTGGCCGCATGATAACCGACCCGATTGAAACCGTGAGCCACGTCGGCAACAGCGTGGCGATGGCAATTGGCCTGCTGACGATGATCACCGCCACCATCGGGATCAACATCGTCGCCAACTTTGTCTCTCCGGCGTTTGATTTCTCCAACTGTTCGCCGCAGCGGATTAGCTTCCGCACCGGCGGGATGATTGCCGCCGTGGGCTCCGTGCTTTTGACACCGTGGAACCTGTTCCAGTCGCCGGAGCTGATTCACTACACCCTCGACGTGCTGGGATCGTTTATCGGGCCGCTGTTCGGCATTCTGCTGGCGGATTTCTATCTGATTAAGCGTGGGAAAGTGGTGGTCGATGACCTGTTCACCGTCTCCCCACAGGGACGCTACTGGTACAAAAATGGCTTCAACCCGAAAGCCATTGCCGCGCTGGTGCCTTCTGTGGCGGTCGGCCTGGTGCTGAGCTTTATTCCTGCTCTGCACGAGGTGGCTAACTTCAGCTGGTTTATTGGCGCGTTCCTGAGCGCAGGCTGCTACCGCTGGATTGCCCGCCACGAGCGTGAAGGCGTGACACAATTTGCAGGCGTGGAGACGGCAAAGGAATAATTACTGACCGCCCGGCTGGTACCTGTCACAGGTTCGATGAAATAAGGTAGGATTGCCCCTCATACCAGCCGGGCAAACACAGGGAGCACGATGACCATTTCAACCATTTCCCCCGCAGAGGCGAAAACGCTGCTGGCGCAGGGAGCCGCCTTGATCGACATCCGTGAAGCCGACGAGCATGCGCGCGAAAACATTGCCGAGGCTCACCTCCTCTCACTTTCCGCCATCGAAAAAGGTGAGCGGTTAGGGCCGTTTGATCCCTTCGACACCGTCATTTTCTACTGCCAGTCCGGCAACCGCACGACGCAGAATGCGCAGAAGCTGGCTGATGCAGTCGCGCCTGCGAAAGTCCTGCTGCTGGAAGGCGGACTGAACGGCTGGAAAAAAATCGGCCAGCAAATTAAGGCGGATAAATCGGCCCCGCTGCCCATTATGCGCCAAGTGCAGATTGTTGCGGGGCTGCTTATTTTACTGGGAACCGTGCTGGGCTTTGGCGTACATCAGGGCTTCTTTTTGCTGTCAGGGTTTGTAGGCGCGGGCCTGCTGTTCGCCGGGATCAGCGGATTTTGCGGAATGGCGCGACTGCTCGCCGTGATGCCGTGGAATCGACGCTAATCGACTGGACACGCAATCCAGGCGGCATCTAACCTGAACTAAGGCAACTATCCCTCAGGGCAGGCAGAAAGCTTATGATTTTCACCCCCCGGTTTATGGCGGTTATCTCTTCCGTGGTGCTGTTTGGCCTGACCTATGGGCTGAGTTCGCCGCTCATCGCCCTAAAGCTGCTGGATGCCGGGATGTCGGAGAGCGCCATTGGCGTGAATGCCGCCATGCATGCCGTGGGCGTTTTCGCCGTGGCTCCCTTTTTGCCCGTGCTGTTTCGCCGCTTTTCACCGACGTTTCTCATCACTTTATCCCTGAGCGGCCTTGCCGTTCTGTTCCTGCTGTTTGCGGTCCTGCCGCTGCCCTACTGGTTTCTACTCCGTCTGGGGCTTGGCATCTTCAGTGAAATTATTATGGTGCAGACGGAAACCTGGCTGAATGGCACGACGGTCGAGCAGGCCAGAGGAAAGGTGCTGGCCATCTACACAGCGGGCATGTCGCTCGGGTTCGCTGCAGGCCCGTTGATCATCGTGGGGGCCGGGAGCGGGGGTAATCTGGCGTTTTACATTACCTCCGCACTCGCCTGCTTCGCCGCGCTGTTAGTGATGAAAACCGGAATGCCCCGTGCCGACGATCATGACGCCCCGCCGCTGGGCCTGCGTGCCAGCCTGAACCTGGCCCTTCTCCCCATTCTTGCCACTCTCCTGAACGCCGCGGTGGAAGTGCTGGGGATGAATTTCCTGTCGCTGTACGCCATGAAGCTTGGCTGGAGCGAACCGGCCTCGGCGCTGCTGATTGCCGTGCTGATGTTCGGGGCCATCGTCCTGCAGCTGCCCATCGGCTGGCTTGCCGATAAGGTCAATCGCCCGGCGCTGATGCGTACCCTCGCATTTGTTGCCGCTGCGCTGGCCTTCGTCTGGCCTGCGCTGCTGGCGTTTCATCTGCTGGCCTATGTGATGCTGTTTCTTTGGGGAGGAATTTTCGTCGGCATTTATACCGTCGCCATTACCTGGGTAGGCGAGCGCTTCAAAGGGGCGCAGCTGACGGGGATCTACGCGGCGATGTCCGTCGCATGGGGCCTTGGCGCGCTGGCAGGCCCGCTGCTGGGCGGCGTGGTCATGACTTTCTCACGCCACGGATTGCCCTGGATAACCGGGCTCCTGTGCCTGCTGTTCGCCCTGCTGAGCATGCATCGCCGCTTTAAAATCCGTAGCTGAACCCAAGCGTCAGCTCGGCGATGGCGTCTTTGTTGATCATCGGGCTGTCCGTTATCGTGGAAGAGTAAAAGCGCCCGGTCATCTCCGCCCAGGTATTCAGGCCGTTGTGCCAGTCATAGTTTGCCGCCAGGGACACAAAGGGGATCATGCTCGCATGAGGACGCCAGGCCGATAAGCCTGAACGGGAGGCTTCCTCTTCAGAGATGCCATAGTAATAGCGATTCTGCTGGCTGTTGTTCCAGTCTACGCCCGCAATGGGCAGCACCGTCAGCCCGCCCCACTGCTTCATCAGGATCCAGGAAAAATTAGCCGTGACGCCCTGGCTCTGGTTGAGCGTATCGACGCCCACCGTCGTCTGGAAGCCGCCGACAGGTGTGGTCCGGAGGTAGCTTGCGCCTGCAAGCATTGTGCTGTGGCGGTTATTGAGTTTACGCAGCGCGGCGGTGCGGCCTTCGGAGGCGTCGTACTGTACGTCCAGATACCAGACTTTGAGCTTGAGCGAGTTCACCTCGTCATCCACCAGCTTGTAGCCCATTTCCGTGCCGTCGATATAGAACTGCTGATAGTCATAACCGATATAGGGCAGCACCCAGTTTTCCGCCCGGCGATCGTCGTAAGGCGTGCCGTAACTGCCGCCTTCGAGCCCAAGCGCTACGGCGGCGGCCGGGTGCGGCATGAGCGCGGCAATCAGCCCCACCGCCAGCAACCCACTGAAGATAGTTCGCCGGATAAACGACAGGATCGAAATCCTGGCAGGGTGAACAATGGCGTGCAGCGTCCGCGTGTAGTCCAGCAGGAGCCCTGGCGTCCAGGCCATGGTGGTGGCCCGCTTACGGATTTGCGCGGCTATCCACAGCTCTGGAATGAAGAACAGTCGCAGAAACCCGCCCCAGGAGCAGCGCTCGCGCAGGACGCCGTCCAGGGCAGCTTCAAGCGCATAAGCCACGCTGCTGGAGCAATTTCGCCAGGTCAGATTGTAGGTTTCCGTCTGTCGGTAACGGGCCCAGAAGCTCTGAAGCGACTCGGCATTAAAGGTTGAGAAGAGTATTTTGCGATCCGACTCGCACCAGTTTTTCGCCTCGGTGAAATAGTCGGGCTGGAACGTCCCGGCCACGGTGTTTGCCTCCACCGCTTTTAACGTATTGAAAAACTCCGAAGGTGAGCGATCGATATCCGCCGCCGGGTAGAGACTGATATACAGCGATGGCGATAACTCCAGGGCCGCATGCCCTGTGGAAATCACCCCGTGGGCATCGACTGCGGCGATGTAGCGGTTAATCACCGGACGCGGCAGCGTCTCTTCTTCCGCCGATCCTTCCGGCGTCCAGACGTGCACAACCAGCGGACCGCTACCCATGATGGTGGTGGATACCGGGGGCGTTACCGGGCGTGTCTCGAGCAGATCGTCCGGGGCCAGAATGTCAAAGACAGAGCGGCCCTGCTTTATCCGAAACATGCGTACGGACAGCCGCACCCACTGAATGCCACCGACGATCAGCACCATACCAATGAACTGGGAGACGGTGCCATCATGCTGGGTAGGAAACGGCAAAAACAGGAAAATGGCGAACACCAGCTGTAAAAAACCCGACAGCAGTGAGAACTGCCAGTGCTTAAAGCGCACCACGATGGCCGAGGCAATCACAAACAGCCCGGTGATGAAGT
Source organism: Enterobacter sp. CC120223-11 (assembly GCF_900215375.1). Taxonomy (GTDB): domain Bacteria; phylum Pseudomonadota; class Gammaproteobacteria; order Enterobacterales; family Enterobacteriaceae; genus Scandinavium. The sequence continues at coordinate 11,633 of NZ_OBEF01000002.1, read as the reverse complement.
ACGCCATGCCGAAGATAATCGCCAGCACCAGATTCCCGCTGTGTTGCCCCGACAAAATCAGCAACGCGATGAGCAGAAACAACCCACCTTTGAAGCAGAACACGCCGCGCTGTGTCCCTGTCGCCGCTGAGCCCATCAGCAGCGACACTATGCTGTCGGCCAGCAGCAGCAGGCCAAAGATATGCAGGGGAAAATGCCGTTCCCCCTGCAAACCATCCACAAAAATCGATGCCCCGAGCCCACCCCATAGCAGCCCCACCAGCAGCAATACCGGCGCCGCCTTCCTGACAAATGAGGCTCCCGCCAGCAAAAAAGCGATCTGTAGCATAATCAGCCCTCTCCCTTTGATGCGGCGTGGAGTAAACCGGAATGTTCCTCCACCCAGAAACCGACAATGACTGTCGAACCAGCCCCGACCACCGGAAGCGTGGTGATTTCAGCCATCGCCACGGGCCGTCGGCCCGCCAGGTGAAGCATAAAGGGGAAGCGTTCCTCAACGGCGTGCGCCTCAAGCACTGACTGCCAGCGTCGCTGTAGCTGCACTTTTTGGGCCTCGTCCGGAATATGCTCCAGCAGTCCTTCCCGCGAAGTGATTGCCGCCAGTTCAGCACTGAGCGGGGAGCTGGCATGGGGGTTCCAGACTATCTGCCCGTTCTCAGGATTTAGCGTGTAGGCGATATCCTGACTCGCTCCGCTGCGCCTGTCGCTTTTCCCCACGCTCTTTTGCGCGCGGATAAAGATAATCAACAACGCAGCACCGGACAGGTAGCACTGCGCCAGAATGATAGATTCTTCGGTGCTCAGCCTGGCGAGGTAAAACGGCCCGGTTTCATGCCAGGAAGCGCCGACCACCACGGCGCTGAAGGCGATAAAGGCTATCGAACCCAGCCTGGCGTTGCACACCACCGCCGTCACCATCATCAGAATCAGAGGAAGGCAGGCCAGCGTGTAGGTCAGCGCGATATTCTGATGGTTGTCAGGTGTTCTGGCGAAAATCAGCAGGGTGGAAATCAGTACGGCCAGCAGCAACAGAAGGGAAAGCGCGAGTGGAACCGTGCGCTGAGGAATCTGAGCACTCACCAGCCCAACCAGCGCCGGGGTAACAAAAAGCGTACCGGTGACGTTGGCGCTCCACCAAATCCAGAGGCCTTTCAGCCAGGGGGTTCCGTTCAGCAACGAAAGCCAACTCACGCCTGAAATGGCTCCCACGGCGCTGACCAGCAGAGTGGCGGCAATCCACGTCACGACTTTATTGAGATCGTCACGCCCCCGCGAGAAGCGACGCACAATCCAGGCAATTGCCCAGTCGTTAAGAAGCGAGATGAACGCAGTCCCCAGTGAAACGGCAATAACGTGATGAAACGTGACGTCCAGCAGCAACCTGGCGATAAACAAGGTGATAAAAAGCCAGATCCAGCTCGCCCGGGGAGAGATCAGAAAAGCGCTGACCGCGACGCCAGCAGGCAGCCAGATAAAGGCAATGCGGCTGCCGGGATCGTCCAGCGTTAGGGAGAGGTAGCCCAGCACATAATAGAGCACGCCCCACCCCGGTAAGGTGAGCACCCAGGCTCGTTGCCGGGTGTTTAAGACATCCACTCGCATAGGCAGGCTCCCGGCATCAAAAGCGAACGGGCAAAAGTAAGCGGTTTCGCCATCTTATTATGGCGTAGACCCGGAGTTTGGCGAGGCAGAAAAACGGGGCTGGCCGTCAGCGATAAAAAAAGTTTAAGGTTTTATGCGCGCAGTACGTGCGGAGGAATAAAGAATGGGAGTGAAAAACGACAAAGGCCTGAATCATTGCTGATTCAGGCCTTCTGAATAGTGGCGGAACGGACGGGACTCGAACCCGCGACCCCCTGCGTGACAGGCAGGTATTCTAACCGACTGAACTACCGCTCCACTGTTCCCTTGGGAACGAGGCGAATATTACGGATACCCCGCTCCGCCGTCAACGCTTTTTCTCACGTTTTGAATCGTTTGCTGCAAAAATCACCCATGCGCTTCTTTTCAGCGCATGTTTGCCGCTATCAGGCGCGCCAGAGGCAGCTTCCACCTTTCTTTTGCACCAAATCCAGACGCGATTCGTGTGCCGCCAGCTCTTCATCGGTGGCGGAAATCACCCTCAGCTGGCTTGCTGCACGAACAACACGCTGAATGCCGGCATCGCCCGCCCGCTGACTGTTGTCGCCGTCCATTGCAAAGCTTAGAGACGTTTGCCCACCGGTCATCAGCAAATAGACATCGGCCAGAATTTGGCTATCGAGTAATGCGCCGTGCAACGTACGTTTGCTGTTGTCGATTTCATAGCGGGAACATAACGCATCGAGGCTGTTACGCTTGCCCGGGAACATTTTACGCGCCAGCGCCAGGCTATCGGTGACCTTACAGAAGGTGTTCGTTTTGGCAATGCCACGGTTTAGCTTGCCGAATTCATAGTCCATAAAGCCGATATCGAACGAGGCATTATGGATGACGAGCTCGGCGCCTTTGATGTAGTCGATAAACTCATCAGCGATGTCGGCAAAGGTGGGTTTGTCCAACAGAAACTCATCGGCTATACCGTGAACGCCGAAAGCTTCCGGATCGACCAGACGATCGGGCTTCAGATAGACGTGGAAGTTGTTACCCGTTAAACGACGGTTGATCACTTCAACCGCCCCGATCTCGATGATCTTGTGCCCTTCATAGTGCGCACCGATCTGATTCATACCGGTGGTTTCCGTATCGAGGACGATCTGTCGGGTAATTGCAGTGCTCATATCGTTCATTTATGTCAGACTTGTCGCTTACGTCGAATTTAATTACAGGAAGTCTACCAGAGATGCTTAAGCAGGTAGAAATTTTCACCGATGGTTCTTGCCTCGGTAACCCGGGACCCGGCGGCTATGGCGCCATTTTACGCTACGGTCAGCATGAAAAAACCTTTAACGAAGGCTACCGCCTGACCACCAACAACCGGATGGAGTTGATGGCGGCTATCGTGGCGCTCGAAGCGCTGAGAGAGCACTGCGAAGTGGTGCTGAGCACCGACAGCCAGTACGTGCGTCAGGGCATCACGCAGTGGATCCATAACTGGAAAAAACGCGGCTGGAAAACGGCGGATAAGAAACCGGTGAAAAATGTCGACCTATGGCAACGTCTGGACACCGCGCTCGGCGGCCACAAAATTCGTTGGGAGTGGGTCAAAGGCCACGCGGGCCATCCGGAGAACGAGCGTTGTGATGAGCTTGCCCGCGCCGCAGCAATGAGCCCGACGCAGGAAGACACGGGCTACAAGCCGGAGAGCTAATCCTGCGGCTTACGGTACTGCCTTGTTGCGCCCACAGCCGGACGCAGCTGCGTTTTCGCTTTGCTCTGGCGCATTGGGTTGAGCGTTAACGGCACCGTTCTTTTGCGCGCAACAATCACTTGTAAACACCCCAGAGCCGGGAGATGCGTGCTCAGAATGCGTCCGCCCTGACGCGTCCAGGGCAGGACCTGGAAACGACCCTGGTGCAGCACTTCAAAATTAAGCAGCGCCAGCCAGTCCAGCTGACGCGTCAGGCTAAACATGCGGCTATTATAAGGCGTGCGGTTACGCAGAATCGGCACCATTTTGCGCAGGCCCATCAGGCTCATAGGGTTGAAGGCCGTCACGATCAGCCAGCCGTCGTCAATCAATACGCGATCGGCTTCACGCAGCAGACGGTGTGGGTCTGAACACCAGGGCAATGTGTGCGCCAGTAAGCAGGCGTCGACTGATTTTTCCGCAAAGGGTAGCCAGAGCGGATCCGCTTTCACCTGCATCGGGCTACCGTCCAGCGAGACATTAACCTGATGCGAGATAGCGCACGCATCGGTATTGATTTCCGCGCTCAAATTGCCAATCTTCAGCAGATGAAATCCATAAAGTTTTGCCAACCACGGCTTGAGCTGTTGTTCCAGCGCTTCACGGTAGTATTCTCCCCAGGGCATTTCCGCCCAGTGGACCGGGGCCGTGGCTTTCAGAGGTATCCTTGCCGGTTTCATCACACCTTCCGCGACAGTAATGAGAGGTAATTTATGAATCTTAACAGTATTCCTGCATTTCAGGACAACTACATCTGGGTTCTGAGTCAGGACGATGGTCGCTGCCTGATTGTCGATCCGGGTGAAGCCGCTCCGGTTCTTGCCGCTATCGCCAAAAACCAATGGCGACCGGAAGCCATTTTGCTGACGCATCACCACAACGATCACGTTGGCGGCGTGAAAGAACTGGTGGAAAAATTCCCGGGTCTTGTGGTGTATGGCCCTGACGAGACGCAACATAAAGGGGTGACAAGCATCGTTAAGGAAGGCGATCTTATCGATGTTTTGGGATGCGAATTTTCTGTAATTGCGACGCCAGGCCACACGCTCGGCCACATCTGTTTCTTTAGCGATCCTTATCTGTTTTGCGGCGATACGCTTTTCTCCGGCGGTTGCGGACGTCTGTTTGAAGGCACTGCCGAGCAAATGTATCAGTCACTTAAGAAATTAGACGCGCTTCCTGGCCATACCCTGGTATGTTGCGCGCACGAGTACACATTAGCCAATATGAAGTTTGCAATGAGCATCTTACCCCAGGATCGGGCGATAAATGATTATTACAGTGAAGTTAAGGAGTTACGTGCCAAAAACCAAATGACACTACCCGTAATTCTGAAAAACGAACGCAATAACAATGTATTTTTACGAACAAATGATATTGATTTAATTGAAGAAATTAACAAAGAAACAAATTTGCAACAACCTGAGCAGCGATTTGCATGGTTACGGTCAAAGAAAGATAACTTCTGAGTCTTCAGGGTTGCCTTTTTAAAATTTCGCCATTATGATTGCTCGTCTTTTAAGCAACTATTGACCACACACATGAAGGCACGAGCGATATTACTCGCCTCTGTCCTGCTGGTGGGTTGCCAGGCCAATCGAGATGGTAACGTTCAGCAGCACGCACAGAGCCTTTCTGCGGCTAGTCAAGGGGAAGCAGGAAAGTTTGCAAGTCAAGCGCGATGGATGGATGACGGAACGTTTTATGCGCAGGATCAGGACTTGTGGGCTTTCATTGGCGACGAGCTGAAGATGGGAATTCCGGAGAACACCCGGATTCGCGAACAGAAACAGAAGTATTTACGTAATAAGAGCTATCTCCACGATGTAACTTTACGGGCAGAGCCGTATATGTACTGGATAGCAGGGCAAGTTAAGAAACGCAACATGCCCATGGAACTGGTACTACTACCCATAGTGGAGAGCGCTTTTGACCCCCATGCAACGTCTGGCGCCAATGCCGCAGGCATCTGGCAGATCATTCCGAGCACAGGGCGCAATTATGGTTTAAAACAGACCCGAGCGTATGACGCGCGTCGCGATTTGGTTGCCTCTACAACGGCAGCTCTCGATATGATGCAGCGTCTGAACAAGATGTTTGATGGCGACTGGTTGTTAACTGTCGCAGCATATAACAGCGGTGAAGGCCGGGTCATGAAGGCAGTGAAAGCAAACAGATCGCGTGGGAAACCTACCGATTTCTGGTCGCTCTCTCTGCCTCAGGAAACGAAGATTTACGTACCTAAAATGCTGGCATTGAGTGATATTCTCAAGAACAGCAAGCGCTATGGCGTTCAACTGCCGACGGCAGATGAAAGTCGTGCACTGGCTCGCGTTCGACTGGATAACCCGGTTGACGTGAAGCAGGTCGCAGACATGGCAGGTATTTCGGTAACAAAGCTGAAGGCGTTTAATGCAGGCGTGAAGGGTTCTACCCTTGGAGCCAACGGACCAAAGTATGTGATGGTGCCGCAAAAGCATGCCGATCAGCTGCGTGAGTCTCTGGCGTCCGGCGAAATTGCTGCCGTTCAGTCGACTCTGGTGGCCGATAATATGCCAATGCCCAGCCGTAGCTATAAGGTTCGTTCAGGTGACACCCTTTCGGGTATCGCGGCACGCTTAGGCGTAACGTCGAAGGATTTGCAGCAGTGGAATTCACTGCGCGGAGCACACCTGAAAGTCGGTCAAAACCTGACCGTCGGCGCGGGGAGTAGCGCAAGCCGTCTGGCGAACAACAGCGGTAGCATTACCTATCGCGTTCGCAAGGGGGATTCGCTGTCGAGCATCGCTAAGCGTCACGGCGTCAACATCAACGATGTTGTCCGCTGGAACAACGATACCGACAATCTGCGACCGGGCGATCAGCTGACGCTGTATGTTAAAAACAGCGACAGACCCGATTCCTGACAATCTGTTTAACGAAAAAGGCACCGGTTTCCCCGGTGCCTTTTTTATTTACTTCGCTTTATGGGCTTCGACCATCAACGTATCGCTGGAGAACGAGCCGTCATCCTGCAATTCGAAGTAGGTCTTCACTTCCTGCGAGGCACTCTCCTGATACAGACGGATCGCGGTACACAGTGCCTCAGGCGTTCTCATACGCGTTACCCAGGAGCTGAACTCCAGCGACAAACGATCGGCAATCAGACTATCGGTCACCAGCCCTGACTCGTTGATCATAGAGAACCATTCCCCGCTGGAGTAATTACGCACGTGCGAGGTGTCACGCAGGGCTTCGACTGTCTGCAGCCAGATATCCCGCAGCGGGTGCCCCGGAGACATGATATCCATCATGATGAAGATGCCGCCCGGCTTCAGTACGCGTTTAACTTCCCGCAGCGCTTGCCCGACATCATGCCAGTGGTGAGCTGAATAGCGGCTGATGACCACGTCATAAGCGGCATCATCAAAAGGCAAAATTTCAGCATAGCCCTGAGCCGTGATGATGTTGTTTAAGCCTTTGTCTTTCGCAGCCTGTTTCACCACATCCAGCATCTGTGCGGATAAGTCGTAAGCCGTCACGCTTGCTACGTTAGCGGCCGCCACAAAACTGGCGTGCCCTGCTCCGCATCCCAAATCGAGTACACGGGCCTCAGGATATGCGCTCAGCCGCTCGCCCAGTCGCTGTAAATCACGACCGGAAGCATGTACGGCACTGGTTAAATAAGCGCTCGCCTGGGAGCCAAACTGTTTCTCGACGTTATTGTGGTGAGTTTGCGTTGTCATTGTGTTGTCCTTCGGTTGGTTGAATGAATAAAGGGCAGCACCTTACGTGCACAGGTCTGCCCCACGGCAGACCTGACTTACCTTTATCGCTCAGGTTTGCCGGGACTGAATTCCACTAGTAGCGGATTGTGATCGGATGCGCTTGTCACCAGAACGGAGGCTTCATGCACATTCAGACCACGGTAGAACACAAAATCGAGAGGGCGACCAAACGCACGGCGGCGCTGATCGTCGGTGAAGCGGACTTCACGCAGCGACATTTCGCGCGCAAAGCGGTACAGCGCATTCATGCGTGGACGGCTCCAGGCGTTAAAATCGCCTGCCATGATAATGGGGCCGCTATGATGCGCGATCTGATCACCTATAGGTAACAGCTGCTTGCTGTAAACATCTACGCCGAGGCTAAAATTGACAGCATGAATATTGACGACCATCAGCAGGCGCGTATCAGGCAAGGGATAAACCGTCACCAGCGCTGATTTCGCCAGTCGCAGAATGGGTTCACGTTCACGCAGTGGACAGCAGTAAACCGGATGCGCAGAAGAAAGCGTCATTACGCCAGAGGGATTTTGCGGCAAGACAAAAGCAGGCACCTGATCGGCGGCCAGGTAGTTGGTTGTGGCGAACCTTACCAGTTCAGGCGTTGTTTGCGCTTCCTGTAAGAGAACCAGATGCGCATCTTTGCCAAAATTCTTCAGAACCGACTGCCATTCGGCCCGCTTCTGCTTGAAAATGTTCCACACCAGAACGCGAATTTTCTCTTCACTGCTCAGCGGTTCCCCTGCCGGCAGCGCCTTGCCAATAGTTGCGAACGAGCCGGGAGGCAAAATCCTCTCGGCCGGTTGTCCGGCAACATAACGCATGGCATAGGTATTTTTTCGCACGTTCGGTTTCTGACCTCTATAACAGAAAACCACGCCGCCATCACGGAGTGGTTCTTCTGTTATAGGGATTTTTGCTTACGGTTTCAACGCCATTTTTCAGAAAGATAGTTGCTACTCTGTAAGCAAATGCGGACTCAGCCGAGCGCCACCCTGGCCGGTTTATCGAGGCGACCGCTGATGCCAATCAGCAGGAAAGCCACCATCACAATCACCGCGCCAATCCACGGCGTCTGTGCCAGACCGTAATGCTCAACGGTCTGTCCGCCAATGATCGAGCCCAATGCGATACCCACGTTAAAGGCTGCAATATTCAGACCTGATGCCACGTCCACAGCAGACGGTGTATACAGCTCTGCTTTCTGCACGACATACACCTGCAAGCCCGGAACGTTACCGAAGGCGAAGATCCCCATCACCAGCACCGTCGCCAGCGCCGCATACTGTATGGAAGCGGTAAACTGGAAGACCAGCAGCAGGACAACCAGCGCCGCGAAGATGATTTTCAACGCGGGTACGGCTCCGTGTTTATCGGCAAGCTTGCCGCCCCAAATGTTACCAATAGCGACCGAAACACCGTATCCAAGCAGGATCCAGCTCACCGCAGAAGGAGAGAAGCCAGCCAGGTTTTGCATCATCGGCGCGAGGAAGGTAAACGCCGTGAAAACACCACCGTAACCCAGCGCAGTGATCGCATAAATCATCAGTAAACGCGGATGGGTCAGCACCTGAAGCTGTTCGCGAAGCGTTGCCGTAGCGCGCTGCGGAATATTTTTAGGTACGAGGATAGCACTGGCGATCAGCGCAATCACGCCAAGCAGGGAAACGGCCAGGAAGGTTTCACGCCAGCCAAAATGTTGGCCGATGAAAGTCCCCAACGGCACGCCCGTAACCAGCGCGACGGTCAAGCCGCCAAACATGATGGCAATGGCGGATGCCGCTTTCTCTCTCGGCACCAGGCTTGTGGCAATGGTCGAGCCAATTGAGAAGAAGACGCCGTGGGCAAGGCCTGTTAACAGACGGGCGAGCACCAGGGTCCCGTAGCCCGGTGCCTGCCAAGCCAGTAAGTTTCCGGCGGTAAAAAGCACCATCAAAGCCAGCAGCAGCTGTTTACGCGGCATGCTTCCGGTGAGCGCAGTTAATACCGGCGCGCCGATGGCAACACCCAGCGCGTATATGGAAACCAGCAGGCCCGCGGAAGGCAGGGAAACAGAAAGTTGTTCAGCGATGGTAGGAACCAGACCCACAATCACAAACTCGGTCGTGCCAATTGCAAAGGCACTGATCGTCAGGGCAAGTAGCGCCAGTGGCATAATTTACTCCGTATCATTCAGGATTAAGATGACACGCAGTATGCGCCGGTGTTTAAATAACAAAAATGGTCAAAATCTCAATAGAATTTTGCAGGTGAAGCAACAATGAGAGCCACATCCGAAGAAATTGCCATCTTTGTCGCCGTCGTGGAAAGCGGCAGCTTTAGTCGTGCCGCTGAGCAGCTCGGTCAGGCTAATTCTGCCGTTAGTCGTGCGGTGAAAAAGCTGGAATCGAAGCTTGGCGTAAGCCTGTTGAATCGCACAACGCGACAGCTCAGCCTGACGGAAGAAGGTGAACGCTATTTCCGCCGTGTGCAGGGCGTTTTACAGGAGATGGCGGCGGCAGAGAACGAACTGATGGAGGCCCGACACACGCCACGAGGGCTGCTACGCATCGATGCTGCGACTCCTGTAGTCCTGCATTATCTGATGCCGCTGATCAAACCTTTCCGGGAGCGCTATCCCGAAATTGCGCTGTCACTGGTTTCCTCTGAGACGTTTATCAACCTGATAGAGCGTAAAGTGGATGTGGCTATCCGCGTGGGAACCTTAGCCGATTCAAGCCTTCGCGCCCGCCCTCTTTTCAGCAGCCTGAGGAAGATCATCGCTTCACCAGACTACATTGCCCGCCACGGCAAACCTGAATCGGTTGAAGATCTGAAACATCACGTCTGTATGGGGTTTACTGAGCCTGTGTCACTGAACATGTGGCCGGTCTCATGCTGTGACGGGCAGCTGCATGAAATTCAGTGTGGGATTTCATCCAACAGTGGGGAGACGCTCAAGCAACTCTGTCTGCAAGGGAATGGCATAGCTTGCCTGTCAGACTTTATGGTCGATAGTGAGATTGCCAGAGGGGAGTTTGTTGAACTGTTGGCAGATAAACGGCTACCGGTCGAAATGCCTTTCAGCGCCGTCTATTACAGCGATCGTGCCGTGAGTACGCGGATCCGCGCCTTTATTGATTTTCTGAGCGAGCATGAAGCTCAGCGCAAAAGTGAAACAGGGGCATAAATGCCCCTGTTTTGATTAGTCCCACTCTGGCGCGAGGCCTTCCGGGCTCACCAGGCGATCATTACAGTCAAGTGCCGCAATCACCGCCCTGTCAGCATCGTCCAGAGTCAGTTTCTGAGCTTCAAGGTTACTCGCCAGGTTTTCCCGCTTCGTAGAGGACGGAATCACCGCATAGCCTTCACCCATTGCCCACGCAAGAATGACCTGTGCTGGCGTAGTGTTATGCTTCTCAGCAATCTGGTTAATGACCTTATCCTGCAGCGCTTTACCGTAAGCCAGCGTCATATACGAAGTGATATGAATGCCGTGCTGTTTCGCCCACTCAACCACTTTCCGATTTTGCAGATAAGGAGAGAGTTCTATCTGATTGGTTGCAATGTTTTCCGCACCAACCGCTGCAATGGCTTTTTCCATCAGCGGAATAGTGAAGTTCGAAATACCAATCGCCTTAGTTAACCCGCTCTTTTTCGCTTCCAGCAGTGCCTGCATAAATTCTTCAACAGAAACAGCATCTTTAGGCGATGGCCAGTGGATCAGAGTGAGATCGACGTAATCTGTACGCAGCTTTTTCAGGCTCTCTTTCAGGCTCGGGATCAGAGCCTCTTTGCTAAGGTTTTCCGTCCAGATTTTGGTGGTGATAAATAATTCGCTACGCGGGATGCCACTTTCAGCAATGGCCTGACCAACTGCGGCTTCATTGTCATAGATCTGTGCGGTATCAACAGCACGGTAGCCCAGCTCCAGCGCCGTTTTAACTGATGCGATAACCACGTCATCTTTGAGACGGAACGTACCTAAACCAAATGCAGGGATTGTCATATTTTCCTCATTAAGGAGTTTGTTTGTCTAATCAGAGGATTATCGCGAGCGCGGGGTGGAGGAAAAAGAGTAAAAAATACAGAGGATTTTTGCGATTCTGGCAATAATAAGTTCAGCGAAAAAGAAAAAGCCCTGAGCAGATGCTCAGGGCTTTCAATAAGTGGCGGAACGGACGGGACTCGAACCCGCGACCCCCTGCGTGACAGGCAGGTATTCTAACCGACTGAACTACCGCTCCACCGAATTTCTTTGTCACTACCCGGATTCTCATCCCGGTTTACTGCAATTTGATGCCTGGCAGTTCCCTACTCTCGCATGGGGAGACCCCACACTACCATCGGCGCTACGGCGTTTCACTTCTGAGTTCGGCATGGGGTCAGGTGGGACCACCGCGCTGTTGCCGCCAGGCAAATTCTGTTTTCAACATGCACGTCTTACTCTGTGCACATCGATTAATCTGTTATCAGGCTGAAAATGTGTCTGTCTCTCACGCCAAAACAGCTTCGGCGTTGTAAGGTTAAGCCTCACGGTTCATTAGTATCGGTTAGCTCAA
>NZ_OBEF01000024.1 GCF_900215375.1 Enterobacter sp. CC120223-11 | reverse complement strand
ACTGTGCCACTGATGGCGGTGAGCTTTTCACTCAGTTCAGCGTTATTGAGGTAACCGTCGCCGCCGATGGTGTCGATGGTTATCTCGACCGACAGAGGGCGCGGCTCAACCTTTGCCTCCGCTTTCGCATCAACCTCATTGCCATATTTATCGCTCAGGCTGATTTCTGCCTGCACCTTGCCGCCATCTTTGATCAATGAAGTTTCGACCGTCGTGCTCCACGTACCGTCGTGGTTCACCGTCGCCGTGCCGATCGGGCGTCCATCCATGGTCAGCGTGATTTCAGTGCCCTCCGGCGTGCCCTCACTTACCCTACCGCTCAGGGTCGTCGATTCCTCTTTCAACTCAGCATTGTTGAGGTAACCGTCACCGCCAATGGGGTCGATGGTAATTTTGACCGAAAGCGTTGCCTGCCCAACGCTGCCCTGCGCATTCGCCGTCGCTTCGTTACCGTGTTCATCACGCGTGGTCACGTTTGCCTCAACGTCTCCCGATGCCAGTAGATCGTTGGTATTTACCTCAACGGACCAGCGTCCCTCTTCCCCAACGACCGTCGAATACTCGTTGCCGTTGACGGTGACCGTCACGGTATCGCCAGGCTTAACATCATGCCCGGTAGTTCCGCTGACAAGCGTTGTGGGTTCGGCCGCCTCTTTCATATTGAGAATGTTGTCGGTCGCGATGGCATCGAGGGTGATACTTGCCTGTGGAAGCGGGGGCTTAACCGGCGGCTCCGGTGGCGTTACAGGGGGCTCTGGCGGATTCACCGGAGGCGTAACGGGCGGCACCGGCGGTGTCACTGGTGGTGCGACAGGCGGTAAATTGGCGTCACTCCCCGGGTCTGCCGCCGTATATATCAGCGTTTGTTCCTCTAAAGGTCCCGTGAAAGCCGCGTCTATGCCTGAAGTCGGATACCCCGCCGTCGGGTCGAGGATCTGCCCGGTAAGATCGAGCACCACGCTGCTGTGCCCGCCGCCGCCATCACCTGCATCTTCGGTTATCGCCGTCGGCGTACCCGCAGCCGTAGCTTCAAGGATTTGTGTCGGGTCGCCACCCTGGGCGATGGCCTGTTGAGCAGCGGCAAGATCCTGTGTCGATGATTCTGCGCTATTTCCGCTCCAGGTGCTGGCGCGCCCGAGATCGAGGTTTTTTCCATCCGGAAGAGTGAGGGTCACAGCGCCCTGCCCGGTCACCACCTCCTCGCCGCGCAGAAGCACCTCTCCTTCAATTGCCTGTCGCTGAGTGCCGTTTGCCCCAACAATCCAGACCTGCCCAATGACTGCTTTAATGGTTCCCATAACTGTCGACATAGCATTTCTCCCTGAGATGCAATAGCCAGTGTGAAAAGATAATTTACCGTTCCTAAGCCAACATCCATACACGAAAATATTGTCTTAATTACGAAATGAAAACTGAATAAATATAATTTAGAACGCTCCTTTCACTATATACACTCCCCCTTGCATTAGTAACGATACCTTTATGTTATTTTTGTAAAAGCACGTATTTTGGCGATTATCCATTTAACGATTTGGTCTATCTTAGCGAGCAACTGGAAAACAAACTGTGAAGGGAATGAATCATGAAAAAACACAGCCCTGTATTATATGCAGTATCACTACCTTTATTATTTAGTGGTGCGGCCTGTGCATTAACGCTGGAACAGGCCATTAAAAATACGCTTAACACTCATCCGGATGTCAGTGCTTCAATGAACAGCCGTTATTCTGCGGATTATGACTTGAAGGCCGCCAAAGGCGGTTATTTACCGTCGTTAAATCTGAATGCCGGAACGGGCTGGGAGCAAACGGACAATTCAACCACCCGCGCGGCGAACGATCATCGTCGTAACCTGAACCGCAGTGAATCTTCGCTCACGCTTACGCAAAACGTATTCAATGGTTTTGCGACCACCAGCGAAGTCGCCCGGCAGAAAGCCACCGTTAACTCCCGCGCCTACGGCGTCAGCAACAGCAGCGAAAACACCGCCCTGAGCGCCATTCAGGCTTACCTGGACGTTCTGATGCGCCAGCAGTTTGTGACGCTCGCTGAAGATAACCTGCTAAGCCACGAACGCATTTTCGATCAGATAACGCTGCGCACCCAACAAGGCGTGGGGCGTCAGGCCGACTATGAACAGGCGCAGGCGCGTTTGGCCCAGGCGCGGAACAACCTGCTGACCGAGCAGACCAACCTTGACGACTCCCGCACTAATTTCTTCAGCATCACCGGTACAGAAGCGCAGGATCTCATCCAGCCAGCCGTGGTCGCCACACCGGACTCGGTGCAGGAAGCACAAAAGGTGATGCTGGAAAACAGCCCGCTGCTGAAGCTTGCGCAGTCAGACGTCGAGGCCACCCGTCAGCAGTACGAAGCGTCGAAATCCACCTTCTACCCGAATGTGAATGTGGAACTGGGTCGCACAATGGATAACAACATTGACGGCACCCGCGGGCACAGCCAGGAGTGGCAGGCGATGCTCAGAATGCGCTACAACCTGTTTAATGGCGGTAGCGATAAAGCCAACATGACCTCTAATGCTTATAAACTTCGCGAAGCACAGGACGTCAGCAATAATGCCCGCCGGCAATTAACGGAAGAATTACGCCTGGCATGGAATGCCCTTGAAAATTCACGCAAGCAGGTGCCCATTGCCGAACAATATGCTGAGCAGAGCTATAAAGTGCGTGATGCTTATCAAAAACAATTCAGCATTGGTGAGCGAACCTTATTAGATTTACTCGACAGCGAAAATGAAGTCTTTACCGCACAGCGTCGTAATATTGAGATGCAATACGTAGAGCTGTTCTCCGGATATCGTATTAAGGCTCGCACAGGTGAATTATTAAAATCACTCTCCATTCAGCCTCTCTCCGCCAGTGAAGCAACCTGGGCAGAGTCGCAGTCGGCATTACCGGACTTGAAATAATTCGACGCAGCAGAGGGAATATCCTCTCTCTGCTGCGGCGGAGAATAATAAGGATATAAGCCATGGCACTACATTCAGTCCCTTCATCTCCCCACTCGCCCGCAGACGTTCAGGACGATCTCAATCTCGATCCCCGCCACCGTTACGACGACCCGCTTCTGGACAGCCTGCTGATTATCTGCTCGCTGCACGGGCGCGAGGCCAGCCGGGTATCGCTGACGGCAGGTTTGCCCTTGAAGGAAAATCGCCTGACGCCGGACATGTTTTCGCGGGCTGCCGCCAGGGCGCACTTTCGCACGCGTATGCTGAAACGTGAACTCACCACCCTCAGCGCCGTCTCCTTACCGGCGATTCTACTGCTGAAAGAGCAGCGCACCGCCGTGTTGATCGGCTGGAACAATCAGGGCCAGGCACGCATTATGTCCAGCGAAGTGATGGGCAGCGAAGTGCTGGTCGACGCGCACATCCTTGCCGAAACCTACACCGGTGTTACGGTATTCCTTCGCCCCTTACACCAGCGGGAGCGCACCAAAACGGCGCTTATCCCCCGCACCCGGACCTGGTTTCGCGATACCCTGCGGCTCTCCCGCACGCTCTACAGCGACGCCGTGGTTGCCAGTTTTCTTATCAACATCATCGCGCTGGGTACGCCGCTGTTCGTGATGAACGTATACGACCGCGTGGTCCCTAACCAGGCAACTTCAACCCTGTGGGTGCTGGCCACGGGGATCACCGTGGCCTTTCTGTTTGATTTACTGCTGAAGACGCTGCGCGGCCGCTGTCTCGATCTGGCGGGCAAGAAAACGGACATGATTGTCTCCGCGACGCTGTTCAGCCGCATTACCGGCATGGCGATGAAGGCCCGTCCGGCGCGGCTTGGCAGCTTTGCGCAAAACATTCACGAAATCCAGTCGCTTCGCGATTTCCTCTCTTCACTGACGCTCGCCGCCCTGATCGATATCCCCTTCACGCTCCTGATGCTGCTGGTGATTGGCCTGATCGGCGGGCCGCTGGTTTTTGTTCCGCTGGTGGCCTTTCCCCTGGCGCTTGCGGTGAGCTGGGCGATTCAGAAACCGCTCAACGACACCATCGACGACACCATGAAGCTCGCCTCTGAACGCCAGGCGGTGCTGATTGAAACCCTGAGCGGGCTGGACGCAATCAAGGTCAATAACGCCCAAAGCGAGCGCCAGTATCTGTGGGAAAACACCCTCGGCACACTCAGCAAAAAAGAGATTAAGGTCAAAACACTCTCGACGCTGGCGATGAACTTCACCGCCTGGCTGCAGCAGTTTTCCGGCGTGGCGATGATTGTCGCCGGGGTCTATCTGATTATTGACGGTAATCTCAGCATGGGCGGTCTGATCGCCTGTTACATGCTGAACGGACGCGCGCTGGTGCCGCTGGGCCAGCTCAGCGGCCTGGTCACTCGCTATCAGCAGGCAAAGATGACCATGGAAACTACAGAGAGCATGATGGATCTGCCACAGGAGCGCCAGGAGGGCAGCGCGCCCGTTGCCCGCGAAAAACTCGAAGGGGCCATTGCGTTTCAGGAGGTGGATTTCACCTACCCACAGCAGAAACAGGCTTCACTCCACCAGGTCAGCTTCGCCATTGCCCCCGGTGAACGCGTGGGGATCATCGGCCGCAGCGGGTCGGGCAAAAGCTCACTGGCGAAGCTGATGATTGGGTTTTATCAGCCCAACGCCGGGGAAATCCTGATTGACGGCATTGACGCCAGGCAGATTGACGTCAGCGACCTGCGCCATAACATCGGCTATGTTCCGCAGGATCTGCATCTGTTCAGCGGAACGTTACGGGAAAATTTACTGAGCGGCGCAGGCTATGTTGATGATGACGTGATGCTGCGCGCCTCGCGCCTGGCAGGCGTTCACCAGTTTGCCCGCAAACACCCGGACGGCTATAACATGCAGGTTGGCGAGCGGGGGCTGAATCTTTCGGGGGGCCAACGTCAGGCGGTCGTCCTGGCGCGCGCCCTGCTCCTCGATCCGCCCATTCTGCTGCTGGATGAGCCCACCAGCTCCATGGACAACACCACCGAAGAAGCCGTGCGTCGTGCGCTCGTCGAATGTACCGCAGGCCGCACCGTCATACTGGTGACCCACCGCGCCTCAATGCTGGCGCTGGTCGACAGGCTTATCATCCTCGACAGGGGGCGTATTCTTGCCGACGGTCCGCGCGATAACGTGCTGGCCGCGCTGAAACAGGGGCAAATCCATGCGAGTCATTAACGCTGTCATCGCCTTTTTTAAACGCCTCGCGTCAGGCGAGTCCGATAAACCCTTCTCCGTCAATGAAATAGAACGGACCATCACCGAAGGAGCTCCCCGCACTGCGCGCATCACGCTCTGGTCCTGCTTCGCCTTCATTCTGGCGTTGATTGTCTGGGCAGCCTGCGCCGAGGTGGATGAGGTCACGCGCGGCGAAGGCAAGGCGATCCCCTCTTCGCGCCTGCAAAAAATCCAGAACCTTGAAGGCGGAATTGTGTCGGAGGTGTTTGTTCATGAGGGGCAAATTGTTGAGGTTGGGCAGCCGCTGCTGCGCCTCGACGACACCCGTTTTCAGTCCAACGCAGGCGAAAGTGAAGCCGACCGCAACGCCCTGCTGGCCCGAATCTCCCGTCTTCAGGCGCAGCTTGAGGACAAACCCCTGACGCTCACGCCGGAATTAGAGCGCGATGCACCTGTTATCGCTCAGGGCGAACGTGAGCTGCTGGAAACCCAGCGCGTACGCTTTCATAGCGAGATAGCCGGGCTGGAAGAACAGCTGGCGCAAAAACGTCATGATCTGCTCGATTACGAAGCAAAGAAAATCCAGTTCAGCAACAGCCTCGGTCTGCTCCAGCAGGAAGTACGAATGTCAGAGCCGCTGGTCGCCGCGGGCGCCATTTCCCGGGTGGAAGTGCTGCGTCTTCGCCGCTCAGAGGTAGAAACGCGAGGTCAGCTGGACTCCGTGACGCTCGCCATTCCGCGGGCGAAATCCGCGGTCAAAGAAACCGAAAGCAATATCGCTGAGGCGAAGGGACGCTATCGCAGCGAAACCCTGTCTGAGCTGAATGAGGCGCGAACCAGCCTCAGCAAAATCGAAGCCTCCGGCAAGGCGATTGAGGACCGCGTTAACCGCACGCTGGTCACAAGCCCGGTGCGCGGCATTGTGCAGCAGATGCTGGTCAATACCATCGGCGGCGTCATTCAGCCAGGCAGCGAGCTGGTCGAAATTGTGCCGCTTGACGATACGCTGCTGGTTGAAGCCAAAGTCCGGCCGCAGGACATCGCCTTTCTGCGCCCTGGCCAGAAAGCGACAGTCAAGTTCACCGCCTATGACTACACCATCTACGGCGGTATTCCGGGCTCGCTGGAGCACATCAGCGCCGACACCATTACCGACAAAGAAGGCCGGAGCTTCTACCAAATCCGCCTGCGAACCGAACGCAATCATTTAGGCAATGAGAGCGATCCGCTGCTAATCATGCCCGGCATGGTGGTTTCCGTAGATATTCTGACCGGACGCAAAACTGTGCTCAGCTATCTGTTAAAACCGATATTGCGTGCCAAGGCCGAAGCGCTCCGTGAACGCTGATAGCAGCGTCAGGCTGTGCAGCCTCGGGCTGGCGTTACTGCTGCTATCGCCTGGCCTTTGGGCGATGTGGAACGCCAGCGCCGTCAATCGCCTGAGTCAGAAACTGTATGGCCCTGCTCTTCCGGTTGCACAGCAGAATATTGATGCATGGGCCGCACTCGTTCAGCAGCACGCCCAGGATGACATTCGGCAGAAGCTGGCCCAAGCGAATCAATTTTTTAACGCCCGCATCCGCTTTCGTGACGATAAGGTGGTCTGGCAGCAACACGATTACTGGGCCACGCCAGTTGAGCTGCTGCGCAAAGGTGCCGGAGACTGTGAGGATTTTGCGCTGGCGAAGTACTTCACGCTGCGGGCAATGGGCGTTCCGGTCGAACAGCTGCGAATGACCTACGTCAAATCCCTGACCCTGAATCAGGCCCATATGGTTTTAACCTGGTATGCCACGCCCGATGCCGTTCCGCTGGTGCTGGATAACCTTCAGAACGCCATAGTTCCGGCAACACAGCGCCAGGATCTGCTGCCGGTTTATTCGTTCAACGGTCAGGGATTATGGCTGGCCCGGCCAGCCGGAACGAGCAAACGCATTAACGACAGTAAAAAACTGTCTCGCTGGCAGGACCTTCTCGCCCGAATGCGGGCTGAGGGATTCGACCTTAAGGAATAGGACGCCGCTATGTCGCTTTATAAACAACTCGTGATGGGGATCTGCCTGTTTACGCTGACCCTCTTTTGCGCGAGCTTTTATCTGACGCTGGATAACGCCCGCGAACAGTACCAGAACCAGCTGATGGCGCACGCCCAGGACAGCGCCACGGCCTTGGGCCTCTCGCTGACCGTGAATATTGACGACCCGGTCATGACGGAGCTGCTGGTCAACTCAATTTTCGATCGCAGCTACTTCTCCCGCATTGAGGTGACCGATCTCACGACGCAAAAAAAACTGATTGAGCAGCGTCAGACCCCGCAGACGCTCGGCGTGCCAGACTGGTTCACCCGTCTGGTACAGCTGGAACCCGGTCAGGGCGAAGCTGTGGTGATGAAAGGCTGGCAGCAGGTGGCGCGCGTTGAGGTCGAAAGTCACCCAATGTTTGCCCTGGACCGCCTGTGGAAAAGCCTGGTCGCCAGCTTTTTGCTGCTGAGCGGCGGGAGCGTGGTGTGTGTGGCGGTGGGAATGGTGTTACTACATCGCCGCCTGCGCCCGCTTAACTATGTTGTTGAGCAGGCAATGGCCATCAGCCGCCGTGAGTTTCTTTATCTGCCCAAGCCGCCTGCCACGCCCGAACTCCGCCGCGTGGTCGAGGCGATGAACGTGATGGTCGCTCAGCTTAAAGCACGCTTCAGCGAACAGGCAAGCCGCAGCGAAACACTGCACCAGCAGGCCTATAGCGACAGCCTGACCGGGCTGCACAACAGCCGTGCCTTCAAAATGAAACTGCACTCCCTGCTTGACGATGACGAGCAGGCATCCGGCGTCTTACTGCTGCTTCGCGTGCAGGATTTGATCGGCCTCAATCAGCGTAAAGGAGGTGCCGGAACGGATCAGCTTCTCATGGCAGTTTCAGAGATCCTGTCCGGGCTTCACGAGCGTTTCTTCAACGGCAAAGGTTTCCTTGCCCGAATTCGTGGCAGTGAACTCGCCCTGATTGCCCCTGGCATCCTGCCTGTTGAACTGCGTAATCTGACTACCGCACTGACCACCCAACTCACTGCCCTGTATCACGCCGGGCTAAGCGACGTGAACCCCGTGGCCTGTTTTGCGCAGGTTACGCTGAGCCCCGACGATACGCCGCAGAAAGTGATGCTTAAAGCAGACCAGATGCTGACCATTGCGGAAACGGGTCTGCACTTCGTCGCAAACGATCCGTCGCTCAGCAACGATGACGATCGCTTCCACTGGCATGCACGTCTGGACGAGGTGCTGCGCAATGAGGCCTTTGAGCTTTTTTCTCAGCCGGTCTTCCGGTGCGATGCCAGCGGCACGCTGCTGCATGAAAAAATCCTCTCACGCATCAGAAAGCCGGACGGCGAACTGATCCCCGCCGGGCACTATTTGCCGTGGATCCACTGCCTCGGATTGGGGAAAAGAATGGACCAGGTGATGCTCTCGCTCACCTTAAAGGCGATGGAGCATAGCGAGGTTCAGATAGCCCTCAGCATTTGCGGCGAAAGCGTTGAGGATGAGGCCAGCATGGACGCCCTGCTGCTGCCTCTCAGACAGACCCGCGCTCAGGCCGCCCGACTGACGTTTGAACTGGATGAAAACGAGCTGCCCGCCGCAGAAAACGTCAGCCTGTTTGTCCAGAAATTGAACGCGCTGGGCTGCCGCCTGGGGATTCAGCATTTCGGCGGGCGTTTCCACCTGATTGGCAACCTGCCGCACTGGGGACTGGCCTGGCTGAAGGTCGACGGTAGCTTTATCCGCAACATCGATGGCGAAGAAGATAAAAAGCTGTTTATCGAAGCCGTTTACTGGGCCACGCGGCAAATCGATTTGCCTCTTATTGCTGAACGCGTAGAAACCGCCGGTGAGCTGGCAGCGCTGACCGACATCGGGCTGCACGGTGCCATGGGTCGCTTTTTCAGCGATGCAAGCACCTTCACAAAATAACGCACAGGAGAAAAGCGATGCATTTTATTCAAAGAGACGTCCAGGGACAGATAGTTCGCATCGAGGCCAGCGCCTTCCCGCAGGCGACGGAGCAGCGCACGCAGACGACGCCTGAAATCGAAGAGTGGTTTAAAAAAGAGGCGCTGCGCGCGGCGACACTGCAACAGCTTCAGCAGAGTGACCTTGAAATGGTACGCGTGCTGGAAGACCTGATTGAGGTGCTGATGCGAAAGGGCCTGCTCTCCATTACCGACCTGCCTCCCACCGCGCAAAGCAAGCTGATTAGCCGCGCCAAAGCCCGCCGCACCCTTGGCACGCTGGACGATTTAATCGCTGAGGATGAACCGCTGATTTAGCACCTTTCAGAAACAGCAAAGCCCGGTTTCCCGGGCTTTGTCATCAAAGGAAGCAGACTCAGTTGTAGGCGTGTAGCGTACGCTGGCAGAGCGCGGATCGCACGCAGTCCTCTTTACCGAAGCGAACGACACCGACCATATCGTCCTCTTCAAAACGCGCCAGCGCATCGCTCAGCCCTGACTGCACACCCCGCGGTAAATCACACTGGGTTATGTCGCCATTGACGATGACCGTCACGTTCTCCCCGAGGCGCGTCAGGAACATTTTCATTTGCGCTGCGGTCACGTTCTGGGCCTCGTCCAGAATCACCACCGCATTTTCAAAGGTACGTCCGCGCATATAGGCGAACGGCGCGATTTCCACCTTGCCAATTTCCGGGCGCAGGCAGTATTGCATGAAGGATGATCCCAGCCTTTTCACCAGGATGTCGTACACCGGGCGGAAATAGGGAGCAAACTTCTCGGAGATATCGCCGGGTAAGAAGCCAAGATCTTCATCGGCCTGCAGAACCGGACGGGTGACAATAATCCTCTCCACGTCCTTATGAATCAGGGCCTCTGCCGCTTTCGCTGCGCTGATCCAGGTTTTCCCGCACCCTGCTTCGCCGGTGGCGAAGATCAGCTGTTTACTCTCAATTGCATTCAGGTAGTGCGCCTGAGCTTCATTGCGCGCTTCAATTGGAGAATTATCACGGCAGTCCCGCGCCATGCCAATTGCTTCTACGCCGCCCATCTGCACAAGCGAGGTGACCGATTCTTCTTCACGTTGTTTGTGGCTCCGTGAATCCCGTCTCAGCACACGTTTTGCTTCGCGACGAGCTTTGATCACTGCTTTTTGTCTTCCCATGGATAGCACCTTGAGTTGTTGGTCAACATTACACGTGCCGGTTACATCAGCACGATTATGCGCACTAACGTCTGAGGTTTGGCTTCCTTGTAAGCCATTGCTTGCTGGTTGATGAGAGGTGATGACGCGACTACGCACACCGCGCATCACATCGGGTGATTCTTTAGCTTCTGCTGTGGAAGAGGGAAATTTAGTGGTGAAGAAGTCGCTGCCGGAGGTGTGACCCCCGCGCCGGGTGCTGCGGTTATGTTTGCTTTTCTGTCCAGTACAGGACCCAACCATTAGCGATCTCCTAAGTGAACGTCACTGCCGGGAACTACCGCTGTTGTATTAAGTACATCAGTAATTAGCATAATTGCAACATATTTTTTACTTAAACCTAACGAATCAGCCTCACTGTTCCCGATGCCAGTTTCTGACAACAATATTACAGAAATATATCAATGACCTGCCAATAGGGAAAAATGATGAACGTAGCGGGAGGGAAATTGTGTCAGAATGAAACAATAAGGCAGGTAATCATTTACCAGAGTCAATAACGCCCGGTGGCGCTGTGCTGACCGGGCCTACAAAGTTCAGTAGGCCCGCGCAAACGAAGTGCCGCCGGGCAGGACTTATTTGACTCAGGCTTCCAGCAACGTCTGGGCAAGATAGCCGGTTTGGGCTTTCACGCCGGGCAACACAAAGAAATACCCGCCACCGATGGGCTTGATGTACTCCTCCAGCGCTTCGCCGTTGAGCCGCTTCTGCACGGCCAGGAAGCCTTTCTCCAGATCGTGCTGATAGCAGACAAACAGCAATCCCATCTCCAGCTGGCCCGAGTTGCTGACGCCGAGTGAATAGCTGTAACCTCGGCGCATCATAAGGCTGGACTGGGTTTCCGGCGTGCGCGGGTTCGCCAGGCGTATATGACTGTCGAGCGCAATGACGTCGCCGTTCGGGTCTTTGGCATAGTCCGGCACGTCGTGCTCTTCTTTCATGCCAAGCGGCGCGCCTGAATGCTTATCGCGCCCGAAGATGGTCTGCTGCTCTTTCAGCGGCGTGCGGTCCCAGAACTCCACGTGGAACTGGATAATGCGCACCGCCTGATAAGAGCCGCCGACGGACCACGCCGGTTCCCCCTGCCCGTCCGTCACCCAGACGACTTCATCCATCAGTTTCGCATCTTTGCTGTCAGGATTGGCGGTGCCATCCTTGAAGCCCAGCAGATTCACCGGCGTCTCTTTGCCCTTGCTGCGCGCGGCGTGGTCAGAGATAAACCCTTCCCGCTTCCAGCGCACGCTCAGCAGATCCGGCGAATGCTTGATGATGTCGCGCAGCGCGTGGATGACCGTGTCCTGTGTATTGGCGCAAATTTGCAGCAGCAAATCGCCGTGGCACAGCGCCGCGTCCAGCGAATCATTGGGAAAACGCGTCATTCGCTGAAGTTTTTTCGGCGCAAGCGTTGCCAGGCCAAAACGTTCGTCAAACAGTGACTGCCCGACAGAAACCGTGATGGTCAGGTTATCCGGCGCGATATAAGGCCCGAGGATCCCCGAATCCATCGGCGGCAGACGTGGGTTTGGCGTATCGGGTGCCGGGCCGCCGGTGGTCAGGAAAGTGATGCGATCGGTAAGCAGCTTAAACAGACGCACCAGGTCGCTTTTGTCGCTGGCGAGTACGTCGAACGCCACGATCATCATCGACGCCTGCTGAGGCGTTAATACCCCAGCCTGATGCTGACCGTGAAAAGGCTGCGTCTCCATGCGCGCATCAGGCGATAACGTACCCGGCGCACTTTGCGGTTTTGCGGCGTGCGCGACCGGGCAGCCCCCGGTCAGCGCCAGCGCGCCTCCCAGCGCGCCGATATTTTTCAGTAAGCGACGACGAGACGGCTCGGTCACGTCGTGCGGTTTGCTCTGTGCCATACGCTTAATCCAGTCCGAGGATCCCACGCAGCTGCGCC
Organism: Enterobacter sp. CC120223-11; assembly: GCF_900215375.1. Taxonomy (GTDB): domain Bacteria; phylum Pseudomonadota; class Gammaproteobacteria; order Enterobacterales; family Enterobacteriaceae; genus Scandinavium. The sequence goes on along the minus strand of NZ_OBEF01000024.1, from coordinate 45,020 downwards.
AGATCTTCAGCAAGCGTCGTGATCGGCCCTTTCAGCGCGTTGCGGTCGGCATCCGTCAGCTTGTCATAAGTCTCGTAGCCGTCTTTTGTTTTGTACTTCGCGAGGATGGTGTCGACTTTCTTAAAGTTGGCATCCACTTTCGCCAGCAGCGCGCTGTTCTCTTTTTGCAGCTGTGGACGCAGCAGGTTCACGATTTTCTGTGCGCCGTCGACGTTAGCCTGGAAGTCCCACAGGTCGGTGTGGCTGTAGCGATCTTCTTCGCCGCTAATTTTGCTGGCGGCCACTTCTTCAATCAGGCCCGCTGCACCACCAACCACTTTAGACGGTGGGAATGCCAGCTCGCTGATGCGCTTTTGCAGCTCCAGCACGTCGCTGTTCAGCTGCGTCGCGTAGCCTTCCATCCCTTTCACCGAGTTGTCGGCAAACAGCGCTTTTTCCAGGCGGTGGAAGCCCGTGAATTTCGGATCTTCAGCTTTCTTCTCGTAGTCATCTTCACGGGCGTCGATGCTGCCGTCGAGGTCAGAGAAGAGTTCTGCGATCGGTTCGATACGCTCGTAGTGCTGACGCGTTGGGGCATAAAGCGCCTTCGCTTTTTCGATATCGCCCGCTTTCACCGCATCGGTAAAGGCTTTGGTGCCTTTTACAAGCTCAGCGGTTTCCGCCGTCACGTAGGTTTTGTAATTCGCAATCGCATCGCCGAGGCTCAGCACCGCGTTAGCTTTCGCTGCATCCGCCGTTGCTTCGCCTTTAACAACCAGCGTCCCTTTCGGGTTAGTGAGCAGGCCACAGGTCATTTCATACTGGCCCGGCTGCAGGTTAGCCGTCATTTTCTGCGTGAAGCCCGGCGCAATATTTTCGCGCTCTTCCACCACCATCACGCCTTTCAGAATTTCCCACTCCAGCGCTTTCTGGCTGTGGTTCTGAATGATGAACTGGGTTTTGCCTGAATTCACGGTGATGTTCATCGGTTCACACTGTTTGTCAGTGACCGTGACCTTAACCTGCGGAATATCGGCGGCCTGTGCGGCAAACGCAGAGGAGAACAGCGCAGCGATACCCAGCTGCAGCGCACTACGGCGGAAATTAATCGTCATAACCATCCCTTTTATTCAATAAGTATGTTGTAACTAATTTGCAGATTATGGTGCGCTGCGCGACGGCGTCGTGTCAGGGCGTGGCGGCAGTGCAAACAGCACCAGCGCCGGAATCAGATAGATAAAGTACACCGCTACTTCGCTGACGCTTGGCGCTTCCTGATAACCGAAAATGCCCTCAAGCAGCGTGCCAAACAGCGTGTGTGTCGAAAGGGTGTTGCTCAAATCAAAGGCCACGTCCTGGAAGTGGTTCCACAGGCCTGCTTCGTGGAAAGCACGGATAGCGCCTGCCGCAAGCCCGGCGGCCACCAGCAGAATAAACAGGCTGGTCCATTTGAAGAACGCGCCGAGATTCAGGCGAATACCGCCCCAGTAAATCATAAAGCCGAGCACCACCGCAGTGGCGAGGCCAAGCATCGCGCCGAGCGGCGGCCAGATGCCGAGATCCTGCTGAAATGCCGCCAGCAGGAAAAACACCGACTCCAGCCCTTCACGCGCCACGGCAAAAAAGACCATCAGGATCAGCGCCCAGCCGTGGTTGTTGCCCTTCTCGAGCGCATTATCCACCGCCTCTTCCAGCTGCTTCTTCACGTTGCGCGACACTTTGCGCATCCAGAACACCATCCAGGTCAGGATGAACACCGCAATCACCGCCACGATGCCTTCAAACATCTCCTGCTCTTTCTGCGGAAATTCACCGGTGGTTTCGTTGATGAAAATGCCCAGCCCTAAGCACAGCGCGGCGGCGAGGAATACGCCAATCCACATCACTCCAATCCAGCGGCCCCGCTGCGTGCGCTTCAGATAGCTGGCGATAAGGCTGACGATAAGCGCTGCTTCGAGCCCTTCGCGTAACATAATGAGAAATGGTACAAACATGCCTGAAACCCTTGAGTGTGAACCGCAGTCAATGGATGCAAAGTTTCGTAAATATGAGTGATAGTGATTATCATTACACTGAAAAGAAACACAAGTGAAATGTGCGGATAATGATGTCAGGTTGTAAAAGGTTTCCGGCGAAATGGTAAGCAAAGAAAGTAATTTATCTAAGCATAGCAACAGGTAATCGTTTACGTCGGCGCGGCGCTGTGGCTAAATATGCGCCCCGTTTACCTGCAAACTCACTGAAATGGCTAATTTACTTCACTTCCTGCTGGCGCTGGTGGTTATCCTTGCACTTGCCTGGCTGGTCAGTTTTGACCGTAAAAAAATCCGCGTTCGCTACCTGGCGCAGTTAATCCTTATTGAAATGGCGCTGGCGTTCTTCTTCCTTCATGCCGAGAGCGGTTTAGTTCTGATTAAATCTGTTTCAGGCGTGTTCGAATCGCTGCTGAAATTCGCCGCCGAGGGCAGCAACTTTGTATTTGGCGGGATGAGCGACAAGGGTCTGGCCTTTATTTTCTTAGGCGTTCTCTGTCCGATAGTGTTTATTTCCGCACTGATCGGTATTCTTCAGCACTGGCGCATTCTGCCAATTTTTATTCGGGTAATTGGCACCCTGTTGTCGAAAGTGAACGGCATGGGCAAACTCGAATCCTTTAACGCGGTAAGTTCGCTGATCCTCGGCCAGTCGGAAAACTTCATTGCTTACAAAGGCGTGCTGGGCGATCTCTCTTCCCGTCGACTGTTCACTATGGCCGCGACGGCAATGTCGACGGTATCGCTGTCAATTGTGGGTGCCTACATGACCATGCTCGACGCGAAATATGTCGTGGCGGCGCTCATTCTGAATATGTTCAGCACCTTTATTATTCTGTCGGTCATTAATCCGACGCGCCCGGATGCTGAAGCGGAAATAAAGCTTGAGAAACTGCATGAGTCGCAGAGCTTCTTTGAAATGCTCGGGGAATATATCCTCGCTGGCTTTAAAGTGGCGATGATTATTCTGGCTATGCTGATTGGCTTTATTGCGCTTATCAGCGCCGTGAACGCCCTCTTCTCGATGCTGTTTGGCCTGAGCTTCCAGGCTATTCTGGGCTACGTCTTCTATCCGCTGGCGTGGCTGATTGGCATTCCGCTGAGCGATGCCCTGCACGCGGGCAGCATCATGGCGACCAAGCTTGTGGCGAATGAGTTTGTGGCGATGATTGAACTGCAAAAAATTGCCGCTGAAATGACGCCGCGTGGGCTGGGTATTCTCTCCGTGTTCCTTGTATCCTTCGCGAACTTTGCCTCTATCGGCATTGTGGCGGGCGCCATTAAAGGGCTGAACGAAAAACAGGGGAATGTGGTTTCCCGCTTTGGCTTACGCCTGGTATATGGCGCGACGCTGGTGAGCCTGCTTTCGGCGAGTTTTGCGGGGCTGGTGCTTTAAAATGAGTGCCGGGTGGCGCTACGCTAACCCGGCCTACGCAGGCCCGGCAAGCTCAGTGCCGCCGGGCATTTTCGTTTAACAATCAGAACTGCACGCACACCGGTTGATCGACCCGCATCACCGACTCCTGCGCAAAGCGAGATTTATAGACGCCTCGCAGGGCTTCAATATTGGTTTCGCTCTGCGCATCCTTTCCGTGAATCAGCATCAGGGCTTTGCTTTGCTCACGCGCCACGATGCCGTCATTGCCCAGCCACTGGCCGCGGGCATCAAACACCGTCAGGCCATCCTTAAAGCGCGGCGTGACGTCGCGGTCAACAAACTGCTGCCACTCCTGAGCGGTAATATCCTTGCCCGCAGGACGGCTCAGGCCGAAATAAAGCGTGGTTTGTTGCATCTGGTTTTCTGCTTTGCAGCTCTGCGTGTCCGCAACGGTTTTCTGCGATGGTGTTGTACAGCCACTCAGTGCCATTGCCAGCACGGCGGCGGCTAAGCCCGTTCTGATTTTCATTGTCTGCTATCCTCATTGTTTTTATGCCGGAAGATATCAGCGCATTTTCAGATAATTAGCAAGAGAAAAGCCGGACAGTATTCACGTGGGCGCACTCAGATTTATAGCCACGGCTTAGGCAACGAAGTATTCAACGTCAGATGATGGTAACTTTCTGTGAGGAGTGGTCTGTCCGTCACCCTGCCCGGATTGACTTTGTATTTTAGCGTTCCGCTACGCAAATCCTGTGAAGGCGTATCAACATAGCTGTTGATAAAACCTTTCCGGATAAACTCGTTATGGATTTTTCTTGTCAGGAAAGTGATGCCATTGTGACCCAGACACTTTCCTTCGGCCTGTTTTATCAGCGGTTGTAGAAAATCCAGTGAAACATCTTTTGCCCTGGTCGTCATCACAACCCGCTGAATCTGCCAGCAGGTTTCATCTTGCGGAAACTGCAGCGCATTTGCTTTTTCATTATTTCGTGAAGAGTGAACTTTGCCCTGATCCAGATTCAGCAGCTCAGTCCACAGTTTATCCTGCTTAAGGTAAATCGACTCGCTGGCGTGCATTGATGCCCCCGCCGTCGTAGTCAGTAAACTCAGGGCGAGCAAAGCCGCGCCTGCGAATAAAGTGAAACCCTCTTGGTTAAGATTCATTATTATCAACACTTCCCGGTGTTATTACTTTCAGAACGCAAATATCAAGTGCGTTTGATTTTATAAAACCAGAAAAGGCTTATATATAGTAATGCAACGATTTTAGATGAGCAGACAAACAAAGGGAGGCAAAGGTTAAGGGAACTCTTTCAATCAAAAAAACGGGGTTGCCAGCGATTGACCGGCAACCCCGTTGTGCTGCGACAGTACGTTACTCAGGCTGAAGCTTTACCGGCGGTGCAGAGTGATAATGCGCATCAGCTTCCGCGAAACGTTTCTGCATCGTCGCTGACGGCGCTTTGCCTAACAGGCTGAACACCACAATCCCGATGCTGCCGAAGATGAAACCAGGGATGATTTCATACAGGCCGAGCCAGCCGAACTGCTTCCAGACGATGACGGTGACGGCACCGATAATCATACCCGCCAGTGCGCCGTTGCGGGTCATGCGTGACCACATGACGGAGAACAGCACCACCGGCCCGAACGCCGCGCCGAAACCTGCCCATGCATAGCTCACGAGGCCCAGTACGCGGTTTTCCGGGTTCGCCGCCAGGACAATCGCCACCAGCGCCACGACCAGCACCATCAGACGCCCCACCCAAACCAGCTCTTTCTGGCTCGCGCCTTTACGCAGGAACGCTTTGTACAGATCTTCAGTAATCGCACTGGAGCACACCAGCAGCTGGCAGCTCAGGGTCGACATCACCGCCGCCAGAATGGCGGAGAGCAGAATACCAGCCACCCAAGGGTTGAACAGAATCTGCGCCAGTTCGATAAATACGCGCTCGCTGTTCTGATTTACCGCGCCTGCAAGTTGCGGATTGGTATTAAAGAAGGCGATACCGAAGAAGCCCACTGCCACCGCGCCCGCGAGGCACAGAATCATCCAGGTCATACTGATACGACGGGCATGAACAATGCTGTGGTGCGAATCGGCCGCCATGAAGCGCGCCAGAATGTGCGGCTGACCGAAGTAGCCCAGGCCCCAGCCCATCAGCGAGATGATGGCGACAAAGTTCAGGCCCTTGAGCATGTCGACGTTCTCAATGCTCTTTTGCTTAATCACTTCCAGCGAATCACCAAAGCCGCCGACCGTCAGAATCACAATAACTGGCGTCAGGATCAGGGCGAAAATCATCAGGCTCGCCTGCACGGTATCGGTCCAGCTCACGGCCAGGAAGCCGCCGATGAAGGTGTAGAGGATGGTTGCCGCCGCACCGGCCCACAGAGCCGTTTCGTAGCTCATGCCGAAGGTGCTTTCAAACAGACGCGCCCCCGCCACAATGCCGGATGCACAGTAGATGGTGAAGAACAGCAGAATCACCAGCGCCGAGATAATACGCAGCACGCGGCTTTTATCTTCGAAGCGACCGGTAAAGTAGTCCGGCAGCGTCAGGGCGTTATTGTTCGCCTCGGTGTGGACGCGCAGACGCCCCGCCACCAGCTTCCAGTTAATCCACGCGCCCAGGCACAGGCCGATGGCAATCCAGCTTTCGGAGATACCGGAGATGAAAATCGCGCCTGGCAGGCCCATCAGCAGCCAGCCGCTCATGTCGGATGCGCCAGCAGAAAGCGCCGTCACGAATGGCCCGAGGCTGCGGCCGCCCAGAATATAGTCGTCAAAGTTTTTGGTTGAGCGCCAGGCAATAAAGCCAATCAGGATCATCCCCAAAATATAAATAAGAAAGGTCACCACCATCGGTGTACTAGCCATAAATCATTCTCCAGAAAACGCTTTTTATCCCTGAATCCGGAACGAAGAGTCAGGTTCTTTTTTACGGAAGGAGCGTATCCTGCCGTAAGCGGTATTTATTCACAAACGATTTAACACTGCATTTACAGATATTACATCCCGGTAATCAGACCATTTTTCTATAGGTTGCACTTGCTCACGCTTTTATGGGTTGCACCTTTGAAAAATGTTAACCACCGCATAAATCCTGGCGTAATACCCGATTATTAGCGTGCTTTTCATTGTTAAAAGCTTTTAACAACCCATTGCTTTTCCTGATTGCTGGCGAAGTCACACTTAACACGGTTGCACAAAGTTGCAACATGATAGATATTTCTGTGCAACTAAAGCAGCACTATACGAACAACAGGAGCTTCAGGCATGGGCAGCACAACCATGGGCGTTAAACTTGACGACGCCACGCGCGAAAGAATTAAAAGCGCCGCAACCCGCATTGACCGCACGCCGCACTGGCTGATTAAGCAGGCCATTTTTAACTATCTGGAAAAGCTGGAAAACGACGAAGCGTTACCGGAACTGCCGGCGCTGCTCTCCGGAGCCGCTAACGAAAGCGATGAAGGTGCCCTTCAGGCCGAAGAAACGCACCAGCCATTCCTTGAGTTCGCCGAACAAATTCTGCCGCAGTCGGTGTCGCGCTCTGCCATCACCGCCGCGTGGCGTCGCCCTGAAACGGATGCCGTGCCGATGCTGCTGGAGCAGGCACGTCTGCCTCAGCCCGTTGCCGAGCAGGCACACAAGCTGGCTTATCAGCTGGCAGAAAAGCTGCGTAATCAGAAGAACGCCAGCGGTCGCGCGGGCATGGTCCAGAGCCTGTTGCAGGAGTTCTCTCTCTCTTCTCAGGAAGGCGTGGCGCTGATGTGCCTGGCCGAAGCGCTGCTGCGTATTCCGGACAAGGCCACGCGCGATGCGCTGATCCGCGACAAAATCAGCAACGGCAACTGGCAGTCGCACATTGGCCGCAGCCCGTCGCTGTTCGTCAACGCCGCCACCTGGGGCCTGCTGTTCACCGGCAAACTTGTGTCGACTCACAACGAAGCCAGCCTGTCTCGCTCCCTGAACCGCATCATCGGCAAGAGCGGCGAGCCGCTGATCCGCAAAGGCGTGGATATGGCGATGCGCCTGATGGGCGAGCAGTTCGTCACCGGGGAAACCATCTCCGAGGCGCTGGCGAACGCCCGCAAGCTTGAAGAAAAAGGCTTCCGCTACTCCTACGACATGCTCGGTGAAGCGGCCCTGACCGCCGCCGATGCACAGGCGTACATGGTTTCTTATCAGCAGGCGATCCACTCGATTGGCAAAGCCTCAAATGGCCGTGGCATCTATGAAGGCCCGGGCATCTCCATCAAGCTTTCCGCTCTGCACCCACGCTACAGCCGCGCGCAGTATGACCGCGTGATGGAAGAGCTTTACCCGCGTCTGAAATCCCTGACCCTGCTGGCGCGCCAGTACGATATCGGTATCAACATCGACGCCGAAGAAGCCGATCGTCTGGAGATCTCCCTCGATCTGCTGGAAAAACTCTGCTTCGAACCGGAACTGGCGGGCTGGAACGGTATCGGCTTCGTCATTCAGGCCTACCAGAAGCGCTGCCCGTTCGTGATTGACTACCTGACGGATCTCGCCACCCGCAGCCGCCGTCGCCTGATGATCCGCCTGGTGAAAGGTGCGTATTGGGACAGCGAAATCAAGCGCGCGCAGATGGACGGTCTGGAAGGTTACCCGGTCTATACCCGCAAGGTGTACACCGACGTTTCCTACCTCGCCTGCGCGAAAAAGCTGCTGGCGGTACCGAACCTGATTTACCCGCAGTTCGCTACCCACAACGCCCACACGCTGGCGGCAATTTACCAGCTGGCAGGCCAGAACTATTACCCTGGACAGTATGAATTCCAGTGCCTGCACGGCATGGGTGAACCGCTGTACGAGCAGGTTGTCGGTAAAGTGGCCGACGGCAAGCTGAACCGTCCGTGCCGTATTTATGCCCCGGTCGGTACTCACGAAACGCTGCTGGCGTATCTGGTGCGTCGCCTGCTGGAAAACGGCGCGAACACCTCCTTCGTCAACCGCATCGCCGACACCTCCCTGCCGCTGGATGAACTGGTTGCTGACCCGGTCAGCGCCGTCGAAAAACTGGCGCAGCAGGAAGGCCAGGCTGGCCTGCCGCATCCGAAGATCCCGCTGCCGCGCGCGCTGTATGGCGAAGGCCGCGACAACTCTGCGGGTCTGGATCTGGCGAACGAACACCGCCTCGCTTCCCTTTCCTCTTCCTTGCTCAACAGCGCCCTGCAGAAATGGCAGGCAAAACCGATGCTGGAACAGCCAGTGGAAGATGGCGACATGCAGCCGGTGATCAACCCTGCCGAGCCAAAAGACGTTGTCGGCTTTAGCCGCGATGCCACCGAACAGGAAGTGGAGCAGGCGCTGACCAGTGCAGTGAATAATGCGCCAATCTGGTTCGCCACCCCGCCGCAGGAGCGTGCCGCGATCCTTGAACGTGCCGCCGTGCTGATGGAAGGTCAAATGCAGCAGCTGATGGGCATTCTGGTGCGTGAGGCAGGGAAAACCTTCTCCAACGCCATCGCTGAAGTGCGCGAGGCTGTTGATTTCCTGCACTACTATGCCGGCCAGGTGCGCGATGACTTCGCCAATGAAACGCATCGTCCGCTCGGCCCGGTCGTCTGTATCAGCCCGTGGAACTTCCCGCTGGCGATCTTCACCGGACAGATTGCCGCAGCCCTTGCTGCGGGCAACAGCGTGCTGGCCAAACCTGCCGAGCAAACTCCGCTGATTGCCGCTCAGGGCATCAACATTCTGCTGGAAGCAGGCGTGCCGCCAGGCGTGGTGCAGCTGCTGCCGGGCCGCGGTGAGACCGTGGGCGCACAGCTGACCTCAGACAACCGCGTTCGCGGCGTGATGTTCACAGGTTCAACTGAAGTCGCCACGTTGCTGCAACGCAATATCGCCAGCCGCCTCGACCCTCAGGGTCGCCCGACGCCACTGATTGCGGAAACCGGCGGCATGAACGCGATGATCGTCGACTCTTCCGCGCTGACCGAGCAGGTTGTTGTGGACGTGCTGGCCTCAGCCTTTGACAGTGCCGGACAGCGCTGTTCTGCCCTGCGCGTGCTCTGCCTGCAGGATGACATCGCCGATCACACTCTCACCATGCTAAAAGGCGCAATGGCAGAGTGCAGGATGGGTAACCCTGGGCGTATGACCACGGATATCGGCCCGGTGATAGACGCCGAAGCCAAAGGCAACATTGAGCGTCATATTCAGGCGCTGCGCAGCAAAGGCCGCCCGGTCTTCCAGGCTGCCCGCGAAAACAGCGACGATCGCCGTGAATGGGCTGCGGGCACCTTTGTGCCACCGACGCTTATCGAGCTGGAAAGCTTCGACGAACTGCAAAAAGAGGTCTTCGGCCCGGTGCTGCACGTGGTGCGCTACAACCGCAACGAACTCAGTGGCCTGGTTGAACAGATCAACGCCTCCGGCTACGGTTTGACCCTCGGCGTGCATACTCGTATCGATGAAACCATCGCTCAGGTCACCGGCAGCGCCAACGTCGGCAACCTTTACGTCAACCGTAATATGGTCGGCGCCGTGGTGGGCGTACAGCCGTTCGGCGGCGAAGGTCTGTCCGGTACGGGCCCGAAAGCCGGTGGTCCGATGTACCTCTACCGCCTGCTCTCCAGCCGTCCGGACGACGCGCTGCTCACCACGCTGAACCGTCAGGACGCAGAGCGCCCGGTGGATGCGCAGCTGAAAGCCCTGCTCGAACAGCCACTGGTTGCACTGCGTGAGTGGGCAAATAGCCGCCCTGCATTGCTGGCGCTGTGCTCACGCTATGCGGAACTGGCGCAGGCCGGTACCCAGCGCGTGCTGCCGGGCCCGACAGGCGAGCGTAACACCTGGACTGTGATGCCGCGTGAACGCGTGCTGTGCCTTGCGGATAACGAAGAAGATGCGCTGGCACAATTGGCCGCTGTCACCGCAGTGGGCTGTGAAGTCCTGTGGCCAAACGAGAGCCTGCATCAGAGCCTGGCGAAACAGCTGCCGAAAGCCGTCGGCGATCGCATTCGTTTTGCGAAGCGTGAGCACATTGTCGGAGAGGACTTCGACGCGGTTATCTACCACGGCGATTCCGACCAGCTGCGTGAGCTGTGCGAACAGGTTGCGGCGCGTGACGGCGCGATTATTTCAGTGCAGGGCTTTGCCCGCGGCGAAACCAATCTGCTGCTGGAACGTCTCTACGTTGAACGTTCGCTCAGCGTGAACACGGCAGCCGCAGGCGGTAACGCCAGCCTGATGACAATCGGTTAACGCGGCGATTACGATGCCAAACGGCACTTCAACAAAGTGCCGTCTGGAAAAGACAGGCAGAATTTAGCCAGTACACTAAGCTCCGGAAACGGGGCTTTTTTTTCTTTGAAGTAATTTTGGAGTAATAGATGAAACGCTTAATTCTGACCACTATCGCGCTGCTGTTCAGCGCCCATGCGCTGGCTGACGACTGCGCCAAAGCAACCACCCAAACCGATATGAATATCTGTGCCGACCAGGAGTATAAGGCGGCTGATAAAAAGCTGAATGAAGCCTACGCCACGGTAATGAAACGCTTGCCTGAGGAGCACAAAGGGCTGCTGAAAACGGCACAGCAAAAGTGGATTGCCCTGCGCGATGCCGACTGTGAGTTTATCGCCTCCGGCACCGAGGGCGGCAGCGTCCAGCCGATGATCCGCCTGGACTGCAACACGGCCAAAACAAATGAACGAACCGAATGGCTAAAATCGATGCTGAACTGCGAGGAAGGCGATATGGGCTGCCCGGTCCCGCGTGCGCCTTAACGCAGGCGGATCCCTTCGATAATCATGCGCTGTACGCTTTCCACCGTCTGTTGGAAGAACTCCCCATCGCGCAACGTTTTCCCGGTGACCGCCTCCACCTGGGTGGAAAAGTCCGCGTAATGTTGCGTGGTGGCCCAGATCATGAAAATCAGATGATTGGGATCTACCGGCGCCAGCTTCCCCTCTTTCACCCAGGCGGAAATGATCGCCGACTTGTCATCCACGAGGGATTTTAAATCCCCCGTGAGCTCCGCCATCAACAGCGGTGCGCCCTGGAGCATTTCCAGGCAGAACAGCCGGGAGGCTTGCGGATGATCGCGTGACACCTCCAGCTTGAGGCGTATATATTCGCCAATCGCCTCCAGCGGGGCGAACTCCTCGCGGAAGGCACGCAGCGGCGCGAGCCAGATATCGAGGATGTTGCGCATGACCGCCACGTACAGCGCCTCTTTCGACGGGTAGTAATAGAGCAAATTGGTTTTCGACACCCCAGCCTGCTCCGCCACTTGCTCCAGACGCGTGCCGTGAATACCAAACTGTGAGAAGGTGTTTAACGCCGCGCTCAGGATAGCTTCCTTTTTGGCATTAACCGCCTGACTGCGCTTACCCGTTTTTTTGCTGGCTGTCTGGGCCATTTGGCTCTCCTTATTCCTGCTCTGCACAGGACGGGTCATTCCCTTCCGGCAATGCGGCTTTCTTCTTTTTGAACTTCAGTTCGCTCACCAGAACACCCGCCACGATAAAAGCGGCTCCGAGCAGCGCCAGCATCGGCAAACGTTCCCCCGCCATGCGGCCAAAAATGCCCGCCCAGACGGGTTCGCCGGTGTAGATAACCGTGGCTCGGGTTGGTGAAACGCTGCGCTGCGCCCAGTTCATCACCACCTGAATAATGGCGCTGAAAATACCTAGCCCCAGCGCCACAGCCAGCAGCCCCGGGGAGAAAGTCGGTACGGATTCACCGGCAGGCACCATCATGGTGAACGCCACCAGCGAGGCTGTCGCCAGCTGCACAACCGTCACTCGCTTCACATCGACCTTTCCGGCCCAGGCACTGATCAGAATAATTTCGGCAGCGATGGCGAGCGCACCTGCAAGGGTGATGAGTTCGCCCGTGCCCAATGCCAGTAAATTGTCACCCGGCCCGGCGAGTAAGACCAGGCCAATAAAGGCGAGCGCAATACCAATGCAGGACATCAGCCCTGGCATCCGTCCCAGGCAAAGCCATTGCAGCAGTGGAACCAGCGGGACATACATCGCGGTAATAAAAGCCGATTTGCTGCTGGAAATCGACTGAAGCCCCCAGGTTTGCAGGCTGTAACCAAAGGCAATGGCGATACCGATCGCCACGCCAGCCTTCAGTTCGAGCAGCGTCAGGCCCCTCATTGATTTCAGGGAGAGTAATCCAACCGCGATAGCCGCCGTGGCGAATCGCAGACCCACGAAGAAAAAGGGATCGCTCAGCGTGACCGCATACTGCACCGCAAGAAAGGTGCCGCCCCAGAACATCGTGATAACAATCAGGAGCGCTTCCTGAGGCTTAACGGAGAATTGATAACGAGAAAGAAGGGACATAGTACCGCCGGGCAGACATTCAGCCCATCAGTGTGCCGATAGCTGAATAGCGCTGCAACCCGCAGACATAAAAAAACCGCCGACAGCGTCGGCGGCGGGGAGTGATGGGCTCGGGTCGCCACATCTTAGGGCGTCAGACCACTAGCTGTTACGATTGCTGCCGTGGCTGTTTTTTCCCCCTTTTTTGCCAGCTTCGGATGCGCGTTGAGGATCGTTTTTGAAGTTCCCCCCGCTGTGCTGGCCACCTTTACGACCTGCTTCTGATGCTCTTTCGCGGTCTTCAGCAAAATTACCTGAACCGCCACGATGGTTTGCCATTACCGACCTCCGGTTGTACAGACATCATATTGCATTACGTGAATGTGGAAGATTCCACTGTGCGACCCGGGCCGATGCCCTGTTTTATGCCGCGTGGAATTAAGCTTAGTGGATGCCGCTTATTCCTCCAGCGGCTTGTAATAATCTGCAACATGCACCAGGCAAAAAGTATGAGAGTGCCGCTGCGTGGACGATAAGCGTCTCTTCTGATTTATGAAAAAACGCCCAGGAAAGTGTGTCAAATTGCGACAATTTCGGGCGTTTTTATTCCACTCTCATCCTGAGAAAAACACCATATCGGCCCCATCCGAACCTGAAATCTACTGACCGCCTTCCTGATTGGCGTTTTGCCGAAAGGGCCCGGCCTTTCATGGCTATGAGCGGCGAAGATCGCCGACGTAAACGCCCTGCTTCATCAACGAGACTTTCCCGCTCTTATAAACAATGACCTGGTACAGACCTGAACTGTACACCGCTGCCTTGTTGGTTTTTTCATCGAGGGCACAGGGTTTTTCGTTGAGATAAACGAAGTAGCCGTTCTCAATCGTGAAGCGGACACCGTAGCCCTGATAAACAGGCTGGCCTGGGGCGGCCTGACACACTAAGGACGCCCCTGCCATCAGCAGGCCAAGGACGGTATTTCTTATGCTGATCATCATTTGCTCATCTTTTGAATTGTTATGTACTGACTGTTCGATACCGCGCAGACCGGGGTATTTCACGCCTTCACAGTGGGGTTATTTAAGCCTGCAAAGCGTGGCTAGAATTTGATTTAAAATAACCTCCAAAATGATTTCACATGAGAAAAATTCAGTTTGTAAATAATCTAGTGAGGTTATTGATTTGGGTTGTTACAGCCCGATTTATCAGGTGCATAAAGTTGTAGAGGATCTGTGAAATGGTCTTTCGATGAGGCCGTGGACGATAGCTAATCCACTTTTCGTAAATCCTGCCAAAAAGTTGACCTGAACAGGGATGTGACCAACACTTTGAGGAGTACCCTGAATATACACAGTGTGAAAACGGAGCATAACGCTATGAGTGGAAAGGCTAAAATTTTGGTTCTCTACTATTCCATGTACGGACACATCGAAACAATGGCTAAGGCCGTTGCCGAAGGAGCAAGCGGCGTTGATGGTGCAGAGGTCACCGTCAAACGGGTGCCTGAAACCATGTCAGCGGAAGTATTTGCCAAAGCCGGGGGCAAAACTCACACCGCGCCAGTCGCTACGCCGCAGGAGTTGGCGGATTACGACGCCATCATCTTCGGCACGCCAACCCGTTTCGGCAATATGGCCGGACAAATGCGCACCTTCCTCGATCAAACCGGCGGTCTTTGGGCCTCGGGTGCCTTGTACGGCAAACTCGGTAGCGTCTTCAGCTCTACGGGTACCGGTGGCGGCCAGGAGCACACCATCAGCTCCACCTGGACCACTCTCGCCCACCACGGCATGGTGATTGTGCCTATCGGCTACGGTGCTCAGGAGCTGTTCGACGTTTCTCAGGTGCGCGGCGGTACACCATACGGTGCGACCACTATTGCAGGCGGAGACGGCTCCCGTCAGCCAAGCCAGGAAGAGCTGGCCATTGCCCGCTACCAGGGCAAACACGTTGCTGAACTGGCCGTAAAACTCAACGCTTAATCTTTGTCAGGAGGTGTGAATGCCAACACAGGAATCCAAAGCGCATCGCGTGGGCGAATGGGCCAGCCTGCGCAACACGTCGCCGGAAATCGCTGAGGCCATTTTTGAACTCGCCAAATACGACGAAAAACTGGCGGAGAAAATATGGGAAGAAGGCAGCGATGAGGTACTGTCGCTGGCCTTTGACAAAACCGATAAAGATTCGCTGTTCTGGGGCGAGCAGACCATAGAACGTAAAAACGTCTGACCTTCACGGACTCCCCCGTCCTCACGGGGGAGTCTGCTATTAGCGCGCTTTATTTCCCTGTCGCCGCGCTGTTTAACACCGCATTGAATTTCTCCACCGGACAGAATCCGTCGGCATCCACCGGGCACCCATTCAGCGCCAGCGTCACACGCTGCGGCGGCGCTTTGAGCGTCAGTACGTCGGCATTTCGCAGCTGTTCAGTGCTCTGATAGACATACTCGATTTTCATCAGTTCACGATTACGCGCCGTGTCCTTCCAGCGCTGGAACACTATTTTTCCGCCGATTGGCGTGCGCTCATACTGGTTTTGCAGCTGATAAGGCTTGAAATCCAGCGCCATCAGCAGCGAAGCGATATTGGAATCATGCCCCACCAGCAGGGTCACTTTCGGGGCTTTTGCGGCTTCAGTCACCAGCGTCTTATCAATGTATTTCACCAGCGGGGCCGCCACGTTGCGCGCCACGGCCGGGGAGGTAAACAGGCTGTCCTGATAGCCGTTTTTCAGCTCAGAGAGTACGCGCCACTGCTGGTCGGTTTTGATTTGCCCCCACGCGACCTGGTCGAGCGGAAAACCTTCGTAGTACTGAAGCGTAAAGGCATCCACCAGCGAGTTGCCAACCTTCAACGGCCCGTTTACGCCCGGCTCTTTTTCATAGGGCGCGATAAACTCATCTTTTCCCTCTGGCAGTGAACAGACCTTTTTCTCTTTGCACGACGGCGAGTTCTGATAATCAGTGATCTGCTCCAGCAGCTTATAGCTGTCATCAAGATGCATTTTCTGCCGCTCATCGCTCATCGCCTTCACGGCCTGCTCACTGAAGGCGGCTGAGTCATTGGTGATCACCGGGTTGAAGGTGGGGTCCATGGTGCCCATTTTTTCCTGGTGATGAACCGGTACGTCACAGCCCGGGAAAGCCCCGGTGATAAAGAACTGCGCCGTTGCGACGGTGCGCTGTAAGCTGTTGGCATAGGCATATACCGTGTCCGCTGCCGGACATTCGCCGCTCGTCACCATGCCCTGCTCCGCCAGCCATTCCCGCATGTAATGACCCATATAGACTTCAAGCACGCCGCCTTTGGTGGTGAGCTGCCCGCCGGGCACATCCCACTCCGGCCATTTATTCGGCGTGGATTGCTCCAGCACGCTGCCGTTATTAGCCAGCGGTGCGCGCAGATTATGACGGCTCATGATCAGCACCTGCTGGAGCTGATACCCCTGCGGAGCCTGCTGAGCCTGAACGCCAGAACTTGCCAGAGTGGCGCCGACAATCGCTGCGGCCAGTACGCTTTTTCTCATCCCTAAACCCTCTTGCGTGAATAAACGGGTTTAATTGTGACAGATTCATGACATTTTACCGGGAAGCAGGCAGCAAACCGGGCAATTTCCCCTTCGTATAAGGAAAAGACCTTATACTACGCAGACCGGACCGCAGGAGTTTCCCTATGAAATCAGACGTAACCTACGAATTTCACCACTTTGGTATCCCATTGCAGGACGGCAAAACCGAAGGCGTGTTCAGTGAAAAGGCGGGGATGTATACCGTCGATAACCCGGGGAAATTTCGCGTGCAGTGGCATCGCTTCACCGATGATTCTCCGCTCCACCCGCTGCTCAAAACCGTGCCGCACGTGGCGCTGAAAGTGAATAATCTGGCGCGCGCCATCGAAGGCGAAGAGGTGATCCTTGGCCCCTACGAACCCATTGATGATTATTTTGTGGCGGTAATTAACGATAACGGCGCGCCGGTTGAACTGATTCAGACCACCCTCAGCGATGACGAATTGTGGGGGCGTGCTCGCCGCGGTCAGGGCAGCCTGTACCGCCAATAAGCGCAGAGCAAAGGAATGACGGTCATGAAAGCCCTGTTTAAAAAAATTATCAGCCTGCGCACCCTTTTTCAGCCCTATCGCCTGCTGGGCGTGCTGACGCTGGTGCTTGGGTGCATGTTCCTGAAGCCGCTGCTGCTGCACCTGTACCATTTCATCCCGCAGGCGCGCGGCACCTTCACCGGCTGGAAAGATCTGATTTCCACCTTTGGCCTGCTGACGCTGCCCCAGGTCGTGCTGGGTATTGCGCTGGTGTTGATGAGCATCGGGCTGTTTCTGCGCGCCCGGGTGGCATGGTCTTTTACGCTTATCCTGCTGATTGCCGTCGCGCTGTTTAACTTCCTGCTGCACGACGGTCGCCACCACATCGGCTATCTGTCGCTTATCGACGGCTTTTTCCTGCTGTGGTTCTGGCGCGAGTTCAGCCAGTCGAGTCTCGCGGCAGGCACGCTGTTCGCGCTGATAAGCTTTGCTTCCCTGCTGACGTATGCCCTCAGCGGTTCGCTCTATCTGGGCGATGAGTTCCACCCGGCTATCAACGAGCTTTCCACGGCGCTCTACTTTTCGACGGTCAGCATGTCCACCGTCGGCTTCGGTGATATCGTCCCGGCCACCGCCGCGGCCCGTCTGTTTACCGTCTCCATTATTATTCTCGGCATTACCGTCTTTGCCACGTCCATCAGCGCCATTGTTGGGCCTGTTATCGGCGGCAATCTTAAACGAATGATCAAAGGTAGGATTTCACACGCCATGCGCAAGAACCACATGATTGTTATCGGTGCCACGCCGCTGGCGCTGAGCGTTTACACTGGGCTGACTGAGCAGGGTGAAACCGTGACGGTCATTGTTCCCCCTGGCGTCAACCATGAATACCCGGCCGACGCCGACCTGATAGTCGACGATCCGTCATCGGACAAAACGCTCCGTGAGGCAGGTGCCGACAAGGCACGCTATATTCTTGTGCTGCGCAATGACGATTCTGATAACGCCTTTATCGTGCTGGCGGCCAAAGAAGTCGTTTCCGGCGACACTAAAATCCTCGCACTGGTGAACTCCGATAAGAACCTGAGCAAAATCAAACGCGTTCAGCCCGATATCGTCTTCTCTCTGCAAACCCTGGCCAGTGAGCTGCTGTTGCGTAAGCTCAGCGGGGAAAAAATGGAGGCGGGTAACCTGATGGATCTCCTGTTCCAGGAGAGTCATTGACGGTTATCTGGCAGGAGTGGTATGAAGATCTATGCTTAAACAGGCAGTTGGACATTCAACCAAGGAGAAGACGATGGGCTATTTTGAAATCAAGAAATCCGATAAAGAAACCAAAGAGCCGTACTATTTCGTGCTGAAGGCCGCCAACCATGAAGTGATTGCCCGCAGCGAGATGTATTCCACCAAAGCCGCGGCGCAAAAAGGCATTGCCTCCGTGCAGAAAAACGGGGCCACCACCGACGTACGCGATAAAACTGAGTCGTAAAATGTAAAAAAGCCCGCTCAATAGCGGGCTTTTTTGTGCGCTGAGAAGAATTACTCCGTCACGCTCTTTTTCACGTCTTGCGCACCGGCCTTGGTTTTGTCCCAGGCTTTAGCGCTGCCTTCTTTAGTGGCATCCCAGGCTTTCTGGCTGCCCTCTTTGGTGCCATTCCAGGCCTTTTCAGAACCCTGCTTGGTCTTATCCCAGGCCTTTTCACTGCCCTCTTTGGTGCGGTTCCACGCCTTCTCACCGTCCTGCTTCATCTTGTCGGTGGCTGAGCCGTCGCTCTGCGCTTTGTGGATCTGCTCCTGAGTGCGGTGCTCGGTCTGGTGCAGTTTTTCTTTTGCTGTGTCTGCGCCCGCGTGGGCCGCCTGAACGGTTTCGTCTGTTGCGTGCTGCATTTCACCCTGTGCCATAGCACCGGTGGTGATAAACAGAAGGGACAAAGCGATAGCTGTCTTTTTCATTGTGTATTCCTTTTTATCTGAGTCCGGTGTCTACTCTATTTTTCGCAGCTCCAGGCGACAAGGCGATAAATCCTAATTGGATCAAGGCGCTCTGATGAGAGACGTTTGAGGAAAAGGAAAATAACGGGCGGGAAGAAGAAACAAAAAAGCGCCCCACAGGGCGCTCAATGCAGTGCTTTAACGGACTCAGGCACCCTGACGGGTAGCCGCCAGCACAATTTCACGAATGCAGACGTACTGCGGCTGTGAATAGGCGTATTCAATCGCATGAGCGATATCTTCCGGGGCCAGCACTTTGCCGCCCATATCCTCTTTCCACGCCTGATAGCCGGACTTGATCGCATCGCTTGTGGTGTGGCTCAGCAGTTCGGTTTCTACCGCGCCTGGCGCGATAACCACAACGCGAACGTTATGCGGGGAAAGCTCTTCACGCAGGTTCTCAGACATGCCGTGTACCGCAAATTTGGTGCCCACATAGACGGTATGATTCGGGAAGGTTTTGCGGCCTGCCACGGAGCTGATATTGATGATGGTGCCCGCTTTACGTTCAATCATGCCGCTGGTCACGGCGTGCACGCCGTTCAGCAGGCCTTTCACGTTGACGTCCAGCATCTGATCCCACTCGTTCGGATCCTGCTGCTCAATATTGCCCAGCAGCATCACACCGGCGTTGTTCACCAGCGCATCAACCGGGCCAAATTTCGCTTCGGCTTTTTTGACTGCGTCGGCAAACGCCTGACGATCGGTCACGTCAACCGCGCAGCAAAGCGTGTTGGGCAGGTTGAGTGCATCCATGCGCTCGACACGGCGTGCCAGCAGCAGCAAAGCATGGCCGCGGCTCGACAGCAGTTTTGCCGTTGCCAGACCGATGCCGGAGCTTGCACCCGTAATCACTACCAAAGGTTTCGTCGCCGTACTCATAGATGTGCCTCATAAATTTAATTTATCTTAATTGCTGAACTGCACTTTAAATCCGTTTTGATTTGGTGAAAAATGGTTTGTTTTTTTCACTGTCATAATAAATTTCTATGGATAAGCGTCAGCTCACTGCCTTCATCCGCGTGTTTGAAGAACGAAACATCACCCGCGCGGCCCAACAGTTAAGTCTTACACAACCTGCGCTCTCTGCCACCATCAAGGCACTGGAGGAAGAGTTAAGCATCTCGCTGTTCATCCGCAAAAGCCGGGGCGTTGACGTCACGGAAGATGCAAGGGTGCTCTATCCGCACGCCCGCAGGATGATTGACGATATGTCAGGCCTTGTCTCCCGCTTCCGTAAAAGGCAGGACAAACTGCCGCTGCACATCGGCATTGAGGAAGATATCGCCTCCTCGTTTTTGACCGACCTGCTGGCAAAAACGTCGCAGGACGCCTCCGGCATGCTGCTGACGCTGCTGCCTGGCTGTACGGGTGATGTGCGCTTAGGCTGCGACAACCTGCGCTGTGAAGATGAGCTTTTCTTCCCGCTGTATGAAGAGAGTTACGTGCTGGCTTATCCTGTTGGACATGCGCTTGGTCAGACGGAAGAACTGCTGCCGGAAGAGTTGCATCATCAGACGTGGGTGATGGCGCCGGAGCATGAGTCCCACCAGCGCTTCCTGCCGTTTTACGGTCACTCGGCCGATAAACCCGGCGCTCACGCGGGCAATTTCTCGCTGGCGCTGGATTTAGTGGAGGCCGGTTTTGGCATCACGATTGCCCCTGACTGCCTGGTGCAATTGCGCTGCGCCCTCGCCTCCCGCCCGCTGCCGGGCTACCCAATGATGCGCCGGATTGGCATTTGCTATGCCGCCCAGTCGCTGGCTAACCCGGCGGTGGAGCAGCTGCTCGACAGCCTCGGAAAATAGCTATTTAACGTTCAGCGCCTGCCAGCGCTTGTAGACGTTAATGGCCTCAGGATCCGCCTGGTGCACCATCGGCAGGCGGCGTTCGGCAACCGGTTTGGCAAATTCGCCGTAGAACGTTTCCAGCTCGAAGTATTTGCGATCGTCGCGGTAGTAGCGGACGTACTCCTCTCGGGTGGTGATGTAAACCACCTTGCGCGGGCTGCAGTAGTACAGTGCGCCGAGGCACATCGGGCAAGGGCTTGCCAGGATGTAGATGTCACAGTCGCTGAGATTTTCAGTGCCGAGTTTGCGGCAGGCTTCGCGCACGGCAAGGATCTCCGCATGCGCCGTTGGATCGTTGGTCTGCGCCACCTGGTTTGGGCTCTGGGCGACTATCTCCCCGTTGCGCACAATTACCGTCGCAAACGGTCGACCGCCCTCTTCCACATTTTTCATCGCCAGCGCTATCGTGCGTTTTACAAAATCCATCATGGGCTCCTTTTTACGATTTCAGGTTCTGACCTGCGTAAAAAGGATAACGACGCCATTTGATAAGATAAAAGTCTCAATTATTATTGAACCTATAATCACAGCTTATAGGTCGCGAGATGATCCTACGCTACATCCACTATTTTCTTGCCGTGGCCGAACGCGGCAGCTTCACCCGCGCAGCGGCAGCCCTTTACATCTCCCAGCCCGCGCTTTCGCAACAAATCAGGCTGCTGGAGCAAACCCTCGGCGTGGCGCTTTTTGACCGCACCGGCCGCAGTATCCGCCTTACCGATGCCGGTCTCGTTTTTCAGCAGCATGCCCGTCAGGCGCTGAACGCACTGGAGGCCGGAGCCCGTGCCGTTCATGACGTGGAGGATTTAAGCCGCGGGCATCTGCGCCTTGGCGTGACGCCAACTTATACGCCGTGGCTGGTTGGCCCGCTGCTGGCGGCCTTCTGGCAGCGCTACCCTGCGATAGCACTCACCCTCAGCGAAGCGACCCAGGAGCAGATTGAGCAACAGCTGCTGAACGATGAGCTGGACCTCGGGCTTGGGTTTGCAGGCGATCATGCCGCTGAGCTGACGGCAACCCCGGTGCTCAGGGAATCGCTGGTCGTGATGGTGGGCAAAACGCATGAGCTGACACAGTATCAGCAGATCCCCCTGAGCGATCTCGCCGAACAACCGCTGGTTTTACTGGACAAGAGCTTTGCCACGCGCGTCGACATCGACAGCCAGTGCCGCAGGCAGGGTCTCAGGCTGAACATTGCCATGGAAACCAACACCCTCGGCGCCATTACTGAGATGATATCCCGCACGCAGCTTGCAACTATTCTACCGGACACCCTCGCACACTCCCGGAATGACCTTTGTGCAATGAGCCTCTCGCCCCCGCTGTCCGAACGTACGGGCGTTTTACTGGCGCTAAGAAATTCGCATCACGCCGCAGCCGCAGCGCTAAGCCCGCTGCTGCGGGAGATTTTAGAGAAGATGGGGATCGGCCCGGTTGGAACACTTAACGATCAGGCACTACCCTGAATAATTCCTGCTGGTCTGTCGTGCTTGCGCGTCGGCCCGTTATTTATGCTGTTCTGAAGGAGTCTTCATGAGTGAAGTTAAGATTGTCGCCACCTTAACCCCTTTCCCGGAACATATCGAAACGATCCGCAGCGCCGCCCGCGCTATGGTGAAACCCACGCATCAGGAAGCAGGCTGCCTGCAATATGATTTGCATGAAAGCCGCGCCATTCCCGATGTCCGTGATCTGGCGACTCAGGGCGCGGTATCATTCATGTTTATTGAACGTTGGAAGTCTGAAGACGATCTGAAAAAACACGTGGCGATGCCCTATCACGACGACTTCCTTGCCATTCTCGACGGCAAGCTTGAGAACATCAGCGTTCAGCGATTGACCGCGATTTAACACTTATTGGCCCTGCGAAATGGGGGCTGCTGCCCCCTTCTGCTTATCTGTCCCAGGCCGAATTTCTGATAATCGAGCAGAAGTTCAGCGGCTGGAAGTCCCGCTCCTTGTCCTTAATCACATCGGCCTTCACGTTGCCAAAGGTGGTTTGCGGCTTGTGTTTGATGCCGTTGTAAAACGCCTCGATGATCTCCTCCTTAAAGCGCGGCGAGCGCGGGTGCTGCGCCGTCACGGCTTGGCGATCGTTTTCGCTGAACGTCTCGTAACCCATACCGAGCACGTCCATTTCCACACCGGCCGTCAGCAGCGCAATCTCAGGAGCCATAAATTCAGGAATGCCCGGTGTGGTATGCAGCGCAATGGCCGTCCAGACTTTGGTGACGTCCTCTTCAGACACGCCGTGGCTCTGTAAAAAATCCTTCGCCGCGTTCGCCCCATCCACTTCAAAGCGTTTGTCGCAGCTGCAATGTTCGTGCGTCAGGCCCACATCGTGGAACATGCATCCCACGTAAAGCAGCTCTTTGTCCACCTTCAGTCCGCGATGCTGCCCGGCAAGCGCGCCCCAGTAGTAGACACGGCTGGAGTGGTGAAACAGCAGATCGTTCTCCGTGTCCCGAACAAATTCGGTGGCCGCTTTGGCAAGTTTGCTGTCGGGGATGGCGATATTTTTCAGTGCTGAGTACATTTTTCTGCTCCTGTTGATTGAGTCAGCTCAGTGTACGTGGCACCATACATGTCATCATTAGTCTTATAACGACAAATAAAGACATTACGAGCAAAGGAGACATAAAAGCGAGTGAAACGCACCATTGCGATACTGGCGGTACCGGGCGTGCAGCTGCTTGACGTCTCCGGGCCGCTCGACGTGTTTGCCGAGGCCAATACTCTGCTGCATCGGGAAGTGTATGACCTGAAGATCGTGACGCTGGAGGCGGACACCGTCCGGGCATCCTCTGGAATTGAGGTTATGGGCCATCTCCGTCTGGACGACTGTGAAACATTCAGACCGGACACCTTTCTGGTTGCAGGCATGCCCAATGCCGCCCGACGGACCTTCAGTCATGACGTGACCGCTGGCATCAAAACGCTGTGTGAGCGCAGCCGTCGGTATGGCTCGATTTGCACAGGCGCCTTTCTGCTGGCTGAGGCTGGCGTGCTGACCAATCGCTCCGTGACCACGCACTGGTCATCCGCAGATGACCTCGCGAAAGCGCATCCGGACCTTCGCGTTGATAAGGACGCACTGTACGTGGCGGATGGCCCCGTAAGAACGGCGGCAGGCGTCACTTCGGGGATGGATCTGGCACTGAGGCTGGTTGAGGAGGATCTGGGCGGGGAGCTGGCAAAGGATATTGCCGGCAATCTGGTGATGTTTTTCAGGCGGCCCGTGAATCAGGGGCACTATGTCCGAAGTGCAGAACTCTCCCTGAGCGGGCGCGAAGCCCTGCAGGAGCTCCAGCGCTGGGCGATAACCCACCTTGGCAGCATTCATTCCCTGAAGGATCTTGCCGATCATATCGGCCTCAGCACCCGCCACCTGAACCGCCTCTTTCAGCAGCAGCTGAACACGCGTCCGGGCGAGTGGCTGGAAGCCTGTCGTATCAGTCAGGTTAAACAGATGCTGGAGAGTTCGGACGTGCCGCTGAAGACCATCGCCAGCGCGGTTGGCTACAGCAGCGCAGACAGCCTGCGGCGAGCCTTTATCAGGCAAATGGGGATGACGCCGCCGATGTACCGACGGCTGCATCTGCGCAGCGTTTACTGATTTAAGATAACTTCATTCCCATCGCGCTACTGCGCTGGCGATGAATATCTGAGCTGAAGGCCGTTAAAATGCTGTTGAATCTGCTGCTGTGTGGCTATCGCGGCGCTTCCTTGCTGAGCTTGCAACACACGCAGCTGCTCCTCAAGCGGCACGGTGTTGCGAAACTGGGTCATCATCTCGTAAACGCTGGATTTCAGTTCACTTACGGTGATGTATTTGCCTTTCTGACCATCGAGCCTGTTCAGCCGATCGGCCAGCTCCTGAAGCTGCTGCATGCCATTGTGCCAGCCTGTCCAGGCGCTCTCGGGAAGCGCGTTAGCAGCCGTTCGTTGCTGCCACTGCTTGTCCATTTCGGCTACCTCAGGCGCATCGGGCCACAGCGCCTTTGCCTGCCCGAGCAGCCCGTTTCCATACTGATAAGCCCAGTCAGGCGGCAATGCTGCCAGCCTGTCCAGCTGCGATGACGCATTTTTCAGCCAGGCTCTCGGGTCCGGTCTGGCTTTATCCGACAGCTGGAATGCGTGGATTTGTTCGCTGTTCAGCGCCTGAGGAAGGGGCACAACCGAAGCGGTCAGCGCGACCGTTGCTTCATCCGTCCGATGCGCGTAGTGCCAGCCCGTCAATGCGATGGCGCCAACAACCAGCGCGGAACAGGCCCCCGCCAGAAACACCGGCCAGCGCTTTGGCGGCGGTAGTGTTTCATGTACCACCTGCACGTTCACCTCTGGCTCAGGGCGAATGACGTACACCAGACGGCTGACGGGAGATGATTTTTCATCAGTGGGCACCGCGGCCAGCGCCTGTGGTGGGAGCGTTACCGCAGGTTGCGAACTCTCGTGCGAAGGGCTGTTTTCCAGTCGGGTTAATGCGCTGTTTATCTGCTGCTTCAGCGGGGTCGTCTGGCAAGCATGCTTCAGCTCCTGTCGCGCCAGAATGTCGTTCATCGACTGCAATAGCCCTTCCGCCTGCATCAGCGCAGGTAAATCTCCATGTCCGAGCGTAAAGGTGCGGAACAGCTTCTGTAAGCGCTGAAAAAGCCCGTTGAGGATTTCCACACGCGCATGAACCGGCTGCGGCCAGAGCTGCGCCCACTGGTGGCTCAGCAGCGCATTGAGGATAGTCAGCCCTTCATTCAGGCCATTAATGCGGCCCAGGTGACTGCGGGCGAGCGTATACCAGGCCCCGGTCTGGAGCTCGACGCCGTTCAGTTCAAACAGCGAGAGCGACAGCGCTTCCACCTGCGGCCAGTTCACGTCCGGGCGCGCCGGATGCATCAGCTTGGCCATCTCGTCACGCAGCGCGATAAAGTCAGAAAGCGCGCGCGGGTCACTGCCGGTTTTCACCGGGCGGGGTTGTACATCGTGCATAGTGGTTTCATCCCTGAGGATAAGAAAAAGGCGAGGCTTACTCGGGCAACAGCGCACCGATCATGTCGAAAAAAGCATCTTCGTTAAAAGCGACCCGGGGTGCGGCCCTGTTGCCGCTGACGCTCCAGGTCCAGCTCACGTCGTCGCTTGAACGCATAAACAGGCGATACAGCGAGGCTATCTTCCCCTGCGTGCAGAGCGTCACTTCAACACAGCCGACCACGCCCTGCCCGTACAAAAACACCGGCGTGAACTTCACCATCCGGTTTTCATAGCGCAGATGAATGCCCGGCACGCTGAACGCATTGCCGCCAATCAGAAACTCGACCAGCGACACGGAAACCGCCTCCACGGCAATCCCCGTGTCGGTAAGCCAGCTTTCCATTGTTTCCTGAAGTTGGCGCATTCGATCGCAAAACTCGGCGATATCGGCCTCGCTTTTACTGTCGAACGCGCGGCTGCGGGGATGCTGCTCCTGCAGCTTTTTCATGAATCGTGCTTTGGCTGACATGCTGTCCCTGTGATCTTCGTCAGATGATAAAAAACTATAGATGAGCTTTGGTGTCGAGGTAGCTCTGTTGTTTGAGATGGCGAATCAGCACCCGCCCTTCCGGCATAAAATCCGTGCCGTAGCGCACAAGACCGATGCCTTTCAGTTCAGCATCGATGGCATAGCGCAGCTCGCCGGGGATGTGCTGGTCGAGCAGGACAACTTTGATGCTTTTCAGGCGTGGCTCATATTTGAGCAGCACGTCGGAAAACGTCTTCAACAGCTGATGCGCGGTGCCCGGCATGCCTTGCAGGATTTTGGTCATATCCGGCAGGCCGTAGTCCGGCAAGTGCGCCAGCGTTCCGGCGCGGCAGTTGAGAATGCGCTGCATGTTGTCGAGAACGGACAAAATCACCTGGTTTTGCTCGCTGACCTGATGGAGATCGAGGCCGCCGGTGAAGTTGCCTGTCAGCATTTCATACAGCGAAGGCGTGTTGTGTCCCTGGGGCATCACTTATCCTTAACAGGCTGTAGCGTCAGATGGTTGTTTCCGGCTTCGAGAATACGGGGCTTATCCGGATCCAGTTCTTCCCGCTCAATGACCAGTTTCCAGGTGTTGTTCACCATATCCGGGTGGCGAAACAGCCCTACGACAGCCACGAACTGCGCGTCGGCTTCCATCGGCATATCAAGGCTGGCATCCCCTCCCGGTTTTACCACCACATCGCGGGTCGCCAGCAAATCAGCCTTGAGGAGGGTGTCCCCGTCCTTCAGCAACTGCTGATAAACCGTCTTGTCGAACGTTTTCCGGTCCTTGAGTTGATACACACGGACAACGACCGATTCCGACAAGGAATTGCTCTCCCGGGCGTCGGTGTTCAGGGCCTCACGGGCGGTGAAGTCCAGATGCAACGTTTTAATTTTCTTGTAGAAGACGGAGGTGAAGGCGGATTTTGTGCCGTCGGTGACGCTTTGCGTCAGGCCGCATCCGGTCAGGCCGAAGGCCAATAGCGGCAGCAGCCAAAGAGCGGGTTTAGTCAAACTTGTACGTAACACGTCGATTTCCTTGTTGTGGTGTTGCGGACTTCAGGCCGCTGTAATAACCCAGCTCAGTCGTAAAGCTCTCGGGAATATCATCAGAGAGTTCATCCCCTTCGGCGCCCAGTACGCCATTCATTCCCAGCCAGAAAGGTCCCTCGCCGAGCGGCGGTGCCGTCAGCATGCGGGTGCTCACCGTCAGCCGAATTTTTGCCTTAAAGCGCCAGCCCAGATACACCCGCAGCATTACGAGAAAGTCCTGATACAGCAGGCCATCAGGTTTCCAGCCCTGTGATTCCTGTTCGTTATCGGTGGACAGAGCAATCAGCAACTGACTGTTAGCATCCATGGCTTCTTCACCCAGCGGCGTGTTGCCATCCAGAAGAAAATCGTCATCACCATAAAAACCCAGCGGCTGGCTGACCTCCACAGGGCGCAGGCAATACGGGCTCACCTGCACCGTTGTGTGAGGTGCCAGCAGGCTGACCAGGGCCTGCATTCCTTCCTGGGTTTTACCCGGCTGGCGCAGTACGCTGAGCAGCGCCAGAAAACGCGAAACCGGCGTGGCGATGTGGTTCGACGTGCCGGGAATACCCAGCCCGACCAGACCCAGTAACGACTGCGAAATAGCGTCCGTACCACCGGGTTCAAAGGTCGCCGGATAAGAGTACTTTCGCCAGATACGGTAAAACTGCGTCAGGATGCGGTGGCTGAAGATATCCAGAAAACCCTGCAATGCCTCGTGCCCTTCGCGACGCTGGGTGATGTCATCAAGGTACGCCGTTGGTAAGGGGGAATCGACACCGTACATCCCCATGAAGGTCGTGCGGATGAGTGGTGGCTGGCTGTCATCATCTTCGTCATATTCGACAGCCTTCAGCTCACTCGCCGGGAAGCCCATTCCGGGATGCGGCGCAAAACGCACCGGATCGTCAGAAGGATGGCTGGTTGAGCCCATCAGCGGCCTGTCCGGGTTCTGTTTCTCCAGCAGCTGGCAGAAGCGGTAAAAATTAATCCGATTAAGGTCCGCCTCCAGCCGCGGGGTCAGCCGGGAATGCGGCGGTTGTGCTTCTCTTCCCATTCCAGGCGTTCTCCGGTCGGTTGCAGGATGATAATCAGGCGATTAAACAGATAGATATCGGTGTACAGCGCGAAGAAACGACTCAGCATTTCACCAAACAGGCAGATGTCCCCGCGCCCGGCAAAACCGTGGCTGTCGAGGGTCACTTCAATCTGCACGCCGCGCACGAGATAGCCCTGCTCAAAGCGCTCAGTTTCACTGTGCTGCACGTCGATAATCGCTTCCAGGCGGCGGCGGTTCATTTCGCTGTCCGTCCACTCGTACAGCGCCAGCGTGCCACGCAGCACATCGGCGTTGTTCATCATCGAAAGGAATCCGCTGCCGAGATGACTCAGCACACGCCAGTGGAAACGGTCCTGAGCCGGTGGATAACAGGGTAACGTTGGTGCACACAGGTTGCGCACGGCCATACTGGCCGAAGTGGTTTTCATCACCGTATCGAGCACCGTGCTCTGCAGTGCACGCCGTGGCAGCTGGCCATTGGTGCCAGTGAGCGTCAGCGACAGGCTTTCGTCTTCCGGTACCGTATGGTTATCAAAGGCTTCACCGCCGAGGATAAGCCAGGTGTTATGCAGTCCTGACGGGCCGCGACGCACGCGAGTATGGTAGTAATACTCCGGTGCTTCATGGCGCATCATTCCGCCTTTATGGCGGAAACTCGAAAACGGAACGTAGGTATGCAGGCTCGATGACATCACCGAATCAACAGCGTAAATCTCAGTGTGGCCATCCTGAACGCGCATTGGACGCAGCATGTATTCGGTCTGCAATGAATTGAGCGTCAGCGGGTCGGATTCCAGCGGGAACAAGTTAATCACCGGCACACAGTTCAGGCGCAGATGCTTTTCGGTAAAGCTGAAGTCATGTTCCCAGCGCTCCGCCAGCACCACGTCGATTTCAAACCATGGGAGCTCAGCCGGAAAGACCACGGTCTCCAGCCCACGCAGCCCCGTGAACATAAATTTCTCGCGGAAGGTGAAATATTCCAGCAGCAGCTGGTAACCGCTAAAGCTGCTGCTCCCTTTCGGCCATAGATCGTCGTCATCGCCAAATCCCAGCGCGGTGAAATACCCGTCGAGCGGTCTTCTGTCCATGTCACCCGGCATCCGCAACCAGAGACGGGCCACATTCATGGTAAAGGCCTCATGCATGGCGCAGGCCAGCGGTGCGTCTGCGTTGAAGTAGAACGGGATCTGACTGAGATCGGCACGGCTCCAGTCGGCAAGATGGCTGCAGTTGAAGCGCAGGCTGATGACCGAACGTCCGTCAGGATCGGTCGACAGGCGGGCGTGCTCCAGCGACAACGGCTGAAGGGTAATCTCTTTGGTTGTCGTGTACCGACAGCGAGTGCCCTTCTCACCGATTGGCCGTGAGTTCACCTCGAAGCCTTTGACGATACGCATCTGCTCTTTCATCTCCCGCCAGTCAGGGGTGAACTCCACCACCGACATTGACGGAATGGTACGCAGGTAATGCGGCCACAGCAGGCTGACCAGCCCTTCGGTCAGTTCAGGCAGGTCGTCATCGAGCTTTTCACGCAGCCGCCCCATCAGGAAGGCAAAGCCCTCGAACAGCCGCTCCACGTAGGGGTCGCGCGCCCCCGCTTTATCGAGATTGAGCATTGCCGCCCGGTCAGGGTGAGCCCGGGCAAACTCTTCACCTGCTTCAAGCAGGTAGCGCATTTCGGCGTCGTAATAACGCAGGGTTAAGTCATCCATAGCTTTTATAATCAGTCTACTTAGTCATCAGGCGCAGAGAACTGCTGCACGGGCAGGATCTAAAGCAATTAAACCAGAGAGCAACGCATCCATTTCGGCCTGCAGGCGCGTTTTATCCGCATCGCTGCGCCCTGCCTTGCCACGCAGTAGCTTCAACCTTCTGGCTTTGACTTCAAACATCAGTTCAGGCGTCCACATTTCAAGCGTCAGCGTACGAGCGCTGCTGTCGAGTTCGCTCAGCAGGTGCAGGGCCATTTCATTTTTACCGTACTGCTCGGTCACACGTGCCATCAGCAGGCGCATCAGCCAACGATCGCGAGCAGAGGTGTAACCGGGGCGGAGCTGTAGCCAGTTCAGCGCGGCGTCAATGCCTTCACTGTCGGCCCTGGCCAGCACCTCCGGCTCAAGAGCCAGGACTTCGTCACTGGAAATTGCCACAGTGGACACCGCCTCATCCTTCCAGCCGGGCAAATCGTCAAGCACGGATTCATTGATCCAGTTCAGCGTAACCTCATCTGCGAACGGCGTACCGTCATTAAAGGCCAGAGTTTCAAGCCCGGTAAGGCGGCGCAGCAGCCCTTTCAGATCGGCGGCGATGATATCAGCCAGTACATTCTGCCCCGATTTCATCAGTGCCTGATGGATATACCACTGCAAATCCAGCCAGAGGTGATTGGCCCCACGCGAGAAGGTGCTGTCCGCCTGCTCCAGTATCTCCAGCCAGCTCTGCTGCAGATACAGGCGTTTGAGCATCGCCCGCTGGTCGGCGCGCGGCGGTTCGATTCGGGTTTTCCCTTCGGCATCCGGGGCCGGAATAGCACTCAGCGTGTCATGACGCAGGCTTTTCATCAGTCTATGTGCGGCCAGCCAGCCATCGGGTTGCTCACGCAGATATCCGGTGAGTGTACGGGCCTGGGCCAGCAAATCCTGACCGGAGGTAATACGGCTCAGAACCGGCGCGTCTGACTCGGCCGTCTGCGTAGCGCTATGTGACTGTGCCTTATTGCCGGCGTTCTGCGGTACCACAGCATCCACGCCGCCGGCCTTCATCAGGCGAGATTCCAGCGCACTGTACAGGCCATTCAGCTCTGGCCGTGACGCTTCCGGCTCTGTCTCCAGGCTGTCGCGGATGAGCAGCAGCGCCCCGGCGGTACGTTGCGCATCCTCGCGCACGACCTCCGGATACAGTGACAGGCTGTCCAGCACACGGGAGCCTGCGAGCCACTCCAGTGCCGGTTTACGGCTCCGCTCGCGCTGAGGATGAAGCTGCGTTCCATAGCGCTGTAGCAATCCAGCCAGCAGTTCAAGCCCTTCGGCAAAGCCGGGTTCCCCGTCCTGGTGCAGACGCGCCCAGCAGTAATAGGTGGCAATCCGGATATCTTTGGCAGTGCTGGTCAGCAGTTTTTCGGCAAGCGTGCAAATCAGCCCGGTATCGATGCCGGAAAGTTTGTTGACCTCCTCCCGGATACGCTGAAAATCATCGTCATAGCCGGGGTCTTCACCGGTCGGATGAGCATCATTTATCGGCATAATCCAGTGATGCCAGTTTTCAGTGCGCCCTTGTGCCTGCTGACGCAGCAGGGATTCATCAGCCTGACAGGCTGAGACAAGATTGTGCAGTGTGCTCATGGTGTTATTCCATTAGTCTTTCAGGATCCATTTCTGCCATAAGATAAAGCAGAATTTATTCGTCACCACAGTCTGAGAATATCGGCTTTCGCTTCAGCTAATTTTTCCTCATCCGCCGCTTTACAGGTCTGGATGAAGGATTCAGTCATGGTATTTGTCATTGCCGGTTGAATGTTTGAATTAACGTTAATTATTTCGGCAAGACTTTTAGACGCTGGCGTGACAGAAATAATTTGTTTAACGTTGGCGGCACCTTCATCTGATGTATTACCTACCCCGCGAGTAAAATCAAACATGATAAGGGAGTTTTTTAACGCTAATTTCAGTTGCCGGTCAACGAAGTGACCATACTTAGCAATCAATGGCACATTCTTACTCATCAACTCACCGAAATAGATCATCCGATACAGGAAGTAACTGCCCCAGGGTTCTCTTTCGCCAAAGGTTGCCTGCATAAACCAGGCACGTGAATCGTGGACCTGCGAATCGAACAGCGATCTCACTAAGCCAGCGGGCGACCGGGTCACATCCTCATTAGGATGCGGCTGGAAAAGGACTGCATATTTTTCCTCGCCAGACTGTTTAATTCGCTTATATTCCTCGGCGAAATCGTTCTCACTAAATGAATACATGACATTGGATAATGGCTCAACAACCTGATATTTCCAGCTTCCCGTTCTGGGCCGGGGCCTGGATTGATAATCAGCGTTAAACTCCTCTGCCGCCTGTCTTAGCTGCACCTGAGCAATAGCTGGGTCAAAATCTTTAGGCCCAGGCGGCAAGGGAATAAACTCTTTATATCTACGCGACACAATTAACTTTATCCGCTCGTCATCGACATTTTTTTGTTTCTTTGCACGTTCCGCCTTTGAAGCCGCCAGAGTAACAGGGTCGCTGTCCTTATTTTGTCCGTTCAGGGCGGAATCTTGGTAGAATTTTTGCGATTTATACGCCCCGTTAGCATAACGACCAATTCGCCAGGCGGTGATCCAGCCCATTTGATTTTCAAGCGCAGTGATAATATTTACGCTGGCGCGAATGGGGTTGAACTGGAGTGCATCTGTAGGGGCATCACTCTTGTCGGAGGTTAAATTAAGAGTTAGCTCGCGCCATGCGTTGAATCTTTCTACAAGCGCCTCTGAAATCAAAAACTCTAATTGCAAGTCAGGTGGCATTACTCGCCATAGTTGAGATAAAAGCTCCTTAGATAGTATTTGAGGAGATACTTTTAATGGAGCACCTGCATCAAATG
Source organism: Enterobacter sp. CC120223-11 (assembly GCF_900215375.1). Lineage (GTDB taxonomy): Bacteria > Pseudomonadota > Gammaproteobacteria > Enterobacterales > Enterobacteriaceae > Scandinavium. The sequence goes on along the minus strand of NZ_OBEF01000024.1, from coordinate 12,238 downwards.
CAGAAGCATACATATCATGCAGTGCAATTTGCGATAACAGATTACCATCATTAACACCCGATGCCTTTCCCTGATCTCCCGGAGGATATCCACCACCAAGGTCAGAATGCATGCCTGGATAAACCACCTCGGTAGCATACCCCGGATAAGTCCCGTCGCTGCGGCAAATAGAGTCCATCGGGAAGCAAAGCCTCTGCTCATGAGAGGACACCAGGTGAGTGCATTTTTTAATCAGCCCATTATCCGGTAATTCCATGGTGCCGTCTGCCCACCCCATATGCCCTTCGGCAAACGGGGCGATGTTTGCCACCCCCACGGAGGCAACGGTGTCCAGCAGGCCAAGAAACTCGATGCTCAGGGGGATTTTTACCCCATCCGATAACAGACAGAGTTCGATCAGGCTGCCCTTTTGCCTGGCGCCGGGCAGCAGATCGGTTAACCAGTTAACAAAGGCTCGCGCACTCGCCGCGCCGCGAGAGAAGCCATAGACATACAGCTTGATGCCCAACAGCTTTGGCTTTCCGGGCTCCGGCTGCGTCACCGCCAGCTTCATGGCAGCCGCCAGATCGGTGGCATTGAGTAGCTGGTTAAACACAATTTTGCGCTTGTAAGGCCCGTCTGTCCCCAGATTAGAGGTCATGCTGTTAATGGCTGTATGACTCTCTGCATCAGAGATTTCGCTTAATCCCGATGTTCGTCTCAGCGCATCAACGATCCTCAGCAATCCCCAGTTCACTCGCTCTTCGCCGTAGGTCGCAAACGCCAGGCCTGGAGTCGTGTAATCAAGGTCGGAAACCTCAGGAAAAGGGGTCCCGACGCCCGGAATGTAATATTTATAATATTTGTTACTCGAGGTTCCGGCGACATCAACCAGCTCCTCAGTATGCCCCTGAACCCCACCGGCGTATCCCTGGCCGATAGTGGCGCGAAATAAACGCGCAATATTCGTCGGGTGGGCAGGTTTCGACAGATACAGATCGTTATTCAGATTGTTTCCAGTGCCATCAAAAAAAATGCTGATATGCAGCGTCTTGCAGCAGGGTGAGTCAACCAATTTACCTGCCGCCTTACAAAGCTCATTGCGGTAATTTATTTCATGGCTGTCCTGCAGCCTGCAGTTCTGCACGATAGACAGAGGATCTGTGGGCAAACGGCCCTGCTTTGGAAATTCAGGAGGGTACCAGGCTAAGTCCGGCTTTATTTTGGACATACTTTTGGCTCTTCCATTCGGATAGGGTCTTTGATCGGATATTCAGGATTGCCGTAATCGTAACAGCTGGTTGTGACCTTAATTTTATCACAGGGAAGGAAATGAATTTTTATTCCACAAGTTTTCTGGCCACTATAATCAGGAACGGAAACTATTGCGCTATGGTTTTTTTTCAACAGTTTCATTTTATCATACCACTCAAGCAACTTTTTATCATCGCCAAAACCAGGAAAACCGTCCATATCACCTGCCCCAGTTTCCCAATCAATTTTCACAGTCATACCCGGCTGCCATTTTGAAGGCACGCCAAAATACCCGGCACCGCCGCCGCCCTGCCACGGACCAATAATATCCACACCCGACTGCCCGTTGACGCTGAAATGATTAATCGCCCAGTGCGTATGGTTAACAGCGTCGATGGTGCCACCGCCGCCGCTTACAGGGGCATCGGATTGATCGCAGCCGGTCAGCAACATAACTAAAATAAAAGTAATAAGTGAATATTTCATTCAGCATTTCCTTGCTGGAGTAAGAAAAAACCATAACACCTTTGGCTGAAGACCCCGGTCACTTTGGACATACTTTTGGCTCTTCCATTCTAATCGGGTCTTTAATCGGATATTCAGGATTGCCATAATCGTAACAGCTTGTCGTCACTTTAATTTGATCACAGGGGAGGAAATGAATTTTTATTCCGCAGGTTTTCTGGCCACTATAGTCAGGAACGGGAACTATAAGACTATGCTCACGATTTTGTGATTTTATTTTCCTTTCCCATTCCAACACTTTTGCATCATTCCCAAAACCAGGAAAATCCATTGAATATCCTACCCCAGTTTCCCATTCCACCTTCACGGTCATACCCGGCTCCCACTTAGTAGGCACGCCGAAATACCCGGCCCCGCCGCCACCCTGCCACGGGCCGATAATATCCACACCCGACTGCCCGTTGACGCTGAAATGATTAATCGCCCAGTGCGTATGGTTAACAGCGTCGATGGTGCCACCGCCGCCGCTTACCGGGGCATCGGACTGATCGCAGCCGGTCAGCAACATCGCTAAAATATAAGTAATAAGTGAATATTTCATTCAGCACTTCCTTGCTGGGGTAAGAAAAAACCATTACACCTTTGGCAGAAGACCCCGGTCACTTCGGACATACTTTTGGCTCTTCCATTCTAATCGGGTCTTTGATCGGATATTCAGGATTGCCGTAATCGTAACAGCTTGTCGTCACTTTAATTTCATCGCAAGGGAAGAAATGAATTTTTATTCCACAGGTTTTCTGGCCGCTATAATCGGGAACAGGAACTGTTGCGCTATGGTCTTTATAACTAGATTTTATTTTCCTTTCCCATGCTAAATATTTCACCCTATCTGCATATCCAGGAAAGTCATCAGTAGAAGCCTCCCCAGTTTCCCATTCCACCTTCACAGTCATACCCGGCTCCCACTTAGTAGGCACGCCGAAATACCCGGCCCCGCCGCCGCCCTGCCACGGGCCGATAATATCAACCCCCGACTGCCCGTTGACGCTGAAATGATTAATCGCCCAGTGCGTATGGTTAACAGCGTCGATGGTGCCACCGCCGCCGCTTACCGGGGCATCGGATTGATCGCAGCCGGTCAGCAACACTGTGGTTGCAATCAGAAAGCAACATGGACACCTCATTTGACGTTCCTTGTGTGAGATTCATCAGACGGCGGCGTTCTGTCTGGCAAGATACTCCATCGCCCATTGTTCTCTTTTATCAACAAAAAGAATGCGCTGCTCTGTCGCCTTCAACATAGCCTCATAACATGCGACAAATTTCGCCTGCTGTGTTGCAAATAATTCGTCAGGAATATCCTCATAACTCATCATTTGCTTTGCGTCGCTGACGCACATCAGCTTTTCATACTGACTATCGGTCAAGTCGATTTGCACCGCTGAATCATCTGGCTCAAGCGTTTCACCACCACCGAGTTCCAGTACGGGTTGATTATCACTGTCCAGCCAGCTCCAGAATATTACGGGTTGCTGCAGCTGTTTTTTTTGTTCATCGTCCAGAATGTGGCTGAATAAAAATGGGAAGATACGGGTATCCCAAAAACGAAAAATCCCTTCCCGCCCTTCATGCCGGGCATTCGCGCAGTCTCTTAACCAATGTGAAAGCCGTTCAAATGACCATTTAGAGCCGCATATCAGCAGCGGGGCTGAGCTTGTCATCTCCGCGGCAAGGTTCTGAAACCACAAAATCTGTTCCGCATCAGTAAGATGAATCCGTACAAGCACGGGCGCATCTTCAGGATAAATATTCTCTGGCATATCCAGATATAAAGATTGCCACAAGATTGGGGGACTGAAACCAGACAGCGCCGGAAGCACTGAGAAATCAACCGCACATTGATCGACAATCACGTCAATATGCTCAATTTCAACACGCTGGCACGCCGTGCGAATTTTATCTGTCCATAGCGAAATACAATCCATCTTTTACATCTCCTTGCGTACAACCCTTGCAATGGCTGACGCTGAATCAACCTGACATGCTGAAACCAGATTCTGCAGTGTGCTCATTATTCGACTCCATCCATGTCACTGTTATCGGTGTTGGCCATCAGCACCTGTGCCGTGGCCGCACTGTCGACGCTGAATATTTGCTCCGGCAGCGTGAAACCGCGCAGATCCAGCAGCGCCAGCGGACCTTTTCCGAACTGTGAACGCAGCACCCACTGCAGCGTGCGGCCATCCTGCGCGGTAAAACTCATCATCCACTGGCTGCGGTCAAGCTGCTGGCGCTTGCCCTGGTCCAGCCAGCGAATGAAGCCCCAGGTCCCGCTGTAGTCGCCGAACAGGCGGGCTCCCGCGCTGGTTGAAGTCCAGGTCAGCATGGTTCCAGGCTTCCAGGTATCCCCCGGCCAGCGGAATGACTGCCAGTCGGCCATCTGGTTGAAGTAGTGCAGCTGCTGCCCGTCAATTGTGAGCTGCGTTTCCACGACCTGAGCCGCCGGACGGGCCTGCAGTTCGAAGCTGATTCCCTGGCTGCCATCGGTAAACAGAATATCGGACAGCTGGCTCAGTTGATTCACCGCTTTGAGGAATGCGGGATTGAACGTCAGGCCCTGGCTGTGTGCGCTGTCAGGCACCCACTGGCTGCCTTCTTTGTGCAGCACCCCACTGAGCTCCGTGGTCAGGAAGCGGTCGATGCGTCCGGTGTCTTTGCGGATAAACTCCGCCAGCATCGGCAAGGAAGCGTCGCTCTTGCTCACCGCGAACGGGAAACGACCGTCAAAGGCAGTACGCCAGTTCGCCACAACAGATCGACTCCAGCGGTCATTGAGGCTGGCCGCTGAAGGCTGCAGAACCGTTTCCCAGGCCTGAGTCAGCGGCTGCACAAACATCGTTCGACCAAACCCGCTCCACTCTTCGCCAAGGCTTGCCGAAATCAGACTGCCGTACTGCTGGGTGTCGGTGAGATCCACGCTTTTGCCCTGGAACACCGTCTGGGCCAGGGTCTGCATCATCTCCTGCGGATCGGAGGCGCTGGCCACCTGTTGCAGGCGTAGACGCACGCGGGTGATGCGGGTCAGATACGTCTGCAGGCTCAGGGAAGTGTCAGCCGACATCACGTTGCTGCCTTTGTTTTTACCCAGAAGCTGAAGCAGAGGGCCAAAGGTTTCATCCAGCGGCCCCTGCGGCCCGGTGGCGCTCTGATCGATGGCCGGTTTGTCTTTGCTGCCGATAAGATCTTTCGCGGACTTGATGAGAGAATCCGACAGCCCTTCAGCCTGCTGCCCGGTCTGGCCTTGCCAGGCAAGAGTGTTCATCAACGCAATCATTGGCGACTGTCGGACATCGCTCATCAGCGTCAGCTGGTCAGTGACATCCGCAATATTTTGCGCCGTGTTCCACTGCAGGCTGTTCAGGAAGTTCAACCAGCTTCCTGCAAAATCGATGAAGTAGCGCTGGGTCAAACGGGTTTTCAGCGCGTCTGGCGACAGATCCGCAGAAATGGATTTTTGGCTGTCGCTCAGTACCCAGTCGATTTCATCGCGGCGTGAATTCGCCGCTTTCTCGATGGCCTGCTGAATGCCCCCTTCCCAGGCCTGGCGAGTAAACATGCCCGGCACCACTTCATCAGTGGTGAAGAGACGTCGGGCATCGGTGCCGCTCGTCATGTCCTCCAGTGATACATCGGCAAAGTTACGACGCACGGATTTGAGCATGTTTTCATACAGCGTGCTTTCTGCGTTGCGGCGGCCAATCTGCTGCAGCAGAACCTGGCGGCTCTGGCTGACCAGTTGTGTGTCCGGCGTGATTTTCCATTGCGGCTGCTTTGGCAGTTCAGCGATGTAGAACGCCCACAGGTCCGGCGACAGGCTCTGCCACAGGCCTGTTGAAATACCCATGCGCGTCGGCTGCACGGCTTTCATGGTCTGTGCATAAAACGTGCCGTCGGCTTTATCCGGACGGGACATCATCAGCCAGGCTTTCAGCTGGTCATAGCCGGGCTTCGCCAGCTGTGCACGCTGATCGCTATTGGGTGCTGAGTTTGCCAGCGCGCTGAGCTTCTGGGTCAGCGCCTCGTTCGCCGGGTCGCGTATCAGACGGTTATTCGCCACCCCATACCAGGGGAGCATTGCATCGAGCAGCTGCTGGTTATGGTCCATACCAAAGCGCTGATACCAGGGCGCCCCTTCCTGAATATGGTGCTGCAGTCGACCGGCATCATTACGCAAGGCGTGCAGCGCCGTCAGTTGATAGTCGGATACTGAAGGGTGCTCAACGAGATCGTGGGCTTTACTTGCCACAGAGGAAATCTGGCTGTAGTTCAGGGTAAAGGAAAGCAGCATGCCTGCGCCCCAGACACCGATAATAGCCATCAGTATCCAGGCAAGCGTCTGCTCCCACGCCATACCCACGCGACGACCGCGTACACGGGTGGAGTCATCAATAATCCCCTGCCAGGTGGCAGGCAGGGTCAGGGCATGCTGGCGGGAAAGCGGCAACGAGACTGCCTCATCCGCCATCGTGTTTTCATTCGCCTGCGGCAGACTGAACACCAGACCGCGCAACGGGACGCGCTGCTGGTTGCTGAAAAGCCACGGCGAGAGCTGCTGTGCCCAGCGGGTAATACCGCCCTCTTTAAGCTTTTGCCCCAGACGCAGCAGAAAATCGTAGCTGATGTTCACAGCCACCTGGCCCGTGCCTTGTTCAGTGAGTTTCGGCAACAGTTGTTCCAGTTGCTGAGCGACTTCTTCCTGACTTGCACGCAGAGGGAAAGAAGCCCCCACCGCCTGTTCGGTACGCCCGTCCTGTGACCACGCGCTGTCGCATAGCTGCCACAGCCAGACCGGTGGCTGATAGCGCAGCACCTCACCGATTTTTTCCAGCCCCCGCAGATCGTTGTCACTGGCCTGCGGCGTGAGATTTTGCGAAGCGTTCAGCACGCGGATAATCCCGTCCAGCGGGCGGCCCCGACGCAGTTTACGCAGGGCTTCGAATTTATCTTTATCGATGTCTTCCGTCAGGCTGCCGCCGTAAATCAGCACGGTGCGGTTGCCTTCGAGCCACTGTGATTTTTGCAGACCGGGTACAAGCTGCTCAACGGCTGCATCGGTACCAGTAACCAGCAAAAGACGGATTTTATGACGCCAGAAGAGGCTATAGCGTTTACGCATAACACTCGCGATCCCGGCTTTCAGCCCCTGCTGTTTGAATTTTTGCCTGCTATTTTTGTTTTTCTCTCCTTGAGAGGAGAGCTTCTTAATCCGGCTAATTTGCCACAGCTGAATGCCAACAAAACTCAGCGTGATCAGACAAACTAACGCAGTCCAACAAATCCCGCAGACAATAAGGATGGGCCGAATCGATTCCCATCCCAGCGAGATATCAGCAAAAAAATACCAGTATAAGAGACCGCCGCAAAGTATCAGCAAAGTGACAACAGCAAGGGTGATTATCACCGTCACGGCAGTAGAGATACTTGCGTCTGGTTTAAGGGCGTTATCCTTTTCCATGTGGCTTTACTATTCCAAGAGCGAGAGTGTGTTGAGGATCGGTGCTTACCCATCCGCATGGCTGTGCTTCTGTTTGGGCAAAAAGAGCAGCAAGAGAGATAACAATAAGAGGTTCCATACTGCCCTGCTTACCCCAATAGCTGTCCTGCAGGTTATGCGTGGTATTCCAGCCGCACTCATCCAACTGAGTAATTTGAGGATGTGAAAATAAGATGCAGGCGGGCGGATCGTCCTGAAGATCGCTCTGAGCAACCGCTCGTTCACAGATGAGGTTCAATTGGTCTGCGGCAGGCACATCATAAAACTCCCCTCGAGTCATCACCACCGGTGCATCCCCCCCTACCAGCCAGAGAGATGCTGATTCGCCCGCGGGCAAGGGGCTATTAGCTTCAGCAGGGTATGACATGCACCCAACCACCAGATGTTGGCTCTTCTCATCTTCACGAAGCAGGGCCGTCAGCCTCGCGAGCGTTGCTTCTCCCTGCCAGTTCTCCGGTTGGTCCGGCAGGTGGATTTCAGGAAAAGACTCCTCCATTTGCTCGCAGAAAGCTGCCCAGACAGCGGCATCCCCTAAAAAGAAACAATGTGAGATTGCCAGTGGCCCGTCACGAGGCGTATTCCTCCATTGCATCACCAAAGCACGAACCAGCTGCTGCTCCCGTGTAAGGCTATCTGCAGAGAAGGTGCGGGCAATACGCAGTGCTTTTCCACCGTTCTCCTGGCGTTCTGCCGGGGGCCGCTGAATACGGCTAAGCACCCTTTGCCAATCCACCACATCCGCGCCTGAAGGGCCAAGTAGCAGGACTTCTTGCAGACCAAGGAGGCTTTGATGCTCCTCCCACCACCGGCTTTGCTCATGCGCAACGTTGCGTCGCCAGACTGTTGTATGGTGTAACGAGATGCGGAAATAAAGCAGCCGACAAAGCCAGAAAAAACCGATGCAGATCAGGGCAAAACCCATTGCTGAAAAAGCCATCCCGCTACGATTTTCTCCGTCAATCAGCGCCCCCATCCCCCCGGCCAGTAAAATAAGAAATGCCCCTGCCAGCAGCCACCGACGGTTTGACGGCGTTTTAGCTGTTTCCCAGGCAGGGTACTGCGGCACCTCCCTCACTGCCCGATACCAAAATCAGGAAAAGAACTCACCAGCGTGCAGCCACAAGCACAACGGTGTCCATGCAGGGCAATAGGCTGACCATCTACCTTCGAAAGTGAGCTGCCTTCGGCGATGGTTGTCATTCCATGCTTGTTGCATTTAACCGCATCCCCTTTAGCGGCAATCCCTTTACCAAAGCAGAGATAGTGCCCAACCAGAACCTTACCGCCGTACTCCTTCAGGACGTCCCCCTGACGAATCACCCGTTTCATTCACTGCCTCCTGCTCAGGTTGCCACCAGCGATTGTGCTTTTTCCAGCCATCCTGACTGGATAATGGATTTCGCCATCTCCAGACGTTTCTCACTGATAATTTCTGTCTGTTGCGCCGTCACCACGCCGGGTTCGGAGGTGAAGGCTTTCAGCGCATCGGCGTTGTCCACCATAGGAATTGCCAGGCCGGTGAGATAATCCATCGCTTCAGACTCCAGCGTCAGCAGCCCAGCCGTGCCTGCGAGGCCTGCCAGTTTTGCCGTCGTGCCCTTCTGTTTGAAGCTAAAGATAACGCCACCGACAAGCGTAGCCGCCCCAACCACATCACCGGCAATGGTCAACGGAGAGAGTGATTTATTGCATTTGTTACTGAAGTAGATCATCCGGTAGAGGAAATAGCCGCCCCAGGGTTCGCGCGTGCCAAGCGTGTATTGCATAAACCACGCGCGGGAGTCATGCACCTGGTCGTCAAACAGCGCTCTGACCAACCCGGCAGGCGTATCCGCATTCGAGGCTTCCCCAAGCGGTGGGAACAGCGTCGCGACCTTAGCCTCTGCTGAGGCTTTGATCAGGGCATATTCACGCGGCCTGTCGTCAATGTTCAGCATAAAAATGGAGTTACGAGGAATCACCGCCAGCACCAGTTGGCCAATGCTTGTCGGGCTGCGGAATTGCTGGCGATAGTCTTCGCCAAATTCCGTCGCTGCCTGCTTCAACTGGGTTTTGGCGATATCCGGGTCAAAATCCTTTACCCCGGCTTCCAGCACTAATTCATCCATTTTATCTGCTGGCTGACTGGCAATTTTCTCTTGTCGCCGGGCCCTGACCGCGCCCTGCTGCAGCTCCCGTTTAGCTTCTGAACTTTTCAGCGCCCCTGGGAGGGCATCACTATCCGTCGCCCGCTCGTAAAAAGGTGTCGTCAGCATTGTGCCTTTGGCATAGCGATCGATGCGCCACGCTGTTAACCAGGCTATCTGATTTTCAAACGCTTTTTCGAGACTGACCGGTGCCCGAGGGGGGATGTATTCCGCCGCCTGTTCGTCAGTGATTTTTTCTTTTGACGGGGGGAGATTTAGCGTTAATTCTCGCCAGGCGTTGAAGCGGTTCTGCAGATCACTTTTAACACCAAATTGCTCTACTAAATCGGGTGGCATTGCCCTCCATTTATCTTTTTTTAATGATTCAGGGAGGCTGTCTTCAGGCACCTTTAAAGGAGAGCCACTATTAAAACTCAATAAAAACATATCATTAAGTGCAATTTGTGACAGTAAAAGTCGATCATCATTAGCAGAAGCTTTTCCCTGATCACCAGGCGGATAACCCCCACCAATATCCGAGTGCATCCCCGGATACACCACCTCTTTACTGTTTGCCGGATATTTACCGTTAGCACGGCGGAGAGAATCCAGTGGGAAGCTTAGCCTCTGCTCATGGGAAGAAACCAGATGTACGCAATTTTTAATTAACCCACTGTAGGTTTTTTCCTCCGGCAGCTCCTGAGTCCCGTCAGCCCAGGACATATGTCCTTCCGCCACGGGCGCCACATGCGCTATGCCCACGGATGCCACTGTATCCAGTAACCCCAAAAACTCAACGCTGAGAGGGATTTTCAGGTCGTCTACCATCAAACACTGCTCAGGTTTTTGGTTTCTTCCTTCAGGTTTTGGTAACAGCTCACTCAGCCAGCTGACAAAGGCGCGTGCTGCCGCCGCCCCGCGGGAAAAACCATATACATACAGCTTAATTCCCAGCAGCTTTGGCTGAGTGGGGCTCGGTTGCTGCAGAGCCGGGCCCAATAAAGGCTTCAGCTTTTTCAACTCTGCGGTAAAGGTCTCGTAGCGATTATGGCTGCCGGTTAACCCAAATGAGGCCCAGGAGGTTGCCATATCCTCAATAGCTGCTCGGGTTTCTCCATCCGAAAGCTTACTGGCATCGTCGTTTTGTTGAACCAAAGAGCGTTTCAATGCGTCAATAATTCTCAACAGCGCCCAGTTAATTCTGTCCTCTCCCATTTTGGCAAAGGCCAGCCCTGTGGTTGAATAATCAAGATCGTTAATTTCCGGGAAAGGTGTCCCAACGCCAGGTATGTAGTATTTGTAGTAACTTCCCTTAAGACCTGAATCAGAATCGATCAACCCAGCAGAGGAAGACACGCCGCCAACGGTGCCATTGCCGATCGTGGCACGAAATAAACGAGCAATGTTGGTTGGGTGTTTTGGATTAGACAAATAAAAATCGTTATTCAGGTTATTGCCGGTACCATCAAAAAACAGACTAATATGCAGCGTTTTACAGCACGGCATATCTACCAGCTTGTTGTCGGCCTGGCAAAGTTCATTGCGGTAAGTACGCTCCAGACTCTCTTGCTGCTTACAATTTTTGCCCACCAGCGCCGCCTGCGACGGCAAACGCCCTTGCGCCGGAAATTCTGGCGGGTACCAGACCAGATCCGTGGTTACTTCGGACATACTTTCGGCTCCTTCATTTCCAGCGGCAGTTTGATCGGGTAAGAAGGGCTACCGTAGGTAAAGCAGCTGGTTGTCACCTTCACGTCGTCACAGGGTAAAAAATGCACCGTAATACCGCAGGTTTTTTGTCCTGTGTAATCCGGTAGAGAAACTATTTGGCTATGATGTTTCTTTTGTGCATCAATTTTTGTTTTCCAGGCAAGATACTTTTCTTCATCTGCGAACCCAGGAAAACCAGCTGAAGAACCCTGGCCGGTTTCCCAATCTACACGTACTGTCATCCCAGGTTTCCACACAGCAGGAACTCCATAACAACACCCACCACCACCACCGTCAAAGGGTCCGATAATATCAATGCCCGACTGTCCGTTAACGCTGAAATGGTTGATGGCCCATTTGGTATGGTTAATGGCTTCAATTGTTCCAGAGCCACCGCTTTGCGTTTGTGCTTCTGCTTTTGGCTGGCTGCATCCGGCCAGCAAAAAAACACTCAGTAGTACGCCAGAGATTGTTATCTTCATCCTTATTTTCCTTTTATTGCGCCGTCCACACTTACAGATAAAATGATTTAATTGTGCCACTGACTGGCATAATTAAATCATTTTTAGCATTGAGACATATCGTTATTAAGGTTATTACCGGTACCATCAAAAAATAGGCTAATATGCAGCGTTTTACAGCACGGCATATCTACCAACTTATTGTCGGCCTTGCAAAGTTCATTGCGATAGATTCGCTCCAGACTCTCCTGCTGCTTACAATTTTTCCCCACCAGCGCCGCCTGCGACGGCAAACGACCCTGCGCTGGAAATTCCGGTGGGTACCAGGCCAGATCCGTGGTTATTTCGGACATACTTTCGGCTCCTTCATTTCCAGCGGCAGTTTGATCGGATAATTTGCATTAGCGGGTGACCAGCAGCTGGTCGTTACCTTGACGTCATCGCAGGGTAAAAAGTGCACCGTAATACCGCAGGTTTCCTGTCCCGTATAATCTGGCAGTGGCACTGTTTTACTGTGCTGACGATTCTCGGCCTTCATTTTTTTTTCCCATGCCAGGTACTTAGCATCATCACCGAATCCTGGGAATCCGTCGGTGTCCCCACGTCCAGTTTCCCAGTCTATATTAACCATCATTCCGGGTTTCCACACAGCAGGTACTCCATAACAACACCCACCACCACCACCGTCA
>NZ_OBEF01000027.1 GCF_900215375.1 Enterobacter sp. CC120223-11 | reverse complement strand
GTACCGTTGTTACCGGTCGTGTAGAGCGCGGTATCGTTAAAGTGGGTGAAGAAGTTGAAATCGTTGGTATCAAAGAAACCGCGAAAACCACCTGTACTGGCGTTGAAATGTTCCGCAAACTGCTGGACGAAGGCCGTGCTGGTGAGAACGTAGGTGTTCTGCTGCGTGGTATCAAACGTGAAGAAATCGAACGTGGTCAGGTACTGGCTAAGCCAGGCTCAATCAAGCCACACACCAAGTTCGAATCTGAAGTGTACATTCTGTCCAAAGACGAAGGCGGCCGTCATACTCCGTTCTTCAAAGGCTACCGTCCACAGTTCTACTTCCGTACAACTGACGTGACCGGTACCATCGAACTGCCAGAAGGCGTAGAGATGGTAATGCCAGGCGACAACATCAAGATGGTTGTGACTCTGATCCACCCAATCGCGATGGACGACGGTCTGCGTTTCGCAATCCGTGAAGGCGGCCGTACCGTAGGCGCGGGCGTTGTTGCTAAAGTTCTCAGCTAATCGCTGATAACATTTGACGCAATGCGCAATAAAAGGGCATCATTTGATGCCCTTTTTGCACGCTTTCGAACCAGAACCTGGCTCATCAGTGATTTTTTTTGTCATAATCATTGCTGAGACAGGCTCTGAAGAGGGCGTTTAGTCCGAAACGCAACAGAGCATTTCGGTTTTGGTTGCCTCGCACTCACGCGGGGCAAAGATGTTTGTCGAATTCTTGTGACAGGTTGGTTTATGAGTGCGAATACCGAAGCTCAAGGGAGCGGGCGCGGCCTGGAAGCGATGAAGTGGGTGATCGTTGCAGTACTGCTGATCGTAGCCATTGTGGGCAACTACCTCTATCGCGACATGATGTTGCCGCTGCGTGCACTGGCCGTAGTGATTCTGATTGCTGCAGCGGGCGGTGTCGCGCTGTTGACGACAAAAGGCAAGGCGACCGTTGCGTTTGCCCGTGAAGCACGTACTGAAGTCCGTAAGGTCATTTGGCCGACGCGTCAGGAAACGCTGCACACCACGCTGATTGTGGCCGCAGTTACTGCTGTAATGTCACTGATCCTGTGGGGACTGGATGGTATTCTGGTTCGCCTGGTATCTTTTATCACTGGCCTGAGGTTCTGAGATGTCTGAAGCTCCTAAAAAGCGCTGGTACGTCGTTCAGGCGTTTTCCGGTTTTGAAGGCCGTGTAGCTACGTCGCTGCGCGAGCATATCAAATTACACAACATGGAAGAGTTGTTTGGTGAAGTCATGGTTCCGACCGAAGAAGTGGTCGAAATCCGTGGTGGCCAGCGTCGCAAAAGCGAGCGCAAATTCTTCCCGGGCTATGTTCTGGTTCAGATGGTAATGAATGACGCCAGCTGGCACTTAGTGCGTAGCGTACCGCGTGTAATGGGCTTCATCGGTGGTACCTCCGATCGTCCTGCACCTATCAGCGACAAAGAAGTTGATGCGATCATGAACCGCCTGCAGCAGGTGGGTGATAAGCCGCGTCCGAAAACGCTGTTCGAGCCAGGTGAAATGGTTCGCGTCAGCGACGGTCCATTCGCTGACTTCAACGGTGTGGTTGAAGAGGTGGACTACGAGAAGTCCCGCCTGAAAGTCTCTGTTTCTATCTTTGGCCGTGCAACGCCGGTAGAACTGGACTTTGCCCAGGTTGAAAAAGCTTAAATAAGCAGCGATAAAACGTTGCACCAGGCGCGAGATTGGAATACAATTTCGCGCCTTTTGTTTTTATGGGCAGCCGCCCGTAAAACGAATTTTATTCACGGGGAGCCTCACTGAGGCGTTATTACCCAATCAGAGGATTTTAGAATGGCTAAGAAAGTACAAGCCTACGTCAAGCTGCAGGTTGCAGCGGGTATGGCGAACCCAAGTCCACCAGTTGGTCCAGCTCTGGGTCAGCAGGGTGTTAACATCATGGAATTCTGTAAAGCGTTCAACGCCAAAACCGAATCCCTGGAAAAAGGTCTGCCAACCCCAGTCGTAATCACTGTTTACGCTGACCGTTCTTTCACTTTCGTTACCAAAACCCCTCCAGCAGCAGTTCTGCTGAAGAAAGCAGCGGGCATCAAGTCTGGTTCCGGTAAGCCGAACAAAGACAAAGTGGGTAAAATTTCCCGCGCTCAGCTGCAGGAAATCGCGCAGACCAAAGCTGCCGACATGACTGGTGCCGACATTGAAGCGATGACTCGCTCCATCGAAGGTACTGCACGTTCCATGGGCCTGGTAGTGGAGGACTAAGAAATGGCTAAACTGACCAAGCGCATGTCCGTAATCCGTGACAAAGTTGATGCGACCAAACAGTACGACATCAACGAAGCTATCGCCCTGCTGAAAGAGCTGGCAACTGCTAAGTTCGTTGAAAGCGTTGACGTTGCCGTTAACCTCGGTATCGACGCTCGTAAATCTGACCAGAACGTACGTGGTGCAACTGTACTGCCACACGGTACTGGCCGTTCCGTTCGCGTAGCCGTATTTGCTCAGGGCCCTAACGCTGAAGCTGCTAAAGCAGCTGGCGCAGAGCTGGTAGGTATGGAAGATCTGGCTGACCAGATCAAGAAAGGCGAAATGAACTTCGACGTTGTTATTGCTTCCCCGGATGCAATGCGCGTTGTTGGCCAGCTGGGCCAGGTTCTGGGTCCACGCGGCCTGATGCCTAACCCGAAAGTCGGTACCGTAACCCCTAACGTTGCTGAAGCGGTTAAGAACGCTAAAGCAGGTCAGGTTCGTTATCGTAACGACAAAAACGGCATCATCCACACCACCATCGGTAAAGTGGACTTCGACGCTGACAAACTGAAAGAAAACCTGGAATCTCTGCTGGTTGCGCTGAAAAAAGCAAAACCAACTCAGGCGAAAGGCGTGTACATCAAGAAAGTTAGCATCTCCACCACCATGGGTGCTGGTGTTTCCGTTGATCAGGCTGGCCTGTCTGCGGCGGCGAACTAAGATTCGCCTTTACGTGGGCGGTGATTTTGTCTACAATCTTACCCCCACGAATCTGTTAGCTTCGGCTGACAGATAACAGATTTGTTCGTTGGAGCCTGGCCTATTCCAGGCCTCCGTCGAAGACCGCAGGTGTTTCGTCAGAAACTTAATTCCCTGCGTAGACGGTGACAGAACGCTAAGATTATTTTTTATACTCTTCGGCTTGTTTCTGCTCACCGTATTTAAGACGCTCTTTTCATTGAGAAGAGTGAAGTGAGTTCCAGAGATAATCTCTGGCAAACATCCAGGAGCAAAGCTAATGGCTTTAAATCTTCAAGACAAACAAGCGATTGTTGCTGAAGTCAGCGAAGTAGCCAAAGGCGCGCTGTCTGCAGTAGTTGCGGATTCCCGTGGCGTAACTGTAGATAAAATGACCGAACTGCGTAAAGCAGGCCGTGAAGCTGGCGTATACATGCGTGTTGTTCGTAACACCCTGCTGCGCCGCGTCGTTGAAGGTACTCAGTTTGAGTGCCTGAAAGACACGTTTGTTGGTCCGACCCTGATTGCATACTCTATGGAACACCCGGGCGCAGCTGCTCGTCTGTTCAAAGAGTTCGCGAAAGCGAATGCAAAATTTGAGGTCAAAGCCGCAGCCTTTGAAGGTGAGTTGATCCCGGCATCGCAAATCGATCGCCTGGCTACACTGCCAACCTACGAAGAAGCAATTGCACGCCTGATGGCAACCATGAAAGAAGCTTCGGCTGGCAAACTGGTTCGCACTCTGGCTGCTGTACGCGATGCGAAAGAAGCTGCTTAATCGCAGTTATCTTTATAAAGCATTGGCTTACGTATAAACTTATTCTGATTTTCAGGAACAATTTAAATGTCTATCACTAAAGATCAAATCATTGAAGCAGTATCCGCTATGTCTGTAATGGACGTTGTTGAGCTGATCTCTGCAATGGAAGAAAAATTCGGTGTTTCTGCTGCTGCTGCTGTAGCTGTAGCTGCGGGCCCGGCTGAAGCTGCTGAAGAAAAAACTGAATTCGACGTAATTCTGAAAGCTGCTGGCGCTAACAAAGTTGCTGTAATCAAAGCAGTACGTGGCGCAACTGGCCTGGGTCTGAAAGAAGCTAAAGACCTGGTAGAATCTGCTCCAGCCGCTCTGAAAGAAGGCGTGAGCAAAGATGACGCAGAAGCACTGAAAAAATCTCTGGAAGAAGCTGGCGCTGAAGTTGAAGTTAAATAAGCCAACCTTTCCGGTTGCAGCTTGAGTAATCAGGCTGATGGCTGGTGACTTTTTAGTCACCAGCCTTTTTGCGCTGTAAGGCGCCAGTAGCGTTTCACACTGTTTGACTGCTGGCTGTCCTGACAATGCATGTTTCTATCGACGACTTAATATACTGCGACAGGGTGCTCGCTCTGTGTAAATCGCAACGAAATGGTTTAAGCGTGATAGCAACAGGTATTGCGGAATAGGTTCCCTTTTCCGGTCAACAAAATAGTGTTGCATAAACTGCCCCTCTAATGGGCAGAGTCGGTCGACTTGTCAGCGAGCTGAGGAACCCTATGGTTTACTCCTATACCGAGAAAAAACGTATTCGTAAGGATTTTGGTAAACGTCCACAAGTTCTGGACATACCTTATCTCCTTTCTATCCAGCTTGACTCGTTCCAGAAGTTCATCGAGCAAGATCCTGAAGGTCAGTACGGTCTGGAAGCGGCATTCCGCTCCGTGTTCCCTATTGCAAGCTACAGCGGTAACTCTGAGCTGCAATATGTGAGCTATCGTCTGGGCGAGCCAGTATTTGACGTGAAAGAGTGTCAGATTCGTGGCGTGACCTATTCCGCTCCCCTGCGCGTTAAACTGCGTCTGGTGATTTATGAGCGTGAAGCGCCGGAAGGCACCGTCAAAGACATCAAAGAACAAGAAGTGTACATGGGCGAAATTCCGCTCATGACCGATAACGGTACCTTTGTCATCAACGGTACTGAGCGTGTTATCGTTTCTCAGCTGCATCGTAGCCCGGGCGTCTTCTTCGACAGCGATAAGGGTAAAACCCACTCTTCGGGTAAAGTGCTGTATAACGCACGTATCATCCCTTACCGTGGTTCCTGGCTGGACTTCGAGTTCGATCCGAAAGACAACCTGTTTGTCCGTATCGACCGCCGTCGTAAGCTGCCTGCAACCATCATTCTGCGTGCGCTGCAATACACCACAGAGCAGATCCTCGATCTGTTCTTCGACAAAGTTGTCTTCGAAATTCGTGACAACAAGCTGCAGATGGAACTGATTCCAGAGCGTCTGCGTGGTGACACTGCCTCCTTCGACATCGAAGCAGACGGTAAGGTATACGTCGAGAAAGGTCGTCGTATCACTGCGCGCCACATTCGCCAGCTGGAAAAAGATGACATCAAGCACATCGAAGTCCCGGTTGAATACATCGCAGGCAAAGTTTCTGCGAAGGACTACGTTGATACGTCCACCGGCGAACTGATCTGCCCGGCCAACATGGAGTTGAGCCTGGATCTGCTGGCGAAGCTGAGCCAGTCTGGCCACAAGCGTATCGAAACGCTGTTCACCAACGATCTGGACCACGGTGCCTACATCTCTGAGACTGTACGCGTCGACCCAACCAACGATCGTCTGAGCGCGCTGGTAGAAATCTACCGCATGATGCGCCCGGGTGAGCCACCGACTCGCGAAGCGGCTGAAAGCCTGTTCGAGAACCTGTTCTTCTCCGAAGACCGCTACGATCTGTCCGCGGTTGGTCGTATGAAGTTCAACCGTTCTCTGCTGCGTGATGAAATCGAAGGCTCCGGTATCCTGAGCAAAGACGACATCATCGAAGTGATGAAGAAGCTCATCGGTATCCGTAACGGCATCGGTGAAGTGGATGATATCGACCACCTCGGCAACCGTCGTATCCGTTCCGTAGGCGAAATGGCGGAAAACCAGTTCCGCGTTGGCCTGGTACGTGTTGAGCGTGCGGTGAAAGAGCGTCTGTCTCTGGGCGATCTCGATACCCTGATGCCTCAGGATATGATCAACGCCAAGCCGATTTCTGCGGCGGTGAAAGAGTTCTTTGGTTCCAGCCAGCTGTCTCAGTTCATGGACCAGAACAACCCGCTGTCTGAAATCACGCACAAGCGTCGTATTTCTGCCCTCGGCCCAGGCGGTCTGACCCGTGAACGTGCGGGCTTCGAAGTGCGAGACGTACACCCGACTCACTACGGTCGCGTATGTCCAATCGAAACCCCTGAAGGTCCGAACATCGGTCTGATCAACTCCCTGTCCGTGTACGCACAGACGAACGAATACGGCTTCCTCGAGACTCCGTATCGTAAAGTGACAGACGGTGTGGTAACCGACGAAATTCATTACCTGTCTGCTATTGAAGAAGGCAACTACGTTATTGCTCAGGCGAACTCCAACCTGGATGATGACGGCCACTTCGTAGAAGACCTCGTTACCTGTCGTAGCAAAGGCGAATCGAGCCTCTTCAGCCGTGACCAGGTTGACTACATGGACGTTTCCACCCAGCAGGTGGTTTCCGTCGGTGCGTCCCTGATCCCGTTCCTGGAACACGATGACGCCAACCGTGCATTGATGGGTGCGAACATGCAACGTCAGGCCGTTCCAACTCTGCGTGCTGATAAGCCGCTGGTTGGTACCGGTATGGAACGTGCTGTAGCGGTTGACTCCGGCGTAACTGCCGTTGCCAAACGTGGCGGTACCGTTCAGTACGTGGATGCTTCCCGTATCGTTATCAAAGTTAACGACGACGAGATGTACCCGGGCGAAGCAGGTATCGACATCTATAACCTGACCAAATACACCCGTTCTAACCAGAACACCTGCATCAACCAGATGCCTTGTGTCTCTCTGGGTGAGCCGGTTGAGCGCGGCGACGTGCTGGCAGACGGTCCGTCCACCGACCTCGGTGAACTGGCACTCGGCCAGAACATGCGCGTAGCGTTCATGCCGTGGAACGGCTACAACTTCGAAGACTCCATCCTTGTCTCCGAGCGCGTGGTTCAGGAAGATCGTTTCACCACTATTCACATCCAGGAACTGGCGTGTGTGTCCCGTGACACCAAGCTGGGGCCGGAAGAGATCACCGCTGACATCCCGAACGTGGGTGAAGCTGCGCTCTCTAAACTTGATGAGTCCGGTATCGTTTACATCGGTGCAGAAGTGACCGGCGGTGACATTCTGGTTGGTAAGGTAACGCCGAAAGGTGAAACCCAGCTGACGCCAGAAGAAAAACTGCTGCGTGCGATCTTCGGTGAGAAAGCGTCTGACGTTAAAGACTCTTCTCTGCGCGTACCAAACGGTGTTTCCGGTACTGTTATCGACGTTCAGGTCTTCACCCGCGATGGCGTGGAAAAAGACAAACGTGCGCTGGAAATCGAAGAGATGCAGCTGAAGCAGGCGAAGAAAGACCTGTCTGAAGAACTGCAGATCCTCGAAGCTGGCCTGTTTAGCCGTATCTACGCTGTGCTGGTTGCCGGTGGTGTTGAAGCTGAGAAGCTCGACAAACTGCCACGCGATCGCTGGCTGGAGCTCGGTCTGACCGACGAAGCGAAACAAAATCAGCTGGAACAGCTGGCTGAGCAGTATGACGAACTGAAACACGAGTTCGAGAAAAAACTCGAAGCGAAACGCCGCAAAATCACTCAGGGCGACGATCTGGCACCGGGTGTGCTGAAGATTGTTAAGGTCTATCTGGCCGTTAAACGTCAGATCCAGCCTGGTGATAAAATGGCAGGTCGTCACGGTAACAAGGGTGTTATCTCTAAGATCAACCCGATCGAAGATATGCCGCACGATGCTAACGGTACACCGGTAGATATCGTACTGAACCCGCTGGGCGTACCGTCTCGTATGAACATTGGTCAGATCCTGGAAACTCACCTGGGTATGGCTGCGAAAGGCATCGGCGAGAAGATCAACGCCATGCTGAAACAGCAGCAGGAAGTCGCAAAACTGCGCGAATTCATCCAGCGTGCCTACGATCTGGGTACCGACGTTCGTCAGAAAGTCGACCTGAATACCTTCAGCGATGACGAAGTTCTGCGTCTGGCTGAGAACCTGCGTAAGGGTATGCCAATCGCAACGCCGGTCTTCGACGGTGCGAAAGAAGCTGAAATCAAAGAGCTGCTGCAACTCGGCGGTCTGCCATCTTCTGGTCAGATCACCCTGTTCGATGGTCGCACCGGTGAGCAGTTTGAGCGTCAGGTAACCGTCGGTTACATGTACATGCTGAAACTGAACCACCTGGTTGATGACAAGATGCACGCTCGTTCCACCGGTTCTTACAGCCTGGTTACTCAGCAGCCGCTGGGTGGTAAGGCGCAGTTCGGTGGTCAGCGCTTTGGTGAGATGGAAGTGTGGGCGCTTGAAGCATACGGCGCAGCATACACCCTGCAGGAAATGCTTACCGTTAAGTCTGATGACGTCAACGGTCGTACCAAGATGTATAAAAACATCGTGGACGGCAACCATCAGATGGAACCGGGCATGCCAGAATCCTTCAACGTACTGTTGAAAGAGATTCGTTCGCTGGGTATCAACATCGAACTGGAAGACGAGTAACACTCGCTCAAACAGGTCACTGTTGCCGGGGTAAAACCCGGCAGCAGAGTGTGCTAACTCCGACGGGAGCAAATCCGTGAAAGACTTATTAAAGTTTCTGAAAGCGCAAACTAAAACCGAAGAGTTTGATGCGATCAAAATTGCTCTGGCTTCGCCAGACATGATCCGTTCATGGTCTTTTGGTGAAGTTAAAAAGCCGGAAACCATCAACTACCGTACGTTCAAACCAGAGCGTGACGGTCTTTTCTGCGCCCGTATTTTCGGACCAGTAAAAGATTACGAGTGCCTGTGCGGTAAGTACAAGCGCCTGAAACACCGTGGTGTTATCTGTGAGAAGTGCGGCGTTGAAGTGACCCAGACCAAAGTGCGTCGTGAGCGCATGGGCCACATCGAGCTGGCGTCTCCGACTGCCCACATCTGGTTCCTGAAATCACTGCCGTCCCGTATCGGTCTTCTGCTCGATATGCCACTGCGTGACATCGAACGCGTGCTGTACTTCGAATCCTATGTGGTTATCGAAGGCGGTATGACCAACCTCGAACGTAATCAGATCCTGACTGAAGAGCAGTATCTGGATGCGCTGGAAGAGTTTGGTGACGAATTCGACGCGAAAATGGGTGCGGAAGCTATTCAGGCCCTGCTGAAGAGCATGGATCTGGAGCAAGAGTGCGAGCAGCTGCGTGAAGAGCTGAACGAAACTAACTCCGAAACCAAACGTAAAAAGCTGACCAAGCGTATCAAGCTGCTGGAAGCGTTCGTTCAATCTGGTAACAAGCCAGAGTGGATGATCCTGACCGTTCTGCCGGTTCTGCCGCCAGATCTGCGCCCGCTGGTACCGCTGGACGGTGGTCGTTTCGCGACTTCTGACCTGAACGATCTGTATCGTCGCGTCATTAACCGTAACAACCGTCTGAAGCGCCTGCTGGATCTGGCTGCGCCAGATATCATCGTACGCAACGAAAAACGTATGCTGCAGGAAGCGGTTGACGCCCTGCTGGATAACGGTCGTCGCGGCCGTGCGATCACCGGTTCTAACAAGCGTCCTCTGAAATCTTTGGCCGACATGATCAAAGGTAAACAGGGTCGTTTCCGTCAGAACCTGCTCGGTAAGCGTGTTGACTACTCCGGTCGTTCTGTTATCACCGTAGGTCCATACCTGCGTCTGCATCAGTGCGGTCTGCCGAAGAAAATGGCACTGGAGCTGTTCAAACCGTTCATCTACGGCAAGCTGGAACTGCGTGGCCTCGCCACCACCATCAAAGCCGCGAAGAAAATGGTTGAGCGCGAAGAAGCTGTCGTTTGGGATATCCTGGACGAAGTTATCCGCGAACACCCGGTACTGCTGAACCGTGCACCAACCCTGCACCGTCTGGGTATTCAGGCATTTGAACCTGTACTGATCGAAGGTAAAGCTATTCAGCTGCACCCGCTGGTTTGTGCGGCATACAACGCCGACTTCGATGGTGACCAGATGGCTGTTCACGTACCGCTGACGCTGGAAGCCCAGCTCGAAGCGCGTGCGCTGATGATGTCTACCAACAACATCCTGTCCCCTGCGAACGGCGAGCCAATCATCGTTCCTTCTCAGGACGTTGTACTGGGTCTGTACTACATGACCCGTGACTGTGTTAACGCCAAAGGCGAAGGCATGGTGCTGACTGGCCCGAAAGAAGCTGAGCGTATTTATCGCTCTGGCCAGGCCTCTCTGCATGCGCGCGTTAAAGTGCGTATCACCGAATATGAAAAAGATGCTCACGGCGAGTTCGTTGCGAAAACCAGCTTGATCGATACGACCGTAGGTCGTGCGATTCTGTGGATGATCGTACCGAAGGGTCTGCCTTTCTCCATCGTCAACCAGGCGCTGGGCAAGAAAGCTATCTCCAAAATGCTGAACACCTGTTACCGCATTCTGGGCCTGAAGCCGACCGTTATCTTCGCTGACCAGACCATGTACACCGGCTTTGCCTACGCTGCGCGCTCAGGTGCGTCCGTTGGTATCGACGACATGGTTATCCCAGAGAAGAAATACGAGATCATCTCTGAAGCAGAAGCCGAAGTTGCTGAGATCCAGGAGCAGTTCCAGTCTGGTCTGGTTACCGCGGGCGAACGCTACAACAAAGTTATCGATATCTGGGCTGCGGCGAACGATCGTGTATCCAAAGCGATGATGGATAACCTGCAAACTGAAACCGTCATTAACCGTGAAGGTAAAGAAGAGCAGCAGGTTTCCTTCAACAGCATCTACATGATGGCCGACTCCGGTGCGCGTGGTTCTGCGGCACAGATTCGTCAGCTGGCAGGTATGCGTGGTCTGATGGCGAAGCCAGATGGCTCCATCATCGAAACGCCAATCACCGCGAACTTCCGTGAAGGTCTGAACGTACTCCAGTACTTCATCTCCACTCACGGTGCTCGTAAAGGTCTGGCGGATACCGCACTGAAAACGGCGAACTCCGGTTATCTGACGCGTCGTCTGGTAGACGTTGCACAGGATCTGGTTGTTACCGAAGACGACTGTGGCACGCTGGAAGGTCTGGTGATGACCCCGGTTATCGAGGGTGGCGATGTTAAAGAGCCACTGCGCGATCGCGTACTGGGTCGTGTGACTGCGGAAGACATCCTGAAGCCGGGTACGGCGGACATTCTTGTTCCACGTAACACCCTGCTGCACGAACACTGGTGTGACCTGCTCGAAGCCAACTCTGTTGACTCCGTGAAAGTTCGCTCCGTTGTATCCTGTGACACCGACTTTGGTGTATGTGCGCACTGCTACGGTCGTGACCTGGCGCGTGGCCACATCATCAACAAAGGTGAAGCAATCGGCGTCATCGCGGCACAGTCCATCGGTGAACCGGGTACACAGCTGACGATGCGTACGTTCCACATCGGTGGTGCGGCATCCCGTGCGGCTGCTGAATCCAGCATTCAGGTGAAAAACAAAGGTAGCATCAAGCTCTCTAACGCCAAGTCGGTTGTTAACTCCGCGGGCAAGCTGGTTGTGACCTCTCGTAACACCGAGCTGAAACTGATCGACGAATTCGGCCGTACCAAAGAAAGCTATAAAGTGCCTTACGGTGCTGTTATGGCGAAGGGCGACGGTGAGCAGGTTGCTGGCGGTGAAACCGTAGCAAACTGGGATCCGCACACCATGCCGGTAATCACCGAAGTGTCTGGTTTCATTCGCTTCACCGACATGATCGACGGCCAGACGATTACTCGTCAGACCGACGAACTGACCGGCCTGTCTTCTCTGGTAGTTCTGGATTCTGCGGAACGTACTACCGGTGGTAAAGACCTGCGTCCGGCACTGAAAATCGTTGATGCCAAAGGTGACGACGTTCTGATCCCAGGCACCGATATGCCTGCTCAGTACTTCCTGCCAGGTAAAGCGATTGTTCAGCTGGAAGATGGTATTCAGATCGGTGCGGGTGATGCCCTGGCGCGTATTCCACAGGAATCCAGCGGTACCAAGGATATTACCGGTGGTCTGCCACGCGTAGCCGACCTGTTCGAAGCTCGTCGTCCGAAAGAGCCGGCAATCCTGGCTGAAATCAGCGGTATCATTTCCTTCGGTAAAGAGACCAAAGGTAAACGTCGCCTGGTGATCAGCCCAATTGACGGAAGCGATGCGTACGAAGAGATGATTCCGAAATGGCGTCAGCTCAACGTGTTCGAAGGTGAACGTGTAGAACGCGGTGACGTTGTGTCCGATGGCCCGGAAGCGCCACACGACATTCTGCGTCTGCGTGGTGTTCACGCGGTAACTCGCTACATCACTAACGAAGTGCAGGAAGTTTACCGCCTGCAGGGCGTTAAGATTAACGATAAGCACATCGAAGTTATCGTTCGTCAGATGCTGCGTAAAGCAACCATCGTGAATGCAGGCAGCTCCGACTTCCTCGAAGGTGAGCAGGCTGAATACTCTCGCGTTAAGATCGCAAACCGCGAACTGGAAGCGAATGGCAAGATTGGCGTGAGTTATGCGCGCGATCTGCTGGGTATCACCAAAGCGTCTCTGGCAACCGAGTCGTTCATCTCCGCGGCATCGTTCCAGGAGACCACTCGCGTTCTGACCGAAGCAGCCGTTGCGGGCAAACGCGACGAACTGCGCGGTCTGAAAGAGAACGTCATCGTGGGTCGTCTGATCCCGGCTGGTACCGGTTATGCGTACCATCAGGATCGTATGCGTCGCCGTGCTGCGGGTGAAGTTCCAGCCGCGCCGCAGGTGACTGCTGATGAAGCTTCTGCAAGCCTTGCAGAACTGCTGAACGCAGGCCTGGGCGGTTCTGACAACGAGTAATCGTTGCCGGTAACGCTAAAATAAAAACCCGCTTCGGCGGGTTTTTTTATGTGTATTGCTAAGAGTGCGTTTATTCAGAACGGTAGGCCAGATGATACCACTCTGAAAAATGAACGACCTTCATGCCGAATCGGGCAAATAATATCTCGAGTGATTTTTTTGAATATATAGTGACATGCCCGTTGCGTGGGGCGATATACCAGTTATTCATGATCTCATCGGAGTGATTATCGCAAACTCCTGTGGAGAAAAAGTACCTGCCGGTTTTCTTATCCATGAGCTCATTAATGAGGAACACTGTTTTTAACGGGTCCGGGGTATGCTCCATTACCTCAAATGAGGTGACGAACTCGAAAGTGTGCTCTGGCATTGGCGCATCGTTATGGAAGGGATCCCAGCCAGTCACATTGATATTCATCTCTTTCAGCTTATTGACCAACTGGCCATCACCGCAGCCAAAGTCCAGCATCGTGCACGAGAAAAGCTCCTTGAAATTACTGAGCAGGATTTCGGCATTTTTTTCGGGTCTGGTCTGGTTGAAGGCAGGATCGAATTTTTGATAATCGTCGTTATAGATGTGCTGCTGAAACTCTTCATCGCTCCAGTCATCAAAGGCATGGGTAAAAATAAGTCCGCAGGCGTTGCACTGATGGTAATAAACAGGGATACCGCTTAGCGGATATACATAGCGGTGAACGTTATTTGCATAGCAGGCGGTATTGAAATCGGTAACGCCATACAGGCGAGCACCAGAGCCGCATATTTTGCACACGGACTCGTTGACGATTGTTTTTATTTGCATGTGGTATTCCGGGAGCGCGAAAAGAAAATACTTAGCAACAATCGTGCCATTAAATAAATTGAGTTATATCAGGGCGTTGTTGAAACCGTCTGGGGGAGGGGAAGCTTCGTTTCCCGGTCCATATCGTATTTGTAGACATGAACGTCGTACCACGAATAAAAAAATACCCGCACTCAGCGGGTATTCGGTATGACTGAGATATCTTTTTTTAGTTTACCAGCGGCAAACGACGATACAGTTCGATCATATCGCCTGCCAGGTCCTGAATCACCATCGCGTTCATCAGGTGATCCTGGGAGTGAACGGTGATCAGGTTAACCGGCAGCTTGCCGGTGCCTTCGTCGAGGCCGATCAGCTGGGTCTGAATGGTATGAGCATGTTTCACAAACTCGCGCGACTCTGTCATTGCCTGTTCTGCGCCAGCAAAATCACCTTTGCGGGCCAGCTGCAGGGCAGTTAAAGCAGAACTGCGTGCGGCGCCGGCGTTAACCAGCAGCTCCATGATAATTGATTCTAAATCTTCCACGTCTCACTCACTCCATCAGCTTGAGAGCTTTCTCAAGAACGACATCACCTTTCATCATGCCGTAATCCATCATATCGATAACCGCGACTTTCTTGCCCAGCGGCTCGGCTTCTGCCTGGAGTTTACCCAGTTCATATTTCACCTGCGGCCCCAGCAGAATGATATCTGCGGCGTTGAGGTTATCTTTGAATTCTGCGACAGGAACAGCTTTGATAGAGACTTCAACGCCTTTCTTTTGCGCGGCGTCCTTCATACGTTGAACCAGCATGCTGGTGGACATGCCTGCTGCACAGCATAAAACAATGTTCTTCATAACTCGCCCTCATGGTCCTTGATGCTTCATCTTTATCGTGTGGCGAGGCATTCAACAACCGCTTTACGGCGATAGTGTGTAAGCCATCACAAAGAAAGCCGCAAAATCATGAAACCGGTTACAGTTTGCGGGCGGCCGCTTGAAAAACCGCTGGGCATAGTGCTTCGTTAAAACATCGTCTCACATTGTGTCGACAGGCAGGACCCGATTTTTACCCTGCTGTTTGGCCCTGTAGAGCGCGGCATCCACGCTGGCGACCAACTGCTCTAAGGGCTCCATGTGCCATTCCCCAAAACCGCCGCTAAAGGTGACGTACAAACCTTCCTCACGCCAGCTGCGCGTTGCTACTTTTTCACGCCATTCATCCAGCAGCTCAAAAGCCGCGGCAACGGTTTCATTGGTAAAGACGGCCGCAAACTCCTCACCGCCGTAACGGTAAAGGGAGACTCCGTGAGGTTTCAGCACCTGCAGGCCTTCGCGCGCAACGTTACGCAAAACGATATCGCCGCTGAGATGCCCCCAGGTATCGTTTATCTTTTTGAAATTATCGATATCCACCAGGGCCAGAGCGAAGGGCTGACCGTTGCTCAGAAGTTCGCCCACTTCGCTGTCAAAGGCGCGACGATTTTTGCAGCCCGTTAGCGCATCGATCGTCGCCTGGCGCGCCCAGGTGAGTTCCCGCTCTTTGTTGGAGATAATCGCTTTACTGAGTGTGGCTTCAAGCTTAGGTGCCTGCTTGATGTCACCGGTGTTTATCGCACTGATGATATTCATGAGTACCGTGCGCGAAGTGTGGCGCAGATAGAGCCCAAACAACACAATCAGAATTGCTGCCAGCGCAAAGCCCCATGCCACTATGATGCTTTCGTGGCGGGCCAGTTCACTTAGCGTCTCCCCGGAGACTTTAAAAATGACGAACCAGTCCGGATTGGTGAAGGAGTAGTAGTAAAACCAGGTGTCCGTTTGCTTGTCGTACACGGCACCTTCCCCGTTAGTCATTTTGGCCATCAGGGAAGGGGAGACGAGCTGTCTGAACAACTCTCCCGTGTCGGGGTGAAGAACGGCCTCGCCTGCACGATTCACCACGTAATACTGCCCCTGGACTGGCGACTGCATCTTTCTCAGCGTTGACCCCATCAGCGCTAAATCCAGATGAAATGCGAGTGTGCCTCTCAGGACGCCATTGGGTGACACCACCGGACGGTAAAGCGTGATGGTCTGCTGGTGGGTGAAGTAATCGGTGTAGGCGTCGGTATACCGGCTGAGAATACTGGAGTCGGCCTGATGGATAAACCAGGGTCGTGTCTTAGGATCGAACGACTGGCTTTCCGCTGTAGCTTTGACCTGAGGCGCGCGCAGGTAGTGACCTTCCGCGTCAGCGATGGAGATTGATGACACGCGGGGCATCAGGGTCTGCAATTGCATGATCTGTCGTAAGCCTTGCTCACGATTGACGTTAACCGTCTTGTTCAGTTCGTCGTTGCTGGCAAAAAAACGGACGGCACGATCGAGGATGTAATCATTTTCACTCAAAATCGAGGCCGTATAGTTCACCGCCAGGTTATGGGTGAAATTGCGGTTAATTTGGTGATAATCCTCAATAATGTCTTTGCGCTGGTTCAGCGTGACCAGTACAGCGATGAGGATAAAGCCGACCAGAAGCCCGGCAAAGCTCACCAGTATCGGGCGAGTAAACGAGAGATTTTTGCTATGGATGTTCATATCGCGAAGCGCATTCCTTTTGGCGAGTAGCAAAAGTATAAGACCTGAGGAAGCTCTGCGCTGACATCCGTCATCAATACATTCGTTCGATGAATAATATTGCCTCCGGGTTGGCAGAAGGCAGGGCGGAAGAGGAAGGGAACTCCGCCCTGGTCAACACTCCTTGCTGACCAGGGCAGCGTAAGGTGAACCCCTTTTTCCAACAATACTCAAAGTGTCCTTTTACGAGCAGGCTTCAGCGCAGTTTTGTCTGTGGTGCAACGCTTGCAGCATGTTGCGACGAGCGTCCCAGCCAGCGGTCCCAGTCTTTCCAGACCGGCTGTAATCCACGGGCGATCAGTGCCTGCGCCACGTCCTCTGGTCGGCGGGCATCGTGCGGGGAAAACTGTTCCAGCTCCGGACGATTTTTGGCATAGCCGCCCGGCTGCGTTTTGGAGAAGGCGCTGACGTTGTTAATTGCAATCGGGATCACCCGATCGCGAAACTCCGGAGATTCCCGCGTCGACAGCGACAATTCACACTCCGGCGACAGCAGCCTGAAAGCACAAATCGTTTGTACCAGCTGGCGTTCGTCCATCACTGATGCGGGCTCCACGCCGCCTGCACAGGGGCGCAAACGCGGAAATGAAATGGAATAACGACTTTGCCAGTAATGCTTTTGCAGCCACAGCAGATGCTCCGCGACCATGTAACAATCCACTCGCCAGCTGTCGGAAAGACCGATCAACGCCCCGAGCCCAATTTTATCAATGCCCGCTTTCCCCAGCCTGTCCGGCGTTTCCAGCCGCCAGACGAAATCCTGCTTATTGCCTTTCAGATGGTGTTGGGCGTACATCGCCTGATGGTACGTCTCCTGATACACCATCACGCCATCCAGCCCGAGCGTTTTCAGCTCCTCATAGTCAGCCTGCGAGAGAGGCTGGACCTCCATCTGTAGCGAGGAAAACTGGCGACGGATATCAGGCAGATGCTGGCGAAAGTAATCCATACCCACTTTGCTCTGATGCTCACCGGTGACCAGCAGCAGATGCTCAAATCCGAGCGCGCGAATCGCCTCGCATTCCTGCTGTATTTCCTGCGAATCCAGCGTTTTACGCCTGATGCGGTTGCTCATCGAGAAGCCGCAATAGGTACAGTCATTCGCACAGAGGTTGGAGAGATAGAGTGGGACATAGAAGCTAACCGTGTGTCCGAAGCGCTGGCGGGTCAGCTGCTGCGCCCGCTGCGCCAGCGGTTCCAGAAAGGCATCGGCGGCGGGTGAGAGCAGCGCCATGAAATCGTCGCGGCTGAGCTGACGTGCCGCCAGCGCCCGTTCCACATCTGCCGTCGTTTTACTGTGGATCCGCAGACGAATATCATCCCAGTTAAGCTGCCGCCAGCGTTCGGTGAAAGTGGCCATCACTGCGCCTCCAGGAAACCCGTCAGCGGGCTGGTGGCCTGCGCCTGCCTGCTTGTTGCACCAGGACCCGCCTGCCGGGCGAGAATGCCGGCCTCGACGGCAAGGCGAAAAGCGCAGGCCATGTCGACGGGGGAATCCGCGACCGCAATCGCCGTATTAACCAGCACCGCATCCGCGCCCATTTCCAGCGCCTGTGCGGCGTGGCTCGGCACGCCAATCCCCGCATCAACCACGACGGGAACCGTTGCCTGATCAATGATGATTTCAAGCATTGCGCGAGTTTCCAGGCCCTGATTCGACCCGATAGGCGCGCCGAGCGGCATCACGGCAGCGCAGCCAGCCTCTTCCAGACGTTTGCACAGCACCGGATCGGCCCCGCAATAAGGCAGTACGACAAATCCTTCTTTTACCAGTAATTCTGCGGCTTTCAGGGTTTCAATCGGATCGGGCAGCAGCCAGCGCGCATCGGGGTGAATTTCCAGTTTGATCCAGTGAGTTGCGAGCGCTTCTCGTGCCAGTTTTGCGGCAAATACCGCCTCTTCTGCTGTTTTCGCGCCAGAAGTATTCGGCAGCAATGAAACGCCCGCCGCCAGCAGCGGCTGAAGCAGGGCATCATTGTGCTGACGTAAATCGACGCGCTTCATCGCCAGCGTCACCAGTTGGCTGCCTGAAGCCCGAATGGCGTTGACCATCAACTGCGGCGTGGCAAATTTTCCTGTGCCCGTGAACAGGTGGGATTCAAACACTTTATCGGCAATACGTAACATATCAGCCCCCGGCAATCGCCTGAAAAATCAGGAGGCTGTCGCCATCCTGTAGAAAGGTTTCTGCCCATTGTGGCTGGGGCAATATCTGCTGATTCAGCGCCAGCGCGACGCCGGGCAGATTCCGTTCCAGCCGGGAAAGCAGTTCACCCACGGCCAGACCGGCCTCGCAATCAACTTGCTCATCGTTAACAAGAATGTGCATCAGCGCCTCCACAGATGGGGCAGCCCGGCACGCGCGTACGGATCAGGGCGCGCCAGTTGCCGGAGCGGGCGTCGAACAGGCGCAGTGAATCCTGTCCGACGTTCATGCCGCTCAGCAGTTTGATAGCCTCCAGCGCCTGAAGGGTGCCCATCACGCCGACAACCGGGCCGACGATCCCAGCGGTGCGGCAGTTGCGCTCAGGCTCCTGTTCATCGGGCCAGACGCAGCGGTAGCAGCCATGAGTGAAGGGCGGCGCGATGGTCATCAGCTGCCCGCCAAATCCGACCGCGCTGGCGGAAATCAGCGGCGTGCCGTGCTTCACGCAGGCGGCGTTGATTGCCTGACGGCTGGCCATCGTGTCGGTACAGTCGAGCACGACGTCTGCCTGTGCAACCTGCTGGTGGAGCGCTTCGCCCTCAAGGCGCTGATTCAGCGTAATCAGCTGAATATCAGGGTTGAGCTGCGCCAGCCGTTTCTTCGTTGCCTCAGCCTTCGGCTGGTCGATGTCATTCACGCTAAACAGGATTTGCCGCTGAAGATTACTGATATGCACACAATCGTCGTCGGCCAGCACCAGCGTGCCGATGCCTGCTCCGGCAAGATACAGAGCAGCAGGAGAGCCTAAGCCGCCCAGGCCCACGATCAGCACCCGGCTGGCGAGCAGCTTCTGCTGACCGTCGATGGCAATATCCTCCAGCAGGATCTGGCGGCTGTAGCGCATAAAGTCACGATCGTTCATCGCCCGCTCCCGCCATTTCAAGCAGCTGCGCCGTGGCGATTTGCCAGTCCGGCGCTTCGGTTATGGCGCTGACGACCGCGATGCTCCCGACGCCCGTTGCCAGAACCGACGGCGCCCGCGCAATGCTGATCCCGCCAATCGCCACCGTCGGGTAATCCTTCAGCCGTTCGATATGTGCCGAAAGCTGCGTCAGCCCTTGCGGGGCTGACGGCATCTGTTTGGTCTGAGTGGGGAAAACGTGGCCGAGGGCGATATAAGACGGTTTCACCGCCAGCGCCACGTCGATTTCCATATCGTCGTGCGTGGAGACGCCAAGGCGCAGGCCTGCTTTGCGAATAGCGTCCAGATCGGTCACGTCCAAATCCTCCTGGCCCAGATGCACACCGTAGGCACGGTGTTTGATTGCCAGACGCCAGTAATCATTGATAAACAGCCTGGCACGGTAGTGACGACCAAGCGCGATAGCGGCGATAACGTCCGCTTCAACTTCCTCATCGCGCTTGTCCTTGATGCGTAGCTGAAGGGTACGCACGCCCACTTCCAGCAAACGCTTAATCCATGCCACGCTGTCGACGACTGGGTAAAGACCGAGACGATGAGGCACCGTCGGGAAATCAGGCTGATACATCAGGCTTCCTCGCGCTTAAGATAGATTTCGCCGCCTTTGGCGCGGAAGTTCTCTGACATGTCCGCCATGCCGACTTCGATGGTTTGTGCGGCAGCGTAGTCGCGCACCTCCTGGGAGATTTTCATCGAGCAGAATTTTGGGCCACACATTGAGCAGAAGTGGGCGACCTTCCCGGACTCCTGCGGCAGGGTTTCGTCGTGATAGGCGCGGGCGGTGAAGGGGTCGAGCGCCAGGTTGAACTGATCTTCCCAGCGGAATTCAAAGCGTGCCTTCGACATGGCGTTATCGCGGATTTGCGCGCCGGGATGGCCTTTCGCCAGATCCGCGGCGTGGGCGGCGATCTTATAGGTGATAAGCCCCTGTTTAACGTCTTCTTTGTTCGGCAGTCCAAGATGCTCTTTTGGCGTGACGTAGCAAAGCATCGCGCAGCCGAACCAGCCGATCATCGCCGCGCCAATCCCGGAGGTGAAATGGTCGTAGCCTGGCGCAATGTCGGTGGTCAGCGGCCCGAGCGTGTAGAACGGCGCTTCGTGGCAGTGCTCCAGCTCTTCGGTCATATTGCGACGAATCATCTGCATCGGCACATGGCCGGGGCCTTCAATCATCACCTGCACGTCGTACTCCCAGGCGATTTTGGTCAGCTCGCCGAGGGTGTGCAGCTCGGCAAACTGCGCCTCGTCATTGGCATCCTGAATGGATCCCGGACGCAGGCCGTCACCGAGCGAGAGGGAAACATCGTAGGCGGCGCAGATTTCGCAGATCTCGCGGAAGTGCTGGTAAAGGAAGTTTTCCTGATGATGCGACAGGCACCATTTCGCCATGATGGAGCCGCCGCGGGAAACGATGCCCGTCAGGCGTTTGGCTGTCATCGGCACGTAGCGCAGCAGCACGCCCGCGTGAATGGTGAAGTAGTCGACGCCCTGTTCGGCCTGCTCCAGCAGAGTATCGCGGAACGCTTCCCACGTCAGATCTTCGGCGATCCCGTTGACCTTCTCCAGCGCCTGGTAGATCGGCACGGTACCAATCGGCACCGGGCTGTTGCGCAGGATCCATTCGCGGGTTTCGTGAATATAACGCCCCGTGGATAAGTCCATCACCGTGTCTGCGCCCCAGCGTGTGGACCACACCAGTTTCTCGACTTCTTCTTCAATGGAGGAGGTGACTGCCGAGTTGCCGATATTGGCGTTCACCTTCACGAGGAAATTACGGCCAATGATCATCGGCTCAGATTCCGGGTGATTGATGTTGGCAGGAATGATGGCGCGTCCGGCGGCCACTTCATCGCGCACAAATTCCGGGGTGATATTTTCCGGTAAACGTGCCCCGAATCCTTCGCCCGGATGCTGGTGGCGTAACACTTCACCGCGAATGCGCTCGCGGCCCATATTTTCGCGAATGGCGATGAATTCCATTTCCGGGGTGACGATGCCCTGGCGGGCGTAGTGCAGCTGGGTCACGCATTGGCCTGATTTGGCGCGTTTGGGGGTTAACAGGCCGGTGAAGCGCAGTTCGTCGAGGCCATCATCCGCCAGGCGCTCTTTGGTGTAGGCAGAGCTTCTCTCATCAAGCGGCTCGCTGTCATTACGGGCATCGATCCACGGCTGGCGCAGTTTTTCCAGGCCGCGCTGGACGTCAATTTTTATCGACGGATCGCCATAAGGGCCGGAGGTGTCGTACACCGGCACGGCTTCGTTTTGTTCGAACTGCGGGTTCTCTTTCGTGCCGCCGAGGAGCGTCGGGCTCAGCTGGATCTCGCGCATCGGCACGCGAATACCGTCCTGCGAGCCCTGAAGATAGATGCGCTTTGAGTTGGGAAAAGCGGTGCCTTCCAGGGTGTCGATAAAGCGTTGAGCTTGCGCGCGCTGTTCGCGGCGGGTCAGTTTGGTAGCAGACATAGCACATTCCAGTAAAGTAAGGAGATGGCTTGTCAGACGACGGATGAAGCAAGAGGAGACATCACCCAAAAGGTGATGTAACAGCAGATTGACTCTTGTTCCCTTCGCAGGTATTAGCCTGATCAGGTTCCGCGGATCCCGAATTAACGGTCTCAGCCCGTGCTTTCATTAAACACTGGGCACTCCGACAAGAAAAACCCCCGCCCGCAGGCGAGGTGAAGGTTGTAAATTACTCGTTAACGCTTAAGAACTCAAGCCGGACGCGCGATCTGATTTTCATCGTTCGCGCCGCCGTTAAATTTGCTGTCCAGCGTCAGGGCGATCAGGCTGTCTTCCAGGGTAAAGCGAGCGGCCAGCGCTTCGCCGAGGGTGGAGAGCGCCTGCTGAAACTCCATGCAGTTGTCGTCGTCGATGGCTGTTTCGAGGCTGGAATCATACAGATCCATAATCTGCTGGGTGTTGCCTTCAAGCTGCGGATAGAGCTTTGTCGCCGCCAAAATTGGGTTTTCACCTTCCAATTCGCCGACAATGCGTTCATAAATATTGAAGTGACCGGCCGAAAGGTAATCCACCAGACGCTGGCAAAAATCGTCGAGGGCTTTTTCGTTGAGGCGCATGTACGATCCTTTGCCAGGCTTAATGCCAACCAGATTGTAATAGGCGACGAGCAACTGCTTACGCACCTGTAGCCACTGATCGACAAGATGATGGCTGCCGCCAACGCGCTCTGTCAGGCTTTCTAACTGGTTTAGCATGATGGACTCCGACTTTAAAAGAGTAAAAACGGCTCACCCAAAAATGTAAAAACACTGTTAACAAAGTGCCAGTGAAGCGAAGGTAGTGCAATAGATATGGATCGTATTATTGAAAAATTAGACAGCGGTTGGTGGATAGTCAGTCACGAACAGAAATTATGGCTTCCCGGCGGAGAAATACCGTGCGGGACGGCAGAAAATTTCGATCTTGTCGGCCTGCCAGCCATGCAAATTGGCGAATGGGAAGGCGCTCCCGTCTGGCTGGTTCAGCAGGCTCGCCGCCAGGAGATGGGCACGGTTCGCCAGGTGCTGGATCAGGACGTCGGTCTGTTCCAGCTTGCCGGGCGCGGCGTTCAGCTGGCGGAGTTCTACCGTTCGCATAAATTCTGCGGCTACTGCGGCCATACCATGCACCCAAGCAAAACCGAATGGGCGATGTTGTGCAGCCACTGTCGTGAACGCTATTACCCACAAATCGCGCCGTGCATTATCGTCGCCATTCGCCGGGATGATTCCATTCTTCTTGCACAGCACACACGCCACCGCAACGGCGTGCATACAGTGCTGGCCGGGTTTGTTGAAGTGGGCGAAACGCTGGAGCAGGCGGTGGCCCGTGAAGTAATGGAGGAGAGCGGTATTCGCGTCAAAAACCTTCGCTATGTCACCTCACAACCCTGGCCTTTCCCGCAGTCGCTGATGACGGCGTTTATGGCAGATTACGACAGCGGTGAGATTGTTATCGATCAGAAAGAGCTGCTGGAAGCCAACTGGTATCGCTACGACAACCTGCCGCTGTTACCCCCGCCGGGCACCGTGGCGCGGCGTTTGATTGAAGATACCGTGGCGATGTGTCGGGCAGACGACGAGTGATGGTACACTCCCCGCATAATGCATAAAGGAACTGCAAAAATGACCGAACTGAAAAACGATCGTTATCTGCGTGCGCTGATGCGCCAGCCTGTTGATATCACCCCCGTCTGGATGATGAGGCAGGCAGGCCGCTATTTGCCGGAGTATAAGGCCACGCGTGCACAGGCAGGCGATTTTATGTCTCTGTGCAAAAATGCGGAGCTGGCCTGCGAAGTCACAATGCAGCCGCTGCGTCGCTACCCGCTCGATGCGGCGATCCTCTTTTCGGACATTCTGACCATTCCCGATGCCATGGGGCTTGGCCTCTATTTTGAGGCCGGTGAAGGCCCGCGCTTTACCAATGTGCTGAAAACCAAAGCCGATATCGAAAAGCTGCCTGTGCCGGACCCGGAACAGGAGCTGGGCTACGTGATGAACGCGGTGCGCACGATTCGCCGTGAGCTGAAAGGCGAAGTGCCGCTGATTGGTTTCTCCGGCAGCCCGTGGACGCTGGCGACTTATATGGTTGAAGGCGGCAGCAGCAAAGCCTTTACCGTCATCAAGAAGATGATGTATGCCGATCCGCAGGCGCTGCATCTGCTGCTCGATAAGCTCGCGAAAAGCGTCACGCTGTACCTGAACGCGCAGATCCGCGCGGGCGCGCAGTCGGTGATGATTTTCGACACCTGGGGCGGTGTGCTGACCGGGCGCGATTATCAGCAGTTCTCTCTCTATTACATGCACAAGATTGTCGATGGCCTGCTGCGTGAAAACGAAGGTCGTCGCGTGCCGGTGACGCTGTTTACCAAAGGCGGCGGACAGTGGCTGGAAGCAATGGCGGCCACGGGCTGCGACGCACTCGGCTTAGACTGGACGACGGACATTGCCGATGCACGCCGTCGCGTGGGTGACAAGGTCGCGCTTCAGGGCAACATGGATCCGTCCATGCTTTACGCCCAGCCTGCACGTATTGAGGAAGAAGTGGCAACCATTCTGGCTGGTTTCGGCGAGGGTGAAGGCCATGTCTTCAACCTGGGTCACGGCATTCATCAGGACGTGCCGCCGGAACACGCGGGCGCGTTTGTCGAAGCCGTGCATCGCCTGTCAGCGCAGTACCATAAGTAAGGCAATGCCATGGATCTGGCCGATCTTCGCGAGCAGCAGAAGGCGTTAGCTTCGTCGGTGATCCGCGAGGATCGCTTTCTTGTCGATCCTCCGAAGTTGATCGGCGGGGCGGATGTGGGGTTCGAAGAAGGTGGTGAAGTGACTCGCGCGGCGATGGTGCTGCTGAGCTGGCCAGAACTTGAACTGGTGGAATATCAGATTGCCCGCATTCCCACCACCATGCCTTACATCCCCGGTTTTCTGTCATTTCGCGAATATCCTGCGCTGCTGGCGGCGTGGGAGCTGCTTTCCCGCAAGCCGGATCTGCTTTTTGTCGATGGGCACGGCATTTCCCACCCACGGCGGCTCGGCGTTGCCAGCCATTTTGGTCTGCTGGTGGACGTGCCGACTATCGGCGTGGCAAAAAAGCGCCTGTGCGGCAAGTTTGAACCGCTTTCTGCAGAGCCTGGCGCACTGTCGCCGCTGATTGATAAGCAGGAGCAGCTTGGCTGGGTCTGGCGCAGTAAGGCGCGGTGCAATCCGCTGTTTATTGCTACCGGGCACCGCGTCAGCCAGGACCGCGCGCTCGCGTGGGTTCAGCGTTGCACTCGTGGCTATCGTCTGCCGGAGCCAACGCGCTGGGCAGATGCCGTGGCTTCTGCTCGACCGGCCTTTCTGCGCTGGCAAGCAATTCAGCCCTGATTCAGGTAAACTGCCGCTAATTAACGCATTCGAGAACTCATCATGTTACAAAACCCGATTCATCTGCGCCTTGAGAAGCTGGAAAGCTGGCAGCATGTGACCTTTATGGCTTGCCTGTGCGAGCGTATGTACCCGAATTACGCCATGTTCTGCCAGCAAACTGAGTTTGCCGACGGGCAGCTGTATCGTCGTATTCTCGATCTTATCTGGGAAACCCTGACGGTGAAGGACGCCAAGGTGAACTTCGACAGCCAGCTCGAGAAGTTCGAAGAGGCGATCCCGGTCGCGGATGATTTCGATATGTACGGCGTATACCCGGCCATTGATGCCTGCGTGGCGCTGAGCGAACTGATGCACTCGCGTCTGAGTGGCGAAACGCTGGAACATGCCATTGAAGTCAGCAAGACGTCTATCACCACCGTTGCGATGCTGGAGATGACTCAGGCGGGTCGTGAAATGACCGATGAAGAGCTGAAAGAGAACCCGGCAGTAGAGCAGGAGTGGGACATCCAATGGGTAATATTCCGACTTCTGGCCGACTGCGAAGAACGCGATCTTGAGCTGATAAAAGGGCTGCGGGCAGACCTGCGTGAGGCAGGTGAGAGCAATATCGGTATAAATTTTCAGCAATGAAGCCACAAAACGTGATATTCAGTCCGAATTGTCGTGCCTGAAGGCTTCACATCTGCCCCCCGTCTGGTCTACATTTGGAAGGCGAAAAAAAGTGGCTATCGGTGCGTGTATGCAGGAGAGTGCTTTTCAGGCATTTCCATCGCACTCGATGCTTAGCAAGCGATAAACACATTGTAAGGATAACATATGAACAAGACTCAACTGATTGATGTAATTGCGGACAAGGCTGACCTGTCTAAAGCGCAGGCTAAATCTGCCCTGGAATCTACTCTGGCTGCAATTACTGAGTCTCTGAAAGAAGGTGATGCTGTACAACTGGTTGGTTTCGGTACCTTCAAAGTGAACCACCGCGCTGAGCGTACTGGCCGCAACCCACAGACCGGTAAAGAAATCAAAATCGCTGCAGCTAACGTGCCAGCATTTGTTTCTGGTAAAGCACTGAAAGACGCCGTTAAGTAAGACCGCGTGCCGGTGAACAGTTTTATCGAAGGGGCGGTTTCGCCCCTTTTGTCCGTCTGGCGCCGCTCGCTGGCGCTGGCCGGCGTTCTGTTGCTCACCGCCTGCAGCCATAACTCTGCCTTACCCCCGTTTACCGCCAGCGGCTATGCCGATAACCAGGGCGCGGTGCGCATCTGGCGCAAAGATTCCGATAACGAAACTCATCTGCTCGCGGCGTTCAGCCCGTGGCGAAGCGGAAACACCTCAACCAGCGAATACCGCTGGCAGGGCGATACGCTCTCTCTGATTGAACTCAATATCTACGGTAAACCGCCGGAACACGTTCGCGTGCGTTTTGATGACCACGGTGAACTCAGCTTTATGCAGCGTGAAATTGACGGGCAGAAGCAGCAGCTCTCCAATGACCAGATAGCCCTGTATCGCTATCAGGCACAGCAAATCCGCCAGACCAGTGATGCGCTGCGTCAGGGGCGTGTGGTGTTGCGACAGGGGCGCTGGCACGCCAATCACACAGTGACAACCTGCGAAGGCGAAACGGTGAAGCCCGATCTGGAAGCCCGCGCGATGAATCACATCGAACGACGTCAGAGCCACTCTTCAGTGGAAGTCAGCGTGGCGTGGCTGGAAGCGCCGGAAGGGTCGCAGCTGCTACTGGTGGCAAACGAAGATTTCTGCACCTGGCAGCCGAAA
The DNA here is from genome assembly GCF_900215375.1 of Enterobacter sp. CC120223-11. Lineage (GTDB taxonomy): Bacteria > Pseudomonadota > Gammaproteobacteria > Enterobacterales > Enterobacteriaceae > Scandinavium. The sequence continues at coordinate 3,663 of NZ_OBEF01000027.1, read as the reverse complement.
GAGAAGACCTTTTAAGGCGAAGTACAAGTCTTTAAACTTCGCTCAGAGCAATTCCCTCTCCCTTGAGGGAGAGGGTTAGGGCGAAGGGGAACAGCTATCTCCTTCGCTAAACTACTTCCCTTGCTCACGCGCAATCGCGCGATAGCCGATATCCTTACGGCTGAAGCAGCCTTCCCAGTGAATATCTGTCATTAAGGCGTACGCACGTTTCTGCGCTTCGGCGACGGTTTCACCCAGCGCCGTGACGCAAAGCACGCGGCCGCCGTTGGTCAGCACGCGATCGTCTTCGGAAAGCGTCGTCCCGGCCTGGAACACTTTGCCGTTCTCAACTTCTTCCAGCGGCAGACCATGGATTTCATCGCCATTGTTATAGCTGCCAGGATAGCCGCCTGCTGCCATCACGACGCCCAGAGACGGACGCGGATCCCAGCGGGAAGTTTTCTCATCAAGCTTACCTTCACAGGCCGCGAGACAGAGTTCCACCAGGTCAGACTGCAGGCGCAGCATGATTGGCTGCGTTTCCGGATCGCCAAAGCGGCAGTTGAATTCGATAACCTTCGGGTTGCCCGCTTTGTCGATCATCAGCCCGGCATACAGGAAACCGGTATAGGTATTGCCTTCTACCGCCATCCCGCGAACGGTAGGCCAGATGATACGATCCATGGTGCGCTGATGAACTTCATCGGTCACCACTGGTGCAGGTGAGTATGCACCCATGCCACCCGTGTTCGGGCCGGTATCGCCATCGCCCACGCGCTTGTGGTCCTGGCTGGTGGCCATTGGCAATACGTTTTCGCCGTCGACCATGACGATGAAGCTGGCCTCTTCGCCTTCAAGAAACTCTTCGATCACGATACGGTGACCCGCATCGCCAAAGGCATTGCCTGCCAGCATGTCGTGCACGGCGGCTTCGGCTTCTTCGAGCGTCATCGCCACAATTACGCCTTTGCCCGCGGCCAGGCCGTCCGCTTTGATAACAATTGGCGCACCTTTCTCGCGCAGATAGGCCAGCGCAGGTTCCACTTCGGTAAAGTTCTGGTACCAGGCCGTCGGGATGTTATGGCGTGCCAGGAAATCCTTGGTGAAGGCTTTGGAACCTTCGAGCTGCGCGGCACCCTGAGTCGGGCCGAAAATGGTCAGGCCTGCTTTACGGAAGGCATCCACCACGCCGATCACCAGCGGTGCTTCAGGCCCAACGATGGTCAGGCCGATGTTTTCGCTTTGTGCGAACTGCAGCAGCGCAGGGATATCGGTGGCGCTGATGGCGACATTTTGCAGCGTCGGCTCAAGTGCCGTGCCCGCATTGCCTGGTGCTACATATACTGTATCAACTAGCGGCGACTGGGCCGCTTTCCAGGCCAGCGCGTGTTCACGCCCGCCGTTACCAATCACTAAAACTTTCATTGTCAGCTCCGGAATTAATGGCGGAAGTGGCGCATGTCGGTGAAGATCATTGCGATGCCGTGTTCGTTGGCTGCGGCAATCACTTCTTCATCACGAATAGAGCCGCCAGGCTGGATAACACAGGTCACGCCGACGGCAGCTGCAGCATCGATACCATCACGGAACGGGAAGAAGGCGTCAGACGCCATCGCGGAACCTTTCACTTCCAGGCCTTCGTCTGCGGCTTTGATCCCGGCGATTTTAGCGGAATAGACGCGGCTCATCTGGCCTGCGCCTATGCCAATGGTCATGTTCTCTTTGGCGTACACGATGGCGTTAGATTTCACGAATTTCGCCACTTTCCAGCAGAACAGTGCGTCACGCAGTTCCTGTTCAGTTGGCTGGCGCTGGCTGACAACGCGCAGTTCGCCGGAAGTCACCATACCCAGATCGCGATCCTGAACCAGCAGACCGCCGTTTACGCGTTTGAAATCATGGCCTGCAACGCGAGCGTTCCACTGGCCGCAGGTCAGTACCCGGACGTTCTGCTTGGTGGCGGTGATCTTCAGCGCTTCTTCAGTCGCCGATGGCGCAATAATGACTTCAACAAACTGGCGGGAAACGATCGACTGCGCGGTTTCGGCATCCAGCTCGCGGTTGAAGGCAATGATGCCCCCGAAGGCGGAAGTTGGGTCCGTTTTGTAAGCGCGATCGTAGGCATCAAGAATTGAGTCGCTGACGGCCACGCCGCAAGGGTTAGCGTGCTTAACGATAACGCAGGCGGGTTCGCTGAACTCTTTCACGCATTCCAGCGCCGCATCGGTGTCGGCGATGTTGTTATAGGAGAGCGCTTTGCCCTGAACCTGCTGCGCGGTTGCCACGGAAGCTTCCTGCACGTTCTCTTCTATATAGAAGGCGGCCTGCTGGTGGCTGTTCTCACCGTAGCGCATATCCTGCTTTTTAATGAAGTTCAGGTTGAGGGTACGCGGGAAGCGACCGGCGGGCTCTTTTGTTTCGCTGTGATAAGCGGGAACCAGGCTGCCAAAGTAGTTGGCAATCATGCTGTCATAGGCGGCGGTGTGCTCGAACGCTTTAATTGCCAGGTCGAAGCGGGTTTCCAGCGTGAGGGAACCTTCGTTGGCATCCAGCTCGCTAATAATAGAAGAGTAATCGCTGCTCTTAACGACGATTGCCACATCTTTATGGTTCTTGGCCGCGGAGCGCACCATGGTCGGGCCGCCGATATCGATATTTTCAACGGCATCTTCCAGCGAACAGCCTTCACGTGCGACGGTTTGTGCAAACGGGTAAAGGTTGACGACTACCATATCGATCGGCGCGATCCCGTGTTGATCCATGATCCCATCATCCTGACCGCGGCGACCGAGGATCCCGCCATGCACTTTCGGGTGCAGTGTCTTAACGCGTCCATCCATCATTTCCGGAAAACCGGTGTAATCGGAAACTTCAGTAACGGGCAAGCCTTTATCTGCTAACAGGCGAGCGGTTCCGCCGGTTGAAAGCAGCTCCACACTGCGTGCGGAAAGTGCCTGTGCGAATTCGACGATACCGGCTTTATCAGAAACGCTGAGTAAAGCACGGCGGACTGGACGACGTTGTTGCATGGTAAATCCCCTGGATTTGACAATTACAGAGAGCGTTAGCTGAATTTTTACCGAAAAACTCAGCTAACGCCCCTTACGGGGCATCCTTGTTTTAGCGCGGGCATTGTAACGAAAACGTTTGCGCAACGCTCGCACATTTTTGGGTTTTCTCCGCTTTGTGGATAACTCTGTGTGTAAATGGGTATAAGGCGGGGTTTTGCTGTGGAATGCAGCAGTCAGTCATTTTTCTGTCATTTAGCCCTTGCGGGTGCTCGAGAACTCCCTATAATGCGCCTCCATCGACACGGAACATCGGCAAACAAGCCGCCGGGTCAGCAGGGTTTCTCCGGAAATTCTGACAGAGAAAAGCGAAAATAAACGCTTGACTCTGAATGAGGAAAACGTATTATACGGGACCTCGAAACGGCGAGCGAAAGCCACGTTTCACTGCTCTTTAACAATTTATCAGACAATCTGTGTGGGCACTCAAAGTGACATGGATTCTTAACGTCGCAAGACGAAAAATGAATACCAAGTCTCTGAGTGAACATACGTAATTCATTACGAAGTTTAATTCACGAGCATCAAACTTAAATTGAAGAGTTTGATCATGGCTCAGATTGAACGCTGGCGGCAGGCCTAACACATGCAAGTCGAGCGGTAGCACAGAGAGCTT
>NZ_OBEF01000017.1 GCF_900215375.1 Enterobacter sp. CC120223-11 | reverse complement strand
AAAAGCAAAAAGCCCGCTCGAAAGCAGGCTTTTTTGAATTTGGCTCCTCTGACTGGACTCGAACCAGTGACATACGGATTAACAGTCCGCCGTTCTACCGACTGAACTACAGAGGAATCGGTTAGGAGGCTTATCTTAGCGGCGAAAAATCTTTTGTCAAACGCCAAAGCGCCTCATTCTGCTCGACTGGCGGTTACGTCAACAATTTGTTGTATTTACCCACAATTTTACGGCAAATCCACATTGCAGGAATGGCGTTTCTCCCTCATTATTTAAAACGAGGTTTCAACTTTCTCTCTAAGGCACCCTTTGAACGTCTCTGCCGCTGTTCGCCAGGCCGTCACCCGCACCACCTGGTACAAAAATCGCAAAACTTACCGTGTACTGTTCTGGCGTGAAATCACCCCCCTTGCCGTACCTATCTTTCTGGAAAATACCTGCGTTCTGCTGATGGGCGTGCTCAGCACCTTCCTGGTGAGCTGGCTGGGTGCAGATGCGATGGCGGGCGTGGGCCTCGCAGACAGTTTTAACATGGTAATCATGGCGTTTTTTGCCGCTATCGATCTTGGGACCACGGTCGTTGTGGCCTTTAGCCTCGGGCGGCGAAACCGGAAGCAGGCGAGGGCGGCAGCCCGTCAGTCGCTGGTCATCATGACCCTGTTCTCGATCATTCTTGCGGCGGTGATCCATTACTTTGGGCGTGAAATTATCGAAGTGGTGGCCGGGGCGGCCACGGCACACGTCAAAGAGCTGGCGCTGACCTACCTCGAGCTAACGGTGCTGAGTTACCCGGCGGCAGCAATTGCGCTGATTGGCAGTGGCGCGCTGCGCGGAGCGGGCAATACCAAAATTCCGCTGCTGATTAACGGCGGGATGAACATCCTCAACATCATTATCAGCAGCATCCTGATTTACGGTGTCTTTTCCTGGGACGGTCTTGGTTTTGCCGGGGCAGGCCTGGGGTTGACTATTTCCCGCTACATCGGCGCGGCGGCGATTGTCGCCGTGCTCGCCGTGGGCTTTAACCCGGCGCTGCGTATTCCGCTGAAGAGCTATATCAAACCGCTAAACTTCGCCATCATCTGGGAAGTGATGGGGATTGGTATCCCAGCGAGCATTGAATCGGTGCTGTTTAACAGCGGCAAATTGCTGACGCAGATGTTTGTCGCGGGGATGGGCACTGACGTTATCGCCGGGAACTTCATTGCCTTCTCGGTGGCGTCGCTGATTAACCTGCCGGGGAACGCGCTGGGTTCGGCGTCCACCATTATTACGGGTAAACGACTCGGCAAAGGGCAAATTGGCCAGGCGGAGAAGCAGCTTCGCCATGTGTTCTGGATGTCGACCATTGTGCTGACGGCAATTGCATGGGGCACCGCGCCTTTTGCCGGGCTGTTTGCTTCGTTCTATACGCATGAAGCAGATGTGAAAGAAGTGGTGAAAGAGCTGCTGTGGCTCAACGCCGCGTTTATGCCCATCTGGTCGGCGTCGTGGGTTTTACCTGCGGGGCTGAAAGGCGCGCGCGATGCACGGTTTGCGATGTGGGTTTCCATGTTCAGCATGTGGGGCGCACGCGTGGTGGTCGGCTATCTGCTGGGAATTGTGCTTGGCATGGGCGTGGTCGGCGTGTGGCTCGGTATGTTCCTCGACTGGGCGGTGCGCGGCGCGGCGTTCTACTGGCGAATGGTTAGCGGGCGCTGGCTATGGAAGTATCCGCGGGTGAAATCGACGTAAAAAAAACGCACAAGGGGGGATCTCCCTTGTGCGTCGGGCAAAACACCAGAGCTCATTACACCCCAAGGCGATCGCGAAGACTGTAGTACGCGGCTCCCATAGCCGTGAACGGAATACGGAACGTGCGGCCACCCGGGAACGGGTAGTGCGGCAGGTTAGCAAAGGCATTGAAGCGTTCGGCATCCCCGCGAAGCAGTTCGGCAATCAGACGACCTGCCAAATGCGTATAGGTGACGCCGTGGCCGCTGCAGCCCTGGCTGTAATAAATATTGTTCTCCAGACGGCCAACCTGCGGCAGGCGAGAGAGTGTCAGCAGGAAGTTGCCGGTCCAACTGTAGTCAATTTTCACGCCTTTCAGCTGCGGGAAGGTCTTCAGCAGGTTTGGCATTACCAGACGTTCGATATCCGCCGGGTCGCGCGCGCCGTACACCACGCCGCCGCCGTAGAGCAGACGGTTGTCGGCAGTCAGTCGGTAGTAATCCAGCAGATAGTTACAGTCTTCCACGCAGTAGTTTTTCGGGATCAGCGAGCGGGCCACGTCCTCACCCAGCGGCTCGGTGGTGAGCACCTGCGTGCCACACGGCATGCTGCGTTTGGCCAGATCCGGCTCGAGCTTATTACCGAGATAGGCGTTCCCCGCCACAATCACGTATTTCGCCGTGACCTGGCCTTTGGCAGTACTCACCACTGCCGGGCTGGTGTGCTGAATGTTAGTCACCGGAGACTGCTCAAACACGCGCCCACCGTTCAGGCGGATAGCATTCGCTTCGCCAATCGCCAGGTTCAGCGGATGAATATGACCGCCGCTGTGGTCAAGCAGCGCGCCGACGTAGCGGTCGCTGTTCACTTCACGCTTCAGCTCGTTGGCATCCAGCAGCTCCAGTTGGGTGTTGCCGTAGCGCTCCCAGTTGGCTTTCTGATCTTCCAGTTTTTCCAGCTGCTTGTGGTTCATCGCCACGAACAGGCCGCCCGGACGATAGTCGCAGTCAATCTGATAGCGCTTGATACGCTCACGGATGATCTCGCCGCCTTCAAACATCATGGCACCGAGCTGTTTTGCCGCTTCCGGGCCATAGCTGCGTTCGATAACGTCGATGTCGCGGCTGTAGGAGTTAACCAACTGCCCGCCGTTGCGGCCGCTGGCGCCAAAGCCGATGCGAGCCGATTCCAGCAGCACCACGTCATAACCCATTTCAGACAGATGCAGCGCCGCGGAGAGGCCAGTGTAGCCGCCGCCGACCACGCACACGTCGCAGGTCAAGGATTCGTTCAGCTCCGGGAACGGTTCATACTGGTTCGCGCTTGCGGCGTAATAGCTGGTGGTATGTTCAGTCATGATTAAGGCTCCAGGGCAATCCAGATAGTTTTAAGTTCGCTAAATTTTTCCAGCGCGTGCAGGGACTTGTCGCGCCCGTTGCCGCTCTGCTTATAGCCGCCAAACGGCACGGTCATGTCGCCATCGTTGTAGTTATTGACGAAGACGGAGCCCGCTTTCAGGCGGCGGCTCATACGGTGCGCACGGGAGAGGTCGCGCGTCCACACGGCGGCACCGAGGCCGTAGTCGCTGTTGTTCGCGATTTCCAGCGCCTGGGCTTCACTGCTAAAGCGGGTGACGACCAGCACCGGGCCGAAGATCTCTTCGCGGCCCACGCGGGCATCCGGGGTGGTGTCCACAAAAATGGTCGGGCCGATGGCCGCAGGATGCTTGCCGTTGCGGCCATCCAGCGCCAGCGTGCCCTGCGTTTCGCCATCGCGAATAAATCCGTGCACGGTTTCGGCATGGGCGCAGTCAATCAGCGTGCCCATGGTGGTGTTCGGGTCGAGCGGGTTGCCCGGCAGCCAGTTTTTGGCCTGCTCTTTTAACAGGGCGATAAACTCATCGGCGATGCTCTCTTCCAGCAGCAACCGCGTCCCGGCGATGCACACCTGGCCTTGGTTGTAGAAGATGCCTGCGGCAGTTGTCGCGGCGGCACTGGCCAGATCCGGGCAGTCGGCGAAAACGATGTTGGCACTTTTGCCACCCGCTTCCAGCCAGACGCGCTTCATGTTGCTGTCGCCCGCGTCTTTCAGCAGTTGTTTACCTGTGCGCGTGGAGCCGGTGAAGGTGATCACGTCCACATCAGGATGCTGAGACAGCGCCTGACCTGCTTCATGACCGAAGCCCGGAATGACGCTGAACACGCCGTCCGGGAGGCCCGCTTCTTTCGCAAGCCCTGCCAGGCGAATGGCGGTTAAAGGTGATTTTTCAGAAGGTTTCAGAATGACGCTGTTGCCTGCGGCAAGTGCCGGGCCGAGTTTCCAGCAGGCCAGCAGCAGCGGGAAGTTCCACGGCACCACGGCGGCCACTACGCCAATCGGCTCACGCACGATCATCGCCAGGTCGTTTACGCCTGTCGTGGCGACTTCGCCATACACTTTGTCGATGGCTTCGGCGTACCAGCGGATAGCGCGGGTCGCGCCGGGAATATCATCACGCAGGCTATGGCGAATCGGTTTGCCGGTGTCGAGCGTTTCCAGCAGGGCCAGCTCCTCGTGATGCTGCTCCATCAAATCCGCCAGCTTGTTCAGCACGGCTTTGCGTTTGGCAGGGGAGGCCTGTGACCATTCGCCACTTTCAAATACGTTGCGAGCGCCGCGCACGGCATGGTCCACATCGGCTTTTTTACCGCGAGCCACCTGCGCCAGCGTGCGCTGTGCTGCCGGATCGACAATCTCAAAGGTGCTGCCGTCCTGCGCCTGACAGTATTCGCCGTTGATAAACAGACGCGTCTCTGGCTGCGCCTGATTCGCCTTATCCTGCCAGTAACTCAGATGCTGAAAGTTCATGGTGATTCCTTCTTATTCAATCAGTTAAATGCTATTTTCGAGAAAATCAGGCTGCAAAATGCCCCAGGAAATAAATCCCGCGAAAAAAGCATCGACTTTAAGGTGGCCTGAGAAACTCAGGCCAGAAGGAAATCAGAACGTGGTGGGGGTATGGGCACTGATGATGCGGCAGATGCCTGCCGAGGTGTTGCTGAAGCTGTGCGGTATGCCGGTGTTGATGGCATAACTCTGCCCTGCAACGAGGTGATAGTCCTGGCCGTTGATGGTCAGAATCACGTCACCTTCCAGTATCGTGCCGATCTCCTCACCCTGGTGTTTGATCCTCTCCCCGGTTGTCGTGCCGGGTTGATACGTCTCGAAGATCATTGCCAGTGTACGGTTCGGATTTCCGTTATGAACCAACTTCATTGATACACCCTGACTGCCCATTTCAATCAGGTCGTCCTGATTGATAACCACCTGCGGCTCGTCAGGTTTTTCCGGGTCCGCGAAGAACTCGGAGAGCGACAGCCCGTAGACTTTCAGCAGCTTTTGCAGCGTACTGATAGCAGGACTCACTTTGTCCTGTTCTATGGTGCTGATGGCGCTATGCGTTAATCCAGACAGTTCGGCGGCACGACGTTGTGAAAGACCCAGTTGCTGGCGGATCTCTGACAAACGTTTACCCGGCGCCAGGCCGTCATCGCTCATATCGGTATTTCCTTAACAGTAGGGGTCAGAGTCGCTGCTTTTCAGCGAGGTGGTTCTGACAGGCGGTGATAAAACCTTCCAGCAACATACGCGAAAGCGCGTATTCGCTACTGTTCCATTCAGGATGCCACTGCACGCCGAGGGCGAACGGGTGATCGTGGACGCTGGCCGCTTCCACCAGACCATCCTGCGAGCGTGCTTCCACACGCAGCAGCGGGCCCAGCGTTTTCGCGCCTTGTCCGTGTAATGAGTTCACCCAAAACGTGTTGCAACCCGGTATTAAAGTAGAAAGCAATCCTCCCTGTTGAACCTGGACTTCATGAGATGGCGCATATTGCTGCTCCACCGGGAGTTCCGAATCTTCACGGTGTTCCAGGAACTGAGGCTGATCGCACAGGCGACGATACAGAGTCCCGCCTGTGGCGACAACCAGTTCCTGCAAACCCCGGCAGATGGCGAAAATGGGAATGCGCCTTTCAAGCCCGGCGGCTATTAGCGCCATGCTCAATTCATCACGCCCGGGATCGGCGTCAGGCTCATCGCCGTTTTCACCATAGAGGTGCGGCTGCACGTTGCTTGGGCTGCCTGGCAGGAAAATTCCATCAAGTTTAGGGAGAAGGGCGTTCAGCAATTCCGGCTCTGCCAGCGCGTGCGGCAGGGCGATTGGCAAACCGCCAGCGTTCAATACGGCATTCAGGTACTTTTCTTGCAATGTCTGGGTCTGGTGACCCTTAAGCCTGTTTCTGCACATCACAACACCGATAACCGGCTTGTCAAATATATTGCCCATGATCGACCTCACATTCTGGACTAAATTATTGCCAAAATCTTCCATATGGCTCTGTTCCGTTCAATATTTTCTCAATCTAGCAGCGTGATAACCTCTTTGCAAACTCAATTTAACATTTGACAAACATTTGGATTGGTATCATTGTCGAAAAGTGGACATTATATTTAACGGTCTGAATCAGTGACCGGCATCCAAAGCAACGGCGGTGAATCATGGAAACCAATATCGTAGAAGTTGAGAATTTTGTTCAGCACTCTGAAGAGAGACGAAGTAGCGCGTTTGCGCGCGAAGTAAAGACTTACCTCGAGCGCTACCCGAACACCCAGTACGTTGACGTGCTGCTGACCGACCTGAACGGCTGCTTCCGCGGAAAACGCATCCCGGTTTCCAGCCTGCGCAAAATAGAGAAAGGCTGCTACTTCCCGGCCTCCGTGTTTGCGATGGATATTCTCGGTAACGTAGTAGAAGAAGGCGGCTTAGGACAGGAGCTGGGCGAGCCGGATCGCAACTGCATTCCGGTGCTGGGCACCTTAACGCCGTCGGCGGCGGACCCGGAATATATCGGTCAGGTACAGCTGACCATGCTGGATGAAGATGGCGCTCCCTTTGACGTTGAGCCGCGGAACGTGCTGAACCGACTCTGGCAGCAGCTGCGCCAGCGCGGCCTGTTCCCCGTGGTAGCGGTAGAGCTGGAGTTCTATTTACTGGATCGTCAGCGTGACAACGAAGGTTACCTGCAGCCGCCCTGCGCGCCAGGCACCGATAACCGCAACACTCAGAGCCAGGTTTACTCCGTTGATAACCTGAACCATTTCGCCGCCGTGTTGGAAGATATCGACGAACTGGCCGTTTTACAGCTGATCCCGGCCGACGGCGCCGTGGCGGAAGCCTCGCCGGGCCAGTTCGAAATCAACCTGCATCACACCGATAACGTGCTGGATGCCTGCGACGATGCGCTGGCGCTGAAACGTCTGGTGCGCACCGTGGCTGAAAAACACAAAATGCACGCCACCTTTATGGCGAAGCCGTACGAAGAGCACGCCGGAAGCGGGATGCACATCCACATCAGCATGCTGAACAGCAAAGGCGAGAACGTGCTGGCCGACGCCGATGGCGAAGATTCCGCCATCCTGAAGCGTGCCCTGGCGGGAATGATAGATTTAATGCCTGCTTCTATGGCACTGTTAGCCCCTAACGTAAACTCCTACCGTCGTTTCCAGCCAGGTATGTATGTGCCAACGCAGGCTTCATGGGGGCATAACAACCGTACCGTCGCGCTGCGTATCCCTTGTGGCGATCGTGACAACCACCGTGTCGAGTACCGCGTAGCGGGTGCCGATGCCAACCCGTATCTGGTGATGGCGTCAATCCTCGCGGGCATTCTGCACGGTCTGGATAACGATCTGCCGCTGCAGGAAGAAGTGGAAGGCAATGGTCTGGAGCAGGAAGGGCTGCCATTCCCAATCCGTCAGAGCGATGCGCTGTGGGAGTTCACTCAGAACGACCATCTGCGTGAACTGATGGGTGAGCGTTTCAGCCATGTCTACCACGCCTGTAAGAACGATGAGTTAATTCAGTTCGAGCGTTTGATCACAGAAACTGAAATTGAGTGGATGCTGAAAAACGCCTGACCGGTACCCGTTGTGCCGGGCGGTACTGCGTTTGCCCGGCCTACGGATCTGTAGGCCCGGTAAGCGTAGCGCCACCGGGCGAAAAGAAAAAGAAGCAGCATCATACGGTCTGAGCGGAGCCAGGCCGGACGTTTTAGCAGGGAAACCTGCCATTTTCCGAAGTCGCGTAACGGAGCGCAGGCGACAACGGGTCTTCAGTTAAACGACAGATTGTATGACGAGGAAATGAGATGATGCAGATGTTCAAATACCCGCACGGCGAAGGCGAATGCCGCTGCCGCATTGATTACGACGGACCAGCGCAAGGTCATTGCCCGACGTTCTCTCCCCTTACTTCACGACTTCCCCCCAGGCTGAGCAGGTTTGCTACAACAATGATTTCATCGCAAACCAGCACGGGCATGGGGGGGCTTCGTCATGGCGACTAACTCATCTCTCGATCTCCCTTCGCAGGCGGGCAAACCGCAGCTGCGTAAATCTTTGAAACTCTGGCAGGTGGTGGTGATGGGCCTTGCCTATCTCACGCCAATGTCGGTGTTTGACACCTTTGGTATCGTGTCCGGTATCAGTAACGGCCACGTTCCGGCTTCCTATCTTCTGGCGCTGGCGGGCGTGCTGTTCACCGCCATCAGCTACGGCAAGCTGGTACGCCAGTTCCCGCAGGCGGGTTCTGCTTATACCTACGCTCAGAAGGCGATCAGTCCCCATGTTGGCTTTATGGTTGGCTGGTCATCGCTGCTCGATTACCTGTTCCTGCCGATGATTAACGTCCTGCTGGCGAAGATCTATCTCTCCGCGCTGTTCCCAGGCGTTGCGCCCTGGATCTGGGTGGTGGGTTTTGTCTGCATTTTGACCGCCGCGAACCTGAAAAGCGTCAACCTGGTAGCGAACTTCAATACCCTGTTCGTGCTGGTGCAGGTGGCCATTATGGTGGTGTTTATTTTCCTCGTCGTGCAGGGTCTGCACAAAGGCGAAGGGGTGGGCACCGTCTGGACGCTGCAGCCGTTTATCAGTCAGAACGCGCATCTGATTCCGATCATCACGGGGGCGACGATTGTCTGCTTCTCGTTCCTCGGCTTTGATGCGGTAACCACGCTTTCGGAAGAAACGCCTGATGCGGCGCGCACCATTCCAAAGGCCATCTTCCTGACGGCGGTCTACGGCGGCATTATCTTTATCGTGGCGTCCTTCTTTATGCAGCTGTTCTTCCCGGACATCAGCCGCTTCAAGAATCCGGATGCTGCGCTGCCGGAGATTGCGCTCTACGTGGGCGGCAAGCTGTTCCAGTCGATCTTCCTGTGTACGACGTTCGTGAACACCCTGGCCTCTGGCCTCGCGTCTCATGCCAGCGTGTCTCGTCTGCTGTACGTCATGGGTCGTGATAACGTCTTCCCGGAGAAATATTTCGGCTACGTGCACCCGAAATGGCGTACCCCGGCGCTGAACGTGCTGATGGTTGGCGTTGTAGCGCTCTCTGCGCTGTTCTTCGACCTGGTGACCGCAACGGCCCTGATTAACTTCGGTGCGCTGGTGGCGTTTACCTTCGTGAACCTGTCGGTGTTCAACCACTTCTGGCGTCGTGAAGGGCGCAACAAAACCTGGAAGGACAAGGTGCACTATTTGATCCTGCCATTGATGGGCGCTGCAACCGTCGCCGTGCTGTGGATCAACCTGGAAATGACCTCGCTGACGCTGGGTCTGGTGTGGGCCGCGGTGGGAATTTTGTACCTGACCTACCTGACGGGTCGCTTCCGCAAGCCGCCGCCGCAGTTCGATGCTGCGAAAGCAGAACAGGCCTGGGAGTGATTTTTACCCACGCTGGAGAAGAAAGCAGCAAACGGTTCAGATTGTGAAAAACAGGCTTTGACAAGCCGGGGGCGCATCGCTAATATGCGCCCCGTTAACCGATTCCTCTGTAGTTCAGTCGGTAGAACGGCGGACTGTTAATCCGTATGTCACTGGTTCGAGTCCAGTCAGAGGAGCCAAATTTAAGAAGCCTGCTTACGAGCAGGCTTTTTGCTTTTGTGGAATCGCTACAGCCTGAATCCAAAATGCGAACCGTCCGGCAGCTCGATATCCAGGTTCAGCTTGCAGCCCGTAGCTTCTACGTAGCGCTTGAGCGTAGAGAGCTTAATGTCCTTTCCTTCCTTCTCCATCCCGGCAACCGTAGGCTGCTTAATGCCCAGTGCGTTAGCCATTTCCACCTGCGTTTTATTCATTTTCTCGCGTAGTTTTGACAGGTTGTAGTTGAGAAGGATCTCCTGGTAGATAACTTCGGCTTCGGCAAGGACCTCAGGTTTGGCTTCTGCAAACATCTGTTCCAGCGTTTTGCCCATTACTCACCTCGATTGATATAAATTATTCAGGTATTCGGTATATTCCCGATCGGCCAACGGGATCATCACGTCATAAAACCGCTTCTCATCCCCGCATTTGTTACCTGCACAGAGCAGAATGCCTTTGCGATCGGGCGAGAAAGCAAAGAAGACCCGGAGTGGATCGCCATGGCTCTGGATCCTTAGTTCCTTCATGTGGCTAAAGCGTGAACTCTTGATCGTATCCGCATAGGGCCTGCCGAGCATTGGTCCTTGTTTCTCAAGGAACCTCAATGTGGCAAGAACGCGAGCTTCTTCTTTGTCTGCGAGTTCCGCATGCCACCTGTCATAAGTTTCAGTTGTATCGATTTCCCACACGTGTTCACCTCAAATATAGGTTAAAAGCGATATAGGTGTAAACCTATATTTCGATAGTGGGGATAATTCGCAGATGTGGAAATCAGGAAAAAAGAAAACGGGAAGCGGAGTTCAGAGAAAAATTAGCTTGTTGCGCCAGGAACATAAAATATGCGCAAAGCTTAGCAAAAAGAGGGATGAGTCTGGATTGAAGGATATTACGTAAGGCATTACGAATGAGAGAAATTGACCCGAAGAGTAGGCCGGGTAAGCGAAGCGCCACCCGGCTTTTTTACGCTATCCCAGCTGAACCCGAATCGGCGCGGTAGCGGCAAACAACCACGGCCGGGCATCGCTGTCCACCAGCGGCGACAGGGTGTCGCGAACCTGCTGGTGATAATCATCCAGCCACTGCTTTTCCTCTTCGCTCAGTAGGTTGATGTCCACCTGACTTAAATCAATCGGGATCATCGTCAGCGATGCAAACTTGCAGAAGCCCGGCATGGCATCCACCACTTCCACCTGGTTTTCGATGCGGATGCCGTACTGACCTTCCAGGTAGTAACCCGGCTCAATGGTGATGATATTGCCTGCCGCCAGCGGCCACGGATTGACCTTTTTGGCGATGCGGTGTGGTGCTTCGTGGATCAGCAGCTGATGGCCCACGCCGTGGCCGGTGCCGTGATCGAAATCGACACCCAGTTGCCACAACGCACGACGTGCAAACGCATCCAGCTGATGGCCGAAGCTGCCGGACGGGAACTGCAGCGTAATCAGCGACAGAAAGCCCTTCAGCACGGCGGTGTAGTGCAGCTTGCGCTGTGCATCGAGCGGGCCATAGGCCTGCGTACGGGTGGCGTCGGAGGTGCCGTTGCTGTACTGGCCGCCGGAATCATTCAGGTAGAAGCTGTCTGCCGTGATGGCGGTATTGGTCGCTTCGCTTGAATGATAGTGGCACATCGCCGCGTTAGCGCCCGCAGCGGAAATGGTGCCAAAGCTTGGCTCGATAAAGGTGGCCTGCTGCTGGCGAAATGCGAACTGTTTTGCCTGTGCTTCCAGCTCGGTCAGCGGGTTGCCTGCGGCGATACGGGCCGGCACCTCGTGCGCCAGCCAGGCAAGGAAATTCACCCATGCTGCGCCGTCAAAACGGTGGCTGTCGCGGTAGCCTTCCAGCTCCACGTCATTTTTGGTCGCTTTGATAAAGGTGATTGGATCAGCGCTCCACAGCACTTCGCCCCCGTGTTGCTCCACGGCAAAACGCAGGGCGACAGGGGCGCTGTCGGCATCCAGCTGAACGCGCTTCCCGTTGGCAATGTGCTGCGTGCGTGGCACTAACTGGTCCATCGGTGAAAGCGTCAGGCTGGCAAGCAGCGCCTGCGGCAGGTCTGTTGTTTTGGCGGCATCGACAAACCACTCGACGTCGCCCGTGCGGCTCAGCAGCACAAACGACAGCGGCACCGGGCTGGTGGCGATATCTGCGCCGCGCACGTTCAGTAGCCAGGCGATGTTGTCCGGCTGGGTGATGGCGAGATAATCGGCACCGTTCGCATCAAGCTTCGCGGCAATACGCGCACGTTTCGACTCGCTGCTTTCCCCGGCGATGCTCAGCGGCATTTCGCGGATTGTGCCGCAGGGCGCAGCAGGGCGATTGTGCCAAACGGCGGTGAACGGATCTTCGGACATAGCGACAAGTTTCGCGCCAGAAGCGTTCAGCGCTGCAAACTGGCTGTTGACCATCAGCAGCGGTTCGAAACCAATGCGACTGTCTGCCGGGAGGTTATTCTCCAGCGGATCGTTATGCAGGTGATGTACGTCCCACGCCTGAAGGTCCACTTCGTTGCGAACCTGCACCTGATAGCGGCCATCGACGAAAATCAATGCGCGATCCGCCAGCACCAGCGCAGCGCCCGCCGAACCGGTAAAACCTGAAATCCAGGCGAGTTTGTCATCGTGCGGGGCGGCGTATTCGCTCTGCCAGGCGTCGGCTCGCGGGACAATCATGCCATCAAGATTTTGCGACTTCAGCCAGTCGCGCAGCGCCGAAAGGGAGGCTGTACTTTGCATTCTTTTCATCCTGAACATTAACGGAACGGCGGTTCGTTGAAGGTGCGCAGCTTGCGGGAGTGCAGCTTGTCACCTTCGGCACGCAGCAGGTCGATGGCGCGAATGCCAATCTGCAGGTGCTCGGAAATTGCGCCTTCATAAAAGCGGTTGGCCTGGCCCGGCAGCTTGATTTCGCCGTGCAGTGGCTTGTCTGACACGCACAGCAACGTGCCATAGGGCACGCGGAAGCGGTAGCCCTGGGCGGCGATGGTGGCGCTTTCCATGTCGATGGCCACGGCGCGGCTGAGGTTGAAGCGCAGGGCCGAGGCGGAATAGCGCAGCTCCCAGTTGCGGTCGTCGGTGGTGACAACGGTGCCGGTGCGCAGGCGGTGTTTGACTTCTTCGCCAGGCATGCCGCTCACTTCCTTGGTAGCGTCGTACAGCGCGCGCTGCACTTCGGCGATGCTTGGGATAGGAATGTCCGGCGGCAGAACAGCATCCAGCACGTGGTCGTCACGCAGATACGCATGAGCCAGCACGTAGTCGCCAATTGTCTGGCTTTCACGCAGGCCGCCGCAGTGGCCAATCATCAGCCACACATCCGGGCGCAGCACGGCCAGATGGTCGCAGATAGTTTTGGCGTTAGCCGGGCCAACGCCGATGTTAACCAACGTAATCCCCTGGCCGTCTTTGGTGATTAAGTGCCAGGCGGGCATCTGGTGTTTTTTCCACGCCAGATCGGAAATGGCGGTTTCCGGTGCTTCGGTATCGGCGGTGATCCACACGCCGCCCGCGCAGGAAAGCGCAACGTACGGGCTATCCGGATCCAGAATCTGGCTGCAACCCCAGCGCACAAATTCATCCACGTAGCGGGTGTAGTTGGTGAACAGCACGAAAGGCTGGAAGTGTTCGACCGGCGTGCCGGTGTAGTGGCGCAGGCGAGCAAGCGAGAAATCCACGCGGCGCGCGTCGAAGTGCGACAGCGGATAGAGCTCGGTCGGGTGGAACAGGCCATCTGCGGTTTCATCGCCAATCTGGGCCAGATCGGTGGTCGGGAAGTGGCGCGTCAGCCCGGCGCTCATCGAGCGGTCCAGCGTCAGCGTGGAGCCGTCAATCACGTACGGATAAGGAATTTCATGCTGCGACAGTTCAACGGTGATGTTTGCACCGTAATCCTGATACAGCGAGGTGAGCTGTTCCAGCAGATAAGGACGGAACAACGTCGGCTGGGTAATGGTCGTGGAGTAGCAGCCCGCATGGGTAAAGCGGCCCCAGGCGCGGGTCTTCAGCGCGCTGTGCGCTTCGCCGTCCCAGGAGACGGAGAGGGAAGGGTAAACGAAAAGCCCTTTCAGTCGGGCTTCAGGCGTGGGCAGCACGCCCTCATTAATATAGCGACCAATCGCTTCACGCAGGGCGGCGACGGATTGATTGTAAAGCGCATCGAGCTGCTCCAGCGCTTGTTCCGGCGTCAGGCCGGTAGCCTTCTTATTCATCATTCGCATCCTGTCTCTTCTCGGCAAGGTTACCCGATAGTATGTCACAGGAATGTGAAACAAAAGCCTGCCGAAGGCAGGCTATGGTACGGAAATCAGCTGAACATTGCCGTGACAGAAGCGCTCGCGAGGCTGTGGAAGTGGACGTTAAAGCCGACCATCGCGCCGCTTGCGCCTTCATCCACTTCAATTTTTGCCACATCTAAGGCATGCACGGTAAAGATGTAGCGATGGGTTTCGCCCTTTGGCGGAGCCGCACCGCCGTAGCCTGCTTTGCCGAAATCGGTTCGCGTCTGAATCGCGCCATCCGGCAGGTCCGCAATGCCGGAGCCTGCGCCCTGCGGCAGGACGCGGGTATCCGCCGGTAGGTTGGCAACAATCCAGTGCCACCAGCCGGAGCCCGTCGGCGCATCGGGGTCGTAACAGGTGACGACAAAACTTTTGGTGCCGGACGGCACCTCATCCCAGGCCAGATGCGGCGACAGGTTGTCACCGTCATAGCCCATGCCGTTAAACACGTGACGGTGCGGCAGCTTGTCGCCATCCTTAAAATCGTGACTGTTCAGTTTCATTCGGGTTGCCCTTCAGCATGTTGAATAATCACGAAGTTTAGCTCAGGCCTTAAAAAGCGTGTTGTCACTGAGAGCGGCTTTAACCGCATCTGTCAGGCGGGTGAGCTGCGCTGAAGTGATGATATACGGCGGCATCAGATAGATAAGTTTGCCGAATGGGCGGATCCACACGCCTTTTTCCACAAAGAATTTTTGCAGCCGTGCCATGTCCACCGGGTGTTTCGTTTCCACCACGCCGATGGCACCCAGAATGCGTACGTCGGCCACGTTCTCCGAATCACGGGCGTCTGCCAGTTCGTGCTTCAGCTGAGCTTCGATGTCCGCCACCTGCTGCTGCCAGTGGCCTTCTTCCAGCAGGGCAAGGCTCTCAGCCGCCACGGCGCAGGCCAGCGGGTTGCCCATAAAGGTTGGGCCGTGCATAAAGCAGCCCGCCTCGCCGTTGCTGATGGTTTCTGCCACGTTGCGTGTGGTGAGCGTGGCGGAGAGCGTCATGGTGCCGCCGGTCAGCGCCTTGCCGAGGCACAGAATGTCCGGGGCGATGCCCGCGTGCTCGCAGGCGAACAGTTTACCGGTGCGGCCAAAGCCGGTGGCGATTTCGTCGGCAATCAGCAGAATGCCTTCGCGGTCGCACATTTTGCGCAGCCGACGCAGCCACTCCGGGTGATACATCCGCATTCCGCCCGCTCCCTGCACAATCGGTTCGACGATAACGGCGGCGATCTCGCTGCGATGTGCCGCCATCAGGCGGGCAAACGGCACCATGTCCATCTCATCCCACTCACCGTCAAAGCGGCTTTGCGGCGCAGGCGCGAACAGGTTTTCCGGCAGGTAGCCTTTCCAGAGGCTGTGCATCGAATTGTCCGGATCGCACACCGACATCGCGCCAAAAGTATCGCCGTGGTAGCCGTTACGGAAGGTGAGAAAACGCTGGCGCGGCTCGCCTTTGGCCTGCCAGTACTGCAATGCCATTTTCATCGCCACTTCCACCGCCACGGAGCCGGAATCCGCCAGGAAGACGCACTCTAACGAATCGGGCGTCATCGTCACCAGTTTGCGGCACAGCGCAACGGCCGCCGGATGCGTGATCCCGCCAAACATCACGTGCGACATCTGCGAAATCTGCTGCTGCATTGCCGCGTTCAGACGTGGGTGATTGTAGCCGTGGATAGTCGCCCACCAGGACGACATGCCGTCGACAAGCTGTTCGCCCGTGGCCAGTTCCAGCTCGCAGCCACGTGCACCGACTACCGGGTAGACGGGCAGCGGCGCGGTCATTGAGGTGTAAGGGTGCCAGATGTGCTGGCTGTCGAAGCGAAGATCGTCCTGGGTCATAATCGACTTGTAAACCATTTTGAAAAGTTTTAGGTTTACGATCCTACACCGAACCGAGAAACAACTGAACCCCTTTTGGAGATGCCAATGGCTCACCACACCCGCTGGACTTTGTCGCAAGTTACTGAACTGTTTAATAAACCCCTGCTGGAACTGCTGTTTGAGGCTCAAACCGTCCACCGCCAGCACTTCGATCCGCGTCAGGTTCAGGTCAGCACGCTGCTGTCGATCAAGACCGGCGCCTGTCCGGAAGACTGTAAATACTGCCCGCAGAGCGCCCGCTACAAAACGGGGCTTGAGGCCGAACGCCTGATGGAAGTGGAGCAGGTGCTGGACTCTGCGCGTAAAGCAAAAAACGCCGGGTCGACCCGTTTTTGTATGGGCGCTGCATGGAAAAACCCGCACGAGCGCGACATGCCGTATCTTGAGCAGATGGTCAAAGGCGTGAAGGAGATGGGGCTTGAAGCCTGCATGACGCTCGGCACGCTCTCCGACACGCAGGCGCAGCGCCTTGGTGAAGCGGGGCTCGATTACTACAACCACAACCTCGATACCTCGCCGGAATTCTACGGCAACATCATCACCACTCGCACCTATCAGGAGCGTCTCGACACCCTCGGCAAAGTGCGCGATGCGGGCATCAAAGTCTGTTCAGGCGGCATTGTCGGCCTGGGAGAAACGGTCACCGACCGCGCCGGGCTGCTGCTCCAGCTGGCGAACCTGCCGACGCCGCCGGAAAGCGTGCCGATCAACATGCTGGTGAAGGTCAAAGGCACGCCGATGGAGAACAACGAAGACGTCGACGCCTTCGATTTTATTCGCACCATCGCCGTGGCGCGCATCATGATGCCGGCCTCGCACGTGCGCCTTTCGGCGGGCCGCGAGAAGATGAACGAGCAGACTCAGGCGATGTGCTTCATGGCCGGGGCGAACTCGATTTTCTACGGCTGCAAGCTGCTGACCACGCCAAACCCGGAAGAGGACAAGGACCTGCTGCTGTTCCGCAAGCTTGGCATCAACCCGCAGCAGACTGCGGTGCTGAGCGGCGACGTGGAACAGCAGCAGAAGCTGGAGCACGCGCTGCTGACGCCGGACACTGAAACGTATTACAACGCGGCGGCGGTATGAGCTGGCAGCAGCGCATCGGGCAGGCATTAGACGAGCGTCGGGCAGCCGACGCCTTTCGCACCCGTTCACCCGTCACACAAGGTGCAGGGCGTTATTTGACGCGCGGTGAGCAGCGCTGGCTCAATTTTTCCGCTAACGATTATCTTGGCCTGAGCCAACATCCGGCTATCGTCGGCGCCTGGCAGCAGGGTGCGGCCCGCTACGGCACCGGCAGCGGCGGCTCCGGGCACGTCACGGGTTACAGCGAAGCGCATCAGCACTTCGAACAACAGCTCGCGGAGTGGCTGGGCTACCCGCGTGCGCTGCTGTTTATTTCGGGCTTTGCCGCTAATCAGGCGGTTATCGCGGCGCTGCTGCACAAAGAGGATCGCATTGTTGCCGACAGGCTCAGCCATGCATCCCTGCTGGAGGCGGCGAACCTCAGCCCGGCGCAGCTTCGTCGGTTTGCCCACAACGACAGCGCACAGCTGGCACAGCTTCTGGCAAAACCGGTTGAAGGCCTTCAGCTGACCGTCACCGAAGGTGTTTTCAGCATGGACGGCGACAGCGCCCCGCTGGCGGAGATTGCCTCGGTGACGGAGGCGGCAAACGGCTGGCTGCTGGTGGACGATGCCCACGGTATTGGTGTCAGCGGGCGTGAAGGGCGGGGCACCTGCGATGAGCAAAACGTTAAACCCGATTTACTGGTCGTAACCTTCGGTAAAGCCTTCGGCCTCAGCGGCGCGGCGGTATTGTGCAGCGAAGAAGTGGCTGATTACCTTTTGCAGTTCGCTCGCCACCTGATTTACAGCACCAGCATGCCGCCCGCGCAGGCTGTGGCGCTGAGTGAAGCGCTGGCGGTGATCCGCAGCGATGACGGCGAAGCGCGTCGCCAGAAGCTGCGGGAACATATCTCTCGCTTTCGCCGTGGGGCCGAATCGCTGGGCCTTCAGCTGACAAATTCGACAAGCGCCATTCAGCCAGTGATTGTCGGTGAGAACCATCGCGCGCTGGCGCTGGCAGAAACAATGCGTGAAGCAGGTTGCTGGCTGACGGCGATCCGCCCGCCGACGGTGCCCGCTGGCACGGCCCGGCTGCGGATAACGCTGACGACGGCTCACCACGCAGAAGATATCGACAGGCTGCTGGAGGCGATGCATGGCGTACGTCAATAAGGCGGCGGTGGCGGCGGCCTTTGGTCGTGCCGCCGGACATTACGATCGGCATGATGATTTGCAGCGCCAGAGCGCGGCGGCGTTGCTGGCTCAGCTGGATGGCCAGGCGTTTGCGAGCGTACTGGACGCAGGCTGCGGGCCGGGCAGCATGAGCCGCTACTGGTCGGAAAAGGGCAGCCGGGTAACGGCCCTGGACCTCTCTTTGCCGATGCTGGATGAAGCGCTCCGGCAACGTTCTGCCCAACACTACGTTCAGGCGGATATCGAAGCTATGCCGCTGGCCGACGGCGAATACGATCTGGCCTGGAGCAACCTCGCCGTGCAGTGGTGTGAGTCGCTGCCTTCGGCGCTCGGCGAGCTGTGTCGCGTGGTGCGTCCTGGCGGCCTCGTTGCGTTCAGCACGCTGGTTGCCGATTCTTTACCGGAGCTGAATCAGGCCTGGCGAGCGCTTGACCGTCAGCCGCACGCCAACCGATTTTTATCTCTGGACGTCATTCTGGCGGCCCTGAGCGGCTACCGCGCCCGACATCAGCTGCACACGCTGCACGTGACCTTCGACGATGCGCTCAGCGCCATGAAATCATTGAAAGGCATTGGCGCGACGCACCTGCATGAGGGGCGGGCGGCACAGACGCTGACCCGCACTCACCTGCAACGGCTGGAGCTGGCGTGGCCCAAAGAGCAGGGCCGTTGCGCCCTGACGTACCATATTTTGACAGGAGTGATTGAACGTGACTGAACGCTATTTTGTCACCGGCACCGACACCGAAGTGGGGAAAACCGTCGCCAGCAGCGCGCTGCTCCAGGCGGCTAATCGCGCGGGTTATCGCACCGCAGGCTACAAACCCGTCGCTTCCGGCAGCGAGATGACGGATGAAGGGTTGCGCAACACCGATGCACTTGCGCTCCAGCGTAACAGCGGCGTGGCGCTGAGCTATGCCGAAGTGAATCCGTACACTTTTGAGGAACCGACGTCGCCGCACATCGTCAGCGAAGATGAAGGGCGTCCTGTTGATGCGCACACGCTCTCGGCCGGGCTGCACGCGCTGTCTCAGAAAGCCGACTGGGTGCTGGTGGAAGGGGCGGGCGGCTGGTACACGCCGCTCTCTTCAACTTACACCTTTGCCGACTGGGTGCAGGCCGAGCAGCTGCCGGTGATCCTCGTGGTGGGCGTGAAGTTGGGCTGTATCAACCATGCGGTGCTGACCGCGCAGGCCGTGCAGCAGGCCGGGCTGATGCTTGCGGGTTGGATTGCCAATGACGTTATTCCCCCAGGCAAGCGTCACACCGAATACATGGCGACGCTCACCCGCATGCTGCCCGCGCCGCTGCTGGGCGAAATTCCTTATCTGAGCGAAGGACCTGAGCGCGCTGAGCCGGGGCAGTATCTTGATCTTACGGCGCTGCGTCCGGCGTCATAAACTGTTCCAGCAGCCGGGTATCAAGCTGACTGACGTTGCCCTGGGCCACGTTACGCCCGCGGTGCAGCAGGCAAAACTTATCCGCTACCCGGCGAATAAACGGCAGGTGCTGCTCGGCCAGCAGCACCGTCAGCCCCAGCTCGCGGTTGAGCCGCAGCAGGCACTCCCCGAACTTGTGCATAAACCCCTGTCCCATACCGCGGGTGGGTTCATCAAGGATCAGGAGTTTCGGGTTGTTAATTAGCGCACTGGCGAGCGCCAGCTGGTACTGGTCATCTTCGGACATCGCCGCACCTTTCACCTGGCGCAGCGGCCAGAGATCGGGCATCAGGTCAAAAATGGCGCTGCCGACGGCGCTGTGGCCTTCGTGCGTGGCACGCATCGCGATCTGCAGGTTCTCCTCCACCGTCATCTGCGAAAAAATACGCTTGTCCTGCGGCACATAGCCGATGCCCATTGCGGCCCTGAGCGGCGGCGTAAGCGTCAGCAAATCCTGCGGCGGCCCGCTGGCTTCCTGCCAGAAGATGCCGCCGCTCTCCACCTTCTGGAACCCGGCAATGCAGTTGACCAGGGTGGTTTTCCCCATGCCCGGCAGCCCCAGTACGCAGGTGCATTCGCCAGGCGGAAGGTCGAGACTGAGATTCCACAGAATATGCTGACTTCCGTAATAGTGATTCACAGCGCGCAAACTCAACATCGGCCTCTCCTTACGTTTTGCCCTCAGTGGCGAAACCGTTTTTGCAATTCCCTTGCCAGGAGAAGGTCGTTGCGGCAAACGGACAGTTCTTTCAGAAAATACCCTAAACATTGCCCTGAAAAAGGGGCAATGGAGCGCAGCGGCTGCACTCTGTCAGTGCCGTTAGTCCGTCATTATGAAGGGTTTTGGTGCAGCGCCAGTGCTGGATTTGTGAGCGATCTCTCATTGCGCAACAAGCGACTTTTTTGATGATTAAAGACAAAAAAGAGCGATAAATAATTTTTATGGGCCGCTTTTCCAGGGCGAAGCCATTTTGCCGGAGTGACAGGGGGGAAGGGCTACAGACAGTTATCCACCATTCCTGTGGATAACCATGTGTATTAGAGTTAGAAAACTTGCGACAGGCAAGAGAATACGCGGCCTGCGCCCAAATTGATGCGAAACGCGGCTTTTTGATATTTTCTTTTTATATTAGCAAGTTAGATAAAAGCAATGGCTGTCAGAAAAGCGTCATCCGCTGCCATAAAAGATTCATTACGCATCTTGACAAATGTTAAATGCGAGAATGTTCTGGGGATAACCCATATGGCGGAGTGTTTTATCTTGTCGCAGATGAAATTTACGCCGCAGTTGCTGGCTTATGGAAGCGCTAACACAGATACGATAATGCGTTACTGTTTTTTTATCCAGTGTTTATTATTGGCAAATTTCGGTGCGACGAGTAGAATTAATCGTCTGCCCGTTTACCCTTCATCAGGTTGTCGTTCATGAGTAAACCGTTAAAACTGCATTCTGCTTTCCGTCCCTCCGGCGACCAGCCTGAAGCCATCCGTCGTCTGGAAGAGGGGCTTGAAGATGGCCTCGCGCACCAGACGCTCCTCGGCGTAACCGGTTCAGGGAAAACGTTTACCATTGCTAACGTCATCGCCGACCTGCAGCGCCCGACCATGCTGCTCGCGCCGAACAAAACCCTGGCGGCACAGCTTTACGGCGAAATGAAAGAGTTCTTTCCGGAAAACGCGGTGGAGTTTTTTGTCTCTTACTACGACTACTACCAGCCGGAAGCCTATGTCCCAAGCTCCGACACCTTCATTGAGAAAGACGCCTCGGTAAACGAACACATCGAACAGATGCGTCTTTCAGCCACCAAAGCCATGCTGGAGCGCCGTGACGTTATCGTGGTGGCCTCGGTATCGGCGATTTACGGCCTCGGCGACCCGGATCTCTACCTGAAAATGATGCTGCATCTAACGGTCGGCATGATTATCGATCAGCGCTCCATTTTGCGCCGCCTGGCAGAATTGCAGTACGCCCGCAACGATCAGGCCTTCCAGCGCGGTACCTTCCGCGTCCGCGGTGAAGTCATAGACATCTTCCCGGCGGAATCGGATGACATCGCCCTGCGCGTGGAGTTGTTCGATGAAGAGGTGGAGCGGCTGTCGCTGTTTGACCCGCTGACCGGGCAGCTGGAATCGACCATCCAGCGTTTTACGGTCTACCCGAAAACGCACTACGTCACTCCGCGCGAGCGCATCCTGCAGGCGATGGAAGAGATCAAAGACGAGCTGGTGGACCGCCGTAAGGTGCTGCTGGACAACAACAAGCTGCTGGAAGAGCAGCGCCTTTCACAGCGCACGCAGTTCGATCTCGAAATGATGAACGAGCTGGGCTACTGCTCGGGCATCGAAAACTACTCCCGCTTCCTCTCCGGGCGCGGGCCAGGCGAGCCACCGCCAACGCTGTTTGACTATCTCCCTGCCGATGGCCTGCTGGTTATCGACGAATCCCACGTTACCGTCCCGCAAATTGGCGGCATGTACCGTGGTGACCGGGCGCGTAAAGAGACGCTGGTGGAGTACGGTTTCCGTCTGCCGTCGGCGCTCGATAACCGTCCGTTAAAATTTGAAGAGTTTGAAGGCCTCGCGCCACAGACCATCTACGTTTCGGCGACGCCAGGCAACTACGAGCTGGAGAAGTCCGGCGATGACGTTGTCGATCAGGTGGTGCGCCCAACGGGTCTGTTGGATCCGATCATTGAAGTACGCCCGGTTGGTACGCAGGTGGATGACCTGCTGTCGGAAATTCGCAAGCGCGTGGCCATCAACGAGCGTGTTCTTGTCACCACGCTCACCAAGCGCATGGCCGAAGACCTGACGGAATACCTGGAAGAGCACGGCGAGCGGGTGCGTTACCTGCACTCCGATATCGACACCGTCGAGCGTATGGAGATCATCCGCGATTTGCGCCTTGGCGAGTTCGATGTGCTGGTCGGGATCAACCTGTTAAGGGAAGGTCTTGATATGCCTGAAGTGTCGCTGGTGGCGATTCTGGACGCCGACAAAGAGGGCTTCCTGCGTTCAGAGCGTTCGCTCATTCAGACCATCGGTCGTGCGGCGCGTAACATCAACGGCAAAGCCATTCTCTACGCCGACAAAATCACGCCGTCGATGGCGAAAGCGATGGGTGAGACGGAGCGCCGTCGCGAGAAGCAGCAGCGTTACAACGAAGAGAACGGCATTGTGCCGCAGGGGCTGAATAAGAAGGTCGTCGATATTCTGTCGTTTGGCGAGAACATCGTGAAGGCCAAAGGCAAAGGCCGTGGCAAAGGTCGCTCGCAGGCCGATATCGAAGCGGCAGAACTGGCCCTGACGCCGAAAGCGCTGCAGCAGAAAATCAGCGAGCTGGAAGCGCAGATGATGAAGCATGCGCAGAATCTGGAGTTTGAAGAGGCGGCGGAAGTACGCGACCGTCTGCATCAGCTGCGCGATCTTTTTATCGCCGCGTCTTAACCGCTTCACAAAAAATAAGACCCCGGTCACGTAACGTTTCCGGGGTCTTAATGTTCCGTTAATCTTCATCCTGGATACTGTCCTCACTTTAATGAGGATAGCCCCATGCCAAAAGATAATATTTCAACGGCGCTGACCGTACTGTTTGCCTTTCTGATTGTCATCGCCTTCTTCCATCAGTGGATCCTGACTTACTGATCAGCGCCCACGTCGTGGAAATTTAATCCACGCCTTCACGCCCGGCCCGGGCTTGCGGTTATGCAAAAAGAACTGCGCATCGTGCAGCTGCGCGATGCGGGTGACGATACTCAGGCCAAGCCCAATGCCGCCGTAGCGGCTGTCCATCCGCACGAATGCTCTACTGAGCTCGCCGCTTTTGGCTTCATCGATCCCCGGCCCTTCGTCCTCTACCGCCAGAATGCCTGCTTCAACCAGAATCGTAATGGTGGAGTTTTCCGGGCTGTAGCGATGGGCGTTTTCCACCAGGTTTCGTACCAGCACCCGCAGCAGCGTGGCGTCGCCGGACACGGTGACTTCATGTTCTTCAGACGGTAATTTCAGACTCTGGCCGCGCAGGCTCAGCATTGTTTCCAGTTCATCCTGAATGGGTTCGAGCACTTCCTTCACTAGCGGCACCTGCTGGTAGCTGCCCGCAGAAAACGACTGCCCCACGCGCGCCAGCTGTAGCAGCTGAGAAATGCTCTGCGTCATCTGATCGAGGCGCTGCAAAAGCGGGTCCACCATCACGCTGTGGGATTTCGCCATCAGCTCCAGGTGCAGGCGCAGCCCGGAAAGCGGCGTGCGCAGCTCATGGGCGACGTCGGCGGTGAACAGTCGTTCGCGTTCCAGGGTCAGGTTCAGACGTTCGACCAGCTGATTGATAGCCGAAGTGACGGCGTCCACTTCGCTGACGGACTGCGGCAGTTCAATGGGTTTGAGATTATCCGGCGTGCGGCTGTTCAGCTCCTGCTGCAAATCGGACAGCGGGCGGGTGATACGCTTCACCGCCTGCAGGCAAATCCACAGCGCCAGGCCGACGATAAGCATGCTGGGGATCAGCAGGCTGGCAACGGCCTCCCGCACTTCGTGTTCAATATGCTTGTGATTGTTGTGCCCTTCGAGCGCGCTTTGTACCAGCAACTGGATCTGTTCCTGGCTTTCGTGCCACAGCCAGAAGACGCTGATGACCTGACAAACCAGCAGAATGGTGGCGATGGTCAGCAGCAGCTGGCGGCGCATGGTCCACTGGATTTTGGGAAGCGTCGGCAGATTCATTTACGCGTCCTCGCTGGTTTTCACCAGCATGTAGCCGAAGCCGCGCACGGTACGAATGCGTGATTTACCGATTTTGTCGCGCAGGTTGTGGATATGCACTTCCAGCGTGTTGGTCGAAGGCTCGTTATCCCAGCTGTAAATATCGTTGTAGAGCACCTCCCGGTGCACCGGGCTGCCCGCTTTGGCCATCAGGCGTGAGAGCAGGGCGTACTCTTTTGGCGTCAATTCAAGTGGTGCTTCGCCAAGCGACACCAGGCGGCGAGTGACGTTGATGCGCAGGTCGCCAATGGCGATTTCGTTATCGCCCTGGTTGTTGTGGCGGCGAAGCAGGGCGCGCACGCGGGCGTTAAGCTCTTCCAGCGCAAAGGGCTTCACCAGATAGTCGTCGGCCCCGGTATCGAGGCCGGTGATGCGGTCTACTACGGTATCACG
The DNA here is from genome assembly GCF_900215375.1 of Enterobacter sp. CC120223-11. Lineage (GTDB taxonomy): Bacteria > Pseudomonadota > Gammaproteobacteria > Enterobacterales > Enterobacteriaceae > Scandinavium. The sequence goes on along the minus strand of NZ_OBEF01000017.1, from coordinate 82,971 downwards.
CGCGGTCAGGATCAGCACCGGCAGGGTGATTTTCTCCCGGCGAATACGGGCGAGGAAACTCAGTCCGTCCTCATCGGGCAAGCCGAGGTCGAGCACGATCAGGCTGTAATGCCCGCTGGCGAGGCACAGCGCCGCTTCGTGCGCGGTGGTTACTCCGTCGCACACGTAGCCTTCGCTTTGCATCGCGAGGATCAGTCCCTGTAACAGTAATGCATCGTCTTCCACTACCAGCACTTTCATTTACTTCGCTCCTCTGCACGGCGTCAGAATATCGTCGCTTGCCTGGTACTCTTTGGTGCTGACGCCCGCCAGGCCAAGCATGGTCGAGAACAGATTATCCTGCGAATAGGGGTTCGTCTGCGCGTCTTTTTTCAGACAGCCGTAATTCACGTTATAGCGCTGTTGATAGTCATCCGACAGCCAGATGAGCATCGGCACATGTTTTTGTGTATCGGGCGCAATAGAGTACGGCAGGCCATGCAGATACACCCCGTTCTCGCCAAGGGACTCACCGTGATCGGAGAGATACACCAGGCTTGTGGTGAAGCGGTTCTGCTTCGACTGTAATAACTTAATGGCCTTGTCGACAATATAATCGACGTTGATGATGGTGTTGTCATAAGTATTCACCAACTGCTCTTTGCTACAGTTCTGAATTTCATTGCTGTCGCAGGTCGGGCTGAACACCCGGCGGTCTTTCGGGTAGCGGTTGTAATAGGTCGGGCCGTGGCTGCCGATGGTGTGCAGGACGATCACGCCGTCGCCCTTCAGGTTATCGATGTACTCTTCAAGGCCGTGGAACAGCACGTCGTCGTAGCATTCGCCGTCGATGCACTGGCCCGGCAGGTTCAGGCGGTTCATGTCCTGGTGCGGCATGCGATCGCAGGCACCTTTGCATCCGCCGTCGTTTTCGTTCCATAGCACGTTCACGCCTGCGCGCTGAATCACGTCCAGCAATCCTTCCTGATGCTGCGCCAGCTGCTCATCATAGTGAGCGCGCGGCATGTTAGAGAACATGCAGGGCACGGATATTGCCGTGGCGGTGCCGCAGGAGGTGGTGTTCGGGAAATAAACCACGTCGTCCTGCTTCAGGCGCGGGTTGGTTTCACGGGCGTAGCCACCGAGGGAGAAGTTCTCCGCGCGGGAGGTTTCACCGAGCACCAGAATCGTCAGATTGCGACGCGGGCCGTTTCTCATTTCTGGCTTCAGGGTGGCATCTTCGCCAATGCGTACCAGCGGCAGGTGTGCCAGACGGTTGTGAGAGTACCAGGAGTTGACGGCGACGATGCTGTTTGACGGGTTGATGGATTTCACCAGCTCCTTGTTGTTGCGAAACAGCGAGGCGTAATCTTTGTAAAACAGCAGCGCGACGGCCACGATGATCAGCGCCGATACCACAATGCTGCTCACGCGCAGTGCCAGACTACGCAGAGGGCTGGCCGGTTTTTTCACCTTGATCCACCAGGCAACGATGACCGCCAGCAGGCCAGTGATGGCCAGCGTCAGCACCATTTTCGTCGACATCAGGGCAAAGCTTTCGGCGGGCGTAGTGTCGATGATATTGGTGATCATTGACCGGTCGATAATGACGCCGAAGGTCATGATGAAGTACTGCGCGGAGGCGCTCAGCAGGATAAACAGGCTGATGGCCAGCCGGTCGAGCCACAGCAGTGAGGCCAGCGTCACCAGAATATTGATGATACAGAACAGCACCAGCGGCATGGTGGCATACACCAGCGTGTTATGCAGGGAATCGACCGGCAGCAGTGAGAATGCCTGCTTAAAGAAGGCGATGTTCAGGAACAGCGCGATATAAGCGGCAAACAGCATCAGGTAGAAAACGTGCCCCATCGCCGGGCGACGCGGTGAAAAACGTGACATCAGGGATCATCCAAAAGACTAAGATGACGGTATGATGACAATTGAGTTTTAAGACAACCTTAAGAACTTAAGGAATCGGCCCGACGGAGGATGCCGGGCACCTAGAGCTAACCTAGCGCCTGCACGGCCTGTTCCAGCGCCTCGCGTAGCAGGTGTCGGTCGTGACGGTAGCGAATATCGCTGGCCTCCAGCGGCACCTGAATGACCACGCGGTCTTCCATGCCTGAGACGTCCACCTTTGGCCCGACAACCACGGCATCAATCACCGGTTTGCCAACGTAATGCTCCATGAGCTCCAGCTTGTCCTTCAGCGACAGGCTGGCGGCAGCGGGGCTGAGCTCTTTGCCAAGGTTACCGATATAGACCATTGGGGCAGGCGTTCTGCGCAAAGCCTTCGCCATCTCATCCAGCAGCAGAATGGGCATCAGGCTGGTGTAGAAACTGCCCGGGCCAATCAGAATTAAATCCGCCTCGGCAATGGCCTGTACTGCCTCGCGGGTGGCGGGGACCGACGGCGTCAGCATCAGCTCTTTCGGGGCGACCTTGAGCAGATCGATATTGACCTCGCCATAGATTTCATGGCCTTCATCGTCAATCGCCATCAGATCCACCGGCACTTCTGACATAGGGATCAGGGAAGCGTCCACTTTCAGCAGATTTCTGATTAAATTGATGGCTTCGAGAGGCCGTACGCTCAGGTGGTCCAGCGACTTTAACATCAGATTTCCGAGGTTATGCCCGGAAAGTTCACCGTTACCGCCAAAACGATATTCAAACATCGCCGAAGCGACGCTCGGTTCGGTGATCAGCTGATTAAGGCAGTTGCGCATGTCCCCCCAGGCAATCCCGCCTTCGGAGCGACGGATGCGGCCCGTGGAGCCGCCGTTATCAGTGGTGGTGACAATACCTGTCAGGCGCGAACCCAGTGAGGAGAGGGAAGACATCACTCGCCCCAGGCCGTGGCCACCGCCGAGGGCGACGACGCGGTCAAGATCCGCAAAAGTACGATTGCGCATAGTATTCCTTATCAGAAACGATCGCTCTGAGCTTAGCGTAACTACTCCTAAAAGACGATCATCGGATCCTGTCAAAATGACGCATATCAATGCAAAAGCAGGATTTTTGCGTATTCTGTAGCGAAACTGCACGATAGTGCCGCTATATATAAGATTATATAGCGAAAGTGCAAAATGGCGAAAGCGTCATTTACGCGCTACTATCGGCATAACCTGCTTCTGAATCAGAAGCGACACTCTAGCCCTTGTGCCTAAGTCTGAGGATATGGCGCACTGGCCGTGACGATGTCACCAGGGTACAGGAAGAAATGACTGTGCCTCCCGTATCTGGAAAGGTGTATGGCCCCACAACTAACCGATGCTTTCGCGCGCAAGTTCTACTATTTGCGTCTGTCGATTACCGACGTGTGCAACTTCCGTTGCACCTATTGCCTGCCCGACGGCTACAAGCCCGGTGCGGTCAGCAACAACGGTTTCCTCTCCGTCGATGAAATTCGCCGCGTGACCCGTGCGTTTTCCGCTATGGGCACGGAAAAAGTGCGCCTGACCGGCGGGGAGCCTTCACTGCGCCGTGATTTCACCGACATCATTGCCGCCGTGCGTGAAAACGACGCCATTCGTCAGCTTGCGGTCACCACCAACGGGTACCGACTCGCGCGCGATGCGCAAAGCTGGCGCGATGCCGGGCTGACTCACGTCAACGTCAGCGTCGACAGCCTCGACGCCCGGCAGTTTCACGCCATCACCGGGCAGGACAAATTTCAGCAGGTGATGGACGGCATTGATGCCGCCTTCGCCGCCGGGTTTGCCAAAGTGAAGGTCAACACCGTGTTGATGCGCGACGTGAACCATCATCAGTTAGACACCTTCCTCGAGTGGATCAAACCGCGCCCCATTCAGCTGCGCTTCATCGAACTGATGGAAACGGGCGAGGGCAGCGAACTGTTCCGCAAACACCACATCTCCGGCATGGTGCTGCGCGATGAGCTGCTCAAACGCGGCTGGATCCACCAGATTCGAAGCCGCAGCGACGGCCCGGCGCAGGTCTTCTGCCACCCCGATTACGCCGGGGAAATTGGCCTTATCATGCCCTATGAAAAAGACTTCTGCGCCAGCTGCAATCGCCTGCGCGTCTCGTCCACGGGTAAACTGCACCTGTGCCTGTTCGGCGACGGCGGCGTGGATCTTCGCGATCTGCTCACCGACGATGCGCAGCAGCCTGAGCTGGAAACGCGTATTTCAGGCGCATTAGCGCAGAAAAAGCAGACCCATTTCCTGCATCAGGGCGACACCGGTATTACCCAAAATCTGTCCTACATCGGCGGCTGAGCCGTTCAAAGAATATGGAGGTTTACCATGAGTCAGGTCAGTGCTGAATTTATGCCGACCCGTATCGCTATTCTTACCGTCTCCAGCCGTCGCGGCGAAGAGGACGACACGTCCGGGCACTATCTGCGGGACGCTGCTCACGATGCGGGCCACACCATCGTCGATAAAGCCATCGTCAAAGAGAACCGCTACGCCATTCGCGCCCAGGTTTCCGCGTGGATTGCCCGTGATGACGTGCAGGTGGTGCTGATTAACGGCGGCACAGGTTTTACCGACGGCGATCAGGCCCCGGAAGCGCTGCGCCCGCTGTTTGACCGTGAAGTGGAAGGCTTTGGCGAAGTATTCCGCATGCTCTCCTTCGAAGAGATTGGCACCTCAACGCTGCAATCCCGCGCTATCGCAGGCGTGGCGAATAATACGTTGATTTTTGCCATGCCGGGTTCAACCAAAGCCTGCCGTACCGCATGGGAAAACATCATCGCGCCGCAGCTTGATGCGCGCACCCGCCCGTGCAACTTCCACCCTCATTTAAAGAAATAAGCCATGTCACAACTGACGCATATCAACGCCGCTGGCGAAGCCCATATGGTGGACGTCTCCGCCAAAGCGGAAACGGTGCGCGAAGCCCGTGCCGAAGCTTTCGTTACCATGCTGCCGGAAACGCTCACCATGATTATCGACGGCAGCCACCACAAAGGTGACGTCTTCGCCACCGCCCGTATTGCAGGCATTCAGGCGGCGAAAAGAACCTGGGATCTGATCCCATTATGCCATCCGCTGATGCTCAGCAAGGTGGAGGTGAATTTACAAGCGCAGCCGGAACACAACCGGGTGCGTATCGAATCGCTGTGCCGCCTGACCGGCAAAACCGGCGTCGAAATGGAAGCGCTCACCGCCGCATCAGTGGCGGCGCTGACCATCTACGACATGTGCAAAGCGGTACAAAAAGATATGGTGATTGGCCCGCTGCGCCTGCTGGCGAAAAGCGGCGGCAAATCCGGAGACTTCAGGGCAGAAGCTGATGATTAAGATTTTATTTTTCGCCCAGGTGCGCGAACTGGTCGGCACGGATTCTCTGTCGCTGGACACCCAGGCGACCACCGTTGAAGCACTGCGTCAGCAGCTGGCTGCTCAGGGTTCCCGCTGGGCGCTGGCGCTGGAAGAGGGCAAACTGCTCACCGCCGTAAACCAGACGCTCGTTGAGAGTTCACACGCCATCAAAGAGGGTGACGAAGTGGCATTCTTCCCGCCGGTAACGGGAGGCTGATGATGAGTGAGACTTTAATTCGCGTCACTCCCGATCGCTTTAACGTCGGCACGGAATACGACTGGCTGGCGGAGCGCGACGAAGACGGTGCGGTGGTCACCTTCACCGGGAAAGTGCGCAATCACAACCTCGGCGACAGCGTGAAAGCCCTGACGCTGGAGCACTATCCAGGCATGACGGAAAAGGCGCTGGCAGAAATTGTTGAAGAAGCGCGAGGCCGCTGGCGTTTAGGCCGCGTGTTGGTGATTCATCGCATCGGCGAAATGTGGCCGGGCGAAGAGATTGTGTTCGTCGGCGTCACCAGCGTCCACCGGGGCAGCGCGTTTGCCGCCGGGGAGTTCATCATGGATTACCTGAAAACCCGCGCGCCGTTCTGGAAACGCGAAGCGACGCCGGAGGGTGACCGCTGGGTGGAGTCCCGCGAAAGTGACCAGGAAGCGGCAAAGCGCTGGTAAAAAACGTTTTTCAGACTTGCTCGATCCGGGCATGTGATACGCTTACATTACACCCACTTTTCAGAGGTATTCATCATGGACCGATACACGCGTCCCGATTCAATCGTGCAGGCGCGCTCTGGCCTGCAAACCTACATGGCGCAGGTTTACGGCTGGATGACCTGCGGGCTGCTGCTGACGGCGTTCGTTGCGTGGTTTGCGGCGAGCACGCCCGCGGTGATGATGTTCGTCTTCTCCAGCAAAATCACCTTCTTTGGCCTGATCATCGCCCAGCTGGCGCTGGTCTTTGTGCTTTCGGGCATGGTGCAGCGTCTGAGTGCAGGCGTCGCCACCACGCTGTTTATGCTCTATTCAGCGCTAACGGGCCTGACGCTTTCCAGTATTTTCCTTGCCTACACATACAGCTCCATTGCCAGCACCTTTATCGTGACGGCGGGGATGTTCGGCGCAATGAGCCTCTACGGTTACACCACGAAGCGCGACTTAACCGGCATGGGCAAAATGCTGTTTATGGCGCTGATTGGTATCGTCCTGGCGTCGCTGGTGAACATCTGGCTGAAAAGCACGCCGCTGATGTGGGCAGTGACCTATATCGGCGTGGTGGTGTTCGTTGGCCTGACGGCGTATGACACCCAGAAGCTGAAAATGATTGGCGAGCAGATTGATACCCGCGACAGCAGCAACCTGCGCAAGTACGCCATTCTCGGCGCGCTGACCCTGTACCTCGACTTCATCAACCTGTTCCTGATGCTGCTGCGCATCATGGGCAATCGTCGCTAATGACTCGCGCCCCTCTCCCGAGATGGGAAAGGGGCGCTGTTTTAGAATTTTCCCTTCTGGCTCATTACCTTCTGCTCAATCAGATAGCGGTCATGAAGCAGAATTATCCTGCTTCACCCAGATGAGCTTATTCACCGGGAAGTGATGCGCTCTGGCAATCTCAAGGTATTTCACTCTGATGTCCGCCGGGATGTCCGGCGTGCGGGAGAGGATCCATAGGTAATCGCGACTCTGTCCGGCCACCAGCGCATATTTATAGTCCGGATCGATAGCAATGACGTTATATCCCGCGTAAAACGGCCCGAAGAACGAGACTTTCAGTGCAGCCACGTCCTCAGGACCATTGAATTTCGCTTTCCCTTCGCTCTGCTTCCATTTCATCTTCTGCGGATCGTACCCGCGATTAATGACCTGAATGGAACCGTCATCGTTCATCGAATATTGCGCAGTGACGTTGTTCAGTCCACGTTCGAAATAATAATCGAATCGCGCAATTTCATACCATTTGCCGAGATAACGTCCGGCATCAAAATTGTGAACGGGCTGAATGCCCTCGGGCAAGCCCGGAGAGCGGCAGGCCGCCAGTGCTATCAAGGCGGTAAATCCTGTCGCAACGTGCCATAGCTTCATGTTTGTCTCCTTCCTGAAGATGTTTGTTCAACCTGAGAGGCGCTCACTCGGCCAGCGCCTTCTGATTCTTCGCTTTCAGCTTCTTTGCCCGGCCCTCAAGCCACAGATACCCCACCGTCGCCAGTGCCAGCGGAATAAAGAAATAGAGCAGACGATAGGCCAGCAGCGCCGCAATGATGGTGCCCTGTGAAGCATGTTCGCCTGAGAGCAGCGCAATAAATACCGCCTCCAGTACGCCAATGCCCGCGGGAATATGCACGATGACGCCAGCAATACTGCTGACCAGCAGTACGCCGAGTACAAAGAAATAGTGCACTTGCTGGCCGAGCAACAGCCAGATAATGGCCCCCATCGCCATCCAGTTGGCGCTGGAAATCAGCATCTGCAGCAGGGCGAAGCGCCACGACGGCAGAACCAATTTTTGCCCTTTAATCGTCAGATGGCGGCGTTTCGCGAACGCGCAGGCCCACAGATAGACGGCAATAAACAGTAACAGCGCGCCGCCGATAAGCCGCAGCGTGCCGTCGCGGATATACCAGTGTGCGGGGAGTTCGACCACGCCGATGGAGAAAATCACTCCGCCGAGCAGAATGTAGCCGAGCCAGTTGGTGGCAATGCTTAGCGAGAAGATTCGGGTGATGGTGCTGCCGGGCAACCCCAGACGCGAATAGAGCCGGTAGCGCATGCCGATGCCGCCGACCCAGGTGCTGAGGGTCAGATTGAAGGCGTAGCAGATGCAGGACACCAGCATGACCTGCCGCTTCGCAAGCTTATGGCCGCAGTAAACCCGCCCCAGCAAATCGTAACAGCCGTAGATCAGATAGCTGACGATGGTCAGCGCCACCGCGCCAAGCAGCGCGGCGCGATCGTAATTGCGAATGATCTTCCACACTTCCTGCCAGTCGACCTTTTGGGCGTAAACCACCAGCAGCACGGCCACGGCGAGGAAAAAAAGCCAGGTGAGGATCTTTTTAGCCAGACGCCAGCGAGGATGAGCATGAGACATCAGGGTTTCACCCCCGGGTTTTCAGGTTCTGCGCGATCTTGTGTGTCAGTCATGGATTGCCTGTGCGGCTGCACCTGCGCCAGACGGGGCGTATGCGCAGGTAGCCAGCCGACCACCGCCGGGAAATGGCGCAGGAAGTGGAACGCCAGCACGCTTTTGGTCAGGTTCCACCAGCTGCGTTTCGGGACCATCGTCTCGTCCACCTGCTGACAATCCTGCGCAAGGATGCCGTGAAGATTCTCCCTCAGGGTGTGGTTGAAGGCGCGATCGTGAATGATGAGGTTCGCCTCCAGGTTCAGCGACAGGCTGAGCGGATCGAGGTTGCTGGAGCCGACCGTCACCCAGTGTTCGTCCATCAGCGCCACTTTGCCGTGTAGCGGGCGGCGCTGGTACTCGTAAATCTGCACGCCGCCTTTGAGCAGATAACGGTAAAGCAGCCGCGCCCCGACTTTCACAATCGGCATGTCCGGTTCACCCTGAACCACCAGTTTGACCGAAACGCCACGACGCGCGGTGTTGCGGATGGCGTGCAGCAGCCGGTAGCCGGGGAAGAAATAGGCGTTGGCAATAATGACTTCCCGCTTCGCGTTGGCGAGCATCTTCAGGTAATGGCGCTCGATATCGTCACGGTGTTCGTGATTATCACGCCAGACGAACAGCGCCTGCGCCTCGCCGGGCGTGCGGTTTTCTTCCGGGCGATGGCGGCGTCGCCAGAAGCGGCGCGTTTCGGCGTGGCCGGGCAGGTTTTCCAGCTCGAACAGCAGAATGTCCTGCACCACCGGCCCTTCAACGCGCACGGCATAATCCTGTTTCGCCTCCGGGCCGTAGTCTGCCAGGTGATCGGCGGAGTAGTTAATGCCGCCAACAAACGCCACCGAGCCGTCTATCACCACAATCTTCCTGTGCATCCGGCGGAAGAGATTGGTACGCATGCCGAACAGGCGAGGGCGCGGATCGTAATAGCGGAACACCACGCCCGCCCCGGTCAGTTCGCCAACGAAGCGCTCGCTGAGGTCCGGCGAGCCGTAGCCGTCCAGCAGCACCTCAACGCTGACGCCTCTCTGTGCGGCTTTCAGCAGCGCGTCATGCAGCTGCCAGCCCACGCTGTCCTCAAACCAGATAAAGGTTTCAAGAATGATTTTACGTTCAGCTTTCTCAATGGCGCTAAACACGGCGGGATAGTACTGCTCGCCGTTCTCCAGGAGCTGAATCTGATTGCCTTCGCGCCAGCCGCATTTCATAGGTGGATCTCCGCGCTGAGCGGCGCATGGTCGGATAAATGTCGCCACTCCCGCAGCGGGAGCGTCATCGGGTGGCTGGCTCGTGCGTTTTTTACGTAAATTCTGTCGAGGCGAAGCAGCGGAAAGCGAACCGGGAAAGTGCGCACCGGACGGCCGTTTGCCGCAGTAAAAATCTCCTGCAGCCCGGCATCTCGCTGTAAGGGCTGATTGGCCCGCTGACGCCAGTCGTTAAAATCGCCAGCGACCAGCACGGGTTCGCCTTCCGGCAGGCCGTTTATCCACTCGCTGAGCATGGTCAGCTGAGCCTGACGGTGCGCCTCGCGCAGCCCAAGATGCACGCAGATAACGTGAACGACGGTGGTTAGCTCCGGCGGCTCGATGCGGCAGTAAAGCAGCCCGCGCTTTTCGCTTTCGCCGACGGAAATATCGCGATTCTCATAATGCGCAATGGGAAAGCGCGACAGCACAGCATTGCCGTGATGGCCTTCGGGATAGACCGCGTTGCGCCCGTAGGCGTAATCCTGCCACAGCGTATCGGCGAGAAATTCATAGTGGCTGGTGTTCGGCCAGTTCTCAACGCGCAGCGACCAGGCGTCGTGTGCGCCAAGCACTTCCTGCAGGCAGACGATATCCGCGCCGACGGCGCGAACCGCGTCGCGAAGCTCGGGTAAAATGAAGCGACGATTAAAAGCGGTGAACCCTTTGTGGGTATTGATCGTCAAAATTTTTAATGAAAAAGGGTGCGACGAATGAGTCATATTTTTCCTGTTCGCATCACTGTCCTGAATAAAATAGTGTAGTAGGCGTCACAAAAAGGTGCGGTGTTACGGAATTTTCCGTAAAGTCCGGTACTCTCAGTTACAGTTGAAAATGCTTCGGGGGAACGGACATGAAGTGGCAACAACGAATTCGTGTCGCAACAGGCCTTAGCTGCTGGCAGATTGTTTTGCATTTGCTGGTGGTTGCTGCGCTTGTTTTGGGATGGATGAGCGGGGCGCTGGTCCGCGTGGGATTAGGGCTCTGTGCGCTTTATGCGTTGACGGTGATTTTCATGCTGGCGCTCCAGCGCCACCACGATGCGCGCTGGCGTGAGATAGGCGACTTTCTCGAAGAGCTGACCACCACCTGGTATTTCGGGGCGGCGGTGATCGTCCTGTGGCTGCTGTCGCGGGTGCTGCACAACAACCTGCTGCTGGCCCTGGCCGGCGTGGTGATCCTGGCCGGGCCTGCGCTGCTGTCGCTGCTCACCAAAGACAAAAAGCTACGCAACGTTACGCCGAAACATCGCGTACGCCACTGAGCCCGTCGTGGCCGCTATCACCAGCAGCGGCCACAAACTTCCCCAAATAATGTCAAAACTCGCATCCTTCAGGTAAATCTGCTTGGTAATGTCCGTAAAGTGACGAATCGGGTTAATCCAGGTCACGTCCTGTAGCCACACCGGCATGTTCTCCACGGGCGATACGTACCCCGAGAGCAGAATCGCGGGCATCATAAACACAAACACCCCGATAAACGCCTGCTGCTGCGTTTCGCACAGCGAGGAGATCAGCAACCCGAAGCCCACCAATGAGAGTCCGTACACCAGCATGGTGAAGTAAAAGAGCAAAAGCGATCCGGCAAAGGGGATCTGATAGGCAAAAATCCCTACCGCCAACACGATGCTGGCCTGGAAGGTGGCGACAATTAGCGCAGGAACCGCTTTGCCGACGAAAATTTGCCAGGTTGCGAGCGGCGATACTAAAAGCTGATCGAGCGTGCCCTGTTCGCGCTCGCGGGCGACGGACAGCGACGTCACAATCATCACGCCGATGGTAGTGATCATCGCAATCAGCGACGGCACCACAAACCACTTGTAGTCCAGATTCGGGTTGTACCAGTTACGCACCACCAGCTCGCTGTTGTTCGGCTTCGGCTTGCCCTCAATCAGCTCCTGCTGATAATCCTCCACGATGCGTTGCAGGTAGTTGGCGGCAATCTGTGCGCTGTTTGAGTTGCGTCCGTCGAGCAGGAGCTGCATTGGCGCGGTCTGCCCGCTGTCGAGATTGCGCGAGAAATCCGACGGGAAGCGCACCACCAGCAGGGATTTCTGCGTGTCGATGGTGGGCTGGATTTCCTGCGGGCTGCGCAGGAGGAGCACGTGGGTGAACGCCTTCGCGCGGGCAAAGCGCTGGGTCAGCTCGACGGCATGTTTGCCGCTGTCCTCGTTGTAAATGGCGATGGTGGCGTTGGTCACCTCAAGCGTGGCGGCGAACGGGAACAACAGCACCTGAATCAGCACCGGCATGATCAGAATGGCGCGGGTCTGCGGCTCGCGCAGCAGCGACTGTAGCTCTTTGCGGATCAGCGTCCATAAACGATGAAACATGGATTCTCCTTAGTCCAGCCTACGCTTGGTTTTCAGCCACGTCAGGCCGATAAACATCACCGCCGAGGCAATCAAAAACAGCGTGTTCACCATCAGCACCACCGGGATGTTCCCGGCGAGAAACAGGCTTTGCAGCGTGCTAACGAAATAGCGGGCCGGGATCACATACGTTACCGCACGAATCGCGGCGGGCATGCTGTCTATCTGGAAAATAAACCCGGACAGCATAATCGACGGTAAAAACGCCGCGTTCAGCGCGACTTGGGCGGCGTTGAACTGATTGCGGGTGATGGTGGAGATCAGTAGCCCCATACCCAGCGTGCTCAGCAAAAACAGGCTGGTTATTAAAAACAGCACCAGCAGCGAGCCGCGGTAGGGCACGCCCATGATGAACACCGACACCAGCATGCACAGCCCCATCGCCAGCATGCCGAGGAAGTAGTAGGGGATGAGCTTGCACAGCAGCAGCTCGGCGCGAGTGACTTCGGTGGAAAGCAGGGCCTCCATTGTGCCGCGCTCCCACTCGCGGGCGACCACCAGCGAAGTCAGGATCGCGCCGATCACCGTCATGATGATTGTGATCGCCCCTGGAATAATAAAGTGCTGGCTGATGGCCGCCGGGTTGAACCAGTAGCGCAGCTGCACGTCAATCAGCGGCTCGAAGGATTCGCCTCTGTCCTCCGCCCGCTGCATCTGCCAGATTTGCCATATTCCCTGCACGTAGCCCTGCACGAAGTTGGCGGTATTCGGCTCGCTGCCGTCGGTGATGACCTGCAACGGCGCGGTGTCGCCCGCGCGGTTCATCTGGGCGGCGAAGTTCACCGGGATCACCACCAGGCCGCGAATTTTCCCGGCCTGCATTTTCTGGATAAGCTCCTGACGGTTGTCGCTGAGCGTGGCGTCAATATAGGGTGAACCGGTCATAGTGTGGGCGAAGTCCAGCGCCTCTTCGCTTTGCTGCTCGAGCAGAATGCCGACGCGCAGCTTGCTGGAGTCGAGGTTGATACCGTAGCCGAAGATAAACAGCAGCATCAGCGGGATCACCACGGCAATCAGCCAGCTGCTGGGGTCACGAACGATTTGACGCGTCTCTTTCACGCACAGGGCGCGCACGCGTCGCCAGGAGAGAACGCTACCGGACATCGTGATGCTCCTTATCCCAGTCGTTAATCAGCGTGATGAATGCCTGCTCCATGGTCGGGTCGGTGGTTTCCTCGTCGGCGGCCTGAGCCTTTAAATCATCCGGCGTGCCGCTGGCGATAAGCTTGCCGCGATAGACCAGGCCGATTCGGTCACAGTATTCGGCCTCATCCATAAAGTGGGTGGTGACCATCACGGTGACGCCTTTTTCGACCATGCTGTTGATATGCAGCCAGAACTCACGGCGGGTTATTGGGTCCACGCCGGAAGTGGGTTCGTCGAGAAACAGAATGTCCGGCTCGTGCATCAGGGAACAGGCCAGCGCCAGGCGCTGCTTATAGCCGAGCGGTAAATCGTCCGTCGCGTGGCTGCTGATGCTTTTCAGGCCGAACGCCTCGCTCATTTTGCCGATCTTCTCGTTCTGTGCGCTGCCGCGCAGGCCGTAGACGCCGGAGAAGAAACGCAGGTTTTGCTCGACCGTCAGGTTGCCGTAAAGCGAGAACTTTTGCGCCATGTAGCCCAGATGCTGGCGCGCCTTGCCGGAGCTGACTTTGAGATCCATATCCAGCACCAGCGCTCTGCCGGAAGTAGGCACCAGCAGGCCGCACATCATTTTGAAAGTGGTGGACTTGCCTGCGCCATTTGGCCCGAGCAGGCCGAAAATCTCCCCGCGCTTCACGGCAAAATTGACGTGGTCGGTGGCGGCGAAATCGCCAAATTTCTTGGTCAGCTCTTTGGCTTCAATCACCGTTTCGCCAGGCGTGCCGTCCACGGTGTGCAGAATGGCGGCCAGCGGTGACTCGGACGTGCCCGCGCCGCCTAACAGATCGATAAAAGCATCCTCGAAGCGCGGGGCAGTTTCCTCAATCTCAATCTCTGGCATGCCGTTGGCGTGGCGGATCTGTTCGGCGGTGGCCTCTTTGCTGAGGATAAGCCGCACCGAGCGGCCCTGAATCATGCCGTCGCTGACCTGCGGCAGCTTCAGCGCCCGCTGTAACAGCCGCCGGTTGTTTTCCGTCGGGCTGTTCATCAGGAAGCTGCGTCCGCGCATGGTGTCGGTCAGCGCTTTCGGTTCGCCCTGATAGAGCAATTCGCCTTCGTTCAGCAGCAGCACGTCGCGGCACTGTTCCGCTTCATCGAGATAGGAGGTGCTCCAGAGAATCAGCATGCCGTCGCCCGCCAGTTCATGCACCATCTGCCACAGTTCGCGGCGGGAGATGGGGTCTACGCCGACGCCGGGTTCATCAAGCAGCAGCACTTTCGGCTCGCCGACGAGAGTACAGGCGAGGCCGAGTTTCTGCTTCATACCGCCGGAGAGCTTGCCCGCCAGTCGCCCGGTGAACGGGCCAAGAGAGGTAAACTCAAGCAGCTTCGCGAAGGTTTTCTCCCGCTGTTCGCCGGTGACGCTGCGCAGATCGGCGTAAAGCTTCAGGTTTTCCATCACCGTCAGGTCTTCATACAGGCCAAACTTTTGCGGCATGTAGCCGAGCACCGCGTGCAGGGCGCTGTTGTCCTCAATCGGGTCGTAGCCGATGACGCTGACTTTGCCTTCGTCCGGTTTCAGCAGGCCCGCGAGCATGCGCATCAGCGTGGTTTTTCCTGCGCCGTCGGGGCCGACCAGCCCGGTGACATAGCCCGACTGAATGCGGCAGTCGAGCCGGGCGACCGCAGGTTTATCCATGCCCTCAAAGCGTTTGATAAGCCCCTCGAGCTTAATCACCGCCTCACTCATGCGCTTCTCCCTGCGCGTCTTTTTGCCCGAAACTGACGGTGACCGGCATCCCCTGACGCAGCGCGTCGTCGGCGTCGGTCACGATGATGCGAAGGCGATAAACCAGATCGGTACGCAGGTCAGGCGTTTCCACCGTTTTCGGCGTGAATTCGGCGGTGGGTGAGACGAAGCCGATTTTGCCGTGATAAGGCTTGTTCGGGCGACCGTCGGTGTAGAGCAGCAGCTCGCGGCCTGGCTGAGCCTGGTTCAGGTTGCTTTCATCAACGTAGGCGCGTACCCAGACCGGGCGAGTGAGGGAGAGCGTCAGCACTGTGCTGCCCGCGTTGAGCATGCTGCCGGGCTCTACGGCGCGGGTGAGAATGGTGCCGTCAGACGGGGCGAGAAGCGTTGTGTCCTGCAAATCCAGCTGCGATTGCGCAAGCTGTGCCTGAGCCTGTTCGAGGCTGGCCTTTGCCTGGGCGATTTCCTGTGGGCGGTTCCCGGCGTGGTACTGGCTGAGCTTATCCTGCGCTGATTTCAGCGTCGCCTGAGCCTGGTCACGGGCCGATTTAGCGTTTTCTAAATCGTTGGCGGAAACGGTGCGGCTTTTCCATAAACCCTGCTGACGCTGATAAAAGTTCTGCGCATAATCGTAGGCAGCCTTTGCCTGACCTACGGCGGCAGCGGCCTGGGCGATTTCTTCATCACGATAGCCTGCCACCAGCAAATCATATTTTGCCTGCGCCGCAGCCACGTTGGCTTTGGCCTGCATCAGGGCATTTTCATAGGGCACATGATCGAGTTCGCCGAGCGTCTGCCCGGCTTTCACCGCATCGCCTTCATCCACCTGTAATGCCTGCAAACGGCCTCCGACGCGGAAGCTCATATTCACGGTGCGGATATCCACATTGCCGTACAGCGTGAGGCCAGTATCCTTGCGGCTCTGATACCAGAATGCACCAGCGGCAATCGCCGCGACAATCAGCGCGACGGTCAGACCGAGGATGATGGGTTTCTTCATGACTTCAGCTCCTTTGCGATAGTCCGTTCAGCAAGAGATCGATATGGCAGGTAATCACCTGGAAAATGCGCTCCGCTTTTTCTTCATCAAACTGAGTCCAGCCGGTGCGCAGCAGAATAGTTTCACGTCCGAGGCGGAAGGCGAGGATCTCACCGAGCAGGGCGTGAGTGTGCAAAATGGTGTCCGTCTCCGTAGGATCGCGCCCGGTATAGGCCGCAACAAGCCGCGTTAAATGGCCGTGCAGCGGGGCAATCACCTGATCGTGAATCAGCTGATAGGCGGGAGAAGGCGAAAGTTGCTCACGCGAGATAAACTTACTGAGGTTGACTGTTTCATCCTGGGTCAGCAGCAGGATCATGTTCTGGCTGGCGCGCAGGATCAGCGCACGAATCTCGGTTTTATCGGGCGAAGGCTGGCTCAACAGCGCCTCGCCCGCCTCGGCATGAGGGCGAAAATTGCTGCCGATAAAGTCGGCGATCCACTGGGCGCAGGCGAGGTATAAATCCTCTTTTGAACCAAAGTAGTAGGGGATAGCCGCGATATTTTGCCCCGCCAGCCCGGCGATATCGCGGGTGGTGGCATGCAGGCCATATTCGCCAAACTGGGCGATGGCGGCGGCAATCAGCTGGCTCCTGGCCTGCTCGCCTTTGCTGGTGATCGGCGTGGTAATCATCGGGTCTCTGAAAGTTAATCAATCGATTGATTAAATTTATGACTGATTTTTCACCTTGTCCACTCTGGCTGGTAAATAATTTCGCTGAAAAAGAGATGAGGGATATTTTATGCGGTGCGTCACAAAAACTGCTACACTCCGCCCCTTGCTGACATTATCGTTTTTGTCTTTTTGCCCTGTCACTATCCCCCTGAAAACGATACCTGTCATGGTCGGGGCGGTTCGGAGTAGTTATGTCTTTTGAAACCCTTGGCCTGAATGCTGAGATCCTGCGCGCGATTGCCGAGCAGGGTTACACTCAGCCTACCCCAATTCAGCAGCAGGCGATCCCTTGCGTATTGCAGGGCCGCGACCTGATGGCCAGCGCCCAGACGGGTACCGGTAAAACCGCAGGCTTTACGCTGCCGCTGCTGCAGCTGCTTACCCAAAGCGAACCTCACGCCAAAGGCCGTCGCCCGGTGCGCGCCCTGATCCTGACCCCAACCCGTGAGCTGGCGGCGCAGGTGGGCGAAAACGTTCGCGAATACAGCCAATACCTCAACATTCGTTCGATGGTGGTGTTTGGCGGCGTGAGCATCAACCCGCAGATGATGAAGCTGCGCGGCGGCGTGGACGTGCTGGTGGCAACGCCGGGCCGTCTGCTGGACCTGGAACACCAGAACGCGGTGAGCCTCGATAAAGTCGAAATTCTCGTGCTGGACGAAGCCGACCGCATGCTGGACATGGGCTTTATCCACGACATTCGCCGCGTGCTGTCGAAGCTGCCGCCGAAGCGTCAGAACCTGCTGTTCTCCGCGACTTTCTCGGACGACATCAAAGCGCTGGCGTCCAAACTGCTGCACAACCCGCTGGAAGTGGAAGTGGCTCGCCGCAACACCGCCTCCGAGCAGGTGACGCAGCACGTCCATTTCGTCGACAAGAAGCGCAAGCGCGAGCTGCTGTCACAGATGATTGGCGAAGGCGACTGGAAGCAGGTGCTGGTCTTCACCCGTACCAAACACGGCGCCAACCACCTTGCCGAGCAGCTGAATAAAGATGGTATCCGCAGTGCGGCCATCCACGGTAACAAGAGCCAGGGCGCTCGTACCCGTGCGCTGGCTGATTTCAAATCTGGCGATCTGCGCGTGCTGGTAGCAACGGATATCGCGGCCCGCGGTCTGGATATCGAAGAGCTGCCGCACGTGGTGAACTACGAGCTGCCGAACGTGCCGGAAGATTACGTGCACCGTATCGGTCGTACCGGGCGTGCTGCGGCCACCGGTGAAGCGCTCTCTCTGGTCTGCGTGGATGAACACAAGCTGCTGCGCGACATTGAGCGTCTGCTGAAGAAAGAGATCCCACGCATCGCGCTGGAAGGTTACGAAGTCGATCCGAGCATCCAGGCGGAGCCGATTCAGAATGGTCGTCAGGGCCGCGGTGGTAACGGGGGCGGTCGTGGTCAGGGGCAGCCTCGTCGTAACGACGGCGGTCAGGCTCGCCGCAGCGACAAACCTGCGGGCAACGGCCAGGCACGCCGGAGCGATAAACCGGCGTCCGGAAGCGGTCAGCCGCGTCGTGCTGACGGTGAGCAGCCGCGCCGCGAAGGTGCGCCGCGCCGTCGCCGCCCGCGTAAACCTGCCGCTGCGCAGTAATTCTCGAGTATGGCCGCAAATCGCGGCCATTTTTTTTGCCCCCACCGCCGGAAAATGCCAGAATAGTGGCTGTTTATACAGTATCCGGACATTCCGATGGCACTCACCGCCGCGCTCAAGGCGCAAATCGCCGCCTGGTATAAGGCGCTTCAGGAGCAAATCCCCGACTTTATTCCCCGGGCCCCGCAGCGGCAGATGATTGCCGACGTGGCGAAAACGCTCGCCGGAGAAGAGGGCAGGCACCTGGCCATCGAGGCACCAACTGGCGTCGGTAAAACGCTCTCCTATCTGATTCCCGGCATCGCCATCGCCCGTGAAGAGCAGAAAACGCTGGTGGTCAGTACCGCCAACGTGGCGTTGCAGGATCAGATCTACAGCAAAGACCTGCCGCTGCTGAAAAAAATCATTCCCGAGCTGCGCTTTACCGCCGCCTTTGGTCGTGGGCGTTATGTCTGTCCGCGAAACCTGACCGCGCTCTCCAGCACCGAGCCGAACCAGCAGGATCTGCTGGCGTTCCTCGAGGACGACCTCACGCCAAACAGTCAGGAAGAGCAGAAGCGCTGCGCGAAGCTGAAAGCCGATCTCGACACCTACAAATGGGACGGCCTGCGCGATCACACCGATCAGGCCATTGACGACGCACTCTGGAGCCGCCTGAGCACCGACAAAGCGAGCTGCCTTAACCGTAACTGCCACTATTATCGCGAGTGCCCATTTTTCGTCGCCCGCCGTGAAATTCAGGAAGCGGAAGTGGTCGTGGCCAATCACGCGCTGGTGATGGCGGCGATGGAAAGTGAAGCGGTATTGCCGGAGCCCAAGAATTTACTGCTGGTGCTCGATGAAGGCCACCATCTGCCGGACGTCGCCCGCGATGCGCTGGAGATGAGC
Organism: Enterobacter sp. CC120223-11; assembly: GCF_900215375.1. Lineage (GTDB taxonomy): Bacteria > Pseudomonadota > Gammaproteobacteria > Enterobacterales > Enterobacteriaceae > Scandinavium. Next base: position 63,934 of record NZ_OBEF01000017.1, on the reverse strand, counting down.
GCGGAGATTACCTCTGGCTGGTATCGGCTCCAGCTTGACCTGTTCAGCAAGCTGGTAGCGACCTGCATGGAGCAGTTCCGCCCGAAAACCTTCCCGCCGCTGGCGGCGCCTGAACGCCTCAAAGAGCATTGCGATGAGCTGTACGAGCACATCGTTTCGCTGAACAATATTCTCTCGCTTTACATGCCTGAGGGGCTGGAAGCTGAACACCGCTTTGCGATGGGTGAACTGCCGGACGAGGTGATGGTTATCTGCCAGCGGCTGGCGAAGCTGACGGAGATGCTGCGTGGGTTATCGGAGCTGTTTCTTAACGACCTGAGTGAGAAAACCGGTTCACACGATATCGTCCGCCTGCATCGCGTGCTGCTGCAAATGAACCGCGCGCTAGGCATGTTTGAGTCCCAGAGCAAACTCTGGCGGCTCGCAGCGATGGTGCAGGCCTCCGGCGCGCCGGTCACCAAATGGGCAACGCGCGATCTGCGCGACGGCCAGCCGCACGTCTGGTTTCACTGCGTGGGGATTCGCGTCAGCGATCAGCTGGAGAAGCTGCTGTGGCGGCGCGTGCCGCATATCATCGTCACCTCCGCCACGCTGCGTTCGCTGAACAGCTTCTCCCGCCTCCAGGAAATGAGCGGGCTGAAGGAGAAGGCAGGCGACAGGTTTGTGGCGCTGGATTCACCCTTTAACCACGTTGAACAGGGCAAAATAGTGATTCCTAAGATGCGCGTAGAGCCGTCGATGGAGAACGAAGAGCAGCATCTGGCGGAAATGGCGGCCTACTTCCGCGAGCAGGTGGAAGCGAAAAAGCACCTGGGCATGCTGGTGCTGTTTGCCAGCGGGCGTGCGATGCAGCGTTTTCTGGAATATGTGCCGGACCTGCGCCTGCTGCTGCTGGTACAGGGCGATCAGCCGCGTTACCGGCTGGTGGAGCTGCACCGCAAGCGGGTTGAAGGCGGTGAGCGCAGCGTGCTGGTGGGGCTACAGTCCTTTGCCGAAGGGCTGGATCTGAAAGGCGAACTGCTGAGCCAGGTCCATATCCACAAAATCGCGTTTCCACCCATCGACAGCCCGGTGGTGATCACCGAGGGTGAATGGCTGAAAAGCCTCAACCGCTATCCGTTTGAGGTGCAAAGCCTGCCGAGCGCGTCGTTTAACCTCATTCAGCAGGTGGGGCGTCTTATCCGTAGCCACAGCTGCTGGGGCGAAGTGGTGATTTACGACAAGCGTCTGCTGACCAAAAACTACGGCCCGCGCCTGCTGAACGCGCTGCCGGTATTTCCCATTGAGCAACCCGCCGCGCCAGAAGGTATAGTAAAAAGCAAACCGAAACCGACTCGTCGCAAACGGCGCTGAGCCGTCAGGAGCACTGCATGGATTATCGCAATATCATTAAAGAAGTGGGGCGCGGCAAGAATCATGCCCGCGACCTGGACACCGACACCGCCCGCGGCCTGTATGCGCAGATGCTGAAGGGTGAAGTGTCGGAGCTGGAGCTTGGCGGCATTCTGATTGCGCTGCGTATCAAAGGTGAGGGCGAGGCGGAAATGCAGGGCTTCTATGAAGCGATGCAGCACCACACCGTCAAACTGACGCCGCCTGCGACAAAGCCGATGCCGATTGTGATCCCAAGCTATAACGGCGCGCGCAAGCAGGCGAACCTCACGCCGCTGCTGGCGATGCTGCTGCACAAGCTTGGTTTCCCTGTGCTGGTGCACGGCGTCAGCCACGATCCCACCCGCATACTGACCGAAACCATTTTCATGCTGTTGGGCATTGAACCCACGCTTCACGCCGGGCAGGCACAGGCAAAACTGGACAGCAACCAGCCGGTCTATATGCCGGTGGGCGCGTTCTGTCCGCCGCTGGAAAACCAGCTGGCGATGCGTTGGCGAATGGGCGTGCGTAACAGCGCGCATACCCTGGCCAAGCTGGCGACGCCGTTTGCCGAAGATGCCGCGCTGCGTCTTTCCAGCGTATCTCACCCGGAATACGTGCCGCGCGTGGGTAAGTTCTTTACGGGTATTGGTGGCCGGGCGCTGCTGATGCACGGCACGGAAGGCGAGGTTTACGCCAATCCTCAGCGCTGTCCGCAGATAAGCCTGATTGATGCGACAGGGGCACAGGTGCTGATCGAGAGGGAAACGGAGACGCGAGAGGCACAGCTGCCAGCGTCAAAGGATCCGGAAGTGACCGCCAGATGGATTGAGCGCTGCGTGGCGGGCGTCGAGCCTGTGCCGGAATCACTCAAAATGCAGATGGCCTGCTGCCTCGTGGCGACCGGTGAAGTGCCTGATTATGCCTCGGGGCTGCAGCGGGTGAATGCGCTCTGGTAAACGACAGACAAAAAAAAGCCCGTCCAGTGGCCGGACGGGCAAGACAAGGGTTAAACAGGTACAGCAGGGCAATAATCAATGAGGGGTAAAACGTTGTCCGGCAATTACTTGTAAATCACCGCAGTACCGCTGATTTTGTTATTGGTGTTTGCAGAAGTAATGCTGTAACCGGTAGCGCCTGCAGCAGCGGCTTTCTCTGCCAGTTTCGCTTCCATACCGTCCAGAGTGCTTGCACCTTCTACGGACACAGTACCGATTTTATTCAGGCTCTGCGCTTCAGCGTTGGATACCGGCTGAGCGGCGAACACGCCGAAAGAGAGAGCGGAAAGAGCGATAGCAACAGCAGCAGTTTTGATGGTTTTCATGGTTAATCTCTCGCAGGTTATTCTTTAAAAGTGACGTTGTTCCGTCGATGTGATGAGTATCACGCTTTTCTGCGGAAGATAAAATCGAATAGACTTGACAGACTTCATCGAAAAAATTGAATGTTAAATAAATTACTGATTATTAATAAAATAAAATCAGAAAACGGAAGCGAAGCGATGGAAGTAAATTTGAGGGCACAGATTGCGACTTCTTTCAGCAAAAACTGTGCTCGTAAATATGGAGTGATAATCTGTATTTTAAGCTGTAGTTTTGTCAGTAAGGCTGCATTTTACGAATGGTTCGGAACTATACACCGATCCTAAGGTGAAATTAAAGGATTTGTTCTGCCGTTATTTTGAGAGAGGAATGATGCAGAAAAAAGAATGCGCCTGCTAGGCGAGGCGCATTTTGGAGGGGAAAAACTCAGACAGATTATTTGTAGATAGTAGCCGTGCCGAACATTTTGTTCTCACCGCTGGCAGAGTTCACTACAAACCCTTTCGCGCCTTGCTCCTGGGCCTTTTCAGCCAGCTTATCCTGCAAATCTCCTAAGTCGCTCGCACCAGAAACCGATACCGTACCTGCAGCGCGCAGCTGCCCGGTATCACCCTTCATCAGTTGTTGCGGTTCGGCGGATGCCGAGAAAGAGAGCATCGACAACGCACCAGCAGCAACCAGAACCAACAGTCTTTTCATGTGCACATCCTCTCTGTTTCCACGGGGGATGCGTTAAGTGTAGGTGCTGAAGAAGTGTGACATGCCGCAAAAAATTGATGATGATCTGCTTATTTTTTGAACAACATTAATTGACAATGAACTGACAAATCAGCCACATACAAGTGGCTGATAAGATAAAGGATTAACGTGCGTCCGGGCGCACTAAATCGAAACGCTGACTTTCGTCGATGGTGTAATACGCGGTTGGGCCACCTGCGCGCAGCGCGGGCCGGGCTTTGGCGGTCTGATAAATGCCGTTTTCCAGCAGTGATTCCGCAATATGCACCGCAACCACTTCACCTAATACCAGCCAGGAATCGACCGCAGTGCCATCGGCGGCGGCCAGCTGAATGCACTGTGACAGTCGGCATTCAAAGTTCACCGGGCTTTCGGCCACGCGAGGGGCGCGAACGAGGCGACTTTCGGCGGGAGTTAATCCTGCGCGGGTAAATTCGTTTTCACCGTGAGGGAGGCTCGCGGAGGTTTCATTCATCGCGTGGGCGAGATCGACGGTCGCGAGGTTCCAGACGAATTCACGTGTTTCAACAATATTGCGGACGCTGTCTTTCCACCCGCTGCTGGCGAAGCCTATGATCGGTGGACGATAGTTAAAGCAGTTGAAGAAGCTGTAGGGCGCAAGATTGTGCCTGCCCTGAGCATCTGCGGAAGCAATCCAGCCAATCGGGCGAGGGCCAATAATGGCGTTGAGCGGGTCGTGGGGCAGTCCGTGTCCGTCTGAAGGCTGATAAAAGTACATAGCGCACCTGGCTGTTTAAAGGATTATGCAGACTCACTTATTTACGCCACCCGCGTCAACGGGTATCTTACGCTGCCGTCAACAGGAGGATGCCATGAAAGCCCAAAAGCCGGGGTTACACCCGCGTAACCGTCACCACGCCCGCTATGATTTACCTGCATTGTGCAAAGAGACTCCCGCGCTGTCGGCGTTTATCGTCACCAGCCCGGCCGGGGAGCAGACGATTAACTTTGCCGATCCCGAGGCGGTGAAAACCCTGAATCAGGCGCTGCTGGCGCACTTTTATCAGGTGAAAGCGTGGCACATTCCGCAGGGCTTCCTCTGCCCGCCGGTGCCGGGCCGTGCCGACTATATGCACCATCTGGCCGATCTGCTGGCTGAATCCAGCGGTGGCAAGGTGCCAAATGGCGCCAGCGTGCTGGATATCGGCACCGGGGCGAACCTGATTTATCCGCTGATCGGCAGCCATGAGTACGGCTGGCGCTTCACCGGAACCGAGGTGAATGCCGAAGCCATCGCCGCCGCGCAGGCGATTATCGAGGCCAACCCGGGCCTGAGTCGCCAGATCCGTTTGCGTCGGCAGAAGGATCCGCAGGCAATTCTGACGGGCATGATCCATAAAAATGAAAACTTTGATGCGATGGTGTGCAACCCGCCGTTCCACGACTCAGCTGAAAGCGCCCGTGAGGGCAACGAGCGCAAGCGTCGTAACCTTGGGCAGCAAACCGAGGCGCTGAACTTTGGCGGCCAGCAGCAGGAGCTGTGGTGTGAAGGCGGTGAAGTGGCGTTTATCCGCACGATGATCGACGAAAGCCGTCAGTTTGCAAAACAGGTGCTGTGGTTTACCACGCTGGTGTCAAAAGGCGACAACCTGCCGATGCTCTATTCCGCGCTGACCGCCGCGGGCGCGGTCAAAGTGGTGAAAAAAGAGATGGCCCAGGGACAGAAACAGAGCCGCTTTATCGCCTGGACCTTCCTCGATGAAGACAAACGCCGTCGCTTTGCTGCCCGCGCGCGCTGATCACAGCGTCGGCTGATTCGGCATTGGCGGTTCTGAGGCCGCTATTGCCGGAGTACCCGGTGCGGGCAAAACTTGATATGTCTGCACCGGAGCACGAATACCTGCCTTATCGAAGTGTTTTTTCACCTGCGTATCCAGGGCGAAGCGCACCGTCCACTGCTTCAGCGGCAGCGTGGTGAACGAGGCCCGCAGCGTGAACGACGTGTTAGTCAGCCCGACCAGCCCGGCGAAGGAAGGTTCGCCAATCACCAGTCCGCGAATTTCCTCCTGCTCCATTAACTCTGCTACCGCAGCCTTGAGCGCATCATTGGCTTTGTCTACATCTTCACTACGATCGACGTCGTAGTTCGCCACCACCGAACCGATGCCGCGCACGAAGTTGGCAAAGGTGGTGATCGATGACCACGGAATGATGTGGTAGGCCCCGGTGTCCTGACGGACGCCAACGGAGCGAATCGACATCCGCTCCACGGTACCGGTGAGCGGCCCGATGGTCACCAGATCGCCGGTGTTCATCCCGTTTTCAAACTGAATGAAGACCCCGGTAATGATGTCCTTCACCAGCGTTTGCGAGCCGAAGGAGATCGCCAACCCCAGCGCGCCTGCACCGGCCAGCAGCGGGGCAATGTTCACGCCAATTTCCGACAGCAGGATCATCACCGTGATGGTGCTGATGACCACCGCCAGCGCATTGCGAAACAGCGTCAGCAGCGTGCGGGCGCGGGCGCTCGGCAGCGGGCGGCCGTGAATGTCGGAGGCCAGGCGATTTTCAATCAGGCTTGCCAGCAGCGTCCAGCCAATCGCCGAGAAGAAGAGGATCAGCGCAATGCGGATCAGCACATCCACGGTTTTCTCACCTGCGCCGTAATGCAGCCAGTTCCAGAAATCAAAGAGGCCCCAGGCGCTCAGCAGCAGCATGATTGCCACACAGACCGTCAGAATGCGCGCGGCCTTCAGCGAGGCGGATAGCCAGCCGTTGAGCCGTTTTTGCAGCTCCGGATAGTTGCGCTGCGTCTCGGGTGACAGGGTGATGGTTTTTGCAATCCAGCGCGACAGAATGCCAGAGATAAACGCGGCAACACCAATAATGGCAAGGCTCCTTACCGACGCGCCCATCATAAATTTCAGGCTGTTGCCTGGATCGAAGAGCGAGAAGAAGAACAGCACGATAAAGTAGGCGCTGGCCAGCCAGTGCCAGATCAGCGCAAAGGCGCGAATAAACAGGCTGAAGAACGCCAGCGAGCGGTTGGCAAGCCCGACCAGGCTTTCGGTGATCGCTTTTTTATTGTGGAAAATGAGCCACAGCGCCTGGACGGTGATGCCGAGCATAATAATGATATTCACCAGCGCCCCGGCCTGAACGTTCACCTGATTGGAAATGATAGGCACTGCAACGATAAGTCCGTAGCCGATGAAACTACTCAGCAGGCTCAGGCGCAGGCTCCAGTAGCGGGCGGTGTCATCGCTGATGTTGAACGGGCGCAGGTCCGGGACGCGCGGGCAGAAAATCAGGCGCAGAATCGCTTTGAAAAACTCAATCAGCGCGAAGGCATTCAGGAACAGGCTTTGCTGAAAGGCGATGGTGCGGCTGCCTCCGTTGAGTCTGTCGCTGAGCATTTGCCCGACGAACAGTGTCAGGCCAAGCAGAAGCAGGTCCATGACGACCGCCAGGGTAATCATCGCCGGAAGGTGCAGCCAGCTGCTGCGGTCACGGTTTTTTCGGCGTCCCCACTGGCCCATTTTGCGATACAGGGGCAGCGCGCACAGGCGCAACAGGGCGTAAAAAGCAAAGACCAGAACCGCCAGCAGCAAAAAATGAGTGACGGCGTTGCTGAACGTCTGCGCATTGAAGGGTTTATGCGGCGCGGTGGAAATGTTCCGCCACAGCTGAGCGAAGCGGCTGGAGAAGGCTTCGCCGTAATGGCGGCTGATATCTGTGACGCTTTCCAGCACGGTTTTTTCTTCGCTGACAGGCGGCGGCGTGAGCGTCAGGACTTTTTCCTGCGGCGGCGTGGCGGCGGCGGTGCGTAGCTGCTTAATCAGCTCCTGGCGCGAGGTATCGTTTTCCAGCACGTCCGCCAGCGCGGCATAGGCCGCTTTTTTCTGCGTGGCATCCGGTTCGCTGCTGGCTGGCTGAGAAGTTGCGGCGGAGGAGGTCACGCCAGGAATCGTTACCGCCTGAAGCGGGGAGCAAAACAGCGTTGCAATCAGCAACAGGATCCACGGCACAGGCGCCTCCCTTTCAAATCATCAACAAAATGATAAGTATAGCGGGTGGGGCGGGGGTGCTGGATTTTGGGAGGATTCTCTCCCCCGGAGCGGGGGAGAGTGAAGGGCATTACGACACGTGTTGCAGGAACTCGCGCAGGCGCTGGCTTGGCGGGTTGGCAATCAGCGTTTGCGGGTTACCGTCTTCTGCAATGCGGCCTTTGTCGATGAAGATCATACGCGAGGCCACTTTCTCAGCGAAGCCGATTTCGTGGGTCACGATGACCATGGTCATGCCTTCCTCGGCCAGATCCTGCATCACCTTCAGCACTTCATGACGCAGCTCCGGGTCCAGCGCGGAGGTTGGCTCATCGAACAGCATCATTTTTGGCTTCACCGCGAGCGCTCGGGCAATGGCCACGCGCTGCTGCTGGCCGCCTGAAAGTTCAGACGGATAGTGGTGAGCGCGCTCTGCGAGGCCCACTTTTGCCAGCAGGCTTTTTGCCAGCGTTTCAGCTTCTTCTTTTGAGGCACCGCGCACGCGCTGCGGACCAAACATCACGTTCTCCAGCGCCGTCAGGTGCGGGAACAGATAAAACTGCTGGAAGACCATGCCCGCTTCCTGACGAATCAGGCGCTCATCGACTTTCGGATCGTTGACCTTCAGACCATCGACGATCAGATCGCCGCTGGTGATCTCTTCTAGCTTGTTGATGCAGCGCAGCAGGGTGGATTTACCGGAGCCGGATGGCCCGATGATGACCACCACCTCGCCCTGTTTGACGTGCAAATCAATGTTGTGCAGCACCTGGGTCTGACCGAAGTGCTTGGAAACGTTTTTAAATTCAATCACAGGATTTTCATCCTTCTTTCAAGAATGCGAAGCACGATGTTCAGTACCTGGGTGATGATCAGGTAGATGATACCGACGGCGGTCCAGATTTCCAGCGCGCGGAAGTTACCGGCAATGATTTCCTGACCACTGCGGGTCAGCTCAGCGGCACCTATGACGATAAACAGCGAGGTGTCCTTGATGCTGATAATCAGCTGGTTGCCGAGTGCCGGGAGCATACGGCGTATCGCCAGCGGCATAATCACGTGGCGAATGGTTTCGCGACGGGAGAGGCCGAGCGCCAGGCCCGCTTCGCTGAACCCTTTATGAATCGACAGCACGGAGCCGCGGGTGATTTCTGCGATGTAGGCACCGGAGTTAATCATGATGGTGATCACCGCCGCCGTGAAGGTGTCGATGCGAATGTCCGGGAAGGCCATCGGCAGGGCGAAGTAGATGTACATCACCTGCACAACGATTGGCGTGCCGCGGATCACTTCGATAAACACGAGGGCGATATGATTAGAAATCCAGCCGCCATAGGTGCGAGCCAGGCCCGCCAGCAGGCCGATGATGATCCCGCCTGCGAGTCCGAGAACCGAAATCCACAGAGTCATTTTGGCGCCGTCCAGCAGGATTGGAATGGCAGGCCAGATGACGCTCCAGTCAAACTGCATAATATGTTCCTGTTCGTTACCGTGGTTCAAAAACAACAGGGGCGAAAGGTCGCCCCTGAACGTATTACTGACTGCTTAGCATTATTATTTTGGTTCAGTGCCGAACCATTTTTTATAAATTTCGTTGTACTGGCCGTTTTCACGCAGGGTTTTCAGCGCGCCGTTCACTTTCTCACGCAGGTCGTCGCTGCCTTTCGGGAAGGCGATGCCGTACTGCTGCGCTTCCAGCGATTCGCCTACCGCTTTGAACTGACCGTTACCGGCGGTTTTGATGAAGTACAGAATGTTTGGCGTGTCGTGCAGGACCGCGTCAGCACGGTTGGTGCCGAGTTCCATATAGGCGTTGTCGATGTTCGGGAACTGGCGCAGGTCTTTGGTTTTGACGTTAGCTTTAGCGTAGTCAACGGAACCGGTACCGCTCTTCACCGCCAGCACTTTGCCGTCGAGATCCTTCACGGATTTGATGTCATTGTTGTTCGCTTTCACCATCACCAGCAGGCCGCTTTTGTAGTAGCCATCGGAGAAGTCGATCGCTTTTTTACGTTCGTCGGTGATGGTGATCCCGGCCAGCGCCAGGTCGATGTTTTTGGTCTGCAGTGCAGGAATGATGCCGCTGAAATCCATTGGTTTCAGGGTGTAGTTCAGCTTCAGCTCTTTGGCGATGGCCGCCCACAGATCCACGTCGAAACCGACGTACTTGTCACCCTGCTTGAATTCAAACGGAACGAATGCCGTGTCGGTGGCCACAATCAGCTGCTTTTCCGCAGCCTGGGAAGAAACGGCGAAGGCCAGCGTCAGTGCAGCCAGTGAGACTTTAAATACAGACTTCATAGCATTTCCTTTTATAACCACGGGGCAATCCCCTGCGAGAATGGTTGGCATATGAAAAAATCGTGCCAACTTTACAAGCTGTTGTTTTTCAACGAAGCGGTCGCCGTCGATTGCACAATAAAGGTGTCAGCGTGCGCGATTTGCACCGCGATGAGGCACCAAAATAGTGCATAAAAACGAGAGAGGCGGACGTGCTGATATTAAGCGCAATTTAAGGCGATAAAACAATCTTTCATTAAAGATTGTGTGACGTGATAGTTACAAATGATTTACTTTTTTGGCGGGAAGTGGGGAGTGATGCACCATAAATGTGCAAAACCCCTCGGAGAGGGGTTTTGAAATTAGGACTTATCCCGGGCTTATTCGATGTTGGATTCGATAAACCACAGGAATTTATCGAGATCGCGTGAGGCGGCGGTCAGGATATCGGCGGTGTCTTCGTCTTTAGCTTCACCAACGGCCTTACGCACGTCGTTCGCCACAATGGCATAACGGTCGGCCAGTTCTTTCAGGTGTTCCTGAACGGTGTGAATGTCCAGCGGGTAGCTTTTCAGCGGCGTTTTGTTGTTAATCACCTGAGTGGTACCCAGCGCCACGCCACCCAGCTGCACGGCACGTTCGGCCATGGTATCGAGGTGATCGGTCAGCGCCGTACGGAAGCCATCCAGCATTTCATGAACGGCAATAAAGTTGGCACCGCGCATATTCCAGTGGGCCTGTTTGGTGATAAGCGACAGGTCAATGAACTGGATCACCTGGCGATTAAGCAGCTCAATGGTCGCTTTTTTCTCGCTGTCTGATACATCGTTGCGGGTATAGAGCAGATTAGATGTTTTGGTTTTGACCAGTTTAGCGGTACTCATAATCTCATATCCTCTTGATGTCGTAGTCCAATGAATCAACGGAAACAAGTATAGCACCGGCTATTTCTGCTGGCGGAAAGTTACTGCCTATGGATTTAATAGCGTGCGTGAAGTTGAAGGTAGTTAAATATTTTTAAAACAAAGGGATAGGGTACTCATTTGTCACGTGCGGAATGGTCAGTAGGAAAGGTCTGTTTCTGTTCGGGATATTTTCACCTGTAAATCACCGAGGCGGATAATAGCAGGGGAGTAGCGCCCCGCTATTCAGGTTCACTTGTTGATATCAACGGATTCTATTTTACTGTCGCCCTTGAGGGTGAGGGTGGAACCCATGGAAGCGGCCATGATCGCCAGCAGGGCAAGCATCTGCGTGCCGCTCAGGGTTTCGCCAAGGAAGATCATCCCCGAAACCGCCGCCAGCGCCGGTTCCATGCTCATCAGCGTGCCGAAGGTGCGCGTCGGCATCCGCGTCAGGGCAATCATTTCAAGTGAATAGGGCAGCGCAGTGGACAGCACGGCAATCCCGATACCCAGCGGCAGAATCGACCACTGCCAGAGCACCTCCCCGGCCTGAAATGCGCCAATGGGCACAAACACGATGGCGGCAATCAGCGAGCCCATCGCCACCGTCGCCGGCCCGTGTTCTTCGCCTGCCCGTTGCCCCGTGATGATATACACCGCCCAACAGGCTCCTGCTCCCAGCGCCAGCGCCGCCCCGGTCATATCGACGTGGGCAATGTTCTGTCCGAGCGGCAGCAGGAACCACAGTCCGACCACCGCCAGCAGCACCCAGACGAAATCAATGGGGCGACGGGAGCCGAACAGCGCCACGGCCAGCGGGCCGGTGAATTCAAGTGCCACCGCCACGCCCAGCGGAATACGCTGAATTGATAAATAGAAGAGAAAATTCATGGCCCCGAGCGACAGGCCATAAAACAGCAGCGGCAGACGCTGCTCCCGCGTGAAACGCAGACGCCAGGGTTTGAAAACGCACACTAGGATCAGGGTGCCCAGTGCCAGACGCAGGGCGGTGACGCCGGGGGCACCCACAACAGGAAAGAGCGACTTGGCCAGCGCAGCGCCGCTCTGAATCGAACACATGGCAATCAAAATTACGAGGATCGGCAGCCATACCGGAACCTTACGTGACAACCCTGGCATCCTTTCTCCTGTCAGCTTTTGTCAAAAGAAGTAAAACAGGCAGTGTAAATGAATAACGTCTTTCTGGTTTAGACAATGTTGAAAAAAAAACCGGCCAAAGCGCCTTACAATAAAGTTCAGTCGGCGGAGAAAAATTCTGCCTGTTTAGGATTAATCTGGATGAATGCGTTAGTTAATGAGCGCAATAATGGCAAAATCTGCGAAGAAACTGTTGATATTCAACAGGGATGTTTATCAGTGGAAACGTTTAGTTACACGATTAGCCCCCTTAGACAACGTGAATCTCAAAGAGTTTCTTAACAAATTTTGGTATATTTAAAACTTACGGACTTACTTGAAGCACATTTGAGGTGGTTATGAATAAAATTGCACGTCTTTCCGCACTGGCCATTGTTCTGGCTGCGACCGCAGGTACCGCTGTAGCTGCAACTTCTACCGTTACTGGCGGCTACGCTCAGAGCGACATGCAGGGCGAAGCGAACAAAGCAGGTGGTTTCAACCTGAAATACCGTTACGAGCAGGATAACAACCCACTCGGCGTGATCGGTTCCTTCACCTACACCGAGAAAAACCGTAGCGAAGATGGCATTTATAACAAAGGTCAGTACTACGGTATCACCGCTGGTCCTGCTTACCGCATCAATGACTGGGCAAGCATCTACGGCGTAGTGGGTGTTGGCTACGGTAAATTCCAGGCTAACGACCTCCCAGGCAACAAATCCGACATGAGCGACTACGGTTTCTCTTACGGTGCAGGTCTGCAGTTCAACCCAATCGAAAACGTAGCGCTGGACTTCTCCTACGAGCAGTCTCGTATTCGTAACGTTGACGTTGGCACCTGGATCGCAGGCGTCGGTTACCGTTTCTAATCACTTCGGTGATAATAAAAATCCGCCCACGTGGCGGATTTTTTTTGTCTGAAGAAAGGGTATCGCCCGGTGGTATTTCGTTTGCGCGGGCCTGCAGGCATTGTAGGCCGGATGAGCGCAGCGCCATCCGGCAAATCAGTTAGCGGGTGCCGGTATCAAAGATGTCGGTACCCAGATGGGTGTAATCCACCTTCTGCAGCTGGAAGTTGGTGACGTAAACCGGGCCTGCTTTCTGAGTGGAAACAAAGCGGTAGCGAGGCTTAATCTCTTCAGCCTGGATCCCTGTCCACTGCGAGAAGAAGCTCAGGAAGTCGTTTGCCGACCGGCGAGCCTTAATCACCCGATGCGCTTTGTCATCACTGGAGAGCACCATAAACGGCACCTGGAAGTTCTGCTGGAACTTGTCATCATGCGCCAGATACTGCACGGACTTGCCGCGTTCCTTAAAAGCCAGTCCATGATCGGAGAAATAGACCAGTGAGAAGCTGTCCCCGGCGTTACGCAGCTGATCGTAGAGCTTGCTGAGCAGCTGGTCGGTCTGGGTCATGGTGTAGAGATAGCATGACGTCTCTTTCGAGGTCACAAAATCGGTGTATTTGCCCTGGGTGCGATCGCAGGCCTGGGGATGCGAGCCCATCAGATGCAGAACGATCAGCTGTGGCTGGGTACGCTCGGTGGAGAGCACCTGCGCGGTCATCTTCAGCAGATCGGTATCCTGGGTGTTTTTATCGGCCTCAAAGTCGCCGCTTTTCAGGAAATGCGCTTCGTCTGCGCGTTTGGCGATGCTGGCGATGGCCGTGTCGTACTCACCAATCTGCCCCTGATTGGAGAACCACCAGGTCTGGAACCCTGCGCGGTTGGCCAGGGTCACAAAGTTATTCTGATACTGTGGTTTGCCGTCTTCCACGTGGTTGAGCGTCAGACCCAGTGATTTCTGTGTAGAACCGCTGGCGGAAATATAGTCGGTAAACAATGTGCCGTTCACGCTGTTTGCAAAAGGCGTGTTAGCCCAGTGGCCGCCAAATGCACCCAGCGCATCCCGGCGCGCGCTCTCGCCAATCACCACGACATAGGTGTGATACTTCGGCTTCACCGCCACCACGTTCCAGGTATCTTTTTGGTTGGCAAACTGCGCCAGACGCGCCTGCTCATCCAGGACCTGCTGATTGCTGACGGCCACGTCATGCACGAAGCGCACGGCCGGGTAGCCAATTTTGCTCAGTCGAAATACGCCATCCCAGGCAATTTCCTGAATCGGACGCACGAACGCGACGCCAACGCAAAAAATCAGGCACAGAATATCGATTTTGCTCCACGCGCGCTTTCCTTCCGGCTTGCGGCGCACCGCTATCACGCCGAGGGCGAAAATAAAGAGGGAAATAAAATAGTTGTACCACGGGAAGATGGTCAGAATTTCCGTGGATTCTTCAGGGTTCGTCGAATGGAGCGCCAGCAGGGTATTAAAGTTAGGTGAGCCGTAGGCCTGACCAAACGGATAATAAAAGGCCGCCACCAGAGAATAGAGGCCCAGCAGGACTTTCTGCGTGCGCGGCAGCGCGCGCCACAGTACGTGCAGGACACAGGTAAAAGCGACGGTATACAGGAGGCTGAAAGGATATCCCAGCGCCAGATTCATCAGCAGCGATTGTAAAAAGTAAAATCCGGTCCATGGGTTGAGCGCCAGGCCACGCGCGGCCAGCGTTTCTTTCAGCGTTACATTCATAGGTCACAATCAAAAAGCCGCCATGTGCGTCCCCTGGCGTCAAAGGGTAAAACCTGCCTGGCAGTGCGTGAGGAATGGGGTTCATCGAGGCGCTAAAGCTGCAGGGATGCAAGAAGATAAATTTGATGAATAACGGCGTCAACACCCCATAACAAATTGTTTTGCGAGGGCGATTACAAATCCGGAAAAAAGAAGGGGGTTATTGGGCAAAACGATCAGACTAACTGTGTTGTATGACAGAAAAATGAAGCGGCGTACCGCGACGCCGCATTAGTGTGAAGGCTTGTCCTGCCGGGGTTTGCCGTTGATGATGTCGCAAAGCATGGCGATCAGCATCAGGCGGACTTTAAAGGGAGAATGGCTAAACACGCTTAAGCACCTCTTGAATTCGTTCATCAGACCCTCCTGAACTTTCTGCACCTTCACTCCCTGAAGGATGTTCGTATTACATACAGATATAGCACAGGCTATATTACTTAGCTATGGCTAAAACGTTAATTTTTTGTGCTCAGGTCACTATCCTATACAATAGAGCTCCTTAACTTGATGCATTAACGCGTCACCGCGAAGAGGAAGCACAATGAGCCGTCGCCCGGGCACCCCAGGAGTAAAAAAAGTGACGCAGTTAGTGAATGTCGAAGAGCACGTGGAAGGCTTTCGGCAGGTGCGTGAGGCGCACCGCCGCGAGCTGATTGATGATTACGTGGAGCTTATCTCCGATCTGATCCGCGAAGTGGGCGAAGCACGTCAGGTCGATATGGCGGCACGGCTGGGCGTGTCTCAGCCGACGGTAGCGAAAATGTTAAAACGACTGGCGGGCGTTGGGCTCATTCAGCAGATTCCCTGGCGCGGCGTGTTTCTGACGCCGGAAGGGGAGAAGCTGGCGCAGGAAACTCGCGAGCGCCATCAGATCGTGGAAAATTTCCTGCTGGCCATTGGCGTCAGTCAGGACACCGCCCGCCGTGATGCGGAAGGTATGGAGCACCACGTCAGCGAAGAGACGCTCGAACGCTTCCGCCAGTTTACCCTTCAGGCAGGACAGCACGCTGAATGAACCTCCCTTTTCTGCGGTCGCTCCTGCGCGACCGCTTTTTGCACCTGTTGATCCTCACCGGTATCGCGCTTTCTCTATTTGTTCCTTTTAAGCCATCAGCCTGGCCTTCAGCTATCGACTGGCACACCATCGTCACCCTGAGCGGCCTGATGCTGCTGACCAAAGGTGTGGAGCAGAGCGGCTATTTTGACGTACTGGGACGTAAAATGTCGCGCCGCTTTGCTACCGAGCGTCAGTTGGCACTGTTTATGGTGCTGGCGGCGGCGCTGCTTTCAACATTTCTGACCAACGACGTGGCGCTGTTTATCGTGGTGCCGCTGACCCTGACGCTGAAAAAATGGAGCGCCATTCCGGTTAACCGGCTGATTATTTTTGAAGCCCTGGCGGTGAATGCGGGCTCGCTGCTGACGCCAATCGGCAATCCGCAAAACATTTTGCTATGGGGGCGCTCCGGGCTCTCTTTCCTCTCATTCAGTGCCCAAATGGCGCCGCTGGCGCTGGCGATGATGCTGTCGTTGCTGCTGCTGTGCTGGGTGTGCTTCCCGGCCAAAAAGCTGCACTTCCAGAGCGGTGACCGCACGCCTGGCTGGAGCCCGAAGCTGGTCTGGTGCTGCCTCGCGTTTTATCTCATCTTTATCGTCAGCCTTGAGCTGCGCCTTGAATTGTGGGGGCTGCTGCTGCTTGCCGTCGGTTTCCTGCTGCTGGAGCGTCGGGTGGTGTTCAGCGTGGACTGGACGCTGCTGCTGGTCTTTATGGCGATGTTCGTCGACGTTCATCTCATGACGCAGCTGCCTGCGCTGCACCACGCATTAAGCGGCGTCAGTGGGCTGTCGGACGGCGGGCTCTGGCTGACGGCAATCGGGCTTTCGCAGGTGATAAGCAACGTGCCTTCGACCATTTTGCTCATTAATTACGTGCCGCCTTCCATACTGCTTGCCTGGGCGGTCAACGTGGGTGGCTTTGGCCTGCTGCCGGGCTCCCTTGCGAATCTTATTGCCCTGCGGATGGCGAACGATCGCCGCATTTGGTGGCGCTTTCACCTCTATTCTGTGCCGATGCTGCTGTGGGCGGCGCTGGTCGGATTTGGTCTGCTGATGCTTGTCAGATAATGCTCAATTGCCAGGATTTCCTGGCGAATGGCATTGTACTACCGATTTCAGCCTTCCTGAGCCGCCTGCTCGGGCCCAAGCTGTTCTTCATCATTTGCATCGTGATGTTCACCATTTGCTCCTTTCTCTGCGGCGCCCGTGATGGGCCCGACCCTCGGCGACGGTGAATTTCAGAGAATTGGGCAAGAAATGCACAGAATCGCCCCATTCGCAAACGCAGGTGTGTGGTTATAACTAATGAACACTCACCACGACATCCCTTTGAGGAGAGAGTTATGCGTTATCAGAAATTAGGCAATACCGGTTTGTTTGTCTCTGAACTTTGCCTTGGCACCATGACGTTTGGCGGCGAAGGTGGCATGTGGGGAAAAATCGGCCAGCTGCAGCAGGCCGACGCCGAGCGGCTGGTGGGCAGCGCGCTGGATGCGGGCATTAATTTTATCGACACCGCCAACGTCTATTCGGAAGGGCGCTCGGAGGAGATCACCGGCCAGGCGCTGAAAAATCTGAAGGTGCCGCGTGAAAACGTGGTCGTGGCGACGAAAGTGTTTGGCGAAACCGGCACGGCAGGCGTGAATTCACGCGGCAGTTCGCGCTATCACATCATCAACAGCGTGAAGGAGAGCCTGCGCCGCATGCAGCTCGATCATATCGATCTCTATCAGCTGCACGGTTTTGACCCTGCCACGCCAATAGAAGAAACGCTCTATGCGCTGGATAACCTTGTTCAACATGGTCACGTGCGCTACATCGGCGTATCAAACTGGTCGGCGTGGCAAATCATGAAGGCGCTGGGGATTTCCGACAGGCTTGGGCTGTCGCGCTTTGCTTCTTTGCAGGCCTACTACACCATTGCCGGGCGCGATCTCGAACGTGAACTGGTGCCGATGATGCAGAGCGAAGGCGTCGGGCTGATGGTCTGGAGTCCGCTGGCGGGCGGCTTCCTTAGCGGTAAATACGGCCGCGACGGGCAGAATGAGGCGGGCGGACGTCGGCTGGAGTTTGACTTCCCGCCGGTGGACAAAGAGCGCGGCTTCGACTGCATCGACGTGATGCGCAACATCGCCGAGAGCAAGGGTGTGTCGGTGGCGCAAATCGCCCTGGCGTGGCTGCTGCATCAGCCGGTCGTCAGCAGTGTCATCATCGGGGCGAAACGCCCGGACCAGCTGGCCGATAACATCGCGGCCACGGAGATTCGTCTGACGGAAAGTGAGCTGAAGCAGCTGGATGCCGTCAGTGCGCTGCCGCGCGAGTATCCGGGCTGGATGCTGGAGCGGCAGGGCGAATACCGTCGTAATCAGCTGAAAGGCTGAGTTGGGTTATATCAAACGGGGTGGACTAAGGTCCGCCCTTTTTTTTGCCTGGTTTTCGAAACCGCTCACAAAAACAGCACAACCTTTTTGCCTGAATTGTCATTTCGTTCTATATGACTAGTCATGAATTTTAAATGACTAGTCATATTAGCGGAGAGCAACAATGAAGAAACTGGCAAAGGATTTTTTGTGGGGTAACTCGGTATCCAGCATGCAGACCGAAGGGGCCTGGAACGAGGGCGGAAAGGGCAAGTCGGTGTATGACATCCGCGAGCCGTCCGAGTTTGCCTCTGACTGGAAGGTGGCAACCGATTCCTATCACCGCTTTGAAGAAGACTTTGACCTGATGCAGGATCTGGGCATGAACTGCTACCGCTTCCAGATAGCCTGGAGCCGCGTCTGCCCGATGGGCGACGGCGAATTCAATCAGGAAGGCATTGATTTTTATCACCGCTTTATCGACGGCTTGATTGCCCGCGGCATCGAGCCGATGATCTGCCTCTATCACTTCGATATGCCTCTGGCACTGGCCGAAGAGTACAACGGCTTCAACGACCGCCGCGTGATGGACGCCTTCGTCCGCTACGGCCAAAAGATGATCGACTGCTACGGCGACAAGGTGAAGTACTGGCTCACCTTCAACGAGCAGAACATCTTCCACATGCCGATCGCGTTCCGCATTTCAGGTTATATGCGCGGCGATGAAACCCTGCGTGAGCTGTATGAAATTCAGCATCACACCATGGTCGCTCATGTGAAACTCACCCAATACCTGCACGAAACCAAACCTGGCAAGCTGATGGGCGGGATGCTGGCTCACCAACTGATCTACCCGGCGACCTGCAAACCGCGCGATATCTTCTGCGCCCAGCAGCATGATGAATTCCTTAATCAGAACCTGCTGCGTGTATATGCAGGGCAGGGCTACAGCCCGGAAGTGATGGCGGTGGTGAAGCGTGAAGGCTTTGAAGATATTTATCGTGAAGAAGACCTGAAGCTTATCAACAGCAACAAAAATGATTATATGGCGTTCAGCTATTACGCCAGCCGCACGCTCGATACCGACCCGATCCCTGAAGGCACCGAGGTGAACTATTACCTGAAATACGGCGATAAAAATAACCCGTATCTGAAGGCCACCGAATGGAACTGGCAGATTGACCCGCTCGGTTTCCGCACCATCATCACCCAGTACTACAACAACTGGCGCATGCCGGTGTTCCCGATTGAAAACGGCATCGGCGTGATTGAAGAGTGGGACGGCAAAAACATGATTGCCGATGACTACCGCATCGCCTATCACCGCGACCATATCAACGCGATGAAAGAGGCCATTTTCGAGGATGGCGCAGAGGTGATTGGCTATCTCGGCTGGGGGCTTATCGACATTCTGAGCTCGCAGGGCGATATGCGTAAGCGCTATGGCGTGGTGTACGTCAACCGCGAAAACCACGATCTGAAAGATCTGAAACGCGTGCCGAAGAAAAGCTACGCGTGGTTAAAACAGGCGATCCGTTCGAACGGCGAAGAGATGTAAGCGCTGAGCAAACCGGGTTATCCCTGTGCGTATTCGGGCTGCTGCCCGGATACGTAACGGGAGTACGAGTGAGTCTACAAAAGGTCTGTGCAAATGTCTGATAACGTATCAACCAGTATGCAGTCTTTTACCGATCGCTTCGTGGAGTTTTCGGCGCGCATCGCCAACCAGGTTCACCTGCGTTCGCTGCGCGACGCGTTCGCCGGAGTCATGCCGATATTTATCCTGGCAGGGCTCGCGGTTCTGGTGAACAACGTGGTATTTCCGTGGGTTTTTGAAGGAGATACGCTGGCGGGATTCAAGGTGTGGGGCGATGCGATCATCAACGGAACGTTGAATATTGCCGCATTGCTGATTGCTCCGATGATCGCGTGGTCGCTGGCGCGTAACAAAAACTTTAGTAACCCGGTTTCGGCGGTGATAATCGCCCTGTGCAGCTTCATTATTATGATGCCAATGCAGGTCGAGATGGTGCCGGTAGGCGGAAAAGTGGCGGTCAGCCTGACCTCCGTCCTGACCTTCGCCAACATTGGCACAACGGGCATTTTTGCGGGCGTGATTATCGGCCTGCTGGCGACGGAGATCTTTATCCGCATCGCCCAGTTCAAACGTCTGGAGATTAACCTCGGGCCTAACGTGCCGCCCGCAGTCAGCCAGTCGTTCTCCTCGCTGCTGCCGACTATCCTCACGCTGTCGCTGTTTGCAATTTTTGCCGCGCTGCTTAAAAACCTGCTGCATACTGACCTGATCCATCTGATCATCACTCTGATCCAGCAGCCGCTGCGGTTGATCAACACCAGCCTGCCGGGCACGCTGTTTATCTACAGCTTCGGTAACTTCCTGTTTACGCTCGGCATTCACCAGGCGGTGGTGAACAGCGTGATTCTGGAACCCTTCCTGCTGATTAACACCAACGAGAACATGCTGGCCTATGCGGCCGGGCAGCCGATTCCGCATATCATCAACAACATCTTTGTACCGACGTTCGGCATGATTGGCGGTACCGGCAGTACATTTTCATTACTGATTGCCATTTTCCTGTTTTCGCGCCAGAAAGCGTCGAAGCAGGTTTCCCGTCTGGCGATCACCCCGGGTCTGTTCAACATCAACGAACCGGTGATTTTTGGCCTGCCGATTGTGTTCAACATTCCGCTGATGATCCCGTTTGTGCTGTTGCCTGCCATCGGTATTTTCTTCGCCTGGCTGTGTACGACGCTCGGGTTGATGTCGCGCTGCGTGGTGATGATCCCCTGGACGACACCGCCGGTATTAAGCGCCTGGCTGGCCACTGCAGGCGACTGGCGGGCGGTGGTGGTTCAGTTGATAATCATCGTCTTTGGTGTATTCTTCTACCTGCCTTTCCTCAAGATTGCAGAGCGAGTGGCCTTAAGAAACAATGGGATAACAGACTAATTAAGGACTGGGGCAATGGCGGCAAAATACCTTACTATCGCGCGGGAAATTAAGAAGCGCATCATTAGCCAGCGGTATCCCGCCAGTTCGCCGTTGCCCGATCAGTTTGCGCTGGCGGCGGAGTTTCAGACCAGCCGCATGACCATTCAGCAGGCAATGCGTCAGCTGATTGTCGAAGGGCTGATCTACACGCGCCAGGGACAGGGCACCTTCGTGCGTAAGAATTTTCTTCAGCTTTCGCAGTGGGACTTGCCGGGCAGTGACTATTTCGGCGCAACCAAAACCTGGGAGCACCTGGGCACGGTCAGCAGCCAGGTGGTGCGTTTCGAACTGCGCTTCCCGACGGAAAAAGAGCAGGCTTCCCTACTGATTAACGCCGATGCGCCGGTGTATGACTTTGTCCGCCTGCGTTTACTGAACGGCGAGCCGATGTCGCTGGACGCAACCGTGATGCCGGTAAACCTGGTACCAGGGCTGAATAAAGGCCATCTCGAAAGTTCGGTCTTTCAGTATGTGGAAACGCTGGGGCTGAAGATTATGGGCTCATACCGCGTGGTGCGCGCCATCAAACCCGGCGAGCTGGAGCAGCAGCATTTAGTCTGCGAGGCGGGTGACCCGGTGCTGGAAGTGGAGCAGGTGATTTACCTGGAAGATGGCACGCCTCTGGAGTATGCCCACTGTCACTATCGCTACGATCATGGCGGAATAGTGATTGTGAATAACGGTTAATGAATTTTTGCCAATAAAAAAGGCGGGTGTCGAAACCCGCCTTTTTTTGTGCTCTGGAATCAGTTCAGACGAACTGGCATCCCTGAGCGATCCTGAATGGCCTGATCAACCACGGTGGTCTGCACATCAGCCTGGCCGGTGATGGCCTGAACGGATTTGGTCAGCTTGACCGGCACGACTTCACCGTCGTTGAACTGCGCATCGGTGGTAGACAGCGGGTTGTGAACTTCGATGTAGCGGCTGCCGTCTGGTTCGGTGGTGGCTTTTACTGGCTCATCGATGAACTGGACGCGAGTACCGACCGGCACGTTCTGGAACAGGAATTTGATATCGTCGTTACGCAGACGCACACAGCCGTGGCTCACGCGCAGGCCGATACCGAAGTTCGCATTGGTACCGTGGATGGCGTAAAGACGACCGATATACAGCGCGTACAGGCCCATCGGGTTGTCCGGACCGGCTGGCACAACGGCTGGCAGTGGTTCGCCTGCAGCGATGTATTCAGCGTGCATTTTCGCGGTTGGGGTCCAGGTCGGGCCTGCTTTCTTACGCTCAACCTTGGTGGTCCAGTTGATTGGGGTATCTTTACCCAACTGGCCGATACCGATAGGCAGCACGATCACGGTGTTGGTGCCCTTCGGATAGTAATACAGACGCATTTCGGCGCTGTTAATCACGATACCTTCATGAACCGTATCAGGCAGGATCAGCTGCTGAGGAATGTTCAGCACCGTGCCGCCTTTTGGCAGATACACGTCAACACCCGGGTTGGCTTCGGTCATGTTGGACAGGCCCATCTGATACTGCGCAGCGAAATACTCGAGCGGCTGCTTGTTGTCATCAGGGATGGTGATCACCTGGTTCTGACCAATCAGACGGCTACCGTCGGTTGGCAGAGGATAGGTCACAGCAGATGCAGTTTTGCAAAAGCCCATAACGGCAAAAGCTGCCGCGAAAAGCGTAGATATTTTCATTTTCATGTTGTGCGAAGTATCGGTGCCGAGCAGGCTGTTGTTAGAGAAATGGAACCCTTAATGGGAGCGCATTATATGTGCATTCCTCGCCGCAGGGAAATCAGATGTGGACGAAATCACATTTTTTTCACCGTCTGGCCCATGCTGCCAGTGTAGTCCCTGCACGAGCAAGGCGATTTTTATTCAGAATTGTGGCAAAATAGGCCGTTTGTCACATCTTTCAGGATACTCCCGTGTTAGTAACCAGCAACGTCACCATGCAGTTCGGCAGTAAGCCGCTGTTCGAAAACATCTCCGTCAAATTTGGCGGCGGCAACCGTTACGGCCTGATTGGCGCCAACGGAAGCGGTAAATCCACCTTTATGAAAATTCTGGGGGGCGACTTAGAGCCGACCCTCGGCAACGTTTCGCTCGATCCGAACGAGCGCATCGGTAAGCTGCGTCAGGATCAGTTCGCCTTCGAAGAGTTCTCCGTGCTCGATACGGTGATCATGGGCCACGCTGAGCTGTGGGAAGTGAAGCAGGAGCGCGATCGTATTTACGCGCTGCCGGAAATGAGCGAAGAAGAGGGCTACAAAGTTGCAGACCTCGAAGTCGCTTACGGCGAAATGGATGGCTATTCAGCTGAGTCCCGCGCCGGTGAACTTCTGCTTGGCGTAGGTATTCCGCTGGAGCAGCATTACGGCCCGATGAGCGAAGTGGCTCCTGGCTGGAAGCTGCGTGTCCTGCTGGCACAGGCGCTGTTCTCTAACCCGGACATCCTGCTGCTCGATGAACCGACGAACAACCTGGACATCGACACCATTCGCTGGCTGGAGCAGACGCTCAACGAACGTAACAGCACCATGGTTATTATTTCGCACGACCGTCACTTCCTGAACATGGTTTGTACCCACATGGCGGATATGGACTACGGCGAGCTGCGCGTTTATCCAGGCAACTACGATGAGTACATGACGGCGGCCACTCAGGCCCGTGAACGCCTGCTGGCGGATAACGCCAAGAAAAAAGCGCAGATTGCTGACCTGCAGTCCTTCGTCAGCCGCTTCAGCGCTAACGCCTCTAAGTCCCGCCAGGCCACTTCTCGTGCTCGTCAGATCGATAAGATCAAGCTGGACGAAGTGAAAGCCTCCAGCCGTCAGAACCCGTTCATTCGCTTTGAGCAGGACAAGAAGCTGTTCCGTAACGCGCTGGCAGTGGAAGACCTCACCAAAGGCTTTGAAGAGGGTCCGCTGTTCAAAAACTTCAATCTGCTGCTGGAAGTCGGTGAGAAAATTGCCATCATCGGTGCCAACGGCGTGGGTAAATCCACCATGCTGAAAACTCTGGTGGGTGAAGCACAGCCGGACAGCGGTACGGTGAAATGGTCTGAAAACGCCAAAATTGGCTACTACGCTCAGGATCACGAGTATGAGTTCGAAAACGATCTCACCGTCTTTGAGTGGATGAGCCAGTGGAAGCAGGAAGGCGATGACGAGCAGGTGGTGCGCAGCTTCCTCGGCCGTCTGCTGTTCAGCCAGGACGACATCAAGAAGCCTGCCAAAGTGCTGTCCGGTGGTGAAAAAGGCCGCATGCTGTTCGGCAAGCTGATGATGGAAAAACCCAATATCCTGGTGATGGATGAACCAACCAACCACCTGGACATGGAATCCATCGAATCACTGAACATGGCGCTGGAGATGTATCAGGGCACCCTGATTTTCGTCTCTCACGACCGTGAATTTGTTTCTTCACTGGCAACCCGCGTGATTGAAATTACGCCAGAGCGCGTGATCGACTTCAGCGGTAACTACGAAGATTACCTGCGCAGCAAAGGTATTGATAACTAAATACCGCTCACCCCGGCACGCGACTGCGCGGCCGGGGTTTCCTTCCCGACGTTCGCCTTATTTTTAAACACTTCTGCAACACCTTCGTAATCCCACGATCTCCCCATTATTCCTGCACAATTCTGTGAAGAAATAGCGACTGAATTTTCAGTTGAGGAGGGGTTATGCGCGAGTTTTCGTTTTATTCCGGCGTAACAGAATCTGCTTACTATTGTTATCACGTCCGCGAGGCGGGACAGATTTATTACGTGACCATAAGCGTCATACAGGACGATAAACCTGAGCAGGTGATTGGCAGCAAAGTGCTACGCAATATTCCTCGCCAGGAGGTTATCCGCGAATGTTTCTCGCATTCCCGCCGCCGCAACGCACAGGAGAGAACCCGCCAGCGAAAAGCATGGCTGACTGCTCTGCGCAACTGGGCGATATGCAGCCTCGCGGTGCTGGCGTTTATCCGTCTGATGATGATTCAGTCCTGACAGGAGTGGGCGATGCTGATTGTACTGACGGTGCTGAACCTGGTGCTGTACTGCGTGCTGATTGGCTTTCTGATTGCGGCAGTATAAAAAATGAAACCCTGCCGTAGCAGGGTCAGAGTGGATGTCACTCACGGCGGTGGCGCGGAACAGGGACCGGGTACCCGTTGCTTGTGGTCTGGGTACTGCTGAAGGTTCCGGGCGCATAAACCTGACTAATGGTGCCGTCGTTTTCATCTGCCGCAAAACGGCTCAGCGCGGTTGTTTTGGCGGTGGTGGCTGACGGAGCGGCGACATTGGGGGAAGGCTTTTCCTGAAAGGCCAGCGCGCTGGTGGAGATTAGGGCAAGCACAACGGCAAGGGTGGTGGATCTTTTCATCGTGAGTTGTCCGCAGGTTAGGGGGCGCTTTGACATTACCCTGCGGCGAAAAAAAACGCCATGCGCGATTACACGCATGACGTATTTAGTTACAGTCCGACATTAATTTGTTTTGCCCTCCCGCACGGAAAGGGCAGAAGGCTTATTTCAGTAACCACTCACTGGCGGCTTCGCCATTGATCAGCAACTGGCGCTTCTCGCCCGCAGGCAGCGTCACCTGCAACGCTTTCCACGCCGGGCGGAAATCACCGCGCGGATTCAGCTTCAGGTTGATGGTGTTGCCAGTGCACTCCATTTCCCACTCCAGCCACAGCGCTTTGCCGTCCTTGTAGCCCCAGGTTTCACCGTCGTCTTCAAACAGCATGCCGGAGTCGATGCCCACGCCCTTCAGCGGGAACAGCTTCAGCTCGCGGTGGGTGTCGTCCTGCGGCTTCACGTGCTTAATGCGATCGCTCAGCGGCAGAGCGGCCCCGGCGCGGACCAGCATCGGCAGTTTTTCCAGCGGCGCGTCGACGGTAATCCACTGACCGCCGGAGAACCACTCGCCGGTGTAGAAATCGTACCAGCCTGTTTCATTGGCAGGCAGCCAGACAGGGCGCTGACGCTGGCCCTGTTCCACCACGCTTGCCACGAGCAGGTCGCGGCCCAGCAGGAAGTCATCGCACTCGGCGAAGGTCTGCTCGTCGTGTTCGTGGTCGAGGAAGGTCGGGCGCAGCATCGGTTCATCGTCGGCATGCGCCTGCCACAGCAGAGTGTACAGATACGGCATCAGGCGGTAGCGCAGCTCAATAGCCTCGCGAATGCATGGGGTGATCGCCGGGTACATCCACGGCTCGTTGACGGTATGGTCATCGTTCCACGAGTGGATGGTGAAACGCGGATGCATCACGCCGTTCTGCACCCAGCGCACGAACAGCTCTGCGTCCGGCTTGTCGCCTGAGAAGCCGCCGACGTCGTGACCGACGTTAAACAGGCCGGAGAGGCTCATGCCGACGCCCATACGGGTGTTGTAGCGCAGGGTGTCCCAGTTGGTGCGGTTGTCGCCGCTCCAGGTCTGCACGTAGCGCTGCATCCCGGCGCAGCCGGAGCGGGAGATCAGGTATGGGCGTTTTTCCGGGGCGAAACGCTGCTGCGCTTCCATAGAGGCGCGCATCATCAACAGCGGCATGACCGGGCGCACGTGCTTGATAGCAATCTCTTTGCCGAAGCCGAAGCAGCGCGCTTCGCCGTCCCACACTTCGTATTCGTTGTTGTCATTCCAGGTGGAATCGATACCCATTTCCAGCAGCTGCGTGGTCACACCTTCCTGCCACCAGGCGACGGTTGCCGGGTTGGTGAAATCAAGGTGAGAACCTTCGTCATCCCAGAACACCGAGCGTTCCGGCGCGTTAGTTTCGGAATCGCGCACGAACAGGCCTTTATCCGCCACTTCGTTATAGCGCGGGTGATCCTGCAACAGACACGGCTTGATGTTGGCGGCAAGCTTCAGGCCCGCGTCGTGGAACGCTTTGCTCATTACCTTCGGCTGCGGCACTTTGTCATAGTTCCAGTTGAACACGTAGCGTTTGCCGTTGATGGAGGTGTAACCAGAGGATAGCTGGAACGAATCGCAAGGGATCGCGTGCTCATCGCACAGACGGATGAAGTTCATCAGCTGATTTTGCGCGTCCGGAGCATCGGTGTAATGCATGGTCGAACCGCTGTAGCCGAGGCTCCACTTTGGCCCGAACAGCGTTTTGCCCGTCAGGTGTACGAAGGATTTGGTGATATCCAGCACGCGCTTGCCGGTGAACAGGTAGTAGTCGATGTCACCCGCCTCGGCCTGCCAGCGGCGATAGGCGGTGTGATAGTTGTCGAGTTCGTTACCCAGATCCAGCCAGCAGCTGCTGAGGTTGTCGTAGAACAGGCCGACGCTCACGTCGTCCCGGCGGGTGATGGTGAACGGAATATGCTTGTAGAGCGGGTCGGTGCTGACCGCGTTGTAGCCCATTGCATCGAGGTTGCGCATTTCATAGCGTTTGCCGGTGCGCTGCAGATCGCCTGCTTTTTCGCCGAGGCCATAGAAACGCTCGTTCTTCTGACGCTTCAGGTAGTGCGCCACGCCGTCGCCGTGTGCGTTCACCAGATAGGCGCTGGTCGGACGGTCGCCGGTCAGATACTGCCATTCGCCCGCATCATTCTTGTAGTGCCACTCCAGCCACAGCGGCTGGTGGACGGTGACTCGCAGCTGTGAGGTGCTGATGGTCAGGCTGTCCTCTTTCTTCTCCAGCGTCCATGAAGGTAAGCTAAATCCGCTCAGATCTTCGCGTGAGCGGCCTTCCCACGGCACGTCCTGGCCAGGCGCGATGCTCCAGGTTTTGTCGAGTGCCAGTTGTCCCTGGCGTTTAAGCAGCACGCGGAACAGATTCTCTTCCAGCATGTACAGGCACAGCTGGTGCTGGCCGTCGACGGTCAGCTCGACGTGGTGGGCGGATTGTTTTTCGAAGGTCCAGTGTTTAAGCGTTTTCATATCAAAACCTACTCTCAGGCGCGTTTGGCGCGACGTTCAGCAATAAATGCAATCAGGAATACGGCGCCAATCAGGTCAAAGAAGCCCATGGCGATAAACAGCGGGTTGAAGCCAATTTTGTCGGCAGTCACCCCGATAATCAGAGAGAACAGGAAGCTTGCGATCCACGCCGCAGAGCCGCGCATGCCGTTGACGGTGGCCATCTGGCCTTTGTCGAAGGATTCCACCACCAGGGCGCTCAGCATGCAGGAGATGATCTGGTGGCCGAAGCCGCCGATGGAGATCAGCGCAATCGCCACATACGGATTGTTGGTGAAGGCCATCGCCGCCAGGGCGATCATCAGGAATGCACCGCTCACGGACGAGGCCACGATGGAGTTGACGCGGGTGCAGCCGAACACGCGAACGTACAGTTTGGTCAGATAGCCGCTCGCGACGCTCCCGAGGTCTGCCGCGAGGAACGGCAGCCAGGCGAAGAGGACAATTTGCTTCAGGTCCATGCCGTACTCTTTGGCCAGGTACAGCGGCACCCAGAAGCTCATCACCGCCCAGGCAGGCTCTGCCATAAAGGCCGGAATGGCAATGCCGTAGAAGCGTTTGTTTTTGCCAATCGTACGCAGCGCGGTGAAGAACGGTAATTTCACCGGGGCCGCTTCGTTGTCCTGCTGAATAAAGGCGAGTTCTTCTTTACTCAGGTTCGGGTGCTTATCGGGGTTGTGATAGAAAATCCACCACAGCAGGACCCACAGCAGGGCGAGGACGCCGGTAAACATAAATGCACCCTGCCAGCCGAAAGAGGCGTGAGCAAAGTAGATAATCGGCGGGGCTAACATCGCACCAATGGAGAAGCCGACGCCTGCCCAACCGGCAGCAATCGGGCGTTCAGATTTCGGGAACCACTCACCGATGGTTTTGGCGTTAGCAGGGGTGGCCGCCGCTTCGGAGGCCCCCATACCGAAACGCAGCAGCGCCATAGAGAGCCAGCCGCCCGCGCCAGCATGGGCGATACAGGCCACCGCCCAGACGCAGGCGCAAATCATAAAGCCGAGCTTTAGGCCAATGACGTCAATCAGCCAGCCGCACAGAGGCTGAAAAATGGTGTAGGCCAGCTGGAAAGCGCCGACTATCCAGGAATACTGTTCGGTGGTAATGCCGAGTTCGGTTTTAAGCTCCGGGGCAAGAATGCCCAGCGAGTTACGCGTGATGTAGTTAACGGTTACGCCCAGAAGGAAAAGTACCAGCACCCACCAGCGCAGATTTTTGACCACGCGGCGCGATTTGCTGACCGTCATATCGTTGTTAATACCTTGGCTCATAGAATTCTCCACAAGACGGTTTGTAGGGGGAAAGATGACTCACTCAATTCGTGAGTTGTCACACCAGTTTTTGTATTTTCTTGAAACCTAATGGTTTTCTTTTTTAATCTTCCGGATAACTAGTATGGAAGTTGTCAGGCCAATTCAGGGTAAGGCAGAAAAATGCGTGTCGATAGTGCGATTTATGCAAGTTCTTTCATATGAAGGGGAAAATGCGCGGAGGGGTCACAGTTACCCCTTTGTGGATAGGGTAAATTAGCCATGAAAATTCTTTCATTTCCAAAATGGAGCCAGATCACAAATTGGATAAAAAGCTCAAAATCGCCGAAATTGCCGCCCGGACAGGGCTTTCCGGCAGCACCGTCTCCCGGGTGCTGGCGGGCAAAGCCAACACCAGTGAGAAGGCACGTGAGCGGGTGCTGGCCTGCGCACGCGAGCTGGGCGTAATGGAGGGCATGGCCGCCGGAAGAATGCTGCTCAACAGCCTGATCGTGTTCGCACCGCAGCGGGCGTTTGATGAGCGGTCCGACATTTTTTACTACCGCGTGGTCCAGAGCATCAACAAGGCCTTGTCGCCGCACGAGGTTCGCCTTCGCTACTGCGCGCTGGAGGAGAACGACAGCGATGCCAACCTGTTTCTGTCCCGCATGAATGAGGCCGAAACCCAGGCGGCGATCCTGCTCGGTATCGACGATCCGCACATTCACGATCTGGCGGCGGATTTCGCCAGGCCCTGCGTGCTGATCAACTGCCGTGATGAGCGGATGCGCTTACCGTCGATCGCCCCCGATCACCGCCTGATTGGTCAGGTTGCCGCGCGTTACCTGTTCGACATGGGTCATCGCGCGGTGGTGAACGTGATGTGCCTGCGTCGCTATACGATGGAGCTGCGGCTGGTGGGCATCCGCGAGGCGTGGAAGAACGGCAATCTGCGTTTTCAGGATGCCCGGGATCTGATCACCGTGCCGAGTTTCAGTGCGAAGGAAACGGAAGAGAGGGTGGGCGCGTGGCTGGATGCCCAGGGCGGGAAACCGCTGCCGACGGCGTTTCTGGTGGGCGGAGATTTTATGGCTGCGGGGACGATAAATGCGCTTCAGCAGCGTGGGCTGCGCGTGCCGCAGGACGTGTCGGTGATGAGCATTGACGGTTTCAACCTGGCCGCCATTCAGGATGTGCCGCTGACGGCTATCCACGTGCCGCGTGATGAACTGGGAACAGAAGCCGTGCAGATGCTGCAACAGCGGCTGATCCGTCCGCAAGCGCCGTGCGGCTCACTTTTGCTGCACGGTCAGCTTGCTGTCCGGGAGTCAGTCCGGCGGATACGTCCAGGCTCGAGACGCACCGCCGTTGAGCGGGAAGGACTGTACGACGATTAAACCGGCATACCCAGCGCGCGTTTACCGTGCTCGTTCAAATCGTCCAGCGTGAAGCGATCTTCCCAGGTCGCTTCATAATCTTCACGCGGGAAGTCGCCCGGTGAAGCGCCTTTCTCCAGCGCCACTTTCACTTTCTGCGCATAGGCGAGGTTTTTCTCACACATCGGCGCGGCCGGAATATACATCACGTTCCCCCAGCCCTGCTGATCGGTCACCGGTGCGACGGAGTGGATCACATCACAGTGCCACCACACGGAATCACCCGGTTCCAGCGCCGGAATTGAAGACAGCGCTTTGATCAGCAGCGGATGCCACTTTTCAGAAACCGGCAGCACGCGGCCTGGCGCCACGCCGCAAAGCTCATCTTCCGGCACGTCGTCAAGCAACGGCCGCAGCAGCACGTACGCCATCGCTTCCGGGATCGGCACCACGTGCAGCAGACCCTGGTGCGGGATCATTTCCGACAGCGCAGTCCAGCCCTGGAAGGTGCGGAACACGGAGCATTTGGTGGTGTTATCCACCGTATACTCTTCCACTTCGGTGCGGTGTGCCGCATCCCACGGATCGTACTGTGTGAAATCGCCCTTGAAGACGTTGGCGAAAACCTGCTGGTAAGCGGGTAGCAGCCAGCGCTCCAGCGCACCTGAGTCCGTATGCGCGCCAAGTCCTTTTGAGGTGGTTCCTGGTGGACGGCGGCGAATGCGGTCCGGGTAAATCACGCTGACGTCCGGGTCGAACCACTGCTTGCCTTCACTTTCGAAGCGCCACAGGCGATTGAGGAACGACTGCACGTTCGCCATCTCATGGCTCTGACGCGCCTGCATCTGCGCCTGCGACCAGTAGATAGGGTAAATTTCCGGGCGGGACGCGGTCAGCGTGCCGAAGAAGTTATCGCCCGGGCCTTTGTACACTTCATCAAAGCGGTTGCGATCGAGGTAGTCGAGCATTGAGCGATCCCAGCCCAGTGCCTGCTCACGCGAAAAATGCCCTTTGATAACCGCACAGCCCCGGCGTTTGATCGCTTCCCGCTCGGCTTCAGCGATCTTACCCTTGGCCAAATCGTCATAAGCAATCACCGGCCAGACCGGTTTTCCGGCGGCTTTCAGGGTATCGATCTCCGCCACGCGGGCTTCAATGTGGGCGGTGAGTTTGTCGAACACGCCCTGAACATCGCCAATCTGCGCACGCAGCGCTTTTTTTAACTCACGGATAGCCGCTTTATGATCGGCAGGCAGGGTTTCACTGGAACAGGTAAGCGCCATGATGGACCTCTCAATCTTTCATTCGAAAGTAATTTAACTTGCAGGTGATACTTTAAGTTAAAATTAAGTTAATGCAAGTTGAAAAACTTGATGCATTGCACAAGTCGAAAAAGAAGAGAGTGAAGACCGGAGCGTACTGCTCCGGCAGCGTTGTCAGGCGTCGAACGGCGAGGCGTTGTCCAGCACGGCCTGAATCACGTTCAATGCACCGGCATGGTTGTTGTTGTCGGTCTGGTAGCGTGCGATGGCTTTGATGCTGTCGGCCGCGTTTTCCATGGCGAAGGAGTACTTCACCAGCTTCAGCATTTCCGCGTCGTTGCCGCTGTCGCCGATGCCGACGCACTCCTGCGGCGAAAGCTGCCAGTTTTTCAGCAGGCGGCTGATGCCGTTGGCTTTGTGCAGGCCGGGGATAATCAGGTCCACAAAACCAAAGCCGCTGGTAACGGGCTTCATAATGCCGTCGAGGGAAACGTGCAGGGTATCCACCAGCTGTGGGATATCGCTGTCCGGCAGGTTCAGGGAGAACTTGAAGATCTTGTCGTTGATATTCTGGAATTCCGAAACCGGCTTCAGGCGGTGATAGTGCTTAGACATCAGCTTCACAAAGGCTTCCGGCGCTTTGTCACTGACGTAGGCGCTTTCCAGGCCGCACATCACAAAGTTGAGCTGCGGGTCTTTCAGCAGTTCGCCGATGACTACCTGAGACTCATGGCGGGTCAGCTCGCCGTGAAACAGCTCCTGACCGTGCTGATAAACCAGCGCGCCGTTTTCGGCGACGAATGAGATCTGGTCACGGATTTCAGGAAAGAAGGAGATGAGCTGCCAGTACTGGTTGCCGCTGGCGACAACAAATTCGATACCACGTTGTTTAAGTTGCTGAAACTGCGCCAAAAAGCGTTCACGGTCGTACTGCTTGGCATCATTAAGAAAAGTTCCGTCCATGTCTGTGACGATAACTTTAACGGTCATACGAAGGCTCCTGGCGTTAACTGCGTTCAGGAGCATTCTAGTGATAATGTGACGGAAACCTCAAATTTATTTCATTTGAAAGTGAAGTGAGGCTTAAATGCCGGGTGGCAACTTCGCCTTACCCGGCCTACTCTCGACCAACGTAGGCCCGGCAAGCGTAGCGCCGCCGGGCATCAGCCCCCACAAAACCTGGTTTATGAGCCTTAAAGCGTATGTTCAGTACGGGCGATAATATCGTCCTGCGCATCCGGCGACAGCGCGGTGAAGAACGCCGAATAGCCCGCCACGCGCACGACTAAATCGCGATACTGGTCCGGGTGCTTCTTCGCTTCCAGCAGCGTTTCGCGCGACACGATGTTGTACTGAATGTGCCAGCCTTTGTGCACCTCGAAGAAGGTGCGCAGCAGCACCATCAGCTTCTGGCGATCGGAGTCGTTATCCAGCGTCGCCGGGTTCAGCTTCTGGTTCAGCAGCACGCCGCCGAGAATCGCCGCCGTCGGCAGTTTGCCGACGGAACCGATCACCGCCGTTGGGCCAAGGTGGTCTGTGCCGGAAGCCGGGCTTGCACCTTCCGCCAGCGGCGTGTGTGCTTTGCGTCCGTCCGGTGTTGCCATCGTCGCAGCGCCAAACGGCACGTTCGCGGAAATGGAGGAAGTCCCTGCGTAGTAATCGCCGCCAATCGGGCCACGGCCGTGGCGCGGGTTGTGGTACTGCTTCAGTTCGTCGATGTAGGTCTGATAGGCGCGAACAAGTAGGGCATCCACGGTGTCATCATCGTTGCCGTATTTCGGCGCGCCGTTGATAAGACGCTGGCGCAGCTGTTCGTGGGTCAGCCCTTCGAAGTCGTCGGCGAGTGCGGCGGCGAGCTGCTGCTGCCCGATAGCGCCCTGTTCAAAGACCAGTTTTTTGACTGCCGCCAGGCTGTTGCCGAGGTTGGCGATGCCGACCTGCAAACCGGAAACCCAGTCGTACTTCGCGCCGCCTTGCTTGATGCTTTTCGCCCGTTCGATGCAGTCATCCACCAGTGCAGAACAGAGAATATCGTGCACGTTTTCTTCAAGCATCGTGTCGACAACGTATTCAATCTCAATGGATTTACGGGTGTAGTAGCGAATCTGCGTATCCCAGGAGGCCATCACTTCGTCGAAGTTGCCGAAGTTGCCTTCAGACAGCGCTTTGCTCTGCGGCAGGAAGATTTCCCCGCTGGTGGCATCGCGACCGCCCTCCATCGCCGCCAGCATCACACGGGCGAAGTTGATGAAGCTCATGCCGGTGCAGCGGTAGCCCCACTTGCCGCCGATGGCGGTTTCGATGCAGCCGATAGCGGCATAGTCGTATGCGTCCTGTTTTTCCACGCCGAGCTTGATGAATTCCGGGATCACAATTTCATCGTTGTTAAACGCAGGCATCCCGAAGCCGCAGCGGATCACTTGCACGCAGGCGTCGAGGAAATCGCTGCTCATGCCAGCGTGGTAGCGCACGCTCAGGTTTGGCTGGGTGGATCGCAGGCGACCGCAGGATTCGAGGATGGCGTAAGAGAGCGGGTTGACCGCGTCCATCGCTTCGTCGTTGACCAGTTTCTGACCGCCAATGGTGACGTTCTGGTACAGCGGGCTGCCGGCGGAGGCTTTGGAGTGTGAACCGGAACGGATTTTGTTCACTTCCAGTAATTTCAGCCAGCAGGAGTGCAAAAGTTCAATCGCCTGCTCGCGTTGTAGCGTGGCGTTCAGCTCCACATCGCGGCGGTAGAACGGGTAGAGATACTGGTCCATGCGGCCAAAGGAGACCGAGTGACCGTTAGACTCGATTTGCAGGATTAGCTGAATGAAGTAGCTGAGCTGCAGCGCCTGCCAGAAGGTTTTTGGCGGCTCGTGAGCGATAACGTCACAGTTTTCCGCCATCGCCAGCAGCTCGTCTCTGCGTGATTCACGGGACTCAGCGGAAGCCATTTTACGCGCCAGATCGGCAAAGCGTTTGATGTGCAGACTGACCGCTTCCAGAACGATATCAATGCCTTTCAGGAACTGTTCGCCGTGCAAATCTTCCAGTACGGTCAGGTTGATGCGCGAGCGACGTTCCGCCACTTTTTCGCGCAGGCCGTCGAGGCCTTTTTCCAGCAGCAGCGGGAAGTTCACCGCCAGGTGCGCATCGCCGGAGGTCATATTACCCTCGGCTTTGATGATGCCCGTTGCCAGCAGCGCTTTCTGCTCGTCGGTGAACATGCCGTAACAGCGATCCTGCACCGTCTGGCCGTTCCACCACGGGCAGATTTCATGCAGCACACGTTTGTTTTCTTCGCTCACTGCAAAACCCGCGCCCGGACGGTCGGCGAGATCGTCGATCTCTTTCTCAATCCAGCTGACGGTGTATTCCGGAAAAATCGGCGCGGCGCGTACTTCGCTTGCCTGGTTACCTATAATCAGCTCGTCGTGCTTAATCCAGATGGTGCGCTCCGCCAGGTGATGCGCCAGGGCCAGCGCGCGACGCACCGGAATCGGCTTGTCCATATTCTGCTGATACATTGTTGTGTAGTGACGGGCGCGCTCGGTGCAGACCGGCGGCTTGACGATGTGGATCAGCGCGTCTTTGTGCGCCTTGATGCGGTCGGTCAGTTTATCAAGAATCAGGGTAGTCATCGTATTATCCTCGTAGGGTCGCAGTCAGCCCTTTTTCCCGGGCGATTTGCTGGGCAAAATCCAGCAGTTCCGGGGCATCGAGCGGCTTGTCGGGAGCAGAGTAGGGCACGCCGAGCAGGCTGTACTTGTTCATGCCGAGCGTGTGGTACGGTAAAAAGTGGATGTCGCTGACGTGAAGTTCTTCAGCGGCGAAGTCGGTAATGGCTTTGATGGAGGCTTCATCAGCGTTGAAGCCCTGAATCAGCGGCACGCGAATGGTCATTTTCTTGCCCGCGGCGGCCAGGCGTTTCAGGTTGTCCAGCACGCGTTTTGCGGAGCCGTCGGTCCACTGCATAAACTTGTCCGGGTCGACGTGTTTCAGGTCGGCGAGGAACAGATCAATATACGGCAGCGCGGGTTCCAGATATTTCCACGGCACGTGCAGGCAGGTTTCCACCGCCGTGTGAATGCCCTGATCGTGGCTGGTTTTCAGCAGAGCGAGCGCCAGTTCCGGGTTCATAAAGGGTTCGCCGCCGGAGAGCGTCAGGCCGCCGCCGCTGCGATCGTAGAAAGGTTTGTCGCGCAGCACGGTCGTCATAATGTCGTCGACGCTTTTCACTTCGCCGCAGATGGTAAGCGCCTGAGTCGGGCAGCAGTCATTCAGAGCATTGAGGTGCGGCTGTTCGAGCTTTTCGCGGTGGATGACAAGGCCATTCAGCGTGCGTTCGATAACGTCCGGCGCGGCCTGCTGGCAGAGGTCACAGCCGTCGAGGCACAGGCGTGAATCAAACAGCAGATCCTGCGTGCGGGCACGGCTTTCCGGGTTCTGGCACCAGCGGCAGCCAAGCGAGCAGCCTTTCATAAAGACAACGGTGCGGATGCCGGGGCCATCGTGGGTGGAGTAGCGCTGAATGTTGAAGATCATAAGTCGCCTCTTTGCTTTCGTATAAAGATTAAATAACTTTCGAATGAAAGTGATTTTGACGTGAGTCAACAAAAAGCGCAGTTATGGCGTGGTAGTCTTAAAGCATGCAGAATCTCACATTTTAAGGAACCGGTATGGAACTCTATCTCGACACATCTGACGTTGCTGCGGTCAAAAAACTGGCACGTGTCTTCCCGTTGGCGGGCGTAACGACTAACCCAAGCATTGTGGCGGCAGGCAAAAAGCCACTCGAAACCCTACTGCCTGAATTGCAGGATGCGCTCGGCGGTCAGGGGCGTTTATTCGCTCAGGTTATGGCGAACACGGCTGAGGGCATGGTTCAGGACGCGCGCAAGCTGCGCAACATCATCTCCGACCTGGTGGTTAAAGTGCCTGTCACCGCGGAAGGGCTGGCGGCAATTAAAATGCTGAAGGCAGAAGGGATCCCAACGCTCGGCACCGCCGTTTACGGTGCGGCACAGGGCATGCTGGCGGCGCTGGCTGGCGCTGAGTATGTGGCACCGTATGTGAACCGCATTGATGCGCAGGGCGGCAGCGGCATTCGCAGTGTAGAAGAGCTACAGCAGCTGCTGGAGCTGCACGCGCCGGAGTCTAAAGTGCTGGCGGCGAGCTTCAAAACCCCGCGTCAGGCGCTGGATTGCCTGCTGGTGGGCTGCCAGTCCATTACGCTGCCGCTGGATGTGGCTCAGCAATTTATCGCTTCACCGGCGGTGGATGCGGCCATCGATAAGTTCGAGCAGGACTGGATGGGCGCTTTCGGGCGGACCACTCTGTAGCAGGTGCGGCCTGATACCCTCTCCCCCGGCCCCTCTCCCCGTGGGAGAGGGTTGGGGAGAGGGCATCAGGCATTCGCTGAACCGAAAACCTTACGCTCCGCAAACCTCACACCCGGCAAACTGCATCAGTTTCATCTCACGGAACTGGCAGGTCATCGCGTCATACATCACGATTTTCCCCGCCGCAGGCGTGCCGTAAGCCGTCAGCAGTTTGATGGCTTCCATTGCCTGAAGGGAGCCGAGCACGCCGACCAGAGGGGCCATCACTCCTGCTTCCACGCAGGTCAGGGCGTTTTCGCCAAACAGGCGGCTCAGGCAACGATAGCAGGGCTCGCCGGGCTGATAAGTAAAGACGCTGATTTGCCCTTCCATCCGAATGGCGGCGCCGGACACCAGCGGCGTTTTATGCGCAAAACAGCCCGCGTTGAGCTGATTGCGGATAGTCACGTTATCGGTGCAGTCGAGCACCAGATCGTGCCCGGCAATCTGCTCATGCAAAGCGGTTTCATCGAGCTGCGCGTCGATGCAGCTGAACTGCACGTATGGATTGATGCGTTCCAGCGCCTCGCGGGCTGATGCCACTTTCGGCTGGCCGATGGTTGCATCACTGTGCAGCGTCTGGCGTTGCAGGTTGGAGAGCGAGACGGTGTCGAAATCGAGCAGCGTCATCTGCCCGACGCCCGCCGCCGCCAGATATTGCGAAGCCGCGCAGCCCAGGCCGCCCAGCCCGACGACCAGCACCCGCGCCGCTTTCAGCTTCTCCTGACCGTCAAAATCGAAACCGCGCAGCACAATTTGTCGGTTGTAGCGCAGCATCTCCGCGTCGCTCAGCTCCACGCTCATTACAGCCCTCCGAACAGCGCGTTAAACGGCTCCACTTCCACCCATTCGCCCACTTCAACGTGGCCGCGGTCGCGTTCGAGCACGATGAAGCAGTTGCCCTGGCTGAAGGAGCTGAAAACGTGCGAGCCCTGATGACCGGTGGTTGCCACGGTCAAATCACCGTTCGCGTCACGCGTCAGCACGCCGCGCTGGAAGTCGAGGCGGCCAGGCGATTTTTTCAGGCGAGTGGTTGTGCGAACGCGCAGGCGAGGCGGCAGGCCTGAGTCCGGGTTGCCGCTCAGCTTAGCCAGCAGCGGATGCACCAGCTGATAGAACGTCAGCGCCGCAGAAACCGGGTTGCCTGGCAGGCCGCAGAACCAGCTGTGGCTCAGCTTGCCGAAGGCAAAAGGCTTGCCGGGTTTGATGGCGAGCTTCCAGAAGGCGATTTCGCCGAGCTCATCGAGAATGGTTTTGGTGTAGTCCGCCTCGCCGACGGAAACGCCGCCGGAGCTTATCACCACGTCGGCTTTGCTGTCGGCTTCGATAAACGCCGCACGTAGCTTGTCCTGGTCATCCGGAATAATGCCGAGATTGATCACCTCGCAGCCCAGCTGTTCCAGCATCAGGTGAACGGCCAGGCGGTTGGTGTCATAGATTTGCCCGGCAGCCAGCGGCTCACCGGGAAGCTTCAGCTCATCGCCGGTGGAGAACACCGCCACGCGCACTTTGCGCACCACCTCGACACTGGCGATGCCGAGCGAGGCCAGCACAGGCAGTTCTGCTACCGTCAGCCGTGTGCCGCGCGGGAACACGGCATGACCCGCACGAATATCTTCCCCACGCAGGCGGACGTTCTGGCCTGCTTTGACGCTGGCGGTAAAGCGCACGCCGTCGGCGGCTTGTTCGGTTTCTTCCTGCATCACCACGGCGTCACAGCCCGGTGGAACCGGCGCACCGGTCATGATGCGTACGCAGCTGCCGGCAGGCCATTCGCCTTCAAACGGCTGGCCCGCAAACGCTTTACCCGCAACAGGCAGCGCTTTGCCGTCGGCCAGGTCGGCGAGGCGCACGGCGTAACCGTCCATTGCTGAATTATCAAAGCCCGGCACGTCGAGGGGCGACACCACGTCCTGGGACGTAATGCGACCAAAGGCCTGCACCAGCGGCAACGTTTCTGTGGCATTAAGCGGGGAAATTCGGTTCAGCATCTCGGTGAGCGCCACGTCGAGCGGCATCAGTCCGGCGTTAAAATCCATTACTACACTCCTGCGACAATTCGTCTGTTGCGCCCATTATGGCAGAAAAGTGCGCCAGACTGTACGCCAGGCGCACGTGGGCCTTTACAGCACGGACGGCGCTTTCTATATTCAAAAATCATATAAATTAATCGTCAATATGATGATATTTATACTCTTAATCGAAAAAGCATTCCGTCAGCCGAAGGGAAGGGCGCAATGAGTAACGCAGTAATCGCCATTCATGGCGGGGCCGGAGCCATTTCCCGCGCCAGCCTGTCGCCAGAGCGTGAGAAGGACTATGTGGAAGCCCTCGCCGCTATCGTTGAAGTGGGCAAACAGCTTCTGGAGCAAGGGGCGAGTGCGCTTGACGTGGTCACCGAAGCCGTGCGGCTGCTGGAAGAGTGCCCTTTATTCAATGCCGGAACCGGGGCCGTTTTCACCGCCGATGAAACCCACGAACTCGATGCCTGCGTGATGGACGGTTATTCACTGCACGCCGGGTCAGTTGCTGGCGTCAAACACCTGCGCAACCCCATTCTTGCGGCCCGCCTGGTGCTGGAACAGAGCCCGCACGTTTTGCTGATTGGCGAAGGGGCTGAACGTTTTGCCGTAGATCACGGCATGGAAAGCGTCAGCAATGATTTTTTCTCCACGCCCGAGCGGCTGGCGCAACTGCGTCAGGTGCAGGCGGCAGGCAACATGCAGCTCGATCACGGCGGCGCGCCGCTCGATGAAAACACCAAAATGGGCACAGTGGGTGCGGTTGCGCTCGATCTTGCAGGGAACCTCGCCGCAGCCACTTCGACCGGCGGTATGACCAACAAACTGCCGGGGCGAGTGGGCGACAGCCCGCTGCCGGGAGCAGGCTGCTATGCCAATAACGCCAGCGTTGCGGTGTCCTGCACCGGGACGGGCGAAGTCTTTATCCGCGCGCTCGCAGCCTACGACATTTCTGCGTTGATGGAATACAGCGATTTAAGCCTGCATGACGCCTGCGAACGCGTGGTGATGGAAAAACTGCCCGCGCTCGGTGGCAGCGGCGGTTTGATTGCCGTCGATCGTGAGGGCAACGTGGCGATGCCGTTTAACAGCGAAGGCATGTATCGGGCCTGGGCCTCCGCCAGCGATACGCCAAGCGTGGGGATTTATCGCTGATGCCGCAGCCTCATCAAATCGATGCCAGCGACGTGCTGGTTGTGCGCGACCTCAACATCGCTTTTCAGCAAGAGCAGCACGTTGTTCAGGCGGTGAAACACCTCTCTTTCAGCCTCAAGCGGGGCGAAACGTTAGCGATTGTCGGCGAATCAGGCTCGGGGAAATCGGTCACTGCGCTGGCGCTGATGCGCTTGCTGGAACAGGCCGGCGGCGACGTTAAGAGTGATGCGATGCTGCTCCGGCGGCGCAATCATGACGTGATTGAGGTGACCCAACAAAGCGCCTCGCAGATGCGCCACGTGCGCGGCGCGGATATGGCGATGATTTTCCAGGAGCCGATGACGTCGCTGAACCCGGTATTTTCCGTCGGGGAGCAGATTGCCGAATCCATTCGCTTGCATCAGCGCAGCGGGCGCGAGGAGGCGCTGAAAGCCGCCAAAAAGATGCTCGATCAGGTGCGCATTCCTGACGCGGAAACCATCCTAAAACGCTACCCGCATCAGCTTTCCGGCGGCATGCGCCAGCGTGTAATGATTGCGATGGCGTTGTCCTGCCGCCCGGCGGTACTGATTGCTGATGAGCCCACCACGGCGCTGGACGTTACCATCCAGGCACAAATTCTTCAGCTGATTGACGTCCTGCAAAA
Organism: Enterobacter sp. CC120223-11; assembly: GCF_900215375.1. Classification (GTDB taxonomy): domain Bacteria; phylum Pseudomonadota; class Gammaproteobacteria; order Enterobacterales; family Enterobacteriaceae; genus Scandinavium. The sequence goes on along the minus strand of NZ_OBEF01000017.1, from coordinate 23,133 downwards.
AGAGATGGAAATGGGGGTGATTTTCATCACCCACGATATGGGCGTGGTGGCGGACATTGCCGATCGCGTGCTGGTGATGTATCAGGGGGAAGCGGTCGAAACCGGCAGCGTGGAGCAAATTTTCAGCGCGCCTCAGCATCCTTACACTCAGGCGCTGCTGGCGGCGGTGCCGACGCTGGGCGCGATGAGCGGCACAGATTTGCCGCGGCGTTTCCCTTTGCACAATGCGCCCGTGGTGAAAGGAGAGCAGGACACGGTCGTCCCCGGCGAGCCGATTTTACAGGTGCGCGACCTGGTCACCCGCTTCCCGCTGCGCAGCGGGCTGCTCAATCGCGTGACCCGAGAAGTGCACGCGGTAGAAAAGGTCAGTTTCGATCTCTGGCCTGGCGAAACGCTGGCGCTGGTGGGCGAATCCGGGTCGGGTAAATCCACCACCGGGCGGGCGCTGCTGCGGCTGGTCGAATCGCAAAGCGGCAGCATCATCTTTAACGGCCAGCGGATCGATACCCTGACCGACAGTCAACTCCAGCCGCTGCGGCGTGATATTCAGTTTATCTTTCAGGATCCGTTTGCCTCCCTCGATCCGCGTCAGACCGTCGGCTATTCCATCCTTGAGCCTTTGCGGGTGCACAACACTCTGTCGGACGAGGATGCCCGCCGCCGGGTGGCATGGCTGCTTGAGCGAGTGGGCCTGTTGCCGGAACACGCCTGGCGCTATCCGCATGAGTTTTCAGGTGGTCAGCGCCAGCGTATCTGCATCGCGCGGGCGCTGGCGCTGAATCCGAAAGTGGTGATTGCCGATGAGGCCGTTTCTGCGCTCGATGTTTCTATTCGGGCGCAGATCATCAATCTGCTGCTCGATTTGCAGCGTGAAATGGGCATCTCGTACCTGTTCATCTCTCATGATATGGCGGTGGTGGAACGCATCAGCCACCGCGTGGCGGTGATGTACCGCGGGCGCATTGTCGAAATGGGCCCGAGGCGCGCCCTATTTGAAAACCCGCAGCATCCCTATACCCGTAAATTGATGGCGGCCGTACCGGTTGCTGACCCGGCGCACCGCCGACCGCAGCGCGTGCTGCTGTCCGACGAGCTGCCTGGGAATATTTATCCGCGTGGCGCAGTGCAGGCCAGCGCGCAGATGGTTCAGGTGAGTCCGGGCCATTTTGTTGTCAGGGACGATACGCCCAGCGCGCTTGCGCATCCATAAACTTCAGGAGAACAACATGTCACAACAGAATTCAGGTAAATGGCTGCTGGCGCTGGGTGTTGTTTCCGCCCTGGCCGCGACGCCCGCGTGGGCGGCAAAAGACGTGGTGGTTGCGGTAGGATCGAACTTCACCACCCTTGACCCGTACGATGCCAACGACACGCTCTCTCAGGCCGTCGCTAAGTCCTTCTATCAGGGGTTGTTTGGCCTCGATAAAGACATGAAGCTGCACAACGTACTGGCGGAGGAGTACAAGGTTTCAGACGACGGGCTGGTTTATACCATTAAGCTGCGTAGCGGTGTGAAGTTCCAGGACGGAACGGATTTCAACGCTGAGGCGGTAAAAGCCAACTTCGACCGCGCCAGCAACCCGGATAACCACCTCAAGCGCTATAACCTCTATAAAAACATCGCCAGCACCGAAGCCGTCGATCCGCAGACGGTGAAAATTACCCTGAAGCAGCCGTTCTCGGCATTTATCAACATTCTTGCCCACCCGGCGACGGCGATGATCTCCCCGGCGGCACTGAAAAAATACGGCAAAGAGATTGGCTTCCACCCGGTTGGTACCGGGCCGTATCAGCTGGAAACCTGGAATCAGACCGATTTTGTGAAGGTGAAGAAATTCGCCGGATACTGGCAGCCGGGCCTGCCGAAGCTTGATACCATCACCTGGCGTCCTGTGGTGGATAACAACACCCGCGCCGCAATGCTGCAAACGGGTGAAGCGCAGTTTGCCTTCCCAATCCCCTACGAGCAGGCTCCCTTGCTTGAGAAAAACAGCAAGCTGGAACTGGTGGCAAGCCCCTCCATCATGCAGCGCTATATCAGCATGAACGTCACTCAGAAGCCGTTTGATAACCCGAAAGTGCGCGAGGCAATAAACTACGCCATCAACCGCCAGGCGCTGGTGAAAGTGGCCTTTGCGGGTTATGCCACCCCGGCAACCGGCGTGCTCCCGCCTGCGATTGCATATTCAGAATCCTACAAACCCTGGCCATACGATCCGGCCAAAGCGCGTGAACTGCTGAAAGAGGCCGGGTTCCCGAACGGCTTCAGCACCACGCTGTGGTCCTCGCATAACCACAGCACTGCGCAGAAAGTGCTTCAGTTCACTCAGCAGCAGCTGGCGCAGGTGGGCATCAAGGCGAAGGTCACCGCAATGGATGCGGGTCAGCGCGCTGCCGAAGTCGAGGCGAAAGGGCAGAAAGAGAGCGGCGTGAGGATGTTCTACACCGGCTGGTCGGCCTCGACCGGGGAAGCGGACTGGGCGCTCTCGCCGCTGTTCGCCTCACAAAACTGGCCGCCAACGCAGTTCAATACCGCCTTCTACAGCAATCCGCAGGTGGATAAAGATCTGACTGACGCGCTGAAAACCAGCGATGCGAAAGAGAAAGCGCGCCTGTATAAAGACGCCCAGGACACCATCTGGAAAGAGTCGCCGTGGGTGCCGCTGGTGGTGGAAAAACTGGTGTCGGCCCACAGCAAAAACCTGACCGGTTTTTACATTATGCCGGACACAGGTTTCAGCTTTGACGAGGCGGATCTGAAGCAGTGATTACGTTGATCTACAGCAGTCTGGCCGATCTTGTTTTTCTCCCTCGCCCCTCTGGGGAGAGGGCCGGGGTGAGGGGAACGGATGCTTAACTACGTTCTTAAACGGTTGCTCGGCCTTATCCCGACGCTGCTTATCGTTGCGGTGCTGGTGTTCCTGTTTGTTCATTTGCTGCCGGGTGACCCGGCGCGACTGATTGCCGGACCGGAAGCCGACGCCCAGGTAGTGGAGATGGTGCGCCAGCAGTTAGGGCTCGATCGGCCGCTGTACATCCAGTTCGGGCACTATATCGCCAACGTGTTGCACGGGGATTTCGGCATCTCGATGGTGTCGCGCCGTCCGGTGTCGGAGGAGATCGCCAGCCGCTTTATGCCGACGCTGTGGCTGACGCTCAGCAGCATGATCTGGGCCGTCATTTTCGGTATGGCGATGGGCGTGGCTGCCGCCGTGTGGCGAAACCGCTGGCCGGACAGGCTCGGCATGGCGCTGGCCGTCACCGGGATCTCTTTCCCGGCCTTTGCGTTGGGAATGCTGCTGATGCAAATTTTCTCTGTGCAGCTCGGCTGGCTGCCTACCGTCGGGGCCGACAGCTGGCGGCACTACATTCTGCCTTCGATAACCCTGGGGGCCGCCGTGGCAGCGGTCATGGCGCGCTTCACCCGTGCTTCTTTCGTGGACGTGCTCAACGAAGATTATATGCGTACCGCGCGGGCCAAGGGCGTCAGCGAAACTCTGGTCGTACTCAAACACGGCCTGCGCAACGCGATGATCCCGGTGGTGACGATGATGGGGCTGCAGTTTGGCTTTCTGCTCGGCGGCTCTATCGTGGTCGAAAAGGTCTTCAACTGGCCGGGGCTCGGACGCCTGCTGGTGGACTCGGTGGAAATGCGTGATTACCCGGTGATTCAGGCAGAAGTGCTGCTCTTTTCGCTGGAGTTTATTTTAATCAATCTGCTGGTGGACGTGCTGTATGCCGTCATCAACCCGGCAATCCGGTACAAGTAAATGCGATTGGTAAACTGGCGACGTCAGGCGTTGATGAACGCACTCCCCGGCATAGCGCCCGGCAAGGTGCGCACGCCGTGGCATGAGTTCTGGCGTAAGTTCCGTAAACAGCCGGTAGCGATGGCTGCGGGTGTGTTTGTGTTGTTCCTGATTGTGGTGGCGATAGTCGCGCCGTGGATAGCGCCATTCGATGCGGAAAACTATTTCGACTACGACAGGCTGAACGAAGGCCCGTCGATGCTGCACTGGTTTGGCGTCGATTCGCTCGGGCGCGACATTTTCAGTCGCGTGTTGGTCGGTGCGCAGATTTCGCTGGCGGCGGGCGTCTTTGCCGTCCTGATTGGTGCTGCGATTGGTACGGTGCTTGGCCTGCTGGCGGGCTATTACGAAGGCTGGTGGGACAGGGTCATTATGCGCATCTGCGATGTGCTTTTCGCCTTCCCAGGCATTCTGCTGGCGATTGCCGTGGTGGCGGTGATGGGCAGCGGCATGGCCAACGTGATTATCGCGGTGGCGATTTTCTCCGTTCCCGCCTTCGCCCGCCTGGTGCGCGGCAACACGCTGGTCCTGAAGCAGCAGACGTTTATCGAATCTGCACGCAGCATTGGTGCCAGCGATGCCACCATCTTGTTCCGCCATATTCTACCGGGCACGGTGTCGTCGATCGTGGTCTATTTCACCATGCGTATTGGCGTGTCGATTATCTCCGCCGCCAGCCTGTCGTTCCTCGGGCTCGGCGCACAGCCGCCGACGCCGGAGTGGGGCGCGATGCTTAACGAAGCGCGGGCGGATATGGTGATGTCGCCGCACGTCGCGTTGTTCCCGGCGCTGGCAATTTTTCTGACGGTGCTGGCGTTTAACCTGCTGGGCGACGGCCTGCGCGATGCGCTGGATCCGAAGATAAAGGGGTAGGAGAGATTTTGTAGGCCGGATAAGCGAAGCGCCATCCGGCAATATCGATAGCGCCCGGTGACGGCTAACGCCTTACCGGGCCTACAAAGGGAAGCTTAAACCCGCGTACCCCACAGGTCGTACTCATCGGCGTGCTCGACTTTCACACGCAGCACGTCGCCTGGCTTCACGCGGGTTTCTCCGTTGAGATACACCGCGCCGTCGATTTCCGGGGCGTCGGCCATGCTGCGGCCAATGGCGCCTTCTTCATCCACTTCGTCGATAATGACCATGATTTCACGGCCAATCTTCTCTTGCAGACGTTCGGCCGAAATCTGCTGCTGCAGCTGCATGAAGCGGTTCCAGCGCTCTTCCTTCACTTCTTCCGGCACCTGGCCTTCGAGTTCGTTGGCGGTGGCACCTTCAACCGGGCTGTATTTGAAGCAGCCGACGCGGTCCAGACGCGCTTCTTTCAGGAAGTCGAGAAGCATCTGGAAATCTTCTTCGGTTTCACCCGGGAAGCCGACGATAAAGGTCGAGCGCAGGGTCAGCTCCGGACAGATTTCACGCCACTGCTTAATACGTGCCAGCTGGCGGTCAACGGAGCCAGGGCGCTTCATCAGCTTGAGAATGCGTGGGCTGGCGTGCTGCAGCGGGATATCGAGGTACGGCAGGATTTTGCCTTCCGCCATCAGCGGAATAACGTCATCCACGTGCGGATACGGGTAAACGTAGTGCAGACGAACCCAGATATCGAGCTTCGCCAGCTGCTCACACAGGCCAACCATGCTGGTTTTAACCGGCTCGCCGTTGTGGAAGCCCATGCGGTGTTTGACGTCAACGCCGTAGGCGGAGGTGTCCTGGGAGATAACCAGCAGCTCTTTTACGCCCGCATCTTTCAGACGTTTTGCTTCAGAGAGCACATCGCCAATCGGACGGCTGTCGAGATCGCCACGCATAGAAGGAATAATGCAGAAGGTGCAGCGGTGGTTGCAGCCTTCGGAAATTTTTAAGTAGGCGTAGTGGCGCGGCGTCAGCTTCACGCCCTGTTCCGGCACCAGGCTCAGGAACGGGTTGTGCTGCGGTTTCGGCACATAGTGGTGCACGTGTTCCAGCACTTGTTCATAGCTGTGCGGGCCGGTGATTTCCAGCACCTTTGGGTGCACTTCGCGGATCTGATCGACCTTCGCACCCAGGCAGCCGGTGACAATCACCTTGCCGTTCTCTTTCAGGGCTTCGCCGATGGCTTCCAGAGACTCCTGCACCGCGCTGTCGATAAAACCGCAGGTGTTGACGATAACCATGTCAGCGTTGTCATAGCTTGGCACCACGTCGTAGCCTTCGGTGCGCAGTTCGGTGAGGATACGTTCAGAGTCCACCAGGTTTTTCGGGCAACCCAGAGAGACGAAGCCGATTTTCGGCTGCTGTGTCACATTGCTCATAGCTTAAAAATTGTTCGATTTTTGGAGTGGTCAGGGCGTGGATTCTACAGAGGTCGGCGGGAAATTTGTACTGAAGATTTGCAGTGAGCCAGGGTTTTCGGCTTAATGGCGCGGGTTGATCGTTAAGATTCGTTTATCAGGAGGAAAAATGAAGACGAACACCTGCACATCTTTACTTCATCGTCCGCGTTTTGCGGCGCTGCTCCTTGCCACTTCACTGGCCGCTGTGCCGCTCATTGCCAGCGCATCGGAACCCGTTTCTGCGCAAAAATTACAGCAAATTGTCGATGATACCGTTAAGCCGCTGCTCAAAGAGCAGCAGATCCCTGGCATGGCGGTGGCGGTGATTTATCGCGGCAAACCTTACTATTTCCACTACGGCCTCGCGGATGTTGACGCGAAACGTCCGGTGACCGGCAACACCGTATTTGAACTCGGGTCGGTCAGTAAAACCTTTACCGGCACCGCAGGCGCTTATGCGCTGGAAAGCGGCATCATGAAGCTCAGCGACCCGGCTGCAGAGTACAACAAAGCGCTGACCGCGCCGCAGTGGCAGAAAATCACTATGCTGGATTTGGCCACCTACACCGCGGGCGGTTTACCGCTTCAGGTGCCGGATGAGGTGACGAATCAGAGCGAACTCTGGCGCTACTATAACGGCTGGCAGCCACAGTGGACGCCTGGCACCATGCGCAATTATTCCAACGCCAGCATCGGTCTGTTTGGCGCGCTGGCGGTGAGCAAAAGCGGGCTGAGCTTTGAACAGTTCATGCAAAAGAACGTGTTTGCTCCGCTCAAGCTGAAGCACACGTATATCAGCGTGCCAGAAACGAAACGGGCGAACTACGCCTGGGGTTATCGGGACGGGAAACCTGTGCGTGTGACACCTGGCATGCTGGATGCGGAAGCCTACGGTGTGAAAACCACCATCAAAGATATGGCGAAATTTATGCAGGCAAATATCGCGCCGCAGAAGCTGCCTGCTGACGATGCCGTGCTGAAAAAGGCCATCAGTACTGCGCAAAGTGGTTACTACAAAGTGGGCGATATGTATCAGGGGCTGGGCTGGGAAATGTACCCGTGGCCGATCAACCCGCAGCAGGTAATTACCGCCAGCGGCAACGATGTGGCGCTGAAGGCAAGCCCGGCTGCGTTGCAGACTCCGGCACGCCCGGCAACCCCTGCCAGCTGGCTGCATAAAACGGGCAGCACCAACGGGTTTGGCGCCTATATTGCCTATGTGCCGCAGCAGCAGATGGGCATTGTGATGCTGGCGAACAAGAACTACCCGAACCCGGTTCGCGTCACCGCGGCCTGGCAAATTCTGAACGCGTTACAGTAAGTTCATGCGCCTCCCTTCGGGGAGGCACGTTAAAGATGGATCGTTTCAGGTTTGCGATCCTTGATGGTGTGGTGATCCTCACGTAATTCATCAGCTGCATCCTTTGTTCTTGCCCGAATTTCATCGCTGTCTGCATTGTGCCGCATCCAGTGGTCGGCGCTCTGTTCCTGATAAAACTCATGTCCGTGGACGTTCGCTAAAAGCTGTCCTGAAAAAAGCGAGCACAGCAGCAAAAAGACAGATAACCCTTTTTTGAACATTATTGCACCGGCTGGTTGTGAAGACCGGCGCACTATAGCAATGGTTTCGTTCCGTGACTATTCAGTTTTCCAAACAAAACCTCAACAGGTGTTGCATTTTTGTGCCGACATTTGGCGGGTGATAGTTAAGCTTTTGTAAAAGTTGAGGACGGGCCCGGCAGGCTGGCTAACCTTAAACGCAGTGACCGTATAAGGAGCCCGCCATGTCCCGTTTTGCGTTGAACGTTCTGCTCGCCAGCCTGCTGATCTCTCCGGCTCTGTATGCTGCGGACGTCCGTGTGGAGGTGCTGCAGCGCAAGCTGGATCACCCCTGGTCGATGGCCTTTTTGCCGGATAACAAAGGTCTGCTGATTACCCTGCGCGGTGGGCAGCTGCGACTCTGGCAGGAGGGGAAAGGGCTTTCAGACCCGCTGGTGGGGATTCCGCGGGTGTGGGCGAACGGGCAGGGTGGTTTGCTGGATGTCGTGCTGGCGCCCGATTTCGCGCAGTCCAGAAGGGTCTGGCTGAGCTATGCCGAAGTGGGCGATGACGGTAAAGCGGGCACGGCGGTGGGCTATGGTCGGCTGAGCGATGACTTAACGCGGCTTGAAGCTTTCCAGGTTGTGTTCCGACAGATGCCGAAACTTTCTACCGGCAACCACTTTGGCGGCCGTTTGGTGTTCGACGGCAAGGGCTATCTCTACATTGCCCTTGGTGAAAACAACCAGCGCTCTACGGCGCAGGATCTCGATAAACTGCAGGGCAAAGTGGTGCGCCTGACCGAAGAGGGCAAAGTGCCATCGGATAACCCGTTTGTGAACCAGCCCGGCGCGCGGGCGGAAATCTGGTCATACGGCATCCGTAATCCACAGGGCATGGCGATGAATCCCTGGAGCCATACGCTGTGGCTGAACGAGCACGGGCCACGCGGGGGGGATGAAATTAACATTCCGCAGCGCGGAAAAAATTACGGCTGGCCGCTGGCAACCCACGGCATCAACTACAGCGGTTTGCCGATCCCGGAGGCCAAAGGTGAAAAAGTGGCGGGCACTGAACCGCCGCTTTTCTTCTGGAAGCACTCTCCGGCGGTGAGCGGTATGGCGTTCTATAACGCCGATAAGTTCCCGCAGTGGCAGCACAAGCTGTTTATCGGAGCGTTAAAGGATCAGGAAGTGATCGTGCTGAACGTCGACGGTAATAAGGTGACGGAGTCGGAGCGCATTCTGGGCGACAGAAAACAGCGCATTCGCGATGTGCGAATCGGACCCGACGGTTATCTGTACGTGCTGACCGACGAGTCCGATGGGGAACTGCTGAAGGTGAGTCCGGCTGCCTGAGATCAGGTTACCGGGATCATCACTATGTTCTGATACGCCGGGCGGCGGGCGAGCTGCTGATACCAGCGCTGTAAGTTCGGATGGGGCTGCCAGGTTTTCACCGTTTCCAGCAGGTTGTAAACGAACGGGGCGACGGCAATGTCGCCGGTACCAAACTCGTCGCCCGAAAGCCAGGTGGAGTTCGCCAGCGCATCATCCAGGATGGTGAACAGCTTTTCGCACTGCGCGATAGCGGCCTCAATGGCGGCGTGGTCGCGTTTTTCCTCTGGCGTGCGCACCAGCCCCATCAGAATCACCCGATGCGCCGGAGAGAGCGTGCCGTTGGCCCAGTCCATCCACTTTTCACCCTGCGCGCGCTTCGCCGGGTTGCTTTGCCACAGGCTACCTTCGCCGTACTGCGCGGCGAGATAGCGCACGATGGTATTGGATTCCCACAGGGTGATATCCGTCTCGTCGTCATGCAGTAGCGGCACCAGCCCGTTGGGGTTTTTGGCGAGATAGTCAGCGTCGTGATTCAGGCCAAACTCCAGCCCGGCCAGGATCTGATTGTAGGAAAGACCGAGTTCTTCCAGCGTCCAGCGAACCTTTTTAACATTGGTAGAGTTGTTTCTGCCCCAAAGCGTAATCATCGTTACCCCGTTTTTCAGCGCATAAGTGAAGGCTCATGGTCGAATAAATTCAACCTTCATACAACCACGATCAAAAAAATTGTCCGGTTTTCAGCACAACGCGCCGTTCTTGCGTAAACTTTAAAAACTTTACCAACGCATTGTTTCTTTAAGATCATTTCTACGTTATTACTCACCGCCTGTTGTTACACGGCGTCGGTGACGTAACGTGTGTTTTGGAATGGATACTTGGGTGGCTTTTATGACGCGTACAGTTGTTTCTCCCCGCGGCCTGGCGGCAGGCTCTCTGCTTTTACTCCTCGTGGCACCTGCCTTACAGGCTGCCGATGCTGTTCAACAACCGGAAGCTCCGCCGGTCGATGCCAAAGCCTGGATCCTGATGGATTACAACAGCGGCAAAGTGCTGAGCGAAGGCAATGCCGACGATAAACTCGATCCGGCGAGCCTGACCAAAATCATGACCAGCTACGTGGTCGGGCAAGCAATTAAAGCCAATAAAATCAAACTGACCGACATGGTGACCATCGGCAAAGATGCATGGGCGACGGGCAACCCCGCGCTGCGCGGCTCGTCGGTGATGTTCCTGAAGCCTGGCGATCAGGTTTCCGTGGAGAACCTCAACAAAGGGGTGATTATCCAGTCAGGGAACGACGCCTGTATTGCACTGGCGGACTTTGTCGCCGGTAGCCAGGACTCCTTCATCAGCCTGATGAACAGCTATTCGCAGAAGCTCGGCCTGACCAACACCGTGTTCAAAACCGTGCACGGCCTGGACGCACCGGGTCAGTTCAGTACCGCCCGCGACATGGCATTGCTGACCAAAGCCATGATCCACGACGTGCCGGACGAATACGCCATTCATCAGGAAAAAGAGTTCACCTTCAATAACATTAAGCAGCCGAACCGCAACCGTCTGCTGTGGAATACCAGCCTCGGGGCGGACGGCGTAAAAACGGGGACCACTGCGGGTGCGGGCTACAACCTGGTATCCTCCGCTAAGCAGGGCGATATGCGCCTGATTGCGGTAGTGCTTGGCACCAAAACCGACCGCATACGCTTTAATGAGTCTGAAAAACTGCTGACCTGGGGTTTCCGCTTCTACGAAACCGTCACGCCAATCAAGCCTGACGCCACCTTCATTGAGCAGCGAGTGTGGTACGGCGACAATAGCCAGGCCAAGCTTGGCGCGGGGGAAGCGGGTTCTATCACGCTGCCGCGTGGTCAGCTGAAAAACCTGAAAGCGAGCTACACCCTGAATCAGCCGCAGCTGACTGCGCCGCTGGCGAAAGGGCAGATTGTTGGCACCATCGACTTTAAGCTCAATGATAAAACCATCGAGCAGCGGCCGCTTATCGTGATGGAAGCGGTCAATGAGGGCGGGTTCTTTAACCGGATAGTGGACTTCGTGATGATGAAATTCCACGAGTGGTTCGGGGGCTGGTTCTCTTAACCACATTACCGGGCGGCGGCTCCGCCTTACCCGGCCTACAGGCTACACGGCCTGTGAATGCAATTACTTATCAAACAGCAGCGTGATGCCGCGCTGCTTTGCCAGCGCCGTCAGCTCGTCATCCGGGCGGCGGTCGCTGGCGATAACGTCAAAGCGAGCTAATTCGCCCATCCTCGCCGGTCTTACCTTGCCAAATTTACTGTGATCAACCACCAACACGTGCTTTTGTGCGCTGGCTAACGCCCAGTGTTTTACCGGCAGCTCATCAAGATTAAAGCAGGTTACGCCGAGTGTGGCGTGAACGCCTGCGGCGGAATAAAAGGCGACATCGGGACAGAGATGGCTCAGGGTGTCTTGCGGGCTGAGCGGCTTGAAAATGGCGTTGCTGGCGTGAAACTCACCGCCGCAGAGGATGGCGCGGCACAGCGGTTTTTCCTGCAAAGCCAGGAAGATGTTCAGGGAGTAACAAACGCCGGTAAACGGCAGGTCGTCGTCGATGGCGTCAATAATCCACGGCGTGGTGGTGCCGCAGTCGAAAAACGCCATCTGATGGGCTTTGAGCAGCTTCACCGCCTGTCGGGCGGCCTGGCGCTTTTCATCCACCAGGCGGGTTTTCTGATCGCTCAGTAAATAGTGGCTGGCGCTGCGGGGTTCCAGCACGACGTAGCCGCCGAGGAGGACGACAGGCCCGCTGTGGCAGTTGAGGTCACGGCGAACGGTCATCTCAGAAACGCCGAGCAGCGCGGCGGCTTCCTTTAGGTGGAGCTTATCGCTGCGTTTAAGAGCCTGAATAAGCTGACTGATTCGCTCATCGCGCCGTGTTTCCATAGAACCCCTGTAAACCTTCATGCCCTCCGCATCAGGCGGAGAGTCCGGCGGCGATTTTACCTGTGCCGCCGGGCTTAGTCACGTATCCAGCCCTTACGGATAGGCAGAGCAAAGCAAAAACGATACGCGGCCTGCAAATGACGGTAGATGGCCTGGCCAAACATCCGCCACATGATCTGGGCAGCGAGACAGCCGCTGAGACCTGCGAGGAAGCCGCCGACCATATCCAGCGGCCAGTGGACGCCAAGATACACGCGGGACCAGGCAATGGCGCAGCCGATAGCCAGCAGGAAAACGCCGGACCACAGGCGATGCCAGAACAGGAAGGCGAGGGCAAACGTGAAAATCACCGTGCCGTGATCGCTTGGGAAGGAGTCATCGGCGGAGTGATGCAGGAAATTATAGCCGATACCGTCGACAAAGGGCCTGTCATGCGGATAAATGTGCCCAATAGTCCAGGAGAGCAGCAGGCTGACGCCAATGGCCATCGCCACCTTAATCACCAGCTGGCGCTGGGCGCAGACCTGCGTGCGTGGCCCCCACAGCCAGAGTACGACCGCCAACAGGGGAACGAGGCTTATCAGATCTTTGGCGATGAAAATCGCGAGTGAAATCATCCACTGCGGCGACGCAGGCGTGGCGTTAATCCAGTAAAACAGCGAAGTGTTCAAATTTTCCAGCATAGCGTGCGGACTCTTACAGTTTGATGACCATGCTCACCTTAAAAATCACAGCCGGTACGGTAAAGAGGGATTATCTTAATTGTCCGGGGGTTGCGATTTGTGTTCAGCCAGCGTTTATCTTTCTGCTTACAAGGCTGGCAAGTATAGGGTCCGCAACTTAAGCGAACCTTAAACGAGTAAAATTGTGCTGTAACAGGGTGTTTCACGCACTTTTCGCTACCGCCATCCGCTATCATTCATTACACTTCACGCGATTTTTTACCGTTAAGAGATTGCATGCAAAACCCTTCACTTTCAGGTAAACGCCTCGGTCGTCAGGCGTTACTTTTCCCGCTCTGTCTGGTGCTTTACGAATTCTCAACCTATATCGGCAATGACATGATCCAGCCAGGCATGTTAACAGTGGTTGAGCAGTTTAACGCCGGGATGGAGTGGGTGCCGACCTCGATGACCGCCTATCTGGCAGGAGGCATGTTCCTGCAGTGGCTGCTCGGGCCGCTGTCGGACCGTATTGGCCGTCGTCCGGTGATGCTCACCGGCGTGGTGTGGTTCATCATTACCTGTCTGGCAACGCTGCTGGCGCAGAACATCGAACAGTTCACCTTCCTGCGCTTCCTGCAGGGCATCAGCCTGTGCTTTATTGGCGCGGTGGGCTATGCGGCGATTCAGGAGTCGTTTGAGGAGGCGGTGTGTATCAAAATCACCGCGCTGATGGCGAACGTGGCGCTGATTGCCCCCCTGCTCGGGCCGCTGGTGGGTGCCGCCTGGGTGCATCTCGCGCCCTGGGAAACGATGTTCGTGCTGTTTGCGGGGCTGGCGCTGATCTCCTTCTTTGGTCTGCAAAGAGCGATGCCGGAAACCGCGACGCGACTGGGCGAAAAGCTCTCAATCAAAGAGCTCGGTAAAGACTATGGCCTGGTACTGAAAAACCTGCGCTTTGTGGCGGGTGCGCTGGCGACCGGGTTTGTCAGCCTGCCGCTGCTGGCGTGGATTGCACAATCGCCGGTGATCATCATCAGCGGCGAACAGGCCAGCACCTATGAATATGGCATGCTGCAGGTACCGATTTTTGGCGCGCTGATTGTCGGCAACCTCGTGCTGGCGAAGCTGACTTCACGCAAATCCGTGCGCTGGCTGATTATTGCCGGCGGCTGGCCGATTATGGCGGGGCTGGTTATCGCCGCGGCGGCAACCGTTGTCTCCACCCACGCCTACTTGTGGATGACTGCAGGTCTGAGCGTTTATGCCTTCGGGATTGGGATTGCTAACGCGGGCCTGGTTCGTCTGACGCTGTTTGCCAGCGACATGAGTAAAGGCACGGTGTCGGCGGCGATGGGCATGTTGCAGATGCTGATTTTCACCGTGGGTATTGAGGTGAGCAAACACGCGTACCAGTTCGGTGGAAACGGCCTGTTCAGCGGGTTTAACCTTGCCAACGGGATTCTGTGGCTGGGGCTGATTGTCTACTTCCTGAAAGATAAAACGGTCGGCAGTTCGCAGCAGTAACCTGTTTTTTTACCTGGCCTACGGGACCTGTAGGCCAGGTAAAGCGAAGCGCCACCTGGCATTCAAACGGTTAATGAAAAGGCGCTTCCCGCCTCAAAACTTTATCAATCACCTGCAAAACGCCTTCATCATTGTTATGCGGTGCGCGGTGATTCGCGGCCTCAACCGCTGCCTCGCACGCGTTCTGCATTGCAAACCCAAACCCTGCCTGGCGTAGCATCTCCAGATCGTTGCCGCTGTCGCCGAACGTCACCACTTCACTGTCCTCAATGCCCCAGCGCTGTTGCAGAATGCGCAGGCCGTTGGCCTTATGCACGCCCGGGATGATCAGGTCGATGTTGCCATGCCCGGTGGTGACGGCGGTCATCAGGTCGCCGACGCCTTCGTGCAGGGCTTTCTGCACCTCCGGCACCAGCCTGTCCGGCAGGTTCAGGCCAAATTTCAGGAAGGTATCGTCCAGATTATCGAAGCTGTCGACCAATTCGAGGCGGTGATAGTAGAGCGCCGCCATCGCTTTCAGTTCGTCGTTATAGCGCTTCAGCGTATAGGCGCTGCGTTTGCCGCAGGCGATGATTTCCACGTCCGGCAGGGTGTGGAGAAAGTCCACCACCTGACGGAAGTGCGCTAAAGGCAGCTCGCAGTTGAAGATGTCCTGGCCTGCATCCCTTACCCAACCGCCGTTTTCCGCCACGAAGGCAATCTCATCGGCAATCTCCGGAAAGAAGGAGATCAGTTGCCAGTACTGGTTGCCGCTGGCGACCACAAAGCGAATGCCCTGTTCCTTCAGCTGCTGATACTGGGCGAGAAAGCGCGTCCGGTTGTAGCGCTTTTCATCGTTGAGAAAGGTTCCATCCATATCGACGGCAATCAGTTTGATACTCATCATGCACTCTCCGTAACGGGTTCAGATTCAGGTTTGGCGACCGCGCGGGCCACCAGGGCGGCGACAATGACCAGCGACAGCACCGCCAGCATGGCGCTGCGCAGGCCGTAATGTTCGCCGAGGAAACCGAGCAGCGGCGGGCCAACGAGGAACGCCAGATAGCCAGTGGTGGCGACAACGCTGACGCGGGTGGGTGCGTCCGGGCCGGTGTCGCTGGCGGCGGAAATGGTCAGCGGGAAGCCGAGCGACGCGCCGAGTCCCCAGAGGATAACCGAGACGCCAGCGACCCAGTCGACGTCGACAAAAATAATGAGTGCGATGCCGAGTGCGCCCATAATCGCACTGGCGCGGACCACGGCCACGCGGCTGTAGCGGTCGATAAACCAGCCGCCGGTGAAACGCCCGACGGTCATGCCGAGGGTGAAGCCTGCATAAATCAGCGAGCCCGAGGTCGGGCTGAAGCCGTGACCGTCCACCATCAGCAATGGCAGCCAGTCGTTAGCGGAGCCTTCGGCAAATGCCATCGCCAGCACCACCACACCAATCAGCATCAGCTGCCCGTCGCGCCAGAACGGAACGCCTTTTTCGTGATGCTCACTGTTTTCAGCCGTGTTTTTGCCTGTGCCGTCCGGAATGGCTTTGATGGCAATGGCGATAGGCGCGATGCCGCAGAGCGCGGCCAGCAGAATATGGATGGTGGCCGACAGACCAAAGGCCGTGAGTGCCATGCCGATACCTGCGCCAACGAGCGTGCCGAAGCTGTAAAAGCCATGCATCATCGGCAGCACGGTCTTATTCATTTCACGTTCGACGGCGGCGCCTTCAACGTTAATCGCCACTTCGGCGGCACCAAAGCTTGCGCCAAACACCATCAAACCAAAGGCGAAGCAGTAAGGCGAGGCGAGCCACAGTGCGATGCTAAGCATCATCATCCCGACCAGCGCACAGGACATGGTGGTGCGGATAACCTTGCGGGTGCCAAAGCGCTTCACCAGCCAAGCCGAGCAGAGAATGCCGCTCATCGAACCAATCGACAGGCCAAACAGCACAATGCCCATTCCGGCGGTGTTCACTGACAGAATGTCACGGATGGCGGGCGTTCGCGTGGCCCAGGAGGCCATCAACAGGCCCGGTAAAAAGAAGAACATAAACAGCGCCCACATGCGCAACTGCAGGGCCCGGCGGGAAGAAAGCGACGTCATCCGTATACTGCCTGTACAAAAAGAGGGAGAGACAACACTAGCAAGGTTGTGTACATTTGTACATAAATCACATAAGGAAAAATGATGGCCCGTAGACCCAACGATCCGCAACGACGCGAAAGGATCCTGCAGGCGACGCTGGACACCATCGCGCAGCATGGTATTCAGGCCGTCACGCACCGCAAAATCGCCAGCTGCGCCGATGTGCCGCTGGGGTCAATGACGTATTACTTCAGCGGTATCGACGCGCTTCTGGAGGAAGCGTTCAGCGGCTTCACCGATGACATGCTGGTGCAGTACAAAGCATTTTTTGCCGAAGTGAACTCCCCACAGCAGGCCTGTGACGCCATCACGCAGCTGATTTTCAGCGCCCAGGTCACGACGACGCGCAACATGGAGCTGATGTATCAGCTGTATGCGTTTATCGGCTGCAAACCGGCGCTCAAAAACGTAATGCAAAACTGGATGCAGGGCAGCCAGCAGGTGCTGGAGCAGTGGTTTGATTCGGCCACGGCTCGCGCGCTGGATGCGTTTATCGAGGGGATGACGCTGCATTTTGTGACGGACCGCGCGCCGCTGGGCAAGGAGGAGATTCGAGAAATGGTCGGGAGAATTGCCCGCCTGTGAAAGCGGGTTATTTGATATAGGAATCGAGTACTTTCAGCACCACATCCAGATCGGCCTCGCGCTGAACTTCATCTTCCTGATGGACGATATGCTCCGTCAGATGGCCTTTGATCACTTCCCGCATTAACCCGTTCACCGCCCCGCGAATGGCGGCAATTTGCTGCAGCACTGCTGCGCACTCGTGCGGCTCATCGAGCATATTTTTCAGGGCGTTAACCTGACCCTGAATTTTGTTCGCGCGGGTTTTCAGCTTGTGTTTATCACGGACAGTATGGGACATGCTTGGTTCTCCACGGCGGTAAAAGTGGGGCCATAATACCATTGGCGATCTACTGGGGGGGAGTAGAATGCGTCGCATCAATGCCTGACGAGATAACACCCTATGACCGATTTCACCACCCTGTTTCAGCAGGGCAATGCCTGGTTTTTTATTCCGAGTGCAATATTGTTAGGGGCTTTACACGGCCTCGAGCCCGGCCACTCCAAGACCATGATGGCAGCATTTATCGTGGCAATTAAGGGCACGGTCCGGCAGGCCGTGATGCTGGGGCTGGCGGCGACGGTGAGCCATACGGCGATTGTCTGGATAATCGCGTTTGGGGGAATGTACATCAGTCAGCAATTTACCGCGCAGTCGGCGGAGCCCTGGCTCCAGCTGGTTTCTGCGGTCATTATTCTGGGCACCGCGTTCTGGATGTTCCAGCGTACCTGGCGCCATGAAAAAAACTGGTTGCAGGAAATGCAGTCGCAGCATCATCACGACCACGACCACGACCACGACCACGACCACGACCACGACCATCATCACGATCATACGCATGCTGAACTGGCGGGGCTGGAGCAGGGTTCACGTGAATATCAGGACGCGCATGAGCGCCATCACGCCAATGAAATCCAGCGCAAGTTTACCGATCGTGACGTTACCAACGGGCAGATCCTGCTGTTTGGGTTGACGGGGGGTCTGATCCCATGCCCTGCAGCGGTGACGGTCATGCTTATCTGTATTCAGCTGAAAGCACTGGCCCTGGGGGCGACCATGGTTATCAGTTTCAGCATTGGACTGGCATTAACGCTGGTAACTGTAGGGGCAGGGGCCGCGATAGGCGTTCGCCATGCGGCAAAACGCTGGAGCGGGTTTAACAAAATTGCCCGGCGTGCACCTTACTTTTCCAGCGTGCTGATTGCCGTGGTTGGTGTTTATATGGCTGTACATGGCCTCAGCGCCATTCTGAAATAATCTAGCCGCTGGTGGTTGCACCTGCCGTGAGGTTAACGACGGTGGCGGTCATGGAATTTGCCCGTTCTGATGCCAGGAAAGTCATCAGCCCAGCCACTTCTGCAAGCGTAGGCAGGCGTTTAAGCATTGTGCTTTGCGCCGCGCCACCTAACCACTGCTCTACGGTTATGCCCATCGCCTGCGCCTTTGGTGCAAAGATTTCGGCGGTATAAGACCCGGCTGCGACCGCATCAACAATGGCGTGAGAACGCACGCCAACCACCCGAATGTTTTTTGGTCCAAGCTCACTGGCGAGCGATTTAACAAATGCTTCAGTGCCCGCGCAGCCGACAATATGACCCAGATGATTTGGCATCACCATTGCGCCTGCGGGTGCGACGACCGTCAGAATGACACCCGCCCGCTCACCACCCATATGTGGTGTCACCGCTTTTGAAATATTGAACATCGCTGATAAGAACGGATCGAATCCTTGCCTGAATTCGGACAGGCTGAGCGCCAGAATCCCTTTACCCTGATCGTGCATAAAACCCGTGGCATTCACGACGATGTCAATTCCGCCGGTTTGTTGGGCGAGTTTTGCTGCCTGGTCGAGCGTGGATTGCTCATCAAGAGCATCAACGATGAGGGTATTTGCATTGAATCCTGCCGCGCGTACTTCGGCCACAGCATTATCGAGTCGAGCCTGTTCGCGCGCGAGAAGCCAGACCCGAGCACCTTCCCGCGCCATCGCCAGCGCGACCGAACGGCCTATTGCGCCGCTGCCTCCGAAGATTACGGCCACTTTGCCCTGAAGCATCATCACTATTCCTCACGCATTTCGCCTTTGAAAAGTATGGGTGAGAACTTGTGCGGTGCAAGCCAGGCGCAAAGCGTAATGCTGCGACATACTGAACCATTGTGATTGTTTTTTAATCAGAGGCCTGGTTATGAAGACAGAGATTAAAGGTGGGATTGATATCGCGTTGAAAGTGCCGCCGCACCAGTATCAGCAGACGATAGCGTTCTATCGCAATACGCTGGGGCTGGAAGAAATCACCGATAAGCCGCCCGCGACAGGGTTTGTTCTCGGACCCAACCGGCTGTGGATTGATGAAGCCCCGGCGCTGAGCCAGGCCGAAATCTGGCTGGAACTTTTCACTCCCAATTTTGCACAGGCAGAAAAACAGCTGGAAGAGAAGGGCGTGGTCCGGTGCGATGCCGTAGAACCCTTGCCCGAAGGCTTTAAAGGAGGCTGGATCATGAGCCCGTGCGGAATTGTGCATATGGTCAGGGAGGAGGGGGCGTGGTGAGTAATTTGTTGATCGGAATGGAGTTCGGGATTTCAGGCTACAAAAAAAACATTTGTGTAAACGGGTTAGTAAAAACAGCGACTTGTAAGATAATCAATAAGTTAGTTTAGTGGTGAGAAGTGACGATTACGGGGTATTGCCAACCGCTGTCGCCACTTTGTCGGCACTTTCGCGATTAATGGACGCCTCTATTTTTAGCTTCCATATCCATCATGAAATCTGTCATGTAGTTAGGATTGAAATCCAACCCTTTAGTTTTCCAGTAAGCCGCTCTCTGAATATCTTTAACTTTCTGATCCATCATAAAATCAGTCATATAATTAGCATCAAAGTTGTAACCTTTAGCATTCCAGTATTTAGCTCTTTGTATGTCTTTGACTTTTTGGTCCATCATAAAACTTGTAGTATAGTTTGCATCAAATTCATATCCTTGCAACTTCCAGTACTTTGCTCTTTCTATATCTTTGACTTTTTGATCCATCATAAAACTTGTTGTGTAATTTGGATCGAAGTTATACCCTTTCAACTTCCAATATTTTGCTCGTTCTATGTCTTTTTTCTTTTGTATTTCCATGAAATTTTCTCCAGAGTAATAATTGTTACTTTTAGGAGGAGAGGAATTTATAGGGTTAGAGCTATAGGAATTAGGTGTGACAGAATTTGAGTGATAAGATGGGTTGCCAAGATTTGGGTATGAATTAGAAGGATATTCTTTTGTGCCTGCTCTACCCGTATAAGGGTTTACATTGCCTCTTGTGCTCCAATTGTTATAAAAGTTATGGTCTGGTGCTGTACGGTAGTGCGGTTGTACATAAGTACCATTACTTCTAAAGTATCCATTAACGTGAACATTACCTCCTTTTGAAAAGGTACAAAAGGAGAGTAGAGCTATTGATGTAAATAAAAATAGGCTAATGATTTTTTCTTTTAACATTTTAATATGAAGCGCTGTTTTAGAAAAATATGAGGAATGTGTGATGATAGTATCATCTTTTATTCCTCATAAAACAGAGATGTAAAGAATATTTCAGTTTTAACTAGCATGCATAGTAGCTAACGGGTTGAAACGTAAGGCGGTTTCAAGGTGATCTGGGGTTAAATGAGCATAGCGCATTGTCATTTTTATATCGTGGTGTCCAAGGGTTTTTTGTAAGGCAAGGATGTTCCCACCGGACATCATAAAGTGTGCTGCGAAGGTATGCCGCAGAACGTGAGTAAGCTGCCCACGAGGAAGGATAATGGAAGTCCTGTCCATCACAGCTGAAAACTGGGAGTAGCAGTCAGTAAAGAAATTGAAGCCATCCAGGGCAATAATTTCCTCATACAGCTCTTCGCTTATCGGAATGCTGCGGTTTTTTTTGCCCTTAGTTCTGACAAACGTGATTCAGTATTTCGTGACTTGAGATCGCGTGAGGTTCACTGCTTCGCGCCAGCGTGCTCCGGTGCTCAGACAGATTTTCACAACCAGAGCGAGTGGGGGCTTTGACGCTCGCAGTCGTAGAGAAGTTCTGTGATTTGTTCATGTGTAAGCCAGGCCATTTCCTTTTCGGCAATCGTGAACTTGCGCATGCTTTCCAGTGGGTTTGGTGCTGTCCATTCTCCGAGCCGTTCCAACTCACTAAAAACGCTACTCAGATAGCTTTGCTCCAGATTGATAGTTACCGGGCTGGCACCTTTCTTCCACTTCTCACTAAAGTAGATTTCACCTGTCAGCCGCTTGTCACGTTAATGCGCGAATAATTTCGATCTGAGATCAGTAGCGAGAGGGTTTCCGAGAGCATCGATCATCAAGACCAGCTTGTCGTAAACATGTTTGCCAGCGGTCAGGGATTTGCCGTGCAGCTTGAACCAGAGTTCTACGACGTCTTTCAGAGTCCGGGGGTCTACCGATTCACCCAGCCAGGGCTTAGCCTTCGTTTCATCTATAGTGTGGCGCTCAAAAGCTAATGCTTCGCTTTTAGTGGCAAACAGCTTACGCACACGCCGTCCACTGTGCCCGGCGGGGTTGCATTCACAAATCCATTTTCCTGTGTCGAGTTTTCGTACTGCCATAAAAAAGCCCTCATGTCTGAAGGCTAAATTTAACTGTATATATATCCAGTTTTAATGTTTGTAAATCAGAAATCAAACATCACTTTTATTTGGGGATTGAATCACTCAGATGTCGTGTTTGAAAGCCTAAGCTATAAAAGTCATTGTAATAATCGGAAAGGTTGTAGATTCTCAATATTATACGATTGCATAATATCCTCAAAATTTTCACTTCACGAACCAACGGGATTATTCCGACCTCATCAGATTTGTTTCCGTGAGCGGAGTTATTGCGTTGTTTGAAGCTTATCAATTCTAAATCTCCTAAAGAAAGGTTTAGTAGTTCATAAAATCTACTTGTTAAAATTGAGTGTGGAGTTTGATTCAAACTTGATAGTTTATTTGAAAGTAATCTTCTTTCATCCTCAGATAAGCCGGTGGAATCCTCTAAGATTGTACTTAACGATTTATAAAGGGGCTTCCATAAAGCTTTGCTGATAAGTTTTTGGTTGAAGTCAGTGGCATTGTTTTCTATATATTTACGTTGGATGAATTCTAAGCTGGCTCCAAACCCAACACCCTTGAGGTGTAAAGGAGAAGCTACGGCATGCCAATATAGCCATGAAAAATGCGAAAAATCATAATCATCATAAGAAGTTACAATCTTCTGAACCATTAATCCAATTTCGTTTTCTCCAAGGAATAAATAATTTGTATCTGCAGGATGTAGCGGTGAAGGAGGAAGGCTATAAGATGAATGATAAAGATCATTTATTGCCGATTGTGTATGGATTTCGCATTCAACAGAATTATAATTCTCATCTTTTAAAACACTTGAAATATGGATTAATTTGCAACCCAATATAAATGATAATGCGTTTCTTATTTTCTTTCTCAGATCGCTGTTACACTTTTCACTATAAAGAATGAATCCAGGGTTGTATTTTTTATCAATGTTTGGACAATCCGTTCTTCCAAAAAAAACATCCAAATTATTAATCCGAATGTTACAGCAATTTGAGTTGCTCGAAAAATTATCTCGATTCTCAGTGAATGAAATGGTGTTGTTTACTGACTTAAAATCTCTAGTTGTTTTTTTCTCACTTTTTTCGTTAACACTTGAACTCCAATGATAATTCCCAATATCCAGATTTGTAATCCAGTCAATTGTGAATTTATCCTTTCCTAAATTATTTTCTGAATCATTTGATTTTTTTAGGTTATTTATTGCACACGTAATTGTAGCAACGATTTCATGCTCATTGTGTACGATATTTTTATTAATTAATGTTATGCCAGTGATTTCTAACCTGACATTTTCATCGAAAATATTTTCTAAGGTAAGAAAACCATCAGTTACGTATACCTCACCAGCTCTTCTTTCTGGTTCTTTATAAAAGTAATCATTTGAAAAATGTTGATTAACAAGTTTGTATGTTATTTTTAATTTTAAACTAAGCTTGTCGTCTCGAAATATTTCGAAAGAGTGAAAGTTGTTTGAAATACGATCACTTTCTTTTAATTGCCAATGGTTTGATTGGATATTTTCTAAGTCTTCCCATCCAAGATTCATGCGGATGATCCTTCTATTAAATTTGAGGTTCAGTGTTGATATGACTCGACCTTTCATTGATATATCATTTAAATTACTTATAAAGCTTATAAAGCTTATAAAGCTTATAAAGCTTATAAAGCTTATAAAGCTTATAAAGCTTATAAAGCTTATAAAGCTTATAAAGCTTAT
>NZ_OBEF01000026.1 GCF_900215375.1 Enterobacter sp. CC120223-11 | reverse complement strand
TGTCATCCTGAATGCTGGCCGGAGGGAAACCTCCGGCCTTTTGCTTTGCATCAGGATTTCGGTGCTTCCGCTGTTTTGCCGGCGCCACCCTCCGGACCCGGTCGCAGTTTAGTTCAAAGGCATTTTCCGCCGTCTTCCCGTTGTTTTCCGTCTCAGTTTTCGCCGTAAAACCGCCCAGCCAGCTCCCGCTATTTACTGCGCTGCGGCTTCGGTGGCGCCCTTGGATCCTTCGCTTTTTGCCCGGTTGGCGTGTGTCGGTACGGCGTAAGCCGGAACGCTCACGATATTAACCACGGAGGATTATTTATGAGCGCATCAACCACCACACCTGCTGTCTACGTCGCACATACCACAAATACAACTGCGGCAGCATTTTCGGCAAATGGTTCAACCTGACGGAGTTTGATGGCCGTGAAGATTTTTACGAAGCCTGTCAGGCGCTGCATGCCGATGAATGGGATGCCTAATTTATGTTTCAGGACTGGGAGGGCATTCCGTCACAGTTTGCTTCTGAATCGTCCATTGACTGGGATTTTATCGCTGCTTACAAACGCGCTAAAGAAGAGGGCAGGGAGGCCCCGCTTTTGTAGTCTGGGTAGAGTATACCGGCGAATGTGATTATGATGCCTTTGAAGGCGCGTATTGCGATGAAGCAGAAAGTGAAGAAGATTATGCCGTTCAGTACGTCGAAGATCACGGGCTGCTGGCGGGTATGCCTGAGTTGCTGCGCGGCTATTTCGATTATGAGGCGTATGGACTGGATTTATTCATGAATGACCTGACGCTGATTAGTGGTTACGTGTTCAGCGCTTAAGGCAACCGGTATACAGGCAGGTGGCTATGCTGCCTGTCAGCCCGCGTTGAAACCCCGGCAGACCTTCTGCCTGCCCCCTGATGATTTCAGGGCGCCTGCGGTGCCTGTATTCATCTTCTGTGCACAATATACCGGGGCCATGGCCATGATGAACGAACGGTACTGGACGGAGGCAGATGTAAATGCCCGTGACGCCGTGGTCATACTGCGTAGCACAGAGGGAGAATCGATGCTTATCTCACCGCAGCAGAATACCGCCCAGGATATCTCCCCGTTTACCTCCCGTAAAATGATCCTCAGCCAGGGAGACCGGGTGCGTTTTACCCGTTCTGATACCGACAGAGGCTATGTGGCCAACAGCCTGTGGGACGTCGCCGGGTTCACGGACGATGGTGCGGTACGTTTTCGTAAGGGAAAGCTGGAGAAAATTGTCGACCCGCAGGCGATGGTTGAAGACCGACATATCGTTTGGCCTATGCGTTGACCGTCTACGGCGTTCAGGGGGCCAGTGAGCGGTTCACGATTGCGCTGACGGATAGTGAAGGGGGCAGGGCCAGAATGGCCTCGCTTGAATCGCTATACGTGACATTGTCACGCGCAAAAGAACATGTTCAGGTTTACACGGACAATCAGGAGTGCTGGCAGGATCTGGTGAAACAGTCAGACAGCGGTAAAACCGCACATGATCTGCTGCATTGGGAGAGCGATCGCGAAACCCTGACGGGAAATCGCCTGCTGGGGACTGCGTCACCGCTGGACAAAACCGCGCTGGGACGCCGTGTTCTGGCCGCGAATGGACTGGAAGGCGACACGATGGCCCGTTTCATTGCTGCCGGGAAAAAATACCCCTCGCCGTATGTGGCGCTGCCGGTCTGGACCCGGCGCGGAAAAGAAGCGGGGTGATGCTGACGGAAATCCATCTGGAAAATTGGGGACGACAGGTGATGCTGAGTGATGAAACCCGTTTGCGGGCCAGTGAGGATGCGCTGTTTGCCGGGCGCAGGCGAGTCGGAACGGACAGACCCTGGTCGCAGACAGTACGGAGGCGGCCATCCGCATGGCGCAGGAAAGCCTGGAAAGCGGCGTGATAATTCGCCTGAACGGGGATGACCGGCTTCTGAACACGGTACGGCTGACCACCGTGCCGGAAGAAACGGAGCAGACCGTCAGGGCGGCCGCTAAGGCGACGGCGAAAGCTGACGACCCTATTGGTCTGATACCGGACGAACAGCAGAAGCAGGAAGAAGCCCGGGAGAAAGCTGCCCATGAGCTGGCAGAGAAAACCGTCTGTGACGGGCTTCCGGATATGGCATCTCCTGAAGAGGTGAAACGTGACCCGCTGGTTTCGACGGATGATGAACGCACTACGCAGCAACTGGTTCGCAAGCAGTGCTGCGTACTGAACGGGAGTGGGTTATCAATCAACCAGAGAAAGCCATCGAGTTTGAAAAAACGCTGGGAGGTGACTGATGCCAGTTCAGTCTTCAGTGCCGGTGCAGAAACGCCGCTACCCGCTTACCTTATCTCCGCCGCAGCGTGGCGTTTCTGGCGATGGGAATGGACTATCTCGCCACGGCCTTTCAGCTGTTTGCGTTGGTGAGCGGGTGCAATCTGGCCGGGCACACACAGCGCCAGCTTTCCCTGAACCGCCTGTGGCTGATGGCACAGCCCGGGTTCTGGCTGGCCTTCAGGGAGGCTGGTATGCATCTGTTTGCCTTCGTCGTGGCCATGCAGGTGGTTCGCTTCCTCCAGGCTACGACTGCGCGCAATGTGTAGTTACAACATTCAAAAGAATGTTTACTACCATCCCACCTGCAGTAACCTAATCTTTCTGAAGCAAAGAGTCCCTCTCAGGCAATAGTTAAACTCGAGCACAGCTGCAACTCTTTAGCCCAACCCACCACTGAAAAGCCCCGCCGCTCCCGGGCCGAAGGCCCGGAACTGCATTGCTTTTAATAATGGATGTTGTAACTAGTATTTTGCGTCGCTGTGAGTAATGTCGCTGAAGGTACTGAATAACACGCACGTAAGCGGCCCATACGGCCCGACTGCGGCCCGACTGCGGCTTCGCCTTGACGTGAGCGCAATAAACACCCTGAGCAATTTTTAGTGGGTCATAGCTTTGCAGGGCATACGTCAGCCGGAACAGGTCGTTCTGCTCAGACAGTTCGCCGGTGCAGGATCGCCAGAGGTAGTTCAGCTTGCTGGCCAGCTTCGCGCTGGCGCCCCTGTTTAAGCTCCGGCGCTACGTTCTTCTGGCTCAGCTGTCAGCGGCCACCCTCAGAACGGCGGGTCTGACCATCGTCAGCGGTGAGGTCGAAGTGAGCGACAGCCTGACCGACACGACACGGCAAGTTCCTGTGTACGCCTCACCCGCCCTGCTTAACGGGGCTGCTGCTGGGTGGTGCAGTGGATACCACCACCGCCCGCGGCTATGCCATCGATATTCAGCTGAATAATTTTACGGTCAGCAAACAGTTCCTGCAGAATATCCAGGGTATTACGGTCAGTCCGTTTATCGCCGAACTCTGGTGCAATGACCGCCCCGTTGCAGACGTAGAAATTAATATATCCCGCGGCAAAATCATCGCTCGCGTATTTTTGCCGTACTGACGCGGGCCCTTCCAGCACCACCACCTTCAGGCGTCGGCCTTTGGCATCCGTCGCGCTGCGTAATATTTCCAGATGGCGTCGGGTGACGGCGTAATCAAACATCGACGAGTCCTGCTCAAGCCCGGCCACCACCGTACCCGGATGAGTAAAGCGCGCATAAAAATCGGTATGCCCGTCGGTGATATCTTTTCCGGCAATGCCTGGCAGCCAGATGATTTTTTTAAGCCCCAGCAGCCGCATCAGCTCTGCCTCGCACGCCGCTTTGCTGATGCCCGGATTGCGGTTCAGGTTCAGAACACAGCTTTCGGTAATAATTGCCGTCCCTTCACCGTCCACTTCTATTCCACCGCCTTCCAGTATTAGCGATGAGCGTATAAACATCGCGCTGGCTTCTTTCGCCACGAACTCTGCGACGTCAGCATCGTGCCCGTGCTCCTGCTTATTGCCCCAGCCGTTAAAATTAAAGTCCACTCCAGCAAGGCCGCCGCTGCTGTTTTTCACGAATACCGGCCCGGTATCACGCATCCATAGATCGTCTATCGAATGTACGATGAGATTTACCGACGGTCCGCAGAGCCTGCTCGCAATATCATAATCTTCTTCCCGTACCAGCATATTCAGCGGCTCAAATGCGGCAATCGTTTTTGCCACCGTCGCCAGGTTCTCGCGAACCACCGGTAATAAATGCGGCTCCCAGATCGCTTCACTGGCGCCAAATGCCATCCAGGTAGCCGTGTGAGGCGCTCCTTCATCTGGCATCTGCCAGAGATTATCCTCGCGGGCAAACGCGATGCTGCTGCCCACGGTTCCCGCCACGAACATACCTGCGGAAGCCATCAGGCCCTGCCTGACGAAAGAGCGTCTTGTCATCATAGGGATAAAACCTTATGTTTTTATTCACCACAGTCACGATGAATAAAGTGAATAAAATAATGAATTAAAGTCAGCACGTTACTTATTAAATAAATAGTAATGTTAACACTATAGTCAAAGTGCGGACGGCTGAAATATAACACAGACGATATATGTTGCAATGTCCGCATTCTATATAACGCCAAAAGCATGTAGAAAGTTGCGTCAGAAATAGTGTGCCTGCGGCAGAGTCCCGGAACAGAAACCCCGGCTTCAGCCTCACGGAGAATACTGATGATCTATTCGTCGGAAAAACGCTTCCTCATAGAGAGGCCCTCACGTTGCGTGATAAATGACATTACTAACATCACGGTGTATTAATCAACGGGGAGCAGGTCACACCTGTGTTTTTAGAGTTGAGTATATCACCTCTGTCTAGATGGGGAAATTTAGTAAACCACTACAACCTGATATTAACAATGCTTCAAGTGACATAATTGAAGTGAAATGAGCAGTTTCCTGCTCCCTAGTGTTTAAAGTATCAATTTTCCCGTCGGGGTAAATTTATTGCCAGTAATAAATCTTAATAATTTCATTTCACTGGAAACCCTTAGCTTAGCCATTAGTTTGTACTTATAGTTCCAAATTGTTTTATACGTGAGATTGGGAAAGAAATCGAAATCTTTTTTTATAGTCCCATGTTCTAAGATATGCTCAAGTATAATAACAGAACGGCAGTCCAGTGTTAGGTCAGAAAATGGGAGGTTAAATCTGTTACTGCAATTAAAAATGACTGACAATAAATTACTACGCAGAAAATGATCGCAAGAAATAATACTTACTGTTCGGTCGGAGGAAAACACATTAAAGCGGAGATCATCATTCAGTATGACAATATGCTTAATCTCCGCAGTAATGTTTGCTGCAATGCAACGATGAATTTTGCGCAAATTTTCACTTTTATAAGCACATACGATGAGTGTAGATTCCATAGCATGACAATTGAATTCAGGCTCTTTAAGTAGCTCACTTAAACCAATTGAAAAATAAAAGTCATTACTACAGTTGCAATATGGCACTTCTGAAGCCTTAGTGTTCTATTTTATTTAGCCAAATACTACTAAATGATTCGAGAGTCTGGTATAAGGTGCATCTGATACTTATGTAGCCTTTTTCTTACATTTCAAATGAGAATGGCTCAACAAGGTGCTATTTTATTGGGTCACCGGAGTGTTTTATGAGTCTGTATCGTCCTAAAAGGAAAGTAACCCTCAGGTTTGTTGTTCAGACCTTGCTTTTGGCTGCACTACCTTCATTGGCCGGGCTGGGCATGCTCTACTTCAGTGCAAATTCTCAGATGCAAAAACAGGCTCACAAAGAATTAGAACTAAGCTATAAGCATTTTGACAAAATCTTTGCTATCGCAGACAAAGTTGCTGTTGATAACAGGTTCATGGCACATCGTCTGTGCGCACAAATCCTTCCGGAGCTAAGACGTGAAGCAACGCGCCAGCTTTATATACGCTCTATTAATATCATCGGCAATAATAAAATATACTGCAGCTCGGTACTCGAGAATGATGAGGAATATCTAAAGGTCTCCCCTGAGGTACAAGAAGGGGGAGTACTGGTCCCTGGGAATGTGATAACGCCAAATTCCTCAGTGCTTTACATACGCCATGGCGACATTATGATGGCAATTGATGGCAGATTGCTGTTATCTTTTTTACAAAGCTCAGTCAGTGGGATTAGACTGTATTTTGTCGTTGGGGGCCGCGAATTGCATGCCTCTGGTTGGGTATATCCTTCAACCTTCTCTGAGCAGTCAATCATTAAATCCTCAAAAGAAACAGGTTTCAGTGTCCGGGCCTCAACAGAACCAGGGGCTGAATGGAATATTATTTTTGGAAGCTACCTGCCACTCTTCTTCATATTTGGCCTGACAGGTTTTGTTGCCGCTTTATTCTATTCAAAAAAATACTTCTCAGCAGAGCTTACTGAGAAAGATCTACGCAATGCAATCAGTAAAGGGGAAATTATCCCCTGGGCTCAGCCAATATTTGATAGTTCGGGGAAGGAGATTTGGGGAGTAGAAATCCTTGCTCGATGGAAAAATCAGGAAGGAAAAGTTATTCCGCCAGACCTCTTTATTCCACTTGCGGAGAAGTCCAATATAATAATGGAACTTACTCGCTCATTGATGATGCAGACTAAAGAAGTGTTTTCTGCAAACATTAATTTAATACCACATGATTTCCATGTGTCATTTAATATCAGCAATCGGTGCTGCAAAACGGATGCACTGGTCGGGGTATGTCAGCAATGGTTGCAAGGCATGGACAATAAATTATCTCTGACGCTGGAGCTTACAGAAAGAGATAGTTTCCAGAATAGTGCTCATTTTAACGTGCTGATGGAAACGTTAAAACAACATGGTGTGAAACTGGCGATTGACGACTTTGGAACCGCAGGCTCTAACCTTGATTATCTAAAGGAAGTTGCTTTTGATTACATCAAAATTGATAAAAGCTATGTTGCGGGGATTGGCTCTGGTACATCCAGCGAGCATATCATCGACAATATTCTCGATCTTGCCCAGAGACTGGGGATGGACGTCATCGCAGAAGGCATTGAGAACGCTGAACAAGTAGACCATCTGAAAGGGAAACATGTGATTCATTTTCAGGGGTATCTTTATTCAGCGCCCGTCCCTCTGGAGACGTTTACCTTAAAATATTTTCATCCTCTGCTGTAATCATGCCAGCATTTCAGCAATGCTTTCTTCGAGCAGCAAAGTGAGGCGCCGGCATTCATTAAGCTGGCCGCTAGCGGCAGCGGCTTCCAGCTCACGACAAATCGTCACAAGGTCGTCATATTTGCCGATAACGAGGCCACCTTTCACACGGTGAGCCAGTTCAAGGATGCTTTTAAAATCTCCTGCCATTATTGCATCATGAATGTCGCTGACGCTGTTACAGGAGTGCTCAAACAAGGAGAGTCTGAATCTCGGGTCACTGGTGTAGTCTGGCTCAATGATAACAGGTTGGGGCGGGTTTTCTTCGTGACGGTACAGCACATGCTGAGCCAGAGTAGAAGAGAGTATTTCAAGCGTTACTGGTTTAAAAATACAATCGTTCATACCACAACGAATGCAATGTTCTCGCTGTTCATCGCGGGCATCAGCAGTGATGCCAATAATGATCGCCTCTTTACTGGCTGCGCGTATTTGCATGGCAAGTTCCTGACCACTTAGACCCCTCATATTACAGTCCGTTAATACAACATGAGGCTGATGAGATAGCCAAAGATCCCAGGCCATCAGAGGATCCTCACACTCAATAACCTGGTAACCAAGATAGGTCAGTTGTTTATTGAGAACCAGCAGGTTGGGGTAGTAATCATCAACAATCAGGATCATGGTATCCTGGCGAATATGAGTTCTGACAACCTTAGAGACTTCATTGGTGACATTGCGCGAGGGAGTTGCTTCCACCGCAAACTCCATTTCTACCGTAGTTCCTTTATCGACTTCGCTGTATAGATTTATTGTTCCTCCCAGTGCTTCGCATAGGCTACGGCTAATAGCCAGCCCCAGGCCAGTTCCCTGTTGGCGTTGTTCTAGCCTGGCAGAAGCCTGAGTAAAAGGCTTAAAAAGTTTTTTCTGCTCAGAAAGTGGAATTCCGCATCCGGTATCAGTAACGCTAATTTTCATTGCGGAGTATTGTTTTTGTGATGAAGGGGAAAGCTCCACCCGAACATAAATATCTCCGACATCGGTAAACTTCACAGCGTTGCTCAATATGTTACTGATAATCTGGCGGAGTCGAAGCTCATCCGTCCGGATCGCCATACTGCCTGATAAATTATCAATATCGAGATGGAGGCCAACACCTTTACTGGTGGCATTACTCTGAAAAAGTAGCATAACCCTTTCGAAAAAGTAGCTTAACTTGACCAACGAATAGTGAAGAACCAGACTGTCTGATTCAATTTTACTTATATCCAGTATATTCCCGATTAGTTCCTGTAACGTCAGTGAGGCGCCTTGGGCTACGCCAAAAGCCGTGCTGTCTACAACGCCTTTTTTCAGGTTATTATTACCAAGCTCAAGCATACCGATAATGGCGTTAAGAGGCGTCCTGAGCTCATGGCTCATAGTAGCAATAAAGGCAGATTTTGCAGCATTAGCCTGTTCTGCCGTAATTTGCGCCTGACGTAATTTTTCCTCAAGAATCTTGCGTTCAGTGATATCGAACCAACCACCAATAATACCGATGACCTGACCTGACTCGTCCATATAGGGTATCAACCAATGATAAATATGCATAACTCTGGAGGAGCCCTTAAATTTTATCTCTCGATCTTTTGCTATCGCAGTTTTTTCTCTGAGCACAAGGGAGAAATCATCACGATATTCAGTAGCAGTATCGGAGCTAATGTCATTGATAGAATTTTGATCATTATCTTTACTGATACTCAGCGACTGAAGGTAAGCTTTATTGCAGGAAATTAATTCGGAGTCTCGGTTCCTTATGTACATGGGATTGGGTGTGCCATTAATAAGAGAGCTAACCAGCGATAATTGATTATCAAGTTTTTGGCGAATGCTGCTTATTTTTCGCAAATTATTTCGTAAGCTTACACCCCACATCAATGCGAGAGTGCTCAGAAAGACAAAGGCTATGAGGAATGATGCAAGATGTATATAATGTTGCTCTATGAATGTTTTTTTTACTGGCGGCGTAGACCATGTCCTGAATACTAAGTCCATCTCGGCGTCCGAAAAATGAGTCAGTGCTTTATTAAGAATATTATAAAGCTCAGGATCCGTTTCGGCGACACCAAAAGAAAGTTTGAACTCTTTGCCATTAACAGGGCTGAACATGTGATAGCTGCCTGGATTTTCAAGGCTTAAATAACGAGCAGATGAATAGATATCTATCACCGCATCAACATCCTCTTTTTGCAACATCGAATATGCCTGACTGGCTGAAGTGACCTGGAGGAGCTTTATCGATGGAGGAAGGAGATGGCTAATCTCATTAATATTAAGTGGCGTAGCGATGATTTTTGGCTTAATTTTTAGGCTGCTTTTATAAGCGCGCTTTGCCGAAATAACCATGACCATCGCTGATTTTGCATAAGCCCGGGTAAACTTATAGCTGTTATCAAATGAATAGAGTGAACTGCTTGCACCATAAACCGTTAATGCATCATCCTGGGTGGTTGTTGTGGAGCGTTGGCTTTTGAAAATAAACTTGAGCCCTACATTTTTACTAATACTGCGTAACAACTCTGGTGAAATACCGACGAACTTGTCGTCTACCAAGGATGAATAGGGAGGCATATCATCAGGTAGTACAACAGTAATCTCTGGATTGTTTTTTATCCACGCCGACTCCTTATCAGTAAGGTAATCTGGCAATCCAGGGATAATAAAGTCGCTGGATGTATCCCATGTTCTAATGATATTACTCAGATCTGAAAATGATATTTTTGACAACCCTTCAGAAAGCACACTCCGTGTTTTTTGATCATTTCGTAGAAATGTCAGGTACATTTTCACTGCGCTATCAGTATTGATTTTTTTCTGCACACGCAAATTATAGTATATTGAATTCCCAGAGAAGTACCCAGTGGAAATAGCATCTCCGATGAATAAATCATTGGTTCCTAATGAAACCGAAAGCATTGCGTTGAGTGGTGTATCAAATTGCTCAAATTCTGCGTCCGGATAAATAGGGTGAACTAAGGATTTTATAGCACTTCTGGATACAACAGCAATGCGAAGCTTTCTATTCTGATGGGTAATATGACTTTTATTTTCGACTGCGACTAAAGAATTATTTTCAATATAAGGTAGTCTGTCAAAACTTTGGGCACAACTTCCCGCCGCTAAATTTTGCACTGTCAGTACGTCTATATCGCCAGTGCATAAAGCACTTTCCGCGTCGGCAATAGTATTATACGAATAAATTATTATTTTTTTGTTTTCTGTCAGGCTAATTCTTCGTAGGACTTCAGCATTAATACCATCGTAATATTGGCCGCTAACAGAAATATCGAATGGCGGAAAATCAGGGCGAACAACCCCAACAATAATTGACCCATCATAAATAGTATTATTGTATGATGCGTCCGGAAATAATGTCAGCTTTTGATAACTATGTTGAAGATGATCTGCATGAGAATAAAATGGGAACAGTAAGATAAGCAGAATCAAAAGCTGAATGGCTCTCATTGAAGATCTTCCTGCTTTGCAATAGTAATTAACTCAACCAGTGACGTTGCTCCGAGCTTTTCCATAATCCGAGTTTTATATGTGCTGATGGTTTTGTTGCTTAAACACATAACTCCTGCAATTTCATTATTAGTCATACCTGCTGCTAATTTTCTGAGCACATCAAGCTCCCGATTTGACAATTTATCAATGGTTGCTCCATTTCCTGGTTCAGGAAATGAAAAATTAGGGAAAAAGTTGTAGCCAGAAGTTAAGGCTCTGATCGCTGCTGCGACATTATCCATTGAATCATTCTTTGAGACAAACCCTGAAGCGCCGGCTTTCATACAGCGGGAAGCATATAGCTCCGACTGTTGCGCAGTATAAACAAGAATTCTACTGTTAATCTCAGCTTTGCGCACAGAATGAATAACGGACATTCCATCCATACCAGGCATACCTATATCTAGGATAACAATGTAATAACTTTCCTTCTTAATATACTGAATAGCCTCTATGCCATCAGCACACTCGTCAATCATCCTGTAACCCATTTGATCAAGTGTGTAACGCAATGCCATACGAACCGGTGGATGATCGTCAACAATGAGTGCTTTTTTCATTCTCAGCCTTCCTGAAATAGTGGCTATTTAAATGTTAATCCTGCTGAATATTATAACTTATAGGTACGACAGAAGCTAATTAAAGAAATAACCGGACGTCTGATGTGGCTATTGAAGTGACTATGTTAGAAGCGTTGTGAACAAAGAGGCGGTTCCGGAACCGCCATCAGTCTATTATTAACATTAATTAAAGGTCACTGACATTTCAGCTAATGCGGTTACTGCCCCAGTGGGCAGGATGTTTCCTCCCGAACACAAACGCCATGTCAGCAGAATAGGGGGTTGGAGTCATACAGGGAGGTAAACGTTATAGCAGGGTCTGAAGTTGAACTGCCCTGCGTGATCGGTAGCCCTATTGTGCCACTCATGTGCTCTATTTGTTGAGTATTAGCTCTGGCATAGGAGGCAGTTACTCTGGCACGGGGAATCAAACCAACTCCTGCTCCAATTGGATAGGCCAAATAGCCAGCAATCATTCTTAAAGAAGAGATACCTATGCAGAGTTTCTCTTTGGCAGAGATAGATGCCAACCCAAAGCTGAGACTAAGAGTTTCGTAGTCCATAGGGCCAACCAGATTTTTATGAAAAGGAATGCCCTCCCATAGGGTCCCTGTGCCCTTGCCAATAGTAATAGTTGTAGCTTGGACTGGCGCTACCATTAGCCAAAGACCAGTAATATCGTAGATTATTGTTTTGATATAGCATTGCTTCATGATTGTCCTTCCTCACACAATATTTTTAACATTCGCACCGGATTATTTTTAGCGGTTATAGACTGACTCATGTCGAATGATGTCCGGCACTGTTGGGCCGTGCTCCGACCCCAGCTCGCCGTTAATTTGCCTTTTTCCGGTAACCCGCTGAGGTACACCTGGCCTGCATCGCCGACGATGCCGCTGCTGGTTTCTCCCCCTTGCTTCGCCAGCGTCACCAAGGTGCCAAAGGGGATTGGCTCACCGGCACGGGTCAGGGTTATCAGAGCCTGATAGCCTGTGCGTGGAGAAAATTTGGCCACCACTACGGCTCCTTTGGTGGGATAGACGTTGGCACTGCTTTGGGGCAAATCGACATCTTCCGGAAGCGTTGCCGGATTCAGGGTGACCATGTTTTTCTGGTAAGGAGAAAGATAGGGCACCACGGCATAGCCTCGGCCGTCCGTACGGACACCGCCGCTCATCACGCTCACGCCGCCTGCACCCGGGGCGCTGACCAGCGCCATGGAGGTACCCAGTGACTGGCTCAGCGTCAGACCGTACGGATGAATGATCAAACCGCCGTTGCCACTTATATTCAGTGAATTGTTGTGCCTGCTGTAGCTGTAACCGCCACTGACGATGCCTTTGCTGCCTTGCCAGCCCAGATTGAGGTTGCTGATGTTATCTCTGCCAGCATTAGCGCTGTCGTTCGACCAGCCCTGCATCAGGTTGTAGGACAAACGTTCTTCCATGGCCGTACCGCTGATCCCTGCCTGCTGTGTCACTCGTCCCTGACTGTCGTTTGCCACCTGATAGCTGGCGTAGCTTCGGTTTAATCGCGGTGACGCGCTGAAGACGCTGAAGGGGACCTGCATCGTGAACGCTAGCTGCCGGTTTTGCGGCCAATCGCCACCAGACTTGATCCGGTCAATGCTGTAAGCGAGGCTATAGCTCATCCCGTGCCAGCCTGCGTTGTATCCCATCGAAAGCGTATTGTTAACCTGTGAATTGCCCCAGTAGTCACTGCGGGAGCCCGACAGGAACAGCGAACCAGCGTTGCCGAACTGTTGCGTGAGGCGCAACTGAAAATCTGAACGCTGACGGGCCAGAGCCCAGGGTTTTTGATCTTCATTCAGCTGGTAGCCGATGTTATTGAAATCGGCAAAGCTGTAATAATTGCGGGTGGAATAACGATAGGCGGTCAAATCCACAGAAGTGCCAGTGCTGAGCAGGCTTTTGGCATAGCGTACCCGCCATGACTGACCATTTTGCTTCTGGCCGTATAAATCAGCAGAAGACAAGGTCACATCTGCCGATAATGCCCCTAGTTCCCCTAACGACACGCCGCTGCCAAGTACGGCGGAGGCGTATTTCTCGGCTATCAGTCCGCCGCCGTAGAGAGTAATGTTATGCGGGAAGCCGTAAACCAGCGTGGCCAGAGTGAAAGGCGCTTGTCTGGAATGCGTGGTGATGCCCCCGTTATAGCGCCCGGCCGTCAGTTCATATTTCACCCCGCCAGGGCGCTGCATTACCGGCAGGGTCGAAAAAGCCTGTCGCCAGGTGCGCACACTGCCGTCCGCTTCGGTGACCGTGATAGTCAGATCGCCGCCCTGGCCGGTCTGGTTCAAATCGGTAATACGAAACGGTCCGGGCGCAACATAAATCTGATACACCGTGTTGCCATTCTGAGTGACGGTCACTCGGGCATTGCTCTGTGCAATACCGCTAATGACGGGAGCAAATCCACGCAGTTTAGTGGGGAGCATCTCTTCGCTGGACGTTAACTTCATGCCAAGAAAGGGGACGCTGTCTAAAACGTCGCTGCCAGTACTATTTTCCCCAATCAGGATATCCGAACGCCATGCCTGAATATCGCGTTGCAGATAGGTATTTGAAAAGTTGCTCCGGCGGCTGCGCTGATCCATACCATGGCTGTTTCGGCTGTCATTGAAGGTATATGTCATATCGCTACGCAAACGCCAAGCCTGCCAGTTCAGCCCGCTACGCAGTCCAAAGAAAAGATTGGTCTGCTGGCTGGAGGTTTGTCCTTGCTGGCTGTTTCGCCCGCCGTTGAGCGTATAGCTGAGCAACATTGCAGGTATGCCGTGATCCCATAGGGTAGGATCTACCTCGTTGCCAGCGTCCGGGCGCATCGCGACCTGCGGAATGCTTAACTCCAGACGCTGCTGCTGAAAATCAAACTTTATCGAGGCATCCGGGATAAGCGTGGCGAGATCGTCAATCGGCTGGTCGACCGGCAAACCGCTCAAAGCAGGAACTGCCGCGGCATTCACCCCCATCTCCACCAGAAAAGCTGGCGTCAGCACAGGCAGAACCTGACCCTTTTTATTGGCCGAGAAGGTCACATTCTGTTGGCCTCGCTCGTTGCGATTCACTAGTATCGTGACAAGATAAGTCCCCGGTGGGGTCTGCCCGGCGCTTTCAAAGGCACTGAGATCGGTGATACTACTCGTATTGCTACCGTCTCCCCCCAGTGAAAGCAGCGCCGGATCAAAGTAGTCACGACCCCACGCAGGGAAAAGGCAGATAAGCAACAGACTTGGGGAAAATGCAATGGCAGCGCCTTTGCGTCTTTTACTCCGGGAAATTGTCATCTTCATATCCGTTTGAGAAGTGCTCATTCCTCTCTCTGCGGAGCAGAGTGGAATAATCATTAATCCTGGTGTTCGGCAGGCGTATCCCAGCCATCCTCGTCGATCAACTGCCAGGTAATCTTTCCGGCAGAGGAGGCGGGCAGCGTATAGGACTGTTTGCCGAAGGGGGGAACCATCAGTCGCAGCGATGGCTTGTCAAGCTGCACATTCCCGACGCTCAGGCGGGAAAATGTCAGCCAGTAGGGGGTCGGATTGCTCGCCGTTAGCTGCTGACCATCGCGGGTGAAATTTAGTTTCGGCGCCATATCCGCAACGGCGCGCTTTTCTAATCCTGCGGGGCGGTAAAACAGTTTGATATTACTGACCACTGTCATCACCATTTGCTTACCGACCGACTTCTGTGCAGGTAATGCCTTCATCGAGATGAAAAAAACTGATTCGCGGTCATTCGGTAATGGAACATCGTTGCGACGGATCCGTAGAACCAGTTCATTGTTCGCCTCCAGGCGGGAAAGCGGCGGGGTGACGATAAAAGGCATCGCCGGCTTTCCTTTCCAGTTGAGATCGACATCCCCAGTACTAAGATCCACGGGCCTTATCCAGGACTGCATCAGGTAGGAGGCAGGCGTCTTGTTGTAGGCGGTCAGCGTCACGCCTTGCTTATCTCCCTCCGGGTAAATTACCCTCAGTACATAAAAAGAGATCCCCGGCGTGTTCTCTTCCGCGGCCTGCGCAAAGTTCACACCGCCAACGGATAACAGCAAAGCTGTGAGGATGTTTATCAGTATTTTCATGGCGTTATTTCCCTGCGCTATCGCTCTCGATGGTTGTCGGCCTGCAAGGTTGAGATAATCCGCCGTAGTCGGTGATGGTTTGCCAGGACAGAGCGTTGAGCGATCTCGTAACGGCTATATTGGTGCTGCCAAATGGCTGGATCATGGCCGACTGTGGATCTAATGCCGCAGTTGTTCCATTCACCGACACGTCGCCCAGCGTTTGAAAATAGGGAGTAGGGTTGGTTATCCGAACGCCGTGCTTTTCACGTTTGAATGTCAGCAGGCAAGCGCCATTATCAGCCAGCGGAGAAAGGCCAGAAGGGCGATAAAAGAGCT
Organism: Enterobacter sp. CC120223-11; assembly: GCF_900215375.1. GTDB lineage: Bacteria > Pseudomonadota > Gammaproteobacteria > Enterobacterales > Enterobacteriaceae > Scandinavium. Next base: position 38,031 of record NZ_OBEF01000026.1, on the reverse strand, counting down.
TCAGGGCAAAACGAAATCCTACTGATAGCCGATCCGCTGCCAGAACAGGTTCGGACTGCGCAGGAATGGCTGAGACGAAAAGATAAAACACAGACTCTCTGTCGGCAGGTAACGAAACCCCCTGCGGCAGAATGCGCAGTAACTGTTTGCTCTCCCCGGCCAGAGAGAATAATGGCGGTGTGACGATAAAGGGTGCTGCTGTCGTATTATCCGGATCGATTTGAACCCGAGCCTGGATTAAATATGCTCGCTTTCCATTATTGCGAACGGTGACGGTTTGCGCTTTATCCGCGGCAGAAAAAATAATCCGTGTCTGCCCCAGACTGATGCCATCACTTTCGGCCTGTAAATTAAGACTGAGGGCTAGCAGCAGGCATGGTAATGTCCGAGAAAGTCGTTGAATCATCTCATCCTCACTGATAGGCAAAGGTGAACATCAGCTGTGCCGTAACGTCACCTGTTGTCACCGCTGCACATCCCGTGGTGCCCCCACAGCTCATTCCCGCGTAAAAAGTTAATGTCTGGTCGGCCACATGGCCGGTATTGCCCACTGAAAGCACACTATCGTGTCTGACTTCTTGCTGGTTATAGGCTGGCAGGGTATCGCTTTGGATCACCAGGATACCTGTGCCTTGTGCCGTTCCGGCACTACGAAACAGCCACTTGTTGTCCTGGGTGACACCATTTCCTGTGACAGTGACAACAGGCTTAAGGCTACCGCCTGCCTGACCCGTGCAGCTATGAACCGACAGGACAAAGGGTTGAGGAGCCGTAAGCTGGTTTGGGCGTAGCTGTGATTTGGAGATCGTTCCTAATGCCAGCGTGCTTTTATTTAGGCTCAGTGAACAAGTGCCGTCGGTCAGTACAGCAGAAAAATTCAAGATAACAGCCTGCACCTGTGTGATACCCACCGTAAAACATCCCAGCAACAAAGCCAGCACAGGCCTATGGCAACCCAGCACTAAACGCATCCGCGCCTCCGGTATCGTTGATGGCTTGCCACTGCACTTTCTTACCCGGAGCAAGATCGGATGCTTTGACGGGCCATGTATGATTGCCAAAAGGAGCAAGCATTCGTGATGCTGGCGTATCCAGCTTCAGCTTTTGACTTCCTACCTGTAATTCAGCCAGGTTGACAAAATAAGGGGAGGGATTAGTTACCTTAAGCCCATTGGACTCCGAGGAGAACTGCAATCCCTTCCGGGCATCAGCTGACGAAATACCCAAACCTGCGGGCCGATAGAAGAGTTTGATAATGTTGCCAACACCGAAACTCAACTGCGCCTTTATATCCTGCTGACCCTGGCCGTTATTTGCCTGCGAGCTGGTTGGAATAGCGACAGTATGAAAATAAAATACGGATTCACGATCGGCTGGGAGTGGCTGACCGGTGAAGGCAATGCGTAACTGATTAATACTTTGTGGCTCTAGGCGGAAAAGCGGTGGCGTCACAGAGAAAGGTGCGGCGGTTTTATGCTCTTGTTGACCGCTTATCGATGCTTGCACCAGATAAGGCTCGTGACTGAGAGTGTTACGCACAGTGACGCTGATACTGCTAGCACCTTCAGGATAAATTAGCCGGGTCGCGTTAATACCAAACCCGGCGGCCTCTCCTGTGAGTGGAACGGTTAATAGGCCTGTCATCAGCGTAAGCAGGGAAAAAGTGCGGGTCATTCTAAGCTCCTGAAAAGCGGGCTGTCGCCCGCCTTAAGTCCATCAGTTGTAGGCAAAGCTGAACAGGATTGGCGCGCTAACCATACCGTTATCAGGAGCGGTGGCTGATGTGGATGCAAGGCCCGCCTGCAGGCTCAGCGTTTTGTTGTTGAAATCACCTGCGCCAGGAGTGGCACCTGCTGTGGCCACTTCTAACTTGGTACCTGAAGTAAGATATGTTGTTGGGGCTGAGGCCAGGCTTAACATGACGCCGGTATTAGTACCGGTGCTGTTAAAGATATTCGGGTTCCCCCCCAGCGTCTGGCCGGTGATCAATAAATTAGCTTTGTCACCAGCAGTTTGTGGAGCTTCACAGTTGCTCAGGCCAATGGTGAATTTTTTAATACTGTCTGTTACAGGCTTAGCAACATCAGTAAATGCCGCTTTGGAATGGTTACCCAAGTCAAGATTGTTGGTGGACATGGAAACATCACAGGTCGCGACTTCTACGTTTCCGGTAATAGTGATCTGTGCGTTATTTTTGGCCTGGACGGATCCCGCCGTTACCAACAGAGTAAAAATAGCAGGAGCCAGAGTGAAAACGGATTTCTTCATATTCATACTTTACTTTCTCTTATCGTGATTTAATGGACCGCTGGCACCTCTAATTAACTTACAAGGCACATTTTGGCAGGTACAATTAAATCGAAGTGATCGCAACTTGATTGACATCTTATAAAGTTATTGCTGATTTATTTCGCAATATTTCAAGATGAGTTTTGTCGTTCGGCAGTGAATAGGATTATCTAATTCATTCGAGCCGAGGCCCGTTTGCTAAACTGCAGATAATCTAATATGTGAGGTTTCTCAGCAATAGCGGAATATTCTTACGAATCTGTAGGAATATTCCTCACACCTTTTCAAATCGAACATTTGGCCAACAAAAAAGCAACACTTAATAAACAAATATTTATTTTTTATGATGCAGATCAAATGAAATGACCATTCTCGTGATTGAGAAATTTCCAGTCATGACAAAGATTAGTTTTCTCATTTTTAGTTCAATTTTATCCTTGAAATCCATTGCTTATTGTCAATGCGGAAAATTCCTACACAAATAAGGGATAAGGCTGCTTTACGCTTTAAATGCTTATTTATTAAACTTTCATTTGTCGGGTCGACAGCTCGCAGCTCGCCTCGGACTCAGCCACGGGACAAGGAAGATGTACTGGAATAAATTGCATAATCCAAATCTTTCTCTTTTTATGGCATGTGGCCAGAATCCTTGTGGTAAATATCAATTAGCACGGGAAGTTTTATAATAATTCTCCTACACGTGGATGGGTTTTGTCTATCAGAGGCTCATTTTAATTATGTCTACATTTTCCACAATTAATTTTTAATTTACCAGGTGATTTTGTGTCTGAAGAAAAAGTCAATTATTGGACCCGGGCTTTGAAAACTCCCCTATTTTTCGTTTGTTTAATGGGGACTGTTGCTGGACAAGCCAGTACAGAGAATAAGGGGAGTGGCGCTGTTCTAGCGGAAAAAGAGCTTCCCTCACTTGAGCAGAATGGCATCAACAGTGCTATAGAGGTTGGGTATATGCAATCTCTTAATAATTCAGAAGCTTCGCAGACTGATTCATTTTTCTCAGGTAGATCAGGCAGTAATGAAGTTGGCCATTTTGCAAGTAGTACAATATCGGGTGTTGCCAATAGAAACGTGCAGCAATGGCTGGGACTATTGGGGACTGCGCGGGTAAATGTTGACATCGACGAGAAGTTTTCCCTTAAAAATACTCACGCCGAACTACTTGTCCCTCTTTATGAAAACCAGGAGTGGCTGGCTTTTACTCAGGGAGCGCTATACCACGCTGACAGCAGAACACAATCGAGCCTGGGTTTGGGTGCGCGCTATATCCGTCCTCATGATTTAGCTGGCGCAAACTTGTTCCTCGATCATGATTATTCTAATGACCATACCCGTATGGGAATGGGCGTAGAGTACTGGCGTGACTTCCTGAAACTAAGTGGCAATGGTTATTTTCGATTAACCAACTGGAAAGATTCATCCGGTCTGTCGGGATATGAATCCCGACCAGCAAATGGCTGGGATATCCGCGCGCAGGGATGGGTACCTGCTTATCCGAAACTGGGTGGAAAGCTTAGTGTCGAACAATATTACGGCGATGAAGTCGCTCTGTTTGGTAAGAACAAACGCCAGCGGGATCCTTATGCAATGACGGCGGGTGTCAATTATACCCCAATTCCGCTGCTGACTTTTAATATGGATCAGCGCCAGGGAAAATCAGGTACAAATGATACCCGCTTTGGTCTGGAGATAAACTACGATCTGGCCATGTCGTGGCAGAACCATTTTGAATCTGATGCTGTAAGGTCACTGCGTCATCTGGTGCGTAGCCGCTACGACATGGTTGAGCGGAATAACAATATGGTGTTGGAGTATCGTAAAAAGGAGGATATTCAGCTCAGTACTGCAAATGTGATTACAGGATATAGTGGAGAGAGAAAATCACTGCAGGTCCGGATCACCAGCCAGCATGGAGTGGCGCATATTGACTGGAGTGGCCCTGAATTTATTGCGGCAGGTGGAAAAATTGTTCGTGAGAACGATGGCGAGTACAGCGTTGTTCTTCCTTCCTGGCAGCAGACCTCCGGTAGCGTTAATAGCTGGAAAGTTCGTGGAACAGCCATAGACAAAAAAGGCAATACGTCAATGCCTACCGAGACAGTGGTATCGGTATTAGGCACTGCCATCAAAAAGAGTCTGAGTACATTTACGCCTGACAATATTGTATTACCAGCAGACGGAAAAAGCTTTCAGACATTAGTCCTGACGGTTAAAGATGAGAAAGGGCTGCCCGTGAATGTGGCCGATTCTGAAGTGGCTTTCAATATCTCTGGAGCCAAAGAAGCATCGTCTTTTACAATGAAGAAAAAGCATCCTGGAATTTATGAGGTTACTATCAAGTCGGGATTAAAGACCGGAGATTATACCATTACCCCAACTATTGGTGGAGTCGAGTTATCTTCGGCCAGGATAAGTATTGTTGAGCCAAATAATCCAGTTGTGACAAATTCTTCAATAGCTACGAATAAAAGTAATTACTATTACGGTGAAGATATTCATGTGACCGTAGCGCTAAGAGATGCTGCGAATAAAGTGATAACTGGGAAATCTGCATTATTGGCAACGTCAGTTTCACAATTAAGGAATGTGGTACAAAAAGGAAACTGGACGGATAATGGCGACGGCACTTATTCGATTATTTATGTAGCCCAGAATTTGGGGTATGGTCTCAGGATGGATCTGACCTTAACAGGAACGACAGGTAAGGTACAGTCTGCCCCATTCAATATTGTTGCTGGCCCTGCGCGCGAAGGAAACTCTACTCTTTCCATCGACCGAACAAGTTACAGGTTAGGTGAGAATATTCTTGTTACTGTGAAACTAAAAGATGCCAGAAATAATCCTGTGTCGGGTGAAACCGACTGGCTGTCCCGTAGTCTCTCGGTACCCAATTCCAAACAAAAAGGAAACTGGATAGACCATAATAATGGTACCTATACTATAATTTATGAGGCCAGTAAAACGGGAGGTGCCATTGCGAGCCTCTATCTAGGCGGATGGTATGAGCGTAAAAATCGGGTGAGATTTACTGTTCATCCATGATGACAGAGCTGATGACGAAGGTAATGGCGGTGGTTAATTAAGACCGATAATGTCATATTCTAAAAAATAGAGCAGTGTCATTAATTAATGGCACTGATTAATCAAGTCTCTATTTTTATGAAATGCAGTATCTTTTCCGAGTGAAAAATCGCCACCCCAACAGTAGTTCTTGTTCACCAAAGTGGGAGCATAGGGTTGCTTTTATTTGTTATTATTGCGCAATGATATTGAAGGCATAACACCCTGATTAATATTCATTATTACATTGGCCTTGGTCAGATTATCTAGAATGATATTCCGCCCCTTTTGGGGCGGAGGTCTGCCCCGGGTATACACTCGGTTATCAAGCCTGAATATTCAGGTTCAGTCAGTCCATTCATTGAATGAAAAACATAAATGAAAAAGACACTTTGTGCAGTTATGGCTGCGCTGTCTCTGGCAGCAGCAGGTGCTACGGCTGCAACCGTAGGGACTTACCGGCGGTGTGGCCGCGGGTGCAGTAGGAACTACAGCTGTTGTTGCTACCAACGACAGCAGTTATGGGACTGAAAATACCGCCACGCGTTAATACTGTCTGCGCTGAGTGATTCATTCAGCGCTTATACCCAAGGCGTCACGCTTGATGTCGCGAAGCGATTTGATAGCGGCGTCGCCGTGGGTTTGTGGGCGGCGATCAGCAATGTTTCCAAGGACGATTATGGGGAAGGCGGATTCAGCAAAGGCTTCTATGTCTCTGTACCGTTGGATCTGATGACCATTTCGCCAAACCGCAACCGGGCGGTGTGTTTCTGGACACCGTTAACCCATAACGGCGGGCAAATGCTCAGCCGCAAATATCAGCTGGCATGACCACTGAACGTGAACTGCCGGTAGGGCAATAACCCTGAACACCTGTTGAATGATATTGATAAATGAAAAAGCGAATTTTTAAACTTACCCTGCTGGGTCTGACGCTCGTGACGCTCAGCGCCTGTACAGTTGTGCCAGGCCAGGGGCTGAGTACCCGCGGCAAAGATGTTGTTGAACTGCCAGACAGCGGCTATGACCTAAATCAAATGGTCAACGTCTATCCGCTGACACCCGGCCTGATCGATTCTCTGCGCCCGAAGCCTGTCAGCTCTCGCGCTAATCCAGAGCTGGATGAGCAGCTTACACGATACGAGTATCGCATCGGTGTGGGTGACGTGTTGATGGTGACCGTCTGGGATCACCCGGAACTGACTACTCCTGCGGGCCAGTACCGCAGCGCCAGCGACACCGGTAACTGGGTGAATGCCGATGGGGCGATTTTCTATCCCTATATTGGCCGAATGAAGGTGGCGGGAAAAACGTTGACCCAGATTCGAGCCGAGATCACCGCGCGTCTGGATAAAGTGATTGAGAGCCCGCAGGTGGATGTCAGCATCGCGGCGTTCCGCTCACAAAAAACCTATGTGACAGGCGAAGTGGCGAAGTCAGGCCAGCAGCCGATCACCAACATTCCTTTGACGGTGATGGACGCGATTAACGCCGCAGGTGGCCTGACTGCCGAAGCAGACTGGCGCAATGTAGTGCTGACCCATAAGGGTCAGGAAACCAAAATCTCTCTCTATTCCTTGATGCAGCGTGGCGATCTGACGCAGAACAAACTGCTACATCCTGGCGACATTCTTTTCATTCCACGCAATGACAACCTGAAAGTCTTTGTGATGGGCGAGGTGGGCCGCCAGAGCACGCTCAAAATGGACCGTAGCGGCATGACGCTAGCCGAAGCCCTGGGCAATGCAGAAGGCATGAAGCAGGATATGTCAGACGCCAGCGGCGTGTTCGTGATCCGATCGCTGAAAGGTAAGCAGGACGGCAAAATTGCCAACGTTTATCAGCTCAATGCAAAAGATGCCTCGGCGATGGTGCTCGGCACAGAATTCCCACTCGAACCTTATGACATCGTCTATGTCACCACCGCGCCGCTGGTGCGCTGGAACCGAGTTATCTCACAGCTGGTGCCAACCATCACTGGCGTTCACGACCTGACAGAAACCGTGCGGTTTATCAAAACATGGCCAAATTAAGTTTCCATTCGATTCTGGTGGTGTGCACCGGAAATATTTGTCGCTCGCCAACCGGTGAACGCCTGTTACGCCAGATGCTGCCCCAGATTCAGGTCGATTCAGCGGGTACCGCAGGTTTAACCGGGGAAGCCGCTGATTTGGCTGCCGCTCAGACGGCAGCGAAAAATGGTTTATCTCTTGAGGGTCATATCGCCCGCAAAATCACGCCTGCCATGGCGCGGGAGTATAACCTGATTCTGGTGATGGAGTCTGGGCATATCGCTCAGGTGACAGCGATGGTGCCGGAAGTTCGGGGGAAGACGCTGTTCTTCGGACAGTGGCTTAAGGAAAAAGAGATCCCTGATCCTTACCGAAAAAGCCAAGAAGCCTTCGATCATGTTTACGGCCTGATGCAACAGGCAAGCCAGGAATGGGCGAAAAGGCTCAGCTAAATTCACGGAGTTAGTTTATGTCGACTAAAAATCTTAGCGCTCCGCAGGGCGCAGCCACGACAGAGAATGAGATTGACCTCGTGCGCCTGCTTGGTGAACTTATCGATCATACGAAGCTGATCGTCGGTATCACGACGCTCTTCACCACAGTTGCGGTGATGTATGCGCTGTTTTCCACTCCGGTTTACCAGGCCGATGCCATGATTCAGGTGGAGCAAAAGCAGGGCAATGCACTGCTCAGTAGCCTGAGCCCGATGATGCCCAACGCCTCGCCGGTATCCGCGCCTGAAATGCAATTGCTACAGTCAAGAATGATTCTTGGTAAAACCATTGATGACCTGAGTCTGCGGAACGTCGTCAAGCAAAAATATCTTCCGGTATTTGGCCGCGGCTGGGCGCGTTTAACCGGTGAACAGCCGGGTGAGCTGGCGATAAGCTGGATGAACATTCCTCGCCTTTATGGGCAGCCGCACACCCTAACGCTGACCGTTGGCGAAAATGGACGTTATCACCTGCAAGGGGAAAACGTCAGCGTTGATGGCGAACAAGGCCAACTGCTCGATGTTGACGGCATTTCGCTGAAAATTGCTGATATTCAGGCTCGTCCCGGTACACAGTTTACGATCAGCCGGCAGTCGGAGCTGGAAGCTGTCAGCGATCTGCAGCTTAACTTCAGCGTCAGCGAGCGTAGTAAAGACAGCGGTATGCTGGGTTTGACTATGACGGGCGACGACCCGCAGCTTATCGCCCGTACTCTCAACAGCATTGCGGATAACTATCTGCAGCAAAATATCGCCCGTCAGGCCGCTCAAGATTCTCGTAGCCTGGAGTTCCTGCAAAGCCAGTTGCCGAAAGTGCGTGGCGAATTGGATCAGGCCGAAGATAAACTCAACAGCTATCGCCAGGAACGTGATTCGGTTGATCTCAATCTTGAGGCCAAATCGGTGCTGGAACAGATTGTGAATACTGATAACCAACTGAATGAACTGACCTTCCGCGAAGCAGAAATTTCACAGCTGTACAAGAAAGATCATCCAACCTACAAGGCGTTGATGGATAAGCGTCAAGTGCTGGAGCAGGAGAAAAAACGTCTCAACAAGCGCGTTTCTTCGATGCCCGTCACTCAGCAGGAAGTGCTGCGTCTGAGTCGGGATGTTGAATCTGTTCGCGCGGTGTATCTGCAGATACTCAATCGCCAACAGGAGTTGAGCATTGCTCAATCGAGTGCGATTGGTAACGTGCGAATTATCGATTCAGCGGTGACTCAGCCACAGCCGATCAAACCGAAAAAAGCGATGATCGTGGCATTGGGGCTGATATTTGGTCTGTTTGCTTCCGTCGGTCTGGTGCTGGTGTGTGCAGTGCTGCGTAAAGGGATCGAATCCCCGGAGCAGTTGGAGGATCAGGGCATCAATGTGTATGCCACCGTGCCGGTATCCGAATGGCTTGAGAAGAGAACGCGACTGCGTAGCAAGAATACTTTCTCAACGACCTTCCGCCATCGAGCTAAAGAATTACCGTTTCTGGCGGTGGATAACCCGGTCGATCTCGCCGTTGAGGCGGTTCGCGGCCTGCGAACCAGCCTGCATTTTGCGATGATGGAGTCATCGAATAATCTGCTGATGATTTCTGGCGCTACGCCGAACAGTGGGAAAACGTTCGTCAGCAGTACGCTGGCGGCGATTGTTGCGCAGTCCGGGCAGAAAGTGTTGTTTATCGACGCGGATATGCGCCGGGGTTATTCACATGAGCTTTTTTCTCTGGAAAACGATGTGGGACTTTCCGATGTGTTGTCGGGCAAAGCCGATGCCGGTCGCGCTGTTCGCACTTTTGATAACGGTGGATTCGACGTAATCACCCGTGGCCAGGTGCCGCCAAACCCTGCAGAGTTGCTGATGCATGAGCGCTTTGGTCACCTGAGCCAGTGGGCAAGCGAGCAGTACGACATCGTGATAATCGATACCCCGCCGATTCTGGCAGTGACGGATGCGGCGGTCATTGGGCGTACTGCCGGAACCAGCCTTGTTGTCGCACGTTTTGGCATGAACAGCGTGAAGGAGATGACTGTTTGTGTGCATCGCTTGGAACAAGGCGGGGCGAACATAAAAGGCGCGATCCTCAATGGGGTGGTCAAACGAGCCAGTAGTCAGTATGGCTACGGGTATCACCATTACGGCTACAGCTACTCCGAAAAAAAGTAACTCAATGCCCCCGCCCCGCGGGGTATTCCAGGATTTTTGTTCCCGCAGGCCAAATGAGAGCCAAATGAACCTATGATGCCAGGATGTGGCAGACAATCGAGGTTAAAGCCCGAGTTATCGAGCAGTTCCGTATCAGTTCACTGACAGACCGAATAATCGAAGATATTGCCGGTGATGCAGCAAATGCTGCTGAGATGAAAGCCAACGCGACTGGTAACCAGCTCATTTTCCTGCAGGTGAAGATCGACGCCGATAAACGCAAACAGGAAACCATGTACCTATCTGCACTCCCGCTGGTAATCGTATTTTCAGTCTGAATGTAGCGTGCTGCCAGACGAATGGTTATGGTGCTAACGCCGTCATCGGTGCGCAAAATATATACTGCAACCCATAGCGTGGGAATTTCCCTACGCGCAATTAGGATTATGACTACTCCCTCTGCACTCTTTTATTCTTATTATAAGAAATAACGTAATAATTCATATTAATTTCCCGGGATCGCGAGATTGAAAAAATGCTATTTCATAAGTTGATCATAAAAATGGGAAATTTCGAGTATCAAATGGTTATGGTATGAAAGTCAAATTCATTTTAATGACATCATTAATATCTATCAGTATAGCAACAACATCAGTCTCAGCCCAAACCGTTACAGTAGGAAAAGGGGCTGGCATATTATGGAGGGGATTCGAATTTGATATAACTCATACATTTAAAAGCGAGAGCCAAAGACACCCACTTAATAGTGGCATACTTGGTGTTAGTTCGTGGTCGTCGTCCTTAAGTTGCATTAACAAAGGGATAAAAATGATAGCTGGTTATCCCGCATTCTCAATCGGCGACGGATTGGGGCTTGTTGTAGAAGCAAGAGGTCATGCATCTTATACAAGAGTTGATGGTACACACGAAATATTAAGTGGTACCATAGGTTTCCCAGAAACAAGAGGGAGTTCAACATCAAGGTCAACAATAATCCCAAACAGTGGTGATTATTGGTGTTTGCCCGCTTCAGCGACTGATAACCCCCATTTTTTCAAGACAAATAGTTCCATAGTGACGACACTGTCAGGTTCATGGCTAATAGTCGGAGACGGAACACAGAAAACAGGGAATTATCGTTTATTCCCAATGCTGCTTTCCCGTGCGTCGTACGCCAGCCTGAATCAGGACGTACAAGTATTTCCTAGCAATGTTGATATACGTGTAACCACATTAGATTGTACTGTAAATACTCCAGCATCTATTAACTTTGGCGGTGCTACACGCAACACTCAACCCGGTGCAGAACTGGCAGTGCAAAGCGTTCCATTAATCACAACGTGTGGACAGCACTCTGATTATGTCAATGCTAATATCAATCTCCAGTTTCGTGCTATCAGCAACCTATTCGACAATACACCTTCCAGACTAGCCCTGGACCAGGGGGCGGGCTATATTACGGGAGAAATTAATAACGGCGTGACAGGAAGTGGGGGGTGTGCAGGAATAAGCGGCCTGCGTTTCGATAATAGCCCGATAAAGGTTGGCAACCTAACCACTAAAGACATCAGTAAAACCTTCACTAATCAAATTACCTGGCGATTATGTTCCGGTGGGAATAACCTACCTACAGGTTCTGTTTCAGCGGCAGCAGAAATGTCTGTGACATTTAACTAAATTTTCTGTAGGTTCACAGATATATCATTTTGCCATAGCGGAATGTCAGTGTTTTAGACAGTTTACGCAATTTCTGCCAGGCGAAGATATCATCCAGCTCTTCGTTGCTTTCAGCCACGGGTCGATTCAGGTCTTTAGGGGATTTTGCTGGTCTTGCGAAGCGACGATTGAAGTCAGCGATGAATGTATCCAGCCAGGCGTTGGCTGCTTCAATACTACTGATTCCCTCGAGACGCATCTCCTTGATAAGCCGATCCTGAAGTGTCTGGTTTGCCCGTTCAGCGCAGCCTTTGGCTGAGCCGGCATTAGCACAGATCCCCGTAATGTTCAGCTCATTCATGGCGCGGCCGAACTGAGTCTGACCATCACCACCTGTGGCCTGCTATCGATGCTCACTGCCATCAATCTTTATCAGCTCGCCGGTACAGGCTCGTCGCGGGCGTGGCTGATGTACCCGGGGAGCCCGTAACTTACGGGGGATCCATAAACCATCCCGGGTCATCAGCTTACGCACAGTCTCTTTAGCCAGATAGCCAGATAGCCAGATAGCCAGATAAAGGGTCTTTAACTTCAGCGAGCTTCTCACAGGCTAATGTCGGCCCAAAATCAGAGTAACGTTCACGGATGATGTGTAATGCACGTTCAGCGAGGCCTGGCATCAGTTACCGGTTCCCTGGCTGGCCACGATGATGGTTAACCAGTGAGAGCGGACCGTGTTCGTGGTAGCGTTCGAGCAAGCGGCGGCAGTGCCTGTCTGAGATCTCCAGCCGGCTGGCTGTAAGAACGTGTTGTGAGGCGCCGGTCGATAACGTCCTGAAGGATCCTGAGTCGGTTTACATCATTCATTGAGAAAAACTCCGTTCCGTATGCCGTCATAAGTCTCATCCTTTGAAATCAGCGATCGCTGTAGTGAGACACTAGCGCGGACATGTCTATATTTTGGTCAGAAACGGACATATCAAGAAAGAAAAAGGTTCTTACCCGGTAAGTCCAGATAACTGCCAAAGCGCAAAAACAGCCGCTTGGCTTTACAAGCCAAAAAAGTGGCTGATACTAACTCACGAAGGATGATTTGTTTATGGTCATGGTTTTATAAAAGATTATTAAATTTCTTTTTTTCATCGCCTTAATCCCTCATAGCATGTTTATTGTGTAGGTGAACCGTGCTTATTCTGTAGGTAAACTGTGGTTATTATTTATGTGCCGCACAAAAATGTAGGTATTCTGTGGTTATTATGCAGGTATTCTGTAGGTAGCCTATCTGACTGGCATAAACCGATCAAAACTACAGGCACGACGGCGATGTATACACGGGGATAAATCCCCGTGTAACAATCGCGTGCCAAAGGGGACGCCCCTTTGTAACCTGTTAATGCGGTTCTACGAACCTGGAAGGAAAAATCAAATGACCAGTACTAAAAAAAATATTCCTCATCCGGGCGTTATCGTGCACGGTGAAATGGAGTATCTCGGGATTACGGATGACGAACTGGCGCAGCAGATGAGTCTTGAAGTAGAAATTCTTCGGCTGCTGATCGAGGGAAAATGTAGCATATCGGAAGAAATAGCCAAAAAACTTGAACAGGCGATTGGCAGCACGGCAGAGCAATGGTTGCGAATTCAGGAAACTTACAATGCTCGTGAGTCGTTAAACTGATCTAACGCGCCTGCGGCTTGTTTAACGCTTCATGCCGACAAATTTTATTTGCCGTTTTTCACCGTTTTCGATTGGAAAGCGGCTCTCGCAAACCAGTTCGAGGTCCACCAAAGGTGGGGAGCTATGCCGTTTCATATATTATCGTTCTCATAAATCCTTTATGATGCTGTTTTTTATTGAATTATTATTTTTTCATGTGCCATGACCTTATCCAAAGGTGGGGAACCATGCCGTTTACGTGGCTCCGATCGCTTCAAAAGCGATTTAAGCATTTGCAAATCGAAGATGAGTGAAGGTATCGTCAAACCCATTTGATGCAGTTGTGAGCGCCCAGAAGCCTGACATCTTCAGGAAACCGAAGTCTTTGTGTGGTAAGAGGCAAGTAAGGTGCATGAGCCATTGCATTGCCGCAAAATTCATTCGGCCTATGTCATTGCAGATGTATTTGCCACGTTTCAACTGGTGAGGTGTCGGCGTGGCCATCCGTGCAGCATAATCACTCACAGACTGCGATTGTGATGATAGTTCATTCAGGAACGCGACGAAATACCGGAAATATTTCCGGTGTTTTGGCGGGTTGGACAAACCGGAGGCGCGTCAGCATGGCATTGAATCACCTGAATTACACGTTTCTGGCCGTGGTATTGAACAACAGACCTAACAGATGGCAAGCGTGATGGTATCAGCGCTGGAGAAAGAGCTTTCAGAGGTCATTAACGACCAGCCCAACGGGGGACAACGCCCACAAAACTCCGGATTCTGTCTGACTCTAAACGCAATTTTGCGGTGCGTATAATCTACCTTATGTTAAATAATTGTTTTTATATCATAATTTCAATTAGTTACATTCCACCTAAACGTTTGACACGCTTTGCAGTGACTCCCATTGCCGCTGGCGAACAGCATTTCGCTATCAGTCCATTAATATCGCTGACAGCTGCAGGATGGAATTTTCGACGGCCAGTGCATAAAATCCCTACAAGTGTAATCTTCTAACCCAATGCCCCAATTCGAATAGGACATGGGTCTTATCATTCATATTTAGAAGGTCACTGTCCCCCAAATCAGCAACATAGCCAACATAACCATGACTAGAATCATTAGGCTTGCATATAAAAAATGCATGGATTTCACCCAGTAAAATTACACGCGAATTAAGAAAATATACCCAACCAAAAAATAGATGATTTTAAGTTATAGGTGGGGGGTGCCAATCAAAAAACATCCATTTTTTAACACACCTAGTGACATTCACGTTCAGACAGCAATCCGTATGAACAATGCTTCGCAGCGATGAAATTCGAGTGTGTATTTTATTTCTTCCTAACTTTCTGCTCATCATTCATTGATTGTTTCACAAATTAATTTGATAATGGTAGTTTTGCCAAGCGAGAATAATAAACCTAGGGCAGGGCTAGGATTAGAATTGTATTCCCACTATAATCCCCAGCGCTTACCTTTGATGTTTTGTTAAGAATTGACTTCATGGGTAAATAATTTGCTCCGGCCAATAGGGATACCTCCACACCAGACTTTCCAAGTACTTGATTATTTAGATTCAGGGTAGATGTTAAACCTGGAGTGAGGACTACGGTATCGACAGCTGAGTAAATCTTTGCACTCATAGCTGAGTTACAGTCAACAATTAGGCTGGCAGATTTTTCATTCCCCTGCAGATTCTCCGAAGAGAGGGCCCCATGATCAAATTCAAGGATGCCAGGCAGTGAACATTGCCCTGCAGGTGGTGGTGCTACACCACAAATCATAGAAGGTAGCATTGGCATTCCTTCAGCACCATCAACAGGAAGAAGGACACCCACTGTAGTTGAATAGAACATCCCAACACATTCTGTTGATAATTGCTCCCCCTCATGCCTCATTATTCCGGAGTATGGAAACGGAAAAGACGAATTATAGCACTGGCCCAATTCTCCAATAGTAGGCGCTGTTGCCATACAAGGGAGATTAATAATACTGCGGATAGATGAGTATTCAAACATCGGCCCGCTCGTTCCTGCCGCTACATGGCGATGCCCAATAAATAGCACACCTTTATTCCGCATGTATAATGGATTCGGAGTTGGGTCAGAATAGTCCCAGTTATGCATAGTATATAAATAGTCTACTTGTTTGCATCCCCCGTTAGGGAGACAATCCTTTGTGTTGATTGATGAGTCAATGGTGGAATTTATTCCGCATAAAGCAGGCATGGAAAAAAACATAAGAGAATAAGTTATTATCTTTCTCACGATTAAAACTCCCGATGTGGTATTAGCACTGAACCAATGCATATATCAGCGATGCTAGTTATTTGATTGTCAGCCACTAAATATAATAGCGATCATCATGCGTTCGCATTGTTTTATTGATGAAAACAGAAGCCCATTAACTTGTTGTCCCCTTCTATTTTTATGCCTAAACGTACTCACACAACATCCAAAGGCGCCGAGACGTACAATGCTCCATCAAATTTATTTTGACAACAGTGGCCTCCAGAATATATAGCGGACCTTTAAGTACTCACCCTTACTAAGAGTTATTTAAATGTCACTAGTAAATATCATTTAAAATTACTCATATTCCAGATTGAATATCGCTGTAGCAGTAAACGTTCCTCGACCGATGTTATGGTCGATAATGGCCTGCGGCTCTCCCTGCACGTATGCTTTTAGCGCTATCGAGCTATTACCATTCAGCAGCGGGAACGCATCGCTTTTCTTGTTGATGGGTAGCTGCTGGGCGGACGGTGTCTCCAGACCTATAGCAATTCCCGAAACATTGCTACTACCATCCAACGCTAATAACCCCGGAAGCTGTGTATTTTCCGAACCTGTAAACTTCACTTTAACAGTTTTTCCCAAGCTTATGTCACACTCCGAAAGCCGAATATCAAATCCCAGCCCTTGCGTGCGCGTATACTTGTACAGGTATTTGTCCATTATGGTTCCAAAATCCAGCTGGATTTCCTCATCTCCCGGCAGTATCACGCACGGCTCCGCCACCAAGGCGCCGTACAGATGAACGTTGTTAATTGTGGCCTGTGTCGGCAAGCTACTTATTGCGAGCATCAACAGTCCCCCCATCCTTGTGCGCCGAGTGCGTATCATTATTCGTTTCCTCATTGGTAATCAGCTCGCAGCGTCGCCCACGCCTCAAATGCCCCTTCAGTCAACGTGCTACCGATATTCTTGATGGGAACCGCTTCCAGGATCGGTGGGCTGTTCAAATCAATCGCCACCGTACTGTTCGGTGAGAACGGTACATTACCGCGGTAAATCCGAACCCCTAGATTGTCTTTGTCGGTCACCAACGCCTCATTGTCAAAACTCGCCGGCGACCCCGTTAGACTCAAGTTCAACACCCATTTGCCGGTCGTGCCACGGTTGGCGCTTTTACAGGTAATCTGATAATTCAATGGGGTACGGTAGTTACTACCATCCACCTTGTTAATCCCAACCCGATCCCCAAAATCAACCTCAACCCGGTTATCATTATTAATGACACATGGAGGCGGCTCTATCAGAGTGCCGTGGAATGTCATATCCGCACTGCGGTCAGCTGACCACGCAGGAAGAGTAAGGCTCAACATGCAGGTCAACGCCATGACGGTCATCGTCATCAGTGTTGTCGGTGTGATGTTTATCTGTATTTTCATCGCTCTCCGACTCCTTTATTGATACGCCACATTCATGATCGCCGCTGCAGAGAACTCTCCACCCGTCAGGGTAGCGCCTCTCTGTTGCACAGGAACCGCATATAGTTCCGGTTTTCCTGGGTAGGTGAATTTAATTTGGTTGTTTATCGTGTAAGGTGCGCTCCCTTCCAGCAACCGGACACCCAGACCGGCCTTGTCGGTCAGCAGCGCTGCGCCATCAAAGCTGGTCGCATTGCCCGCTATCGTCAGCGTCAGTGCATTGCTGTTCCCACCGATGCAAGTCAGGCTGTAGTTCACTGGCATCTTGTAGTTATTGCCGTCCACCCGGGTGGTCATCACCTCACCAAACTCCACCGTGATGGGCTGATCTCCATTGACGACGCACGGTGGCGGCGCTATCACCGAGACCCTGACCGTCACCGTGCTACTAGCCACCGACTCCATTAACGGCAACGCCATCAGCAGAGCAATAAGCGGGCGAAGCCAGACCTGGCCCGCCTTTTTAGAGGCTTGCTGGGGGCTACATCCGGTGCCGTCTACGACTGCTACTAGTGTCATGACATGCTCCTCAGTCATAGCTCAGATGAAAATCCACCACGGCTCGATAGCTACCCGCCATCAGGCTGGCTGACGTCCGTTCAGGCGTGATGATATACGTAAGAGTATTCTGGCCTGGCGTCAGCAATAAAGGCTTTCCTCGACTGCCCAAGCGTACATCCTCGCCCCTCCAGTCCTCCAGGCGCAGTCCCAGCCCAGCGACGCCCTGTACCTTCACCAGTTGTGGACTATCCGCATCCCGGGTCGATTGAAAACTAACCGTAACTGCAGGCTGGTCATTACCCCACGCCAGGCCACCAGTACGCAGGTCACGACTGCTGGCCGGACTGCGCAGGCAGTCCATTAGGCGCAGCTCAACCCGTACTGGTTCGCCCCTGTCGCCAGTGTTCTTCAACTGCCCAGTACCGATAGCCCCGAGATTGACATCCTGACGTGCGCTGTCCATGTCCAGACGGCAGGCACTCTCAGTCAATGTACCATGTACGTACAGAGAACCGTTGGCTCCGTCCACGTCCCAGTTGTCTACCTCCGCATAGGCCGGTGGTAAAAAAAACAATATCGTCCCCAGCGTCAACGGTACCATCAGCGCTAGTCCGCTCTGCGTACCACAGTAACCCGCATCACTCCACACTTGTGAATGGCGCCTCGCGGTGTGTTGTTCATCCCTTGCCATCTGTTCCTCCCCCTGGCATCGATGCCCGAGTCAATCAGTTGATTACTTGCTGCCCTTCTTCTCTGGCACCACTGTGCAGCTGCTGCCATTGCATTTAAAGTTCAACTCCGGACGACCGCCATAGTCGTTGACGTAGGTTAGTACCGGGCTATTGCCCACACTGGTCGCAGAAGTGGTCAATGGCAGGTGGCCCTTTGGGGGCACCATCATCGGTTCAAAACCCTTCACACCATCACCACCCTTCCTGCTGCTCGCATCCACAATCGTCACGTAGTACGGTGTCGGATTGTTCACTGTGTACTTGTCACCCTGCTTACTTAAGGTCAGTTGTTCCTGCGGTGGTGGTGCATTTTTGTCCATGGCAATCGCTGCCGGGCGGTAGAACAACTTGATACGTGTCTGCAGTGCAATCTGCAGCGTGTTAGGCTTGCTGCTCTTCGGCGGGATTTCCCGCAGGTTGAAGTAGAAGAGCGACTCCTTGTCCTGTGCTAATAACTTGGTCGCAGGTAAAGCCTGTACTTTCAACTGGCTCGGCTTGCCCGGCTCAACACGCTGTACCGGTGGCAGCACCGTTAGCGGACTCTGTATTTTGTTACCCTGCACATCCTCAATCCAAGCCTGCGCCAGGTATGGCAACTGCTTGTTCTGATTACTGATGTTCAGGCTTACCGAACTCTCACTGCCATCAAAAATCACCCGAGTGCGATCGAGAGCAATGGCCGCCTCCGCAGATTGCGCTGTCAATGCCCCCAACAACAGGGTGACCGCCGCGATCAGCGCCTGAGAGGAGTATTGTTTTGTTGTTACCTGTTTGGTTGTCGTTGCATAGCAGTTTGACATCATGGTCTGTTCACTCATCAACATCATTGGGGTCTTCGCGCGCCGTCTTAAAACTGCACGCCCTTATCATCAAGGAAAATCTGCTCCTGGAGCGATTTCTTACCGTCATAGACCGGGGCAGGGAAATTCAGTGGGTGACACGGCAACAGTAATGTGTTCATCAGCATGTCCACCGGCAGCGGTGTCGGCATGCGCACCTCACACTGCGCTACCCCATTCCAGTGCACCGTCATAACGTCACCGGCATTGATACCACTCAGATAAACGCTTCCTCCGTCATTGACCAAGCCAGTCCCCTGCTTGCGGGCATTCATCACCGTGGCACCAAACGGCGGTTCGCTACCGTTAGCCAGCTTGATAACCGCCATCGCTTTCTCGCCGGCAATCACTTCAAGTTGACGGTAACCAATGGCTCCTTCAGTCAAGGTCGCCTGAACGACCGACTTGGTCGCCTCGGCCTTGTCACCCAATTTGTTCAGGTCGATACTGGCCTTATTGCGGTAGTAGCTGTTAACATCACTGATAACTACCTTGCCCCAGGTATTGGTACGACTGGTGCTACCGTAGCCGCGCACCGGAACATTTGGTACGCCCTCAGTATCAATCAGGATGCGCGTCCCCCCCATTGTACTGGCACGATGCAAGGCCCCTCCCTCGGTAGTCAACGTCATCCCACCCTGGGCCGACAGGCCGAATGCGCTGTAACGCCCTTCTTGGTAACTGGTGTTGGCACTCAATCGAACCACATCCCCTTCATGGTTATAATACCCTCCCAGATTGACGCCACTGCGTGAACTGCCCGCACTTAATTGGTAGTTATTATGTTCATCAACTCGGTTGTAATAGCCAACGCGATGCGTGATGTCGCTACGGTTCACAGTGGTGTTGTAGCTCACGGAGGAGTGGCCGCCCCATGGCATCGACAGCGACAGGTATCCACCGTTATCTTTGGTGCCGTTATACTCATTGCGATACCCCGAAAGCGACAGGCTAATATTGCGGAACGTCCCGATATCGAAGTTACGTGACAACGTAAGGTTGTAGCGGTCATTTGGCGCCCGATCCCAGTAAGTCTCATGGCTGTAATTGAGATAGGTGCTCAGCCCCCAGTCACGGAACTGCTTATTAAAGGTGATCGTGTACATCTCCTTTCCATTCCCGGTTCGCGTACCATGATAACGCGCATCCAAATACTCAGACATGCTCATGAAATCTTCTTGTGAGAAGCGATAACCAGCAAAAGTGACCTGACTATCCAGCGCATCAAAATTCTTCGAGTAACTCAGACGATATGAACCACCAGTCAGGGTGCCTTCCTCTTGTTGCGGCAACCGTGCCCGTGATTGAGTGGCATCAAACGACAGTGCTCCCAATACCATCAGGTCGCGCCCAACCCCGAGCGACAGGGCGTTATAATCGCCCGCTACCAACGCCCCACCGTACATCGACCAGCCATTGCTGATACCCCAAGAGAATTCTCCAGTACCAAACAGAGGCCCGCGCGAATGATGCCTCCAATCGGAGGGTTTCCCGTTCGCCAGTTTAAAACGTACCGAACCTGGGCGCGTCAGATACGGAATGTGGGCAGTGTTCATAAGAAACTCATGCACGCTTCCATCCTGCTCTTCGACACGTACTTTCAGTTCACCACTAACCGCATCATTGATATCCTGAATACGGAATGGACCTGACGCGACGGTGGTCTCATACAGCACCCTGCCCTGCTGGCTGATAATTACCTTTGCATTGGTGCTCGCCACACCCACAACTTCCGGGGCGTAGCCACGCAGGTTCGGTGGCAACATATTGTCGTCGGACACCAGACTGGCACCGATAAAACGGAAACTATCGAATATCCCAGAATCCAGATACACCTCACCCAATGTCAGCTTGGAGCGTAGCGACGGAATAGCGCGATAGGCGTAATAGCGACTCCAGTCCAAGTTTTTGCTGGTTGGCTGCCCAGAGCCAGTTTGATGATTAAGGTTACCCTGCCAATCAGCACGCAAGCGCCAAGACCCCGCATTGGCACCAGCAGTCCCGTTACCACTCAGGCTGTAACCACTAGCCCCTGTTTTCTGCTGACGCTGATTCTGGGCATTGATGTTATAATCGAACAGCAACCCTGGAATTCCTTCATCCCATCGGGAAGGTGGATCCCAGTTCTCTGCGGTGTACTCCAGAAAGGCCTGAGGAATACTCAGGTACAGTGATGAAGTCGACAAATCACCGCGACTCTCCATACCCTGCAGACTGGCTTCATCCAGACATTCCCCCCGGTGCCACCAGACCATATCTTTGAGCACCCCTTCTTTCAGACCCAGTTGTTCAACCAGCGCCTTGTTTATACAAGCCCGGCTGCCATTGAGGTCGTTGTCAGGAGGATAAAACGGGATCGGTAACTCCTGCAGGTCACTATTGTTGATGTGCACCACCATATTGTAGGTGCCCGGCATGATGTAACCCCCGCGGGAAAACTGACTCAGGTCGATGTTCTTGCGGTCGTTGACATCTAGCACATCAGTGTTGAATTGAATGTCGTCAGCGGCGAACACCACCGTGGAGGGAACACCCAGTGCCAGAGATATACACAACCCCGCCCTCTGAAGCTGTGCGAATTTACCCGTCGGTGACAATTTCATACCCCTAACCTTTTTATCGTTATCCATTTTATGACGTGCACGTCAAGCACCCAGCCAGGATGTGCCGATGACACAAGAAAACGCCCCATTCTCCGCAGGACGCGTATTCAGAAGTAATCTAACTTGAAGCGAATGGTAGAGAAGTAATCCCCAGACCTCAGTGCGTGGTTATTGGCAACCAGTCTCAGGGTATAATCGAGCTGCAGATCACCAGGGATGATATTTTCCAAGGGCAGCGCCTTTCCGGGCATGGCGACATTACCGACTTTGTCGAGAATGCGTAATGCAACGCCGGAAGCGTCACCACGCACTCCAAACAAGTCTCCTTCCGCATCCCCGTCAAACGTGACCTGAAATTGCTTCCAGTCCGGCTTGTTACTGTATGGACGCTCCAGTACGCAGTTCACCAGTTTGATGGAAAAATCACGGCGAATGCCCTGACCATCGCGAATGATGTCGGCAATTGGCACCCTCCCCATGTCTATCACTTGCTCGCGACTGTCCACTGAAATGGCGCACGCCGTATCAATAATGGCTCCTTGCATGCTTACCCGCCCTTGCCCTTGCTGGGTTGCGGAAAACGCTCCTGAGGCAAGCATGAAAGAAAACACTAACCCTGCTGCTTTGATTATTTGCCCCATGAGCCCACATTCCTTATGCCATGACAATTGATCAGCCCATGCCTCACTGCATGCCTACTGAGGGGGGGCGTTATTGGTCAGTGAATTGCATGCAGGGAAACTGCATACAATTCATATAGGTGTTGCTATTAGTCGAGGCTTACTGGTATGCCAGGGTCCAGTTAGCCACAGCAGTGAAGTCACCCGGGACGATGGCGTTAGCCTTTCCCTCGCCTTGTAGGTGAGCTGCAAAGTGGATGGTGCTATCGCCGTTAGCCAAGATGAATGGAGTGGTTGCGTCACCCAGTTTCACAACACTGCCGTTGTGAGTGATAGCCACACCCGCACCACTTGCACTACCAGCAATGCCCAGCAGGTCAGCGTTATTGGCAGAGGCCACTCCGCTAAAAGTTGTTGTCACAGTTTTCAAGGTGGCGACATCACACTGCTCCAGCTTGATATCGAAGTTACGAGGAATAGATTTTCCACCATCTTTCAGAGCTACATTGGACACTTGTCCCAGATTAACCACCTGATCTTCAGAGTCAGGATGGATGGAGCATGGTGCATCGATGATAGAGCCAGTAAACGTGACTTTGCCGCGCCCTTGGTCAGCAGCGTGAGCAAATGAAGATACGCACAGAGTCATTGCAGTAGCCAGCATGATTTTGTTCAGATTCATAAAACAGATCCTTCTTTAATATATGATGAGATTAAAGTTATAACACGGCGATAATAACAAATAGATGGTGTAACAATATTATCAAAATATCATGAAGATTAACTGATACACACATCATACAATGGGAATGCGATAGCAATAATATAAAGATCCGTATCACACAACCTATGCGAAGCACCTCTATTGATTGTCTCACATTCTCGCTGAAACATATTTTCTCAAATATCCCGAAAATTAAAAGATATTTTTGATCAAAAAAGCAAATGCGAGACTTCGCATCGCAAACAAATGCGTTCAATGCGACTAAGTAGTGGAACAGATCGATATTAAGACATGTTTAGCACAAAACACCGAAATTGACGCAAAGAGGAGAGTTACTGATCGCGAATGGCAATGAATCGCTATAATAGTTTAATGAGATACCAATTCATCGCACCTTCTCCTGACGATAACAGCACATGTCATTGCACTTTATTTTCTTGAGAAAAACCGTTTCGAAAATGATATTAAGAAAAAGAAAGCAACTATGAAGAACACATCCAAAGCCAAAAATGCATTACATTTAGAGATATTGATTACTCTGAAGAGAATTTCGCCACCAATAAGTGCACCTGGCCAAACCACTCCTTTGCCATCCACCTGGCCGTCCACTCGCCAAATTTCTGAGGCTCACGACATCAGTATTTATAAGGCCCGTACTGAATTGCTTAGCATGGTCGAAAATGGACTGGTAATAGTCAGTCCATGTGCCATTAATAATTCACTGCGCTGGCTGCCACGGATGGGCGTAGAAGTAGGAATGGAGGGTGGAGACAATAGCGGAAAGTCAAAGAGTGACGCCGAAGAAAAATAACCCTGGAAGCGATAAGCTATTTTGGAACAAATCGTGCTGATGTTAACTTTCCCTTCATCAGGGAATGCTATGGCACATCATTAGGTTCTTGGAATGCCCCATGGCGGAGCATCTGTTAGTAACAGATGCGGGTATGGGTAATATATTTCGGAGCAAAGTAGATAATGGTCGACGCCTGCAACAGTATGCTATCAGTCTAACAGGAATTACATTAAGAGACATCCCTCCTCATTCCTCGTATCTTGCTCAACATTCAACGAGAGGGCACCATCATTTACTCTGTGGTTATAAAAAGCTGTAACCCTTACTTCCATCAAGGGCGTCCGTGTTTCCTAACCATGGACAGGGAAAAAGCCACTATGATCATAAGTGTTCTCTCCAGTGATAAGTGATAGTCCAGTTTTGCGGTTTTTTAGGTCACACATCACCGCATTGCTCGGCTCCCTGCGAAAATCAGGACTGATAAACTTCTAGTCCTCATACTCGACGCAATCCATAGTATCCATTACGCCACTAGTAATGAGATTACACATCAATTATTCTCCACTTACTTTTAAGAGGATCTATATGCGAGGTGATATATTGATGTGTCAATTTTATTGCCCACAGTATCTCAGCCGTACTTCCAGAGTTGACCAAAGACTTCATCCCACTCACGAGGCATAAATTTTAGCCTCCCGCATTCCGGCGTAAATGTAATTTCGCTGAAATATACTTTCCCTATCGCACAAAACAGATCGACTCTACAGTAATCGAAGTTTCCTGCGACTATATCAGCAACGTTAAGGCACTCCAAAAAAACTTCCGGGACTTTGATGTCTTTATTGCTATTATTCAATAACCCCATTGTGAATGGCTGCAGGTTCCATTTACGGTCATAGACATTAGATGTCTGGTTGTTATCATCATCTGTAAAGTCAGCTTCAACATATGAACACTGACCATTAAAACAATGGAAACGTAACATTTCAGGAATGCACTCGCGCTGACTATCAACGTATACATCAATGTACTCTTCGCACAGCACTGTCGGAAATACGCCTTTGTACTGCCTCTCTCTATTGATGTAATAATAGTCCTGCTTCTGGCGGAGCGACAGCCATCTCACTACGGCTCGGGTATTTATCTCTTGTTTGTTACAAACAATAGTGCTTCTGCTATCATGGGCACATTTTAAAACGAATTTCTCAGGAAGAACGTCAAAGTTGATGTCCTCTGCCTTGTGATAAACGGCTATTAGTGGTACGAGGATACTTTCATTAACAACGCTTCTGACATATTCACGAGCCATCAACTTATCCACGAATGGGGAAAGATATCGGTGTTCATGACTGATCATCCTTTTCGCAATCTTTTCCGTAAACTTATTGGGCTGGTTAAATTCTGGATAAACGCCATGATAGCGGCGATAACGCTCTCTTACATATCTACAATCGCTGATAAACTTGGCTCTTACGTATTTTGACAGATATCTTATCCGGGATGCCATTTCTTGAAACTCCGTGCCATTGATGACAATTAAAGCAAATGTAAGGTGACGGAAATTTTATCGGAAGAAGATAAATACGATCAGGCTGAGGGAATTTTCCTACTTTGACCAGTTTTGGCATCGAGTCTGGAGAAGTACCAGCAGCATCTTGGGATTACGACATTTCTCCCAGATAACGCTGATTCACCTGCAACCCCTGCCAGGGCTGGCTTCCGGACCGTTTACCCAGTCAAAACGGCCCTTTACGGATTTGGGTTTACCCACAATAATGCAGGTAATCAAAATAAAAGGATCCGCGCAGACGGACCAGAATGTCGCTATTCCGACGACAACGTCGCTACGTGAAAAATACGTCATTCCCCTGCAGAATTCACCAGAACGCGTTTCGTTTCTCCCTATTGCCCCGGGCGTCGATTTTGCGACCGCGGTGACCATGCGTCGTCTGGCCACTGCGAACGGGGTTACACCGGCGTATCTGCTGGTACCTGAAGTCAGTGCCCTCCTCTACTACATGCCGGACCTGCGTCATTACATGCTGTTCTCCACGTTCTGGAACACCGGCTGCGAATAGGGGAATCCCGGACGCTGACCCCTGAGATCGTTTGATCTGGACGGGATGCGCCCGTTCGTGAAGGTGCTGTCAGAAAAAGTGCAGGCCCGCCGGGGCTGCCCACCGAAAGACGAAGTGCGCTTGGTACCTCTCACCGATGAAACCATGCGCAACTGGCTGAAGATGGCCATTGCGCTTGCGGAAACGGACGGGGTGCATTTTTCGGTGCCGGTGACGCCGCATACGTTCAGGCACAGCTATATCATGCACATGCTCTGTCACCGCCAGCCGAAGAAGGTGATTCAGGCGCTGGTTGGCCACAAGGATCCGCGCTCGATGGAGGCATGTACCAGAGTGTTTGCGCTGGAGCTGGCCGCGACGATTGCCATTCCGTTTACCGGAGACGGCCGGGATGCAGCGGAAATCCTCCGCGCCTTCCCTCCTTTATAGACAACACAGTTTACCGCACAGATAAGCTATAGCGAGTAGTAATGGCTGAATATAAACTACAGTGCGTAATATAAACTGTAGTGAGTAGCGTAATAGAGAGGAAGGAAGGATACATACGGGCGGGTAATGCAGCAGTCATACCGACCCAGACGGCATGACATCATGCCGGAAGAGCACTGAAGAGAATCTGCTGACACTTGTGCTTATATAAGCTGTAGTAAGTGGGATAACTCATTATCGATGTGAATATAAACTGTAGTCAGTAATGGGCCGGGATTTACTGGCTACAGTTTATGTTTAGCGGGATTTGAACAGCTTCTCGAGGTCCTCAAGTGTGATCCCAAGCTTCTCCAGCACTTTGAGTTTTTCAGCCATTTCGGGGCTGACCTGTTCCTGTACGGCCGGAGCCGGCATGTTTTCCGAACTCTCATCATTGGGGGCTTTTAATTTTGGACGCCGGTAATGGATGCAGAAGAGCTTGGTCCGGCCGCGCTGGATTTCCGTATAGTCGAGATAACCTATCTCACGTAGTTGCTCCATTGCCCGCCTCACCGTCTGGTTTTGAGAGAACACCGGTGATTTCAGGTTCAGACGGGCCCTGAGACGCGCCAGTGATATCGGTGCCGGATCCCGCGGCAGACTCTCAATAAAGGTATAAAGCGCCTGAGCCGACTCCCTGCGCTTTAGCGCATTGATGGCTTTCAGCTGCAGCAGGACCTTTCTGTCAAACTGATAGAGCTCAAACAGGCGAGGATCGGCCTGCAGCTGGACAATGTCTTTCTCTGTATCGTAGTAGGCCGACTGCACCAGATGGGTGATATACTCTTTCGTGTGATTCTCAGAAGTTCTCGAAAAAGAGATAACCGTTCCTGCAATACGCTTCAGGGAAGGACTGATTCGCTCGCGGAGCTTGCGGGAAGACTGGCTGGAAGGAATACCACAGAGTTTGGCAAACTCCACAAATGAGAGCTCGACCTTATCACCGATGACCTTGTGTCGCGCGAAGGAGTGAATGATCCCGACCCAGGTTTTAAAGTCATTATCCATATCCAGCCGCGGGCCAGTTATCTCGACCTTATCAAAACCTTCTGCTCTTGCGAGAGAGAGCCGTGTCAACTCCTCTGTCGCATCTGTTCGGGAAAGTGTGTTCTTCTTGCTGTTATTCAGCGACTTCAGTGTCGGAACAAAGACACCAAGGCGCATCAGCGCCACCGGCTGCACGGTATTACCTGCGTTAGGTGTTAGGCTGACGACCTCCCCCGAAGACTTGTCGACCTCTTCAAACAGCGCTTTGATGTCCAGATTGTCGTTTTTCAGAAGGCCTCCGTTCGGTGGAAAAAAAATAACTTATCGTCATCAGTTAAGGTACGGCTCGCTAACTTACTGAATTATCTGAGCCTAGTTATGCACAGTCTCACCAGCCAACCTGGCTACATTACTAACTTTAGTTTATGTGATTTACTCGTCACAGTATATAACGGACTGGACACAGCTTATCGATTTCCAGTCACAGCTTATATTTTTCCTACTACAGTTTATGCGATCATCCTCTCAGACCAGTGCTGGCAAAGGCTCAGACGATCGTGGGATCTCTTTTGGATCTTACAGGGATCATCTATTGGATCTTCTTATTGGATCGATAGAGTGTATAAGTGGATAACTTGCTGAAATATAGCCTGTTCAGAAAAGCAGGCATCGGGCGTACGTGCTCATTCCGGCTCCAGTAAAATGGTGCTTCCTCGCCGTTCGCTCGCTATGCTCGGTCACTTGCTGTGGTGAGCACTGCCGAATGAAAAATTTCGATACGCCGACAGAGTTTTGTGACCAGCAATCAGAGGTTCGCCTTCTCGCCAAACTCAACGCCTGTCAGGAAGCAGCTCCGTACCTTTATGGCGCGCAGCTTTGCACAATGCCTTAAACTCGCCGGGATCGAAGGTAATCACACCCACTCCAACCTCAGCCGCTTTCGGGGCACTGACGTAGTCGCGAATATATCTGTCGGGTGCCCTGGTATAGCGAAATTCTTTACCTGCTCGGGTATGAAGATAAAAATCTACCTTGACCCAGCAGAATACATTGCTTGATAACTCACAGTGACACCCATATACGAATTGAACCACTCACAGGGATGACGAAACCGATTGATGACACGGAGCCCGGAGTATACTTCTCCGTGCATTACCGTGCTACTTCACCCAGTCTTCCAGTTTCAGACCCGCCACCCGCTCAAACTCTCTTGTATTATTGGTCACCAGCACAGCGCCGGCCGCAATAGCGTGCCCGGCAATAGCCGTGTCGTTCGGCCCGATTGGTGTGCCAGCGGCGGCCAGCGCTACCTTTATCCCCGTGGTGGCATCCACAGCGGCTTTATCCCACGGCAGAATGGCATCGAGGCGTGCGCAGAACGCGTCAACCAGCTGCGCGTGGCGCGGTGAGGCTTTCTTGCCGATCGCGCCAAACCGCATTTCTGCATAGGTAATGGCCGACACCACAATACGGTGGTTGCGCAGCACCGCCTGCTCGAGGCGTTTCAGCACTTTTTCCGGCTGCTCGCGCATGATGAACGAGCAGATGTTGGTATCGAGCATATACGTCTTCGTCCGGGGCTGTTTCATAGCTCAAAGCGTCCTTCGTCGCTGACAATTTCCTCGCGCTCCGCCATAAAGTCCGCATCAGCACTTTCGAGCTCAAAGAACGAGCCCCAGGTCGGCCGGACGGGACGCAGGATGATGCTGTCGCCTTCGCGGACGATTTCGAGCTCGCTGACGCCGTCAAAATCCAGATCGCGGGGCAGACGGATGGCGCGGTTGTTGCCGTTTTTAAAAATGGATACGGTTCTCATGGGTTCCTCCTGGCCGAATGGCCTTTATGTATGTGCTCAGTATATGTAGATGCAAAGCATATGTATAGCCGTAACATATGCAGATGTACAGCATATGGATATGCTAAGCCTATCCTTGCTTTCTTCATTTTCTTATAAGATCCGAAAAAAGGTAATCTCGGTATTCGTGTTAGCTTCTAAACGAAGCCGTGGTCTGACTGACCAGACCATTACCGGGTGCAGAACGTCGCTGTTCAGATAAGGCACTTGCAACATAGAAGGCGACCAGACAGCAAATCAATCGCCTTCAATCAAAAAGCCGCTTACGCGGCTTTTTTTTGACAGGCACCGGTTCGTTTCTTCAGCCTGTTATTTTTTCAGGATAAACAACCTGCCAACGGGGGGATGATGGCTGAACAGGGCGGTGTGATTGTCAGCCATGGTACTGAGGTGCTCCATCAGAGCCTGATACTGCTTTTCCATCCCTTCAGCCGTTTCGGTTTTCCTCAGCGCCAGTTTAATGGCACTCCAGTTCAGGCTGTTGTAGCGCAGCGGCGGCATTTTAGCCTCATACCGTAGCCTGAGATCGTCACTCAGCAGTTTCAGCAGCCACTGTGAACTGTCCAGGGCGTCGTCGAAGGCGCAGGACATCCGGGTGAGATCGGGCTCATATCTGCCGGCTACCGTCAGCCCATAGGTTGACAGCCTGAACCGGGCTTCCTTTATCTCCCGCTGCAGCGCATACCCGGCCTCAAGCGCGATCAGCAGTTCATCAAGAGCGGTTGTGCAGGCTGATATCCGGTCGGGATGATCTTCTTCATTCACCGCGCGGAAGGCCTGCATGGCTTTTTCGGCGTGACCGGCCAGATAACTCTCCGGACCGAGCTCTATATACTGTTCATTCACCAGGCGGATCGCCTCCTTATAGCCTTCCTGGGTGGTGAGCTGGGGTAGCCAGCTTCGGGCCACCTTAAAGGCCGCCCAGGCTATCCCCACAGTGGCGATATTACATGCCACTGAGACCCAGTCCGCCGCGCTGCCGGTTTCTGACATCCTGTAGATCCACACCCCCAGCAGAACGGACAGGCAGGCTATCCCCCCGCCGGCAGCGCCAGCGAGGCAGGTGGTCAGGACCGTGCGTGCTATTCCTGGTGGTTTCTCAGACATCTTCGTCGCGCCTCCCTGCCGTGCTGTGCGTCCGGATGAATATACGCCCAGGATCAGGCCGCCGGGGCATCAGAGGGCTCGCTGTACACCACGGTAAAATCCCCCTGTCCGTCCGGCGTGAAGCTGATATGACTGGTATAGTAGAGGGCCAGAGACTGCTCGTGATCGTTCAGCGTGGAATACGCCCGGCCATCCAGCGCCGGGAGGCTTTCCCGGTACTGGCGTGCGAGATCTTTATCATGTGCTCTGGCCGCACGGAGTTCGTCCTCATTCATATCAAAATCATCCGCCGTGAATAACTGGGCGGCCGGACCAAAGACGGGCATCCATAACCGCTGTTTCAGTCGTTCCTTCATGACAGTATGACAGCGCTCGTCTGACAGTCTTTGCCAGGTATCCGAATGGCCCGCGGCCAGCTTTTCAAAATTGTATTCTGTGATCCCGGCTTCCGGCCAGCAGGCGACCACTTCGGCCCAGGTCTGTTCGGCCAGTTGCTGCCAGACGCTGTCCCTGGCCGACATGGCGGACAGAATATCGTTATCGGTGATGTTGCCGATGCCGGTCTGGATAGCCAGGCGCAGTACCTCCACTTCTTTTACCGGCTGCTGGGTCAGGGTCACACAGCGGACATACAGATCGTCCAGCAGTGCGGCGGTGGCATCGTCAATGTGTTTCGTTGGCATGGCAGCCTCTCTTCTGAGAAAATGGATTCAAATGTTAATAAACTTAGAACTTATTATTGATGACTAAGTTTATAAGTTTGTTGTTTTATAAGTATCGTGAATTAAACATATCAGAACTGATTTTCCATGCAATAGCTTCTCAGCTATTTTTGTCTGTGGCTTTTGTCTTTTCGCGGTCAGATCCGATTTCTGGTGGTTCCGGATCTTCTCCCTGCCCCCCGGTGCGCTGCGGCCAAGAAACACAAGATGTGCCACGCTGTCAGCTGAATTTTCTCCCATATGTTGTGTTATTCCCCTGCCCCGTGATCTGGCGCGCAGCCGCAGAAAACAGTGCTTTGCTTACTTCCTGACCGTGGTACACTTCCGAAAATATGGAATAGGCCTGTAAATCGGATCACCTGAAAACAGTCACTCGGTAATTTACTGGCGGTGTTATATGTGTGCTTATTATCAGGATAGTGATGTTTTCGGTAGGTAAAGTCATTTGAGGTGACGGTCTGATACGTCAGTGAGTGATGATTACGGTATGAGACTATTTTCGAGAAAACTGAATGGATATTGAAGACCTTTTCTGTGAACTCTGTGAAAGGCAGGACCAGGATGCGTGGTTTCATTCTGTCACTGGTCCTGTTAATGAAGAGGGGCAGCCAACGACACTCATGCTGTTACTGGACAGAGATGGCTGGGAAATTGCACGTTGCCAGTACAGCCCGGATCCTGAGCTGCGGGGATGGAGAGTCACCTTGTGGCCAACTGGGCCATTTTTTCGTTCCCTTCCCTCTACCGATTATCCGCTGGATTTGGGTGATGAAGCGGGGTTCTCTCTGGGTATGTCAATGCTGGAGTCGGTCTACAAAGATTTTTAGTGCCGTACTGCGTTGCTGAAATACTGCAGGCGGGATTTCCGAAACTAATATGGCGAGACATACAGCAGGATGAGCATTTTATGATGTCAGAGAAGTTGATCGCTTACGTAGCAGGGATCACTGTGGTTATTGCTGGTACTGTGTCAATGGCCGGAGCCGCCACCCGGAAAGAAATGCAGCAGATCGATGCCGCTTATCCACCCGGCAGCGTGGTGGTCTGTCATTCCGACATTCCCGGAGACGGTAAGCTAAATTATCCTACGACTATGCTCTCCCGGGGGACCGTCACGTCTACCGGACAGGGCCGCACGATCTATGATGTTTCGGTCACCTGGCGAATGAAAAGCCAGGCAGGGCGCGCAGATACGGATCTGACACTGACATTCAAGATGCACCAGCGCAGTGATGCTACTGGCCAGTACACGCTGATCGATCGCGACAGCATGGCTGTGTCAATGCCAGCTGCCGGGCCTGCCAGTGAAGCTATCGCTCTGGATGGATTTCGTCGCCGCTTCGGCGGAACGGAAAACTTTACGCCTTACAGCCAGTTCGAGATCACGACGTTTCCGTCGTATATCAATCATACGCCTGGTGAAGCGCCAATGTACTGCCACAAAGAGGCTGCAAAGTGAAGAGTGCAGACGGAGCGACAAAAGTGATGACCCGTACTGGTAGCGTAAAGGAAATGCTACTGACGGCGATCTCACTGTCTGTCCCGGGCGACACTCTGGTCACACCTTGCTGGATTGAAAAACTGTATGGTACAGGAACAACAGCATGAACATGCCAGCTATTCCGTCCTTGCCGGGCGGCCATCTGGGCGTTACAGAGCGATTGCTGCCGGTGGCCATTGATTATCCGGCGGCACTGGCGCTGCGGCAGCTGGCGGCCCTGCATGACGATCTGCCGAAATATCTGCTTGCCCCGGAAATCAGTGCCCTGCTTCACTATGTACCGGACCTAGAGCGCAAGACCCTGTTTGCCACGTTGTGGAACACCGGCGCGCGCATTAACGAAACGCTGGCGCTGGGCAGGAGTGATTTTTTACTGCAGCCACCCTACCCGTTTGTGCAGTTGGCCACGCTGAAGCAGCGTGAGGAAAAAGCGGCCCGCAGTGCCGGGCGCGCACCGGCCGGAACTGTGCTGCACCGTCTGGTCCCCTTGTCCGATCAGCATTACCTTTCGCAGCTGCAGATGATGGTGGCCACACTAAAAATTCCGCTTGAGAAAAAAAATAAACGTAGCGGCAGGATGGAAAAGGTGCGGCTCTGGACCATCACCGATCGAACAGTGCGAACATGGCTGGCTGAGGCCGTGGTCGCTGCAGCAGCAGATGGCGTAATCTTCTCTATACCGATTACGCCGCACACGTTCCGGCATAGCTACGCGATGCACATGCTGTACGCCGGTATTCCGCTCAAAGTGCTACAAAGTCTCATGGGCCATAAGTCGATCAGCTCGACGGAGGTGTATACCAAGGTGTTTGCGCTTGATGTTGCCGCCCGTCATCGGGTGCAATTCCAGATGCCTGAAAATGAAGCGGTAAGCATACTGAAGAGTCTGACGTCGGGACGTTGAGACTGCAGACGATATACTGATTCGCTGACGCACCTATCCGGGTTTGTCCAACCTCTCACCCGCCCGGAATCAACTTCCGGGCAGACTCACGGTTTCTGTTATGGGCCAATAAAAATAAATACGGTCATCGAAAATATTTTCTGGACACTTTTCCGATAATGCCGAAATGTCTAAGGCAAAAAGCACTTATAGTTCGTTGCAAAGACATCCTGAGGCGAAGGCGTATCAAGTAAGTAATAATATAGACGTCCAGCTTACTAGGGGGTTGCTGCAACCCAGCCTTTAGCTCCGTCATAATCATTACCACCTTCGGCAATGAATACGTGATTATCAGCGTCAACTGCATATGCACCAGGCTGTTTATGGCCAGGATTTCGCTGCTTGTCTTTACATCCATAGACTTCATTGTTCCATACCAACACAACGCTGTTAACGTACTCAGGGTGCTCCTTACGCCACTTTTGCACGGCCTTTAAAATATCTATGAAATTACCTCATTCGTTCGCTGGCAAGATTATATACATTACTTCTTTCGCGTTTACCTACGGCAACAACAGCGATAATTAATTGATTATCAATGACCTGATAGACCAGGCGAAAACCAGACGCACGAAGTTTAATTTTGTAGCAATCCTTTATTCCGCTCAGTTTCGCTGAGGGGATATGTGGATTTTCGCTGCACTTCTTTAGCTTTTTAGCAAATTGCTGCTGAATGGCCTTATCCAGCTTCTGCCACTCTTTTAGCGCATCTTCCCTGAATTTGACCGTATAAGTCATAGATAGCTATCAAGGTTTACATCATGCAATTTCTGATCGCTGCGTTCGGCTACGAGTTTAGCCAGTTCCTGATCGTCAAGGGCATCGAGTATCTTTTCGTACAGTTCAGCCGGAACGCAATAGAAAGCAGGTTGGTTGCGGTTCAGGATTGCCACCGGGAAACCATCCCCTGCGCTAACAGTTGCCATCGGGTTTTTCTTGAGTTCACTGACACTGGCGCTTGTGTCGGTCAGAATGATGTGAGGCATATATCACCTATAAGACTGTTTAACCAGTCTTAAAGGTAAGGTATTAAAGACCAGTTAACAAGTCTTCTTGTCATTTCTTATGCAGGTGGTTAGAGCTACCTGTTTGTCCTGCTGGTGCGGAGTGTACGTAGCAAGGAAAGCTTGCAAGCAATTCATCAGCTACACCAGCGCATTGAGCTGAGTTACGGCGAGCGTTACCCCTACTCTTGAGAGTGAAATCAAAATAATATGATTTTTTACTTGCAACATGACTCTTTTTGTTCAAAATGACAAAAAACGTCATGAGGTGATAAATGGAAAATATTGAGCAGTTACGGAAAGTCGCCACACGTGCAGGTAAACTTCTGACATCTTTGAGCGAAAGTATCCGCCAGCAAAAAGAGGAATTGAAGCTTACTGAGTTCTATCAGGAATACAGCAAAGCCGCCCTTTATAAACTGCCTAAGCTCAGTAAAGGCAGTGTTGAGTATGCTGTGGCCGAAATGGAAGCCAGTGGCTACATTTTCAAAAAGAAACCTTCCGGTAATACGATGAAGTACGCAATGACGATTCAGAATGTCATCGATCTGTATTTCCATCGTAAAGTACCCAAATACAGAGATCGCTTCGATAAAGCCTTCACGATTTTTGTATGCAATCTTAAAGGTGGTGGTTCCAAGACAGTTTCTACTGCTTCATTATCACATGCTTTTCGGGCTCATCCTCAGCTTCTGTTTGAAGACCTGCGTATTCTGGCCATCGATTTCGATCCGCAGGCGTCTCTGACAATGTTCCTGAGCCATGAGAATTCAGTCGGCCTGGTTGAAAATACGGCTGCTCAGGCCATGCTCCAGGACGTGTCTCGTGAAGAATTACTTTCCGATTTTATTGTGCCGTCAATTATCCCGGGTGTTGATGTAATTCCCGCATCCATTGACGATGCATTCCTTGCTGAAGGCTGGAAGGGATTGTGCGAAGAACATCTACCGGGGCAAAATATTCATGCGGTGCTTAAAGAGAACATTATCGACAAGCTTCAGCATGACTACGACTTTATTTTCCTTGATAGCGGTCCGCACCTTGATGCGTTCCTGAAAAACTGCATTGGGGCGGCAGACCTGATGTTGACCCCTCTTCCACCGGCTACGGTTGATTTTCATTCTTCCCTGAAGTTTGTGGCCAGCCTCCCTGCTCTCATTGATTCGATCGAACTGGATGGGCACACCTGCAATCTCATCGGTAATGTCGGTTTCATGTCCAAAATTCTGAACAAGTCTGATCACAAAATTTGCCATAGTCAGGCTAAAGAGGTATTCGGTGCCGATATGCTCGACATGGTTCTGCCGAGACTGGATGGTTTCGAACGCTGTGGGGAGACTTTTGACACAGTTATTTCTGCAAATCCAGCAACCTATGATGGAAGCACAGATGCGCTTAAAAGCGCAAAATCAGCAGCGGAAGACTTTGCGAAGGCAGTATTTGATCGCATTGAGTTCATTCGTACTAACGGAGGTATGTGATGTCGAATGAGAAAAGAAAAACCATCGGCAGACAGTTAAATACTCAGGCGTCAATGGTCGAGATGACTGACACCGGGAGAAGCCAGGTATTTAACTTAAAAACCGGTAGGAAGGTAACATTCAGATTTGTTCGGATACCTGTATCTGACGTTGAAAGTAAGACCTTCGTAAACCAGGAAAACAATGGAAGAGATCAACTGGCTCTGACCAGGGAGTCCCTTAAATCCATTATCCAGACAATTAAGTTTCAGCAGTTCTTCCCCTGTATTGGTATTCAGCAAGGTGAAAGGATTGAGATACTGGATGGTTCAAGACGGCGAGCCTCTGCGATTTATATCCGTACAGGCCTGGATGTAATGGTTACCGATGAACATTTATCAGCTGATGAAGCTCGCCATCTGGCTAAAGATATTCAGACAGCTAAAGAGCATAACCTTCGGGAAATCGGCCTGAGATTGATGGCTCTGAAAGAGTCCGGATTCAACCAAAAGGAAATTGCTGAACTGGAGGGATTATCCCAGGCTAAGGTCACAAGGGCGCTGCAGGCGGCGGCAGTACCGCAAGAATTGATTTCTCTGTTCCCTGTTCAGTCGGAGCTGTCATTTAGTGACTACAAAATTCTTTTAGAGGTTAATGAAAAACTCAGTGAAAAAGGCTTAACGTCTGAAGAGCTCATTCAGTCTGTCTCAGATCAGCACGATGCAATTTTAAGTGATTACGAGCGACCAGAAGACGAACAGAAAGCCAGTATACTGAAGCTGATTTCTCAGGCATCTCAGACATTGATAGCTCCCCCGCCCAAGGAAAAGTCAGTGATTTCCCCACTCTGGTCCTTTGAAGAAAAGGACAAGTTCGCGCGCAAACGTGTGAAAGGGCGCACGCTGACTTATGAGTTTAGTCGTATGTCAAAAGTGGTTCAGGATGAACTGGACAAGGCTATCAATGAGGTCCTTGACAGAAATTTGAGCCAATAATTTCGCCACGGCGATTTCACTACTAAGTTATTGTAATCAGAAAGTTTAGGTTGAGAATTTCAAGGTGAAATCGCCAAAATTTCACACCAGTTTCGCGGCAGGAATATCTGACCAGAGTGTCGTATAAGCAGGTGAAAGCATCTCCCGTTTCATCTGCCATTATGGCGCAACACCGCTGCCTGCAAACCATACTTTTCCCAGCCCCGAATGATTAATACCATCGAGCACTTTCATTAACGCATCGCTGTCCGGGCGCGGCTGAACCTCATCAAACAGGTTCAACTGCGACACGCCTGTGGGGGTAAAATCATTTAGCATGATGCCCGCTTTTGCATATCGATGGCCATTGAGCCAGATACGCTCCAGGCACTTCATCACCGCTGCCACAATGTCCCGGGTATCCCGCGTAGGGGGGATAAGCGCTTCGCTGGTCGCAGATTTTCTGCGCAGCCTTAATGAGCAATTTTTGAGTGTGTATATCCGCGTGCTGGCGTTCTGCGGCTGCTTCCGCGACTGATTAACGCCGGGCGGGGTGGCCGCCCGGTTTAAGGTGAATGAATATGTTTGGAACGCGTGAAGCACTGTGTAAAGAGCTGGAACGGATGTTTACCCACGATGAACCCCTGGAGCTGCTTATCTGGACGGGAGAGGGCGTTCATGTGGCGTGTCGGGAACTGTCACCTACAGATGAAGAAATCACGGCCATACAGGAAGTCATTGGTAATACAGCTATGGGCACATATCGCAATGAAGGTGTCACCAGCGCGTCGGTGTGTGATTTGCTTGTATGCCACCGGGAAGCCGTTAATCGTGAAGTAACTGTGCCGGTGACGGTTCTCACACGCCTGCTCCATGATGCAGAACGGGAGCTTCAGCACCAGGATGGGCTGGCCCGGGAGTCAGGAAAAGGGACACCACGACGTATTCAGCAGAGGCTGGAGGATGTAGCGGCACTGAAAGCCTTGCTGTCATCCTGAATGCTGGCCGGAGGGAAACCTCCGGCCTTTTGCTTTGCATCAGGATTTCGGTGCTTCCGCTGTTTTGCCGGCGCCACCCTCCGG
>NZ_OBEF01000015.1 GCF_900215375.1 Enterobacter sp. CC120223-11 | reverse complement strand
TTGGTTGCGGGAGCCGGATTTGAACCGACGACCTTCGGGTTATGAGCCCGACGAGCTACCAGGCTGCTCCATCCCGCGTCCGTGGATGCGCACTATACGCGGGTCTCGATTTGATGCAACCCTTTTCTGCATAAATATCAAAGAGTGGGCAAAAACAAAACGCACAGCCTATTTTTTATGCAAAATAAGGCCGGGGGCACGTTATCACATTTCAATACCCCTGGCGGTTTGTTATCTTCATCACGCATTCGGCATAAGAAAGAAGACGAGATACCATGAAAGGACGTTGGGCAAAAATTCTGGCAACAGGCGCGCTGATGACGCTGCTCGCCGCCTGTTCCTCCAAACCGACCGATCGCGGTCAGCAATATAATGACGGGAAACTCAACCAGCCATTTTCCCTGGTGAACCAGCCGGACGCCGTGGGCGCACCGATTAACGCCGGTGATTTCGCTCAGCAGGTGAATGAAATTCGCAATGCCTCTCCGCGCCTTTATGGCAACCAGAGCAACGTTTTTGCCGCCGTGCAGCAGTGGCTGCAGTCCGGCGGTGACACCCGCACCTTAAAGCAGTACGGTCTGGATGCCTGGCAGATGCAGGGCGCGGACAACTACGGCAACGTCCAGTTCACGGGCTACTACACGCCAGTGGTGGAAGCGCGCCATACGCGCCAGGGCGAATTCCAGTATCCAATTTACCGCATGCCGCCCAAGCGCGGGCGTCTGCCTTCCCGCGCGGAGATTTACGCCGGGGCGCTCAGCGACAACTACATTCTGGCCTACAGTAACTCTCTGATGGATAACTTCATCATGGACGTGCAGGGCAGCGGCTATATTGATTTTGGTGACGGTTCTCCGCTGAACTTCTTTAGCTACGCCGGGAAAAACGGCTGGGCATACCGCAGCATCGGTAAGGTGTTGGTCGATCGCGGTGAATATAAGAAAGAAGATATGTCGATGCAGGTGATCCGCCACTGGGGCGAAACCCACAGCGAAGCGGAAGTGCGTGCGCTGCTCGAGGAGAACCAGTCGTTTGTCTTCTTCAAACCGCAGTCTTTCGCGCCGGTGAAAGGGGCGAGTGCGGTGCCGCTGGTTGGCCGTGCGTCTGTTGCTTCCGATAAAAGCATCATTCCGCCGGGTACCACGCTGCTGGCTGAAGTCCCGCAGCTGGATAATAACGGTAAATTTAACGGACAGTACGAGCTGCGTTTAATGGTGGCGCTGGACGTTGGCGGGGCGATTAAAGGTCAGCACTTCGATATTTATCAGGGCATTGGCCCGGATGCCGGCCACCGTGCCGGATGGTACAACCATTACGGTCGTGTCTGGGTGCTGCGTAATGCAGGTAACGGTTACGTATTCAGCGGTTAACAGAGTCGTTTGAGGTTTTATGTCAGTTGTTCTTAGCGAGGCATGGCGCCAGCGTTTTGGTGGCACGGCCCGTTTATACGGTGAAAAAGCATTGCAGGTGTTTGCCGATGCGCACGTCTGCGTGGTCGGGATCGGTGGCGTTGGTTCGTGGGCTGCGGAAGCGCTGGCCCGCACAGGCATTGGTGCCATCACGCTTATCGATATGGACGATGTCTGTGTCACCAACACCAACCGGCAAGTTCACGCGCTCGGCGGTAACGTCGGGCTCGCCAAAGCTGAAGTGATGGCGGAGCGTATTCGCCTGATCAACCCGGAATGCCGCGTCACGGTTGTCGATGATTTCGTCACCCCGGAAAACGTTGCGCAGTATATGGGTGCGGGTTTCAGCTATGTGATTGACGCCATCGACAGCGTGCGCCCGAAGGCAGCGCTTATCTCCTATTGCCGCCGCTACAAGGTGCCGTTGGTCACAACGGGTGGCGCGGGCGGGCAGATCGATCCGACGCAGATCCAGGTCGCTGATTTGGCGAAAACGATCCAGGATCCGCTGGCGGCGAAGCTGCGCGAGCGTCTGAAGAGCGATTTTGGCGTGGTGAAGAACGGCAAAGGGAAACTCGGCGTGGACTGCGTGTTTTCCACCGAAGCGCTGGTTTATCCGCAGTCAGACGGCTCTGTGTGCGCGATGAAAAGCACCGCCGAAGGGCCAAAGCGCATGGATTGTGCGTCCGGCTTTGGTGCCGCAACGATGGTGACCGCGACCTTTGGTTTTGTCGCGGTGTCCCATGCGCTGAAGAAAATGCTGGCGAAGGCAGAGCGCCAGGCTTAAGCCTCGCGTGCCGCATCCAGTGCGGCATCCCGCAGCGCGTTTAGTCCCTGGCTGCGGGAGGCGCTGAGCTGGGCGCGGAGCCCAAGCTCATCAAAGAACGCTAGCGGATCGCTGGCTTTCAGCTGGTCCGCCGTTTTCCCCTCAATGGTTGTCAGCAGCACGGCCAGCAAACCTCGAACGATCCTGCCTTCGCTGTCGCCATAAAAATGCAGCGCGCCCTGAGGCAAACGAGTAAACCCAAGCCAGACACGGTTTTCGCATCCGGCAATCTCCTGCGCCTGGGCTTTAAACTCTTCAGACAGCGCTGGCAGCTGCTTGCCTAACAGGATCAGCTGCCGGTATTTGTCTTCCCACTGGGTCAGCGGCGTAAAAAGGTCACGTAAAGACTGTTCGGTGACGGTTGTGCCGAACGGGTGTCCGGCGAGTGCAGGGCTTGTCATTTAATCCACCAGTAATTCGAGAGCGCGGTCAACGGCGTGCACCAGCGCGTGAACATCTTCCTGCGTATTATAAGGGGCAAACGACGCCCGTAGCGTGCCGCTCACGCCGAGCGACGCCAGCAGCGGCTGGGCGCAATGCTGCCCGGCTCGCAGGGCGATGCCATATTCCGCCAGCAGCGTGACCATATCGCTGTGGTGTACGCCTGCAAAATCAAAGGCCAGCAGGCTGGAGTCCTGGCAGCGGAACGAACGAAAGCCCGGACGGCGCGACAGCTCATCTTCCGCAAGCGTCGCCAGGCCACGGCTCCAGGTTTCGGCCTGCCCCACATCCACTTCATTCAGCCATTCCAGCGCCGCGCTCAGGCCAATGACCCCCGCGACGTTTGGCGTGCCGGCCTCCAGGCGATACGGTACCGGCTGGGTTTTAAATCCGTCGAAGGTCACTTCGGTTATCATTTTGCCGCCGCCGAGCCACGGCGACATGCCATCGAGCAGTTCTGCTTTGCCATAAAGCGCACCGATGCCCGTCGGGCCATAAAGTTTATGGGCGGAGAAGGCGTAGAAGTCGATATCCAGCGCCTGCACGTCGGCGGGGAAATGCACCACGCCCTGAGCGCCATCGACCATCACGACCATATCTGCGGCGTGGGCCAACTGAATGGCGCGCGCCAGATTCGGACAGCCGCCGGTCACGTTGGACATTTGTCCCAACGCCAGGATACGGCTGCGGGAAGTGATTAATGAGGAAAGTTGTTCCACGTCCGGCAAATGGTCTGCACCAAGCGGCAGCTGAACAATCTTCGCGCCGGTTTGCTCGGCGACCATCAGCCACGGCACGAGGTTGGCGTGGTGTTCTGCCACGCTGACGATAATTTCGTCTCCGGTCTGCAAACGCGGGCGGGCATAGCTTTGGGCCACCATATTGATGGCCTCCGTGGTGCCGCGGGTCCAGACGATGTTTTTGCCGTCTGGCGCGTTGATGAGCGCTGCCACCTGTTCGCGGGCTGCTTCATAGCGGGCGGTCAGCTTCTGCGCCTGGGCAAACTGGCTGCGGTGCACGTTGCCCGCGCTCAGGCTATAAAACTGTGCCGTTGCGTCGATAACGGCCTGCGGCTTGAGCGCCGTGGCGGCACTGTCGAGATAGACCCCGGCATCGCTCAGGGCCGGAAACTGGGCGCGAAACTGCGCCGGGTTGAATGTGTGCATGATTTTCCTCATTCCAGTTTACCGATCGTCGCGCAAAACACGCGGCAGGGCAAGAAGCGGGATAACCCTCGGAATTTTCCGGTAATGGTGGCAGAACACGGGTAGTGGGTTATGCTGAATTATGTTAGGCGAGTGTTTTAGCCTGTTAATTGAAGCGATAAATCCAGCATGAATTGCTGAAAGGAGAAGAAGATGAAAAAGACTGCCGCAATCATTTCTGCCTGTATGCTGACTTTTGCCCTGAGCGCCTGTTCCGGTCCTAACTATGTCATGCACACCAATGACGGACGCACCATTATCGCCGACGGCAAACCACAGACCGATAATGATACCGGGATGATTTCCTACAAAGATGCCAACGGCAATAAGCAGCAGATCAACCGTACCGACGTGAAAGAAATGGTCGAAATGGATCAGTAACGGCAGAATTTTAAGCAAAAAAAAGCACCGCAATTTGGCGGTGCTACATTGAATCACTATGGACAGACAGGGTAAATGTACAGGAAGTGAAAAGGGGGTAGTCTCGCTACCGAGGTCTGAACTCCAGACCAATTGCAAACACAACAACACAACATCACAACCGTAAGCCAAAAGCCCATCAGAACACGCATTCCGAAAAAAGCTCTTCGTTCCGGCTCAGGAAGTGCCGCCACTATAGGTATTTGCTGGTAGAAGCTCAACGGACAAATTATAATGGCTCAGATAAAAAAAACTAATAGGTTACATGATGTAATCTAATTGTTAAATTCATTTAACATCTAAGCTAAAACAACCATGTCGAAGCGTTTACCTCCTCTGAATGCATTACGTGTATTTGATGCCGCCGCCCGTCATCTCAGCTTCACTCGCGCCGCCGACGAGCTGTTCGTCACGCAGGCCGCGGTCAGTCATCAGATCAAGTCACTCGAGGATTTCCTGGGCTTAAAGCTGTTTCGCCGCCGCAATCGTTCGCTGCTGCTGACGGAAGAGGGCCAGAGCTATTTTCTCGATATCAAAGAGATCTTTTCGCAATTAACCGACGCAACGCGTAAACTGCAGGCCCGCAGCGCCAAGGGGGCGTTGACGGTCAGCATGTTGCCGAGTTTTGCCATTCAGTGGCTGGTGCCACGCCTCGCAAGCTTTAACTCAGCTTATCCGGGAATCGACGTCAGAATTCAGGCCGTAGACCGTCAGGAAGACAAGCTGGCGGACGATGTGGACGTAGCGATTTTCTACGGCCGCGGTAACTGGCCGGGGCTGCGCGTCGAAAAACTTTATGCAGAATATCTGTTACCCATTTGCTCGCCGCTGTTGTTAACCGGCGAGAAGGCATTGAAAACGCCCGCAGATATGGCGCAACATACGTTATTGCACGATGCTTCCCGCCGCGACTGGCAAACCTATATTCGCCAGCTCGGCCTGAACCATATCAACGTTCAACAGGGACCGATTTTTAGCCACAGCGCGATGGTGCTGCAGGCGGCTATCCATGGACAAGGGATCGCACTGGCCAACAATGTGATGGCGCAGTCCGAAATTGAGGCAGGCCGTTTGGTCTGTCCGTTTAATGATGTTCTGGTCAGCAAGAACGCGTTTTACCTCGTTTGCCATGACAGTCAGGCGGAACTGGGTAAAATAGCCGCCTTTCGGCAGTGGATCCTGGCGAAAGCGGCAAGCGAGCAGGAAAAATTCCGTTTCCGTTACGAACAATAAATGACTTCAGGAAAATGACATGACCAGTCGCTTCATGCTGATTTTTGCCGCTATCAGTGGTTTTGTGTTTGTTGCTTTGGGCGCCTTCGGCGCACATGTTTTAAGTAAAACGCTCGGCGTCGTCGAGATGGGCTGGATCCAGACCGGCCTTGAATATCAGGCGTTCCACACGCTGGCGATTTTCGGTCTGGCGGTGGCGATGCAGCGCCGCATCAGTATCTGGTTCTACTGGAGCAGCGTGTTTATGGCGCTGGGAACCGTATTATTCAGCGGCAGCCTCTACTGTCTGGCGCTGTCGCATTTACGCCTTTGGGCATTTGTCACTCCGGTGGGCGGCGTCAGCTTCCTCGCCGGCTGGGTTCTGATGCTGATTGGCGCTATTCGTTTAAAGCGTAAAGGTGTCGCGCATGAATAAGGTTGTCCTCTACAGCCGTCAGGGTTTTGAGAAAGAGTGCGCAGCAGAGATTTCTGACAAGGCCTCTCGCCTTGGCGTGTATGGTTTTGCCCGCGTTAAAGAGAATTCGGGCTATGTGATTTTTGAGTGCTATCAGGAAGGCGAGGCGGAAAAGCTGATTAAAGAGCTGCCGTTCAGCTCGCTGATTTTCGCCCGCCAGATGTTCGTGGCCTGCGAGCTGTTAACCGATCTTCCGCCGGAAGACCGCATCACGCCGGTGGTCGGCATGCTGACGGGCGTGGTGGAAAAGGGCGGCGATCTGCGCGTTGAAGTGGCAGACACCAACGAAAGCAAA
Organism: Enterobacter sp. CC120223-11; assembly: GCF_900215375.1. Lineage (GTDB taxonomy): Bacteria > Pseudomonadota > Gammaproteobacteria > Enterobacterales > Enterobacteriaceae > Scandinavium. Next base: position 118,012 of record NZ_OBEF01000015.1, on the reverse strand, counting down.
GAGCTGATGAAGTTCTGCCGCAAGTTCACCGTGCCGCTGCGTGCGGCGTTGCGTGAAGCGAAGATCCTGGCATCATACGAAACGCCGAAGCGTCCGGTGGTGCACGTCTTCTTTATTGCGCCGGGCTGCTGCTACGTGGGTTACTCGCTCACCACCAACAATTCGCCGTTCTATATGGGCATTCCGCGCCTGAGGTTCCCTTCAGATGCGCCAAGCCGCTCCACGCTCAAGCTGGAAGAAGCCTTCCACGTGTTTATTCCTGCCGACGAATGGGATGAGCGCCTGGCGAACGGCATGTATGCGGTGGATCTGGGTGCCTGTCCGGGCGGCTGGACCTATCAACTGGTGAAACGCAACATGTGGGTGTCGTCCGTGGATAACGGCCCGATGGCACAAAGCCTGATGGATACCGGGCAGGTGACCTGGCTGCGCGAAGACGGTTTCCGCTATCGACCGACCCGCAGCAACATCTCCTGGATGGTGTGCGACATGGTTGAGAAACCAGCGAAGGTTGCCGCGCTGATGGCGCAGTGGCTGGTCAACGGCTGGTGCCGTGAAACCATCTTCAACCTCAAGCTGCCGATGAAAAAGCGCTACGAGGAAGTGTCGCAGAACCTGGCCTATATCGAAGCGCAGCTGGCTGAACACGGCATTGCGGCGCAGATTCAGGCGCGCCAGCTCTATCACGACCGTGAAGAAGTAACCGTTCACGTGCGCCGTATGTGGGCCGCGGTTGGCGGTCGTCGCGACGAGCGGTAAGGTAAGTTCGCAGACTCCCCTCTCCCTAACCCTCTCCCTAACCCTCTCCCCCAGGGAGAGGGAATAGCACGGCTTCGCTTGCCTGCTCTGGTTTTCTCTCCCTTTAGAAAGTGGGGCGAAGGTCAGGTTTTCTCCCTCGCCCCTTTGGGGAGAGGGCCGGGGTGAGGGGAAATTACTTCACCAGTCTTAGCTGCTGCAAATTCCCGTCCAGCTGTAAATCCGTCTGAAGCGTTGCCACTTCCCGGCAGATAAACGCCATCTCCTGATGCTCTACAAGTTTTTTGCGCCACTTCTCCGGCACCTCGTCAAGATGCTCATAAATCGCTTCCAGCGTAGGAAACTGCGCCAGCAGTTCGGTCGCGCTCTTCGGCCCGATGCCCGCCACGCCCGGCACTTTTGAGCTGCTTATTCCCGCCAGCCCCCAGTAATCCGGCAACTGCTCTGGCTTCACGCCAAACTCCTGGGCGATAAACGGTGCGTCGAGCCAGCGTTTCTGAAAGTAGTCGCGGATGCGGATGGGCGGCGACAACAGCTGGCAATAGCCTTTATCCGTGGAGACAATCGTCGCCTGATGCCCGGCCCCTGCCACTTTTACCGCAAGCGTAGCAGCCAGATCGTCGGCTTCGTTCCCGGCGGAACCCCAGCAGCTCACACCATGCTGTTCAAACACGCGGCGAATGTTATCCATTTCGGCATGCAGATCGTCCGGCATCGGCGAGCGTCCGGCTTTGTAGTCCGGCAGGCGCTGGTGCCGCCAGCTCTGGCTGCGGGCCTCGTCGTCAAACACCGCGACGGCGTGGGTCGGCTGGCTGTGAACAATCAGCTGCTGTAGCGCGTGCAGGCAGGTGTCGGCGCAGGGCGAACCCTGAACGGCGTGAATGCGGCGAATCAAATTGAGCGCATCGACGATAAGCAGATGTACGGCCATGAGTTCCCTCCCGAATAGCAAGGCGCTTAGGGTAACACCGGGAAGAGGGCGAGGCGAATGGGCGGGTAAAAACAGGAAGACGCCTCGCAAAACGAGGCGTCTGTTGCAGGGTCAGTCGCAGGTAACGATCTTCATCGCCAGGCCGCCGCGGGAGGTTTCGCGGTACTTGGCGTTCATGTCCTTACCGGTTTCGTACATGGTTTCGATAACCTTATCGAGGCAGACGCGCGGATCGCTGGTACGGCGCAGCGCCATACGCGCGGCGTTGACGGCTTTTACCGACGCAATCGCGTTACGTTCGATGCACGGCACCTGAACCTGGCCTGCAACCGGGTCGCAGGTTAAACCGAGGTTATGCTCCATGCCGATTTCCGCAGCGACGCAAACCTGCATCGGGCTGCCGCCCAGCAGTTCTGCAAGCCCTGCGGCCGCCATAGAACAGGCCACGCCTACTTCACCCTGGCAGCCCACTTCCGCGCCGGAGATGGAGGCGTTCATCTTATAGAGTGAACCAATGGCGCTGGTGACCAGCATGTAGCGGGCCAGAGAGTTGGCGTTCACTTCGCGGATGAACTTGTCGTAGTACGCCAGCACAGCAGGCACAATCCCACAGGCGCCGTTGGTTGGCGCCGTCACCACGCGGCCACCGGCGGCGTTCTCTTCATTCACCGCCAGCGCAAACATGTTAATCCAGTCAACAACGGCCATCGGATCGCTGGTGGTTTTGTCCTGGCTCACCAGCATACGACGCAGCGCAGCGGCACGGCGCGGAACGCGCAGTTTGCCCGGCAGCACGCCTTCGGTGGTGATGCCACGCTCAATGCCGGATTTCATCACGTCCCACACGGCGGCAAAGTGCTGTTCCAGCTCTTCTTTGCTGTGCAGCGCCAGTTCGTTCTGCATCATCAGGCCGGAGAGTGACAGGCCGCTTTCCTGACAGTGGCGCTGAAGATCGGCGGCATTTTTGTACGGATACGGCACTTCAACCGGGGCGCTGTTGCTGAGGCCAAAGTGCTCCTCATCGACGATAAACCCGCCGCCGATGGAGTAATAGGTCTGGCTGTAAACGGCTTTGTCACCGCTCAGGGCCGTAATGCGCATCCCATTTTCGTGCAGGGAAAGGTTGTCGGCATGGAAGTTCATGCAGTGGTCTACCGGGAACTCAACTTCATGTTCACCGTTTGCCAGCAGCAGGCGTCCGTGCGTGTTCACGTCCTGAATAAAAGCCGGGATGGCGTCGATATCGACGGTGTCCGGCAGGTTACCCGCCAGGCCCATGATAATGGCGATATCGGTGTGGTGGCCCTTGCCGGTCAGGGAAAGTGAGCCGTAGACGTCCACCACCACGCGGGTGACGTCGGTGAGAATATTGCGTGCAATCAGGTCGTCCGTGAATTGCTTGCCCGCTTTCATTGGCCCGACGGTGTGCGAGCTGGAAGGACCAATGCCGATTTTGAAAATATCGAATACGCTGATCATGATGCGTCCATTGCTATAAAGAAAAACGCCGCCCGGAGGCGGCGCCAGGAATTAACCGAAGAGGGAGTAGAAAATCGCGGAGATGGCGATGAGGCCCATAATGACCACGAACACGTTGCTGATGTGGCCGCTGTACTTGCGCATCGCAGGCACTTTCTGAATCGCGTACATCGGCATCAGGAACAGGATCATCGCGATAATCGGACCGCCCAGGGTCTCAATCATGCCGAGGATGCTTGGGTTCAGGGTCGCCACAATCCAGGTGGTGACCAGCATGAACAGCGCAGTCATCTTGTTCAGGCGGCTCACTTCGATGGTTTTACCACGGCTACGCAGGGACTTGATCACCATGCCGTTGAAGCCTTCACGCGCGCCCAGGTAGTGGCCGAGGAAGGATTTGGTGATGGCGATGATGGCAATGATCGGCGCCATCCAGGCAATCAGCGGGGCGTTAAAGTGGTTCGCCAGGTATGACAGGATAGAGATGTTCTGCTCTTTCGCGGACGCCAGGTCTGCCGGGGAGAGGCTCAGCACGCAGCTGAACACGAAGAACATCACGGTCAGCACCATCATGATGTGAGCGAAGGCCAGAATTTTGGAGCACTTCTTCTCTGCATCCACGCCGTACTCTTCACGTTTTGCCACGGCAAAGGAGGAGATGATCGGGGAGTGGTTGAAGGAGAACACCATCACCGGAATTGCCAGCCACAGAGTCATCCACAGGCCGTTACCGGTAGAAGATGCGCTGCTCAGAGACAGCGTTTCCAGTGCCGCGCCGTTCCACTGTGGGATCAGGTAGCAGGCCAGCAGCATCAGGGCAACCACGAACGGGAACACCAGGATGCTCATCGCTTTGACGATCATCTGCTCACCGAAGCGCACGATGGTCATCATGCCGACAATCAGGATCAGCGACAGGATTGCACGCGGCGGTGGCGTCATGCTCAGCTGGTGAGTCATGAAGCTTTCAACGGTGTTGGTGATCGCCACGCTGTAAACCAGCAGGATTGGGTAAATCGCGAAGAAGTAGAGCAGGGTAATCAGCTTACCTGCGCCGATGCCGAAGTGCTCTTCAACAACTTCTGTGATGTCTTCGCCCGGATTTTTACCGGACAGCACGAAGCGGGTCAGGCCGCGGTGTGCGAAGTAGGTCATTGGAAAGGCAAGGATTGCCATGATGATCAGCGGAATAAGTCCGCCGACACCGGCGTTGATCGGCAGGAACAGCACGCCCGCACCGATCGCCGTGCCGTAAAGGCCCAGCATCCACATAGTGTCCGTTTTACGCCATCCGCTACGACTTTCAGCCGAGGCAATGGTGCTGGTCTGAATGGTTTCCATCTGTATCTCCTGGAGGAAGCAATTTGTCAGTAATCTGGTCAAATCCAATGAATAAATGACTGACGGTAAAATAAATTAGTGCCAAACGGGCTTTTATTGTGATTTTTACCCGTGATTGTATGGGGCCGGAAAGATACATTTAAGTTATCAATGTATCAGTGATCGCGATCTCAAATGCAATAAAACACTTCCAGAAAGACGCTTCTTAGGTCATCAGTCTGCTTTTCGTAGGTTAACGATGATTTATGGGCGCGAAGGCTACCATCGGCAGCGAGGAGGAGGAAAGTTTACCATGGGGAAAACATATCTTTTGCTGAAAAATGGCTCACAAATAGCGCTTTAAAGCGCACTAACATAATTTATATGAATATTTGTCGTTTTCGGGTGGGGCGATAATGCCTGCTTCGAAGCAAAAGATAAGGGCGGCTTATGCGCCGCCCTTGTGTCAGAGATGTGTTGGTCAGGAACAGATTTCGTAGCAGGGAATGTAGGCAGAGCCTGGCAGCTTCATGCGGTGCTGGGCCACAAAGCTTTGCAGCAGCTTGTCCATCCGGCGCATCATCTCGCTGTCGCCGTGGATTTTGTACGGACCATTTTCTTCAATGGCACGAATGCCCACTTCCTTCACGTTACCCGCAACGATGCCCGAAAACGCGCGGCGCAGGTCTGCAGCCAGCACTTCGACCGGCTGGTCAGGATAAAGCTTCAGGTTGGCCATGTTTTCATGGGTCGGTTCAAACGGCTGTTGCAGGTCCGGCGCGATACGCATCGACCAGTTGAAGCTGTAGGCATCGCCCGTGTCGCGACGATTCTCTTTCACCAGCGGCATGGCCTTTTTCATCTGACGCGCCACTTCCGCCGGATCGTCGATGATAATGCGATAGTGACGACGGGCCGCTTCGCCGAGCGTATGCACGATGAAATCGTCCAGCACGCGGAAGTAGTCCTCGCTCTCTTTCGGCCCGGTCAGGATCAGCGGCAGAACCTGATTTTTGTTGGCTGGGTTCATCAGAATGCCGAGCAGATAGAGCAGCTCTTCCGCAGTGCCGACGCCACCCGGGAAGATGATTATCCCGTGGGCGATACGCACGAAGGCTTCCAGGCGCTTTTCGATATCCGGCATGATGATGAGCTCATTCACCAGCGGGTTTGGCGGCTCAGCGGCGATGATCGAAGGTTCAGTCATGCCAATAAAACGCCCTTCTTTATAACGCTGCTGCGCGTGACCGACGGCGGCACCTTTCATCGGCGCTTCCATCGCGCCCGGGCCGCAGCCTGTGCAGATATTCAGTTCGCGCAGGCCGAGCTGAGTCCCCACGCGGCGGGCATACAGGTATTCGTTTTCATTAATGGAGTGGCCGCCCCAGCAGACGACCATGCTCGGTGCTTCCCCCACGTGCAGCGCACGGGCGTTGCGCAGGATTGAGAACACCAGGTTGGTGATATGGGCAGAGCTTTCCAGGTCGAGATTCGGGAAGCGAACGGTGTTATGGATCTGGCCGTAAACGAACAGAATATCGCGCAGCACCGCAAACAGGTTGGCCTGCAGGGAGCGGATGATGCGCCCGTCAACAAAGGCATCTTCCGGTGGGTTAATCAGTTCCAGCTTCACACCGCGCTCGCGGCGTAGCACGTTGATATCAAAACTTTCAAAGCGGGAGAGCAGTTCTTTGCTGTTGTCCGTCAGGCTGCCGGAGTTGAGTACAGCCAGGGAACAGTTGCGGAACAGCTGGTACAGGTCGAGGTCGCTGCTGGCGTTGCTTTTCAGCATGTCGACTTCCAGCTGCGACAGCATATCCATTGAGCCAAGCGGGCTAATATGTGTAATCAAGTGAGCTCCTTACGGGACGAGTATCGTCTTCCCTATTGATTACAATAGCCTTGCCTGTTTGTTTTCCACAAGAAAAAGCGCGGACATATCCGCGCTTTATTTTGCAATGATTTATGTTACTGGCGCACCAGGCGTCCAGTCGCCGGAACGAAATCCGTGTTGCTGCGCCACGGGTTGATATCCAGCCCGCCGCGGCGGGTGTAGCGCGCGTAGACGCTGAGCGATTCCGGCTGGCAGAAGCGCTGGATGTCGCTAAAAATACGCTCGACGCACTGTTCGTGGAATTCGTTGTGATGGCGGAAAGAGACCAGGTAACGCAGCAGCTTTTCACGGTCGATCTTCGGCCCGCGGTACTGAATCTGCACCGAGCCCCAGTCCGGCTGGTTGGTGATGAGACAGTTGGATTTCAGCAGATGGCTGACCAGCGTTTCTTCAACGACTTTACCGCTGGCGGCATCCTGTAAATGGTCAGCGCTGAATTCGTAGCTTTCAATCTCGATGTCCTGATCGTCGATGCAGCTGCCGTGGAAATGGGCAATCGGCTGACCTTCCATTTCATCAAGACGGAACAGCGCGACGCTAACATCACCCTGCGCACAGCCACGAAGATCGCGTTCGAGCGTGGCACGAACCTCTTCCCAACTGGCGAAACGGGTCTGGTTGAAGCTGTTCAGGTAGAGCTTGAAACTTTTCGATTCGACCAGGTTGGCGCTGGTGTCGCTCAGCTCAACGTGGCCGACCGCCACCTGCGGCAGACCTTTCGCGTTCAGCCAGGAGAGCTCGTAGAGCGTCCAGATATCACCGCCGTGAAACGGCAGGTTATCGGCATGCAGTCCGAGCGGGTCTCGGTTCAGGCTGCGCGGAACAGGCTGCAGCAGGCTTGCATCGTAAACATCGCGGTAATCAGTGGATTTACCGAGCGTCAGGCCAGAGAGTGCCTGGTGGTTATCATAAGAAGACATGTTTCACCGTCATAAAGCAGGTAGACTAATGGTTTCAGTTTATCCTGGTTGACCTGGAGAGAGAAAGCAGTGGATCAGCAGACCGCCGAAGCCCTGGAGGGGTTTACCCAACGTTATTGTGATGCCTGGCAGCAGCGCCATGGCACCTCGCCGCGCAGCGAAGAACTGTACGGAGTCCCTTCCCCCTGCGTAACGCGCACAGAAGAGGAGGCGGTATTCTGGCAGCCTCAGCCGTTTAGCCTGGAGCCCACTCTGGAAGCGGTTGAAAGGGCGCTGGATATTGTGGTACAACAGCCGCTTCAAACTTATTATACCAGCCAGTTTGCCGGTGATATGCCAGCCACCTTTGGTGCACGACAGCTTACGCTGCTGCAGGTCTGGAGCCCGGATGACTTCCAGCGAGTGCAGGAAAATCTGATTGGTCATCTGGTGACGCAGAAACGCCTCAAGCTTTCACCGACGCTGTTTATCGCTACGCTGGACAGTGAACTGGATGTAGTTTCTGTCTGCAATCTGACGGGCGAAGTGGTTCTTGAGACCCTGGGCACCCGCAATCGCACCACGCTTTCCGCCTCCATCGCGAGCTTCCTGACTCACCTTGAGCCCCTTGTGTAATCCATCAGCCCAGGATCCTTGTGAGAGATCTCTTACATACTCTGTAGGAGATCGCCGGATCATTCCCCGGATATTGCCGCTTCGTTTTTATCACTATTTATTTAAATCAATAAGTTAGAGTTTGGTCTTCCCACTTTCATATGAAAACTAACTTAGTGGAGTCGTTAAAGGCGTCTTGTAAGACGAGGCGAAATAGGGGATTCTATACAGGTCGACAGGGAGTCGCGAAACGAAGCGAACATCAGGATGATGACGCTTCAGCAGGATACACCAGGACGGTGCTACAAGGACAGGCTTGAGGATGCAAGCAAAAGGATGACGCAGGACGCGTTAAAGGACACCTCCAGGATGGAGAATGAGAGCCGGTCATGATGCCCGGTGGATCAGGAAGATCAGGACACACTTACGGATAAGTGAAATCGCATCGGGGTGGTGCGAGCAGGATGCAAAAGTTTACGGATGAACTTGGTCAGGAGACCGCAGGAAAAGTTGTCACGGATGAGCAGGGAGCACCAAAAGTAGCTGGATTGCTGCGAAACGAACCGGGAGCACTGTGTAAAAACAGTGCTCCTTTTTTTATTTCCCGCCATACCGATGGTATCCTGCGCCGCAGATTTCCATTTCGACGTCTCTTCCGAGGTTTTCATGAGCCATCACGATAGCGTGCGCCTGCGCCTGCACGCGATTGAATCCCTGCTGCGCGAACATCAGCACTGGCAGAACACCGCGCCGGACGCCAGCGTGTTCGACAGCACACAGCCTTTCTGCATGGACACGCTGGAGCCGCTCGAATGGCTGCAATGGGTGCTGATCCCCCGTATGCATCAGCTTATCGAGAGCCAGCAGCCGCTGCCGCAAAGCTTCGCCGTTGCGCCTTATTACGAAATCGCCCTCGAGGCGGGCCATCCGTTTCGGGCGATTATTCTGCCGGAGCTTGAGCAGCTCGATGCCCTGTTTGCGGATGTTGACGACTGATGCTGGAGATCCTCTATCAGGATGAATGGCTGGTTGCCGTCAATAAACCCTCCGGCTGGCTGGTGCACCGCAGCTGGCTCGATCGCGATGAAAAAGTGGTGGTGATGCAGACCGTGCGCGACCAGATTGGTCAGCATGTGTTTACCGTGCATCGCCTCGACAGGCCCACCTCCGGCGTATTGCTGATGGGATTATCAAGCGAAGCGGGCCGTCGCCTTTCGCAGCAGTTTGAGCAGCATCAGATCCAGAAACGCTATCACGCCATCGTGCGCGGCTGGCTGACGGAAGAAGCGGTGCTTGATTATCCGCTGGTAGAAGAGCTGGATAAAATCGCCGATAAGTTTGCCCGCGAAGATAAAGAAGCGCAGCCTGCGGTGACGCACTACCGCGGCCTGGCGACGGTGGAAATGCCAGTCCCCACCGGGCGCTATCCAACCACGCGCTACGGCCTGGTGGAGCTCGATCCGAAAACCGGACGCAAGCATCAGCTGCGTCGCCACATGAGCCATCTTCGCCATCCGATCCTCGGTGACAGCAAGCACGGTGATTTGCGCCAGAACCGCAGTGCGGCGGAGCATTTCGGCTGTCATCGCTTAATGCTGCACGCCAGCGAGCTGCATCTGACCCACCCCTTCACCGGCGAGCCGCTGACGATTCGCGCCAGCCTCGATGATATCTGGATGCAGGCAATGTCACATTTCGGCTGGCGTGGCCTTCTCCCTGAGGTTGAAAGGGTTGAGTTTACGCCGGACAACGGTCAGGATGACCGCATAACTGAATGATTCAGGGAGCAAAGTAATGGCGGAAGTAGGCATTTTTGTCGGCACCATGTACGGAAACGCGCTACTGGTGGCGGAAGAAGCAGAAACGATCCTCAAAGCGCACGGCCACCAGGCGAAGGTCTTTGAAGATCCGGAAGTCGATGACTGGGCGTCATATCAGGGGAAGTACGCCCTGGTCGTGACCTCCACCACCGGGCAAGGCGATCTTCCGGACAGCATTGTGCCGCTGTATCAGGGGATTCAGGACATGTATCAGCCCCATTTGCGCTACGGCATTATTGCGCTCGGCGACAGCACCTACTCGCATTTTTGCGGCGGCGGCAAAAAATTTGATGCGCTGTTGCAAGAGCAGGGCGCGCAGCGCATTGGCGACATGCTGATGATTGACGCCAGCGAAGATCCTGAGCCTGAAAGTATTTCCAACCCGTGGGTGGAGCAGTGGGTCACGCTGCTCGATTAACCCTCAATGCCCTTCAGCCGAAGGGCATTTTTCTCTCTCCATTCCTCATTTCGTGAACCAGCCCCCATCCTCCTGGGCATAAGCCACAAAACACCTTCCCACACTACGTGAATGCTGTGTTTATGCACGGTGAGCCTGTGCGTGCGCGTTTTTATACTTCTTCTGCCGGTGAATAAAACGTGGCGCGCCTGAGTGCGACGCCGCCATAAAAACAAACATCATTCTGATTACCCTACAGGTTACGTTGTTCAGAATGAGGGAAGCCTCAGGAGTACAACAATGAGTTCACTAAGTCAGGCGACGGCGGCTGCAGAAAAGCGGACCAACGCGCGCTACTGGATTGTGGTGATGCTGTTTATCGTCACCTCCTTTAACTACGGCGACCGCGCCACGCTGTCGATTGCCGGGTCAGAAATGGCCAAAGATATCGGCCTGGATCCTGTCGGGATGGGCTATGTTTTCTCCGCTTTTTCATGGGCCTACGTCATTGGCCAAATTCCAGGAGGCTGGCTGCTTGACCGCTTCGGCTCCAAGCGAGTCTACTTCTGGTCAATTTTCACCTGGTCGATGTTTACCCTGTTACAAGGCTTCGTCGATATCTTCAACGGCTTCGGCATTATCGTGGCGCTGTTTACCCTGCGTTTCCTGGTTGGCCTTGCTGAAGCGCCTTCCTTCCCTGGCAACAGCCGTATTGTAGCCGCCTGGTTCCCGGCGCAGGAAAGGGGCACGGCGGTGGCCATCTTTAACTCGGCCCAGTATTTCGCTACTGTGATCTTCGCACCAATCATGGGCTGGCTGACGCATGAAGTGGGCTGGTCGCACGTGTTCTTCTTTATGGGCGGACTCGGGATCCTGATTAGCTTCCTGTGGCTGAAGATGATCCACGAACCTAACCAGCACCCGGGCGTAAACCAGAAAGAGCTGGACTACATCGCAGAGGGCGGCGCGCTGATCAACATGGATCAGAAAAAGAGCGTGCAGCAGGTGCCGATGCGTGAGAAATGGCAGCAGATTAAGCAGCTGATCGGCTCCCGAATGATGGTCGGTATCTATCTGGGCCAGTACTGCATCAACGCGCTGACCTACTTCTTTATCACCTGGTTCCCGGTGTACCTGGTGCAGGCGCGCGGCATGTCAATTCTGAAAGCGGGATTTGTCGCTTCCATTCCGGCGGTCTGCGGCTTCGTTGGCGGCGTGCTCGGCGGGATCATTTCCGACTGGCTGATGCGCAAAACCGGCTCGCTGAACGTGGCGCGTAAAACGCCTATCGTGCTCGGCATGCTGCTGTCGATGAGCATGGTGTTCTGTAACTATGTGGATGCGGAATGGATGATTATCGGCTTTATGGCGATGGCCTTCTTCGGCAAAGGCATTGGCGCGCTGGGCTGGGCGGTGATGGCAGATACGGCACCGAAAGAAATCAGCGGTCTCAGCGGCGGCCTGTTCAATATGTTCGGCAACGTTTCCGGGATCGTGACCCCGATTGCTATCGGTTACATCGTGGCAACCACCGGTTCATTCAACTGGGCGCTGATTTACGTTGGCATCCACGCGCTGGTGGCGGTGCTGAGCTACCTGGTGCTGGTGGGAGATATTAAACGCATTGAACTGAAACCTGTTGCGGAGCGTGCGGCATGAATACTCAGGCAAGCCCGGTAATCACCGATATGAAAGTGATCCCGGTGGCGGCGCAGGACAGCATGCTGATGAACATCGGCGGCGCGCACCACGCGTACTTCACCCGCAACATTGTGGTGCTCACCGATAACGCCGGGCATACCGGCGTGGGTGAAGCGCCCGGTGGGAAAGTGATTTATCAGACGCTGGTGGAGGCGATTCCGCAGGTTGTCGGCCAGGAAATTGCCCGTATGAATCGGGTGGTGCAGCAGGTTCACAAGGGCAATCAGGCGGCGGATTTCGATACCTTCGGCAAAGGTGCCTGGACGTTTGAACTGAAGGTGAACGCCGTGGCGGCGCTCGAGGCTGCGCTGCTGGATCTGCTCGGTCAGGCGCTGAACGTGCCCGTCTGTGAGCTGCTGGGCCCGGGTAAGCAACGCGATGCGGTGACGGTGCTGGGGTATCTGTTCTACATCGGCGATCGCAACAAAACGGACTTGCCGTATGCCGAAGGGCGGCGTGATGGCCACGACTGGTATCACCTGCGTCACCAGGAAGCGCTATCTTCTTCTGCCGTGGTGCAGCTGGCGGAAGCGGCGCAGGACAGATACGGCTTCAAAGATTTCAAACTAAAAGGCGGCGTGCTGCCGGGCGAGCAGGAAATTGAGACGGCGAAAGCGCTCAAGAAACGCTTCCCCGATGCGCGAATCACCGTTGATCCCAACGGCGCGTGGCTGCTCGATGAAGCCATCGCGCTCTGCAAAGGCATGCAGGACGTGCTGACCTATGCTGAAGATCCGTGCGGCGCAGAGCAGGGCTTTTCGGGGCGTGAAGTGATGGCCGAGTTCCGCCGCGCCACGGGCCTGCCGGTGGCAACCAACATGATTGCCACCAACTGGCGCGAAATGGGGCACGCGGTGATGCTTAACGCCGTCGATATTCCACTGGCCGACCCGCATTTCTGGACGCTTTCCGGTGCGGTACGCGTGGCGCAGCTTTGCGATGACTGGGGGCTAACCTGGGGCTGTCACTCGAACAATCATTTCGACATCTCCCTTGCCATGTTTACCCACGTCGGCGCGGCGGCGCCTGGCAAGCCGACCGCCATTGATACACACTGGATCTGGCAGGAAGGTGATGCCAGACTGACCCAAAATCCACTGCAGATAGAAAACGGTAAAATCGCCGTGCCGCAGGCGCCAGGGCTTGGGGTCGAGCTTGACTGGGCGCAGGTTGAAAAGGCCCATGAGGCCTATAAACGCCTGCCCGACGGCGCGCGTAATGACGCGATACCGATGCAGTATTTAATCCCAGGCTGGACATTCGATCGCAAACGTCCTGTTTTCGGTCGCACTCACTAAAAAGGATTGCATGATGACGCTTCAACACTCCACGCCGGTCGTGACTTCGATGCAGGTGATCCCGGTTGCCGGGCACGACAGCATGCTGATGAACCTGAGCGGGGCGCACGCGCCGTTCTTCACCCGCAATATCGTGATGATTAAGGACAACTCCGGGCACACGGGCGTCGGTGAAATTCCCGGCGGTGAGAAAATTCGGCAGACCCTGGAAGATGCCGCGGCGCTGGTCGTAGGCAAAACCCTCGGCGAATACAAAAATGTGCTCAATGCGGTGCGTAACGCCTTTGCCGACCGCGACTCCGGCGGGCGCGGCCTGCAAACCTTCGACCTGCGAACCACCATTCACGTGGTGACGGGCATTGAGGCGGCGCTGCTCGATCTGCTCGGCCAGCATCTGGGCGTCAACGTTGCCTCATTGCTGGGCGACGGACAGCAGCGCAGCGAAGTGGAAATGCTCGGTTACCTGTTCTTCGTTGGCGATCGTAAACGTACGCCGCTGCCGTACCAGAGCCAGCCGGATGATAAATGCGACTGGTATCGCGTGCGTCATGATGAAGCCATGACCCCGGATGCCGTGGTGCGTTTGGCGGAAGCCGCGTATGAGAAATATGGCTTCAACGATTTCAAACTCAAAGGTGGCGTGCTGAGCGGCGAAGAAGAAGCCGAAGCGGTGACGGCGCTGGCAAAACGCTTCCCGCAGGCGCGCGTGACGCTCGATCCGAATGGTGCCTGGTCGCTGGATGAGGCAATCAAAATCGGCAAGCAGCTGCGGAACGTGCTGGCCTATGCGGAAGATCCTTGCGGCGCAGAGCAGGGCTTCTCCGGGCGGGAAGTGATGGCGGAATTCCGCCGTGCGACCGGCCTGCCGACCGCCACCAATATGATTGCGACGGACTGGCGGCAGATGGGGCACACGCTCTCATTACAGTCGGTGGATATTCCGCTGGCGGACCCGCACTTCTGGACGATGCAGGGCTCGGTGCGCGTGGCGCAGATGTGCCATGAGTTTGGTCTCACATGGGGCTCGCACTCCAACAACCATTTCGACATTTCGCTGGCAATGTTCACTCACGTGGCTGCCGCAGCACCGGGCAAAGTCACCGCCATCGATACCCACTGGATTTGGCAGGAGGGCAATCAGCGCCTGACGAAACAGCCGTTTGAGATCAAAGGCGGCATGGTGCAGGTGCCTTCCACGCCGGGCCTCGGCGTTGAGCTGGATATGGACCGCGTCATGCAGGCCCATGAGCTGTATCAGAAGCACGGCCTCGGCGCACGTGATGATGCGATGGGAATGCAGTATTTGATTCCTGAATGGACCTTCGACAACAAGCGCCCCTGCATGGTGCGCTGACGGAAAAATGCCGGAACTCTGTTAAGGACAGCCTATGAAAATCGTGATTGCCCCGGATTCGTATAAGGAGAGCCTGAGTGCGCTCGACGTGGCCTGCGCCATCGAAGAGGGCTTCAGGCAGATCTTTCCCGATGCGGAGTATGTGAAAATTCCGGTGGCGGATGGCGGCGAGGGCACCGTGGAAGCAATGGTTGCCGCGACCTGCGGGCGCGTAATCACGGTGAAGGTCACCGGCCCACTGGGCGAACCTGTACAGGCGTTCTACGGCATTTCCGGCGATGAGCACACCGCGTTTATCGAAATGGCGGCGGCCAGTGGTTTAGAAAGCGTGCCGCCTGCCAGACGCAATCCCCTGAAAACGACTTCGTGGGGAACAGGCGAGCTGATTCGCCACGCGCTGGACGCGGGTGTGAAGAGCATCATCATTGGTATCGGTGGCAGCGCCACCAACGACGGTGGCGCAGGAATGGCGCAGGCGCTGGGGGTCAAACTGCTGTCCGAAAACGGGCAGCAAATTCCGCCAGGCGGCGAGGGATTGGAGCAGCTGTCGCGTATCGATCTCTCCGGGCTGGACTCGCGTCTTGCGGCGTGCCGGATTGATGTCGCCTGCGATGTCACTAACCCTCTGACCGGCAAAGAGGGGGCGACGGCGGTGTTCGGCCCACAAAAAGGGGCGACTGCGGAAATGATCCCACAGTTGGATGCGGCGTTGACGCACTACGCCACGCTTATCGAGCGCGATTTAAAGATTGATGTTCTGAATCTTGAAGGCGGCGGCGCGGCTGGCGGTATGGGTGCGGCGCTGTTTGCATTTTGTGGCGCGACGCTGCGCCCAGGCATTGAGATCGTCACTGAGGCTTTGCAGCTGGCTGAGCAGGTTGCGAGCGCGGATCTGGTGATTACCGGTGAAGGCCGCATCGACAGCCAGACCATCCATGGCAAAGTGCCTGTCGGGGTAGCAAAGGTGGCGAAGCGCTTTCACATCCCGGTGATCGCCATTGCCGGAAGCCTGACCGAGGACGTAGAGGTTGTTCACCAGCACGGTCTGGATGCGGTTTTCAGCGTGCTTTATCAGGTCGGGACGCTTGAAGACGCGCTGGCGGGTGCGGAGGAAAACGTCAGGCGCACGGCGCGCAACGTGGCGGCGGTGCTCAGGATGAGATAAACGCCCCTCACCCCGACCCTCTCCCCAAAGGGACGAGGGAGAAAGTCAAAACCCGCACTGAACAGTCACCTCTGCTCTTTGGGGCGAGGGAGAAAGTCAAAACCCGCACTGAACAGTCACCTCTGCTCTTTGGGGCGAGGGAGAAAGTAAAAACTCGCACTGAACAGTCACCTCTGCCCTTTAGGGCGAGGGAGAAAGTCAAAACTCGCACTGAACAGTCACCTCTGCCCTTTAGGGCGAGGAAGAAAGTCAATACCCGCACTGAACAGTTCCCTCTCCCCTTTGGGGAGAGGGTTAGGGTGAGGGGAAAATCACCCCAAAATCTCCCGCGCTTCCCGGGCAACATTGTCCATCTCATCCAGCAGTTCGAGAAACTCGGGTTCAAGATCCTCTGGCGCAATGCCGTTACGCAGCTGCCCTTCAATCAGATGACACAGGTTTTTTAGTCGTGGCACGCCGCTGTAGCCGCAGCTGCCATGGAGCTTGTGAATGGCATCGACCAGATCATCCGGATTTTCACCCACCAGCTGCTCTTCCACTTTGTTACGAATTTCCGGCAGAAACTCCACCAGCATTTGCAGCATGTCCCGCGCCAGGTTCTGCTTGTTAGCGGCCTGGCGCAGGGCCAGCGCCCAGTCGAGCGTGGTGTTGATATTCACCGGCGGCTGCGGCTCAGACACCTCAATCGGCGGCGCGCTCATGCCGGGCTTATAGCGTAGCAGCAGGTTAAGCAGCTTGTTCTCTTCGATAGGCTTCGCCAGATAGTCATTCATCCCGGCGCTCAGCAGCTTCTCTTTCTGGCCCGCCATGGCGTGCGCGGTGACCGCAATCACCGGCGTCTGCTGCTGGTGCGGCAGTTGGTGAATCAGCTCGCAGGCGCGAATGCCGTCCATGTCCGGCATCTGAATATCCATCAGGATCAGGTCGAACTGCATCTGCCTGGCTCGCTCAATAGCCTGCTGGCCGCTGTCGCACAGCTCTACGTTTTGTACCTGATCTTCCAGTAACGCGCCGATAAGCTTCAGGTTAGCCGGATTGTCATCCACCGCCATCACTGACATCCCTAAGCGCGAATCGCTGGAAGCGGGGGGCGCCGCGGCATGGCTGGTGCGGCAATATTCCGCCAGTGCGGGCAGTAAGCGAGTAGAGGTTAGCGGTTTCAGCAGACAGGCGGCTGCGCCGTTGCTCTTGAGCGCTTCGGCATTGACCTGCGCGTGGCAAGGCAGCGCCAGCACCAGGAAGTCGGTCATTGAATTGGCGCGGGCAAGCTTGTCGGCGTGCATGTTCAAATCGCGCATTGAAACGGGCACCGCAATCAGCAGAATATCGTAACGATCTTCCGGCAGGGCAGAGAAGGTCGGGCTGTATACCACCTCCAGCGGCGTGGTGGCCAGCATGTCCAGCGTTGCTTGCGCGGCGGCAGCGTTGGCTTCGACGTAGGCCAGACGTTTTCCCGCAAGGCAGCCAATGGTCTGCCCCTCTGGCGAACCCACGTTAGGGTTGAGATCGAGGTTAATGTGGAACCAGAAGGTCGAACCGCGGTTCGGCTGGCTGTGGAAGGAGATATCACCGCCCATCTCTTTAACCAGTTTCTGGGTGATGACGAGGCCAAGCCCGGTGCCGCCGTGACGGCGTGAAATGCTGGCATCCGCCTGACGGAAAGCCTGGAACAGCCGCGACTGGTCACGTTCGGGAATGCCGATGCCGGTGTCGCGGATCTGCACCTCAATCTGCGCTTTGTTGTTACTCAGCGAGCGTTTTTCCACCAGCACATCAATGTTGCCGTTTTCAGTAAATTTGATCGCGTTGCCGACCAGATTCGTGATGACCTGCTGAAGGCGCAGAGGATCGCCAATCACGTTGTCTGGCACGTCGTTCTTGATGTTGAGGGTCAGCTCAAGCCCTTTGTCGTGGGCAGAGTGAGCGAGCAGCGTCACCACTTCATCGAGCGAATTGCGCAGCGGGAAAGGAATATTTTCGAGCACCAGCTTGCCTGCTTCCAGCTTTGAGAAGTCGAGGACGTCATTGATGATCGCCAGCAGGTTATTCGCCGATCGCTCAATGGTGCTGAGGTGATCGCGCTGGGTTGGGTTCAGATCGGTTTTCAGCGTCAGGCGCGTGAAGCCAATCACGCCGTTGAGAGGGGTTCGCAGCTCATGTGACATATTGGCGAGGAACTCGGACTTAATGCGCGCCGCTTCCTGAGCACGCTTTTTGGCGAGATCCAGTTCGACGTTCTGGATCTCCATCTGCTCAAGGGTTTCACGCAGATCGGAGGTCGCCTGGTCGACGTTGTGCTGCATCTCTTCGTGATAGGCGGCAAGCGACATCGCCATCGAGTTGATGCCGTTTTTCAGCATATCCAGCTCACCGAGCATAAAGCCTTCCACGCGGCTGTCGAGCTGACCACGACGTATGCGGTCGACGGTATTGACCATGTTGCGAATCGGCCCGGTGACGTCACGCATCAGACGCCAGCCGAAAATCAGCGCGATGCCGATGCAGAACAGCATCATCACGCTGGAGATAAAGATCTCCTTATACTGCTGTAAGCGCACGGACTTCAGATCCAGCTCCAGCGCCACGTAGCCGAGCATATTGACCGGGGTTTTAGCATCCGAGGTTGGCGACTCATCCGGCGAATAGCTTTCGGAAATAATGGGCGTGCGCAGGATCATCAGATCGCCGCTGCGGATGACGCTCAGCCTGCGGGGCAGCGGGGAGCCTTTCGGCAACTGTAATTCGCCCGGATCGAGATGATAGTTGGAGGTAACAAACAGCCGGTTGTGCTCATCGTAGACCGAAATGGCCCGCACGATATCCGAATGGCGGCGATGCAGGACGCTGATCAGCTGTCCTATTGACTCGCGGTTTTGCAGGTTCATGCCATATTCACTGGAGACGGCGAGCGGCTCAATGATGCTGGCCCCGGCGTCTTCCAGCTGACGTTGCAGGTCGTGATATCGGTGAACGACAAAGAAGATGCTGAGCAGCAAACCGATAAGCACGGTCGGGGCGAGAATCAGGATCATCATGCGCGCGCGCAGGCTGTAGTTGGTCATGGCGGTCCGTTATGGGAGAATCAGGGTTAACACACTATGTTTGAGATAATGCTCTGAATGGCGCAATTCTACTCTGCAAAACGCCGCGTGACGACGCGCGAGATCATAACCGTAACGGTAAACGACCTGGATCCCTTTGGCCAGGGCGTGGCGCGCCATAACGGAAAGGCACTTTTTATCAATGGATTACTGCCCGGTGAACAGGCAGAAATCCGCATCACTGAAGATAAAAAACAGTATGCGCGCGGGCAAGTAAAACGTCGGCTGAATGATAGCCCGGAGCGCGAAAAACCGCGCTGTCCGCATTTTGGCGTCTGCGGCGGCTGTCAGCAGCAGCACGCCAGCGTCGCGTTACAGGAACGCAGCAAGCAGGCGGCACTGGCGCGATTAATGAAGCGGGACGTGAACGAAATCCTCTCTGCCAACCCCTGGGGTTACCGCCGTCGCGCGCGTTTGAGTCTGAATTATCAGCCAAAGAACCACCAATTGCAGATGGGTTTTCGCAAGGCGGGGTCGAACGACATCGTTAATGTGACGCAGTGCCCCGTTTTGGTGCCCGCTCTTGAGGCATTATTGCCCGCCGTACGCGACTGCCTGAGCGGGCTTGCCGGAATTCGCCATCTTGGTCATGTCGAACTGGTGCTGGCAGACAACGGTCCGCTGATGGTGTTGCGCCATACCGCACCGCTGAGTGCGGCGGATAAAGCAAAACTGGAACAGTTTTCGCATTCACACCAGCTTGCGCTCTGGCTTGCCCCGCAAAGCGATAGCATTGAACAGGTTAGCGGTGAGCAGCCCTGGTACAGTTCAGACGGGCTACGCTTAACGTTCAGCCCGCGCGATTTTATTCAGGTCAATGATGGCGTGAACCAGAAGATGGTGGCTGCCGCGCTGGAATGGCTGGACGTTCAGCCAGGCGACCGCGTGCTGGATCTGTTTTGTGGAATGGGCAACTTTACTCTTCCGTTGGCGAAGCGCGCGGCGAGCGTCGTCGGCGTTGAAGGCGTGCCTGCGCTGGTCGAAAAAGGGCAGCAGAACGCGGAACGTAACGCGTTGCACAATGTGACATTCTTTCACGAAAACCTCGAAGAAGATGTCACCCTTCAGGCCTGGGCGAAAAACGGGTTTGACAAAATTTTACTCGATCCTGCACGTGCGGGCGCACCGGGCGTGATGCAGCATATTGTAAAATTGGCCCCCAAACGGGTGGTGTATGTTTCCTGCAACCCGGCGACGCTGGCGCGGGACAGCGAAGTGCTGCTGGCGGCAGGCTATCAAATTCAGCGTCTGGCAATGCTGGATATGTTCCCGCACACTGGGCACCTGGAGTCGATGGTGCTGTTTGAGCACAATTAATGAATCAAGGCTTGTCGAATTCGACAGGCCCGGTCCCTAAAGGAGAGGACAATGGTTGCGGTACGCAGTGCACATCTTAATAAAGCTGGGGAGTTCGATCCGGTTAAATGGATAGCAAGCCTGGGCATTTCCAGCCAACAGTCGTGTGAACGCTTAGCCGAAACATGGACCTATTGTCGTGAACAAACCCTCGATCGCCCCGATGCGGAGCTGCTGCTCTGGCGCGGCGTTGAGATGGTTGAAATTCTCTCCATGCTGAATATGGATATCGACTCCCTGCGGGCGGCGATGCTGTTTCCGCTGGTGGTAGACGAGGTGGTCAGCGAAGAAACGCTGGAGCAGAGTGTTGGCAAATCCATCGTGACGCTGATTCACGGCGTGCGCGACATGGCCGCCATTCGCCAGCTGAAAGCCACTCACAACGATTCCGTCTCTTCTGAACAGGTCGATAACGTGCGGCGCATGCTGCTGGCGATGGTCGACGATTTCCGCTGCGTGGTTATCAAGCTTGCCGAGCGTATTGCCCACCTGCGAGAGGTGAAGGACGCGCCGGAAGACGAACGCGTGCTGGCGGCAAAAGAGTGTACCAATATCTACGCGCCGCTGGCGAACCGCCTCGGCATCGGCCAGCTGAAGTGGGAGCTGGAAGATTACTGCTTCCGTTACCTGCACCCGGCGGAATATAAGCGCATTGCCAAACTGCTGCACGAGCGCCGTATCGATCGTGAACACTACATCGACGAGTTCGTCGGCACGCTGCGTGGCTCCATCAAAGAAGAGGGCGTGAAGGCCGAGGTTTACGGCCGGCCGAAGCACATCTACAGCATCTGGCGAAAAATGCAGAAGAAGCATCTGCAGTTTGACGAGCTGTTTGACGTGCGCGCGGTGCGTATCGTCGCTGAGCGTTTGCAGGATTGCTACGCGGCGCTCGGCATCGTGCATACCCACTTCCGTCACCTGCCGGATGAGTTCGACGATTACGTCGCTAACCCAAAACCGAACGGCTATCAGTCAATCCACACCGTCGTTTTAGGGCCGGGTGGTAAAACCGTAGAAATTCAAATCCGTACCCGCCAGATGCACGAAGAGTCCGAGCTTGGCGTGGCGGCGCACTGGAAATACAAAGAGGGCGCGGCCTCCAGCGGCGCTCGCGGTCACGAAGACCGTATTGCCTGGCTGCGTAAGCTGATTGCGTGGCAGGAAGAGATGGCCGATTCGGGCGAAATGCTCGATGAAGTGCGCAGCCAGGTCTTCGACGATCGGGTCTACGTGTTCACCCCGAAAGGCGACGTGGTCGATTTGCCTGCGGGCTCCACGCCGCTCGATTTCGCCTATCACATTCACAGTAACGTTGGGCATCGCTGCATCGGCGCGAAGATCGGCGGGCGCATCGTGCCGTTTACCTATCAGCTGCAGATGGGCGATCAGATAGAGATCCTTACCCAGAAGCAGCCGAACCCGAGCCGCGACTGGCTGAACCCGAACCTGGGCTACGTCACCACCAGCCGCGGGCGCTCGAAAATTCACGCCTGGTTCCGCAAACAGGATCGCGACAAGAACATTCTGGCGGGGCGTCAGATCCTCGACGATGAGCTGGAACGCCTCGGTATCAACCTGAAGGAAGCGGAGAAGCACCTGCTGCCGCGCTACAACTTCAACGAGCTTGACGAGCTGCTGGCGGCCATCGGCGGCGGCGACATTCGCCTTAACCAGATGGTCAATTTCCTGCAGGGCCAGTTCAACAAGCCGAGCGCGGCGGAGCAGGATGCGGCGGCGCTGAAACAGCTTCAGCAGAAAACCTACAACCCGCAGCAGAATCGCAAGAAAGACGACGGCCGCGTGGTAGTCGAAGGTGTGGGCAATCTGATGCACCACATTGCGCGCTGCTGCCAGCCGATTCCGGGCGATGATATTGTTGGTTTTATCACGCAGGGACGCGGGATTTCCGTGCACCGCGCTGACTGCGACCAACTGGTGGAACTGCAGTCTCACGCGCCGGAACGCATCGTTGATGCCGTCTGGGGCGAAAGCTACTCCGCCGGGTATTCGCTGGTGGTCCGCGTGCAGGCCAATGACCGCAGCGGCCTGCTGCGCGACATCACCACCATCCTCGCGAACGAAAAGGTCAACGTGCTGGGCGTGGCCAGCCGCAGCGACACAAAGCAGCAGCTGGCGACCATCGACATGACCATCGAAATCTACAACCTGCAGGTGCTGGGCCGCGTGCTCGGCAAGCTGAATCAGGTGCCGGACGTGATTGACGCTCGCCGTTTGCACGGCAGTTAATTTTTTTCTCTCTTATCCTGACCGACAATGTTTTCTCCCTCTCCCTGAGGGAGAGGGCCGGGGTGAGGGGGAAATCTGACATATTGCAAGGAACTCCCATGAATCAAATCGACCGCCTGCTCGGCATCATGAAGCGCCTGCGCGACCCGGAAAACGGCTGTCCGTGGGACAAAGAGCAGACCTTCGCCACCATCGCGCCTTACACCCTCGAAGAAACCTACGAAGTGCTGGATGCCATCAGCCGTGAGGATTTTGACGACCTGCGCGGTGAGCTTGGCGACCTGCTGTTCCAGGTGGTGTTCTACGCTCAGATGGCGCAGGAAGAAGGGCGCTTTAACTTCGATGATATCTGCGCCGCCATCAGCGACAAGCTTGAACGCCGCCATCCGCATATCTTTGGCGATGCCACCGCCAGCAACAGCACGGAAGTGCTGGAGCGCTGGGAAGCTATCAAGAGCGCTGAACGTGCTGAAAAAGCACAGCATTCTGCTCTCGACGACATTCCACACAGCCTGCCTGCGCTGATGCGTTCCCATAAAATCCAGAAGCGCGTCTCTGCCGTTGGCTTCGACTGGACTTCGCTCGGCCCGGTGCTCGACAAAGTGTATGAAGAGATCGACGAAGTGATGCACGAGGCCAAACAGGCCGTCATTGACGAAGCAAAGCTCGAAGAGGAAATGGGCGACCTGCTGTTCGCGACGGTCAATCTTTCGCGTCATTTAGGCGTCAAAGCCGAGACGGCTTTGCAAAAAGCCAACCTCAAATTCGAGCGTCGTTTCCGCGAAGTGGAACGGATTGTTGCCGCGCGAGGCCTGGAAATGACCGGGATCGACCTCGAAGCGATGGAAAGCGTGTGGCAGGAAGTAAAACGACAGGAAACTGATCTCTAACACTTTTTTGCGATCAAGCGCGATTTGTGTGATTTTTAAAATGACAAGCGCTTGATTTGCGTCAAAAACATTTACCCAAAAGGGGCTATTTTCTCACTCCTTATCTTGCTTGAGCCTGGGAATGGAGGCGAAGAATGAATGTTTGTGGCGCTCGCCGTGTTCGGGTATACTACTTTCCCGTCCTGGTTATTCCATCATTCCAACCTAACTTCTCAGGTTCAGCATGACAACGAACTATATTTTTGTGACCGGCGGGGTCGTATCCTCTCTGGGTAAAGGCATTGCAGCCGCCTCCCTCGCAGCCATCCTCGAAGCCCGTGGCCTTAACGTGACCATGATGAAGCTGGATCCGTACATCAACGTCGATCCGGGCACCATGAGTCCTATCCAGCACGGGGAAGTGTTCGTTACTGAAGACGGCGCTGAAACCGACCTGGACCTGGGTCACTACGAGCGTTTCATTCGCACCAAAATGACTCGCCGCAACAACTTCACCACTGGCCGTATCTATTCTGACGTTCTGCGTAAAGAGCGCCGTGGCGACTATCTGGGCGCAACCGTTCAGGTTATTCCGCACATCACCAACGCCATTAAAGAGCGCGTGCTCGCAGGCGGTGAAGGCCACGACGTGGTGCTGGTAGAAATCGGCGGAACCGTCGGTGATATCGAATCCCTGCCGTTCCTCGAAGCCATTCGCCAGCTGGCCGTGGATATTGGTCGTGAACACGCGCTGTTCATGCACCTGACTCTGGTGCCTTACCTGGCCGCGGCGGGTGAAGTCAAAACCAAACCGACTCAGCACTCCGTAAAAGAGCTGCTCTCCATCGGTATCCAGCCAGATATTCTGATCTGCCGCTCCGATCGTGCGGTTCCGGCTAACGAACGTGCAAAAATTGCATTGTTCTGTAACGTTCCAGAAAAAGCCGTTATCTCGATGAAAGACGTCGATTCCATTTATAAAATCCCGGGCCTGTTGAAATCA
Source organism: Enterobacter sp. CC120223-11 (assembly GCF_900215375.1). Taxonomy (GTDB): domain Bacteria; phylum Pseudomonadota; class Gammaproteobacteria; order Enterobacterales; family Enterobacteriaceae; genus Scandinavium. The sequence goes on along the minus strand of NZ_OBEF01000015.1, from coordinate 93,807 downwards.
CAGGGCCTGGACGATTATATTTGTAAACGATTCAGCTTGAACGTTCCGGAAGCAAATCTGTCAGAATGGGAACAGGTTATCTACGAAGAAGCTAACCCGGCTGGCGAAGTGAACATTGGTATGGTCGGCAAGTATATTGAACTGCCGGATGCCTATAAGTCCGTTATCGAAGCGCTGAAGCACGGTGGTCTGAAGAACCGCGTTTCCGTCAACATCAAGCTGATTGACTCGCAGGATGTTGAAACTCGCGGTGTAGAAATTCTGAAAGATCTGGATGCTATTCTTATCCCTGGCGGCTTCGGCTACCGTGGTGTAGAAGGCAAGATCGCTACCGCACGCTATGCGCGTGAAAACAATATTCCTTACCTCGGCATTTGCCTGGGTATGCAGGTTGCGTTGATCGAGTTCGCTCGTAACGTAGTCGGGATGGAAAACGCCAACTCGACGGAATTTGTGCCAGACTGTAAGTACCCGGTTGTGGCCCTTATCACCGAATGGCGTGACGAAGACGGGAATGTCGAAGTGCGTACTGAGAAAAGCGATCTCGGCGGCACCATGCGTCTGGGGGCTCAGGCCTGCCAGCTCAGCGACGACAGCCTGGTTCGCAAGATGTACGGCGAAGAGACTATCACCGAGCGTCACCGTCACCGCTATGAAGTCAACAATATGCTGTTGAAACAGATTGAAGCTGCGGGCCTGCGCGTTGCGGGCCGTTCCGGGGATGATCAGTTGGTCGAGATCATCGAGGTGCCTAACCATCCGTGGTTCGTCGCCTGTCAGTTCCATCCGGAGTTTACTTCTACGCCGCGTGATGGGCATCCGCTGTTTGCAGGCTTCGTGAAAGCCGCCAGCGAGTACCAGAAGCGTCAGGCGAAGTAAGAAAAGTTAGAACGGCAGCGCCCCAGGTTGGGGCGTTGTTTGTCTGGAGTTTTAGTTTAACTTGTACTGAGGAAAACCTAATGTCCAAAATCGTTAAAGTCATCGGTCGTGAAATCATCGACTCCCGTGGTAACCCGACTGTTGAAGCCGAAGTACACCTGGAAGGTGGTTTCGTCGGTATGGCTGCTGCACCATCAGGTGCATCTACCGGTTCCCGCGAAGCGCTGGAACTGCGTGATGGCGACAAATCCCGCTACATGGGTAAAGGCGTACTGAAAGCTGTTGGCGCGGTAAACGGCCCAATCGCTCAGGCAATCCTTGGCAAAGATGCCAAAGATCAGGCTGGCATCGACAAGATCATGATCGATCTGGACGGTACTGAAAACAAATCTAACTTCGGCGCTAACGCAATCCTGGCTGTGTCTCTGGCAAACGCTAAAGCAGCAGCTGCTTCCAAAGGTCAGCCGCTGTTCGAACACATCGCTGAACTGAACGGCACCCCAGGCAAATACTCCATGCCAGTTCCGATGATGAACATCATCAACGGCGGTGAGCACGCGGACAACAACGTTGATATTCAGGAATTCATGATTCAGCCAGTTGGCGCGAAATCCCTGAAAGAAGCGGTACGTATGGGTTCTGAAGTGTTCCACAACCTGGCTAAAGTTCTGAAAGCTAAAGGTATGAACACTGCAGTTGGTGACGAAGGTGGCTACGCGCCAAACCTGGGTTCCAACGCAGAAGCTCTGGCTGTTATCGCTGAAGCGGTTAAAGCAGCAGGCTACGAGCTGGGCACCGACATCACCCTGGCGATGGACTGTGCAGCATCTGAATTCTACAAAGACGGTAAATACGTTCTGGCTGGCGAAGGCAACAAAGCGTTCACCTCCGAAGAGTTCACTCACTTCCTGGAAGACCTGACCAAACAGTACCCAATCGTCTCCATCGAAGATGGCCTGGACGAATCTGACTGGGCTGGTTTCGCATACCAGACCAAAGTACTGGGCGACAAAATCCAGCTGGTTGGTGACGATCTGTTCGTAACCAACACCAAGATCCTGAAAGAAGGCATCGAGAAAGGCATCGTTAACTCCATCCTGATCAAATTCAACCAGATCGGTTCCCTGACCGAAACTCTGGCTGCAATCAAGATGGCTAAAGATGCTGGCTACACCGCTGTCATCTCTCACCGTTCCGGTGAAACCGAAGATGCAACCATCGCTGACCTGGCGGTAGGTACTGCAGCAGGCCAGATCAAAACCGGTTCCATGAGCCGTTCTGACCGTGTTGCTAAGTACAACCAGCTGATCCGTATCGAAGAAGCGCTGGGCGAAAAAGCACCTTACAACGGTCGTAAAGAGATCAAAGGTCAGTAAGTCTGACTTTCGCTCTTACTAAAAAACCCGCCTCGGCGGGTTTTTTTATGTCTGAAGCTTAGGGATTTACAGCAGCAGCGGCAGCGTCGCGCTGGCCGTTTGCTGGTTGACGTCGCTGTAGTGCTCATCGAGTGCAATCAGTGAAGTCGTCAGCAGTTCAACAAGCAGCATGACACCCACTTTGGCATTGAGCGCCCCTGCGCTCAGCGGCCCTTCGGGCTTGGCCGCCACCAGCTGAATATCGCTCAGGGAAGCCAGCGGGCTGCGCGGGGTGTTACTGAGCGACAGCACCTGCACGCCACACTTGCGCGCAAGCTTCACCACGTGGAGCAAATCACGCGTTGAGCCGGAACTCGAAATAGCTACCACCAGCGTGTTTTTTGAAAGCGTGGTGGCATTCATTGCCGCGCGATGCATATCGCTGAAAAGCTGCGCCGGTTTGCCGAGGCGCAGCAGCTTGTAATGCAGATACTCGCCGAGAATGGCGCTGGCCGCCACGCCGTAGATTTGCACTGAGTCCGCCTGGTGCAGCGCCTGGGCCGCCTGTTCCAGCAGTGCCCTGTCGAGCAACTTGGCGGTATCCTGTAAGGCCTGAACGGATTCACTGACCACGTTATCAATTTCATCGCCGCTGTGCTCAGTCGGTTGACCCTGCTGAATATCCAGCGCCAGCGCCATCTTAAACTCGTTGTAGCCCTTGCAGCCCAGCGTGCGGCACAGGCGCGTCACGCTTGCCTCGCTGGTTTCACTTTCGCGCGCCAGCTCGGTGATCGTCAGGTAAAGCACCTTCGCTGGATCGCCCAGCACAAACTCTCCCAGCTTTTGCTGTGTCGGGCTGTAGCCGGACACGCCCTGGCGCAGCCTTAACAGCAGATTTTCATTGTCTGACATGCAGGATCCTTAATGCGTTTCTCTGTGGCTAGTGTGGCGGAAAGCAGGGGATCGGCGCCAGTCATTTTAAAAAAGTATGATCGGCCTCCGGGTTTGTGGTGATAATTTTCACATGAGTATATTTGTGTGGTAAAAATTTTCATCACAACGACAGGGGAATGAAAAAATGAATCAAATATTCAGCGGTGCCTCCTCGGGGGCGTGGTTTGAAAAGGCGCAGCGCTTCGGAAAATCGTTCATGCTGCCGATCGCGGTGCTGCCTGCCGCAGGGCTGCTGTTGGGAATCGGCGGAGCGCTCTCTAACCCGAACACCTTAACGGCATACCCGTTCCTGGATGTGGCCTGGCTGCAGGCCATCTTTACCATCATGAGCAGCGCGGGCTCGATTGTCTTTGCCAATCTCTCGGTGCTGTTTGCAGTCGGGGTTGCCGTTGGTTTGGCGAAAACCGACAAAGGCACCGCCGGGCTCGCGGCGCTGCTGGCATTTTTGGTGATGAACGCCACGATTAACGCTTTGCTTACGCTAAACGGCACGCTGGCGCATGAGAACCCGGGCGCGGTCGGCCAGGGAATGACGCTGGGCATTCAGACCCTGGAAACGGGCGTGTTTGGCGGCGTGGTGATTGGCCTGGTGACCTGCGCCTTGCATCATCGCTTCAATAAAATTGCGCTGCCGCAGTTCCTCGGTTTCTTCGGCGGCTCGCGCTTTGTGCCCATTATCAGCTCACTGGCGGCAATTTTGGTCGGCGCCATCATGACGGTCGTGTGGCCCCATTTTCAGAAGCTGATTTTTGGCCTTGGCGGGCTGGTGGATGCCACAGGCTACCTCGGCACCTTTCTCTACGGCTTTATCCTGCGCATGCTCGGACCCTTTGGCCTGCACCATATTTTCTATTTACCGTTCTGGACCACGGCGCTCGGCGGCAGTGAAATCGTCAACGGCCAGCTGGTGGAAGGCACGCAGCGCATCTTCTTCGCGCAGTTAGCCGATCCGGCCACACAGCAGTTCTATATCGGTACCTCGCGCTTTATGTCCGGGCGCTTCATCACCATGATGTTTGGCCTGATTGGGGCGTGTCTGGCGATGTACCACACCGCGAAGCCGGAGAACAAAAAGCGCGTGGCTGGCCTGCTGCTCTCAGCGGCGCTGACCTCTTTCCTGACGGGGATCACCGAGCCGATTGAGTTCTCCTTCCTGTTTGTGGCACCCGTGCTCTACGTCATCCACGCCTTCTTCGACGGGCTGGCGTTTATGATCGCCCATATTCTGCACATCACCATCGGCCAGACTTTCTCTGGCGGCTTTATTGACTTCATTCTCTTCGGTGTATTGCAGGGCGAAGCCAAAACTCACTGGATGTACGTGCCGCTGGTCGGCGTGCCGTGGTTCTGCCTTTACTACTTCACGTTCCGCTTCCTGATTAACCGCTTTGGCTTCATGACGCCGGGCCGGGAGAAAGAAGCGACGGTCGAAAATGTCATCCCGCAAAGCGGACGTGCGGCGGCAGTCATCGCCGGGCTGGGCGGGCGTGACAATCTGGAAGAAGTGGACTGCTGCGCCACGCGCCTGCGCGTCACGGTGAAGGACGGCGGGAAAGTCGATCAGGAAGCACTGAAAGCCACGGGCGCGCGCGGCGTGATCCTGCGAGGCAACGGCGTACAGGTCATCTATGGCCCACACGTCACGATTATTAAAAATGAAGTGGAAGAGAGCTTAGCGTTATGAAAACCGTACTGGATACCCTGAAAGGGAAGTTAATCGTCTCCTGCCAGGCGCTGGATAATGAGCCATTACACAGCCCGTTTATCATGTCCAGGATGGCGGTGGCGGCAGAAGAAGGGGGCGCGGAGGGCATTCGTGCCAACAGCGTGGTGGACATTGCCGCCATTAAGCAGCAGGTTTCGCTACCGGTGATTGGCATCATCAAGCGTGATTATCCGGACAGTGAGGTATTTATCACCGCGACGATGAAAGAGGTAGATGAACTGATGAGCGTCGGGCCGGAAATCATCGCGCTTGATGCCACCGCTCGCCCGCGCCCAGGTAGGCAACGGTTGGATGCACTGGTTGCGGAAATTCGCGCTAAGTATCCGTCGGTGCTGCTGATGGCAGATATCTCAACGGCGGAAGAGGCGCTCACGGCGCAGTCGCTCGGGTTTGATTGTGTGGGCACCACGCTTTACGGTTATACGGCAGAAACGGCGGGCCACACGCTGCCGGAAAACGACTGCGGTTTTTTACGCGAAGTGCTGGCCGCAGTGAGCATTCCGGTGGTGGCGGAAGGGAACGTAGAAACCCCGGCGCTGGCGGCGCAGTGCCTTGAAATGGGCGCGCATACCGTGGTGGTGGGCGGCGCGATTACTCGTCCTCAGCAAATTACGGCGCGCTTTGCGGCGGCCATCAAAGCCTGACGTTTCGCCCTTAATAAAAAACCCGCCTCGGCGGGTTTTAGCTTCTTATTTAAAATCAACGGCCATCTGCTGGGGGATCGACATGCCCTGCGTCGTCTGCACGCAGCGGGCGATGTAGTCCGTAAAGCGTGGCGGTTTAGGCATGCCGAGGCTCAGCAACTTTTCGTTGCTGAAGCGCACGTTGAGCATCGCAAACGCGCCGTACAGACGCATCGCTTTCAGCATCAGGCGCTCGTTGCAGGGGCCAAAAATGCCTTTCAGCTCACGGCGCGTTTTGACCAGCGTTTCATAGCTTACCTGCGCGTACTGGTCGCTGACCGGCGCTTTCTCCAGCGCCAGCGCCATGGCGTCATCAATCTCTGCAAAGCGCACGCTGTTCTCTTCGCCAGCGGAAATGTGGACTACTTCGCCCTGCGCCACCTTGCCGGAAAGCAGCATGAGCAGCGCATCGGCGCAGTAATCAACCGGGATCACGTCGATTCTGTCCTCAAGCGAACACATGAACTTCTGTAGCATCAGCGCCATGCTGAAGACCCAGAAAATGCTGCTGGAGGGTTGGCAGCCGTGATCGGTATGGCCGACGACAATGGAAGGTCGGGCAATCACTAACGGCAGAGATGGGCATTCTTCGCGCATCAGTTGTTCGATGGTGGATTTCGAGTGGGTATATTCCACAAGATGCTCCGCACGTTCGTGGAAAGTGGCACTTTCTGAAACCAGCGAATCAGGTTCTGGCGCGCAGGACATCGCGGTGCCAACGTGTAAAAAGCGCAGCAGACCGCTCACCTGAGACATGCGGCGCGCAAAGGCCAGCGTGCCTTCCACGTTAACTTTCCAGATAAGCGGATTGTTGCCAAAAGAGGCCACGGCGGCGCAGTTCAGCACGTGCGTCACGCTGTCCAGACGGGTGTCATTGAGGAAATCTTCTGGCGAACCGAGATCGCCGAGCAGGATATGACCCTCATTCAGCCGTGCCAGTCGGGCTTCGCTGACGTTGAACTTGCGCATATTGTCCTTCACGCGCTCAACCGCCGCAGATTTGTTGTCAGCCCTGACTAACAAGAGATAAGTAAAGTCTGATTCCTGATTGAGCAGTTTTTCAAAAACCGCGCCGCCCAGAAAACCGGTCACACCTGTCATCAATAACGTATTCAAGATTGCACTCTCGCTTAAAAGGATGCGACGAGTGTAGGGAGTGGGATATCAACGCCGTATCAATGGCGTTTGCGACGGAGCCTGAGAGTGTGAGGCGTTTAGGATTGGTTGCAGAAGTGCGCCACGCAGCCGGTTGGCTCGCCCTGAGGGGCTAAATCTGCGATAATTATCGTTTACTCCTATCACCGAGACGACTATGCAGTACCCGATTAACGAAATGTTCCAGACCCTGCAAGGCGAGGGTTACTTCACTGGCGTTCCTGCCATTTTTATTCGCTTACAGGGATGCCCGGTTGGCTGTGCGTGGTGCGATACCAAACATACCTGGGAGATGCTGGAAGATCGGGAAGTCTCTTTGTTCAGCATTCTGGCGAAAACCAAAGAGAGCGACAAATGGGGCGCAGGCACCCCGGAAGATCTGCTGACTGCCATCACCCGCCAGGGCTGGACGGCGCGCCATGTGGTGATCACCGGCGGCGAACCCTGCATTCATGATTTAACGCCGCTGACCACGCTGCTCGAGCAGAACGGCTACAGCTGTCAGATTGAAACCAGCGGCACCCATGAAGTGCGCTGCTCGCACGCCACCTGGGTCACCGTGTCGCCGAAAGTGAATATGCGCGGCGGGTACGAAGTGCTGTCCCAGGCGCTGCATCGCGCCGATGAAATCAAGCATCCGGTTGGCCGCGTGCGCGACATCGAAGCGCTGGATGAACTGCTGGCAACGCTGAGCGACGAAAAGCAGCGCGTCATTGCGCTGCAGCCAATCAGCCAGAAAGACGACGCCACGCGCCTGTGCATCGAAACCTGCATCGCCCGCAACTGGCGTCTGTCGATGCAGACGCATAAATACCTGAATATTGCCTGATGAAATGCCGGGTGGCGCTGGCGCTTACCCGGCCTACGATTCGGGATTTTGTAGGCCCGGTAAGGTGTTAGCCGCCACCGGGCACTCTGCCACCCGGAAAAAAAATCAGGCGTTCGACCAGCTCTGAATCGCCTCTACCTGACTCAAATCCCCATGGAACACTTCGTACGATTTTTTCAGAATCGGATCGGTGTGTTTGGTCAGATCTTTAAAGATCCCTTTATTCATCGCCTCGTAGCGCACAGCATGGGCGGCAACCGGGGTAAACACGTCTTTCACCCGCACCATATTATCTACCGCTTTTTGATACGACGAATAAAGGCCCAGGCCCACGGCAGTATTAATGGCTGCACCGAGGCTGGCGCAGCCGTTAATCGCATTACGGCGGGCGGGCATGTTGAAGACGTCGGCGAAAATCTGCATAAACAGATCGCTGTTGGAGCCGCCGCCGGTGATGATCACCTGCTTCGCCTGCTGGCGCATTTCGCTCGTCATGCTGTCGTAGTTGTTTTTCAGCGTCAGGGCTATGCTTTCGAGGATTGAGCGGTAAATCCACGCGTAGTCCATCGTGGCGTTGAAGCCAATCATGATGCCGCGCTTATACGGCTCCCACGGATTAGTCAGCCAGTCGAGCACGGTCATCAGGCCGTCGCAGCCTGGAGGAACATGGCTGGCTTTTTGATTGAGCAAATCCTCCGGCGAAATGCCTTTGGCTTTTGCATCCTGAATCAGCGACTCGCCGAGCATGTCGCGCAGCCAGCTGACGGTCCACATGCCTTTGCGAATGCCGTAGCCTTCATACAGCAGCGTTTCCGGGATGGAGGACATAATCGGCCAGTAGGCCTGTGGGTCTTTCGGCAACTGCCTGCCGTTCATCATCAGCGCGATGTAGGTGCCGAGCGAAATAACAGCCGTTTCATCGTCGAGCAAGCCCGCGCCGAGGGCCTCAACGGCCTTATCGCTGGTGCTGCACACCACCGGCAGCCCCTGCGGGAAGCCCGTCGCTTTTGCCGCTTCAGCCGTGATATGGCCTAACACCGTGCCCGGCATCTGCACGTCAAACAGCATTTCGCGAGGAATATTGAATTTCTCGAAAACGGCCGGGTCTTCGCTCCAGTTCCAGGTTTTGTAGTCCACCGGCCACTGTCCGAAGTAGTTGGCGATGTTGTCCTTACGCTCGCCGGTGAGGCGAAGCGAAAGATAGCCGGAGAAGGACGTCACGAAGGCAACGTCATTATTTGTGTGCTCATAAGGGCGCGTCACGCGGGAATCCTGCCAGCTGATAAGCTGCGCGGCGGGCGTGCCGTCTTTCTTCAGCAGTGCGCGACAGCAGCGGATGGAGCCGAGGCCGATGCCGACGATGTTTTCTGCCCTGCCGCCAAACTGGCGCATCAAATCTTTACCGGCTGCGCACAGTGAGGTCCAGAGATCGTCGTCCGGATGTTCCACCGTATCCGCATCAGGCGTGTACATTGGCTGCAATAACCCTTTGCCCTCGCAGACCACGTTCCCTTTCAGGTCGTACATCACGACTTTGGTACTCTGACTGCCGCCATCAATTCCAATGATGTATTTCTCAGACATTGTCCATCTCCTTTAAATTGACCCGTCACTCGCCTGCGCTTTCTGCGGCCAGCGACGCTACGTTTTCCGTTTCCTGACCCGCGGCGCGGATTTTCCTGAACAGCAGGAAGGTAAAGACGATAACCATGCAGACTGCGCCCAGGCCCATTAGCCACATGTTGCGGTAGGCTTCGGCGGCGGGCAGCGTGTCTTGCCAGTAACCGACGACAGGGTAAACAAAGACGTCGGGCAGGAAGCCGATCACCGAACAGATCCCGACGGTGGTGCCCATAATAAAGGTCGGCGTTCTGGCTTCGCCCGGGCAGGCGAAATAGAGCCCGCGTGAGGCATAACAGGTGAAAGCCAGCAGCAGAATCAGGCCGATCCCGATAGCAACAGACTGCGGATTGTTATTGGTCGCCAGCAGGGCAACCAGCGTCAGGGCGCTGATGACGGAGAGGATCTGAATCACACGCGTCGGCGATTTCACCCGGCTATAGGTGGTTATCAGCCCGCCTAACGGGCCACAGAAGGCCCGGAAGATTTTGTTAATGACGATTCCCATATAGCTCGCGGCAACCAGCGACATGCCGTACATCTCGGTCAGGTAGTTGGTGGAGTAGCTGAGGATGGCGTAAATGGTGTACACGCCGAAGATAATCAGGCTGCAATACCAGGTGGTGCTGATGCGCAGTACGGAAAGGATATCGCTGAGCTGGAAAGCTTTTTTCGGCTGAGCCGCATCCGTTACGCCCGGTTCCACGCCGTCGGCGACGAAAAACCAGCAGAGGATCCCCAGCAGAATATAGACCACGCTGTAGATCAGAATCACCGTTTTCAGGCTGTTCGGATCGTCAGCGGCGAAGCGGGAGAAGGCCCACATCGTGAACACCGCCAGCGACATCACGCCCACGCCGCGCAGCCCTTCCATCCAGCCCATGATCTTGCCCTGCTCGGTGCTGTCGCCCAGCATCGAAGCGGCTTTGATCGACACCGACCACAGCATCAGAATGGTGGTGATGGCAAAGGCCACCTGAATCAGCAGCATGACCCAGAGCGGCGGATAGGTGGCCATTAGCAGGCCGAGCAGCCCGGTCACGATCATTGCCGAGGTGATCATTTTACGGTGCGAGAATTTATCGGCAATGACGCCGCTGGGCGCATAGAGAATAATTGCGGTTATTCCGAAAGTACTCATGATTAACCCAATTTCGGTATTGCTAAATCCCATAAATTTTGCCATAGGGATTTGGTAAATATAACGTAAATAAGCCAGGTCAAAACTCACGCCGCCACTAAAGCTAATAATGGCGAGGGTTATCCAACGGCGATATGATGATTTTTGCATATCGTTCTCTCGTGTTATCTGGACGGAAAACAAACAAAAAAAAGAGAAAAGTAAGCCGCCTTTGCAGGTGGATTACTTTTCTCATGGGCTCTAGTAATTGTCGTAACAAATAACATGTTCAGCGGAGTTTGAGTGTGAGAATAATCACGCTTCTTACGTTTACTCAATTTGCATGAGTGAAACCCGGCTCTGTGAAGCGCATCACATTCGCCCCCGGACGGCTGTGCTAAAAATTACGCCCAGTTACCAGAGAATATGAGAAAGGTGACTTCCCTCTTCGCGGGGGAAGTTGCCTTTCTTTTTTTTTGCCTGAAGGATTATGGAGCCACATTATGTCTATCGAGTCGCTTAATGCATTTTCAATGGATTTCTTCTCCCTGAAGGGAAAAACGGCCATCGTCACCGGCGGCAACAGCGGCCTGGGCCAGGCGTTTGCGATGGCGCTGGCGAAAGCCGGGGCGAATCTGTTTATCCCAAGCTTCATCAAAGACAACGGCGAAACCCGCGAGCTGATTGAGCAGCAGGGCGTGCAGGTCGAATTCATGCAGGTCGATATCACCGCCGAAGGTGCCCCGGGTAAGATTATCGCGGCCTGCTGTGAGCGCTTTGGCACGGTCGATATTCTGGTGAACAACGCCGGAATTTGTAAGCTGAACAAAGTGCTGGATTTTGGTCGTGCCGACTGGGACCCGATGATCGACGTCAACCTGACGGCGGCCTTTGAATTAAGCCACGAAGCAGCAAAAGTGATGATTCCGCAAAAGCACGGAAAAATTATTAATATCTGTTCGTTATTTTCGTATTTAGGTGGACAGTGGTCACCTGCTTATTCCGCAACCAAACATGCGTTAGCCGGTTTTACCAAAGCCTATTGTGATGAATTAGGTCAGTACAATATTCAGGTTAATGGTATTGCGCCTGGATATTATGCAACCGAAATTACAACGGCCACGCGCAGTAATCCAGAGACCAACCAACGTGTGCTGGATCATATTCCTGCGAATCGCTGGGGAGATACCCAGGATTTAATGGGGGCAATGGTTTATCTTTCCAGCCGCGCTTCTGATTATGTGAATGGTCATTTATTAGTCGTCGACGGTGGATATTTAGTCCGCTAATTAAGGTAATTCTTAATAGATATTGCCTGTTGAGTACGGTGGTTCCTGCATTTTTTACTCTTAAATCAGAAAGGAAACGTTATGTCTTTATCCCGCGAAGCAATTGTTGATCAGGTGAAAGAGATTGTTGGCCCGGAACGCGTTGTCACCGATGAGAACGTACTGAAGAAAAACAGCGTCGATCGCTTCAGAAAATTTGCCGACATTCACGGTGTGTTCACGCTGCCGCTGCCGGCGGCGGTGGTAAAACTGGGATCCACTCAGCAGGTTTCTCAGGTGCTGGCGTTTATGAACCAGCACAAAATCAACGGCGTGCCGCGCACCGGGGCATCCGCGACGGAAGGCGGGCTGGAAACGGTGGTGAAAAATTCGCTGGTGCTCGACGGCTCCGGGATGAACAAAATCATCGATATTGATATCGAGAACATGCAGGCCACCGCGCAGTGCGGCGTCCCGCTGGAGGTGCTGGAAAACGCCCTGCGCGCCAAAGGCTACACCACGGGTCACTCGCCGCAGTCAAAACCGCTGGCGCAGATGGGCGGCCTGGTCGCCACCCGCAGTATCGGCCAGTTCTCTACGCTGTATGGCGCAATTGAAGACATGGTGGTTGGGCTTGAGGCCGTGCTGCCGGACGGTACCATCACGCGCATCAAAAACGTGCCGCGCCGTGCCGCCGGGCCGGACATTCGCCACATCATCATCGGCAACGAAGGGGCGCTGTGCTACATCACGGAAGTGACGGTGAAAATTTTCAAATTCACCCCGGAAAACAACCTCTTCTACGGCTACATCCTCGACGACATGAAGGTGGGCTTCGATATCCTGCGCGAAGTGATGGTTGAGGGCTATCGTCCGTCCATCGCACGTCTTTACGACGCCGAAGACGGCACGCAGCACTTTACCCATTTCGCCGACGGCAAATGCGTGCTGATCTTTATGGCAGAGGGAAATCCACGTATCGCGAAAGCGACCGGGGAAGGGATTGCCGAGGTTGTTGCCCGCTACCCGCAGTGCACCCGCGTGGACAGCAAGCTTATTGAAAACTGGTTCAACCATCTGAACTGGGGTCCGGAGAAGGTCGCGGCTGAACGTGTACAGATCCTCAAAACCGGCAATATGGGCTTCACCACGGAAGTGTCCGGTGACTGGAGCAGCATCCATCAGATTTACGAGCGCGTGATCCACCGTATCCGCACCGAGTTCCCGCACGCCGATGACATCACCATGCTCGGCGGTCACTCTTCTCACAGCTATATCAATGGCACCAATATGTACTTCGTGTACGACTACAACGTGGTGGGCTGCAAGCCGGAAGAAGAGATCGACAAGTACCACAACCCGCTGAACAAAATCATTTGCGAGGAGACGATCAATCTTGGCGGCTCGATGGTTCACCATCACGGCATCGGTAAACACCGCGTGCACTGGGCCAAAGCGGAACACGGCACCGCCTGGGCGCTGCTGGAAGGGCTGAAGAAGCAGTTCGATCCGAACGGCATCATGAACACCGGGACTATCTATCCGATTGAAAAATAACCGCTATAAAGGCTTCTCCTTCGGGGAAGCCGTCTTTTTTCCTGAGGGGGAGCTATGAGCGCGTCACCTGTACGAATGGACGATCTGCCGCTAACCCGCTTTCACTGGCGCATTGCCGGACTGACCTTTGGCGCACACCTGACGGACGGTTACGTGCTGGGCGTCATCGGCTACGCCATTATTCCGCTCCAGGCGCAAATGAGCCTGACGCCGATGCTCGAAGGGCTCATCGGCGGCTCGGCGCTGTTTGGCCTGTTTCTCGGCAGCCTGATCCTCGGCTGGATCTCCGATCACATTGGTCGCCAGCGTATCTTCACCTTCAGTTTCCTGCTGATCACCCTGGCTTCCTTCTTACAATTCTTTGTCACCTCGCCAGAGCAGCTGATCTTCCTGCGCATCCTGATTGGCTTCGGCCTCGGCGGTGACTACTCGGTGGGGCACACGCTGCTGGCGGAGTTTTCGCCCAAACGCTATCGCGGCATGCTGCTGGGCGCGTTCAGCGTGGTCTGGACGCTCGGCTATGTGCTGGCGAGCGTGGCGGGGCATCACTGGATCGGTAACGATCCTGAAGCCTGGCGCTGGCTCCTTGCTTCCGCGTCATTGCCCGCGCTGGCTATTACGCTGCTGCGCATGGGCACGCCAGAATCGCCACGCTGGCTGATGCGCCAGGGGCGCATCAACGAAGCCCACGCCATCGTCCGGCGCTTTCTCGGCGCGAACGTGCTGCCCGGCGATGAGATTTCTGGCGTTACCACCCGTCATATCAGCACGCTGTTTTCCGCCCGCTACTGGCGACGCACGGCGTTCAACAGCCTGTTCTTTATCTGTCTGGTGGTGCCGTGGTTCGTGATTTACACCTGGCTGCCGACCATCGCTCAGACCATCGGGCTGGAAGATGCATTGACCGCAAGCTTAATCCTCAACTGCCTGCTGATTGTCGGTGCCTTGCTCGGCCTGGTGCTGACCTGGTCGCTGTCGCGGCGTCAGTTTTTGATCAGCAGCTTTCTGCTGCTGGCGCTCACCCTGACGGCGCTGGCGTTCACCCCCGCCAGCAACAGTACAATGATCCTGCTGCTGTTTGTTCTGTTTAGCACGGCCATTTCGGCGGCGAGTAACCTGGTGGGGATTTTGCCCGCCGAGAGTTTCCCGACGGACATTCGTTCGCTGGGCGTAGGATTCGCTACCGCAATGAGCCGCTTGGGTGCCGCCATTGCCACCGGTTTTCTGCCTATGGCGCTGGTTTCCTGGGGAATGCGCAGCACTTTGCTGATCCTGGTCGCGGTGCTGCTGGTGGGATTCGTCGTGTCACTGCTGTGGGCGCCGGAAACCCGCAATTTATCGCTGGTGGAGGCGGCCGATCTGCCGCCAAAGCCGCAAGGAAAGGTCGATGAATATTCTGTTGGCGTTTAAGGCTGAACCGGACCTGTCGATGCTCGCGGAAGCCGACTGGCAGGCCGCCGCCCGGAAAAATTCAGCGCCCGACCCTAAGCTGATGCGCGTGCTGATGGGCAACGACGAACAGGGAGCAGCGGAGCTGATGCTTCAGGTTTTAGACGCGAATCCCTCGCTGATGCTCAGCGCCATCACGCTTGGGGATCAGCGTGCCTTACCGGCCCTGCGCAATCTGGCGGCGTTGGGATTTGCGCGCCAGACGCTGCTGCTTTCGCGGGAGGATACCCGCTTCTCGCCCATGTATGTGGCCCAGCAGCTGGCAGTGCAGGCTAAAGAGCAGAACGCCGGGCTGGTGCTGCTCGGCAGCCAGAGCAGTGAAGGCCAGAACGGGCAGACTGCATGGCTGCTGGCAGAAATGCTCGGCTGGCCCTGCTTATCGTCGGTTTGCGGACTTGGCGTCGACGGCGAAGGGTTTGCCGTCGAGTGCGAAGATCAGCAACAGCGCAGCCGCTGGTCCGTGGATCGGCCTGCGGTACTGAGCGTACGCAATCGAGGCCAGCTGGCGCTGCGGGTGCCAGGCATGCGCGCGAGGCTGGCTGCGGCGAAAGTAGATGTGGAGCAGATCGCTTGCGTGCCTTCCGACTCTGCTGAAATGACCTGCCTGTCTCTGGAGCGGCAGATCGCCCGGCGCAGCGGCATCATTATTAATGAACCTGCTTCTCAGGCGGTAAAGCGGCTGTGGGATGACTATCTGTCTGAAAGGATCACGTTGTGAAAATCGCGGTAGTAACGCTCCGGCCTGAAGATGAAGGGCATCTGGCAAGTTTCCTTAAGGAAAATGCGCTGTCGCCGCAGCAGTGCTGGCGAATGCAAAACGCTTCTGTGGCATCACACCTGGCGACGCTCGAAGCTGAATATCATGTTGCCTTACCCGATTTGATTCTGTTCCCACCGTCTGAGGAAGGGAATGAACTTGCCACCCGCCTGGCGTGGCGGCTGCGCGGCTGCGCGGTTTGCCAGGCGCGGGGCTTTGACGACGAAACCCGTACGGTGAGAAAAGCGGCGTACGGCAACGCGCTGACGGCAACGTTGCAACCTCAGCATTTTCCTCTTTGCTTATCTGTTGTGGCAGCGCCGCTACGTCAGCACGCTGTTTTCCCTGCGGATATGCCCGTCAACCTGCTGACGCCGGTTCCTGTTTCTGACGCGCTGCCGCCGCCGGACGTTTTGAACAAATCTGCACATCCGCTCCAGTCAGCCCGCGTTGTGCTGGCGGCCGGGCAGGGCGCGGTGGATCAGGCCATTGAACGCCTGGCGCAAAAGCTGAAGGCTGAGACTGGCTTTACCCGCCAGCGCGTGATGGCAGGCGGGTGCGATGCGCAGCGGATGCTGGGGATTTCCGGGCAAAGCGTTGCCCCGGAGGTGTGCCTGATCGCCGGTGCGTCCGGTGCGTCGGCGTTTATGGCGGGCGTGTCGCAGAGTCAGTTTATCGTGGCGATCAATCACGATCCCGAAGCCCCCGTTTTTGCCGCGGCGGATGTCGGGATCGTCGGTGAGGCAGAGGAAGTCCTGGAGGCGCTGGCGTCCCGCGTCAGTTCAGTCTCTTAGCCAGTTTCCACACGTCGGTATTGGTGGTGGAAAGCGCTAGCACCCCCGCCGCAATAGCGTTGCGGGCATCTTCCTCATCGCACACCAGGCCTCCGGCAATCAGAGGCTGGCGCACTTTTTCCGTCACCCAGTTCAGCACCTTCGGCATGCAGCCCGGGAGAATTTCAATGCAGTCGGCGTTCGACTGCGCCACCTGCTTGTCGATGTTGTGGAACGAAATAGAGTCGACGATAAACAGGCGGTGAATGCAGAAGAAACCCTCCGCGCGGGCGGCTTTCAGCATATTGGGCTTGGTGCTGATAATGCCATCGGCCTGGGTCACCAGCTTGAGAAACTGAATCACCACCTCCTTATTCGAAGCGCCTTCCAGTAAATCAACGTGGATAAAGGCGATTTTGCCCGCCTGCTTAATCTTCTGAATGATTCCTGTGATGGTGCAAATGTTTCCATAAAGCACGGATATAAACTGGCAATCGGAGGCAATGGCCAGCTGGAGGCTGGCGTTATCCTTAACCGCGGCGATAACCGGGTTCTGTCTCAGCAGGTGAAGTAGCGACACTCAAAATCCTCAAATGTATTAGCCAAAACGCAGGGTCAGTCCGGTTCCGGAAGGGGGATGGTGCCACTCAGCAAGGGCGGTATCACCCGCCACCAGCCGACAGCTGCCACACTCCAGGCAGCCCTGAAAATGCACGTTTACCTTGCCAGCGGCGTCGCGGCGAAACAACCCGGCCGGGCAAATCTTTTCCAGCAGGGCGATTTGCTCATCGCTGAGTACGGGCCGAAGCGTAATGTGTGCTTTATCGGCAGGATGATAACAGTTGCGGGCAAGGCTCTCGCTTACAGGCATCGCAGGCTCCTCACAATATCGGCACTCAGCCGGGAAAAACCGAAGCGTCGCGCGTGGCGGAACAGGATTTGCCACAGCGGCGGATTCGCACCGGAATCGACACGCGTTAAATCCTGCATCACCGCATGGCTGAATTCGGGCCACTGGCGATACCAGCTCTCACTTTGCAGCAGCGCGGGCACGTTGCGATAACGCTCAAGCTGCTGCCATAGCGCGTTGCTGTGCAGCTCGCCGTCGTACAGCGTTTGCAGCGGTTTGTCTGGCCTTTGGAAAAACGCGATTAGCGCCCGTGCCGCAGCCTCTGCGCTCAGCATTGCGGTGTCCATCCCCCTGACCGTTACGCCGGTATTAATGCAGGTGCGCAGCGTATCGCCGACCAGCAGCCAGCCTTCGCCCGCGCGCTGGAGCGGCATGCAGTTCAGCCCGCCTTCCGGCACCAGATGGGCGCCATATTCCAGCGTTTCGGCATCGCGAATTAATGGCCGCAAAGCGGGATGGTGCTTGAGTTTTGCCAGCAGGGAAGAGGCCGAATCCGGGCCGCTACGTAAGGAGGCCAGCGGCGCGACAATCCCCAGCGACAGCGACTGCTGATTGGTATAGAGAAAGGCTCCGGCGGGTTTGCTGCCGCATATCTGGCCACTGAACAGCCATGCCACGCCCTCATTATCTTCAGTATGAAAACGTTCCTGAAGCCGCGAGCCGTCAAGGGCGAGCGTCTCTTTGATACCCAGCGCCATGCTCTCATGAGAAGGGCGGGGGAGAAGGTTCGCCTGCTCGGCAAGCAGGCTATTGGCGCCTTCGGCCAACACGACGACTTTTGCCCGCAGCGTTTCGCCTTCACAGATAACGCCAGCGATGCGATTCCCCTCCCGCAGCAGCGCTTCCACGGTCACATTACACAGCATCTGCGCACCTTCCTCCTCCGCCTGGGCTGCAAGCCACGGGTCGAAGCGGGCGCGCAGCACGCTCCAGGACTCACTCGCCGGATGCTGCGCGCAAAGCGTGGTTGCGCCATCGGCGGTCAAAAGGGAGAAATGCTCACGGGTGATGCGACGCTCAAGTGGCGCAGTCTTTTGAAAGTTCGGGAGAATATCGGCGAGGGCGTAGCCGTAGAGCCTGCCGCCGGAGAGGTTTTTGCTGCCGGGCTGTTCGCCGCGCTCGATAAGCAGAACGGACAGCCCGGTGCGGGCACTGAGCAGGGCGCAGGTCGAGCCTGCTATCCCTGCGCCAATAATAATAAGGTCAAAATCGTCCGCCACCTTGCGCTCCTTTTCCGTAGAACGCATTACCCTAACATAGCGGAATTAAAGGGAATTTGACCGCTGCCGCAAAGGCAGAAATCATTCGCCGCGGTAGATGCAACCGGCGGTGCAGGTTTCTTTGATCATGACTGCGCTGAGCAAAGGTACCAGCGGTTTGATTTCATTCCAGATCCATTTGGCCAGCACTTCGCTGGTCGGGTTTTCGAGGCCCGGAATATCATTCAAATAGTAGTGATCGAGCCTGTCGTAGGTTGGTCTGAAGGCGGCTTTCAGTTCGGCAAAATCCATGATCCAGCCCGTGTGCGGATCCACCTCACCGGTGATTTCCAGACGTACCATAAAGGAGTGACCGTGCAGACGACCGCACTTGTGGCCAGCAGGGACGTGTGGGAGGTGGTGGGCCGCTTCAAACATAAAATCTTTAAACAGGGTGGTGGACATCGTTAACTCTCGAAAATGCGGAAAAAACCGGCGAATCTTACCGCAACGCGCCTTTTTTCGCATTAACTAAAACCGGCGTTAAACGGCAGATGGGGTTCAGCGTTCGCTTGCAACTAAAAAATATATATTTATCAATTGATTAATTAACCTGTTTTGCCGATAAGAACGATAGCTAAAACAGGTTAGTCCATTTGGTTATTTATTATTTCCATCCCTTCTTTAATTGTTATTATCCAGGTCTTTATCCTTACTCTCACTGCACGATTACGATAATAATTTGCTTTGCTACTGGAACATAACGACGCATGACGACACAGGCCCCACCTTCCGCTTTGCTTCCGCTGAACCCGGAGCAGCTGGCACGCCTGCAGGCGGCCACCACCGATCTTTCACCGACCCAGCTTGCCTGGGTTTCTGGCTATTTCTGGGGCATGCTCAACCAGCAGCCGGGCAGTGCGGTCAGCGCCGCGCCCGTTACCGCTGAAGCGCCAGCCATTACTCTGATTTCCGCCTCGCAAACAGGCAACGCGCGCCGCGTGGCAGAGCAGCTTCGCGACGATCTGCTGGCGGCGCAGCTGAACGTCAAACTGGTGAACGCGGGCGACTACAAATTCAAACAAATTGCCCAGGAAAAACTGCTGGTGGTGGTGACCTCCACCCAGGGCGAAGGCGAGCCGCCGGAAGAAGCCGTGGCGCTGCACAAGTTCCTGTTCTCGAAAAAAGCGCCGAAGCTGAACGGCACGGCGTTTGCCGTGTTTGGCCTCGGTGACACCTCCTACGAATTCTTCTGCCAGTCAGGCAAAGATTTTGACAGCAAGCTCGCCGAGCTTGGCGGCGAACGCCTGCTGGACAGAGTGGATACCGACGTTGAGTTCCAGCCTGCGGCAGCCGAATGGCGGGCGCGTATTGTTGAAGTGCTGAAAGCCCGCGCGCCGAAAGAGAGCCCGGCGCAGGCTGCATTGAGCGCCGCCGGGGCGGTGAACGAAGTGCATTCCAGCCCTTACAGCAAAGAAGCGCCGCTGACCGCAACGCTTGCGGTGAACCAAAAAATTACCGGCCGCGATTCTGAAAAAGACGTGCGCCACATTGAAATCGACCTGGCAGATTCCGGCCTGCGTTATCAGCCGGGCGATGCGCTTGGCGTGTGGTATCAGAACGATCCTGCGCTGGTGAAAGAGCTGGTTGAACTGCTGTGGCTGAAGGGCGACGAAACGGTCACCGTGAACGGTCAGGCGCAGCCGCTGAGTGAAGCCTTGCAGTGGCACTTCGAGCTGACTGTGAATACCGCGAATATCGTGGAGAACTACGCCACGCTGACCCGCAGCGATTCCCTGCTGCCGCTGGTGGGCGATAAGGCGAAGTTACAGCATTACGCCGCCACCACGCCGATTGTCGATATGGTGCGTTTTTCTCCGGCGCAGCTGGATGCCGAAGCATTAATCGGCCTGCTGCGTCCCCTGACGCCGCGCCTCTATTCGATTGCCTCTTCTCAGGCTGAAGTGGAAACCGAAGTGCACGTCACCGTGGGCGTGGTGCGTTACGACATCGAAGGTCGCGCCCGTACGGGCGGAGCGTCCAGCTTCCTCGCCGATCGACTCGAAGAAGAGGGTGAAGTGCGCGTGTTCATCGAACACAACGACAACTTCCGCCTGCCTGCTAACCCGGACACGCCGGTCATCATGATTGGCCCGGGCACGGGTATCGCCCCGTTCCGCTCCTTCATGCAGCAGCGCGCGGCCGACGGCGCGGAAGGCAAAAACTGGCTTTTCTTCGGCAACCCGCACTTCACCGATGATTTCCTCTATCAGGTGGAGTGGCAGCGCTATGTCAAAGAAGGCGTCCTGAGCAAAATCGATCTGGCGTGGTCCAGAGATCAAAAAGAAAAAGTCTACGTACAGGACAAGCTGCGCCAGCAGGGCGCGGAGCTGTGGCGCTGGATCAATGACGGTGCCCATATTTATGTCTGCGGCGACGCTAATCGCATGGCGAAAGACGTTGAGCAGGCTTTGCTGGAAGTGATTGCTGAATTTGGCGCGATGGACGCCGAAGCGGCAGACGACTATTTAAGTGAGCTGCGCGTAGAGCGCCGTTATCAGCGAGATGTCTACTAATGAGCGAAAAACACCCGGGCCCTTTAGTGGTCGACGGCAAGCTGTCGGACGCCGAGCGTCTGAAAAAAGAGAGCAACTACCTGCGCGGCACCATTGCAGAAGATTTGCATGAAGGCCTGACCGGCGGCTTCAACGGCGATAACTTCCTGCTGATCCGCTTCCACGGCATGTACCAGCAGGACGATCGCGACATCCGTGCCGAGCGCGCCGAACAGAAGCTGGAGCCGCGTCATGCGATGATGCTGCGCTGCCGCCTGCCGGGCGGGATCATCACCCCGAAGCAGTGGCAGTCGATCGACAAGTTTGCTGAAAACAACACAATCTACGGCAGCATTCGTCTGACCAACCGTCAGACGTTCCAGTTCCACGGCATCCTGAAAAAGAACGTGAAACCGGCGCACCAGATGCTGCATGAAGTGGGGCTGGACGCGCTGGCAACCGCCAACGACGTGAACCGTAACGTGCTTTGTACGTCGAACCCGATTGAGTCTGAGCTGCACGCGGAAGCCTACGAGTGGGCGAAGAAACTGTCTGAGCATCTGCTGCCGCGCACCCGCGCCTATGCAGAGATCTGGCACGATCAGGAGAAAGTCGCAACCACAGACGAAGAGCCGATCCTCGGTGAAACCTATCTGCCGCGTAAGTTTAAAACCACGGTAGTGATCCCGCCGCAGAATGACGTGGATCTTCATGCCAACGACATGAACTTTGTGGCGGTGGCGGAGAACGGCAAACTGGTGGGCTTCAACCTGCTGGTGGGCGGTGGCCTGTCTATCGATCACGGCAACAAGAAAACCTATGCCCGCACCGCGAGCGAGTTTGGCTTCCTGCCGCTGGAGCACACGCTCGCCGTAGCGGAAGCGGTGGTCACCACTCAGCGCGACTGGGGTAACCGTACCGATCGTAAAAACGCCAAAACTAAATACACGCTGGAGCGCGTTGGTGTGGACGTCTTTAAAGCCGAAGTGGAACGCCGTGCGGGCATGACTTTCGCCCCAATCCGTCCATACGAATTTACTGGCCGCGGCGACCGCATCGGCTGGGTGAAAGGCATCGACAATAAATGGCACCTGACGCTGTTTATTGAGAATGGCCGTATTCTGGATTACCCGGATCGTCCGCTGAAAACCGGCCTGCTGGAAATTGCGAAGATCCATAAAGGCGATTTCCGCCTGACAGCCAACCAGAACCTGATTGTCGCGGGCGTGCCGGAAAGCCAGAAGGCGAAAATTGAAAAACTCGCTCAGGATCATGGCCTGATGAACGCCGTGAAGCCGCAGCGTGAAAACTCGATGGCCTGCGTCTCCTTCCCGACCTGTCCGCTGGCGATGGCCGAAGCCGAACGCTTCCTGCCGTCGTTCGTCGACAAAGTGGAAGCGGTGATGGCGCGCCACGGCGTGGGCGATGAGCATATCGTTCTGCGCGTGACGGGCTGCCCGAACGGCTGTGGCCGCGCGCTGCTGGCGGAGCTGGGTCTGGTGGGTAAAGCGCCGGGTCGCTACAACCTGCACCTGGGCGGCAACCGCATGGGCACGCGCATTCCGCGTATGTACCGTGAAAACATTACCGAGTCAGAAATCCTTGATTCTGTCGACCAGCTGGTGGGGCGCTGGGCCAAAGAGCGCGATGCCGATGAAGGCTTCGGTGACTTTACCGTACGCGCCGGAATTGTCCGCCCGGTGCTCGACCCGGCCCGGGATTTCTGGGAATAACGTATCCTTGCCGGATGCGGCATTCATGCCTTATCCGGCCTACATAAATGTGTCGCTGTAGGCCTGATAAGCGCAGCGCCATCAGGCAAAAGTGAGGAATTTATGTCTGTACTCGATCTGAACGCCTTAAATGATTTGCCGAAAGTCGATCGCGTGCTCGCCCTGGCGGAAACTAACTCGCAGCTGGAAAAGCTGACGGCCGAAGAGCGTGTCGCCTGGGCGCTGGAGAATCTGCCGGGTGAATATGTGCTTTCTTCGAGTTTCGGTATTCAGGCTGCGGTGAGCCTGCATCTGGTGAATCAGCTGCGCCCGGATATTCCGGTGATCCTCACCGATACCGGCTATTTATTTCCGGAGACTTATCAGTTTATCGATGAGCTGACGGATAAGCTGAAGCTCAACCTTAAAATTTATCGGGCTGAACAAAGCCCGGCATGGCAGGAAGCGCGCCACGGAAAATTGTGGGAACAGGGCGTTGAGGGCCTTGAGAAATACAATGAGATTAACAAAGTCGAGCCAATGAACCGGGCGCTGAAAGAGCTCAACGGACAAACCTGGTTTGCCGGCCTGCGTCGTGAACAGTCAGGCAGTCGGGCTAATTTACCGGTGCTGGCTATTCAGCGTGGCGTATTCAAAATCCTGCCAATTATCGACTGGGACAACCGCACGGTTTATCAGTATCTGCAAAAGCACGGCCTGAAATATCACCCGCTGTGGGATCAGGGCTATCTTTCCGTCGGTGATACCCACACTACCCGTAAATGGGAGCCTGGCATGGCGGAAGAAGAAACGCGCTTCTTTGGGCTTAAACGCGAGTGTGGGCTGCACGAGGGGTAACGTTCTGCCGGGCAGCGTGATGCCTGCCCGGTTAAAAGCTTAACCTTTCCCTGCTTTTGCCAGCTCCTTCACCAGCGGCAACATGATTTTTACGACGTCGCGACCGCGACGCTCGATTCGGCCAGGCAGGGCTTTGTCGATGTACTGCTGGTTGTCGAGGCGAACGTTATGCCAGCTGTTGCCGTCGGGGAAGTCGTGGCTTTTGGCGCGCTGCTGGAAACCATCCTTGTTGCCGAGCGACCAGTTTGTGGCTTCGACGGAAAGCACGGGGATCCCCGCGTTATCGAACACTTCAGCGTCATTACAGCAGCCGGTGCCTTTCGGGTAATTTGCATTCAACCCTGGATTCACTGCGGCCTGAATACCGTGCCTGTGGGCGAGCGTGATAGCGCGGTCGCGGGTCAGCTTACGCACCGACGCCGGGGTTGATTTTCCGCTGTTGAAATAGAGTTTGTCGCCGACGACCAGGTTATCCAGGTTGATCACCAGCAGGGTATTTTTGCGCTCTGCGGCGCTCATGCGAGACAGCAGGTTATCCGCGCCAAGTTTTCCCTCTTCCTCACCGCTGGTTGCCACAAAGCGAATGCTGTATTCGGTGGTAATGTCCTTCAGGCGTTCTGCCAATTCCAGCATCACTCCCACGCCCATTGCGTTGTCGTCGATGCCCTGTAGCGTTAATCCACCGAGGTTGTTCTCCGTGTCGGCATCACTGTGCGGGGCGTAAGTGTCGAGATGCGCCATCACGATAATCTGCTGCGCCGCCTTGCCTTCGTGCGCGGCAATCACCGTGCTGCCGGTGACCTTATGCCAGTTCTGACGTTTGTCCTTACTGGTATAAATGAAGCGGCTGTTAAAGGTGCGGATATCGCTTTCGTAACCCATCTGGGCAAACTGCTGACGCACGTAGTCCGCGGAGAGCATTTCCGCTGGGCTGCCGGTCATGCGGCCAGGAAAATAGGTGGCGATATAGCGGGCTTGCTGGTTTGCAATCGAGCCTGTGGGAAGCGATGCGGCAAAAGAGGGCGCCGTTAAACATGCACCTATCGCCAGGGGAAGCAGGCGGCGGCACAGGGCGGAAAACATAGTGTGTCCTTACATCAGGGCAAAATAATCAACTGCCCTAGTATGAAACTGTGAGCGGTCTTACACAATTTCATTTCATCTTAAACCGGCTAAAAATCGCGCGTTAAGCACTTTTTAGCATTTGCAATTCCGGGGTGTTATTCCTTTGCGGAACTACTCATTCCATTTCGTAATTTCATTTGCTCAGAGCCTCCCCCTATAGTCCCCCTATGCTGAATGTGAATGAGTTGTAGCGCCGTGGACTATTTACCTCTCTTTGCCACTTTGAAAGACCGTCCGGTTCTGGTGATCGGCGGTGGTGATGTGGCGGCCCGAAAAATCCTGCTGCTGCGGCGGGCGGGGGCTGAGGTGCGTCTGGTGGCGCGGCAACTCTGTGCAGAACTCAGCGAGCAGGTTAACGAGCAGGCGATTGTCTGGCTTGCAGAAGAATTCGATGAAACGCAGATTGATCCTGTGTTTTTGGTGATTGCCGCCACTGACGACAGCGAACTGAATCAGCGCGTCTATGAGGCGGCTAACGCCCGCCAGCGGCTGGTGAACGTCGTCGATAATCAGCCGCTGTGCTCCTTTATCTTCCCGTCGATTGTCGACCGTTCACCTTTACTGGTGGCGATCTCGTCTGGCGGCACGGCACCGGTGCTGGCGAGAATGCTGCGTGAAAAAATCGAAGCGCTTTTGCCAACGAATCTTGGACGAATGGCGCAGGCGGCGAGCTACTGGCGACACCATATTCAGACACGTTTACACAGCGTTGCCGAGCGCCGTCGTTTCTGGGAACGCGTGTTCACCGGGCGTTTTGCCAGCCTGATGGTGGCAGGCAATGAATCTGCGGCCCAGCAGGCGCTGGAAGATGAATTGAATCAGCCTGAGCGAAAGATCGGTGAAATTGTATTAGTGGGCGCGGGGCCGGGCGATGCCGGGCTGCTGACGCTGCGCGGTTTACAGGTTATTCAGCAGGCCGATGTGGTGTTTTACGATCACCTGGTCAGCGACGGCGTGCGGGAGCTGGTGCGCCGCGATGCTGAAATGATTTGTGTCGGTAAACGCGCCGGGACTCATAGCGTACCGCAACATGAAACGAACCGGATGCTCGTCGAAGCCGCTCTGGCGGGCAAAAACGTGGTGCGCCTGAAAGGCGGCGATCCCTTCATTTTTGGTCGCGGCGGTGAAGAACTTCAGGCCGCCGCCGAGGCCGGCATTCCTTTCCAGGTTGTGCCTGGCGTAACGGCAGCAGCAGGCGCAACGGCCTACGCGGGTATCCCCCTGACGCATCGTGATTACGCTCAGAGTGTGACCTTTGTTACCGGACATTACAAAGCCGACAGCACGCCGTTCGACTGGGCGCAGCTGGCGCAAAGCCGTCAGACCCTGGCTATCTATATGGGCACCATGAAGGCCGCCGAAATCAGCCGTCAGCTCATTCTGCACGGTCGCAGCAGCGAAACACCGGTGGCGGTGATCAGCCGCGGCACGCGCGCAGACCAGCAGGTGACCGTCGGCACCTTACAACAACTCGAAAGCCTCGCGAAAGACGCCCCGATGCCAGCGCTGCTGGTGGTGGGCGAAGTGGTGCAGCTGCATCATCAGCTCGCCTGGTTTCAACACAACTTACAGCAGGAGGGATTCAACTCTTCTGTGGTGAATCTGGCTTAAGGAACGGTTATGGACCAAAAACGACTCACTCACCTGCGGCAGCTGGAGGCGGAAAGCATCCATATCATCCGCGAGGTGGCGGCAGAATTCTCCAACCCGGTGATGATGTACTCCATCGGCAAAGATTCCAGCGTGATGCTGCATCTGGCGCGTAAGGCGTTCTATCCGGGAACCCTGCCGTTCCCGCTGCTGCACGTCGATACCGGCTGGAAATTCCGTGAGATGTACGAGTTCCGTGACCGCACCGCCAAAGCCTACGGCTGCGAGCTGCTGGTGCATAAAAACCCCGAAGGCGTGGCGATGGGCATCAACCCGTTCGTTCACGGCAGCGCTAAGCACACCGACATCATGAAAACCGAAGGCCTGAAGCAGGCGTTGAACAAGTATGGTTTTGATGCTGCATTCGGCGGCGCACGTCGTGACGAAGAGAAGTCGCGCGCCAAAGAGCGTATCTACTCTTTCCGCGACCGTTTCCACCGCTGGGACCCGAAAAACCAGCGCCCTGAGCTGTGGCATAACTACAACGGCCAGATTAACAAAGGCGAAAGCATTCGCGTCTTCCCGCTTTCTAACTGGACCGAGCTGGATATCTGGCAGTACATCTATCTGGAAAATATTGAAATCGTTCCGCTGTATCTGGCAGCACCACGTCCGGTGCTGGAGCGCGACGGAATGCTGATGATGATCGACGACGATCGCATTGATTTACAGCCGGGCGAAGTGATCAAGCAACGTATGGTGCGTTTCCGCACCCTCGGCTGCTGGCCGCTGACCGGCGCGGTGGAGTCTGAAGCGAAGACCTTACCGGAAATTATTGAAGAGATGCTGGTGTCCACCACCAGTGAACGCCAGGGCCGCGTGATTGACCGCGACCAGGCAGGCTCCATGGAGCTGAAGAAACGCCAGGGTTATTTCTAAGGAGCCGCCATGAACACAACGATTGCACAACAGATTGCTGATGAAGGCGGCGTGGAAGCGTACCTGCACGCCCAGCAGCACAAAAGCCTGCTGCGTTTCCTGACCTGCGGCAGCGTGGACGACGGCAAAAGCACACTTATTGGCAGACTGCTGCACGATACCCGGCAGATTTATGAAGATCAGCTCTCTTCGCTGCATAATGACAGCAAACGTCACGGCACCCAGGGCGAAAAGCTCGACCTGGCGCTGCTGGTAGATGGCTTACAGGCCGAGCGCGAGCAGGGCATCACCATCGACGTGGCGTACCGCTACTTCTCTACCGAAAAGCGTAAGTTCATCATCGCCGACACCCCGGGCCACGAGCAATACACCCGCAACATGGCGACCGGGGCTTCTACCTGCGATCTGGCAATTTTGCTGATGGACGCGCGAAAAGGCGTGCTCGATCAGACCCGTCGTCACAGCTTCATTTCCACGCTGCTGGGCATTAAGCACCTGGTGGTGGCAGTGAACAAAATGGACCTGGTGGAGTACAGTGAAGAAAAATTCAATGAGATCCGTGAAGCCTACCTGACCTTCGCCGAACAGCTTCCGGGCGAGCTGGATATCCGCTTCGTGCCGCTGTCGGCGCTGGAAGGGGATAATGTCGCCAGCCAGAGTGAGAAAATGCCGTGGTACAGCGGCCCGACGCTGCTCGAAGTGCTGGAAACCGTACAGATCCAGCGCGTGGTGGAAAGCCAGCCGCTGCGTTTCCCGGTGCAGTACGTGAACCGCCCTAATCTCGATTTCCGCGGCTTCTCCGGGACGCTTGCGTCCGGCACGGTGAGCGTCGGCCAGCGCGTGAAGGTGCTGCCGTCGGGCGTGGAGTCTGCCGTGGCGCGCATCGTCACTTTTGACGGCGACCTGCAGCAGGCGGCGGCGGGCGAAGCGATTACCCTGGTGCTGAAGGATGAAATCGACATCAGCCGCGGTGACCTGCTGGTGGACGTCAGCGAAACGCTGCCTGCCGTGCAAAGCGCCAGCGTGGACGTGGTGTGGATGGCTGAACAGCCTTTACAGCCTGGCCAGAGCTACGAAATCAAAATTGCCGGAAAGAAAACCCGTGCACGCGTAGATGCGATTCAGTATCAGGTGAATATCAACAACCTGACCCAGAGTGAAGTGACCAGCCTGCCGCTCAACGGTATTGGCCTGGTGGATTTGACCTTCGACGAGCCGCTGGTGCTCGATAAGTATCAGCACAACCCGGTGACCGGCGGTCTTATCTTTATCGACCGTCTGACCAACGTAACGGTCGGAGCCGGGATGGTGCGCGAGCCGCAGGAGAATCATGCGGTGGCAAACAGTGGCGAATTCAGCGCCTTTGAGTTGGAGCTGAACGCGCTGGTGCGTAAGCACTTCCCGCACTGGGGCGCACGCGATCTGCTGGGAGGCAAGTGATGGCGCAGCATGACGAAAACGTCGTCTGGCATGCCCATCCAGTAACGCAGTCTCAGCGCGAACAGCACCACGGTCATCGTGGGGTTGTGCTGTGGTTTACCGGGCTTTCGGGCTCGGGTAAATCCACGGTTGCCGGGGCGCTGGAAGAGGCGCTGCACGAGCTTGGCGTCAGCACTTATTTGCTCGATGGTGATAATGTGCGTCACGGCCTGTGCAGCGATTTGGGCTTCAGCGACGACGATCGCAAAGAGAACATTCGTCGCGTGGGCGAAGTGGCAAAGCTGATGGTGGAGGCGGGGCTGGTGGTATTAACCGCTTTCATTTCGCCGCACCGTGCGGAAAGGCAGATGGTGCGGGATCGGCTGGGAGAAGGGCGCTTTATCGAAGTGTTCGTCGACACGCCGCTGGCGGTGTGTGAATCCCGCGATCCGAAAGGCTTGTACAAAAAAGCCCGCGCCGGTGAACTGCGCAATTTCACCGGCATCGACTCGGTTTACGAAGCCCCGGAAAAGGCAGACATTCACCTCGATGGCGAACAATTGGTAACAAATTTGGTTAACCAATTATTAGACCTGCTGAGACAGGGCGATATTATCAGATCCTGAGACCGGGCCGGTTTTCTGGCCAGTCAGGAAACAGGATTTGATATGCGCAATACCCAGAACATGACCATTACACGGGCAGAACCCATGGCTATCGACACCGAAGAGACCACCTGGTCTTTGTCCGGCGCGGCCGTGGGTTTTGTCGCATGGCTACTGGCGCTCGGTATTCCGTTTTTGTTCTACGGCAGCAACACGCTGTTCTTCTTCCTCTACACGTGGCCCTTCTTTTTGGCCCTGCTCCCCGTTTCCGTGGTGATCGGCATCGCGCTGCACTCGCTGATGAACGGCAAACTCCTCTACAGTATTGTGGTGACGCTGATAACGGTCGCGACCCTCTTTGGCCTGCTGTTTTTGTGGCTGCTGGGTTAAGCGTATTCGTTCGATGCGATTGGACCTGCGACTCCCGATGCAAAATGTGGTACATTCCCCGCGATACGCGGCATCGTCCGCAGGCCTGGGTGAGCACTCTGGCAAGTTTTGGGATGATGATGCCGTTTTTTTGGGGGCAGGATGGGTAAATTAACGCTGCTGTTGCTGGCACTTCTGGTCTGGCTGCAGTATTCGCTGTGGTTCGGCAAGAACGGTCTTCATGACTACAGTCGCGTCAACGATGACGTGGCGGCTCAGCAGGCAACCAACGCCAAACTTAAAGCGCGCAACGATCAGCTTTTCGCCGAAATTGACGACCTCAACGGCGGTCAGGAAGCGATTGAAGAACGCGCTCGCAACGAGCTCAGTATGACTCGCCCGGGCGAAACCTTTTATCGTCTGGTGCCGGATGCGTCCAAGCGCAATCAGGGTCAGAATCAGCGCACCGGGCAGAACAATCAATAAACCCAAGCCAGGATAATCGCATGGCAGCCACTTTTTCGGGCGTTTGCGCCGTGGTGCCGGCAGCCGGATTCGGCCGCCGTATGCAAACGGAATGCCCGAAGCAATATCTCTCAATCGGTAACAAAACGATTCTCGAACACGCGGTGGCCGCCTTGCTGGCCCATTCCCGCGTTGAACGCGTCATTATCGCCATCAGCGACGGTGACGCCCGCTTTCAGCAGCTTCCCCTCGCTAATCACCCACAAATAACCGTTGTAGAAGGCGGAGCCGAACGTGCTGATTCCGTTCTGGCAGGCCTGCGCGCAGCGGGCGACGCAGAATGGGTGCTGGTGCATGACGCCGCGCGTCCCTGTTTGCATCAGGACGATCTGGCGAATTTACTCGCACTGAGTGAAACCAGCCGCGTTGGCGGCATTCTTGCGGCGCCCGTTCGCGACACCATGAAGCGCGCTGAGCCCGGTAAAGAGGCCATTGCCCACACCGTCGATCGCACTGATCTCTGGCACGCACTGACGCCGCAGTTTTTCCCTCGTGAACTCCTCTTTGACTGCCTGACGCGGGCGCTCAATGAAGGGGCGACCATCACCGACGAAGCGTCAGCGCTGGAATATTGTGGTTTCCATCCCGAGCTGGTGGCCGGACGCGCTGATAATATTAAAGTGACCCGCCCGGAAGATTTGCGGCTGGCAGAATTTTACCTTACCCGTAGCGGACCTCAGGAGCAGGCATAATGCGAATTGGACACGGTTTTGACGTACACGCCTTTGGAGGCGAAGGCCCGATTATCATTGGTGGCGTGCGTGTGCCTTATGAAAAAGGCCTGCTGGCCCACTCGGACGGCGACGTGGCGCTGCACGCGCTCACCGACGCGCTACTCGGTGCGGCGGCGTTGGGTGATATCGGCAAGCTGTTCCCGGACACCGATCCGGCCTTTAAAGGTGCCGACAGCCGTGAGCTGCTGCGCGAAGCCTGGCGCCGCATTCAGGCCAAAGGCTACACGCTTGGCAACGTCGACGTCACTATCATCGCCCAGGCCCCGAAAATGCTGCCGCACATCCCGCAGATGCGCGTGTTCATTGCTGAAGATTTGGGTTGCCATATGGATGATGTGAACGTCAAAGCGACCACAACCGAGAAGCTTGGCTTCACCGGGCGCGGCGAAGGCATTGCCTGCGAAGCGGTTGCGCTGCTGCATAAGGCACGTCCATGATTGCGTTTGACGATCTCACTTACCTGCACGGCAAACCGCAGGGCCACGGGCAGCTGAAGGCCAATCCGGAAGACTTTCTGGTGGTCGAAGATTTGGGTTTTGCGCCAGATGGCGAAGGTGAACACCTGCTGGTGCGTATCCTGAAGAACGGCTGCAACACCCGATTTGTGGCCGACGCACTGGCAAAATTCCTCAAGGTTCACGCCCGTGAAGTGAGCTTTGCCGGGCAGAAGGACAAACATGCGGTCACAGAACAGTGGATCTGCGTGCGTCTGCCGGGCAAAGAGATGCCAGACCTGAGCAAATTTGAGCTTGAAGGCTGTAAGGTGCTGGAGTACGCCCGTCACAAGCGCAAGCTGCGCCTTGGCGCGCTGAAAGGGAACGCATTCACTCTTGTGCTGCGTGAAATCAGCCATCGTGAAGACGTCGAAGCACGCTTACAGGCCATTAATGACAAAGGCGTGCCGAACTATTTTGGCGCACAGCGCTTCGGTATTGGCGGTAGCAATTTGCAGGGCGCGCTGCGCTGGGCAGAAAGCGGTGCGCCGGTACGCGATCGCAATAAACGCAGTTTCTGGTTGTCGGCTGCACGCAGCGCGTTGTTTAATCAGCAGGTCAGCGAGCGTTTAAAAAAACCGGACTTTAATCAAGTTGTTGACGGCGATGCGCTACAATTAGCGGGACGCGGCAGCTGGTTTGTGGCCACAGGCGAAGAGCTGCCTGAACTTCAGTCCCGCGTCGACGGCCGTGACCTGATGATTACCGCCTCGCTGCCGGGCAGCGGTGAGTGGGGCACCCAGCGTGCGGCGCTGGAATTTGAGCAACAAACGCTTGCGGATGAAACGCTGTTGCAGACTTTATTGCTGCGTGAAAAAGTGGAAGCTGCGCGACGCGCCATGCTGCTTTACCCGCAACAGCTGAGCTGGAACTGGTGGGATGACGTCACCGTTGAGGTGCGTTTCTGGCTGCCGGCAGGCAGTTTTGCCACTGGTGTGGTAAGGGAACTTATCAACACAACAGGTGATTATGCGAATATTGCTGAGTAACGATGACGGGATCCACGCGCCGGGGATCCAGACCCTGGCGAAAGCCTTGCGCGAGTTTGCCGAGGTTCAGGTTGTTGCACCCGATCGTAACCGCAGCGGAGCTTCTAACTCGCTGACCCTGGAATCCTCTCTTCGTACCCACACGTTCGACAACGGCGATATTTCCGTACAAAACGGCACCCCGACGGACTGCGTGTTTCTCGGCGTAAACACGCTGATGCGCCCGCGTCCGGATGTGGTTGTCTCCGGCATTAACGCCGGGCCGAACCTGGGCGATGATGTTATCTATTCCGGCACGGTGGCGGCGGCGATGGAAGGCCGACATCTCGGTTTTCCGGCGATTGCCGTTTCGCTGAACGGCTACAATCACTATGACACCGCCGCCGCTGTGACCTGCTCCATCCTGCGGGCGCTGGCCCGTGAACCCCTGCGCACCGGGCGGATTCTCAACATCAACGTGCCTGATTTGCCTCTTTCAGAAATCAAAGGGATCCGCGTCACGCGCTGCGGTAGCCGCCATCCGGCAGACAAAGTGATTCCGCAGCAGGATCCGCGCGGGAACACGCTTTACTGGATTGGCCCACCGGGCGAGAAGTGCGATGCAGGGCCGGACACGGATTTCGCCGCCGTTGATGAAGGCTATGTGTCCGTCACGCCGCTGCACGTCGATTTAACCGCTCACAGCGCACAGGAGGTTGTCTCCGGATGGCTGGATCGTGTGGGAGTGGATGAACAATGGTGAGCCAGCGCGTACAAAGTCTTCTCAATCAGCTACGCAATCAGGGGATCGCCAATGAGCAAGTGCTCGATGCTATTGCCTCCGTGCCGCGTGAAAAGTTCATTGATGAAGCCTTTGAACACAAGGCATGGGAGAACGTGGCGCTGCCGATTGGCCAGGGCCAGACCATTTCGCAGCCGTACATGGTGGCGAGGATGACTGAGCTGCTGGAGCTGACGCCCGGGTCACGCGTGCTGGAAATCGGCACGGGCTCGGGTTACCAGACGGCGATTCTGGCGCATCTGGTGCATCATGTTTGCTCGGTTGAGCGTATCAAAAGCCTGCAATGGCACGCGCGCCGTCGCCTGAAGCAGCTTGATTTACATAATGTTTCAACTCGCCATGGCGATGGCTGGCAGGGATGGCGCGCAAGAGCGCCATTTGATGCCATTATTGTCACGGCAGCGCCGCAGGAAATTCCGGCGGCGCTGATGTCGCAGCTGGATGAAGGCGGCATTCTGGTTATACCCGTCGGCGAGGAGCAGCAGGTACTCAAGCGCGTTCGCCGGCGAGGGGATGAATTTATCATCGATACCGTGGAAGCGGTTCGCTTTGTGCCATTGGTGAAAGGCGAATTGGCGTAATACAGGAGTTTTCCTGTTTCTTTTAGCTTCGCATATGGCGTAGGGTGAGCACACTTTTTTGGGTGATTACCGTCACGTTTTACGGTTTTTAAGTCACTGACAGATAACATATTCCTGGGGGATAAATGAGCGCGGGAAGCCCTAAATTCACCGTTAGTCGCATGGCGGCTTTATCACTGGTTTCACTTTGGCTGGCAGGATGCTCCTCATCCAGTAACGCTCCCGCCCCGGTCACTTCGGTAGGCGGAATGTCTTCCAGTTCCGATTCAGGAATGCTAATCACCCCGCCTCCTAAGATGGGCACCGCCGCGCAGACGGCGCCACAGCCTCAGCCGGTGCAAACCGCCCCGGTTCAGCCACAAATTCAGCCGATGCAGCAGCAGACCGCGGTGGCTCAGGAGCCGGTTCAGATAGTGAACGGCCATGCGGTCTATAACCGTAAATATGGCGATATTCCAAAAGGCAGCTACACCGGTGGCAGCACCTATACCGTGAAGCGTGGCGATACGCTCTTCTATATTGCGTGGGTGACCGGGAACGATTTCCGCGACCTGGCGCAGCGCAATAACGTACCTGAGCCTTATGCCCTGAATGTGGGCCAGGTGCTGCAGGTGGGCAACGCTTCAGGCCAGCCGATCACCGGAAATAACGCCGTAGCACAGGCCAGCGCACAAGCCAGCACCGCTTCGCCAGGAGTAGTCTCAAAACCTGCACAAAATTCCTCCGCAGTGGTTGCGTCTCAACCAACAATTACGTATTCTGAGGATTCAGGTGAACAAAGTGCTAACAAAATGTTGCCTAATAATAAGCCTTCGACTACGGTCGTCGCGCCGGTTACGGCACCCGCTGTCAGCACTACCCAACCCACTGCAAGCTCAACGTCTACCAGTTCGCCTATCTCTTCCTGGCGCTGGCCGACCGACGGCAAAATCATCGAAAACTTTAGTGGCGGCGATGGCGGCAACAAAGGGATCGATATTGCAGGCAGTAAAGGACAGGCTATCACCGCGACCGCAGATGGGCGCGTTGTTTATGCCGGTAACGCACTGCGCGGGTACGGTAATCTTATTATCATCAAACACAATGATGATTACCTGAGCGCCTACGCCCATAACGATACGATGCTGGTCCGGGAACAACAAGAAGTGAAGGCGGGGCAGAAGATAGCTACCATGGGTAGCACCGGAACCAGTTCTACACGCTTGCATTTTGAAATTCGTTACAAGGGGAAATCCGTCAACCCGCTGCAGTATTTGCCGCAGCGATAATCAGGCGAAACAACCGTGAGGTGTGTTTCGTCCAGGGATCACGGGTAGGAGCCACCTTATGAGTCAGAATACGCTGAAAGTTCATGATTTAAATGAAGATGCGGAATTTGATGAGAACGGAACAGAGTCTGAGTCTTTCGATGAGAAAGCCTTAGTCGAAGAGGAACCCAGTGATAACGACCTGGCTGAGGAAGAGCTGTTATCACAGGGTGCCACACAGCGTGTGCTGGATGCGACTCAGCTTTACCTTGGAGAGATCGGTTATTCTCCACTGCTAACGGCCGAAGAAGAAGTCTATTTTGCACGACGTGCGTTGCGTGGTGACGTTGCTTCCCGCCGCAGGATGATTGAAAGTAACCTGCGTCTGGTGGTGAAAATTGCCCGTCGTTACAGCAATCGTGGTCTGGCTCTGCTGGATCTGATTGAAGAGGGCAACCTGGGGCTGATTCGCGCGGTCGAAAAATTCGATCCGGAGCGCGGATTCCGTTTCTCGACCTATGCAACCTGGTGGATTCGTCAGACCATTGAACGGGCAATCATGAACCAAACCCGTACTATTCGTCTGCCGATTCACATCGTCAAAGAGCTTAACGTCTATTTGCGTACCGCACGTGAGTTATCCCATAAGCTGGATCACGAGCCGAGTGCCGAAGAGATTGCTGAGCAGCTGGACAAACCGGTTGATGACGTCAGTCGTATGCTGCGTCTCAACGAGCGCATTACCTCAGTCGACACCCCGCTGGGTGGCGATTCCGAAAAAGCGCTGCTGGATATCCTGGCCGATGAAAAAGATAACGGCCCGGAAGACACCACGCAGGACGATGACATGAAGCAAAGCATCGTCAAATGGCTGTTCGAACTGAACGCCAAACAGCGTGAAGTGCTGGCTCGTCGTTTCGGTTTGTTGGGGTATGAAGCGGCAACGCTTGAAGATGTTGGCCGTGAAATCGGTCTGACTCGTGAACGCGTTCGTCAGATTCAGGTGGAAGGTTTGCGTCGCCTGCGTGAAATCCTGCAGGGGCAAGGGCTGAATATCGAAGCGCTTTTCCGCGAATAAGCAGTAAGACTCAACAAGTTTCCGTCAAAAAGGCCAGTCAGCAATGACTGGCCTTTTTCTTTTCATGATTGCCTGATGCGCTGCGCTTATTATGCCTACGACTGAAGATCGGCAGGTCCGGTAAACGCAGCGCCACCGGGCAATTTATAGCTACACCAGACTTTTGAGACGGTAAATCCACTCCAGGGCCTGGCGCGGCGTCAGCGAATCCGGATCCAGATTTTCCAGAGCCTCAACGGCAGGAGAGGTTTCTTCCGGGGCAGAAAGCAGCGACATCTGTGTGCCGTCCACCTGCGTTGCGCCAGCATTTGGTGACAGGCTTTCCAGCTCGCGAAGTTTCTGACGCGCGCGTTTAATCACTTCTTTAGGCACACCCGCCAGCGCAGCCACTGCCAGGCCGTAGCTCTTGCTTGCCGCACCATCCTGCACGCTGTGCATGAAGGCAATAGTGTCGCCGTGCTCCAAAGCATCAAGGTGAACGTTCGCCACGCCTTCCATTTTTTCCGGCAGCTGCGTCAGCTCGAAATAGTGGGTGGCAAAGAGCGTTAACGCCTTAATGCGATTCGCCAGGCCTTCGGCACAGGCCCAGGCAAGAGATAGACCGTCGTACGTAGAGGTTCCACGACCAATTTCGTCCATCAGGACCAGACTTTGCTCAGTGGCATTGTGCAGAATATTCGCGGTTTCCGTCATCTCCACCATAAAGGTCGAGCGACCGCTGGCAAGATCGTCTGCGGCACCAACGCGGGTAAAGATACGGTCGATCGGGCCGATTTCCACCTTCTGGGCCGGCACGTAGCTGCCGATATAGGCCAGCAGAGCAATCAGTGCGGTCTGGCGCATATAGGTACTTTTACCGCCCATGTTCGGCCCGGTGATGATCAGCATCCGGCGCTGCGGTGACAGGTTCAGCGGGTTGGCGATAAACGGCTCATTCAGTACCTGCTCGACCACCGGATGGCGGCCCTCGGTGATGCGAATACCGGGTTTGTCACTAAACGTCGGACAGCAGTAATTCAGGGCATCTGCGCGTTCGGCGAGGTTTACCAGCACGTCGAGCTCCGCCAGCGCCGCGGCGCTCTGCTGCAAATCGGCAAGATGCGGCAACAGCTGATCGAACAGATCGTCATAAAGCTGTTTTTCCAGTGCCAGCGCTTTGCCTTTCGACGTCAGCACCTTGTCTTCGTACTCTTTCAGCTCCGGGATGATATAACGCTCGGCATTCTTGAGCGTCTGGCGGCGGACGTAGTGGATTGGTGCCATATGACTCTGGCCACGGCTGATCTGAATGTAGTAACCGTGAACGGCGTTATAGCCCACTTTCAGCGTATCCAGACCCAGACGCTCACGTTCGCGAATCTCCAGCCTGTCGAGATAGTCCGTTGCGCCATCAGCCAGCGCGCGCCACTCGTCGAGTTCTTCATGATAGCCCGGGGCAATGACGCCGCCGTCGCGCACCAGAACCGGTGGTGTTTCGATGATTGAACGCTCAAGCAGTTCACGGAGCTCGGTAAACTCCCCCATCGTTTCACGCAGTTTCTGTACCGGGGCGCTGTCGACGCTGCTCAGCTGTTCGCGCAGTTCCGGCAGTTGCTGGAACGCATGGCGCATACGGGCAAGGTCGCGCGGGCGAGCGGTGCGCAGAGCAAGACGGGCAAGAATACGCTCCAGATCGCCAACCTGACGCAGCACCGGCTGCAGTTCGTCGCAGCGATCCTGCAACGCACCCAGCGTTTGCTGGCGCTCGGTAAGCACTTTGGTATCACGGACTGGCATATGCAGCCAGCGCTTCAGCATTCGGCTGCCCATTGGCGTTACTGTGCGGTCGAGCACGGCGGCCAGGGTGTTTTCAACGCCACCCGCCAGGTTCTGGGTAATTTCCAGATTGCGCCGCGTTGCCGCATCCATGATGATGCTGTCCTGCTGGCGCTCGATGGTGATGGAACGAATATGCGGCAGGGACGTGCGCTGGGTGTCTTTGACGTATTGCAATAAGCATCCCGCAGCACACAACCCGCGTGGCGAGTTTTCCACGCCGAAGCCGACCAGGTCACGCGTGCCAAATTGCAGGTTTAGCTGCTGGCGTGCGGTATCAATCTCAAATTCCCACAGCGGGCGACGACGCAGACCACGGCGGCCTTCAATCAGTGCCGTTTCCGCAAAGTCTTCCGCATAGAGCAATTCGGCAGGATTGGTGCGCTGAAGTTCTGCCGCCATGGTTTCTCTGTCTGCGGGCTCACTCAGGCGAAAGCGTCCGGAGCTGATGTCCAGCGTGGCATAGCCGTAGCCTTTGCTGTCCTGCCAGATGGCGGCCAGCAGGTTATCCTGACGCTCCTGCAACAGCGCTTCATCGCTGATGGTGCCCGGCGTGACGATACGGACAACTTTACGCTCAACGGGCCCTTTGCTGGTGGCCGGGTCGCCGACCTGCTCGCAAATCGCCGCGGATTCGCCAAGATTGACCAGTTTGGCGAGATAGTTTTCAACAGCATGGTGTGGTACGCCCGCCATCGGAATAGGTTCCCCTGCGGAAGCGCCACGCTTGGTCAGGGAAATATCGAGCAGCTGAGAGGCACGTTTGGCGTCGTCATAAAACAGCTCGTAAAAATCACCCATACGGTAAAACAGCAGGATCTCCGGATGCTGAGCTTTCAGCTTCAGGTACTGCTGCATCATCGGCGTATGGGCGTCTAAATTTTCGTATGTACTCATCTGTCTGTGATGTCCATTTTCCAGGTGCCAGTCAATGCACGACGTTTGACATTATTGTTAGTGTGCGTGCAGGGAGCATGATAACGGAGTCTGGAAGTCAGGAAAACCGGTGGAAAGGTGACTTTCTGCGAGGACGCTCGAAAGTATGCTGTCTGACGATAATCAGGAGGATAATTTTCGCATTATTGGTACTCAATCATTAACGTTGCGCCTGCCGTAAACGGCCCTGATTTCAGGACTTTCTTGTCATTTTTGACCAGTGCGGCTTCCAGCACTGGCCATTTGCTGCTGGAAAAATTAATCCAGCTATACAATGCCAGCTCTGTACCTGAATTCAAAAAACGGATACCTAATCCCTCATTATTGCTGGCCAGCAGCTTCGAGTCCCATGCCGCTGGGTTACC
Source organism: Enterobacter sp. CC120223-11 (assembly GCF_900215375.1). Lineage (GTDB taxonomy): Bacteria > Pseudomonadota > Gammaproteobacteria > Enterobacterales > Enterobacteriaceae > Scandinavium. The sequence goes on along the minus strand of NZ_OBEF01000015.1, from coordinate 54,856 downwards.
TTCTATTCTTAATTTGAATTTTGATGTCAGGCAATTTGTGGGTTTATATTCAATTTTCTGTTTTTTATAAACGCCATCAATGCGGGTGGTGAACACTTCATCACCGAAATTGACATTAATGTTCTGCCCTCCATTGAGAATGCAAGGTGGTTTAATAACATTGAGTGTAATGGACAGCATTTGCTCATCAGCAGCTGAAGCCGAGAATATGGTGATCATTTGCAGGATAGTTAAAACTACACGAATAATACACCTCATAATTTTTCACCTTCGTAGAGATTAAAGGCTTTCAATCCTTAGGATCAAGTACCCGGTTTTTTGTGCCTCAATTTTTCCTGTGTCGGAGAGTGTGAAATTGAGTGTAAATGGTTCATTGATGTTTTTTCGTGTAGAGTATTTCTTCGTTATGCCAGTATTATCAACGTCATAGAGTACGGTGGCGTCACTTAATTTCAAAACTCCGTTTTTAGCCGTAAGATCCTTAGGGTCTTTGAGAGAAACACTTACAGTAGTATCTTTGTCGCAACGGATAGTACCAGTGACAGATATTTTTTTCGTTGCTCCTATGACGACATTATCAAAATTAATATTAGGATCTATAATGGTCGTACATCTTGGCGTCTCAGGTGTAACGGGTGGGATGGAAAAGTTTGGCTCAATGGCCCACCGGCCTAATTTTAGTTCTGAAGGCCCGAGGTAACAGTAGATTCTGATTGAGTTATCTCTTATAGGGAAATATCCAGGTATGAAATCTCTCAATGGAATTCCTGCGGAAAATCGTGCATTCAAAAATTGCAATGTCTCCTCTATATTAGCACTTGAAGGGCAGTATGCTGAGTCATTTAAATTTTCCCATACTTCCCCGCCCTTTAATTCATATAGAGTATGCAGTTTAGCCCACCCTCTACTGGTACTCATATCGCGTTTAAGATCGCTTGCGACGATATTTCCGGATACGATATATCCATTTTTAATGCCACCAGGGTCTGGGGTCAGATAAAAATTAGCAGCCATTGCCCTGACGAGAAACAATGAGAGGATTAAACAGGAAAAAATCACGTTCCTTATCATTATGCATCCTTTCCTAGCTGTGTATCCAGCGGTGTAGTTGAGCCAGATTCTGTAGATCCAGCTTACTCATCACTCTGCGTTTGGTGTAGCTAACAGATTTATTACTGATATGCAGTAATTCCGCTATTTCTTGGATGCTTAATCCCTGTGAAAAAAGTTCAATAACTTCCTGCTGTCTGGGCGTTAAACGAGGTGAATGTTCTTTTGAGAATATTTTTTTTCTTGAGGGTGATTGCTGTTTATCCTGCAAAGATTTTAAGCGCAGTTCAATCATGACCAGCAGCTTCTCTATAGATTGATGATGGCAAAAGACACCGTGTTCGTACAACAGTTTTGCTCTGATGTTGTTCGATGCTGATAACACAATAAGCTGGAAACGCTGTGTTGTTGGGCACACCGCGCCAAGGTGCTTTGTTGACAGAATGGCAATGTCGCAGCTTCCTGAATCCCCCTCATTATTTACCTTAACCTGAACAGGATGGGCAGAAAAATGCTGTAAAAGCGCATGCTTTATACCCACTGCAAGGTAATGATTTTCTTCTTTAATAACGATGCTGAGGGGGGGCGACATGGTAATCCTTTTTGTTGAGCGAATACTGTGTGATCTCTTCCATTGAAGAATAATGGTAGCGCTATATAACTTAAAAACCAACAATGACCAGTCCATTTATCTGTTTTGATTATAAATTAAGTGTTTTGTTCTGCCTGTGGGGCTGGGTACAAAAGATGCTTTCCCATTTATTATATTATTTATTACATGCTGGATTTAAATAGTTAATTTAACTTTACGTTTTGTTTTGAGTTTCTCTTTATGTTTTTTTCTGAAATAATTACCTCGGCTAAAAAATATTCGCCATCTATAGAAGTGAATTAATTAGTGAAAAGTAAAGCCGTAATTACTTCGGCTTCTGATGATTTTATCTATTTATATTTAAAGGAATAAAAATGAAACTGAACAAAATTGTTCTGGGTTTGACTATGACTTTTAGCCTGATTTCCATGGCAAACGCTGCAGATAGTGGACATGGCACTGTGACTTTCACGGGTTCCGTTACTGAAGCTCCATGTTCTATCGATCCTGAAAATGTTGATCAGACTATTGAACTGGGCCAGGTTTCAGCGGCGGCACTGTCTAAAGGTGGTAAATCTTCTCCGCAGAACTTCACCATCAAACTCACTAACTGCGATATTAGCGAGAAAAAATCAGTTAGCGCTAAATTCACCGGTGCAGAAGGCGGCACTCAAGGCTCTCTGGGTATTACCGGTACAGCGAAAGGTGCGAGCATCGGTATTACCGATGGTTCAGGTAATGTGATTGCTCTGAACAAAGACAGCGCAGTGCAAAATATGCAGGCTGGCAATCACGATCTGACTTTCGCTGCTTACCTGCAGGGTGATGCGGTGGATGGCGAAGTGACTCCGGGTGATTTCAAAGGCGTGACTAACTTTACTCTTGCTTATCAGTAATTAAGCAGGCTAATACATGCGGGGAAACCCGCATGTATTTTTAATCATAATTTTATCAATAGCTGGGCTGGTGAATCGCTGTTTAATGGAATAAAGGGCCTGTCGTACAATGGAGCGATTAAGTATTAATGCTGCGTTTGACCGTAAACAGCTTGTTGGCGGGATTCTTTTTTTCTTTTTAAGCAGTAGCGCAAACCTGGCAAATGCCGAAGATATTCAATTCAACATTGACCTGCTGGATGTAAAAGACCGGCAGCAAATCGATCTCAATCGTTTTTCGCATGGCGCTTATATCATGCCCGGCGAGTATGTATTTGCTGTTCATGTCAATAAGCAGGAACTGAGCGAGCAGACGCTCAATATTTACCCGGATCCTGATAGCAAAGATGACAGCCAGGTCTGCATCACGCCGCAGCTGGTCAGTCAGTTTGGTCTGAAAACCGGCGTTGAGAAACAACTTCGTTGGTGGCATGACGCAAACTGTCTGGAGATTAGCAGTTTGCCTGGTTTGACCCTGGCCCCCTCATTAGCCACATCTGCACTGGTGATAGGCGTCCCGGCTACCTGGCTGGAATATGCCTCAGAATATTGGGACCCTCCGTCGACATGGGATGAGGGGATTTTCGGCGCGCTGCTGGACTACAACGTTAATCTGCAACAGTTGTTCCAGCAAAAAGGTGGCAATCAGCGTAACGAGAGCGCTAACGGGGTTGTTGGCGTCAACGTCGGGCCCTGGCGTCTGCGTGCTGACTGGCAGGCCCGGAATGACACGGGAAGCGGAGCATCGCAACGCAGCTGGGACTGGAGCCGATATTACGCATATCGCGCATTGCCGCATCTGGCGGCAAAGCTGACGCTTGGGGAAGATTTTCTCACCTCGGACATTTTTGACAGTTTTCGTTTCGCGGGCATCAGCCTGGTTACGGATGACAATATGCTGCCGGCGAACTTACGCGGCTATGCCCCTGAAGTTTCCGGCATTGCCAATACCAACGCCAAAGTGGTGATCAGCCAACAGGGCAGAGTACTGAAAGAGGTTCTGGTCCCCGCGGGGGCATTTCGTATTCAGGATATTTCGGATTCCGTATCGGGAAAGCTGGATGTGCGCATTGAGGAGCAGGACGGGACGTCGCATAGCTTCCAGATGGACACTGCCAGCGTGCCTTATCTTACCCGTCCGGGGATGGTGCGTTACAAAACCGCGGTGGGGCGGCCAATGGATGCCAACCATCGTACGCAAGGGCCTGCATTCGCCACCGGAGAGTTTTCCTGGGGCGTGAACAACGGCTGGTCGCTGTATGGCGGGGGCGTGATTGATGAAAATTATCAGGCCGCAGCGTTGGGTATCGGTCGCGATCTCCTGCTGTTTGGTGCGTTGGCATTCGACGTCACGCAGTCAAAAGCGATGCTGTCCGATGAAGACGGCACGCTGACAGGCCGCTCGTATCGCCTGAGCTACTCCAAACGTTTTGATGACTTTGATAATCAGGTCACTTTTGCCGGGTATCGCTTCTCGGAAAAGAACTACATGAGCATGAGTGAATATCTGGATGCCAGAAACTGGGGGCGAAGATCCCAAAGCAGCAAAGAGATGTACACCGTGACGTTTAACCAACAGCTTCGGGAATGGGGCACCAGTGTTTACCTGAACTACAACCACCAGTCTTACTGGGATAGCCCGGCAAACGATAGCTATAACCTGACGGCGTCAAAATATCTCGACCTTTGGCGAATGAGAAATATCAGTCTGTCACTGACGTTGTCGCATAGTAAATACGATGGACGAACTGAAGACGGGATGTATCTCTCCCTGTCTGTTCCCGTGGGCCAGCAAAGCTCTGTCAGCTACAGCGGGACCTATGCCGGGCAGGAAAGCAGTCATCAGCTTAACTACAACAGCAGCGACAGCGATGGCAATTTCTATCAGATAGGCAGCGGCCTTTCACGTCAGGGTGTTATTGGCAACGGTTACTACAGCTATCGTGGATCTATGGCGCAGTGGAATGGCTCCGCCAGCTACCAGGAGGGCAGCTACAGCTCCCTGGGAATGTCAGTTCAGGGAGGCGTCACCGTCACGCCTAAAGGTGCTGCGCTTCACCGCGCGGGGTCGCCGGGCAGTACGCGAATGCTTGTTGATACGGACGGAAATGCCGGAATCCCGATTAAAACATGGGGAAGCCCGACGTGGACAAACGTCTTTGGCAAAGCGGTGGTCTCTGACATCAGCAGCTATTCGCGCAGCCGGGTCAGTATCGATTTGAACGCGATCCCGGATGATGCCCAGGCGATGACTTCAGTCGTTCAGGCCACATTAACCGAAGGCGCGATTGGCTACCGGCATTTCAGCGTGATTGGTGGCGCGAAAAATATGGCGATTATTCGCCTTGCCGACGGATCAACACCGCCGTTTGGGGCCACGGTACTCAATCCCAAAAACCAGGAAGTGGGCATTGTTGGCGATGATGGCAGCGTCTGGTTAAGCGGAATAGTGGCCGGGGAAACCATGCAGGTTAACTGGCTGGGTAAAGCCCAGTGTGAGCTTCAGTTGCCTGAGAGCGCTTCGCTAATAACCAGTTCCAGCTTACTGCTCCCTTGCCGTTCACTTAACCGGGTGGTGGTTAACTCTCTGGCGAAGAAGTAATCCTCTTTTTTACATGTAATGAGATATCAATAATGGAAAAAATAACGCAAAGCCTGATGGCCATTGTGCTGTCATTCACTTTATTCAGCGAGGCGGCGCAGGCGGCCATTTCGTTAGATCGCACCCGAATCATTTATGAGAGCGATAAAAAATCCGTCAGTCTGAGTATTGGCAATGATAATAAAGCACTGCCCTTCCTGGCGCAGGCGTGGCTGGAAGATGAGCGTGGAAACAAGGTCAACAGTCCACTGGCAATACTGCCGCCGATCCAGCGAATTGAACCTGAAGCGAAGAGTCAGGTAAAAATTCAGGCGTTACCAGCGGCGGGAAGCCTGCCTGCCGACCGGGAATCGCTGTTTTATTTTAACCTGCGTGAAATTCCGCCAGTCAGCGGCAAGCCGAATACGCTACAAATTGCGTTACAAACCCGGATCAAACTTTTTTATCGCCCGGCTTCTTTAATTCGTCAGGCTGAGGAAATAGGTGAGCATTTAACGCTGAATAAAGTCGGTGATGTCTACCAATTTAATAACGACAGTGGATTGTACGTCACCATTATTGATATTAGTGCAGCGGAAAAAGGGCCGTCGCTTTCTGATTTTGAACCGGTAATGGTCGCGCCAAAAAGTAGTACTTCCCTCAACGTTAGCGCGGCGAAAGCCGGGAGCAGCCCGATCTTCACGCTGATTAACGATTATGGCGGACGGCCTAAATTCAGGTTTATCTGCGAGGGCGGACGCTGCCACGCCAAAGAGCTCCGCGGTGAAACGAACTAAGTGCCCATCAATCGACAGTGGAGTGGAGAATGCGAACAGTGACGTTCTGGGGAATAGTGAGCCTTACAGGGATGAGCTTTTCTCCACTTTATGGCGCCGAAAACTTGTTTTTTAATGGCACGTTGCTGGATCCCCCCAGTTGCACGGTGAAGGGGAAAGACGGGCCAATGATTGATATTAATTTTGGTGATTCTCTCGTCATTAGCAGTATTGATGGCGTTCAGCATCGAATGGAGCTGAACTATGAGGTCGACTGTGGCGGAATAACGGAACAGCCGCTGGATTTCGTTCTGACGCTGCGTGGCAATGTGGCTTCGTATGATCCTGCGGTCCTGCAAACTACCCTGCCGGGACTGGGTATTCGTGTGTTAATGCAGAACAGAGACCTCCCCATAAATACACCGCAGCGTATTGATAATATGGCCGAGAAGCCAAAGCTCGAGGTTGTAGTAGTAAGCGAACCTAGAGCCGTGCTGAAAGAGGGGAATTTCGACGCAACAGCCACTCTGGAAGTGGGCTATCAATAGAAGGATCGCGACGATGAAGGCATTATCCACGTACATCTCTGGCGGTGGGTTACTGGTTCTGATTTCTGCTTCGCCCGTAAAAGCGGCAGAGAATGTGCATCTGCACGGCACACTGGTCAGTGAACCCTGTAAAATCGCGACGCAGGGAGACACACTCATGGCTGATTTTGGCGGTGTGCCGGACAAATACCTCTACCTTAATCAGAGAACGCATGGGCAGATGCTTAGAGTCGATCTAGTGGATTGCAATATCAGTATCAGCAAGAGCGTTAAAATCACGATTAATGGTATTGGTAACGGCAAATTGCCCGGCCTTTTAGCGCTGAATCAGGACAGTACGGCAACGGGTATCCTCATTGGTTTTGAAAGTACGGAAGGGCAGCCATTGCCCTTAAATGAGGCGAGCAACACCTTTCCGTTGCAGAATGGTGCGAGCAGTCTGGCGATAAAAACCTACATCCAGGCAGAGCCGGATGCGTTAAAAAATAAAACGATCGGGCGGGGTGAGTTCAATGCCATTGCGACTTTCAGACTTGACTATCCCTGAGGATAAATTCAGTAAATTGTCGTTCAGTGTTTTCACCATATAGTGATCAATGCGCCGGTCCTGCAACAGCATGGCCTTGTTTAATACCAGGCCGTAACGGGGGTGCGTGATTAATATCTCAGGCTCAATTCCGGCTTGCGTCAGGCGCTGTCGCAACTGATAAATTAATTGATTGTAGCTATTCTGCCTCGATTTACTGGCTGCATCGCCCCAAATAGCGTTGATGATTTCGGCTTTGTCGTTAATGTTATTGATCAGGCATGAAATAAGCAGGCTTTGATTTTTGCTGAGTGTAAGTTCAGTGTTTTTTCTTTTTAATACATAGCCATTACCTTTTTTTATAATAGATATAATATGACCGTGATGCTTATTGTTATGCATAGAGAACTCTCACTATACTGACAGGATAAAGGAGCTAGCCCAACGGGGATGGGTTAGTTGCGATGTCCAGGATGGTATCGTGATGATTTCAGTTGCTGGTTATATATATTGAAATTTCTGTTATCAATAGATAATTATTCTGCCGTGGTGGTTTTAATAGATTTAAAATTGGTTTATTGTTGAGGTATAGATCTGCACATATACTTGCGAAACTGGCTGATGTGTCCGGTTTGCCCTCTGTGTCTGCATGCAGAGGGTGTGGCCTGAAGTAAAAAATGAACGGTAGTGATGCGATAAGTAGGGGATGGATGGAGTTTATTATCAACCACAATGTAAAGTTCAGCGCGACCGACAACACGCTGCTTGGACTGGATGAAGGCTCTGAGCCAATTATTTTATCGCGTCTTTGTGGGGAGTTGTTATGCCTGTTTGTTGCCCATAATCACCAGCCTCTGAGCAGAAATATGTTGCTGCATGAACTTTGGGAAAAACGGGGTCTAAACGCATCCAGCAATAATCTGAATAATTACGTTTCCATGCTGAGAAAAGCGTTGGCTCATTATGGGCATAGCGAATCTATTTCGACGATCCCAAAATATGGTTTCGTCTTTGATGCTGAAATAAACATGCTGGGATCCGAAAGTCAGAGTAATACTGCGGGAGTCAATAATGTTAACATTATCGGAAATAACGCTGGCGGAAAAGCATCTGTTCGGGAAAGGAAATATCTGCGATATTTATCCGGAGTAATAGCGGGCGTAGTGCTGGTGTTGTTTTATTTTTCACCGGAGATCCAACGTTTCGCGTCGATCAAGATGGCGAGAAATGAAGTATTTCGCATTGAAAATTGCCGGACATTTCTGGCTGACGACACGACACGAAGAATGGATCCAGACAAGCTGAAAAGCCGCGTGCAGGACATTGTTCGTCAGGAAAATTTGAATTGCCGGAACAACACTAATCTCTATTTTTACGCCGATATAAAAAGCGACGCCGATGGGGTTGCCATCACGCGGCAGCTTTTGTCTTACTGTCCATTTAACAGTAAGGCCCCTTGTGAAAACTACTATTTCACTCAGCACGGAGAGGCAGAAGGGAACCACAATGAAAAGTAAAATGCTGCCCCTTCTGTTGATTGTGTTGGTGGCCCTGGTGTCCTTTCGGGTTTGGCGGACAATGACGGCAGATAAGAAAATTGAGTGTCATGCCCGCATTCATACCAATTTCACCAGCAATCAGTGCAGCGCTAAAAACGTCCTGGATGTGTTTATGTCGATGATTGGCGGCGAGGGCTACTTTTATGTATCCGGCAGTCGCTCCTGTTCGACAGCGCTGCTGAAGCAGAGCAGCAGCATCGTCAAATTTAGCTACACCCGCGAGGGGAACTACTATGCACTTCATTTAGGCCCACGCAGTGAAGACGCCGTAAAACTGTTCAGCGTGCTAAAAGACAATGACGTGCGCTTAAAAGTCACACCGCTGAACAACGATGATTATATTGTTTCCACTCCGTTTGAAACATTGATGATGTGTACTAACGACTGAGCTCCTCCGGAGCTGAGACATCAGGTGTCAGAGCCTGCAACACCAGCTGTCCGTACTGAACGGAAACCTCGACGGCTACACCCGTTGCAAAACCTGCCTGTGCAAGCCAGTCGCCGCTCAGCACCAGGCTTGGGTGCTGACTGTATCGGCGGGTGCGCAGGGTTTTGGGATCCTGGTGCCGCCTTCTGGTGTAACCAACTTTTGCCCGTCTTGCCGTTTTTAGACCCTCACGGGTTGCTACGCTGAGTTGAATCATGAGTTATCACTCCTTTTCCACAGGCCGAGAATACTAATGGGCTGTATGTAAATACAGTTATTTGTAGCGGGAAAATGTCAGAGTGTGAAGTGGGTTGTGGCCGGAATGAAAGTGATGAGATTTTACAGTCAAACCTGGAAGCAGGGCCGAAAAAAACCTCCCGCAGGCGAGAGGTTGTTGACGGTTTTAAGTATTTTCCGTAATACGGCGAGCGGTTTCGTAATGGGCCTGCCAGTAATTATTGGCAAGGCTTGAAACCGTTACGCCTTTTATTTTTGAAGCATGGATAAATTCATTATTGCCGACATAAACCCCAACATGGCGAGTTGTTCTGGATGTTTTAAAAAACACCAGATCCCCGGGCTTTAATGCATTTTGTGAAATATGCACACCATTATGAATCTGCTCGCCAGTGGTGCGCGGCAGGTTCAACTGCATGGATCCATGGAAAATAGCCTGCACCAGGGCAGAGCAGTCGATCCCCCGCTGCGAGCTGCCGCCAAAGTGATAGCGGGTGCCTTTCCATTGCGAATATTGCGCCATGATTTTTGATTTTATATTTTCTGACTGCGGCTGAGAAACGCGTTCAGTCAGGCTGGTGTTTTTTAGCGTGGTAATATTCGAGGGCAGGTTGAAAGCAAAAGCGTGACCGGCACCAGCGGTGGCGGCAAGCAACACCATCGCAGAAAGCGTTTTAGATAAATGCATAAAATAAAAAGTCTATAAAAAAGAGCGAATACATCCTTACGAAACGTGACCGGACTCCTCCCGGAAGGTGAGCAAATAATACTCAATGATTAATTTTTATCCAACATGCAATGGGTCTCTTTTTGGACAATCATTGATGTGGCAAAGGGTTTGCGAGGACAGAAATACGTATCATAAATGCATGTTTAATTCGGAAACTCAACATGACCGCAAGCCGTATTCGCAGAGAAAAACTGACAATCCGCCGGATGATCGCACTCTACGCCCGGCGCTGCCCGCAGGCCTTGCCGGACGAAGATCATTACTCGGCGCTGAATGCGTATGCTGATAAACGGCTGGATAAGTGCGTGTTTGGTGAAAACAAGCCTGCCTGCAAGCAGTGCCCGGTGCATTGCTATCAACCCGCAAAAAGGGAAGAGATGAAGCAGATTATGCGCTGGGCGGGGCCGAGAATGCTGTGGCGTCATCCGGTTCTCACCGTTCTGCATTTGCTGGACGACAGACGTCCGGTGCCAGAACTGCCGGAGAAGTATCGCCCGAAGAAATAATTGTGCGCCGCCGGAAGGGCGGCGCAAAAGAGCTTAAGCGCGGGTGGCGAGCAGAATGGCTGAGGCTTTGATCAGCGCAATCACGCGACTGCCCGTAGCCAGTTTCATTTCATGCTGGCTTTCGTTGGTGATCACCGCCACCAGTTCGAAACCGGAATCCGTGCTGATATGCACCGTGGCATTCACCGCACCTTCGGTAACTTTAGACACCTTCCCGGCAAACTGATTGCGGGCGGAAAATTTCAGGCCACAGTCTTCGCTGGCAAGCGTCACCCACGGCGCTTTGATCAGCGCAATGGCTTCTTTACCCGCCTGCAGGCCCAATGCTTCCTTACTGCTGTGAGTCACAATGGCGACAAGTTTCGCGCCGCCTTCCAGTGTGAGTTCAACCTCATCGTTGACCGCGCCTGTGGCCACGGCGCTAACTTTACCGGTGAGCTGATTTCGTGCTGATACTGACATGCTGCCTCCTTTCTGTAGGTGTCCAAAACTTATAGCCTGTCCTGAGAATTTAAACCAACCTGTTTTTGTCGATACCGAGACGCTTCATCCGTGACAGCAGCGTGGTGCGCTTCAGCCCCAGCCGCTGGGCGGCCCCTCTCGGCCCGGCAACCACGCCGTTGGTTTCTCTCAGAATGCGGAGGATTTGCTGCGCTTCATCTTCTCCCGCCAGCGGCGGCTCAGCCACTGGCGCAGGCGGGGTGAACCCCATCTCCGGCAGGGAGAATTGCAGTACGTTGCCGGGCGTCAGCAGCACGGCGCGCTCAATCACATTTTCCAGCTCGCGCACGTTGCCCGGCCACGGCATCTCGCTAAGTGCACGCAGGGTGGTGGCCGGAATGCTGTCAATCTGGCGGCCGAGGCGGCGGGCAATTTTGCAGGTAAACGCCTTTGCCAGCAGGGGAATGTCGTCGGGGCGTTCACGCAGCGGCGGCAGGCGAATGGGGAAGACGTTCAGACGATAATAGAGGTCGCTGCGGAACAGCCTGTCTTCAACCATCTGGCGCAGATCGCGATTGGTGGCAGCAATCAGGCGCACGTCCGTGCGGATAAGCTTGTTGCTGCCGAGCCGCTCAAACTCCTGCTCCTGTAACACGCGAAGCAGCTTGGGTTGCAGCTCCAGCGGCATGTCGCCGACCTCATCGAGGAACAGCGAGCTTTTATCCGCCAGTTCAAAGCGTCCGGTACGCGGGGCGCTGGCCCCGGTGAAGGCGCCTTTCGAATGGCCAAAGAGATCGCTTTCAATCAGCCCGGCGGGCATCGCCGCGCAGTTCATCTTGATCATCCGCTGCTCGCGGCGATGGCTGAGGTTGTGAATGGCCCTGGCGATCAGCTCCTTACCGGTGCCGGTTTCGCCAAGAATCAGCACGGTGCTGTCGCTTTGCGCCACCATTTCGACCTGACGAAGCACGTCACGCATCGCATCGCTGCGGCCGATGATGTCACCAAAATCGTTATCGAGGGTGTTCAGCTGTTCGGTGAGCACTTTGTTTTCATCGGTCAGCCGCTCTTTCAGCCGCTGAATTTCCTGATAGGCCAGCGCGTTATCGACGGCAATCGACACGCGTTCAGCTATCTGGCGCAGCAGGCGGAGGTTGCTGGCGTTGAAAACCTGTTCGTCGCGATGGGCAAGTTTCAGGACGCCCAGTATCTTCTCACCCGACATCAGCGGCAGCAGGCAAAGGCTCTGCAGCTCATTGCCCCACAGCGAGAAGAGCTGACGCTCCCCCTGCGCTAACTGCATGTCGGCGAGCGTCAGCAGCATCATCTGCTGGTTTTTAAACACCTGTTCGCTGAGCGAGCCGCTTTCCAGCACTTCGCTGATGTCATGCAGCGGCGCATCACCGTCGAGGTAGTGGCTGGTATAAACGTCGAGTTTTCGCGGCTGCGGGCTGCGTAGTACCACGCTGATGGCGTCGAGATGAAAATGATGGTGCAGGGATTTCGCCACTTCGCTGACCAGTTCATCTATGTCGAGACGCGACAGCACGGCGTTAGTGACGTCTACCAGAATGCGGAAATTATCCCGCTCCAGGCAAAGCTGCTGACGATCGGCACCGTTCTCCTGGCGGGCCCGACACTGTTCGATGACGAGCGCGACCAGCTGCGTCAGGGTTTGCAGGCGCTGAGTCTCCGCTTCGCTCCATGCCGCCGGGCGGGTGCGGATAAACTCACAGCCGCCAACAATGCGCCCCTCCTGCGCCAGCGGCAGCAGGGCATAACGGCCAAAAGGGGCGTAGCGTTCACTGTTTGCCAGCGCTGGCCAGCGGGCAGAAAATTCCGAGTAGTCGTAGTGAACCGTATCGGGCCGGGAGAGCAAAAGGTGCGCCGGGCCTTGTGCCAGCAGGACCTCTTCGTGGCTGAGCCTGTCGTGGAGGGCGCTGGCATGACAGCTCACGCGCTGATGGCCCGGCTGCCAGAGAAGAATAGCGACGCGATCGGCAAGGCCTGCCTGTCTGACAAGCTGAGCCAACGCTTCGCATACGCCGTTCAGGTCACTTTGTTGTAGCAGCGTTCGGGTGATATCGAGCAGCCCTTGCTGGCTGAGGTCGCTCATGGCGGTGGTTGTCATAGCGTTTTTCCTGATGGCTCAGCAGATCCGCGGCAGCGGCTCAGAGTGAGGCAAATCGAGCGTGCGTCGTACGCCGTACAGCCCGGTCAGATGCACGCCCCGACGTTCAACGATCTCGCCAATCATGGCGGCATCGCGGCCCAGCGGATGTGCCCGAAGCAGCGTTAGCGCCTGTTCGGCTGCTTCTGCGGATACGCCGATAACCAGCTTGCCTTCGTTGGCAAAGTTCAGCGCATCAAGGCCCAGCAGTTCGCAGACGCCGCGCACGGCGCTTTTAATCGGCAGACGCGCCTCATGCAGCATCACGCCGCAGCCGCTGGCAGCAGCAAATTCGTGGGCGACGGCATTTACGCCGCCTCTTGTCGCATCACGGAGGGCCTTCACGCCCGGAATGGCACGCAACGTCTGAATCAGCGGCGTGAGCACCGCGCAGTCGCTTTGCAGATCGCCATCCAGGCCCAACTGCTCGCGTAAATTGAGGATGGCGGCGCCGTGGTCGCCGAGCGTGCCGCTCACCAGCAGCACATCGCCCGGCTGGAGCTGCTGCGCACCCCAGTGAATCTCTGCGGGGATCGCCCCGATGCCTGCGGTGTTGATAAAGAGTTTGTCGGCGGCACCGCGCGGTACCACTTTGGTGTCACCAGTGACGATGGCGATGTCGGCGGCTCTGGCGGTCTGCGCCATGCTGTTGACGACATTCTCCAGCAGCGTCATCTCCAGCCCTTCTTCAAGGATAAAACCGCAGGAGAGATAGCGCGGGATAGCGCCGCTGACGGCAACGTCGTTGGCGGTGCCGCACACGGCGAGTTTGCCGATATCGCCGCCGGGGAAGAACAGCGGGTCGATGATGTAACTGTCGGTGGAGAAGGCGAGGCGATCGCCGCTGGCAGTGAGCGTGGCAAGATCGATGCGCGCCTGATCTTCCTGCTCCTCAAGCCATGGGTTACGAAATGCCTGCATAAACAGGTCGCCAATCAGCTGCTGCATCGCCTGGCCGCCGCTGCCGTGGGCAAGTTGCACCGTTTTCATTGTTCACCTTCCTGACTTCGATACTGATACCATGCCGCACACGCGCCTTCGGAGGAGACCATCAGTGCGCCAAAGGCGCTTTGCGGATTGCAGGTTGTGCCAAACAGCGGGCACTGATGAGGCTTGCAGCGCCCGGTGAGCACCTCGCCGCAGCGTGCGCGCGGGTCGTCGCTGACTTCGCGCCGCTGCGGCTGGAAATGCGCCTCGGCATCGAAGCGCTGGTAGTCGGCACTGAGCGCCACGCCGGATTCGGCAATCACGCCCAGCCCGCGCCATTCGCTGTCGCCATTGACGGTAAACACTTCGGCGATGGCCGCCTGTGCCAGCGCGTTTCCGGCATCCGGCACCACGCGGCGATACTGATTATCGACGTGGCTCACGCCAGCAATCTTCTGCTCCACGAGCATGCTCACGCCCTGTAGCAGATCGAGGGGCTCAAATCCGGCCACCACCAGCGGGCGGTGAAAATCGCGGGCGATAAAATCGTAACTTTCCGTGCCAATCACCATGCTGACGTGACCGGGTGCCAGGAAGGCATCAATGCTGTTGTCCGGCTGTTCGAGCAGGCTTTTCAGCGTCGGGATAAGCGTGATGTGCTGACAGAAAAAGAAAAAATTGGTCAGGTTTTGTGCCTTCGCCTGCTTCAGCGTTATAGCGGTGGCTGGCATGGTGGTTTCGAAGCCCAGGCCAAAGAACACCACTTTGTGCGCCGGGTTTTCAGCCGCCAGCCGCAGGGCATCCATCGGCGAATAAATAATGCGGATATCTGCCCCGCGCGCTTTGGCCTGCATCAGCGAGCCGTTCTTGCCCGGCACGCGCATGGCATCGCCGAAGGTGCAAAAAATGACTTCCCGATGGCTCGCGATATCAATACAGGTATCAATGCGGCCCATCGGCAATACACAAACCGGGCAGCCCGGACCGTGGATAAATTCAATGTTGTCCGGCAGGAGCTGGTCGAGCCCAAAACGGAAAATGGCGTGTGTGTGCCCGCCGCACACTTCCATAATCCGCAGCGGACGTTCGCTGCTGTAGGGCAGGAGCGGCGCTCTGTTTTTCAGGTGAGCAATCAGCTGCATCACCTGCTCCGGCTCGCGGTATTCATCAACAAAGCGCATCAGCGTTCCTCGCCCCACATCAGCGCGCCGACGTCCGGTTCGACGTCAAACATATTCTGCAACGCCGCCAGCGTGTCGCGGGCTTCGGCTTCATCGATCACGCTCATGGCGAAACCGACGTGCACCAGCACCCACTGGCCCATGCGGGATTGCCCTTGTTCATCTGCCGCGCCAACCAGCGTCAGGTCTACGTCGCGTTGAATGCCGCAGACGTCCACTTTGGCCTGATTGCCGTCAATGGCGCAGATCTGCCCCGGAACGCCTATGCACATCGTTGCGTCTCCAGCCAGGCCAGCCACTTATCCATGCCTTCGCCGCTGGTGGCGGAGACAAGGATCGTTTCAATGCTCGGGTTCACTTCCCGGGCGTACGCCAGGCACTGGTCGACATCGAAATTCAGGTACGGCAGCAGATCGACTTTGTTGAGTAACATCAGAGAAGCGGCGGCAAACATCTGCGGATATTTCAGCGGCTTGTCTTCCCCTTCGGTGACGGAGAGCACCGCGACCTTGTGTTTCTCACCAAGATCGAAACTTGCCGGACACACCAGGTTGCCGACGTTTTCGATAAACAGAATGCCGTTATCGTCGAGCGGGAGGCGCGGGGCGGCATCGGCAATCATTTGCGCGTCGAGATGGCACCCTTTACCCGTGTTGACCTGAATCGCTGGCGTGCCGGTGGCACGAATGCGGGCAGCGTCGTTGACCGTCTGCTGATCGCCTTCAATCACGGCACACGATAGCTGGCCTTTCAGGCGCATCAGCGTTTCGGTGAGCAGGGTGGTTTTCCCGGAGCCGGGGCTCGACACCAGGTTCAATACCAGCAGGTCGCGGGCGGCGAAACGCGCGCGGTTGCGGGCGGCGAGCTGGTTGTTTTTCTCCAGAACGTCGATTTCAACTTCCAGCATTTTGCGCTGGCTCATGCCGGGCGCATGAGTGCCCGCTTCGCCGTGGCCGTAATGCAAATCGCCGCCTTCCGACTGCTGCGGCGTGAAATCGGATTTGATGCCGGTGATGGTCATGGCCGGGCGTGATGCGGGCGAAAAGGGCGCGCCGCGAAAGGCTGAATGCGGATTGTGCTCATCGCCTTCTATATAGCGATTGCCATCCGCGCAGCCACAGGTTGTACACATACCTTATTCCTCAATGACTTCGATACGCTGAATCTGGAAGCCGTCATCAGCGACAATACGTAACTGGTTACTGCCGCACTGCGGACAGAGGCGAACGTGCTGCGAAAGCAGCTGCACATAGTCCTGGCACGCCGGGCACCAGCACTCCGCTTTCTGCTCTTCAATATGCAGCTGGCACCCTTCGGCAATCGTGCCGCGGCAGACCATCTCGAAACAGAAGCTCACGGCGGAGGGCTCCACGCAGGAAAATGCGCCCACTTTCAGCCAGACCGCCGTCACGCGGGTGGCACCGTTGGCGGCCGCCTGCTGTTCCACAATCTCCAGCGCCCGCTGACAAAGAGTGATCTCGTGCATAACGTCTCTCGTTGGTTTTCTCTCCGCCTTGCTTAGCAATAAGCAGGCCATTTTTTATGGTGTTGATTTTTATTGGTATTTATCTTTTCGTCATTGATGGAATGACATTATTGACGACGCTTCGCCACTAATGACGGCCTGATGAAACGCCGATGCCTGCGACGATCGTCACAATCGTCATCAGGCTGACGATGACAGCGACGCTTGCAGCATGATTTATTTTAATGCTTTGTTTTATATGGAAATAATTAGATGGCACGCAATTTGCTAAACAAGCGGGATAATTTTCTTCAGCTCACGAGGAATCACCATGAACCGCTTTGTAATTGCGGATCCTCAATGGTGCATCGGATGCAACACCTGCCTGGCAGCCTGCTCTGATGTCCATAAAGCCGAGGGGCTCCAGCAGCACCCCAGGCTCACGATGGCACGCACCGGCGACCACACCGCCCCGGTGTTGTGTCGTCATTGCGAAGACGCGCCGTGTAAAAGGGTGTGTCCGGTCAACGCTATCGCCCTTGAAGGCGACAGCGTGCAAATCAACGAAAGCCTCTGCATCGGCTGCAAGCTCTGCGGCCTGGTTTGCCCGTTTGGGGCGATTACGCCTGCGGGCAGTACGCCGCTGAATGTGCCGAAGCAGTACGAACACTTCGTGCCAGCCTCCATGCTCAGCGACGTGCCCGTCAGCGCCGACAGCATGGATCCTTTCCTCAGCTGGAACGCGGGCGTGCGCGCCGTGGCGGTGAAGTGCGACCTGTGCAACTTCCTGCCGGAAGGCCCGGCCTGCGTGCGCGCCTGTCCGACGAAGACGCTGCACCTGGTTGAGCCGAAATCCGTGGAAGCGCAGATGAAACAGCGAAGGGCGCAAACGGCGCTGTCGATGCCGGAAACCTTACCGGGGCGCAACCAGACCGGGGAGCAAAACTGATGGATTCACTGCAATTACTGACGTGGTCGCTGGCGCTGTATGTCGTCAGCGGCGTGATTTCGCTGCTGCTGCCGAAAAACGAAACCCTGGCGATCCGCGTGGCGGGTATTGGCGCCATGCTCGGCGGGCTGCTCGGATTGTGCAGCGCCGTGCCTGTGCTGTTCAGCGGTGAGGTACAAACCTGGGTCGCCGCCGGGCCGTTCGACTTCGCCGCCTTTAGCGTACGCATGGACAGCCTTGCCGCCTTTATGGTGACGGTAATCTCTCTGCTCGTAACGCTCTGCGCGCTCTATTCGCTCTCCTATATGCAGGAATATCTCGGCAAAGGCGCGGCGTCGATGGGCTTCTTTATGAACCTGTTTATCGCCTCGATGGTCGGGCTGGTGGTGATGGACAACGGCTTCTGGTTCATCATCCTGTTCGAGATGATGTCGCTGGCCTCGTGGTTCCTGGTCATTGCCGATCAGAGCGAAGAGTCAATCAAGGCCGGGCTGCTTTACTTCTTTATTGCCCACGCCGGGTCGGTGCTGATCATGGTGGCCTTCTTCCTGATGTGGCGCGAAAGCGGTAGCCTGGAGTTTGAATCCTTCCGCCAGCTGCACCTCTCGCCGCTGATGGCCTCCATCGTCTTTGTGCTTGCCTTCCTGGGCTTCGGCGCGAAGGCGGGGATGCTGCCCCTGCACAGCTGGCTGCCGCGCGCGCACCCGGCGGCACCGTCACACGCTTCGGCGCTGATGTCCGGCGTGATGGTGAAAATCGGTATCTT
This sequence comes from Enterobacter sp. CC120223-11, assembly GCF_900215375.1. GTDB lineage: Bacteria > Pseudomonadota > Gammaproteobacteria > Enterobacterales > Enterobacteriaceae > Scandinavium. The sequence goes on along the minus strand of NZ_OBEF01000015.1, from coordinate 36,490 downwards.
TGGGATCATCAAAGTGGGTGTCGACCTGCTCGGTGCCACCGAGAGCTGGTGGGGCATTATGGTGCTGGCGTTCGGCGCGGTGTCTTCGGTGCTGGGCGTGCTCTACGCGCTGGCTGAGCATGACATCAAACGCCTGCTGGCATGGCACACCGTGGAGAACATCGGCATCATTTTGATGGGCGTCGGCGTCGGCATGGTCGGTATTGCCACGCATCACCCTCTGCTGGCGACCGTTGGCCTGCTCGGGGCGCTGTTCCACCTGCTCAACCACGCGCTGTTCAAAGGCCTGCTGTTCCTCGGCGCGGGCGCGGTGATTTTCCGCGTTCACACTCGCGACATGGAGAAAATGGGCGGCCTTGCGAAGCTGATGCCGCTCACCGGCACCGCGTTCCTGATTGGCTGTATGTCGATTTCCGCACTGCCGCCGCTGAACGGCTTCGTCAGCGAGTGGTTCACCTACCAGTCCCTGTTCACCATGAGCCACGACGGTGATTTCGCCATGCGTCTCGCCGGGCCGATTGCCATCGTGATGCTCGCCATCACCGGCGCGCTGGCGGCGATGTGCTTCGTCAAAGTTTACGGCATCAGCTTCTGTGGCGGGGCCCGCAGCGAAAAAGCGGAACACGCGCGTGAAGTGCCGTGGCCGATGACGGCGGCGATGATCGTCATGGCGCTGCTGTGCGTGGCGCTGGGCGTAGGCGCATCTGTTGCCGCACCTGTGTTGGCAAAAGTGGCGAGTTCTCTGGCCCATGCGCCGGAACTGGTTGTGGCGAATAATGCGCTGCTCCAGCCGGGTAACAGCGCTCAGGCCATGCTCTCTCCGGCTGTCTCCTTCCTGTTGCTGCTTGGCCTGCCGTTGCTGCCGCTGGCGGTATGGTGGGTGCTGCGTGGCGATCGCGGGGCGTTTCGCCGCAAGGGTACGCCGTGGGCGTGCGGCTACGGCTGGGAGCAGGAGATGTCTGCTTCCGCAGGCAGCTTCACTCAGCCACTGCGCGTGATGTTTGGCCCGCTGTACCGGATGCGCAAGCAGCTTGACCCTTCTGAAGCGCTCGGGCGCAGCCTGACCAAAGTCACCGACGGTGCTGCTGCGGTCGAGCCGTTCTGGGATGAACGCATTATCTGGCCGCTGGTACGCCTTGTTCAGCGCGCCGGTTTGGGCATCCAGCGGATGCAGAGCGGGGACTTCCGCCTCTACTGCCTGTACGTGGTGGTGGCGCTGGTGGTCCTGTTACTGACCGTGGCCCTGTGAGGAGAGTGAGATGGTAATCCAACAAACGCCAGAGTGGGGCATGGGGCTGTTCGCCGTGATTCAGGCCGCCATTTTGCTGGCGCTGACGCCGCTGCTGACCGGCATTTCCCGTCAGATCCGCGCGCGCATGCACTCGCGCCGTGGGCCCGGCATCATGCAGGACTATCGCGACCTGGTGAAGCTGCTCAAGCGCCAGCCGGTCGGCCCGGATCACTCCGGGGCGATGTTCCGCATCATGCCGTGGGTGCTGCTCAGCAGCATGCTGCTGGTGGCGATGGCGCTGCCGGTGTTCACGCAGACTTCGCCGTTCGGTGGAGCAGGGGATCTGATCACCCTGCTGTACCTGTTCGCGCTGTTCCGCTTCTTCTTTGCACTTTCCGGGCTCGACAGCAGCTCGCCCTTTGCGGGCATCGGTGCCAGCCGCGAGCTGACGCTGGGCATCCTGGTGGAGCCGATTCTGATCCTCGGCCTGCTGGTGGTGGCGCTGATTGTTGGCTCAACCAACATTGGCACCATCAGCGCGGCGCTCTCCGAAGGCTGGAGTTCACCGCTCGCCATCTTTATGGCGTTCCTCGCCTGTGGTTTCGCTTCATTCATTGAGATGGGCAAGATTCCGTTCGACGTCGCCGAAGCGGAGCAGGAGCTTCAGGAAGGGCCATTGACCGAATATTCCGGCTCCGACTTCGCGCTTGTGAAGTGGGGAATTGGCCTGAAGCAGGTTGTGGTGGCGGAGATGTTCCTCGCGGTCTTCATTCCGTTTGGCAAGGCCGCAAGCCTCAGCCCTTCAGCGCTGCTGCTGGCGCTGGTGGTGACAATCGTCAAGCTGCTGGTGGTGTTCGTGCTGGCGTCGCTGGTGGAGAACTCGCTGGCGCGCGGCCGCTTCCTGCTGACGCATCACGTCACCTGGCTTGGGTTCGGCGTCGCGGCGCTGGCCTTCGTCTTCTATTTCACCGGTCTGTAAGGAGCGCCGAGAAATGATGGAAAAAATCGCGCTGACGACCCTGCTGGTGCCGTTTATAGGCGCGCTGCTGACGGCCTGTTCGCCGAAGCCGATGGCGAAAAATATCTGTAGCCTGTTTGCGCTGTTCGCCACGCTGGGCACCGTCGTGCTGGGCTGGCAGTTTCTGGCAGGCGGCAAAACGGACGCCACTTACACGCTGGTCAGCTATCACGGCGTGGCGCTCTTCGGCTTCACCGTTGACCGCATCAGTACGCTGATAGCCTTTGCCGTGGTGTTCCTCGGCCTGCTGGTAAGCCTCTATTCCACCGGCTACTTAACCCGTGGCAACCGCGAACACCCGCATGACGGCGACAACCGCTACTACGCGTTTTTGCTGATCTTTATCGGGGCGATGGCGGGGCTGGTGCTTTCCTCCACGCTGCTCGGGCAGCTGCTGTTCTTCGAAATCACCGGGGGCTGCTCCTGGGCGCTGATTGGTTATTACCAGACGCCGAAGTCCCAGCGTTCGGCAATGAAAGCGCTGCTGATCACCCACGTGGCTTCGCTTGGCCTGTATCTCGCGGCGGCTACGCTGTTCCTTAACACCGGCACCTTCGCGCTCAGCGCGCTGAGCCAGTTGCAGGGTTCAGCGAGCTACATCGTCTACGGCGGCATTCTGTTCGCGGCCTGGGGGAAGTCAGCCCAGCTGCCGATGCAGGCCTGGCTGCCTGATGCGATGGAAGCGCCAACCCCGGTGAGTGCTTACTTACACGCTGCCTCAATGGTGAAAGTGGGCGTTTACATCTTTGCCCGCGCTATCCTGGAAGGCGGTAACGTGCCGCACGTTATCGGCTGGGTGGGCATCGTAATGGCGACGATCACCATGATCTACGGCTTTATGATGTACCTGCCGCAGAAGGACATGAAGCGTCTGCTGGCCTGGTCGACCATCACCCAGCTGGCGTGGATGTTCCTCGCCCTCTCGATGGCGGCCCTCGGCTCTAAGCAGGCCCTCGACGGCGGCATTGCCTACATCTTCAACCACGCCTTTGCCAAAAGCCTGTTCTTCCTGGTGGCAGGTGCCTTCAGCTACAGCTGCGGCACGCGTCTGCTGCCGAAGCTGCGCGGCGTGATGAGCAAATCCCCGCTGTTGGGCATCGGTTTTTGCGTAGCCGCGCTTGCGATTGCTGGCGTACCGCCGTTCAACGGCTTCTTCAGTAAATTCCCCGTGTTTGCCGCAGGCTTCACGCTCTCATCTGCCCACTGGGAGCTGATCCCGGTGATGGTGCTGGCGCTGGTGGAATCGGTGGCAAGCTTCGCATGGCTGATTTACTGGTTTGGCCGCGTGGTGCCGGGCGAGCCGAGCCCGGAAGTGGCAGAAATGTCGCCGCTGCCGCTGGCAATGCGCGCGGTGCTTGTCGTGCTGGTGGTGATGTCGCTGTGTTCCAGCGTGATTGCCGCGATGTGGCTTAATTAAGGAGACGACGATGACCGGAACCTTACTCGTCAATAATCTCGCCGGGCTGATGATGGTGACATCACTGCTGGTGATTGGCGCGAAACGCCCGCGCAGCGCCTGCTGGTTTTACGCTTTGCAGTCGCTGGTGCTGGTGCTGATTTTCTTCACTCTGTCCCAAACGCTCGATTCCGAACAGCTGCTGATGTGGTCCTTCAGCGCCCTGCTGACCAAGGTCATTCTGGTGCCGCTGATCATGGGCTTCGCGCTGCGCAAACTGGCTGACCCGAAAGCCGACACGCCAATGATTAGCCCGGTGATGCTGATGCTCGCCGCGGCGGTGATTGTGGTGCTCTGTTGGCTGGTGGTGCGCCCGGTGCAGCTTCCTCTGTTGCTTGACCTGAAACCCGCGCTGGCGGTAGCCCTTGGCCACTTCCTGCTGGGGCTGCTGTGCATAGTCACCCAGCGCAACATCATTCGTCAGGTGTTCGGCTACTGCCTGATGGAGAACGGTTCGCACCTGGTGCTGGCGCTGCTGGCGCACAGAGCGCCGGAGCTGGTGGAGATTGGTATCGCCACCGACGCGATTTTCGCGGTGATTGTCATGGTGCTGCTGGTGAGAAAAATCTGGCGCACGCTCGGCACGCTGGACGTTAACCAACTGACGGCGCTGAAGGGATAACACAATGAGTCATTCTGCTATTTTCACATTTCTGCTGCTGACGCCGCTGGTGTTCGCGCTGCTGGCCTTTGCCTGCCAGCGTCTCGGCACGGCGTCCCGTTCGGCGGTCACGTTTATCCATGGCGTGGGTATTCTGGCGCTGCTGGCAATCACCCTCTACGCCGTGAGCGTGGTGTATCAGCAGGGCGAGATGTTCTCCACTAATCTGTGGCTGCACCTCGACAGCCTGAGCGCGCTGTTCCTGGCGCTGCTTGGTATTATCGGTTTCCTCACCGGACTCTACTCGATGGGCTACATGCGCCACGAGGTGGACGAAGGGGAGATTTCCGTTGCCACGCTGTGCAACTACTACGGCTTCTTCCATCTGTTCCTGTTCACCATGATGCTGGTGGTGACCAGCAACAACCTGATCGTGATGTGGGCGGCGATTGAAGCCACCACCCTCAGCTCGGCGTTTCTGGTGGGCATTTACGGTCAGCGTTCATCGCTGGAAGCGGCGTGGAAGTACATCATCATCTGTACCGTAGGTGTGGCGTTCGGCCTGTTCGGCACCATTCTGGTATACGCCAATGCTGCAAGCTTCATGCCTGACCCGCACAACGCTATTTTCTGGAGCGAAGTGCTGAAGCATGCGGCACAGCTCGACCCGACGCTGATGCACCTGGCGTTTGTGTTCGTGCTGATTGGCTTCGGTACCAAAACCGGCCTGTTCCCGATGCACGCCTGGCTGCCGGACGCGCACAGTGAAGCGCCAAGCCCGACCAGCGCGCTGTTGTCTGCCGTGCTGCTCAACTGCGCGCTGCTGGTGATTATCCGCTTCCACATCATCATCACCCAGACCCTCGGCTCCGCTTTCCCGAACACGCTGCTGGTGATTTTCGGCCTGCTCTCCGTGGCGGTGGCAGCGTTCTTCATCCTGGTTCAGCAGGACGTCAAACGTCTGCTGGCTTACTCCAGCGTGGAAAACATGGGGCTTATCGCTGTGGCACTTGGTATCGGTGGGCCGCTGGGCGTGCTGGCGGCGCTGCTGCACACGCTCAATCACAGCCTGGCGAAAACGCTGCTGTTCTGCGGCTCCGGTAACGTGCTGCTCAAATACGGCACACGCGACCTCGGCGTGGTGCGCGGCATGCTGAAGCTGATGCCGTTCAGTGCGGTTCTGTTGGCCGCGGGCGCGCTGGCGCTCGGCGGGATGCCGCCATTCAACGTCTTCCTTAGCGAATTTATGGTGGTGACCGCGGGGCTGGCGGCCGGGCATATCTGGCTGACCATCGGCCTGCTGTTGCTGTTAACCGTGGTGCTCGGTGGTCTGGTGCGCATGATTGCCTGCCTGCTGTTTGGTGCTGCCCCCGAAGCTACCGCTCGCGGTGAGCTGGGCTGGCTCACCACCGCACCGATGGCGATTTTGCTGGTGCTGATGCTGGTTATGGGCACCCACATTCCGCAGCCGGTGAGCCGCCTGCTGGAGAATGCCGCGTCGATTGTGATGCAGCAATCCCCCCACGAATTTAAGTGGCCGTGGGCGGGTAACACCGCTTCCGCTGCGAACGTAAGTCTTTGCACCCGCGAGTGCGCTGGAGAAATGAAGTGAGCTATCAACAATATATGAACGGCCTCGCGCAGGGCGATGTACTTGGCAATGGCTACGTGGCTGCCGTGCGGGAGAAGTTCCCGGGCTCGGTGCTGGACGAAGAGCGCCAGACCAACGATCAGGTGACCATCACCGTCAAAATCAACCAGCTGCCGGAGATTGTCGAGTTTCTCTACTACGGCTGCGGCGGCTGGCTGCCGGTGCTGTTCGGCAACGATGAACGCACGCTCAACGGCCATTTCGCTGTTTACTACGCGCTGTCGATGGAAGAGGGCGAGAAGTGCTGGGTGGTGGTGAAAGGGCTGGTCGATCACTCGCTGGAGTTCCCTTCCGTCACGCCGCGCGTGCCAGCGGCCGTGTGGGGCGAGCGTGAAATTCGTGACATGTACGGCCTGAAGCCAGTCGGCCTGCCGGACGAGCGTCGCCTGGTGCTGCCGGACGACTGGCCGGATGAGATGTATCCGCTGCGCAAAGACGCGATGGACTATCGTCAGCGCCCGGCGCCGACCACCGAAACGGAAACCTATCCGTTTATCAACGACGGCGACAGCAAAGCGCGCGTGGTGCCTATCGGCCCGATGCACATCACCTCTGACGAACCGGGCCACTTCCGCCTGTTCGTGGATGGCGAAACCATTGTCGACGCCGACTACCGCCTGTTCTACGTCCATCGCGGCATGGAAAAGCTCGCGGAAACCCGCATGGGCTACAACGAAGTGACGTTCCTTTCTGACCGCGTCTGCGGTATTTGCGGCTTCGCGCACAGCGTGGCGTACACCACGTCGGTAGAAAACGCACTGGGCATTGTGGTGCCGCAGCGGGCGCACACCATCCGCTCCATTCTGCTGGAAGTGGAGCGCCTGCACAGCCATCTGCTGAACATCGGGCTCTCCAGCCACTTTGTGGGCTTCGATACTGGCTTTATGCAGTTTTTCCGCGTGCGTGAAAAATCAATGATGATGGCGGAGCTGCTCACCGGCTCGCGTAAAACCTACGGCCTGAACCTGATTGGCGGTATTCGTCGCGACATCCTCAAAGAGCAGCGCGTCAAAACCATTCAGCTGGTACGCGAGATGCGTGCCGAAGTAACGCAGCTGGTCGACATGCTGCTTTCCACGCCGAATATCGGCCAGCGCACCCAGGGCGTCGGTATTCTCGACCGCCAGGTGGCGCGTGACTACAGCCCGGTCGGCCCACTGATTCGCGGCAGCGGCTTCAAGCGTGATATGCGCTTTGACCACCCGTACTCAGATTACGGCAACCTGCCGAAAACCCTGTTTGCCTACGACGGCGGTGACGTCTTCTCCCGCGTGATGGTGCGCGTGAAGGAAACCTTCGATTCGCTGGCGATGATTGAGTACGCGCTGGACACCATGGGCAACGGCCCGCTGCTGACCGAAGGCTTCACCTATCAGCCGCATAAATTTGCGCTTGGCTACGTGGAAGCACCGCGTGGCGAAGACGTGCACTGGAGCATGCTCGGCGACAACCAGAAGCTGTTCCGCTGGCGCTGCCGTGCGGCGACGTACGCCAACTGGCCGGTGCTGCGCTACATGCTGCGCGGCAACACCGTGTCGGATGCGCCGCTGATCATCGGCAGCCTCGATCCGTGCTACTCCTGCACCGACCGCGTAACGCTGGTGGACGTGCGCAAGCGCAAATCGACCACTGTGCCGTACAAAGAGATTGAACGTTATAGCATTGAGCGCAAGCACTCACCGCTGCTCAAGTAAGGATTAAACGATGCTGAAACTGTTTAAAACCATCCTGAAAGCGGGCGAGCCGACGGTCAAATATCCGTTTGCGCCGCTGGAGATAAGTCCCGATTTTCGCGGCAGGCCAGAGCTCAATTCGCAGCAGTGTATCGCCTGCGCGGCCTGTACTTCTGCCTGCCCGGCGAATGCGCTGACGATGGAAACCCATCCGGAAGAGAACGAGCGCACCTGGCAGCTGTTTATCGGCCGCTGCATTTTCTGCGGCCGCTGCGAAGAGGTCTGCCCGACGAAGGCCATTCGCCTGACCAATGACTTCGAGCTTGCGGTGACCAACAAAGCCGACCTGTACGTCAAAGCGGTGTTCCGTCTGCAACACTGCAAGGTTTGCAAGCAGCCGTACACGCCGGAAAAATCGGCGCAGTACGCGGTGGAGCTGCTGCGCCAGTCCGGCGTCAGCGATGAGGCGCTGGCGGGCATGAAGTCGCAGTTCTCTACCTGCCCGGCGTGCAAGCGCCAGCAGACCGTAGGCCTGCACGACCAGCGTATGTTCAGCTTATCCAACGCGGAGGCCTCACATGAGTGAATTTAATCATCACGTCAGCCAGCCGATTACGCTCGCGGAAGACGCAGCGCGCATGAAGCAGACGCTGCTGAAGGACATCAAACGTTCGGCCTACGTCTACCGCGTGGACTGCGGCGGCTGTAACGGCTGCGAGATTGAAATTTTCTCCGCCATTACGCCGGTGTTCGACGCCGAACGCTTCGGCATCAAGGTCGTTGCCTCCCCGCGTCACGCCGATATTTTGCTGTTCACCGGGGCAGTGACCCGAGCGATGCGCGTGCCTGCGCTGCGTGCGTATGAATCGGCACCCGATCCGAAAATCTGTATCTCCTATGGCGCCTGCGGCGTTGGCGGCGGGATCTTCCACGATCTCTACTGCGTCTGGGGCGGGAGCGACACCATCGTGCCTGTCGACGTATGGATCCCCGGCTGCCCACCAACGCCTGCGGCCACCATTCACGGGTTTGCCGTGGCGCTTGGTTTGCTGGATCAGAAACTGAAAGGCATAGAGCACGTGCAGGGCGAAAACGAAAAACCGGCCATCATTCTGCCGGACGTGCCGCTGACGCTGCGCGTTGCCGTTGAGCGCGAAGCCCGGCGCATGGCCGGTTATCGCCAGGGCGGCGACATCAGCATGACGCTGCTGACGCTCATCCAGCATAAGCAGCCGCAGCAGGCGGCGCATGAGGTGGAGACCTGGCTGCGCAAAGAGAACGATCCGCGCCTGACCGAAATCGTCCATGTGCTGATGGCGGTGATTGCCGGTGAGGTGATGGCATGAGTGAAAAGGGGAAAGTGACCTTCTGGTCGCTGCGGCAGAAGTTTGTCGACAGCGACGATCAAATGCCCGCCGAAAACCAGCAGGTCCAGCAGGTGATGTACTACTCGCTGGCGATTGGCCATCACGTCGGGATGATCGACTGCCTGAAAACCGAGCTGGAATGCCCGCTTGATGGTTACACCGAATGGCTGAAGCTGCTGCCGACCGGGGAGGCGCGGCGCAAGCTGCGCGGCCTGCTGACGTTCGGGGAAATCACCATTGATTCCACCCACACGTCGCTGCTGGCGAATGCGCTTTCTGAGCTCAGTAAAAGCGGGGATGAGCCTTACAAAGGCTGGAGTCTGCGTCTGATTGAACTGCTCGGTGAGATTGAACGCGAACCGGCGATCTACTTGATCGTGAAACGGCAGCTCGCCTGATGACGTTGATTGCCAGGTGGCGGCTGATGCCTTACCTGGCCTACAAATCAGGCCTGTGCGATTTGTAGGCCCGGCAAGCGAAGCGCCGCCGGGCGCTTACGCGGGAGCCTTAAAGATCCCGCGTATTAATCCCCAGACGCTGCATCCTTGAGAGCAGCGTTGTTCTTTTCAGGCCGAGCTTCTGCGCCGCGCCTTTTGGTCCCGCCACAATGCCGTTTGTTTCCCGCAGGGCCTGAATAATCCTTTCCCTTTCACCTTCGTCGGTTTCCGGCGTTTGCGGATTAAACATCGGCGGCAGCTTGATGGCAGCAGGCTGCGCACGTGGCGTCTGCGCCGGGGCGGCAGGCATTTTCAAATCACCCAGCTGTAAATTTAGAGTGTTGCCCTGTGTGAGGATCACCGCGCGTTCAATGACGTTTTGCAGTTCGCGCACGTTGCCCGGCCACGGATACTGGCACAACGCCTGAAGCGATGCCGCAGGAATAGTGTCGATGGTTTTGTTCATGCGCGCCGCCAGTTTTTGCGTAAACCAGGTGGCGAGCAGCGGAATGTCTTCCGGGCGCTCGCGCAGCGGCGGGATCACGATCGGGAACACGTTCAGGCGATAGAACAGATCGCTGCGAAACTCACGTTCCTGCACCATTTCATGCAGATCGCGGTTGGTGGCGGCGATCATCCGGACGTTCACCGGGATCACTCTGCTGCCGCCGAGGCGCTCCACTTCGCGCTCCTGCAACACGCGCAGCAGCTTGGGCTGAAGTTCCAGCGGCATATCGCCAATTTCATCGAGGAACAGCGTGCCGCCGTCGGCCATTTCAAAACGGCCGATATGGCTGCTGGTCGCCCCCGTGAAAGCGCCTTTTTCGTGGCCGAACAGATCGCTTTCCAGCAGGCTTGCGGGAATGGCGGCGCAGTTCATTTTAACCAGCGGGTTCTGGGTGCGCTGGCTGAGCTTGTGGATGGCGCGGGCGATAAGCTCTTTGCCGGTGCCCGTCTCACCGAGCAGCAGCACGGTGCTGTCGCTCATGGCCACCATCTCCACCTGACGCAGCAGGTTTTTCATTGCCGCGCTCTGGAAAATAATATCGTTCAGGCTTTCTGCATTTTGCAGCTGTTCTGTTAACCAGATATTTTCCTGCTTTAACGAATCTTTTAAGCGGGTGATTTCATTCCACGCATTGGCATTATCCACCGCAATGCTGATGCGAGAGGCTATTTGCCCAAGTAGCGAACACACTGCCGGTGTAAACGCGCTGGCATCGGTATGGGCGAGAATAAATACGCCGGGCGAATGGGCGTTAAATGTTAATGGCAGCAGCAGGGTGGCCTGCATGCCAGCGGAATATAAATCTTTTAATAACGGGTCGTTGAGGTTTTCATTAAGCGCAACGGCCTGCGGCTGACTGCTGTCCAGCACGTTTTTCAGAATGCTTTGGGAGACAGGGTAGGTTCTTTGCTGGCAAACGTACTGATTCTCACCCTGCCAGCCGCAGGCGGTGACCGGGAAAGCCTCTGCGGATTCGCCGTCGAAAAAGGCAAGCGAGACGCAGGGAATGGCGAAATAGCGATGAATGTCCGCGGCGATGGCGCTGACCATTCCTTCACGGTCGAGGTGGGCAAGCACCGAGTTGGTGATATCGACCAGAATGCGGTACTCGTCGCGTTCCTCTTTTAAATGATGAAAGAATTCCAGCAGATCGGGTTCAACGCCAGAATTGATCATGGCAATCAATTGATTATTCCATTCGCCATTTGAAATGGGAATGGTTCTTATTTTCTTGCCACTCAGCTTCTTTACATCATTCATCGCTTCAGCCTGTTTTGGGGAATTGCTGAAGTTCGCTATGAATCAGCAATGCTATTTGAGATCAGTATTTGCGGGCTGCGTGCAATATAAGATACCCCCTAATGATCATTCGTTGATATTGATGGGTAGTTTGCTCATTCAGCTTCTTTTTATCGGGAGAAAAGCGTGTCTAACGTATTACTTTGTGTCGGCAACAGCATGATGGGTGACGACGGGGCCGGGCCGCTGCTCGCCGAAATGTGTGCCAGCGGGCCAAAAGGCGACTGGATTGTGCTCGACGGCGGCAGCGCACCGGAAAGGGAAGTGGCGGCGATTCGTGAAATGCGCCCGAACCGCTTGCTGATTGTCGATGCCACTGACATGGGGCTGGAGCCGGGCGATATCCGCATTGTTGACCCCGACGACATCGCCGAAATGTTCCTGATGACCACCCACAACATGCCGCTGAACTACCTGATTGAGCAGCTGGCCGAAGACGTGAAAGAGGTGATTTTCCTCGGTATTCAGCCGGATATCGTCGGTTTCTATTATCCGATGACCGAAAAGGTGAAGGCTGCGGTCGACGTGGTTTATCAGCGGCTTGAAGGCTGGACTGGCAACGGCGGGTTTGAGCAGCTGTAAAGTTTGCCGGGCGGCGCTGCGCTTGCACCGGCCTACAATTTTACGGACGACCTGTAGGCCCGGTAAGCGTCAGCGCCACCGGGCAAGCAGCCCGGCAATTACATTACGCCAAATCTTCCCCGTTACTCGCAATCACCTTCTTATACCACCAGAACGATTTCTTGCGCGTGCGGGCCAGCGTGCCGTTGCCCGCGTCGTCGCGATCGACGTAGACAAAGCCGTAGCGCTTGCTCATTTCGCCTGTCGAAGCCGCCACTAAATCAATACAGCCCCAGGTGGTGTAGCCGATGACCGGAATGCCGTCGTCAATCGCGTCGCCCATGGCCTGAATGTGTTCACGCAGGTAGCTGATGCGGTAGTCGTCGTTGATTTCGCCATTAGCTTCCACCACGTCCTTCGCACCAAGACCGTTCTCTACAAGGAACAGCGGCTTCTGGTAGCGGTCGTACATCATGTTCATGGTGATGCGCAGGCCCAGCGGGTCAATGCCCCAGCCCCATTCGCTGGCCTTGATGTGCGGGTTTTTCAGCGATTTGACGATGTTCGCCGCATTGGTGTTGTTGGCGTTCATGTCTGCCGATGCACAGCGAGAGGCGTAATAGCTGAACGACACGAAATCGACGGTGTTCTTCAGGATTTCATCATCGCCAGGCTGCTTTTCAATGGTCACGCCTTTTTCGCGGAACACGCGCGCAGAATAAGACGGATAAGCGCCGCGCGCCTGCACGTCAATAAAGAACAGGTTCTCGCGGTCCTTCTCCAGCGCCATCCACACGTCTTCCGGCTTGCAGGAGTACGGGTAGAAATTACCGCCCGCCAGCATGCAGCCAACCTGATTTTGCGGGTTCACTTCATGGGCGATTTTGGTCGCCAGGGCGCTGGCAATCAGTTCGTGGTGCGCGGCCTGATATTTCACCTGCTCCTGATTTTCACCTGCTTCAAACACCAGCCCGGCACCTGAATAAGGGCTGTGCAGCATGATGTTGATTTCATTGAAGGTGAGCCAGTATTTCACCAGCCCATCAAAGGCTTCAAAGCAGGTGCGGGCGTAGCGGGTAAAGAACTCCACCATTTTACGGTTACGCCAGGAGCCGTACTCCTGCACCAGATGCATCGGCACGTCGAAGTGGCAGAGCGTGACCAGCGGCTCAATATTGTGCTTTTTGCATTCGGCGAACATATCACGATAAAAAGCGATGCCTTCCTCATTGGGCGTCAGCTCATCGCCGTTCGGGTAGAGGCGCGCCCAGGCAATTGAGGTGCGGAACACCGTGAAGCCCATTTCTGCCATCAGCGCGATGTCTTCCTTGTAGCGATGATAGAAATCAATCGCCTGATGGCTCGGGTAGTACTCGTCCTCACGCAGGGTGAAGCGTTTCTCCAGCCCGAGCTTCACCGGCATCCGGTTTGCGCCGTGGGGAATGGTGTCGACGGTGGTTAAGCCCTTTCCGCCTGCCAGATATGCGCCTTCTGACTGGTTAGCCGCCAGTGCGCCGCCCCATAAAAATCCTTCTGGAAACATGCCTTACCTCGCTTGTAACGGTTGTTCGGTGGCAGAAATGCCCTGTGCTTTACGGGCCTGCACGGCCTGTTCTTCCACCGGAATATCTTCAAAGCCCAGCAGCAGCGTGAGCACAAAGGAGAGCACCACGGCCAGCGCCATCACGCCAAACACCCAGACGATGGTCATCGGGTTCGCCGGGTCAAAGAACTGCACGCTGGTAAACAGCCCCGGTGCCGCCATCGAATGGCTGGCAAGCCCGGCGATCCCGGCGACGCCCCCGCAGATAAAGCCGCTTATCAGGCTGGCAATCAGCGGACGCTTCAGGCGAATGGCTACGCCGTAAAGTGCCGGTTCAGAAATGCCCGCCAGAATGGCGGAGGCCGCAGCGGCCAGCGCTGTCTGACGCAGTTCCGGGTTTTTCGTTTTCCAGGCAACCGCCAGCGACGAGCCGCCGAGCGACAGGTTTGCGCCAATTTCAGACGGCATGACCATGCCTTCTTTGCCGGTGGTGGCGATGGTCTGGATGATGGTTGGGGTGAACACGCGGTGCATCCCGGTCATCACCAGCAGCGGCCAGAGCGCGCCCATAATGGCGACTGACAGCCAGCCCAGATAGTCGTGAACGGTATAAACCAGGGCAGAGATCGCGGTGCCAATCCAGATGCCGATCGGGCCAATCAACAGGATAGCCAGCGGGGCGGCAATCAGCACAATCAGCATCGGTTTGAGGAAGTTTTTTGTGACCGCAGGCGTAATGTGGTCGACCCAGCGTTCGATATACGACAGGCACCAGGTCATCACCAGCGCCGGGATCACCGTGTAGGTGTATTTCACCGCCGTCACCGGAATGAAGGCGAATTCAACGTGCTCGCCCTGGGCGGCTTTTGCCATCAGCTCGATAAAGCTCGGGTGCACCAACACGCCCGCAATGGCAATCGCCAGCGACATGTTGGTTTTGAATTTCACCGCCGCGGAGGCCGCCACCATCAGCGGCAGGAAGAAGAACGCGCCGTCGCCGATCACGGTGAGAATGGTTAGCGTCGGAGTGCCTTTCGCCAGCACGCCGGACATCTCCAGCACCATCGCCAGCAGCTTCACCATCGAGCCGCCGATGATCGCCGGGATCAGCGGCGACATGGTGCCGATCAGCGCATCGAGAATGCCCGCACCAATGCGGCGCAGGGTGAGTTTCTGCGGGCCCTGCTCCACGGCAGACTGCAGATTGCCCGGCAGCAGGTTCATCACCGCTTTGTAAGCCTGTGAAACCGTGTTGCCGATAATCACCTGGCACTGGTTGTCGCTGCGTACCACACCCAGCACGCCGTTCAGGGCTTTAAGCGTGGCGGTATCGGCAAGCGTCGGATCGTTGAGCACAAAGCGCAGGCGAGTCATGCAGTGGGTCGCGGCGGTGATGTTGTTCGCGCCGCCCAGGGCGGTCACCACATCCTGAGCCAGCGCGGCATAGTTTTTCGACATCGGGTCAATCCATCTTATGGTGGTTAATATTTGTGTAGGAAACCGGTTCCACATAATCATCAAGAGATCGGATTGACGAAACAATATGCTTTGGAGATCTATTTTGTTTTCGTGAAGTTGATCACTTCAGATCGCCGAAGCTGAAAATCCGCGGATCCTGAAGTACACTTCCCACACTTTTTTCAGACGGATGAGCGAACATGGCAACGATGCTGGAGGTGGCGAAGCGCGCTGGCGTGTCGAAAGCCACCGTGTCCCGCGTGCTATCGGGCAATGGCTATGTCGGCCAGGAAACCAAAGACCGCGTCTTTAAAGCGATAGCCGAAAGCGGCTATCGGCCAAATCTGCTGGCGCGCAACCTGGCGACCAAAAAAAGCCAGACGCTGGGTCTGGTGGTGACCAACACGCTGTACCACGGCGTCTATTTCAGCGAACTGCTGTTTCACGCCGCGCGGCTGACGGAAGATCAGGGGCGGCAGCTGATCCTCGCCGACGGCAAACACAGCGCGGAAGAGGAGCGGGCGGCGATCCAGTACCTGCTCGATCTGCGCTGCGATGCGATCATCATCTACCCGCGTTTTCTCACCCCGGACCAAATGGATGAGATAATCCTCGGGCACGACAGGCCGATCATGGTGCTCAACCGCCGGCTGCGAAAGCACGCCAGCCACTGCGTCTGCTCCGATCAAAAAGCCTCCAGCGAAATGGCGGTGGCACAGCTGATTGCTGACGGGCACCGCGATATTGCGTTTATCACCGGCTCCCTCGATTCGCCAACCGGCATTGAGCGCCTGGCGGGTTACAAGGCCGCGCTGGAGAGCAACGGCATTGCGGTTCGTGATGAGTGGATTGTGGAGGGCAAGTGGACCCCTGCCACTGGCGCGGCGGGTGTGGAAACGCTACTGGCGAGGGGCATTCCCTTCAGCGCGCTGGTGGCCAGCAACGACGACATGGCCGTCGGGGCAATCAAACAGCTGGTCAGCGCGGGCATCAGCGTGCCGCAGCAGGTGTCGGTGATTGGCTTTGATGATATTGCGCTTGCGCCTTATACCGTGCCGTCCCTGTCCAGCGTGAAAATACCCGTCACGGCGATGATTGAAGAAACCATCAACCGCCTGATCTTCATGCTCGACGGCGGGGAGTTTAAGCCCGGACATGCCTTCCCGGGAGAGCTTATTCTGCGTGATTCCGTCACCGCCGGGCCGTTCGCCTGACCGTCATCTGTCGTCGTCATTTATGACGATGACAGCTTCTTCATTAAGTAACTAACTGATAAATAGCTATTTTAATAATGGCGCGAAAAATGCATACCTCCGGCCCTACTGCTTAATGCCCGGAGGAGTGCATGAACCGTTTCATCATCGCGGAAGCGAGCAAATGTATTGGCTGTCGCACCTGTGAAGTGGCCTGCGCCGTGGCGCACCAGCCTGAACAGGACTGTGCGGCGCTGACGCCCCAAACTTTTTTACCCCGCATTCACGTCGTCAAAGGCGTAAATATTTCCACCGCCACCGCCTGTCGTCAGTGTGAAGATGCCCCCTGTGCGAACGTCTGCCCGAACGGGGCGATTGCCCGTGAAAACGGCTTTGTCCACGTGATGCAGGAGCGCTGCATCGGCTGCAAAACCTGCGTTGTCGCCTGCCCGTATGGCGCAATGGAAGTGGTGGTTCGCCCGGTGGTACGCACCAGCGGCTTCGGCATGCAGGTGAAAATGGAAAAGGCTGAGGCCAACAAGTGCGACCTTTGCCATACCCGTGCCGACGGCCCGGCCTGCGTCGCTTCCTGTCCTACCGCCGCGCTGGTGTGTATCGACCGGGAAGCCCTTGAACAACTGAATATCGAAAAACGCCGTCGGGCTGCGCTCGACAGCGCATTTTCCGTGTCGTTTTAATCTCAATCCTTTCACTTTTAACAGGTCTGTTACTGATGAAAAAAATCACGAGTGTTTGTCCATACTGCGGCGCGGGCTGCAAGCTGAAACTGGTTGTTGATAACAATAAAATTCTGCGTGCGGAAGCCGCCGACGGCGTCACCAACCAGAATGAGCTGTGCCTGAAGGGGTATTACGGATGGGATTTTCTCAACGACACCCGCCTGCTGACGCCCCGCCTGACCCAGCCGATGATCCGCTATGAAAAAGGCGGCAAATTGACCCCGGTCAGCTGGGAAGAGGCGATTCGCTACACGGCCAAAAAACTCAGCGAGATTAAAACGAAATACGGCCCCCGCGCGATCATGACCACCGGGTCGTCGCGCGGGACGGGCAATGAAACCAACTACGTCATGCAGAAGTTTGCGCGAGGCGTGCTGCACACTAACAACGTGGACTGCTGTGCACGCGTCTGCCACGGCCCGTCTGTCGCCGGGCTGCAGGAAACCCTCGGCAACGGCGCAATGAGCAACTCCATCGGCGAAATTGAAGATTCGGCCTGCCTGCTGGTCTTTGGCTACAACTGTGCCGACTCGCACCCGATAGTGGCGCGGCGGGTGATCAAAGCCAAAGAGAAAGGGGCGAAAATCATCGTCTGCGATCCGCGTAAAATCGAAACGGCCCGCATCGCAGACCGCCATTTGCAGATGAATAACGGCTGCAACATGGCGCTGGTGAATGCCTTTGCCTACGTCCTGCTGGAAGAAGAACTGTACGACAAAGCCTGGGTGGCGCGGCATACCACAGGCCTTGAGGCCTATCGCGAAGTGGTGAAGGACTACGCGCCAGAAGCCGTGGAAGCACTCACCGGCGTGCCTGCCCGTCAGGTACGTGAAGCAATGCGGATTTACGCCGCTGCGCCTACTGCCACCATCATGTGGGGCATGGGTGTGACGCAGTTCGGCCAGGCGGTGGACGTGGTGAAAGGGTTGGCAAGCCTCGCGCTGCTGACCGGCAACCTCGGGCGGAAAAACGTCGGCGTTGGCCCGGTTCGCGGGCAGAACAACGTGCAGGGCGCCTGCGATATGGGCGTGCTGCCGAATCAGTTCCCTGGCTATCAGGACGTGACCGACGCACAGGTGAGGGCAAAATTTGCCAAAGCCTGGGGCATCGACAGCGCACTGATGGACGACAAAATCGGCGTGCGTATCACCGAAGTGCCGCACCTGGCGCTGGAAGGCAAGGTGAAGGCCTACTACATCATGGGCGAAGATCCGCTCCAGACCGAAGCCGATCTGGGGCTGGTGCGAAAAGGGTTTGAGGCGCTGGATTTTATTGTCGTGCAGGACATCTTCATGACCAAAACCGCCGAGCAGGCCGACGTGCTGCTGCCCGCCACCTCCTGGGGCGAACACGGCGGCGTCTTTACCTGCGCCGATCGCGGCTTCCAGCGTTTTGAAAAAGCGATTGATGCCACTTATAACGTCAAGCGCGACTGGGAGATCATCAGCCTGATTGCCCGCGAAATGGGCTATCCGATGCACTACGCCAGCAACCAGCAAATCTGGGATGAAATGCGCGAGCTCTGCCCGCTGTTCTACGGCGTGACGTACGAAAAAATGGGCGACATGGGACACGTGCAGTGGCCGTGCCCGACGCTCGACCATCCCGGCACGTCTTATCTGTATCAGGATAGCCAGTTCGATACGCCGGACGGCAAAGGGCACCTGTTTGCCGCCCAATGGCGCGCGCCCGCCGAAACGCCTGATGAGGATTTCCCGCTGGTGCTTTGCACCGTGCGCGAAGTTGGGCACTACTCTTGCCGCTCGATGACCGGCAACTGCGCGGCGCTCCAGTCGCTTGCCGACGAACCCGGTTTTGTGCAGATGAACCCGGAGGATGCGCAGCGGCTCGGCGTGAAGGATCGCGACCTGGTGTGGGTGGAGTCGCGCCGCGGGAAGGTGATCAGCCGGGCGAATGTCAGCACCCGCACCAATGCAGGCAGCGTCTACATGACCTATCAGTGGTGGATTGGCGCCTGCAATGAACTCACTCAGGACAACCTCGATCCCATCTCCAAAACGCCCGAAACCAAGTACTGCGCGGTGCGCGTCAGCCACATTGCTGACCAGCGCTGGGCGGAAAACTTTGCGCTGACGAGCTATCACGAGATGAAAACCCGGCTGCGGGAGGCGGCAAACGTCTGATGAAAGAGAACGGCATCGCCATTCGCGTGCGGGGCAAAGTGCAGGGCGTGGGCTTTCGCCCGTTCGTCTGGCAAATGGCGCAGCAAATGCAGCGCGCGGGCAACGTCAGCAATGACGCCGAAGGGGTGCTGGTGCACCTTGTCGGTGCAGAAGAGGGCTTTGCCACGCAGTTAAAGGTGCATTGCCCCACTCTGGCGCGCATCGATGCCGTGGAGATCGGCCCGTATCAATGGGCTGATTTACCGCAGGATTTCACCATTCACGACAGCGGGGCCGGGCGCATGAGCACGCAGATTGTGCCCGATGCCGCGACCTGCCCGGCCTGCCTGGCGGAGCTGAACGACCCGCGCAACCGCCGCTATCGTTACCCGTTTATCAACTGCACCCACTGCGGCCCGCGCTTTACGATAATCCGCGCCATGCCTTATGACCGCCCGTTCACCGTGATGGCGGCGTTTCTCCTTTGCCCTGCCTGTGAACAGGAATACCGCGACCCGCGCGACCGCCGCTTTCACGCTCAGCCCGTGGCCTGCGAAACCTGTGGCCCGCAGCTGAGCTGGCAGTCGGGCGCGGAAACGGCTTTGGGCGAGGAGGCGCTGGCTGCGGCGATAGCTATGCTTGCCTCGGGCGGTGTGGTGGCGATAAAAGGGCTCGGCGGATTCCATCTTGCCTGCGATGCGGGCGATGCGATGGCGGTGGCGCAATTGCGTGAACGCAAGCGTCGTCCGGCAAAACCGCTGGCGGTGATGGTGGCACAGGTCAATACGCTGCCGGAGCAGGCACAAAAATTGCTTAACACTCCGGCCTCGCCCATCGTGCTGGTGGCGAAAAATAGCGTGGAAGGGCTGTGTGAGGACATTGCGCCAGGCCTGGATGAAGTCGGGGTGATGATACCGTCCAACCCCATTCAGCACTTGCTGATGCAGGCGCTGGGTAGCCCGCTGGTGATGACCTCCGGCAACCTCAACGGCAAGCCTCCGGCACTCACTAACGATGAAGCGCTGGCGGACCTGGCAGAGATTGCCGACGGCTTCCTGCTTCACAACCGGGGTATCGTGCAGCGCATGGATGATTCCGTGGTGCGGCAAAGTGGCGAAGTGCTGCGGCGGGCGAGGGGCTTTGTGCCCGATGCGCTGCCGCTGCCGCCCGGTTTTGCTGACGTGCCGCCGATGCTGTGCTGCGGCGCAGATTTAAAAAACACCTTCTGCCTGGTGCGCGGGCAGGATGCGGTGCTGAGCCAGCATCTGGGCGACCTGGCTGAAGAAGGCGTGGAGGAACAATGGCGCAGCGCGCTGGCCCTGATGCAGTCGATTTATGCCTTCACGCCTGAGCGTGTGGTGGTGGATGCGCATTCGGGCTACCGCTCCGTGCAGTGGGGCAAGGCGCTGGCGATCCCCTGCGAGGAAGTGCTGCATCACCATGCTCATGCGGCGGCCTGTATGGCAGAGCACGGCTGGCCTCTGGATGCGGGCGATGTGATTGCGCTGACCCTCGACGGTATCGGGATGGGAGAGAACGGTGCGCTGTGGGGCGGGGAATGTTTACAGGTGAACTATCGCGAATGTGAACACCTCGGCGGCCTGCCTGCGGTGGCGCTGCCCGGTGGCGACTTAGCGGCACGTCAGCCGTGGCGCAACTGGCTGGCGCAGTCTCTGGAGTTTGTACAGGGCTGGGCCACGCTGCCCGCGTTTGAGGGGAAATCCGTGCAGGCGCTGGCGCGTGCGGTTGAGCGTGGTATCAACTCGCCGCGAGCTTCATCCTGCGGGCGCTTGTTTGACGCAGTGGCGAGCGAGCTGGGCTGTGCGCCTGAGACGCTGAGTTACGAAGGACAGGCGGCTTGCCTGCTGGAGACGCTGGCAGGCACCTGCGGCGGTACGGCGCATCCGCTGGCGCTACCTTTTGCAGATAATACGCTGAATTTACGCGTTTTCTGGCAGCAGTGGCTGAACTGGCCCGCTGCCGGAGCGGAAAAAGCCTGGGCATTTCACGACGCGCTGGCCTGTGGGGTGGCGCAGATGATGCGCTTTCATGCGGAACAGCGAGGGATTACCACGCTGGTATTCGGCGGTGGCGTGCTGCACAACCGGCTGCTGCGCGAGCGGCTGGCGTTTTATCTGCCTGGTTTTACACTTTTATTTCCGCAGCAGCTCCCGGCTGGCGACGGTGGAATTTCATACGGGCAGGCGGTGATTGCCGCAGCCCGCCTTCAGGAAAAGAGAAACGTATTATGTTGATGACGCTTTTACGCCAGCAGCCGCGCGCGGCGCTGTTGGTTTTCGGACTGATCGTGGCGAATTTACTGGCTTGGGGCTGGGCATGGGAAGTGTTCGGCCACAGCGGGGCGCTGATGGCGGCAAGCCTGCTGGCCTGGGGCTACGGTCTGCGTCATGCGGTGGATGCTGACCACATCGCGGCCATCGACAGCGTGACGCGCAAAATGATGCAGCAGGGCAAGCGCCCGTTTGGCGTCGGCGCGTGGTTCTCGCTTGGGCACTCCTCCATTGTGGTACTGGCCTCGGCGGCGATTGCGGCCACCGCCACCGCCTTCCAGAAGCAAATGGGCTGGTTTCATGATACCGGCAGCGTGATTGGCACCGCCGTTTCGGCACTTTTCCTGCTGGCGATGGCTTTCGTAAACCTTGTCATTCTACATAGCGTCTGGCGCAGCTTCCGTGCCTTTCGGCAGGGAAAACCCTTCAACAGCGATCCGGTTGCCAGCGGCGGCATGATGAGCTGGCTGTTTGGCAAAACCTTCCGCCTGGTCGGAAAAAGCTGGCACATGTATTTGGTCGGTTTTCTGTTCGGTCTTGGCTTTGATACCGCCACGGAGGTGGGGGTGTTGGGGATCACAGCGGCCAGCGCGTCGAGCGGGATGTCCATCTGGAGCATTATGATTTTCCCGGCCCTGTTCGCGAGCGGCATGGCGCTGGTGGATACAATTGACAACGTGCTGATGGTGGGCGCCTACGGCTGGGCGTTCAACAAGCCGCAGCGCAAGCTTTACTACAACATGACCATTACCGGCACCTCGGTGGTGGTGGCGCTGTTTATCGGTGGGCTTGAGGCGCTGGGCCTGATGATGGACAAGTTTGGCTTCAGCGGTGGGCTGTGGAACCTGGTCGGGGCGCTGAACGACAACCTTGGCAACGCCGGGTTTATCGTCATTGGGCTGTTTGTCGCCTGCTGGATCATCTCCCTGGCGGTGTACCGCTGGCGCGGGTATGACGCCCTAAGCATTTAAAATCTGGATTGCCCGGTGGTGGCTACGCCTGACCGGGCCTACAAGGACTGTGGAAGTGTACCGTAGGAGAGGGCATCAGGCCGCACAAGGTGAATAGCAAAAATCCTCGCTTCCGAGGATTTTTTAATGTTTGCACCCCTCGCCCTGTGGGAGAGGGGCGGGGGAGAGGGCATCAGGCCGCGCAATTTGTTGTAGGCCGGGTAAGCCTGGCGCCACCCGGCATTTTTTCAGGCAGAGAGCTGCTTCAGTAACCCAAACGCCTGCTTCATATTTTCCTCGCTGACCACAAACGCCCGCAGTCTGTCATCGTCGTCCACGCCCTGAGCTATCATGCCTTCGGCGGTGGTTTCGATGCGCCAGCGTAAATCGCTCCGGCGGGTATCGCCTGCCAGGTGCAGCGGCAGGTCAGGCGTTTTCACCTTCACCAGCATCGGCGGCAGCTTCAGGCTTCCGCTTTCCCCGAGCAGATTTTTTGCCAGCGTCAGGGCGCTAAGCAGTATCGGTTGCAGGAAGGGCAGCACGCTGCCGTTGATTTCAGCGCAGTCGCCGAGGGCGTAAATGGCTGAATCGCTGGTCTGCAAAGTGCTGTCGACAACAATCCCGCGATTCACCGTGATGCCCGCACTTCGGGCAAGGGCGATCTCCGGGCGCAGTCCGGCGGCGGCGATAACGGCATCCACCTCAATCGCCCGGTTTCTGTCGAGCCGCACGCAGACTCCACCCTGCGTTTTCTCCAGCCCCTGAAGCTGGCTTTTGAGCAGCAGATGAACGCCCGCTTCCGTCAGCCGGTGCTGAAGGCGGCTGCTGACTTCCGGCGGCATCAGCGCCGAGAGAATGCTCGCCGAGTTATCCACCACGCTGACCGCCTTTCCGGCACGATTGCAGTCCATCGCCAGCTCGGTGCCAATCAGCCCTGCACCGACGATCAACACTCGTTTCGCGTCATGTAGCGCCGCCTGTGCCGCGCCGTATTCCTGTTGGCTGTTCAGGGTGATCATCAGTTCCTTGCCGGGCACCGGCGGCACGAAGGGCGCGGCACCCGTCGCTAGGACCAGTTTGTCGTAGGGAATGCTTTGCTCGTCGCAGGAAACCCGCCGGTTTTCAGCGTCGATACCCGTTACCCGCGTGTGCGGGAGAAGGCGCAAATTGTACTGCTCAGCAAAGTCACCTGCCGTTTGTAGCGTCAGATCCACAGCCTGCTGGCCACGGCTGATGACGTGGCTGAGATCCGGTTTGTTGTACTCATCCATGCTGTCGGCGGCGATCAGCGTCAGCGGCACCTGCGCGTTCTGCTTGCGAATGTTTTTCACCAGCTGACGGGCGGCGAAGCCCGAGCCGATGATAAGAATGCCGTGGTTCATTTTGCCTCCGTGGCCAGCACGTCAAAGACCTCTTTGCCAAGTGAGCATTCCGGACACAGGAAGCTGTCCGGCACTTCGCTCCACGGCGTGGCTGGCGCGACGTCCTGGTTCGGTTCACCCTTCGTAGGATCGTAAACCCACTGGCAGACGCTGCACTGCATTGACGGGCCAAGGTCAGCAGCCGCTGTGGCGGCGCAGGCGCAGTCTTGCGGTTCCTGTGTCGCTGTGGCTTCAGCGACCGGCAGCGGGGCCAGCGCCCACTGACGAGCGATCTCACGCCCGTGCTCGCGGCAGACTTCCAGCGCGTCGAGGTCCGGACGCCATTTGGCTTTCAGGCTCAGGGACATCTCAAACCCGGCATCCTGCAGGCGGGTGGAGAGCCTGTCCACTGCGCCGCCGCTCCAGCCGTGGGAGCCGAAGGCGCTGGCGCGCTTGTTACGAAAACGCAGGCCGGTCATCTCTTCCACCAGTCCGGCAATTTTCGGCATCATCACGTTGTTCATGGTGGAGGTGCCCGCCAGCACGCCCTTGGAGCGGAAGACGTTGGTCAGCACGTCATTTTTATCGCTTTTGGAGACGTTGAAAATTTTCACCGCCACGCGCGGGTCAACTTCGTTAATGCCCTGGGCGATGGCGTCGGCCATCATGCGGGTGTTGTTGGACATGGTGTCGTAGAAAATCGTGATGCGGTCTTCCTGGTAATCCGCCGCCCATTTCAGGTACAGCTCGACGATTTGCGTCGGGTTATCGCGCCAGACCACGCCGTGGGAGGTGGCAATCATATCGACCGGAAGATTGAAGCCGAGGATCTCAGTGATTTTTGGTGTTACCAGGCGGCTGAACGGGGTCAGGATATTGGCGTAGTAGCGTTGGCACTGTTCGAAGAGTTCAGTCTGATCAACCTCATCGTTGAACAGGCGTTCGTCGCAGTAGTGCTGGCCGAAGGCGTCGTTGCTGAACAGCACCGCGTCACCGGTCATGTAGGTCATCATGCTGTCCGGCCAGTGCAGCATCGGCGTTTCAACAAAAATCAGCTGCTTACCGTTGCCGATATCAATCGTATCGCCCGTTTTCACCACGTTGAAGTTCCATTCCGGATGGTGGTGGTGGCCGTTGATGGAATCGATGGCGTTGGCGGTGCAGTAAATCGGCGTGTCGGGAATGCAGGACATCAGTTCGGTCAGCGCGCCCGCGTGGTCTTCTTCAGCGTGGTTGATGATGATGCAGTCGATATCGGCCAGATCGATCTCTGAGCGCAGGTTCTGCACGAACTCGCGGCTGAATTTGTGATCGACGGTGTCGATCAGCACGTTTTTCTCTTCACGAATCAGGTAGCTGTTATAGCTGCTGCCGCGCAGGGTTTTGTATTCGGTGCCGTGAAAATCACGCACTTCCCAGTCGCGCTGTCCAACCCAGTGAATATTGTTCTTAACGTGAATAGCCATAATGTCCTCAATCAGTCTTTTGGTTCAAAAAAGTGATTGAGCTATTACAATTCGCGTGCCAGTTTTTATTTTATTGATAATAAATGGTTTTTTAAATTTAGCGTTGTTGCTGATTGTCGTTATGACTATGATTAATGCAGTCAAAAAGACATTGCGTATAGTCATAATGACACTGAGGCGAAAATGAGTTTTTCCACTGAGGCGCTGGCAAAGATTGCCATCGAGCTGCAAAGCGATATCGGCCATCCCGATCGCTTCTCCCGTCTGATCACCACCCTGCGCCAGCTTTTAGGGTGCGATGCTTCGGCGCTGTTGCGCTATGAGGCCCATCAGTTTATTCCGCTGGCGATAGACGGGCTGGCAAAGGATGTGCTCGGGCGGCGCTTCGCGCTGGAAGGGCACCCGCGGCTGGAGGCGATTGCCCGCGCGGGCGATATTGTTCGCTTCCCGGCGGACAGCACGCTGCCCGATCCTTACGATGGCCTGATCCCCGGCCAGGAGAGCCTCAAGGTTCACGCCTGTCTCGGCCTGCCGCTGTTCGCCGGGCAGACCCTGATTGGTGCGCTGACCCTCGACGGTATGGACGCGCATCAGTTCGACAGCTACAGCGACGAAGAGCTCAGGCTGATTGCGGCGCTGGTGTCCGGCGCGCTGAATAATGCGCTGCTGATTGCGCGGCTTGAAAGCCAGAACGCGATGGCGGGCTACGTCAGCGGCGAAGTGGCCTCTGGCGTGCAGGAGATGATTGGCCTTTCGGCCCCGGTTGTGCAGCTGAAAAAAGAGATCGAGATTGTGGCAGCGTCGGATCTCAACGTGCTGATTGGCGGCGAAACCGGCACCGGGAAAGAGCTGGTCGCGAAGGCGATTCATCAGCACTCGCCGCGAGCCGTGAACCCGCTGGTCTATCTCAACTGCGCGGCGCTGCCGGAAAGCGTGGCGGAAAGCGAGCTGTTCGGGCACGTGAAAGGGGCCTTTACCGGGGCCATCAGCCATCGCAGCGGCAAGTTTGAGATGGCGGATAACGGCACGCTGTTCCTCGATGAAATTGGCGAACTCTCCCTGGCGTTACAGGCAAAGCTGCTGCGCGTGTTGCAGTATGGCGACATCCAGCGAGTCGGGGATGACCGCAGCCTGCGGGTGAATGTACGTGTGCTGGCGGCAACCAATCGCGATCTGCGCGAAGAGGTGCTCGCCGGGCGTTTCCGTGCGGATCTGTTCCATCGCCTGAGCGTGTTTCCGATCGCCGTGCCGCCGCTGCGCGAACGTGGCGATGACGTCATTTTGCTGGCGGGGTATTTCTGCGAACAGTGCCGCGCCCGGATGGGGCTCGGCAGCGTGATTTTGAGCGCTTCGGCCCGGGCGCAGCTTGCGGCCTGGCACTGGCTGGGCAACGTGCGCGAACTGGAACACGCTGTTCATCGCGCAGTAGTGCTGTCGCGGGCAACCAGCGGCGGCGATGAGGTGATGCTGATGCCGCAGCACTTCGCCTTCGAGGGCGAACCTTCCTCCGTTCCGCAGGTGCCTGAAGTGCCGGTCTCTGCGGTAAATCTGCGTGAAGCGACCGAGGCGTTTCAGCGGCAGGCGATTACTCAGGCGCTGGAAAGTCAGCAACACAACTGGGCCGCCACTGCCCGGGCGCTGTCGATGGATGTGGCGAATCTGCATCGTCTGGCGAAGCGGCTAAAATTGAAACAGTAACTTTAAACGAAATATTTTCCGCTACCGCCCGCTGGCGCTTTCTTATCGTCGGCGGGATGTTTACCATGCTTACTCTTGCCGAATTAGCTAAATGGATGTCACATGTTGAAGCGTCGTTATCTGACCTTACTTCCGCTCTGCGTGCTGGTTGCCGCCTGTAGCAGCAAACCGAAAACCGCGGAAGCGCCGACCACCGCCCCGTCCTCCGGCGGTTTTTTGCTGGAGCCGCAGCATAACGTCACCATGATGGGCGGGGACTTCGCCAACAACCCGGCGGCGGAGCAGTTCATTGATGCGATGGTCAGCAAGCACGGCTTCGACCGCCAGCAGCTGCATGAAATTCTTTCGCAGGCGAAGCGCCTGGACTACGTGCTGAACCTGATGGACCGACAGGCACCGACGGCGCAGGTACCAACCGGCCCGAACGGCGCATGGCTGCGCTATCGCAAACAGTTCATCACGCCGGATAACGTGCAGAACGGCGTAGCGTTCTGGAACCAGTATCAGGATGCGCTCAATCGCGCGTGGCAGGTGTATGGCGTGCCGCCGGAGATTATCGTCGGCATTATCGGCGTGGAAACCCGCTGGGGCCGCGTGATGGGCAAAACCCGCATTCTCGATGCGCTGGCAACGCTCTCCTTTAACTATCCGCGCCGTGCTAAGTACTTCTCCGGTGAGCTGGAAACCTTCCTGCTGATGGCGCGCAACGAGCAGGACGATCCGCTGGATCTGAAAGGCTCCTTCGCAGGCGCGATGGGCTACGGTCAGTTTATGCCGTCGTCCTATAAGCAGTTCGCCGTGGACTTCAACGGCGACGGTCATATCAACCTGTGGGATCCGGAAGACGCGATTGGCAGCGTCGCCAACTACTTCAAACAGCACGGCTGGGTGAAGGGTGACGAGGTGGCGGTAATGGCTTCTGGCCAGGCGCCGGGTCTGGAGAATGGCTTTAAAACGAACTACAGCGTGTCGCAGCTTGCCGCCGCTGGTTTAGCGCCAACCCAGCCGCTGGGCGGTCATCAGCAGGCAAGCCTGCTGCGTCTGGATATCGGTACCGGCTACCAGTACTGGTACGGCCTGCCGAACTTCTACGCGATTACCCGTTATAACCACAGTACCCACTACGCAATGGCCGTCTGGCAGCTCGGCCAGGCCGTGGCGATGGCCCGCGCTCAGCAGTAATCCCGCCTTCCCCTCCTGCGGGAGGGGAAACATTTCGATACAGCTCCAGCCCGCATCTTCGATTTACATTTTTCGCTTAATTCAATATTGTTATGTTATAACATAATTGAGGTTGGCGATGATTCCCTTTTCCCTGTTTAACGCCTCCGGCCTGCTGCGGCTGGGCGTGGCGCTTTTGCTGATGGCTTTATTGTGGCTGGCAATCGGCTGGGCGGTGGCGCTGCCATGATTGAACTTGACCATCTGGTGGCGGGCTACGATCGTCTCGCCATCACGCCTGCGCTGTGCGGCACCATTGAACAAGGCTCGCTGACCGCCATCGTGGGAATTAACGGCTGCGGTAAATCGACATTGCTGAAAACGCTGGCGGGCTTCATACCGCCTGTTAGTGGGCAACTGCGCTGGCGCGAGGGCAGGCCGACCATCGGCTGGCTGGCGCAGCGTCACATGCTGGAGTCACAGTTTCCTCTGACCGTTTACGACGTGGTGAGCCAGGGGGCGTGGCCGCGCGTTTCGCTGCTGCGTGGGCTGAATGTGCATACGCGCAGAAACATTGCTATCGCTCTGGAGCGTGTTGGCCTGGAAACGCTCGGCTCGTCGCCCATTGAAGCACTTTCCGGCGGTCAGTTTCAGCGGATGCTGTTTGCGCGGGTGCTGGTGCAGCAGGCGCCGCTGGTGATGCTGGATGAACCCTTCACCGGCATTGATGAAGCGACCAGCAAAGTGCTGATGGAGCTGATTCTGGAGATGCACCGCGGCGGGCAAACGGTGCTGGCGGTGCTGCATGACAACCAGCGGGTCGCCTGTCATTTCCCCGAAACGCTCTGGCTGGGCGCACAGCATGCGCGCTGGGGCGACACACCTTCTGTCCTTGCGGCCTTTGAAAACGTGAGGCGCGCATGATCTGGCACATCTTCTTCCAGCCTTTCATTGAATTCGGCTTTATGCGCCGGGCGCTGGTGGTTTGCCTGGCGCTGTCGGTCAGCACCACCTTGCTCGGCGTTTTCCTGCTGCTTCGACGGATGAGCCTGATGGGCGATGCGCTGTCTCACGCCATTCTGCCCGGCGTGGCGGTGGGTTATTTACTGAACGGGATGTCGCTGCTGGCGATGACCGTCGGCGGGTTTATTGCCGGCATCGCCGTGGCGCTGATTGCGGGATGGGTCAGCCGCCGCACGCCGTTGAAGGAGGATGCCAGCTTCGCCGGATTCTATCTGGGCTCGCTGGCGCTGGGCGTCACGCTGGTGTCTCTGCGCGGATCGAGCGTCGACCTGCTGCATCTGCTTTTTGGCTCGATTCTGGCGGTCGATAAAAGCGCGGCATTGTTCGTGGCGGGTGTTGCCAGCCTCACGCTGATTATCCTGGCGCTGCTTTATCGCGGGCTGGTGAGCGAAGCATTCGACAGTGCCTGGCTGGAGGTCAACTCCCGCCGACTGCCGTCGCTGCTGCACGGGCTGTTCCTGGCGCTGCTGGTGATAAACCTGGTGGCGGGTTTTCAGGTGCTCGGCACGCTGATGGCGGTGGGCGTCATGATGCTGCCTGCCATTGCTGCCCGCTGCTGGGCGCAAACGCTGCCGGGTATTTTGCTCTTCGCCGCGGTGAGCGGGGCGTTCAGTGCCTGGCTCGGCCTGAGCCTCTCCTGGTCGGCGAATCTGCCCGCCGGGCCGTCAATTGTGCTCACCGCCAGCGTCCTGTTTTTCATTTCGGTGTTTTTTGGCCGGCGTAGTCGGCTGGCTTTCCGCCTTCGGGCGCTTTTCTAACGCAAGGGGATAAAATGAAGAGAACGGGGTTGATTCTGGCACTGGCCGTTGGCGTGCTGTCGCAGGGCGCGATGGCAAAAACGCTGAACGTGGTGAGCAGTTTTTCGGTGCTTGGAGATATGGTGCAGCAGGTAGGCGGGGAACATGTTCACGTGGACACGCTGGTGGGGCCGGACGGCGACCCGCATACCTTTGAACCCTCGCCGCAGGACAGCGTTTTGCTGAGCAAAGCCGACGTGGTGGTGGTGAATGGCCTGGGCCTGGAAGGCTGGCTGGACAGACTGGTTAAGGCATCAGGCTTTAAAGGCAAACTGGTGGTGGCGTCGGAAGGGGTGAAGACTCATACCCTCGATGAGGATGGAAAAACGGTCACCGATCCGCACGCATGGAACAGCGCTGCCAACGGGGCGCTGTATGCGAAGAACATTCTTGCGGGGCTGATCAAGGCCGATCCTGAGGATGAAGCTGCGCTGAACGCCAGCGGGCAGAAATATATTGCCGGGCTCATGCAGATAGACAGCTGGGCGAAAGCGCGTTTTACGGCTATTCCACAGGCGAAGCGTAAAGTGCTGACCAGCCATGACGCTTTTGGCTACTTTGGCCGTGCTTACGGCGTGACCTTCCTCGCACCGCAGGGGCTTTCGTCAGAAAGTGAGGCCAGCGCGGCGCAGGTCGGCGCGCTGATTCAGCAGATTAAAGCCGACGGCGTACACACCTGGTTTATGGAAAACCAGCTCGATCCGCGTCTGGTTAAACAGATTGCAACGGCAACTGGCGCGCAGCCAGGCGGTGAGCTTTACCCGGAAGCGCTTTCAAAACCAGGTGGCGTGGCGGATAGCTATACCAAAATGCTGCGGCACAATGTGGAAACGCTCGCTAATAGTATGAAGTAAATCTGAGATGCGCCCCTGCAACGGGGGCGCAGTACGTTTTTTCTGAAGCGCCCTCGTAAAATTGCCACCTCATCTCCCTCCTTTTGCAGAAAATGGTATCTTGTTGAGCATCTTTTTCAGGCCGTGAGAGACAACGATGACCGAAAGTGAATTGATGGTGCTCAGTGAACAGGTTGGGCTGGCGCTGAAGGCGCAGGGCGCGACCGTGACGACAGCGGAGTCCTGCACCGGCGGTTGGATAGCCAAAGTGTTGACGGACATTTCCGGCAGCTCCGCCTGGTTTGAGCGCGGGTTTGTGACCTACAGCAACGAGGCCAAATCGCAGATGGTCGGCGTGGGCGAAGACACGCTGCTGAACCACGGAGCAGTCAGCGAACCGGTAGTGGTAGAAATGGCGATTGGCGCACTGCGCGCGGCTCGCGCCACTTATGCGCTGTCAGTCAGTGGTATTGCCGGGCCGGATGGCGGCAGCGAAGAGAAGCCTGTGGGAACCGTGTTGTTTGGCCTCGCCTGCGCGAACGGCCAGGGTTTTACCCGCAGAGAATGCTTCAGCGGTGACCGCGAATCCGTGCGCCGACAGGCCACAGCTTATGCCCTGCAGCTGCTGTGGCAACAATTTCTACAAAACACTTGATACTGTATGACCATACAGTATAATTGCACCAACAAAACAGAATTTACGCGGTAACACCCGGACAGGAGTAATAATGGCTATCGACGAAAACAAACAGAAAGCGTTGGCGGCAGCACTGGGCCAGATCGAAAAACAATTCGGTAAAGGCTCCATCATGCGCCTGGGTGAAGACCGTTCCATGGATGTGGAAACCATCTCCACCGGTTCGCTTTCTCTGGACATCGCTCTGGGTGCAGGCGGCCTGCCGATGGGTCGTATCGTTGAAATTTACGGGCCGGAGTCCTCCGGTAAAACCACGCTGACCCTGCAGGTTGTGGCTGCGGCGCAGCGCGAAGGCAAAACCTGTGCGTTTATCGACGCCGAGCACGCGCTGGATCCGGTTTACGCTCGCAAACTGGGCGTAGATATCGATAACCTGCTGTGCTCCCAGCCAGATACCGGTGAGCAGGCGCTGGAAATCTGTGATGCGCTGGCCCGCTCCGGTGCGGTAGACGTCATCATCGTCGACTCCGTGGCGGCGCTGACGCCGAAAGCGGAAATCGAAGGTGAAATCGGTGACTCTCATATGGGCCTCGCGGCGCGTATGATGAGCCAGGCGATGCGTAAGCTCGCGGGTAACCTGAAACAGTCCAACACCCTGCTGATCTTCATCAACCAGATCCGTATGAAAATTGGTGTGATGTTCGGTAACCCGGAAACCACCACCGGCGGTAACGCACTGAAATTCTACGCCTCTGTACGTCTCGACATCCGCCGTATCGGCGCGGTGAAAGAGGGCGACAACGTGGTGGGCAGCGAAACCCGCGTGAAGGTCGTGAAAAACAAAATTGCTGCGCCGTTCAAGCAGGCTGAATTCCAGATCCTCTACGGTGAAGGCATCAACTTCTTTGGCGAGCTGGTCGATCTCGGCGTGAAAGAGAAGCTGATTGAGAAAGCCGGTGCCTGGTACAGCTACAACGGCGACAAAATCGGTCAGGGTAAAGCGAATGCTATCTCCTGGCTGAAAGAGA
The DNA here is from genome assembly GCF_900215375.1 of Enterobacter sp. CC120223-11. Lineage (GTDB taxonomy): Bacteria > Pseudomonadota > Gammaproteobacteria > Enterobacterales > Enterobacteriaceae > Scandinavium. Next base: position 4,386 of record NZ_OBEF01000015.1, on the reverse strand, counting down.
ACCCGGCTGCGGCGAAAGAGATCGAGAAGAAAGTTCGCGAACTGCTGCTGAACAACCAGGACGACAAACCTGCCTTCACCGTTGACGATAACAGCGTTGAAGAAACCAACGAAGATTTTTAATCTTCTCTGAAGTAAGAAAAGGGCTGCTGATGCGGCCCTTTTGCTTTTTTACCGAACCGGAAGAGGGGAGATATGTCTGAAAATTCACCACGGCGCTCCGCCTACTCGCGCCTGCTCGACCGGGCGATTCGCATTCTGGCGATGCGTGACCACAGTGAGAAGGAGCTGCGGCGGAAGCTGACAGCGCCAGTGCTGACGAAAAATGGCCCGGAGCCTATAGATGCGCCCGAGGAAGAGGTCGAAAAGGTGGTGGCCTGGTGTCATGAAAGCCACTACCTGGACGATGCCCGTTTTACCCGCCAGTTCATCGCCAGCCGCAGCCGCAAAGGCTATGGCCCGGCGCGTATCCGCCAGGAGTTGAACCAGAAAGGCATCGAACGCCGTGATGTCGATCAGGCGATGTACGACTGCGAAATTGACTGGATGGCGCTGGCGCGAGAGCAGGCCGAAAGAAAGTTCGGTGAGCCGCTCCCCACAGCGTTTGCCGAAAAGGTCAAGGTGCAGCGATTTCTGCTCAATCGTGGCTATCTGATGGAAGATATCCAGCAAATATGGCGAAATATTAACGACTGAGTCACACGGGATTTTACTTCCGTTGCAGGAAAACTTATCTTATTCCCACTTTTTTCCGTAAGGGTTGCCTGACTGTTTAAAAACTGTTCAGCTGCCGCCTGCAACAATCCGTTAGCGTGATTCCAGGATAATTATGAGCAAGAGCACCGCTGAGATCCGTCAGGCGTTTCTCGACTTTTTCCATAGCAAGGGACATCAGGTAGTTGCCAGCAGCTCCCTGGTGCCAAACAACGACCCGACTCTGCTGTTTACCAACGCCGGGATGAACCAGTTCAAGGACGTGTTCCTTGGTCTCGACAAGCGTAATTATTCCCGCGCGACCACCTCGCAGCGCTGCGTGCGTGCGGGCGGTAAGCACAACGATCTGGAAAACGTCGGTTACACCGCGCGTCACCACACCTTCTTCGAAATGCTGGGCAACTTCAGCTTCGGCGACTACTTCAAGCACGATGCTATTCAGTACGCATGGGAGCTGCTGACCGGTGAAAACTGGTTTGCGCTGCCAAAAGAGCGCCTGTGGGTGACCGTGTATGAAACCGATGATGAAGCCTTTGAAATTTGGGCGAATGAAGTCGGTGTTCCTCGTGAACGCATTATCCGCATCGGCGACAACAAAGGCGCACCATACGCCTCTGACAACTTCTGGCAGATGGGCGACACCGGTCCTTGCGGCCCGTGCACCGAAATCTTCTTCGATCACGGCGACCATATCTGGGGCGGCCCTCCGGGTAGCCCGGAAGAAGACGGCGATCGTTATATCGAGATCTGGAACATCGTCTTCATGCAGTTCAACCGTCAGGCCGATGGCACGATGGAACCGCTGCCGAAGCCGTCCGTGGACACTGGCATGGGCCTCGAGCGTATCGCTGCGGTGCTGCAACATGTGAATTCCAACTACGACATCGATCTGTTCCGCACCCTGATTCAGGCTGTGGCGAAAGAGACCGGTGCGATCGATCTCAGCAACAAATCCCTGCGTGTTATCGCCGACCACATTCGTTCCTGCGCGTTCCTGATTGCAGACGGTGTGATCCCATCGAATGAAAACCGTGGCTACGTGCTGCGCCGTATCATTCGTCGTGCGATCCGTCATGGCAACATGCTCGGCGCGAAAGAGAGCTTCTTCTGGAAACTGGTTGGCCCGCTGGTTGAGGTCATGGGTTCCGCTGGCGAAGAGCTGAAGCGCCAGCAGGCGCAGGTTGAGCAGGTTCTGAAAACCGAAGAAGATCAGTTTGCCCGCACGCTTGAGCGTGGCCTGGCGCTGCTGGACGACGAACTGTCGAAGCTGAAGGGCGATACTCTGGACGGCGAAACCGCTTTCCGCCTGTACGATACCTATGGCTTCCCGGTTGACCTGACGGCTGACGTTTGCCGCGAGCGCAACATCAAAGTTGATGAAGCGGGCTTTGAAGCCGCAATGGAAGAGCAGCGCCGTCGCGCGCGTGAATCCAGCGGTTTTGGTGCCGACTACAACGCGATGATCCGCGTGGACAGCGCGTCTGAGTTCAAGGGTTACGACCATCTGGAACTGAATGGCAAAGTGACCGCGCTGTTCGTGGACGGCAAAGCCGTTGACGCTGTTTCTGCGGGCCAGAATGCCGTTGTCGTACTGGATCAGACTCCGTTCTATGCAGAGTCAGGCGGCCAGGTTGGCGATAAGGGCGAACTGAAAGGCGCAGGCTTCACCTTCGCCGTCAGCGACACTCAGAAATATGGCCAGGCAATTGGTCATCTCGGCTCGCTGAGCAATGGGACCCTGAAAGTAGGCGATGCCGTTCAGGCTGATGTCGATCAGGCTCGTCGCGCACGTATTCTGCTGAACCACTCCGCAACGCACCTGATGCACGCGGCGCTGCGCCAGGTGCTGGGCACCCACGTTGCGCAGAAAGGTTCTCTGGTGAACGACAAAGCGCTGCGCTTTGACTTCTCTCATTTCGAAGCCATGAAGCCGGAAGAGATCCGCGCTGTGGAAGATCTGGTTAATGCCCAGATCCGCCGCAACCTGCCGATCGAAACCCACGTCATGGAACTGGAAGACGCGAAAGCGAAAGGCGCAATGGCGCTGTTCGGCGAGAAATACGACGAACGCGTTCGCGTACTGAGCATGGGTGATTTCTCCACCGAGCTGTGTGGCGGCACGCACGCATCCCGTACTGGCGATATCGGCCTGTTCCGCATCACTTCCGAATCCGGTACTGCCGCAGGCGTTCGTCGTATCGAAGCGGTAACCGGCGAAGGCGCAATTGCCAGCCTGCACACCCAGAGCGATGTGCTGAGCGATGTGGCGCAACTGCTGAAAGGCGACAGTCACAACGTGACGGAGAAAGTGCGTTCCGTACTGGAACGTACCCGTCAGTTGGAAAAAGAGCTGCAGCAGCTGAAAGAGCAGGCTGCCGCGCAGGAGAGCGCAAATCTCTCCAGCAAAGCGGAAGAGATCAATGGCGTCAAACTACTGGTGAGTGAGCTCACTGGCGTTGAGCCGAAGATGCTGCGTACTATGGTTGACGATCTGAAGAACCAGCTGGGTTCCACCATTGTGGTGCTGGCAACGGTCGCAGACGATAAGGTTTCTCTGATTGCGGGGGTCTCTAAGGACGTGACCGATCGCGTAAAAGCAGGGGAGCTGATTGGCATGGTCGCCCAGCAGGTGGGCGGTAAAGGGGGCGGTCGTCCTGATATGGCGCAGGCCGGTGGTACGGATGCAGCGGCTCTCCCGGCCGCACTGGCCAGCGTAAAAGGCTGGGTCAGCGCAAAACTGTAAGAACAATAAAACGCGGCAGGCGCTTTAACCTTCGGGTTAGGGTGCTTTGCAACAGCAAGACTGACAACGATAAAGTCAGGTTGAAATTGTGTAAATCGGCTAAACTTACGTCTAACAGAATGTAATGCCGTGACTGCTTACACGTTTACGTGTTTGTCATCGCTTACTTTTTGGCGTTATATGATGGATAATGCCGGGATACAAGAGACCCGACTCTTTTAATCTTTCAAGGAGCAAAGAATGCTGATTCTGACTCGTCGAGTTGGTGAGACCCTCATGATTGGCGATGAGGTCACCGTGACAGTTTTAGGGGTGAAGGGCAACCAGGTACGCATCGGCGTAAACGCCCCTAAAGAGGTTTCTGTCCATCGTGAAGAGATCTACCAGCGTATCCAGGCTGAAAAATCCCAGCAGTCCAGTTACTAATATTTCCGCGTCTCACTTCCCGGTGAGACGCAACCTTCCGGTTTTGCCTCTTTTCCTCTCTCTTCTGTTTTCTTTGTCCTGAATCCATCACACTTTTTTACTCCACAGCGTTTTTGCAAGCCGCGCCCGCGCAGGTTTTTCCGTGGTGCTTTGTGTTGATTAATCGCTCTTTTTGCCGTTTTTGCAGGCTAATTGAACGTGAAGTGTGCAAACGATAAAAGGTCTGGAAAAATTGTTTGACTTATAAGTCCCAGAAAGTAATATGTGCGCCACGCAGCGACGAGAAGCTCTTAACGAGTAACTCGAAGCACTCGCAAGAGGCGTGTGGTGAGGTGGCCGAGAGGCTGAAGGCGCTCCCCTGCTAAGGGAGTATGCGGTCAAAAGCTGCATCCGGGGTTCGAATCCCCGCCTCACCGCCATTTTGCATCCGTAGCTCAGCTGGATAGAGTACTCGGCTACGAACCGAGCGGTCGGAGGTTCGAATCCTCCCGGATGCACCATATT
>NZ_OBEF01000021.1 GCF_900215375.1 Enterobacter sp. CC120223-11 | reverse complement strand
CGCTCTCTGCCTTTCTCCTTCTCCCGTGGGGAGAGGGTACTGACATACGCGCTCTCTGCCTTTCTCCCTCTCCCATCGGGAGAGGGCCGGGGAGAGGGGAAATCCAGGACTCAAAGCATCGACACCACCCGTCCTAACAAACGAATACGCGGCTCGATCGAGGCGATATCCAGCCACTCGGCCGGGCTATGGAAGCCAGCGCCTACCGGGCCTAAGCCGTCGAGCGTCGGAATGCCGAGCGCGGCGGTGTGGTTGGCGTCGCTGCCGCCGCCGACCGCCTGCCACGTCACTTTAATGCCTTCTTCTTTGCCTGCCAGTTCCACCAGGCGCATCAGCAGCTGCGTTTCTTCGCTCGCCGCCATGGCCGGTTTATGGTTGATGCGGGTCAGCTTCGTGGTGACGCCTTCGAGGAACCCTTTCTCACACAGCTGTGTCAGTGCCTGATTCACGCGTTCGTACTCGTCGTTCTGCCAGAAGCGCACGTCCAGTTCCGCCGTGACCTGCGCGGGCACTACGTTCGCAGCACTGCCGCCGTTTACTACTCCGACGTTCAGCGTCGTGCCGAGTTCGGTATTGGCCAGCGCGTTGATCGCCAGCACGCTTTGGGCGAAAGCCGTGATCGCCGAACGACCTTTTTCCGGCTCGTTGCCCGCGTGGGCTGCCACGCCGTCGAAGGTGAGCTGATAGCCAGCCATGCCTTTGCGCGCTTTCACCAGTGAGCCATCGGCGCGGGCGGCTTCGCACACCAGCACGCAGCGGGAACGTTTTGCGAGATCGCCGATCCATTCGTGGGAATGCACGCTGCCGGTCTCTTCGTCCGGGTTCATGGCGACAGCAATTGCCAGGCGTTCACGGTGCTCTGGCGCGAGGCTGCGCATGGCCCACAGAATATTCAGCAGGCCGCTTTTCATGTCCGACACACCGGGGCCGTATAAGCGCTGCTCGTCCTGGCTCATCGGCCTTTCGGCAACGGTGCCCGCCGGAAAGACGGTATCAAGATGGCCGACCAGCAGCACGTCGAACTGCTTCGCCTGTGGCTTGTTAGTGACGAACACGCCGGGCCCGACTTTGTCGCCCAAATCCACCTGCTCGGTGTGCCAGCCTTCGTTCTGCCAGAGCTGGCCCATGATGCCCGCGACTTTTGCCACGCCGTCATGGGTTTGCGTGCCGCAGTCGACGTCGACCAGTTGGCGAAGCTCTTCGATATAATTTTCCAGTTGCATGTGAAGTCCTTGTTCAGAGAATGATGCGCATCAGCAGCATGGCTAAGAAGGCGTTGATGACGGAGATGGCAATCATCAGCGGAATACGTTTGGCGCGGGTGCCGATCACGCCGAGGATGCGCCCGAGGTACTGCACCTGGGAGCCCATCAGGTAGATGGCCGGGGCGAGGATCGCCAGGTGTTCGCCGGTGAGAATGCCCTTGTCGAACAGGCCAATGGCCACGCCAATCGCGCCGCCCATCGACATCCAGCCGCCAATCAGCACGGCGGCCGCTTCACCCGGCAGGCCAAACAACCCCATCAGCGGGGAAAAGACTATCCCGAGGGCCTTCAACGCGCCGGTGATTTCCAGCGCCTTAATAATGATGAATGCCATCACCACGTTCGGCAGCGTGCTGGTGGTGGCGATGTTCCAGCCTTTGCGGGCTCCTTCAACAAAAACGTCGGTAATAACCGGGTTAGACGCAGGCGAACTCATGATGCTTCTCCTTGTGCGGTGGACTGGGTGGCGGCTTTCTTCTCGCCGAGGCTGAGGCACAGGCGCATCAGGTTCGCGCCGACAATTTTCATAATGAACATCACCGCGATGCATGCGCCGATGGAGGTCGGTACGGCGGAGGTGCCGTCAATGGCGACGAGGGTGAAGAGGATCGCGCCGGAGGAGAAAAAGTTGGTGATCATCGCGCCCGCCGAGAACTGGAACATGGCGAAAATGTCTTTTTCCTTTTCGGTGATTTGCCCTTCGTCGGCGAGGTTGCGGGTGAGGGATGCGCCAACGTCAGTGCTTTGCAGGCTGCCGATAAGCGCCAGCCCGGTGTTGCCGGGAATGCCCATCAGCGGGCGCAGCAGTGGCGTCAAAAGGCGACGGGCAGCACGCAGCGCGCCGTAGTGCTCCAGCACGTTAATCATGCCGAGGGCGAACATCACCGCTGGGATCAGTCCCAGGGCAAAGAGAAAACCGTCCATCGCGCCGTGCCCGCCTTGGCCGCGAAAGGCCGAAGTGGTGGTGGCTATCGCATCGCCCTGCTGATTCACGCCGCTGACGACTTTGCCAAACGCGCCGTTAAGGGTGGTGAAGTCAAACACGCCGTACCACTCTTTCCCGCCGAGCAGGCCTGAGAAAAAGACGGCGGCAAAGGCCAGCGCGAAATACGCCCCGGGCCCAACTCTGTTTTCCTGCAGTTGTGTACTCATCTCCGTTTCCTTGTAGTGGCAATTCTGCTGCTCCATTTTGGTGGGGTGACGGAGGAAAAAATTGATGTACATCATCTGGTTTCGCAAGGTGATTACTCAAAAGTAAAAAGTGTGACGGATAAGATCATTCGGCCAGAGAAGCGAGTCGGGTCATTCAGTGATCGGCTTAACAATGTGGTGTAAATCCGTGGTGTTACGTCTCCTTTCCCTGGTTATCACGTTGTTAAATTCACGAGGGGTGTTATAGATACAAAATGTAACAACTTCCCCTTCACAGATGGAATCCGACCATGAATAACCCAGGGAAATACCTGATATGGGCCATTCTCTCGATCGTGGGAGCTTTTGCCCTCGGCTATATCGCCCTTAACCGTGGCGAACAAATTAACGCGCTGTGGATTGTTGTCGCGGCGGTGTGTATCTACCTCATTGCCTACCGTTTTTACGGGCTGTACATCGCGAAAAGGGTGCTTGCCGTTGACCCGACTCGCATGACGCCAGCCGTTCGTCATAACGACGGGCTGGACTACGTGCCGACCGATAAGAAAGTGCTGTTCGGTCACCATTTCGCGGCGATTGCCGGGGCAGGGCCACTGGTGGGACCGGTGCTGGCGGCACAGATGGGCTACCTGCCGGGTATGATCTGGATCCTCGCGGGCGTGGTGCTGGCCGGGGCGGTGCAGGACTTTATGGTGCTGTTCGTCTCGACCCGTCGCGATGGCCGTTCGCTCGGCGAGCTGGTGAAAGAGGAGATGGGGGCGACCGCAGGCGTGATTGCGCTGGTGGCGACCTTTATGATCATGGTCATCATCCTTGCGGTACTCGCGATGATCGTTGTGAAAGCCCTGACCCACAGCCCGTGGGGTACCTACACCGTGGCGTTCACCATTCCGCTGGCGATTTTCATGGGCATCTATATTCGCTATCTGCGCCCTGGGCGTATCGGCGAGGTGTCGGTGATTGGCCTGGTATTCCTGATTTTCGCCATTATCTCTGGCGGCTGGGTGGCGGCAAGTCCGACGTGGGCGCCGTGGTTTGACTTCACCGGCGTACAGCTGACGTGGATGCTCGTAGGCTACGGCTTTGTGGCGGCAGTGCTGCCAGTGTGGCTGCTGCTGGCCCCGCGTGATTACCTCTCCACCTTCCTGAAAATCGGCACCATCGTCGGATTAGCGATCGGTATTCTGATCCTGCGCCCGACGCTGACCATGCCTGCTTTAACCAAATTCGTCGACGGCACCGGCCCGGTCTGGACCGGCAGCCTGTTCCCGTTCCTGTTTATCACCATTGCCTGTGGCGCAGTCTCGGGCTTCCATGCGCTGATTGCCTCTGGCACCACGCCAAAAATGTTGGCCAATGAAAATCAGGCCTGCCTGATTGGCTACGGCGGGATGCTGATGGAATCCTTCGTGGCGATTATGGCGCTGGTGGCGGCGTGCATCATAGATCCGGGCGTGTACTTCGCGATGAACAGCCCGATGGCGGTGCTGGCTCCGGCGGGGACGACTGACGTGGTGGCCTCTGCGGCGCAGGTGGTCAGCAGCTGGGGCTTCGCAATCACGCCAGACACGCTCACGCAAATTGCTAACGAAGTTGGAGAACAGTCGATAATCTCCCGTGCGGGCGGCGCACCGACGCTGGCGGTGGGGATGGCGTACATTCTGCACGGCTCGCTGGGCGGCCTGATGGATGTCTCCTTCTGGTATCACTTCGCCATCCTGTTTGAAGCGCTGTTTATCCTGACAGCGGTGGATGCCGGTACGCGCGCGGCGCGCTTTATGTTGCAGGATTTAATGGGCGTCATCAGCCCGAACCTGAAACGCACCGATTCGCTGCCTGCCAACCTGCTGGCGACGGCGCTCTGCGTGCTGGCGTGGGGCTACTTCCTGCATCAGGGCGTGGTCGATCCGCTTGGCGGCATCAACACCCTGTGGCCGCTGTTTGGTATTGCCAACCAGATGCTGGCGGGGATGGCGCTGATGCTCTGTGCGGTGGTGCTGTTCAAAATGAAACGTCAGCGTTATGCCTGGGTGGCTCTGGTGCCAACGGCCTGGCTGCTGATTTGTACCCTGACCGCAGGCTGGCAGAAGGCGTTCAGCCCGGATAACAAAGTCGGCTTCCTGGCAATTGCCAACAAGTTCCAGGCGATGATCGACAGCGGTAAAATTCCGGCGCAGTATACGGAATCACAGCTTTCGCAGCTGGTGTTCAACAACCGTCTGGACGCCGGGCTGACCATCTTCTTTATGGTGGTGGTTGTGGTACTGGCGCTCTATTCACTGAAAACCGCTCTGGCGGCGCTGAAGGAAGACAAACCGACAGCCAAAGAGACGCCGTACGAGCCGATGCCGGAAAACCTGGAGCAGATTGTGGCCCAGGCGAAGAGCGCGCATTAACAGGGGTTGACCCTCACCCCGGCCCTCTCCCTAAGGGAGAGGGAGTAAACCCTTCCCTCTCCCCTTTGGGGAGAGGGTTAGGGTGAGGGGGAAATTCACAGGAGTAACCATGTTCGACACACTTTCAAAAGCCGGGAAATACCTCGGCCAGGCGGCGAAAATGATGATTGGCGTGCCTGATTACGACAACTACGTGGAGCACACGCGCCTCAACCACCCGGACAAAACGCCGATGACCTACGAGGAGTTTTTCCGCGAGCGTCAGGACGCGCGCTACGGTGGCAAAGGCGGTGCGAAGTGCTGCTAGTCAGGCGTTAACCCCTCCGTCAACGTCCAGGCCTGTGCCGGTTATCTGCCCGGCGGCAGGGCTTGCGAGGAAGGTGACGGCGGCGGCGATATCCTCCGGCGTGCCGTAATGGCCTAAGGCAATTTGTTTCACCTGCTCCCGCCCTTGTTCACTGTCTGCCGGGTTCATGTCGCTGTCCGTAGGGCCTGGATGCACCAGATTGACGGTGATCCCTTTCGGACCTAAATCGCGGGCCAGTCCGCGGGTGAGCGAGTTCAGGGCTGACTTACTCATCGAATAGACCGCAATCCCCTCAAACGCCACACGGTTCGCCAGACAGCTGCCGATGTTGATGATGCGCCCGCCCTTTCCGAGGTGCGCAAGCGCCGCCTGAGTGGCAACCACCACGCCGCGAATGTTCACGTCGATCACCGCGTCAATATCCTCCAGTGACATCGATTCCAACGGGCCGCCGCGCGCAATGCCTGCGTTGTTGACCAGAATATCCAGCCCGCCGAGCGTCTGTGCCGTTTCATTCACCGCGCGCACGATGGCCTCTGCCTGGCTGCTGTCCGCCTGAATGGCATGGCCTTTACGGCCAAGTTTACGAATTTCATCGGCCACGGCCTGCGCCTTGTCTGCCGATTTTTCGTAGGTGATAACGACGTCCGCCCCGGCTTTCGCCAGAGAGAGTGCAATAGCCCGGCCAAGTCCGCGGCTGGCCCCGGTGACCAACGCTCGTTTACCCGTCAGATCGATATGCATAGCTGCTCCAGCGTTGAGAGTAAGAGTCATCATTAGGTATAGAGGGCGTTTATCCCCCGTCAATGGACGGGACGGGGGATTTTCGGCGAGGCGTTCAGAATGAAGCGCTTAGGGCTTCAACTTTTACAAATGCGGCGTGCAGCGCATCCGGGGTGACGGTGACGGGCAGGGTGTGAATGGACTCCACCGGGCGCAGGGTGTGGGCAATGACTTGGTCGAGCTCTGCGCGGTTATGGATGTCCACGTCCAGCTCTGCGAGCGTGGTCGGCAGGCTGAAGCGCTGATAGGCAGCAATCAGCTGCGCGAGCACGTCATCCTGCCCGAGCAGCGCACTCTGCACCAGAATACCGTAGGCGACTTTGGTGCCGTGCAGGAATTTCTCCGTTTGTGGCAGCACCGTCAGGCCGTTGTGCACCGCATGGGCTGCGGCGACGCGGGTGTAGCGCTCGCCCAGACCACCGACCATACCGCCACCGGCAATAATCGCGTCCACCACATCAAGGAACGCCTGGCTCAGCTCGCCTTTTTGCTGACTCACCAGAGCCGCTTCGCTGTGCTCCAGCAGTATATCGCGGATCGCCAGCGCACCGTTCAGGCCGAGGCGCACCGTCAGCGGCAGCTGTTCCGGCTGCGGGGCGAGCACCACCGCTTCGTACCACTTCGCCAGCGTGTCGCCGATCCCGGCCAGGAGATACTCCTTTGGCGCGTTGAGGATGATTTCAGGCTCGACCAGCACAAGGAAGTTAGCGTCGTGGAAAATTTCAAACTGCAGAGCCTGGCCTGCGTCGTTGTAACACACCGAAAGCGGCGTCCATGCGGCGCAGGTGGCGGCGACGGTCGGCAGCGCCACGAACGGCACATTCAGCCGACGCGCTACGGCTTTGGCGGTATCCATCACCGTGCCGCCGCCGACGCCAATCACCACCGCCGGGTTTTCACCGGCGCTTTCTGCAAGTGCGGTCACGTCCCGCTCGCTGCAATGGCCTGTGAACAGCAGATGTTTGGCACCTTCCGCGTGAAAAGCAGCAGGCAGGAAAGGCTCTGCTCCGGCGATGGCGCGCTCGCCATAGATCCACACTGCGCGGGATAGTTGTTCAGTGCTGAAGAAGTCAACGAGGCGCGCAAAGCTGCCGCGATGCGAGAAATAGTTGGCGGGGCCAACAACCACACGAATATCGGTGTTGCTCATTTGTTATGTCCTTGTGTATTATCGCTCTCCCGATGGTATGTCTGGACATCCGGATGGCTAATATTATTTCGCTTTATCTTATGCCTTTTCCGCCTTTGTCAGTCAAGGGCGGCTGTGGAAGATTCCATGCAACAGACGTTTAACGATAAGGGTGTTCAGCGGATGGCAGTCAATCGCCTTGAGATGCATGGCATCAGCCTGGCCTTCTCCGGTTTTAAAGCCTTAACCCAGGTGGACTTCACGCTCAATGGCGGCTCCGTGCACGCGTTAACCGGGGCCAACGGCGCGGGTAAATCCACGCTGATGGCGGTGCTCTGCGGCACCTGGGATCACTATGAAGGTGAGATTGCCATAAACAATCAGCCGGTGAGCATCCGCTCGCCGCGCGATGCCAAACAGTTGGGCATTCATCTGGTGCAGCAGGAAGTGGACGTGGCACTGGTGCCGGGGTTGTCGATTGCCGAAAACATCATGCTCGATCACCTGGCGGAGCCGGGCTACCGCTTCAGCTGGCGGCAGGTTCGCGAAAAGGCGAAAGCCGCTCTGGCGCAGCTGGACGTGGATCTCGACGTGAAGCGCGCCATCGACGGCTGCACGCTCGCCGAAAAGCAGCAAATTCTGCTGGCACGGGCGCTGTCGCATCACTGCCAGTTTCTGATCCTCGATGAACCTACCGCGCCGCTCGACAGCCACGAAAGCGAACGGCTGTTCGCGGTGGTGAAGCGCCTGCAACAGCAGGGCATCGGCGTGGTGTTTATCTCTCACCGTATCCACGAATTAAAGGCCATCTGCGACACCCTGACGGTGCTTCGCGACGGGCGGCTGATTGAGAGCGGCCCGATGGCGGCGCTCAGCGGTGAACAGATCGTCGAGAAGATGCTCGGCCATGAGCTGACCGATATTTTCCCGCCGCGCCGTCCGCCGCACAGTGAGGACGTGGTGTTGCAGGTCGATGGCCTGCATGACGAAAAGCTGCTGCAGGCCATCTCGCTGCGGCTGCGCAAAGGCGAGATTCTGGGCATTGCGGGCCTCGCGGGCGCGGGCAAAACCGAACTCTGCAAGGCGCTGTTTGGCGCGAGCAAAAGCCGCGTTGAGCGGGGCGAATTGAACGGTCAGCCCTGGCAGCCGCGCGACCCGGCAGATTCCGTCAGCCGTGGCCTGGCGCTGGTGCCGGAAGAGCGCCGTAAAGAGGGCATCTTTATTGACGAGTCCATCGGCATGAACCTGGCGGTGGGCGCGGATAGCAGCTTTTCACGCTGGAGCCTGTTCGGCCATCGCCAGGCCTGGCGTTGGGCGGAGGAAGTGATCGCCCGCGTGGGCATTCGCACCACCGGCCCGGCGCAGACGCTGCGCAGGCTCTCCGGCGGCAACCAGCAAAAAGTGGCGATCGGCAAATGGCTGCGCGGCAACGCGAACGTGCTGATTTTTGACGAGCCGACCAAAGGCGTGGACGTTAAAGCCAAAACCGACCTTTTCAATCTGATTGACGGCCTGGCCCGCGAGGGCAAAGGCGTAATTTATGCTTCCGGCGAGTTTGCGGAGCTGGTCGGCCTGTGCGACCGCATCTGCGTGCTGTGGGACGGCAAAATTGTGGCAGAAGTGGCGGGCACTGACGCCCGCGAAGACACCTTACTTTATTACTCCACCGGAGGCGCAGCGTCGTGAGCAAGGCCCTGACAGTTAAGGCGACGGCATCGGGCCGTCAGCAGTTTTTCGATTTTCTCTACAAATGGGGCATGTTGCTGACCGTGGTGGCGCTGGTGGTGATTTTCGGCCTCGCGTCGGACAACTTCCTCGATCCGTTCAACATCATCAACATCCTGCGCTCCATCGCCATTGTGACAGTGATTGCCATCGGCGTGTCGATTTCGCTGACCGTCGGCGGGTTTGACCTTTCGGTGGGATCGACGGCATCACTCGCCAATGCGTTGGTTATTTCGCTGTTCGTCTGGCACGGCTTTGGCACCACGGAAGCCATCGTGGTGACGCTGCTGCTCTGCACGCTGGTTGGGCTGTTCAACGCCTTCCTGATCGTCATTCTGCGCATCCCTGACATGCTTGCCACGCTGGCGAGCCTGTTTGTGGTGCAGGGCGTGGCGGCGACGTATAGCTTCGGTGGCTCAATTACCGAGAACATGGTGCTGCCGAGCGGTGACATGGCGGAAGGCACCATCCCGGCGGCGTTCGGCCTGCTCGGCCAGGTGCCAACCATTGTGATTATCATGCTGGTGGTGACCATCGTGGCGCAGCTCGCTCTGTCTCTCACGACACACGGACGCCGGATGTATGCCATCGGCGGTAACCCGGAGGCGGCGCGCCTTTCCGGGCTGCGCACCACTCGCTACAAGGTGGCGGCATATGTGATTGCTTCTCTGCTGGCGGGCCTAGGCGGGATTTTGCTCGCCTCGCGCATCGGCTCATCGCAGGTGAACGCGGGCAGCGGCTACCTGATGGACGCGGTGGCGGCAGCGTGGATTGGGTTCTCGCTCGCCGGCTCCGGCAAACCGAATGCGCTTGGCACGCTGGTGGGCGCGGTGATCCTCGGGGTGCTGTCGAACGGGCTGGTGATGCTCTCGGTGCCTTACTACGCCATGGATATCATCAAAGGTCTGGTGCTGGCTGGCGCGCTGGCTCTGACCTATTTTCAGCGCCGGACATAACAACAACCTAACAACACAACCATCAGGGTCAACATAATGAAAAAAATCACGCTGTCGCTTATCGCTCTGGGATTGCTCAATTCCGTAGCCGCCTTCGCAGAAACGCCAACGCCGGTTCCGGCGGCCATTGCCAACCACAGCGGGCCGATCCGCATCGCGATTATTCGTAACCTCGGCTCCGACGACAACACCACGCAGTTCGTCTCCGGCGCGATTCAGGAAGGCAAAAAATTAGGCTTTAAGGTGAGCACTTTCCTCAGCAACGGCGACGACGCCAAATTCCAGGACTTCGTCAATCAGGCCATCAGCCAGAAATATGACGGCATTATTCTCTCCCAGGGCCGCGATCCGTACTCCACAGAGCTGGTGAAAAAGGCGGTTGCTGCGGGCATTAAAGTCGCGGTGTTTGATACCGCCGTAAACGGCGACATCCCGGGCGTGACCGTGACGCAGCAGGACGATGCCTCGCTGACGGATCTCTCCTTCGGCCAACTGGTAAAAGACTTTAACGGCAAGGCCAACATCATCAAGCTGTGGGTGGCAGGCTTCCCGCCAATGGAGCGTCGTCAGGCCGCGTACAAAGAATTGCTGAAGCAAAACCCGGGCATCAAAGAGCTGGAATCCATTGGTGCAGTCTCTTCCGACGTGCAGGGCGACACCGCCAACAAAGTGGGCGCAGTGCTGGCGAAGTACCCGAAAGGCAAAATCGACGCAATCTGGGGCACCTGGGATGCGTTCAGCCAGGGCGCGTACAAGGCGTTGAAGGAGAATGGCCGCACCGAAATCAAACTCTACAGCATCGACGTTTCAAACCAGGATTTGCAGCTGATGCGCGAGGCGAACAGCCCGTGGAAGGTGAGCGTGGCGGTCGATCCTAAGCTGATTGGGGCCACCAACGTGCGCCTGATTGCCAACAAAATCGCCGGGGAAACCACGCCTGCGACTTACGATTTTAAAGCCGCGGCGATTCCACAGGCCCTGCTGGCGGCGCAGCCGGGCGCGGTGAACGTGGCGTCCTTAGGGAAAATCATTCCGGGCTGGGGACAGACTGAAGACTTCATCGCCCCGTGGTTCGCGACGCTGGAAGCGAAATCAAAATAATGCCCGGTGGCGCTGCGCTTACCGGGCCTACGGTTTTGTAGGCAGGATAAGGCGCAGCCGCCATCCGGCACAGGGAATCGACTATGTCTGACTTACCTTGCCCGGACTACAGCCGCAATATGCGGCTGATTGGGCACAGCGACCAGGGCGGGCGACCAGACGGCGTGCAACTGATGGTGCATCGCGGTTATGCCTACATCGGGCATATGGTGTCGCAGGGTTTTTCTGTGGTCGATGTGCGCGACCCAAAAAATCCAAAAGCGGTGAACTACATCGCCGCGCCGCCGGGGACCTGGAACGTGCACTTGCAGGCTCACGACGATCTGCTGCTGGTGATCAACGCCCGCGACCTGTTTGCCGACGCGCGCTTTGCCGATGAAAAGGTCTATTACACCCGCTCCGTGGGCGAGACAGTCAGCGACGTGCAGGACAAAGGCTGGAGCGCCGGGCTGCGCGTGTTCGACATCTCCACGCCCGATAAGCCGCGCGAAATCGGCTTTTTGTCCCTCGACGGCATCGGCATTCACCGCATCTGGTACGTCGGCGGGCGCTGGGCTTATGTCTCGGCGCTGATTGACGGCTTCAGCGACTATATCTTCCTGACCATCGACCTCAGCAACCCGTGCAAACCGGAAGTGGCGGGGCGCTGGTGGCTGCCGGGCATGAACCAGGCGGCGGGCGAAACGCCGGACTGGCCGGAGGGCAAACGCTACGCGCTGCACCACGCCATTATCGCAGGCGACACCGCCTACGGCAGCTGGCGCGACGGCGGATTAACGATTCTGGATGTGAAAGACAGAGCGGCCCCGAAGCTGATTGCCCATCGCAACTGGAGCCCACCGTTTGGCGGCGGCACGCACACCGCGCTGCCGTTGCCGGACAGGGATCTGCTGGTGGTGCTGGACGAAGCGGTGCTCGACAATCAGGAGGATGGCGAGAAGCTTATCTGGCTGTTTGATATCCGCGAGCCGTCGAACCCGGTGAGCATTGCCACTTTCCCGCAGCCGGAAGAAACCGACTACGTGGCGAAGGGCGCGCATTTTGGCCCGCACAACCTCCATGAAAACCGGCCCGGCAGTTTTGTCAGTTCGACGCTGATTTTCGCGACGTATCAGAACGCAGGCGTTCGTGCTTATGACATTTCCAACCCGTACCGCCCTGTGGAAACCGGCGCGCTGGTGCCCGCCGCACCGCAGCGGATGATGGACACGCGTCCGGGCAGGCCGCAGGTGATTCAGTCCTGTGACGTGTTCGTGGATGCGCAGGGGATTATCTACAGCACGGACTACAACGGCGGGCTGTCGGTGATTGAGTACCTGGGGTGATTGCTTGTTAACGAGGATGCCGCCCTCTCCCTGACCCTCTCCCGAAGGGAGAGGGAACAATAATGTGCGGTCTTTGGGTTTCGCATTCCCCCTGACTCAGGGAAAGAGTGTGGTTTTTCCCCTCTCCCTTTGGGAGAGAGAACAATAATGTGCGGTCTTTGGGTTCCGCATTCCCCCTGACTCAGGGAAAGAGTGTGGTTTTCTCTCCCCCTTTGGGAGAGGGAACAATAAATTGCGGTCTTTGGGTTCCGCATTCCCCCTGACTCAGGGAAGGAGTGTGGTTTTCTCCCTCTCCCTTGGAAGGGGAACGATTATGTGAGGTCTTTGAATTTCATGCGCTCCCCTGGCGCAGGGATAGAGGCGGTTTTCTCCCTCTCCCTATGGGAGAGGGCCGGGGAGAGGGGGAATGATGGTGTTTTGTTGGTCCGGTTTGTAGGCCCGGTAAGGCATTGTCGCCACCGGGCATCAAAGCTAGCTGTACTGACGAACCCGCGCCACCAGTTCATCCACGCTGTCGATTTTGTCTGCCAGCACAATCAGTGCGCGACCGAGCGTAATGGCGTGACGCAGGCATTCGTGGCGCATGGTGTCATCCTGAATGGTGTCGATATCCGCCACGTGCGACAGCCCGACGCTGCGTCGAATCAGCTCGGTGCCGCAGAAGCCAACCGCATCGTGCCAGACCTTTTTCAGAAACGCGCTGCTGTAGCCTGGGAAGGCCAGCGCGGCGTCGCGGGTTTTCTCCGTCACCAGCGCCTGGAAGCGCTCGGCGAAGGTGTTCCACAGCTCCTGGATATCGGCGAGGCGCTGTTCGCGACCGGCGGCGGCATCGCGAATGCCGAGCTGGCCCGGCAGGCCGCAGTAGTTCAGCAGCAGGTTGCCAACAGCCGTGCCGATATCAAAGCCAATCGGGCCGAAATAGCCAAACTCGGCGTCAATGGCTTTCAGGCTGCCGTCGGCGACAAAAATCGAGCCGCTGTGAATGTCGCCGTGCAGCAATGCTTCGGCCTGTGAGAAGAAGCGATGCTTGAGTGAGGCAACGGCAAGCTTCAGCGTCGTGTCGTCGCGCAGGGCGGAAACGTCGGCCTCCAGTTCGGCTGGATAGTTGTTGCGTTCATGCACCTGGTACGGGTCGTTGAAGAAAAGGTCTTCCGTTATCTCGCACATTTCCGGGTTGATGAAGTTCGCCACCTGCGCCTTCTTCTGATGCGGATGCAGGTAAAAATCGCTGGTGTGGAACAGGGTTTGCGCGAGGTAAACGCCTAGCTGCGTGGCGGCCTGCGGGTAGTATGCGCCCTGTATCAGCTCGCCGCGCCAGATGCGGTGATCGGACAGATCTTCCATCACCATCACCGCCAGTTCTGCATCGAAATGGTGGATTTTGACCGTGTGCTCCGGGGCGTGTTGGTAATGCTCAACCAGCGTCTGCGCTTCTAAACGGGCGCGGTCCAGGGTCAGCGGCCAGGATTCGCCCACGCAGCGCACGTAGGGTAGCGCCTGCTTGACGATAATTCGGCTCACGCCTTGTGCATCAAATATTTTGAACACCAGGTTGAGGTTGCCGTCGCCGACCTCCTGCGCGGATACCAGCTCTGACGGAGTGTCCAGGCCGCCAAACTGCTGCGCGTAGGCTACGGCATCCTGAGCGGTGAAGGTGTGGTAGTGCGACATTGCCTCGTTCCTCATGTTCTTGTAATCAGATAGCCAGAAATAAAGCCATTCAGACGTCTATACATCTGAAATCCATCCTGACACAATGTGCTACAACAACGCAACAGGGATTTAACGATATGCAGACTTTACAGACCACCAGCCTGCGGGTACGCGACAACCAGCTGTTTATCCTCGATCAGCAGGCGCTGCCGCAGCAGTCGAACTGGCTGGACGCCAGCAGCGTAGAGGCGCTTGTTCGCCACATTCATGCCCTGCGCGTGCGCGGTGCGCCGCTGATTGGCCTTTCTGCCAGCCTGCTGCTGGCTCTGCTGGCAGAGCGTGGGCTGAACTGCGACGAACTGCTTACCGCGCTGGAAACCCTGCGTGCCTCACGCCCGACGGCAGTAAACCTGATGAACAACCTCGACCGCATGAAGCTCGCTTTGGCGCAGGAGCAGTTCGTTCCGGCGCTGGTGGCTGAAGCGCTGCGGCTGATTGAGGAAGACAAGCAGCTTTGCGAGCGCATTGCGCAGGCGGGAAGCGCGCTCGTCAAACCGGGCAGTCGCCTGCTGACGCACTGCAACACTGGCGGCCTGGCAACGGCAGGCGTAGGTACCGCGCTCGGCGTGATCAACTTCGCGCATCAGCAAGGAAACGTGGCGAACGTTTGGGTGGATGAAACGCGTCCGCTATTGCAGGGTGGAAGACTTACGGCGTGGGAACTTGGCGAGCTGGGTGTGCCGTATCAGCTGATCACCGATTCAATGGCAGCCAGCCTGATGGCGAAAGGGCAGGTCGATGCCGTGTGGGTAGGGGCGGATCGCATTGCTGCCAACGGAGACGTGGCAAACAAAATTGGCACCTACTCGCTGGCGGTGCTGGCGAAGTTCCACGGTATTCCGTTCTACGTTGCTGCACCGCAGACGACGCTAGACCCGCACTGCCCGAACGGGGAAGCGATCCCGATCGAACAACGTACCGCCGCAGAAGTGACAGGTGTGGCAGGCAGCTTTGGCGCTGTGCAGTGGGCCCCGGAAGAGGCAAAAGTTTACAACCCGGCATTCGACGTCACGCCTGCTGCGCTCATTAGCGGCTGGGTGCTTGATACGGGCGTGGTAACGCCAGAAGAAGTCGCCGCAGGGAAATTTGCCAAAGTCTGACTATCTTTAAGGATACTTCCTGAAAGAGGACTGAACATGACTCTGGACCCGAATACAGACCTGAAACTTGAACGCGTGGTGGATGCACCGCGCGATTTACTGTGGGCCTGCTGGACCACACCTGAGCATATCAAACGCTTCTTTATTCCCGCTCCCCATAAGGTGACCGAGTGTGACATTGACCTGCGCGTGGGCGGGCGATTCAACACGGTCTTTGACGTCGATGGCCAAGAGATGCGCAATCACGGCGTGTTTCTTGAGATCGATCCCGGTCGCAAACTTGTCTTCACCGACGGCTACACCGAAGGCTGGAAACCCGCCGCAGATCCCTTTATGACCGCCATTTTGCTGCTGGAAGATGCAGGTGAAGGCAAGACGCGATACACGGCAATAGCCCGACATGCCACAGCTGTAAAAAGAGAACAGCATGAACAAATGGGTTTCCATGAAGGCTGGGGGATTGTGCTGGATCAGCTGGTTGCGTATATAAGGGAGGAATTAGCTCAGCGATGATTTTTAGGCTGTATTCTATCCAACGAATTCTGGTATCGTGTCAAAAACTCATCAATGGACAACACAACACCTTAGAATATTAAGGGTGTTTCATTAAGGAGAGGCGATATGAGTATGCCAGAATTGAATAAAGATATTTATAACGAACTGTCAGAGTTAATTACATCTCATATGATGACAGAGCATGAATTACACCTTGGTCAGTTTGAGTCTGAGGCTTTGCTTGACGAGTTGCTCAAGAAGCTTATGCCTTCGATTTATAATATGGCTATTGATGATGCTATTCAGTCATTGAGAGGAACGGCAGAAAAAATCGAAGAGGAATTAGACTTAAGGAAGATAATATGAGTTTTAAGGCTGATTTAAACTTAATGCGCAAAGAATGGTATAACGCCTTTTATAATGGTAATACTGAGCAGTTAGACTATCTTGAAACAGAATGGTTTATTTCTACCAATGGTCAGAAAGTTCTTTATAAGAAGCACCAGTTACGCAAAGTAGATATGCGCCATCCGGAACATAAAAAATTAGCTATTACCAGAGCTGAATACGAAGTTGAAATCCGAAAATTTAAAGATATCGCGTGTGTAACAGGTAAGGCGGCATTAGACGACGGAGAGGATGTATCGAACATCGGATTCGTTGAGAACTGGATTATGCTCAATGGAGGCTGGAAGCTTCAGTTCGTCACTTTCGAAGAGTTGTAAAGGGAGGTACCCCCCCTGATTGTGATTAACTGGTGTGGTCATCAGAAAACGTGAATTACTTCTAATGGGCATAGGTAATGCTGTGGTGTCGAGAAAAGGACTTTTGGCAAGGGATATTCTGATGTCTACGACTGTTTTATGCCCCCCCCTATCATGAATTATAAATGGAGAAAGTAATGTTTGCATTAAAACGAATGTTAAATATGGATATGGCAAAAAATATCTATCTCTGTCTTACTGGGGCAGGGGTGATTATCTTTATGTTTTATTGTGTCCGCATAGAGTTCTTGCCAAGTGGGTTAACTATATCTGATGTGATTTTTTTCTAATGGTTGTTACTTCATACTCACTAATTCTCGGTTTTATTTTGATTTTATGGTATTCCATGTCAGTGCTTGCTTCATATATATTTATGAAGTGTGTGTGTTTTATTTTTAGAGTTCTGAAAAAGAAACGCCCAAAATCATTTAAAGGAACGTGCAGAATGGCTAGGTTGATGGGGATTTACGAACCTATTTTAGTTTTTCTCGCGATGTCATTTGTTGGAATCATTGTTATTTTTCTTTCTCTGGCATCTGGAAGGAATGATTTTCAATCAATAGTTTCATCGATTATCATAACTGCAGTTTTTATTATGCTTGTTCCAAATGTTTACTATGTTAGAAATGTAAAAAAAGAAAAGAAAAGGAAGCATTTAATATTTATTGTTATTTCGGCGCTATTTTTGTTTTTTACTGTGTCGGGTATGTCATCGATCATTAGTGATGCTGGAATGGGCTTGATTGGGATAAAGAAAAATAATGCAACATTTCTTTTGAAAGAAAATGATTTGGAAATGGCAAGGCATTTGGTTGGAGATAAGGAGCAGACCTTCTTCAAAGGTGATGCTCTTTTTACTGGAGTAGGTACTACTTCATTACTCGTTATTAACAAAAAGAAGATGGTGGTAAACAACGAGAATCTGACGCTCTCATACTGACCTGGACGAAGAAAGTAGCATATCTTCCTCCAATTATCTGAGTATTACTGCCGGTAATATATTTTATATGCTACCTAAACCTCTCGGCCTCAGAACCGGGAGTAATCCAATCTAACCTCCTAACTCCCCCTACGGATCAAGCAATCATGAGAATTACGACGAATCATCGGTACATTACCGGTACCGTTCATCGGGTAGGGGAAGGTTCTGAGCTGGGTGGCGATTCTTTGTTTGTTAACATCGATAATGCTCAGTCCTTCCAGGCAGCCCCACTTCTCGCGGGTGTTTTGTGGGGTGAAGACGATACAGTTTGGCATCACACGGATTTTGATTGGCATGTCGTTCAGAAATTTGATTCTCGCCAGCCATTCTCCTGACAGGGGAATGTACTGATGGCGGAGCCGGGAATGCGGCTCGCAGCAGGCGCTGTGATTGCGGGCAAAGTTGTGAAATGCGAAGGCGTTTCAGAGAAAAATGCAGGGAATGTAACGAATGCAGAAATGGCTGAACGAGGGCTGTAAAAGAAAGCCTCTCTGTCTTCACAAAGAGGCCTTGCTGTATTTAACTCAGCTTCGGATACCCGACCGCAATATCGCTCCCGGTAAACTGTGCGATCCAGCCCTCGGGGTTATCGAAAATACGGATGGCGGTAAAGTTCGGCTCTGAGCCCATATCAAACCAGTGCGGCGTGCCTGCGGGAACGGAGATCAGGTCGTTTTTCTCGCACAGCACCTGGAACACTTCATTGCCGATATGCAGGCAGAACAGCCCGGCGCCTTCCACAAAGAAGCGCACTTCGTCTTCGCCGTGGGTGTGTTCGTTGAGGAATTTTTCACGCAGCGCATCTTTTTGCGGGTTGTCGGCACGCAGGCTGATTACGTCCCAACTCTGGTAGCCTTTTTCCTGCACCAGTTTGTCGATGGCGTGCTGATAGGCGTTGATAACCGTTTCGGCGGTCGGGCTTTCACCCAGATCGCGGTCGGCCTGCCAGCGTTCGAAGCGTACGCCTTTGCCGTTCAGCTGCTGCTGAATTTCATGGCCGTCGGTGCTGTGCCACGTCGGTTCGCGGGCGTCGGTATCAGAGAAAATAGTCAGGGCGCTCATGAGGGGATCTGCTCCAGGTCAATGTCGTCGAATCGGGAAACCTGCGGGTGATGGCTGGCGGCATCATCGTCGCCACGAATTAACTGCACGGTGCGGAACCCGGCCTCGCGGGCGGCATCCAGCTCCTGATGAATATCGCTCAAAAACAGAATGTGTCCGGCAGGTTGCCCGAGCTGTTCTGCAATGTTCCGGTAAGACGGCACTTCGCGCTTGGCACCGACGTGCGTGTCAAAATAGCCGCTGAACAGATGAGTAATATCACCTTCGTCGCTGTAGCCAAATAACAGTTTTTGCGCCGCCACCGAGCCGGAGGAATAAACATACAGATCAATACCCTGGGCTTTCCATTTCTCCAGCGCTGGCAATACGTCCGGGTAGAGATGGCCGGTGAAGTCGCCGTTCACATAGCCGCCGCGCCAGATCAGGCCCTGCAACGCTTTCAGCGCCGTCGACTTTTTGTCTTCGTCCATAAAGCGGAACAGGGTGTCGATAAGTTCCTGCGTGCTGGCCTGCGGCTGGGCGATTTCTTCCCGCAGATTGCTCAGGACGGATTTCACAGGATCCGAATCCTGCTGCGTAGTCACAAACGTCGCCAGGCGCTCCCGCGCGTAAGGGAAAAGCACGTTGTGGACGAAGCGAATATCGCTGGTGGTGCCTTCTATGTCGGTCACTATGGCGCGGATCATGGTTTCTCCAGTTGGCGCAGGCGCAGTTCGCATTCAAACAAAAACTCGAGCCCTTCGAGGTGACGGCGCGCTTCGGCAACGTCGCGACCCCAGCAGGTCAGGCCGTGGCCGCGCAGCAGGAAGCCGTAGCTGAGCGGGCGTTCGCGGGCGTAGTGCTCAATGCGGCAGGCAAGGGCGTCGATGTCCTGGTCGTTATCAAACACCGGGATAGCCACGCTGTCGAGATGGCTGCTCTGGCCGCGCAGTGATTTTTGCATTTCGTAGCCGTGCAGCACTAATTCAGCCGATTTTTCAATGCGTGAGAGAACGGTCGCGTTGACGGTATGAACGTGCAATACCGCTCCGGCTTCCGGGAAAAGGCGATAAATCAGGGTGTGCAGGCCGGTTTCGGCGGAGGGTTTGCGGCCCGAGGGTGCCTGATTAGTGGCAATCTCCACCTGCAAAAAGTCGGCTTCCGTGAGCGAGCCTTTGTCTTTTCCAGATTCGCTGAGCCAGCAGGTGTGGGCATCTTCCCGTACGGACATATTGCCGCCGGTAGCGGGCGCCCAGCCTTTGAGCCCTATCCAGTGACAGGCCCCTACGAGGGCGCTGAGTTGCCGATTTTCAGTCATCTTACCGTTCTCCGCAGGCGGGTATATTCTTATCGTTTAGACGTCTAAGCGTCTTGATTGCCAAATACTAACATCGTGTTATAGTGGCAGCAACAACTGCATTACATTCGGGTAAAACGATAATGAGCACTAACCGGCTGATTCCGCAAAGCAAACTCCCCAACCTCGGCACCACCATTTTTACACAGATGAGCGCTCTGGCGCTGGAGCACAAGGCGATCAACCTGTCGCAGGGTTTTCCTGATTTCGATGGACCGCGCTTTTTACAGGAACGCCTGGCGCATCACGTTGCTCATGGCGCGAACCAGTATGCGCCGATGACGGGCGTGCCTGCTCTGCGCGAAGCCATTGCGGTGAAAACGGCTGAGCTTTACGGTTATGCGCCGGACGCGAATACCGACATCACCGTGACGGCGGGGGCGACTGAAGCGCTCTATGCGGCAATCACCGCGCTGGTGCGCGAAGGCGATGAGGTTATCTGTTTTGATCCGAGTTACGACAGCTACGCGCCCGCGGTGGAACTTTCCGGCGGCGTGCTGAAACGTATTGCGCTCCAGCCGCCGCATTTTCGCGTGGACTGGCAGGCGTTTGCGGCGCTGCTGAGCGACAAAACCCGGCTGGTTGTTCTCAATACGCCGCACAACCCGTCGGCAACGGTGTGGCAGAAAAGTGATTTCGACGCCCTGTGGCAGGTCATTGCTGAGCGTGAGATCTACGTCATCAGCGATGAGGTGTACGAGCACATCAGCTTTGCGCCAGAAGGCCACGCCAGCGTGCTGGCGCATCCGCAGCTGCGGGAACGTGCGGTGGCGGTCTCTTCGTTCGGTAAAACCTTCCATATGACTGGCTGGAAGGTGGGCTACTGCGTGGCGCCTGCTGAAATCAGCGCGGAGCTGCGCAAGGTTCACCAGTATCTGACGTTTGCGGTGAATACGCCCGCGCAGTTGGCGCTGGCGGATATGCTGCGCAGCCAGCCGGAACATTACCGCGAGCTACCCGAGTTCTACCGTGCGCGCCGGGATGTGTTTATCAACGCGCTGGCGAACAGTCGCCTGGAGATTCTGCCGTGCGAGGGAACCTATTTTCTGCTGGCCGACTACAGTGCGATATCCGATCTGGATGACGTGAGCTTTTGCCAGTGGCTGACCAAAGAAGTGGGCGTGGCGGCGATCCCGCTGTCGGTATTCTGCGCCGATCCTTTCCCGCACAAGCTGATTCGCCTGTGCTTTGCGAAGCAGGAATCGACGCTGCTGGCCGCCGCCGAACGGCTGTGCCAGCTGTAGCTATTTCACCGTCCAGGCTTCGGAAAATTGACGGTCGCTGAACATATCCAGCAGGCCGTTGATCTGCCGCAGCCTCAGCACTTCATCGGCGTCCATCCCCAGCTCCTCGCCGATTTTCTTGTCCGTCCAGCCGAGCTGCGCCAGCTCCCGAATGATGTCGGCCATCGCGTTGATCTGATGCCGCCCGCGCGCCCGGTTGTGGCGGATGGTGGAAGCCATGCGTCCGGACGTTCCGCTGGCCTCATTTTGCAGCACCGTAACTGGCAGATAGCCTTTCAGTTTCGACTTTAGCGCGCGCTTTGACGTGGCGAGCTGCTGGCGGTGAAAGCCATCGACAATTTCATAATGCTGATGTTCGGGGCTATGCACCACAATCGGCTGGGTAAAGCCGTCGGTTTCCAGCGATTTCAGCAGCAGTTTTTTCTCCGGCGGCGCGACGTTGTTGGGGTTGTAATCGTTGGGGGCAATCTGCTCCTGCCTGACCCACAGCACGCAGTCGACGGGCTGATCGCGAAACGGACTGGCCCGGTGCAACGCCAGACGAAACTGGTTAATGGCTTCAATACGATCGCCTTCCGGCAGACTTTCCAGCCAGGCGGTCATCTGCTCGATCATTTGCTGTTGCATAAAATGCCCCATTCCTGACGTTTTTTATTGATGCGTTTGTTGTAACGCGCATAGTGCAGCGACTTTGTCGGGCTGAATGAGAGCATCCGGCACCAGTAGTCGTTGTTTAATAACACCTTGCAGATACGCCGCCAGGAGGGAATATCCTTCGACGCGGTATCGCCGGGCTGAGTATCCGGCACATCCTCCATGCCCTGTTTCTGATACCAACGCAGATAAACGGCGATTTTATTGCGGTAGTGATTGGCGGTCGTCGGTGGCATGGTGTCGAGTAAAAACAGGGAGTAGGTTTTCCAGCTATGGCCTGCCGGTTTTTCCAGCTTACGATGTCCGTAAAACTGATTATCCTGCCCGGCATAGACTCCGCCGCAGTGAACACCGCCGACGCGCGCGCACATCGCAGCCCAGCGCTCCGGTTCCAGCACGTGATACAGCCACAGCCCCTGGCGCTGTTCCGGCCCGAACGGCTCGCAAATTCGCATGTAGCGCAGCGGAACACCAGCCTGAAACATCAGGTTATACAGCGGGTTATAAGACATGCCGCTGCGGGAAAACCACGTCCAGATATCCGCCGTTTTCCAGTCGTAAATCGGGTAAACGTACCAGGCGTGACCACCATGTGCGACGCTGGTCCAGGGCTTATCGTCGGCGAAGCGCAGCTTGCGCTGGGAGGCGATGGCTAAAAAGCGGGTGTAGGATTCGTCGGCACGAATGCCAATGGTGACCGCCGCCGGGCGTTTTTGAGAGAACCATTCGGCAAACTCCCGGACAAACTGCTCAAAGGAGATATTTTGCTGATAAAAAGGAAAGTAAGTGGGGTCGGTTATGGCATGTTCCGGCGGCTGTCGCACCCAGTGGGCGCCAGGCTCCCAGCATTGCCACTCGGGGGTGAACTGGGTCAGTGCATTGGGTGTGGTGAGCGGCAGCGCAACCCAATAAAAGGTGTCGATAACGTCAGCGTATTCCCGACGCATATTTTCACAATGCTCAATCGTGCTTGAAAACTGGGCCTCCCAGTCAATAAACAGGACGCTGAATTTTTTATTGAGCTTGCGGGCCAATTGGCCGGTTATATGCAACATGACCGTTGAATCTTTCCCGCCAGAAAAGGAGACGCACACACGGTCGAAATTGGTTAGCGTCCAGATAACTCTTTCTGTACTCGCCTCTATCACATTCTGTCCAAGCGTGACCTTATAGAGTGACATTCCGTTGCCTTTCGGTTTTATCTGATGGACTTTGAAAATAGACAAAATGCCACTTTAAGTAAATGGATATATTATCTTTATTGTCATATTTTTGATGGTTATTTTTGGGTCTTACTTATTGATTTTGTGAATTTATTGGGCAGGGAAAGAATTCTGTATTTAAGATAAATAAGATAAGGTCATTAAATCATAACCTTATCTCATGATTATTATTCGCCCATCATCGCTTTCAGATTTTCATCGTCGGGCAAGCCGACCACCTGCTGCAGAATATTGTCCTTGTTCAGATAATATATTGCGGGGGTGGCGTTCGCGCCTAACGCATCCATCAGTTTCTGATTGGTGTTTAATATTTCCATCTGCGCGGGTGGAACTGACGCCGGTATATTCAGCTGCAGCTTGCCGCCTGATTCTTCATAATCGTGCCAGGTTTTTTGGGGATCCTGACTGGTCAGAATCGCGGCAGCAGTGGCCGGGCTTTCGGGTTTAATGACGCCAACCATCAGCGTGCGAAGCTGCACTTTGCCAGATTCCACCCACGGGCGGGCCTGCTTCCAGAACTGTTTGCAATATGGGCAGTACGGATCGGCAAAAACATACACCACGCGCGGTGCGGATTTTTTGCCATCGAGGATCCAGTGCGCCTTCTCCATTTGCTGCCACAGCTCTCGTCCGGCAGGGGCGTAAATCTCTTTCTGAATGATCTGCTCGCTGAGGTTGGTGCCTTTTTCATCGTACATGTAGCCCGAAATGGCGTGCTTGCCGTCTGGCGTGAGGTAAATGGTGACGCCCATATCCTGATATTTGCCGAGCCAGCCTTTCATCCCGCCGGGCGCATCAAAGGATTTGATTATCGTAATGCCTTGTTTCTCGACCGCTTTTACAGGGGCGGGCAGCTCTTCGGCGGAGGCCATCAGCGGCGCAAGCGTGAGCAGGAGAGTGAGTTTTCGCATAGCAACTCCTTGTAAAATAAAGGGTGAGGGCAGGTGTTCGGCATAGCCTATCACAACCATAGAGAAGACCCCGCCGTGGCGCAATTGCGATCGCGCCAGGCGAGTGCTCTAATCCCTTCCGCTGTTACGGCCTTTTGAAGGTATGTAGAGCGCAACGCACGCCAGCTTGCTGGCACTGGATCTCTTTGAGACGCCAGGTAACGGGGCCGCCTGAAAAGGTGGCCTTTTTACGTTCTGGCTATCAGTACCGTTGGGTTTGGCAGGTAACGCCGATTGATTTGATAAAGCAAACGCATTGGCTCAATCACGTCAGGTTGGTTACCTTAGCCCTCAACGACAACACGGAGGAAGTACAGATGTCTTTAATTAACACCAAAATCAAACCTTTCAAAAACCAGGCTTTCAAAAACGGCGAATTCGTAGAAGTCACTGAGAAAGACACCGAAGGTCGCTGGAGCGTGTTCTTCTTCTACCCGGCTGACTTCACCTTCGTTTGCCCGACCGAACTGGGCGACGTGGCAGACCATCACGAAGAGTTGCAGAAGCTGGGCGTGGACGTGTATTCCGTATCTACCGATACCCACTTCACCCACAAAGCGTGGCACGGCAGCTCTGAAACCATCGCAAAAATCAAATATGCAATGATCGGTGACCCGACTGGCGCCCTGACCCGTAACTTCGACAACATGCGTGAAGACGAAGGCCTGGCCGACCGCGCTACCTTCGTTGTTGACCCGCAGGGCATCATTCAAGCCATTGAAGTTACCGCTGAAGGCATCGGCCGCGACGCGTCTGACCTGCTACGTAAAGTGAAAGCGGCTCAGTACGTGGCTTCCCACCCAGGCGAAGTGTGCCCGGCGAAGTGGAAAGAAGGTGAAGCGACCCTGGCTCCATCCCTGGACCTGGTTGGCAAAATCTAAGTCTTTACTGCCCGGCGGCGCTGCGCTTGCACGGGCAATCAACGGGTGTTTCGACACCCGTTTTCATTCAAACCCCATGATGCAAGCCGCATTCAGGCAACCGCGAGGCCGCTTGCATGATGACGTTTTAAGAGAGGGATAACGAGATGCTCGACGCAAACATGAAAACCCAGCTCAGGGCCTACCTTGAGAAACTGACCAAACCTGTTGAGCTGATTGCCACGCTGGACGACAGCGCGAAATCGGCAGAGATCAAGGAACTGCTGGCGGAGATAGCCGAGCTTTCATCGAAAGTGACGTTCAAAGAAGACAACTCGCTGGCCGTGCGCAAACCGTCATTCCTGATTACCAACCCGGGTGCCACCCAGGGGCCACGTTTTGCGGGCTCTCCGCTGGGCCATGAGTTTACCTCTCTGGTGCTGGCGCTGCTGTGGACCGGCGGCCATCCGTCGAAAGAAGCGCAATCCATGCTGGAGCAAATCCGCGATCTGGACGGCGACTTCGAGTTTGAAACCTACTACTCACTTTCCTGCCACAACTGCCCGGACGTGGTGCAGGCGCTGAACCTGATGGCGGTGCTGAACCCGCGCATTAAGCACACCGCAATTGACGGTGGCGTGTTCCAGAATGAAATCACCGACCGCAACGTAATGGGCGTTCCAGCTGTATTCGTGAACGGCAAAGAGTTCGGTCAGGGCCGTATGACCCTGGCGGAAATCGTCGCGAAAGTGGATACCGGTGCAGAAAAACGTGCGGCGGAAGAGCTGAACAAACGTGATGTTTATGACGTGCTGATTGTCGGCTCCGGCCCGGCAGGCGCGGCGGCAGCGGTCTATTCCGCACGCAAAGGTATTCGTACCGGCCTGATGGGTGAACGCTTCGGCGGCCAGGTGCTGGACACCGTGGACATCGAAAACTACATCTCAGTCCCGAAAACCGAAGGCCAGAAGCTGGCAGGCGCGCTGAAGCAGCACGTTTCGGATTACGATGTGGACGTGATTGATTCCCAGAGCGCCAGCAGGCTGACGCCAGCGGCAACCGAAGGTGGGCTGCATCAGATTGAAACCGCCTCAGGCGCAGTGCTGAAAGCACGCAGCATCATCATTGCGACGGGTGCGAAATGGCGCAACATGAACGTGCCGGGCGAAGATCAGTACCGCACCAAAGGCGTGACCTACTGCCCACACTGCGACGGCCCGCTGTTCAAGGGCAAGCGCGTGGCGGTTGTCGGCGGCGGTAACTCCGGCGTGGAAGCGGCTATCGACCTGGCGGGTATCGTTGAGCACGTGACGCTGCTGGAATTCGCACCTGAAATGAAGGCCGACCAGGTGTTGCAGGACAAAGTTCGCAGCCTGAAAAACGTCGATATCATTCTGAATGCGCAAACCACCGAAGTGAAAGGCGACGGCAGCAAAGTGGTTGGCCTCGACTACCGTGACCGCGTGAGCGGCGATGCGCACCATGTCGAGCTGTCCGGTATTTTTGTGCAGATTGGTCTGCTGCCAAACACCACCTGGCTGGAAGGCGCGATTGAACGCAACCGCATGGGCGAGATCATCATTGATGCCAAATGCGAAACCAGCGTCAAAGGCGTGTTCGCGGCGGGCGATTGCACCACCGTGCCGTACAAGCAAATTATTATCGCCACGGGCGAGGGCGCGAAGGCTTCCCTGAGTTCGTTCGATTACCTGATACGCACCAAAACGGCGTAGTTCAAAAAAAAGAAGACACACCTGCAATGTGAAGAGGCTACCGAAAGGTAGCCTCTTTTTTTGTTTCAGCGCATTGCCGGGTAGCCGATCGCCTGGCGGCGCTGCGGTTGCACAGGCCTACAAAACCCGTAGGCCGGGAAAGCGAAGCGCCTCCCGGCAAGACGTCACCGCACCACCAGCACCGGGATATGGGCATGGCGAATCACGCTGGAAGCATTTGAACCCAGCAGATGGGTGGCGATGGACGGGTTACGCGAACCGATCACCACCACGTCGGCGTGCAGCTCTTCGGCAAGCTCGTTCACCACGTCGCGCACGTTGCCCATCAGCACGTGCATTTTGATGCGCGAAGGGTCGATGCTGAAGTGCTCCACCATGGTTTTAAGGCGCGTTTCCGCCTCCTGATGCAGATGTTCTTCGAAGCGACGAAGGTCGGCGGCAAAGCGGCTCATGGTCAGGCTCGCTGAACCGGGCAGGACGTGCAAAAGGTGGATAATGCCTTCTTTCTGAGCGAGAAACTCCGCATGACGAACGGCCTTGTCGCTCAGCGCCATTTCAAAGACGTCCACCGGCATAATGATCGTGTTGTACATATGAAATCCTCCTCCATGTGATTGATATCTTAATAGAAGCATATCCGGCGAAGAATTTATGACATTCAGGTCGCAAATATCGGTAACGCGGCGCAAAGAGAGGGTAAAGTTTTGTCGGACGGGATACTGAAAGAGGATGTGGGAACATCCTCTGTAATCGGCGGGTTAGCGGCGATCAGCGGTGAAATTCACCGGCGGCTTCGGGCTGGTAGATAAGCTCCAGCACTTCCAGGTGTGTTTCGGTGCCGTTTGGCAGCGTCCAGTGGATGGCATCACCCGCGCGCAGGCCA
Organism: Enterobacter sp. CC120223-11; assembly: GCF_900215375.1. Classification (GTDB taxonomy): domain Bacteria; phylum Pseudomonadota; class Gammaproteobacteria; order Enterobacterales; family Enterobacteriaceae; genus Scandinavium. Next base: position 51,977 of record NZ_OBEF01000021.1, on the reverse strand, counting down.
AGCAGTGCCGCACCGACGGGAGCCAGCACGGAAAGCTGAGTGGCGCTGTCGGTCATGTTGGCCGGGAACACCAGCGTGCGCACGCGCTCTTCGTTGGTACTTAAATCACGGAAGCGAACCTGGCTGTTCATGCTCACCACGTTGTGCGGCATCTCCTGCGGCGAGCACATCTGCGCACGATCCAGTTCGTCATTCAGCGCCTGAGCGACCGGGGAGTTCGCCCATTCTGGTTTCTCGAGAAGCCGGTCAATGCGTTCAGCATCAAACTCATTAATGATAATGGCGGGTCTGGTCATTGGTTACTCCATGTTTTTCCAGGGACCTGTATCCAAAAGAAAACCCTCGTCGTGCAGGACGAGGGTTTAGGGTCCGATCATCATACTGGCTGTGGTCGGATCTTTGAAGTGATTTAGCTCACATTAGAAGATCAGGCTACCAATCAGCGCGAAGATGAACGCCAGACCGCCGAGCAGAGTTTCCATGACCGTCCAGGTTTTCAGCGTGGTCTTCTCATCCATTTCCAGGAAGCGGCCGACCAGCCAGAAACCGGAGTCGTTGACGTGAGACAGTACCGTTGCGCCACCGGCAATGGCAACCACGATAAAGCACAAATCGAGCTGACTGATACCTGTGGAGGCATGCACCATCGGGGCGACCAGCGCGGCGGTGGTAGTCAGGGCAACGGTTGCTGAACCCTGCGCGACGCGAAGCGCGGTGGCAATGACGAACGCCGCCACAATGATTGGCATGCCCGTGTCTGAGAGTACCCCCGCCAGCGCATCGCCGATGCCGCTTGCGCGAAGTACGCCACCGAACATGCCGCCTGCGCCAGTGACCAGAATGATCCCGCAGATTGGCCCTAACGCGCCGTCACAGATTTTTTCGAGGTGCTTCAGGCTGTGCTGACGGCTGAACACCATCAACGCGAAGAACACGGTAATCAGCAGTGCGACAGGGGTTTTACCCAGCATACGCAGGAAGTTAACCAGCGTGTCGTCCTTCGCCACCCAGCCCAGTACGATGGCAGTGTTGAGGCCGGTTTCGAGGAAAATCAGGACCAGCGGCATCAGCAAAATGGTCAGCACCATGCCGAATGAAGGCGGCTTATGGTTCGGATCCGCATCTACAGCGCCCAGGAAAGAGGAGGGCAGCTTGATGTCGAATTTTTTGCCCGCATAGAGGCCATACAGATACGCGCCGATATACCAGGTTGGCAGGGCGATAATCAGGCCAACGATCACCAGCAGGCCGATGTTGGCACCGAGCAGTTCAGACGCGGCTACCGGGCCTGGATGCGGCGGCACCAGCGCATGCATGACCGCAAACGCACCCGCGGCAGGGAAGGCGTATTTCAGCGTAGAACCGCCAAATTGTTTGGCGACGCTGAAGATAATCGGCAGCATCACCACCAGACCGGCGTCGAAGAAGATGGGGAAGCCAAACAGCAGTGAGGCCACGCCCAGCGCGAACGGGGCACGATGGGCACCGAATTTGCCAATCAGCGTATCAGCCAGCACTTTCGCCCCGCCGGACACTTCAAGCAGGCGGCCTATCATGGCACCCAGCCCGACCAGCAGCGCCACGCCTGCCAGCGTACCACCGAAGCCCGTTAACAGGGTCGGCACCACTTTATCGAAAGGCACTTTCGTCAGCAGCGCCACCACAATACTGACCAGGGTCAGGGCCAGGAAGGCATGCACTTTGAAGCGCATGATTAACACCAGCAGTAGCAACACAGCGCCTGCGGCAATACCGAGCAGCGTTCCGGCTCCCAGTGCATTTGTCACGTCTGTCATCTTATTTTCCTCAGTCACCGGACAGATAAAGCGGGAGTGATAAGCGGGGGGACTCCCGTTGCGTATCACTGATACCGGTAACATGATACTGGTAACATGGCGGTGCTTGTAAATACGCCCAGACACATTTATTAACACTATGCGACAGGGCTCAAATATCCGGAAAATTTATCGCTACGGAGAAATATTGTGCGCAAAACGTGATCGCTTTCAAATCTGGCATATTCTTGATAAGCACCGCTGTGCCAATCGGCGACAGCCTTTTCGAGAAGCAGGAGATCCCATGAGTGGTTATGATGCATTGACCCTGAAAGATGGCAGTACGCTCCATTTCAAAGACTGGGGAAGCGGGCAGCCAGTGGTGTTCAGCCACGGCTGGCCACTGACGGCAGACGCCTTCGAAGATCAGATGCTGTTTTTAGGCAGCAAAGGTTACCGGGTGATTGCCCACGACCGGCGCGGCCATGGGCGCTCATCGCAGCCATGGGACGGCCACACGATGGATCAGTACGCCGACGATCTGGCGGAGCTGACGGCGCACCTGAATCTGAAGGATGCGGTTCACGTTGGCCACTCCACCGGCGGCGGCGAAGTGGCGCGCTATATTGGCCGTCACGGCACCTCGAGAGTGGCGAAAGCGGTGCTGATTGGCGCGGTCACGCCAATTATGGTGAAGACAGACTTTAACCCCAACGGCGTGCCCAAAGAAGTGTTCGACGGCATTCGTGAAGGTGTGGTGAAAGACCGCGGTGCGTTTTTCCATGAGCTGACGATGGCCTTCTATGGCTACAACCGTCCGGGCGCTGAGGTGTCGGAAGCGGTGCGGGCGGGCTTTGTCGCCCAGGGATTGCAGGGTTCCATCAAGGCACTTTACGACTGCGTTAAGGCGTTTTCTGAAACCGATCTGCGCGAGGATCTGAAGCGGATGACCATCCCGACGCTAGTGATTCACGGCGATGACGATCAGATTGTGCCGTTCGAAACCTGCGGCAAAGTGGCGGCGGAAATTCTGCCTGACGCACAGCTAAAAGTGTACGCGGGCGGCTCTCACGGCATCTGTACCACCCACAAGCAGCAAATTAACGAAGATCTGCTGGCCTTCCTGAAAGCCTGACCCGTTGCCCGGTACGTGACGTGCCGGGCATACAGCTTTTACGTCCTCGGGTTACACTTGCTCCTTTCGACTTTTCAGAGCCCGACGATGCCTTTCTCAGAACTGCCCGCCGACCGTCGTTTTTTTGCTGACCTGCTGAGCGGGCTGGTGCTCAACCCCCAGCGGCTTGGCCGTCTCTGGTTTGCCGGTGCGCCGAAAATGCTGCCAGCGGGCGCACTTTGCCTCGATATGCCGCGCCTTGAGATCGTGCTGCGGGGTGAATACGGCAACAGGCTCGATGAATCTCAGCGCCGTCTGGCGCAGGGTGAAATGCTGTTTATTCCGCCGCGCGCCGCGAACTTGCCTGAATTTACCCGTTCGGCGATGGTGCTCAGCATGGTATTTGCCCCGGCGTGGACCGGCATGGCGTTTTACGACAGCCGCCAGGGCGGCACGCCCGCACCGCTTCGCAAAATTGAGATCCCGCATCAGCAGCGTGGGGAGGGTGAAGCGATGCTCACCGCGCTGACGCTGCTGAGCCGCTCGCCGCAGGATCAGGAGATCATTCAGCCGCTGGCGCTGAGTTTCCTGCACCTGTGCCGCAAAAGCCTGCTGGCCCAGACGGATGCCACGCCTTCCCGCCCGCAGTTTCTCTACCAGAGTATCTGTAACTGGATCCAGGACAACTACGCCCGGCCGCTCACGCGGGAAGATGCCGCCGCCTTTTTCAACATTACGCCGAATCACCTTTCCCGCCTGTTCAGCCAGCAGGGCACCATGAGCTTTGTCGACTATTTACGTTGGGTGAGAATGGCGAAGGCGAGGATGATTTTGCAGAAGTACCAGCTGTCGATTGGCGACGTGGCGCTGCGCTGCGGCTACCCGGACGGCGACTATTTTGCTCGTCTGTTCCGGCGTCAGTTTGGCCTGACGCCGGGAGAGTATCGCGCGCGTTTCCAGTAAGCGCTTAGAAGACCAGTTCCCGGTTGAGCAGATCGAGAATGGCCTGTGCATCCCTGGCCTCCATCAGCGACTGGCGGAAGGCTTTGTTCACCAGCTTCCTCGCCAGCTGCGAAAAGACCTTCACGTGGTTGATGCCTTCATGCTCGCCGAGCGTCAGCATAATAACCAGCTCCACTTCACCCATCTCCGACTGCCAGTCTGTGAGTGCCGGAAGTCGTGCGATGCTGATGCTGGAATGGCGGATCCACGCTGATTTGGTGTGCGGAATCGCCACGCCAAACCCGACGCCGGTGGTGACAATCTCTTCGCGCTGCCAGATGTCTTCCTCAAGCTCCAGTGGATGCTCCGTGCGCCCGTTCGCCGCCAGGTTGCCGCACAGCAGCTGAATAATCTGCTCTTTGCGGTAAGGCTTATCGGTGAACAGGATGTTCTCCAGCGCCAGCAGCGGGCGCGCTTCCTCAAGCGGTGTGAACTCGCGCAGCAGGGTTTCAATCTCTTCGGCGCTGCGGCACTCGCAGGCTTTATCCGCAAGCTCCCGGCAGGCGTCGCTGTTGAGCTGACGCAGCAGGCTTTTTATCGCCGGAATGCGTGGTCCGCTCATGCTGAGTTCGTCGAGGCCAAGGCCGAGCATGAGCGGCAGATAACGGCTCTCGCCGCCCAGTTCGCCGCAGATGCCGACCCATTTTCCGTGACGATGCGCGACGGTGACAATCTGGCTCAGCATGCGCAGGAAGGAGGGCGTGATCGGGTTATAAAGCGGCGACACGCGCGGGTTGTTACGATCGACGGCGTAGAGGTACTGCGTCATGTCGTTGGAGCCGATGCTAAAGAAATCCACCTCGTCGCAGAAGTGATCGATGATGTAGCACACCGACGGCACCTCCACCATGATGCCAAGCGGCAGCGAGTTGGCGTAGCGCAGGCCTTCCGCCTGAAGCTCCGCTTTCACTTCCCTCAGCTGGCTTTTCACCCACAGGATCTGATCGAGGCTGTGGACCATCGGGATCATCAGCTGTGCGTTGCCCTGTGCGCCTGCCCGCAAAATGGCGCGCAGCTGAGTGCGGAACAGTCCGGCAAACTCCGGGTAGATGCGCACCGCGCGATAGCCGAGGAACGGGTTTTCCTCCTGCGGAATGTTCAGATAGTTCAGCTGCTTATCGCCGCCGATGTCCATGGTGCGGAAGATGACAGGCTTGTCGCCCGCCGCCAGCAGCACCTGCTGATAGGCTTCAAACTGCTCCTGCTCATCGGGTGCGGCCTGCCGGTCCATATAAAGCATTTCACTGCGGAACAGGCCGATGCCCTCCGCGCCTGACTCAAACGCGCCGGGTGCTTCCAGCGCGCTGCCGATATTGGCCGCTATCTCGAGCCGATGCCCATCGCGCGACAGCGCCGTCAGGGCGGCATCGCGGGTTTGACGCTCAACGCGTTTATCCGCCAGTTCGCGGGCCAGCCGGTAATAGCCCATCACCGCATCGTCGGGCTCCGGGACCAGCACGCCGCACTGGCCGTCAAGTACGGCCTGACGATGTTCAAGGGCGCTCAGCTCCGTCACGCTAAAGCCGCTCAGCACTGGAATGGACGAGGCGCGGGCGAGGATCAGCGTGTGCGAGGTGCGTCCTGTTTTCTCAAGCACCATGCCTTTGAGCTGGGTTAAATCGAGGCCCAGAAACTGGCTTGGCGTCAGATCTTCCGCCACCAGTAAGGTGGGTTGCGTCAGGCGCAGCATGTCCTGATTGCGGTATGCAGGCCAGGTGATGTGCAGCAGGCGCTCGCTGATGTCGCGAATGTCGCTGGCGCGCTCGCGCAGATAATCGCTGCTGGAAGCCAGCAATTTGGCGCAGATGGCTTCCATATTGTCGATGATCGCGGCAGCCAGCCCCTGCTTCTGGTCGCGCATCAGGCGGCGAATGTTGCTGGCAAACTCATCGTCCTGAATCAGCGACAGGTGGGCGCTGAGAATCGTTTTGCTTTCGCCATCGAGCAGACGCAGCTGCTGGTTCAGGCTGTCGGCAAGTTCTGCCAGGCTGTGTTCCAGGCGGGTCATATCTTCGGGGCTTGCCGGAATGGCGCGATAGCGCTCAAGGCTGTCGCTGCGCCAGAGGGTTATCGTCCCAAAGCCGATGCCGCTGGCCAGAATCGTGCCTGGCAGGATGTGCGGATGCAGCCGCGAGAGAGAACGGGGCAGGGGATGGCTCTGCGGAGCGGCGGCTGCCGGGAGTTCACTGTCGCTGTCGATAAAGTCTTTATCGAGCCAGCTTTCCAGGGCGCGGCGGGCCTGCTCTTCGTCGGGGCCGTAAATCTCCAGTGAGCAGCTGTCGTTAAACAGCGTTCCGGTGCTGACCAGCGCCAGCGAGCTTTTGGCGTCGGCGTGGCTGTTCAGGCGGTGATTGATGAAGCGGATATCGCTCCGCCACGCGCTGCATTGCTCCTTCAGCGCCCAGGCGGGGCGGGCATGAAGGCCGTTAGGCAGCGGGCAGAGAAAATCGAGAGTCAGCATAACAGCTCCTGTAAGCGCAAAATCAGCATCTGAAGTCCGTCAGATGAGAAACGGTTTTGGCATTCACGTCATGAAGCAGGGCCACCAGCAGCTGGTGGGTTAAATCAATATCACCCACGTCGGCGATAGACGCCGCGCAGTGTCCGTGGCGGGTTGGCGGGCCCAGCACCACCGTCGGGATCCCGGTGCCGCTCAGGTGGACCGCGCCGCCATCGGTACCGCCGTTGCTGAACATATCCCGTTGCAGAGCGATGGCATGGCGGGCGGCGGTTTCTTCGACCCACGCGCTGAGCTTCGGCGGGGCGATCAGCGTTTTGTCGTACATCACCAGCATCGGGCCTTCGCCCGTCTGGCGGTGATTGTCGCTGCCGTAATCAAAGTTTTTCGCCCAGCAGGCGGTGTCGAGCACGAGGGCCAGATCCGGGTTTACCTTGCGGGTGGCGGTTTGCCCACCGCGCAGGCCCACTTCTTCACTGGAGCTGGCGACCAGCCACACTTCGGCGTTGAGCGGGGTGGCATGCAGCTCCCGCAGCAGGCTGAGCAAAAGATAGCAGCCGAGCCGATCGTCAAAGGCTTTGCCCATCACGCGGTTGTGCGGCAGTTCGGTGAAAGAGGTGGCGAAGGTCACACGATCGCCGGGCTCGACGCCTGCTTCAGCCACTTCATCAGCGCTGCATGCGCCGATATCAACCCGTAGCTTTGTGACGTCGCTGCCGTGGCGCTCGCCGTCGAGTAACCCCTGAATTTTGTGACCCGTTCGGGTGGTGATGCGTACGAGCTGAAGTTCGCGAGCGGTCATCCTGACGTTTCCAATGGGGATAACGTCAATCGCGCCTTCGCGCGAAATGCTACGCACCATAAAGCCGACTTCATCCATGTGTGCGCAGACCATCACCTTCGGGCCTGCGCTTTCGTTGAGGCGGATAAGCACCGAGCCGAGACCGTCGAACTGCACCTCTTTGCCAAATGCTGCGGCTTCCCGCAGCAAAATTTGCCGGACTTCCTGCTCGGAGGCTGCGATGGCATCGGCCTCGCTTAGCGCCTTCAGTAATGCGATATCCATCAATTGTCTCCCGTCAGCAGCAGGGTTTTTGGCATCTGATACAGCACTTCAGCCCCGGTTTCGGTCACGAGGATCACGTCTTCAATCCGCACGCCACCCTCGCCATCGAGATAAATACCAGGCTCTACGGTCAGTAGCATGCCCGGGCGCAGCAGCGTGTTATCCGTTGGTGAGAAGCGCGGATCTTCGTGAACGTCAATGCCGATGGCGTGCCCGGTGTTGTGCCCGAAGTTCGGGCCGTAACCTGCGTGGGAGATGTGTTCCCTTGCGGCGGCATCCACGGTGTGGCAGGCAACGCCGGGGCGAATGGCGGCAATGGCGGCCAGCTGTGCTTCCAGCACGGTCTGATACATCGCAAAAAGTGGCGACTCTTCCGGCCGCTCGTAGCGACCCGCCACCAGGAAGGTGCGGGTCATGTCGGAACAATAACCCTGGTATTGGGCGCCAAAATCGAGGGTCACCAGCTCACCCGCGACGATAACTTTCTCGGACGCCTTGCCGTGGGGCAGCGCGCCGCGAGGGCCGCTGGCGACGATGGTATCGAATGAGGGTTTCTCTGCCCCCTGTTGTTTCATAAACCATTCCAGCTCGGCCGCCACTTCGCGTTCGCGCAGGCCTGGCTGAATAAAGCGACGGATATGGCTGGCGGCGGCATCGGCTATTCGGCATGCTTCGCAAATTAGCGCGATTTCATTGGCGGTTTTCACCTGACGCAAAGGCTCCAGCGATACGCTGACCAACTCCGGACGCAGGGCTTCACGCCATGCATTCCCGCTCTGCCAGCTCACGTGTTCGCCCTCAAAACCAATGCGTTGCAGGCCTTCTTCCGTGGCAATCTGGTTGACGATATCCGCCATTGGCCGCGTGCTTTCCAGCCGATGAAGCTGATAGCCCTGCGTGCGGGCAGCGATTTCACCGTAATAGCGAAAATCTACCAGGATGTGCGCGTGTTGCCTTGTTACCAGCACGAAACCAGAGCTGCTCGAAAAGCCAAAGTGCGGCAGCTTGTTTTGCCGGGAGGATATGAGCATCGCGTCGGTGCGCTGCTGCATCATCCTGTCGCGGATTGCCGTCAGAATTGCCATATCCGTCTTTCCTCTCAAATGCCGTCGATAGCCAGTTTGCCGCGCTTGTGCATGCCGTTACGGATAAGCACCACCAGCAGCGCCGTGATGATTGCCCCGACCGCAATGCCCGCCATATACCCGCCAAGATTGCTGACCAGCGGCCAGGCCCAGATGGCGGATTCCGGGAACCACTGCACGGCCCCGAACGCGGTGGCGGTCATCGCCCCGGCAATCGCGCCGACCATGTAGGCAGGCAGCGTCGCAATTGGGTTCTCCAGCAGGAACGGAATCGCCCCTTCGCTGATGCCCATAAACGCCAGGAACATCGCCGTTTTCCCCTGTGGATAGAGCTGCGGGCTGAACAGACGTTTGCCGGTCAGGCGGTGGTCAATCAGCGTGGCGAGGCCCAGGCCAATCGGTGGGATGACGATGGCGACGGCACGGGAAGTAATTGGCAGCACGTGATCGGTGGTGAAACCGAGTGCCACAAAGCCAGCCGCTTTGTTTATTGGACCGCCAAGGTCAACCGCCGTGGCGGCCGCCATGCCGATGGCATACATCATTGAACCTGCCTGGCCTGCTGCCAGCAGCAGCGTGCGCATCCCACCGTTTAGCCAGCCGCCAATCGGTGTGATGATGTAATACATCGCCAACATCACGAACAGCGCGGAGAGAATCGGGATCAGGAAGGTGCTTTTGAACGCCAGCAGATACTGTGGCACAGAGATTTTCGCGTTCAGCCATTTGACCAGGTAGCCTGCCGCAATGGCGATGATCAGCGCGCCAATAAAGGTGGAAGGCACGGGCTTAGTGGCAAGCCAGCTCAGTTTTTCCGGGTCGAAGTTCAGCACCAGCGTTGGCTGCGTGGCGACCAGGCCGCCGATAAAGCCCGCCGGGAACGCCAGTTTACCGCCGATGGAGTTGGCGACAAAGGCTGAAAACATCGGGATAGCGAAGCTGAACAGCAGCCCGCCGAAGGATTCCGTCAGGTAGCCAAACTTCAGCACCGACAGGTTGAAGCCGGTAAATTTACCGGAGTTCAGGGCGTCGAGAATGCCGGTATCCGGCGGGATCTCCAGCCAGACGTAGGCGATCAGCTGCGATATGGCGAGGATCACCCCGCCCATGATTAAGGTGGGTACCATGCGGGAAATACCCGACATGATGTGCTGCGGGAGCTCTTTCCAGAAGGCAGAACCAGATTCTACGGGCGCTGTTGCCAGCGCAATGGCTTCGCCGTCAGACGAAGCAGGACGAATGGCACTGCGTTTTTTTATTGCCATTTCATACACCCTTGCGGTTGAGGATTATGGTTGTTCAGCGGCGATGAGTTCTTCGATCTCTTTCAGGGTGCCCGCAGCATTTTTAATGGCGTCCTGGAGGGAGATTTCGTACACGTCACGCGTCTCGAAGCGCTCGTTGTCTTCGGGCGTGATGGCGATGGCGTGGATGATGACATCGGCGCTGGCGATGTCCTGGGCGGTCAGGCGGTTCTGGATCCCGTCGGCGCCCTGAGTTTCAATTTTGACTTCATAGCCTGCCTCGGTCGCCGCTTCTTCCAGCGCCTGTGCTGCCATAAAGGTGTGGGCCAGCCCCATCGGGCAGGCGCAAAGTGCAATCAGTTTCTTCGCCATGTTCAGCTCCGTGTTCTTTGAAATAATGCTTTGAATTAAGAGGAATGAGACAGAGCGATTATGGTCAGAGGTTTCCGGGTTTCGTTACCGGGTAAATGATGCAATTACCAGACATTTGATGCACGCGGCAGGAAGTGTGATGGCGGTCAGGCTATAAGAAAAGACGATGAAAGAGGAGGGTTGCGGAGGGGAATTGCCCGGCGACGCTGGCGTTTGCCGGGCCTACAAATCGGGCCGATGTAAACATGATGATTTTGTAAGCCCGGTACGGCGTAGCCACCACCGGGCAATGGAAACTCAGTTGCCTGCTTTATCAATGACAAACTGCTTCCCGCAGTTGCCCGGGTGAGGCTGAGGTAGGAGTGAACCCTCCGCCAGCGGGGCGTTAATCGCGGAGGCTTTAATCGCAATCTGCATTTCGGTCAGGTAGGTCGGGTTACCGTTGCAGGTTAATTTGAACGCTTTCACGCCCTCTCTACCGTAGCTTTTCGCCACGGCGTCGTTAAACGCATCGCGGGTGACGGTTTTGCCGTAGTTTTGCGCCAGGAATGTGCCGAGCGCGCTCTGTTTGATTTCACCGTTCAGGCGCACCATGGTGCCAAAGTAGGCATCCGGGTCGAAGCCGAAGCAGACGCCGTGTTTGGCGTATTCGTAGCGCTCAAGGCAGGAACCACCGCCGCTGCCCGGCATCACGTTGTTGAGCTTGTTGGCCATCTCCAGAGACAATCCGGTTTCGGCTGCTGAGCACTTGCGGCTGGCGCGGGCTTCAGGCATGTTCGGCACCGGGCGCGTGGCGCAGCCGTAACGCATCCAGCGGCGATCGTCCACGCCGCGAGAGGCGATGGATTTCGGCAGGCCAGGCCACAGGCCATGCACCGTCAGATAGCTGGTTTTATCCTTCACCTCTTTTTGCAGCCGGCATTCGTCCGGCTCATCGCGGTTGCGTTCCTGCATGCTCTGGCAAAAACCGGTTTGCCAGGAGAGCGCCAGCACGTAGCGATCGAAATCACCGTATTTCGTTGCGGTCAGTGGGTCGGCGTGTACGAGCGGGGCACCCAGCATCAGTGCGGCGGCGCTAATGGCGGCTATATCCTTCCTGAACATGGTTTTTCCTGATAGCGGGATGAAAGATTTCAGGAAATATTAAAGCACAAAAAAGGCGCCCTCAGGCGCCTTTTCGTTGCGAGTGCTTATCAATGCACCAGTGCCGAAGGCACCATAAATTCAGTGGCGATGATCACCACAACCAGGCCGACCAATACCGGAATCGACGTGCGCTTAACCACTTCAAATGGCGAGATTTTTGCCATACCGGAGACGGCAACGACGACGCCGGAAACCGGGGAAATGGTGCGGCCGAGGTTGGAGGCTTGCAGCATCGGAATAGACAGATACGCCGGGTTGATGCCTGAGCTGTGCGCCAGTTTCGGGATCATTTCGACGAAGGCATAGAACGGCGCGTTACCGGAGCCCGTAGTCATGGCCGCCAGCATGGTCAGCACTACCAGCACCAGCATCAGGATGATGCTCGCTGAACCGAAGGAGGTGGCGATGGAGATCAGGCTGTCGATAAAGCCAATGGTGCTCAGACCCTGGGCAAACACGCCTGCCGCAACCAGCAGCATCACCACGCCCGCAAAGGCATCCGCCATACCGCGGTAGGCCACTTCGAGGCCAGAGAACACTTTCTGGGTGTTAAAGCCACGGAAGAATTCCAGAATCGCCGCCAGCAGCATGCAGATAACCAGAATGGTGATGATGTGCAGCTCCGGGCCCCATTTACCGTCAAAAATCAGCACGCCGATAATCGGGGTGAATGGCAGAATGGCGTAGAACGACGGTGCGTTGGTGGTGATTTCGCTGACGTCGAGCATCTCGTGGGAGATATTCTCTTTCTTGTCGAGATAGCGCTGCCAGAAGAAATGCGCCACGGCCATCGCGATAATCGCGGCGATGGAAATCGGCAGGGTGGTTTTGAAGGCAAAGTCGATCAGCGGCATTTCAGCGGCTTTCGCGGCCAACACCACGTCGCCGGAGGTTGGCGACAGAATGATCGCGGCAGGAGAGGCACAGATAGCCGCCGCAGCCCCGCGGCTGATACCGACGTTCACCATCACCGGGAACAGTGTCCCCATCAGCAGCACGCCGAGGCCCGTTGCGGAAGAGACCGCCAGCGACATCAGGCAGGCCACGAAATAGGCGGCAATCATCAGGATGTAAGGCGAGTTGATGTAGCGCAGCGGTTTAGAGGTCAGCTTGACCACCATATCGTTGGCGCCGATATGGGTCATGTAGGCCGCAAAGCCGCACAGCATCATGATCATCATGCCGAGGTCGCCGCCGCGGCTCATCAGCAGGATTTTGATGTATTCGACAATATCGGTGGCGGAGTAGCCGGTGCTGCTGGCGCTGGCCGGCAGGATTTTGTGGCCCATCAGGGCGCTGGCGATAAGCAGCGCCAGGCCGCCGACAAACAGCACGCCCGTCGCGGAATAGCCTTTGATGATATAGCGGGCGACGCCCACAATGACGAGCACCCCGATAAGGAGTTCAAACAACGTTAGCATGATGGATTCCTGTCTTCCTGCTGCCCAAAGAAAATACTGAATAAGAGAATATTTTAAAAATGAAGTCTGGGAATGTGCCCAATAAACGGCCAAATTTTACTGACGGAAATCAATAAACTGACGACAACGAGCTTCCTGACGCGGAAACAAAAACCGCTATCACATTATATCTCTATTATTCGGTGAATGTTTTACCTTCCATTGATGCATGAATGAAAAATAAAAGTTAAATAAAATCAGTGTCTTTCCCCTTTATGTAAAGAGTTTAAAAACTGCTTCCACTGGGGTTTTTACGCTGCGTATACTCGGGCCACTTTCCCCTGACGACCATGATGATGAACGCACACTGGACTTATCGCCTGCGCTTTTTCCGGCGGCATCTTGCGATGCTGCTGGTGGCCTTTGGCGTGCTTGTCCTGCAAAGCCAGCTGGTTCTGGCCGCTCATCAGTGTGACCTTAATCTGATGGGCGACAGCGCGATGCTCCAGCACGTTGAGCATCAGAAGTTGCCTTCATCAACGATGAAAACGCCACTGTGCGATAAGCACTGCGTCCCGGACAGCGCTCAGAAGCTTGCAGACCATCCGCCCGTCGTGGCGCTGCCTGTTACCCTGACGCTTGCCGCGGTGGAAATCCCCTGCCAGTCAGTCTCCCGCGCCGACTGGACCCTCAAACCGCCCGCCGTGGGGCCGCCGGCAACGATCCGCTTCTGCCGGTTCCGAGAATAAAACCTCCTGATAACTCGCTTAATTTTCAAACTGTTAACGATTATCTGGAGAACATCATGAAATTTCTGTCTGTCGCTGCGCTGGCTGGCGCACTGCTCGTCACTTTTATTGCCCCTGTCTCTGCGGCTGAAACCGCAACAACCGTTTATCACGTCAAAGGCGTGGTCAAAGCTATCTCTGCCCATTCACTAACCCTTGAGCACGACGCCGTGCCTGAACTGCAATGGCCGCCGATGACCATGCCGTTCGCGCTGGCAAAAAATCGGGTTCTGCCCGCCGTGAACATCGATGACCCGGTGGATTTTGACGTGAGTCTGGTGGATGGGCGCTACGAAATTACCGCGCTGACCGTTCGTCGCTGATCCGGGGATAACCATGAAAAAACTGACGCTGAGCCTGTGGCTCGGCGGGGTGCTGTTCGCGTCCGTTCAGGGTTCTGCTCACGCAGAGTCGTGGACGCTCGCGCAGACCCTGGCCGCCGCACGCGACTATTCCGCTGAGCTTTCTGCCAGCCGCAATGAAGCCCGCGCCCTCGAATCTATGGCGGATTCCGCGCACGAACTCCCGGACCCGAAACTGAAATTCGGCATTGAGAACGTGCCGGTGCAGGGCAGTAACGACCGGCGCTTTACCCGCGAAGGGATGACCATGCAGCGCATCGGCATCATGCAGCGCTACGTGAGCGAGGAGAAGCGTGACCGCAAGGCGAAAACCCTTCAGGCACAGTCTCGCGGGGTGAACGCGCAGGCGCAAACGCTGCTGGCTAATCTGCAGCGCGACACCGCGCAGGCCTGGCTGGATTTGGCGCTGTCGCAGCAGGCCTTAACCGCCGCCCGGCAGCTGGTGAGTGAAACTGAACGCCAGCTCGGCGTGCAAAAAGCCAGCGTGGGAGCAGGATCGTCCGCGCCGGACAGCGTGCTGGCGCTACGAATCGGGCTGAACGGGATGCGGGATAAGGTGACGCTCGCTGAACGTGATGTGCGTTTGGCGCAGGCCCGCCTTTTACAGCTTACCGGTGAAGCGGTGACAGGCATCAGCGGCAAAATGCCGTCCTGGCAGCGGCTGCCTGCCGACGAAAAAACGCTGAATGAAGGCATTGCGATGCACCCGGAAGTGATTGCGGCTTCGCGGGAGGCGAATACTGCCAAAGCGCGCTCGTCGGAATCGGCAATTGCCGCGATCCCCGATATCGACGTGGAGGTTTACTACGCGCACCGCTCGGAGGATTACGACGACATGGCGGGGGTGATGTTCACCGTCGATCTGCCGCTGTTCCAGTCTAAGCGGCAGGACAAAGATCACGCCGCTGATGTTTCTCGCACGATGCAGGCGAACGATCGGCTGGCTCTGACGCAGCGCGCTCACGCCGCCCAGCTCAGTAGTTTGATTGCTGAATATCAGGCCGCGCAAACCCTGTGGCTTCGCCAGCGCGATGAGGTGCTGCCGCTGCAGCAGCAGCGGGTAAAATTGCTCAACGCCCAGTATCGCGCCGGGCAGTCGGACCTTTCGGCACTGCTTTCTGCCCGCCGTGACCTGCTCGATTCCACGCTTGCCACCAGCGTGGCCGAAAAAGCCGTTGCCCGTAACTGGGCGGCGATTCAGTACCTGATCCCCCAGGAGAGCGCCCTGTGAAAAAATATCTTCTGACGGCGCTGAGCGTCGCAATTCTTGCGGGAACCGGCGGCTACTTCGCCGGAACTCGCGGACACGCTGAGCCTGCACAACCCGCTCAGCCCGAACGTAAAGTCCTCTACTGGTACGATCCGATGGTGCCCGGACAGCGTTTTGACAAACCAGGCAAGTCGCCGTTTATGGACATGCAGCTGGTGCCGCGCTACGCCGATGAGGGCCAGCACCCGACGCAGAGCGGCGTCAGCATCAGCCCACAGCAGCAACAAAACTTAGGCATGGTGGTGCAGGCGGCGCAGATGCGCAGCCTCACGCCTGCTTTCCAGGCCTGGGCGACGGTGACTACCGACGATCGCAGCCTGCAAACAGTCCCATCGCCCGCCAATGGCGTGGTGGAAAAACTGTTCGTTCGTGCGCCGCAGCAGTGGGTGAAAGCGGGTGAACCGCTGGCGCAGTTGTGGATCCCAACGTGGACCACCGCCCAACAGGAGTATCTGGCGGTTCGCCAGTTAGGCGATGCCGCACTGACGCGAGCCGCGCGCGAACGTCTGGCGTTGCAGTTCATGCCGGAGGCGATTGTTCGCGAGGTGGAACGCAGCGGGAAGCCGCAAACCCGCCTGACGCTTCGCGCGGAAAAAGCAGGCTATGTGGCAAAACTGGACACCCGCGAAGGCGCACAGGTGGCGGCAACCGCGCCGCTGTTCGAACTGGCAGGTCTGGACCCGGTCTGGCTGGTCGTGGATTACCCGCAAAGCCAGGCCTCGGGGCTGGCAGTGGGCAGCGAGGTGAGAGCCACGTCGGAAAGTTGGCCGGGCCTGACGTTTCACGGTCGCGTCAGTGAACTGCTGCCGCAGATGGAAACCACGACCCGCACGCTGAAGGCGCGCATCGTGCTGGATAACCCGCAGCAAAAGCTGAAACCGGGCATGTATCTGCGCGTGGAGCAGGCCAGCAGGCAGGCCTCTTCGCCGGTGCTGGCGATCCCTGAAGAAGCGCTGATTGCGACCGGCAGCAGCAACCGGGTCATTGTGGCCGGAGAAGAGGGGCATTTCCAGGCGGTGAACGTCACGCCGGGCCTGAGCGCCGAGGGCTGGACGGAAATCCGCACTGGGCTGAAGGAGGGCGATCGCGTGGTGACTTCGGGCCAGTTCCTGATTGATTCGGAAGCGAGCCTGCGCAGTGCATTGCCGGAAGCGCCCGTCGCGCAGGATCATTCGCATCATGACATGGGGGACGCACAATGATTGCCGCCGTGATTCGTGGTGCGCTGCGCAACCGCCTGCTGGTGATTGTGGCGGCGTTAGGCATGGCCATCTGGGGCTGGTGGTCGGTGCAGCGCGCGCCGCTGGATGCGTTGCCCGATCTCTCAGACGTCCAGGTGATCGTTCGCGCCAGCTACCCTGGTAAAGCGCCGCAGGTGATTGAAGATCAGGTGACCTGGCCGCTGACAACCACCATGCTTTCTGTTCCGGGTGCAAAAACCGTGCGCGGCTTTTCGATGTTCGGCGATGCCTACGTGTACGTGCTGTTTGAGGACGGGACGGATATCTACTGGGCGCGATCGCGGGTGCTGGAGTATCTGAGTCAGATCCAGTCTCAGCTCCCGGAGGGCGTCAAAGTGGAGCTGGGGCCGGACGCGACCGGCGTGGGCTGGATTTATGAATATGCTTTGGTGGATAAGAGCGGCAAGCACAGCCTGGCGGATCTGCGCGCTCTTCAGGACTGGACGCTCAAGTATGAGCTGAAAACCGTGCCGAATGTCTCGGAAGTGGCGAGCGTCGGCGGCATGGTGCGGCAATATCAGGTGGTGGTCGATCCCGACAGGCTGCGGGCGTTGAACGTGACGCATCAGCAGCTGGTTTCTGCTCTGAAAGCTGCCAATCAGGAGAGCGGTGGTGCGGTGATGGAGATGGGCGAAGCCGAATATATGGTGCGTACGACCGGCTATCTGAAAGGACTGGACGATTTCCGCCATGTGGTGATTGCCAGCCGTGACGGCGTGCCGGTGATGCTCTCTGACGTTGCCAAAGTGCAGATTGGGCCCGAAATCCGCCGCGGCGTGGCGGAACTGAACGGCGAAGGGGAGGTCGCGGGCGGTATTATCGTAATGCGCTACGGCAAAAACGCCCTCGACACGCTGCACGCTGTGAAGGCAAAACTTGCCGACCTGCAAAAAACGCTGCCGCAGGGCGTGGAGATAGTGCCGGTTTATGACCGCTCAGGGCTGATTGAAAACGCGGTTGAAACGCTCACCCATAAGCTTATCGAGGAGTTTATCGTGGTGGCGCTGGTCTGCACGCTGTTCCTGTTCCATTTCCGTTCGGCGCTGGTGGCGATTGTTTCACTGCCGCTCGGCATCCTCGGCGCATTTATCGTGATGCACTATCAGGGCATCAACGCCAACATCATGTCGCTGGGCGGGATTGCCATTGCCATCGGCGCGATGGTCGATGCGGCGATTGTGATGATCGAGAATATGCATAAGGTGCTGGAACAGTGGCGGCACGAGCACCCGGACAAGCAGCCCGATTACTGGCATATCGCCGAGAAAGCCGCGGTGGAAGTAGGGCCCGCGCTGTTTTGCAGCCTGCTAATTATCACGCTTTCGTTCATTCCGGTATTTTCGCTGGAGGCGCAGGAAGGGCGGATGTTCTCGCCGCTGGCGTTCACCAAGACCTGGTCAATGGCGATGGCCGCCGGGCTTGGGATCACGCTGATTCCGGTGCTGATGGGCTATTTTATTCGCGGTAAAATTCCTGATGAGAACGCGAATCCGATCAACCGGGCGCTCATTCGCGCTTATGAGCCACTGCTCGATAAGGTGCTCGCCTGGCCGAAAACCACACTGGTTATCGCGGTGGCGCTGCTGGCGCTAACCATCTGGCCGCTCAGCAGGCTCGGCAGCGAGTTTATGCCGCCGCTCGATGAAGGCGACCTGCTTTATATGCCGTCCACGCTGCCGGGGATTTCGGTGCGGGAAGCCAGCCGTCTGCTGCAGCAAACGGACAGGCTCATCAAAACGGTGCCGGAGGTGGCAAGCGTCTTTGGCAAAGCGGGCAGGGCGGACAGCGCCACCGATCCTGCGCCGCTGACGATGCTGGAAACGACGATCCACTTCAAACCGCGTGACCAGTGGCGGGCGGGCATGACCACCGAAAAGCTGATTGAGGAGCTGGATAAAACGGTGCAGGTGCCGGGCATTGCCAACGTCTGGGTGCCGCCGATCCGTAACCGCCTGGATATGCTGGCGACGGGGATCAAAAGTCCGGTAGGCATCAAGGTGAACGGCAACAATCTGGCGGACATTGAGCGCGTGGCCCAGGAAATTGAAGGCGTGGTGAAAACCGTGCCGGGCGTGACGTCGGCGCTGGCAGAGCGGCTCTCCGGCGGGCGTTATGTGGATATTGCCATTAACCGTCAGCAGGCGGCGCGTTATGGCGTTTCCGTGCAGGAGCTGCAATCGCTGGTCAGTACGCTGGTCGGAGGCGAAAACGTGGGGCAAACCATTGAAGGACGTGAGCGCTTCCCGATTAACGTTCGCTACCCGCGCGATCTGCGCGACAACGTTGAAAAATTGCGTCAGCTGCCGGTGGTGACGGCAAACGGCAGCCAGGTCACTCTGGGCGAACTGGCGGACGTGCGTATCAGCGAAGGCCCGCCAATGCTGAAAAGCGAAAACGCCCGCTTGTCCAACTGGATCTACGTTGACCTGCGCGGACGTGACCTGAAATCCGCGGTGGAGGAGATGCAGCAGCGTGTGGCGCAGCAGGTAAAACTGCCGCAGGGCGTGTCGCTCGCCTGGTCCGGCCAGTTTGAATATCTTGAACGTGCTATCGCGAAGTTAGAAATAGTGTTGCCGGTGACGCTGATGATTATTTTTATGCTGCTGTGGCTCACTTTTCGTCGTATTTCCGACGTGTTACTGATCATGGGCGCACTGCCGTTTTCGCTAATTGGTGGCGTCTGGCTGTTATGGCTGCTGGGCTATAATTTGTCTGTTGCCAGTGCCGTTGGTTTTATTGCGCTGGCAGGCGTAGCCGCGGAATTCGGCGTTATTATGGTGCTGTATCTGAATACGGCTCTCAATAAATATCGGAATGCGGATGGCGTGCTTGATGACGGCATGCTGCTGCATGCCATTCATGAGGGTGCAGTGCTTCGGGTCAGGCCTAAGGTCATGACCGTGGCAACCATCATGGCCGGGCTGTTACCGATTATGTGGGGCAGCGGGACGGGGTCTGAAGTGATGAGTCGTATTGCGGCCCCGATGATTGGCGGTATGGTCACGGCACCGCTGCTTTCGATGCTGGTCATTCCAGCGGTTTATAAGCTGCTGCATCGAAAAAAATAAGATTCGTCCTAATGCGAGCTTTAATTAATTAAAAAAGTCAACAGCGCTAAAATGGCGCTGTTTTTTTACAGAAAAGGATTATTCCTCTGTCGTTAAGGTTTTATTAATTTTAAACTGGTTACTCTGTTCAGGTATGAACTTCGAATGGTTATTATTTTGTGTCCAGATTGATTAAATTCTTAATATTTTCAGGGGTGTTTTCGGTTCAGCTGCTGTTTGCCTCTTTGGCAAACGCAAACATGACGTCTACCGTCAGCGACGCCTTTTCCACCCTGGGTGACAATATTGCGCAAACCTGGCAGTCGCCGGAGCACTACGATTTGTATGTCCCGGCGATCACCTGGCATGCCCGCTTCGCTTATGACAAAGAGAAGACGGACAAGTATAATGAGCGTCCCTGGGGGGCCGGTTTTGGGCAGTCACGCTGGGATGACAAAGGCAACTGGCACGGCATCTATCTGATGGCGTTTAAGGATTCCTTCAATAAATGGGAACCTATTGGCGGCTATGGTTGGGAGAAAACCTGGCGCCCGCTGGCAGATGATAAGTTTCATCTTGGGTTAGGTTACACCGTCGGTGCAACGGCCCGTGATAACTGGAACTACATCCCGATCCCGGTGCTGCTGCCTCTGGCATCCATCGGTTACGGCCCGGCAACGTTCCAGATGACTTACATTCCAGGCACTTACAACAACGGCAACGTTTACTTTGCCTGGATGCGCTTCCAGTTCTGATGTGCAAAAAGTGTGATTGACGGCAGTGGTGTCAGAGTCGTGTGTAAAAACAACGACTAACTCATGGTTTAAGTAAAAATAAGAGACTTTTATCACTTTTTCTTTAACTTAAGCTGGACAAAAGGCACCACAATTGCTGTACTGTTAGCCGACACAGCATTTGTGTCCATTTTCATGTAAAGGTAATATTGATGTCTAAGATTAAAGGTAACGTTAAGTGGTTTAATGAGTCCAAAGGCTTTGGTTTCATTACTCCGGAAGATGGCAGCAAAGATGTATTCGTACACTTCTCTGCAATCCAGTCCAACGGTTTCAAAACTCTGGCTGAAGGTCAGCGTGTAGAGTTCGAAATCACTAACGGTGCCAAAGGCCCATCTGCTGCAAACGTAATGCCTATCTAAGCATTTCGTCAGTAGAATACAAAAACCCGTCATTGACGGGTTTTTTTTTGCCTGCTCTTCAGAGAATGACTAGCGTGCAGCGGAGAATATCCACATCGCGGCGGCGGTCATGGCGAACGATCCCAGCAGGTTGATGGCGACGTTCATCAGCGCCCAGCCAAAGCGCCCGTCCTGCAATAAGAACACCACTTCCGCCGAGAAGGTCGAGAAGGTGGTCAAGCCCCCGCAAAAGCCCGTGGTGATAAGCAGTTTCCACATAGGGTCGATGTCCGTCATGCGATTAAACCATGCCAGCCCGGCGCCGATAATGAATGCCCCGAGCAGGTTGGCGGTGAGCGTGCCAATCGGGATCGCGTGATGCATCGGGTTCAGGCGCATGCCGAGCAGCCAGCGCAGCACGCTGCCGGTTCCTCCGCCAATAAAAACTGCTATAAGGATTTGTAACACCGTCAATTCCTGCTATCTGAATACTGAAGCGATTATCTTAGCGCCGGGCTGCCTGATTGGCTACGGTAACAACGGAGGGAGTGATTATGCGCGTAGCAGCCGGACAGTTTGTCGTGACGCCTGACTGGCAGAGTAATGCCCGCACCTGTGTCTCATTAATGCAGCAGGCCGCCGCGAGCCAGACGGCGCTGCTGGTGCTGCCAGAGGCGCTGCTTGCCCGGGATGATAACGACCCGGATATGTCGGTGAAATCGGCCCAGGCGCTTGATGGCGGCTTTTTACAGCTGCTTTTGGCAGAGAGCCGCCGTAACACCATGACCACGGTGCTGACGGTTCATGTCCCGACGACGGAAGGGCGCGCGGCGAATACGCTGGTGGTGCTGCGCGGAGGAGAGATTATCGCGCAGTACCAGAAGCTCCATCTTTACGATGCGTTCAGCATTCAGGAGTCAAAGCGAGTAGATGCCGGGGACGTGCTGCCTGCGCTGATTGAGGTTGAAGGCATGAAAATTGGCCTGATGACCTGCTACGATCTGCGCTTCCCTGAGATGGCGCTGGCGCAGGCCTTGCTGGGCGCGGAACTTCTCGTCTTGCCGACGGCGTGGGTGCGAGGTCCACTGAAAGAGCATCACTGGGCGACGCTGTTGGCCGCAAGAGCGCTCGACTCCACCTGCTACATCGTGGCGGCAGGCGAATGTGGGAATAAAAATATCGGCCAGAGTCGAATTATCGATCCGCTGGGCGTGACGTTAGCGGGAGCGGGCGCTGTCCAACAGCTGATTTATGCTGATGTTCACCGGGACGTTGTCCGGCAGGTTCGTGACCAACTGCCAGTACTTAAAAACCGTCGCTTTGCGCCACCGCAAATAATGTGATGTTTTTTTAATCAACGCTTGATTCACCTTGTTACAGATTGCTATTGTGTGCCGTCGCGAAATGACCGTTAATTAGCTACGGTTTTGTTAGCGCGTTTTGTAGCCTGTTTTAATCAAGAAGGTATCTATGGGTGAGATTAGTATTACCAAGCTGCTGGTGGTTGCCGCACTGATCGTGTTGGTGTTTGGCACCAAAAAGTTGCGTACGCTGGGCGGAGACCTGGGTTCTGCCATCAAAGGCTTTAAGAAAGCGATGAACGAAGACGATACGACTGCGAAGAAAAGCGCAGAAGACGACGTTCCGGCAGAAAAACTCTCTCATAAAGAGTAACGGCGTAGCCAGCATCCTGCTGGCCGGTCGCAAAGACGCCACGAGTTTCACAAGAAGGCCACAACAGATTCCGCTGTGGCCTTTTGTCATTTCTAGGGGCGCTGACTCAGAAAGTTGCAACCAACTGTTTCGCCGCTTCGCGATGTCGTGCAATCAACTGCTCACAATCCAGCCCGACGATGTGGCCATCAACTACCCGCCACTCACCGCCAACCATCACTCTGTCGGCACGCTCGGCCCCGCACAATATGAGCGCAGAAAGCGGATCGTGGCTGCCGCTGAATCGCAACTCATCCAGACGAAATAGCGCCAGGTCTGCCTGTTTGCCCACTCGAATCTCACCTAAATCACTGCGCCCCAGCAGGCGTGCCGAACCTTGAGTGGCCCAGTTCAGCACTTTTTGCGGCGTAATGGCTTTGGCGCCGTAGCGTAGCCGCTGAAGATAGAGCGCCTGGCGAGTCTCAAACATCAGACTGGAGGCATCATTGGAGGCGGAACCGTCAACGCCAAGCCCGATGATTGCCCCGGCCGCCTCCAGATCGAGGGTCGGACAGATACCGGATGCCAGGCGCATGTTCGAGACAGGACAGTGACAGATTCCCACGCCAGCAGCGCCCAGGCGGCGGATTTCATCGTCATTAAAGTGAATGCCGTGCGCAAGCCAGGTTCGGTCACTCAACCAGCCAACCTTTTCCAGATAATCCACGGTGCGCAGACCAAAGCGTTGCAGGCAGAAGGCTTCTTCATCCAGCGTTTCCGCCAGGTGTGTATGCAAACGTACGTCTTCACTCGCGGCAAGGCGTGCGGATTCCTGCATGATCTCTTCGGTGACCGAAAACGGGGAGCAGGGCGCGAGCGCAATCTGGATCTGAGCCCCTTCACCACGCTGGTGGTAGCAGTGAATCAGCCGCAGGCTGTCTTCCAGAATGGTTTCACCGGTCTGAACCGTATGCTGAGGTGGCAGGCCGCCCTCTTTTTCACCAAGGCTCATGGAGCCCCGGGTGAGCATGGCGCGGATCCCTAGCTCACGGACCACTTCAACCTGCACGTCAATGGCGTTTGCCATCCCGTCAGGGAACAGATAGTGGTGATCGCTGGCGGTGGTGCAACCTGAAAGCAGTAGTTCGGCCATGGCGACCTGACTTGCTAGTTTCAAGGCTCCGGGCGTGAGTTTCGCCCAGACGGGGTAGAGCGTTTTCAGCCAGGGGAAAAGCGGCTCATTGACGACGGGTGCCCATGCGCGGGTCAGCGTCTGATAAAAATGGTGATGCGTATTGATGAGCCCCGGGAGTACAACATGCTCACGGGCGTCAAAGACGTGCGTGCAGGGCTCTGTGGGCGTTTCTCCAGCGCCAAACACAGCGCTGATTTTCCCCTCTTCGATAAGAATACCACCCCGGGCATCAACGCCGTCCGGGGTGAAAATTGCCTGCGGGTTTTTGATCCAGATACGGCTAGCGCACATCGCTAACTCCTCCTGTTGGTGAATGAGAGAGTCAGCTCAGTTATGCCCTGTCTGCTGATCCAGGGGCGCAAACTGCGCGGGTTTACTTCCCGATCGCGGGCCGGGCAAGCGCTTCTGCTTCACTGCGCTCAGCGGGTAAGACCATATTGAGTAGCATTGCCGTTAATCCGCCGCTAGCGATTGCCGAGCCAAATAAGCTTTTGCACACGGCGGGGAGATGGCTTAAAAATTCAGGTTCAGACTCCACGCCAAGGCCAATCCCGAAGGATACGGCGATGATCAGCATGTCACGACGCGTCAGCGGTGACTGGGTCATGATGCGGATACCGGCGGCGAGGACGCTGCCGAACATCACCAGCGTGGCGCCGCCGAGTACGGGGGCCGGGATCTGTTGCACTATTGCGCCAAATACAGGGAACAGGCCAAGCAGCGCGAGCAATGCGCCAATCCAGATACCCACATAGCGGCTGGCAACGCCGGTCATCTGGATCACGCCGTTGTTCTGCGCAAAGGTGGTACTCGGCAGTGCAGAGAACGTTGCGGCCAGAATACAGCTCACGCCATCTGCAAGTATTCCACCCTTGAGGCGAGTGACATAGCGTTCGCCTTCTATTGGCTGGCGTGAAAGCAGGCAGTTGGCGGTAAGATCGCCGACGGCCTCCAGAATGCTTATCAGTGAAATCAGCGCCAGCGGCAGGAAGAGGCCATAGTCAAAATCGAAGCCAAAACGGAAGGGCTGCGGGACGGCAATCCACGCCTGATTAAAGGGCTGCCAGCTGAGTTTACCGCTCAGTGCTGCCGCCATGCAGCCGATAGCGATGCCGAGGATCACCGCCCCCAGACGCAGCCAGCGATTCCGCGCCCGGCTGAAAAGCACGATTGTGCCGAGCGTCAGAAGGCCGAGCAGTAAATTCCCCGGCGCGCCGAAGTCTTTAACGTTATGTCCGCCGCCCCAGTCGGTGATGCTGACTTTAATCAGACTAATGCCTATCAGGCACACCACGGTGCCGCTCACCAGCGGGGTGATGACCCGGCGGAGCTGGCCGAGGAAGCGGCTGACCACTATCGGAATAAATGCGGCGACAAACGTGAGGCCGAAAATCATGGCCATGATTTGCTCCGGGCTGCCGCCTTTGCTTTTGACGCTGAACCCGGCGGCCAGAATCACGCTAAGAAAGGCGAAACTGGTGCCCTGCAGGCAGATCATCCCGGCGCCCACGCCCATGAAACGGCGAGCCTGCAGGAATGTGCCAACGCCAGAGACGATAAGCGACATACTGATGAGCCAGGGCAAATACGCATTGAGTCCCAGCACGGAGCCGACAATCAGCGGCGGGGTGATGATCCCAACCAGGCTTGCCAGCACATGCTGAAGGGCGGTTAAGAAAGCAGGCAGCGGGGCGGGTTTTTCTTCCAGCCCGTAAATCAGATCGCCAGGTTCGTTTGCAGACATAAATCCACTCCGTCAGTTCAGATGACAGGGTGATGCATGAAACGTTCCATAAATCCTGTTACGGATAAGAAATTAGGTGTTTGAGTCTTATTTATTGATTAATAACGATAAATCAGTGTTTATGATGTGAGTCAAAAGTTTCATGAAGGAGGCGGTGCACTGTGATGGTGCTGCATGGCAGTGCGTAGCGCCAAAAAAAAGCCGCGGCGATAACGCAGCGGCTTTAGTGGCGGTGTAAAAAGTTACTTAACTTCGAGGCCTTTTGCCTGCAGATCCGCATGGTAGGAAGAACGCACGAAAGGCCCACAAGCAGCATGGGTGAAGCCCATTGCCAGCGCTTCCGCTTTCATCTCTTCAAACTCGTCCGGGCTGACGTAGCGCTGCACCGGCAGGTGGTGACGGCTCGGCTGCAGATACTGACCCAAAGTCAGCATCGTGACGCCATGACGGCGCAGGTCGCGCATCACTTCGACGATCTCGGCATTGGTTTCACCCAGGCCAACCATCAGACCGGATTTGGTCGGAATATCCGGATGCGCTTCTTTGAAACGCTCCAGAAGCTTCAGGGACCAGTTGTAGTCTGCACCTGGGCGTACCTGGCGGTAAACACGCGGCACGTTCTCCAGGTTATGGTTGAAGACGTCTGGCGGCGTGGCGGTAAGGATCTCCAGCGCACGATCCATGCGACCGCGGAAATCCGGCACCAGCGTTTCGATTTTGATGTTCGGGCTTTTTTCGCGGATGGCTTCGATACAGTCAGCGAAATGCTGTGCACCACCGTCGCGCAGATCGTCGCGATCAACGGAGGTGATCACCACATAGCGCAGCGCCATGTCGGCGATAGTCTGTGCCAGTTTTTGCGGTTCATTAGCATCTGGCGCAACCGGACGGCCGTGGGCGACGTCGCAGAATGGGCAGCGGCGGGTACAAATTGCACCGAGGATCATGAAGGTCGCCGTGCCGTGGTTGAAGCACTCCGCAAGGTTCGGGCAGGAGGCTTCTTCGCACACTGAGTGCAGGCCATTTTTACGCATGGCCGCTTTAATTCCCTGAATGCGGGTGGAGTCAGCCGGCAGTTTGATTTTCATCCATTCCGGCTTTCTCAGCAGCGCTTCGCGCTCGGTAGCCACGTTTTTAACCGGGATAAGGGCCATTTTATCGGCGTCGCGGTACTTAACACCGCGTTCCATCACAATGGGTTTACTCATAGCGTGCGTGTTCCAGTTGCGAGTAACGAAGGAAAGCGTTTCAATTCAAGGGAATGTTGTATTTATCAACTATTTTTGAATTTGATGGCGGGCAGTATAGCATTAATCAGGGTGATAAAGCAGCCTGCCAGCCCGGCAATTTGTAAACCAGTTGTTGCTTTATGTGCTTAATCAGGCGGCACAGCGGAAGAAAGCCGGGAGGGAGACATTCAGAAAGCCTGACGGATGGCGGTAATCACGCTTTGTAGTACCGGATCGCGCATGCTCAGTTTGTTGTAATGTAAAGAAAAATCGATAGACTCTTCCCGAAGCGGCATGAAGTCCACCACCTGCAGTGGCCAGCAGCGGGAGAAGAGGTCGTAGCAGCGGGAAGGCATCAGGCCCACTAAGTCACTGCTGCCGATCAGTGCGGCAATCGTCACAAGATTGTAACTGCTGAAGCTGATGTGACGTTCAGGGAATATTTCATGCAGTCGCTTGCGCAAATCCGTATGGGCAGCCCCCTCCATCATCAACAGCGTATATTCGTACTGACTCAGAGATTCTTTGCTGTGAGGTGCTTTAATCAACGGATGCCCGGCGCGTGCAACCAGTACGATTCGATCGTTATACAGTACGTGATGGCTTAGGGCTCTTGCACTGTGAACGTTGCTGTCGATGATCAGGTCCGTCTGGAACTGACTCAACTGAAGGCCGACGTCGGTGACCGGGATATTACGCAGCAGAAGCTGAGGGAGCTTTTCTTTAATGGTTTGGTAGATGGCAGGCATCACCAGGGCACCCACCGTGGGTGATGTACCAATAGTAATGGTGCGCTGTTTGTCATAGCTGCCGGTTAAATCCAGCGCGCCAAGGATCGATTCCAGACCCTGGCTGATGTATTCGTGCAGGTGCGTGGCATAGGCCGTTGGGGTAACGCCCTGGCCTTTGCGGATGAAGAGCGGATCGGGGAATATTGTGCGCAGTTTCTGAATAGACTGGCTAATTGCGGATGGCGTGAGATTCAGAATTTTCGCAGCATTAACGATGCCTTTGTGTACATATACGGCCTCGAAAATCGTCAATAAATTGAGATCGATATTTCGCAATGTCCGGAAGATTTGCGGCGTATCACTCTCAAGACGAGGATTTATTCGGCTTTCCGGCTGGTCGTTATATTCCACACTTGTACTCCGTATTCATTCACAATATGAATGATAGTTGAAAAGGTATTTATTGTTATTATGCTTTTGAGCGGCTGCTTTACGCGGGAACAGAATTTAGTTCTCGTTGAACAATGAGTTACATTGTTAACGCTGGAGCCTGCCCATTTTTCATGTGGTGTGCTAACGTAAATTATTGTATGCGGCGTTGGCGCTTCTTCGCCAGGCGGAGAAAAAATATAGAAACTTCGGAATAATGTAAAGGAAAACCCGGTAAAACGGCCTGGGGCCCGACAAAATATCCGGGCCGCTGTATAATATATTAAGCAGTAATATATTTATGAGGTGGATTGTTTAGCAGTGCTAAAAAATTGGCCACCAGCACCGGAGCGATATTTTCCGGTTTTGCCTCCGGCTGCCACTGCTGCATTTGCGTCATTTCCATGCCCGCATACCCGCATGGGTTGATGCGTAAAAACGGCGACAAATCCATGGACACGTTCAGGGCCAGGCCATGGAATGAGCAGCCTTTACGAATCCGTAAGCCTAATGAGCAAATCTTTCTTTCCCCGACGTAAACGCCTGGGGCATCTGCCCGCGGATGTGACTCAATGCCGGATTCTGCCAGCGTATTGACGACGGTTTGTTCGAGCAGGGTAACCAGCTCACGCACGCCAAGCTTACGGCGTTTCAAATTGAGCAGAACATACATCACCTGCTGCCCTGGCCCGTGGTAGGTCACCTGGCCGCCGCGATCGCTCTGGATAACGGGAATGTCGCCCGGCACCAGCACATGCTCCGCTTTGCCTGCCTGGCCCTGAGTAAACACGGGCTGATGCTCCACCAGCCAGATCTCGTCCGGGGTGGTTTCATCACGCTGGTCGGTAAAATCATGCATAGCCTTAGATACGGGCTCATAGGGCTGTACGCCAAGCTGGCGGACGAGGAGGGTGTTCAGATCCAAAACGACAACTCCGCGGAACGGGAAAACAGGGATGGGAGTATATCACAGCCGTGGGGAAGGGATTGCCCGGCGCGTGCCGGGCAAAGGGATTACAGCACCATACGAACGATTTCGATATTGCCCAGCTCTTCGTACAGGGTCTCTACCTGTTCGATGTGGGTGGCGTTGATGGTGATAGACACAGAGTGGTAATTGCCTTTGCTGCTCGGTTTTACCTGTGGAGAGTAATCACCCGGCGCATGGCGCTGCACCACTTCCACCACCTGGTCAACCAGCTCAGGCTTCGCCAGACCCATCACCTTGTAGGTAAATGAAGTAGGGAATTCAAGCAGTTCGTTAAGTTTGGTTTTCATGTCAGCTCCGGTGGTTTTAAAAGCACTGCTCCCGCGCGGGCACGGGAGCAGTTATAGTCATGCGTAGTATATGGGGATGGAAATCACACTTTCAAGTGCGCATTTTTTAACCAAACCAGTGGTGGAACATTAATTTAATGTAATCAATGATCTTGCCGAAGAAATTGCCTTCCGGAATCTCCTGCAACACCACCAGCGGACGCTGTTCGATTGTTTTGCCGTCGAGCTGGAAGTTGATGGTACCGACCACCTGGTTCTTCTGCAGCGGGGCGTGCAGCTCGGTAGTGTTCAGCACGTAGCTGGCTTTAAGATCTTTCATGCGACCACGTGGGATGGTCAGATAAACGTCTTTGTCTACGCCGAGTGATGCGCGGTCGTTGTCGCCAAACCAGGCGGGCTCAGAAGCGAATTCTTTGCCTGCTTTCAGTGGGTTCACGGTTTCAAAGAAGCGGAAGCCCCAGGTCAGCAGCTTTTTGCTTTCGGTTTCACGGCCTTTATAGGTGCGGCCGCCCATCACGGCAGAAACCAGGCGCATCTGACCTTCGGTTGCGGACGCCACGAGGTTGTAGCCTGCTTTGTCAGTGTGGCCGGTTTTGATGCCGTCCACGTTCAGGCTGTTGTCCCACAGCAAACCATTACGGTTCATCTGACGGATGCCGTTGAAGGTGAACTCTTTCTCTTTGTAGATGGTGTATTCGTTCGGCACGTCGCGGATTAGCGCCTGGCCAATCAGCGCCATGTCGCGCGCCGAGCTGTACTGGCCGTCCGCATCCAGGCCGTGTACGGTCTGGAAGTGGGAGTTTTTCAGGCCCAGCGCCGCCACGTAGCTGTTCATCAGGCCAACGAAAGCGTCCTGGCTGCCGGCCACATAATCGGCCATCGCCACGCAGGCATCGTTACCGGACTGCAGGTTGATACCACGGATCAGCTGGGAAACAGGCACCTGCATGCCCGGCTTCAGGAACATCAGGGAGGAGCCTTTGAATACCGGGTTGCCGGTTGCCCAGGCGTCGGTGCCCACGGTGACCAGATCGGATTCTTTAAATTTACCTGCCTTCATTGCCTGGCCGATGACGTAGCTGGTCATCATTTTGGTCAGGCTTGCCGGGTCACGGCGGGCGTCAGCATTCTGCTCGGCCAGGACTTTGCCTGAGTTGTAGTCGATAAGAATGTAGGATTCCGCGTCAATCTGTGGGACGCCCGGGATCATGGTTTTGATGTTCAGGTCGTCAGCGTGAGCCGCGGAGGTCAGCGCTGCAACTGACAGCGCCGTGATGAGTAAACGAGCAGAGAAAGAGGTCTTCATGGTCAGTACAACGACATCCGTGATGGAATTAAAAAAAGTGCCTAACTATAGCAAATGCGCTTCGGGCGGGCATCCTGCAATGCGTATGAGATTGTTAATGGTTTTAACATTCACACGGCATTAAAGATGCCCTCTTGATTAGTTGGCGTGAGTAATAAATGACTGTAGCTGCGCTTCGCTTTGCAGGCGCTGCTGGATGCTACTTGCCTCGGTCTTGCTGCTAAACGGCCCAAGCTGGATACGCCAGACGGCACCGTTCTGCGTGACGCGACCCGGCACGGAAAACTGCTGACTCAGACGCTGCTGATACTGCTGCGCACGAGCCTGATCGCTGACGGCACCGACCTGAACGACGTAGCTTCCGCTGGCCGCTGCGGGTGCTGCTGCCGTTGCCGTCGCTGCTGGCGCAACGCTTCCCTGAGTGGAGCCAGGGGCGGTAACCGGTGCGTTTTGTGTCGCGACAGGCTGAACGGCTGGTTGCGCAGCCACTGGCTGTGCTGCTGGCTGTGTAGCAACAGGCTGTGCCGCCGGTGGTTCAGAACCTTCGAGCACGCCGCTGTTCAGCGTGGTAGGTGCGCCGAGGAAGCCGCTGCTGTTGACTGGCGCACCGGTGCTGTCTTCAGGCTTCAGCGTATCGTTGCTGATTGCGCGCACGTCGTTTTGTGGACTCTGATCCTGCGGAACAGACGAAGCGCTACCCATGCCACCATTCAAATCAGGGCGGGCGGGCAGGGCATAAGTCTGTTTCGCGATAGTCGTACAGGCGGTACCCGGGCCGGACATCGTTCCGTCCTGCGCCACAATGATCGGGTCGATCCGCACTTTGGTGTTGTTCGATGTATTCAGACGGTCAGCGGCGGCACGTGAGAGTGAAATCACGCGGTCATTGCCATAAGGGCCACGATCGTTGATACGCACAATCAGCATGCGACCGTTTGCCAGGTTAGTGATACGGGCATAGCTCGGGATCGGCAGTGTCGGATGCGCGGCGGTAAGCTGCATCGGATCGAAGGCTTCACCGGACGCCGTCAGGTTACTGCCTGGCTCGGCATCATAAATGGCCGCAAGTCCCGCCTGGCTGAAGTTCGACGGATCCTGCACAATTTTGTAATTCTTGCCGTCGCGCTGATAATCCTGGTTCACTGTCGGATTCAGGTTTTCGAAACGGGGATCGGCGCCGCTAATTTCAACAACCGGGCCATTACAGACCGCGGGTTTCGGTGTGGAGACGGTTTGCTGCTGCTGCCCGTCGTCACTCGAACATGCTGCCAGTAAGCCCGCTGCGATACAGATCCCAAGCCATTGTTTACGCATCATTGCGCACCCCTTATACGCTTTTCGACAACATTTTTCTGTGGGTATGGATCGACATGACGATCCCAAACCCGGCCATCAGTACGATCAGGGCGGAGCCCCCGTAGCTCACCAGCGGCAGTGGAACACCGACCACCGGTAAAATTCCACTCACCATACCAATATTTACGAAGACATAAACGAATAAAATCAACATTAAACCACCGGCCATAACGCGACCAAAGGTGGTTTGCGCCTGGGCGGCGATCCACAGCCCACGCATAATGAGCAGGACATAAAGTGCCAGCAGGACGAGGAAGCCTATCAGGCCAAGCTCTTCAGCAAGGACCGCAAAAATAAAGTCCGTGTGGCGTTCGGGTAAGAATTCAAGCTGCGATTGTGTACCGTGCAGCCAGCCTTTTCCGCGCAGCCCGCCGGAGCCGATAGCAATTTTGGACTGAATAATGTGGTAGCCCGCACCCAGCGGATCGGTTTCCGGATCGAGCAGCATCATCACGCGCTGACGCTGATAATCGTGCATCAGGAAGAACCAGAGAATCGGAATAAATGCCGCCACCAGCACAACGGCAACGCCAATCAAACGCCAACTCAGACCGGAGAGGAACAGGACAAACAGCCCAGAGAGGGCAATCAGAATCGACGTCCCGAGGTCCGGCTGCGCCGCTACCAGCAGCGTTGGCAGGAAAATCAGCACCAGCGCAATGGCGGTGTTCTTAAGCGTGGGTGGACAGACATCGCGGTTGATAAAGCGAGCCACCATCAGCGGTACGGCGATTTTGGCAATCTCTGATGGCTGGAAGCGGACAATACCGAGGTCAAGCCAGCGCTGTGCGCCTTTCGAGATGGCACCAAAGGCGTCCACCGCGACCAGCAGGACAATACAGAAGATATAGAGCCACGGTGCCCAGCCTTCATAGACGCGCGGCGGAATTTGCGCCATCACGACCATGATCACTACGCCCATGGCAATCTGGCCGATTTTACGCTCCATCATGCCGATGTCCTGACCGCTGGCGCTCCAGATAACCAGCGCGCTATAGGTCAGCAACGCCAGCAGTATAAGCAGCATGGTCGGGTCGAGGTGGATTTTATCCCACAGCGATTTCTTGTTCGGATTATCCGTCATAGTTATTGATCCTCCGCCGCGGCGTTCGCCGGGTTTTCCGACGGCAGTACGGTATTGTTATCACCGAGCATAATGTGATCGAGAATCTGACGCATTAACGTCCCGACCGCCGGGCCTGCACCGCCGTTCTCAAGGATCATGGCGACCGCCACCTTCGGACTGTCATAGGGGGCAAATGCCGTCATCAGCTTATGGTCACGCAGGCGTTCCGCAATGCGGTGCGCGTTATAGGTTTCATTCGCTTTCAGGCCAAAGACCTGGGCGGTACCGGATTTGGCTGCCACTTTGTAAGGCGCGCCAGCGAAGTATTTATGTGCTGTCCCGTTTGGACGGTTGGCAACGCCATACATCCCGTCTTTGGCAATTTCCCAGAAGCCGGAGTGAATGTCGCCGACAGGGGCTTCTTGCGGCTGCTGCCATGGCACCTGCTTGCCTTCCTCGGTGGTGCTCATGAGCAGATGCGGCACTTTCACCACACCGTCATTAATCAGGATCATCAGGGCTTTACTCATCTGAATCGGGGTTGCCGTCCAGTAGCCCTGACCGATACCCACCGGAATGGTATCGCCCTGATACCACGGCTTTTTAAAGCGTTTCAGCTTCCATTCGCGCGTCGGCATATTCCCGGATCGCTCTTCGGAGAGGTCGATGCCGGTGTAATGGCCGTAGCCGAATTTCCCCATCCACTCAGACAGGCGGTCGATACCCATGTCGTAGGCGACCTGGTAGAAGAAGGTATCGGCAGATTCTTCCAGCGCTTTGGTGACATTCAGGTGGCCGTGGCCCCATTTTTTCCAGTCACGGTAGCGTTTATCAGAGCCAGGAAGTTGCCACCAGCCCGGGTCAAACAGGCCAGTATTGCGGGTGATAACCCCAGCGCTCAGCGCGGAAACCGCAACGTAAGGTTTAACGGTCGATGCCGGGGGATAAACCCCCTGCGTCGCACGGTTCACCAGCGGTGTATTCTGGTCGTTCAACAGGGAAGAGTAATCTTTGCTGGAGATCCCATCCACAAAAAGGTTCGGGTCGTAGCTGGGCATAGAAACCAGCGCGAGGATCCCACCAGAGCGCGGATCGGTCACCACGACGGCTGCACGACTGCCGGCCAGCAGCGTCTCGACATACTGCTGAAGCTTCAAATCGAGGGTCAGGTAGATATCATGCCCGGCCTGCGGGGGCACTTCTTTCAACTGACGAATGACGCGCCCGCGGTTATTGACTTCAACCTCTTCATAACCCGTCTGTCCGTGAAGAACATCTTCGTAATAGCGCTCTATACCGAGCTTGCCGATGTCATGGGTGGCGGCGTAGTTAGCGAGCTTGCCTTCTTTATCAAGGCGGTCGACGTCTTTATCGTTGATTTTCGAGACGTAGCCGATGACGTGCGTCAGCGCGGAGCCATAAGGGTAATAGCGTCGCTTGTAGCCTTTTACTTCCACGCCCGGGAAGCGGTACTGATTAACGGCAAAGCGTGCGACCTGCACTTCCGTCAGGTTCACTTTCACCGGAATCGAGGTAAAGCGGTGCGAACGGGCGCGTTCTTTCTTGAAGTTGGCGATATCGTCGTCGGTGAGATCAACCACGCTGCGCAGATCGTTCAGCGTCTGCTGCAGGTTATCGACCTTTTCAGGCATCAGCTCCAGCTGGTAAATGGTGCGGTTCAGCGCCAGCGGCGTGCCGTTGCGATCGTAGATAATGCCGCGGCTGGGCGGGATCGGCACCAGCTTGATGCGGTTTTCGTTAGAGCGGGTTTGATAGTCAGTAAAACGGACAATTTGCAGATTATAGAGGTTAACAACCAGCACGCCACTGAGGACTAAAATGCCCAAAAAGGCGACCACCGCCCGGCGCACAAACAGCGCGGACTCAGCCGTATAGTCGCGAAAAGAATTCTGTAATTTCATCCGCTGTTAATCTAACCTGGTCATCATTACTCGCGGTGGTAAGGGTGGTTGGTGGTAATACTCCACGCCCGGTAGAGACTCTCTGCAACCAGCACCCGGACTAACGGATGCGGGAGAGTGAGCGAGGAGAGGGACCAACTCTGTTCTGCAGCGGATTTACAGGCAGGCGATAAGCCTTCCGGCCCACCAATCAGCAGGCTCACATCGCGTCCGTCGAGCTTCCAGCGCTCAAGCTCCTGAGCCAGCTGGGGCGTATCCCACGGACGGCCTGGAATATCCAGGGTGACAATGCGGTTCTTGCCCGCAGCCGCCAGCATCAGTTCACCTTCTTTCTCCAGAATGCGTTTAATGTCTGCATTCTTGCCGCGCTTGCCGGCAGGGATTTCCACCAGTTCGAACGGCATATCTTTGGGAAAGCGGCGCAGGTATTCCGTGAACCCGGTCTGAACCCAGTCCGGCATTTTTGTGCCCACGGCAATCAGCTGCAGCTTCACGCATTAACCCCAGAGTTTTTCCAGTTCGTACAGGTGACGGCTCTCTTCCTGCATGACGTGTACAATGACATCACCGAGGTCAACGACGACCCAGTCAGCGACGTTTTGACCTTCAACACCCAGCGGCAGCATACCTGCGGCACGGGATTCCTGAACAACGTGGTCAGCGATAGACATTACATGGCGGGTGGAGGTGCCGGTACAAATGATCATGCAGTCGGTGATGCTGGATTTGCCGTGAACGTCGATTGCCACGATGTCCTGGCCTTTAAGATCGTCGATTTTGTCAATAACAAAATCCTGAAGTGCTTTACCTTGCAAGTTTCCCCCTGGTCAGGTGATAAAAAAGATAAACAGCCCGTAAGTATACCTGAAACCAGGACGAAGTCGGACAAATGTCGCCTGCCGGACTCAACCGGCGGGCTATCATCCCATCCCATGGCCATGATTGCATCGCCATTTTTGTAAAACAATTTCTGTAAATCAGCGTAGTGGGACGAGTCTGGCTGCGGAGAATAGCAGCCTGTCAGGGTGTGTCAATGGTATGAGGGGGATGTCCGGGCGGAAAATGGAAAATTCGTATTCTTACGGGGATTTCGCGAGCGTTATTGATACAGGCCCTGCTGGTGGATGTAGTTCAGCACCGCCTGCGGCAGCATCTCTGCGCAGGATTCACCCTGCTGCAGGCGCTCGCGGATGAGCGTGGCGGAAATATCAAACCACGGCGTCTCGGCGAGATAAATTTTCCCGGCGGGCGCCAGGTGCAGATCGTCGGCGCTGTGGGTCAAATGTTGTTCGAGCCACTGCTGATGCGCTTCCTCTTTCATTGCCATCGGGTACCCCGGACGACGGCACACCAGCAGATGTGCATTCTTCAGAATGCTCTGGTAATTGTGCCAGGAGGGGAAGTTGAGCAGCGAGTCCTGGCCGATAATAAACGCCAGCGGCTGCGTTGAACCCTGCTCCTGCCGCCATTCTTCCAGCGTTTCTGAAGTGTACGAAGGTGTGTCGCGTCTAAGCTCACGTTCATCGAGTTCAAACAGCGGTTTGTCGGCAATGGCCAGTTCCAGCATGTGAGTGCGCTGTGCGCTGGTCGCCTCCGGCTGGGGGCGATGAGGTGGCACGTTGTTCGGCATGATGATGACCTTCGACAGGCCAATCAGGTTCGCCAGAATCTCAACCGGTTTGAGGTGCCCGTAATGCACGGGATCGAATGTGCCGCCGTAGAGCGCCTTTAACGCCGTCATATTATCCTTCGAAGAAAACGTCGGGCAGATTTTTGTGGCACAGCAGCAGTGACAGGCCGTCAAGCTCTGCCCAGATTGACTGGCCGTAATCCTGCTTGAGCGTGAGCTCCGTGCGGGCCAGCAGAGCGACCGCATGACGAAGCTGTTCCTGACTCAGGCGATTCAGCGCTTCGGTAAACAGCGGACGGCGGTTCTGCCAGACGCGGTGTTTATCAAACAGCGCACGCAGCGGGGTGGAAACCGACTGACGCTTCATGTTCACCAGCAACAACAGTTCCCGCTGGAGGGTACGCAGCAGAATGACCGGCTCGCTGCCTTCCTGACGAAGCTGCTGGAGAATGTGCAGCGCCCGCTTACTTTTTCCGGCTAACAGCGCGTCCAGCCAGTGGAAGGGCGTGAAGTGCGCGGCATCATTCACCGCCTGTTCTACGCGGGGCAATGTTAGCTTGCCGTCTGGCCACAACAGGGACAGTCGTTCCAGCGCCTGGGCCAGCGCCAACAGGTTGCCTTCGTAGCAGTAACAAAGCAGCTGGCTTGCTGCCTCGTCGAGCTGAAGGTGGTGCTGTTTTGCGCGGGCGGCCAGCCAACGCGGCAGCTGTGCCTGCTCCGGCGTCTGACAGGAGATTTGTACCGCGCGGTCGGCGATGGCCGTGAACCAGGCCGCGTTTTCCTGCGCTTTGGTCAGCTTATTACCACGAACGATCAGCAACAGATCGTCATGAAGCAGGCTTGTCAGAGTGGCGAGCTGTTCGTTAATGGCTGCATTCGGGCCGTTCTCCGGCAGCACCAGCATCAGCGTCTGACGGGTAGCGAACAGGCTACGTTCCTGACTCAGGGAAAACAGAGCATTCCAGTCGGTGCTGGTATCAATGGAAACCGTATGGTGTTCATCAAAGCCCTGAGCCTGTGCCGCGTGGCGAATGGCGTCCTGGCTTTCCTGAAGCAGAAGAGGATCGTTACCGAGGAGGAGATACGCCGCGCGCAGCCCTTCGGAGAGCTGCGCGCGGAGTTGTTCCGGGTACAACCGAATCATCAGTTACCCAGGGTCGTGGAGACGCGAGTGGAGGCAGGTGCTGCGGTGCTGCTGGCAGCTGACTGCTCCTCCTCTTGGGTAGCTTCAGTATCCGCCACCTTGACGCTTGGCAGCTTACGAATCAGCTGCTGAGCGGCTTTGTCATACATTTCCTGAATGATGATGTCCTGCTCGGAATCTTTCGCCAGCGCCTTTTGTGGGTTATCGAAGAACGAACGATAAACCTTGGTGCTGATAGGATAGATGTCGTGGCCTGGAATCAGCACGCTGGCGCTGACCGTCATCACCATCTGGTATTCCGCCGTTTTACCGTCCTGGAACACCGATGCTGTATCTTTGCCGATAGTCGCACCGCCCAGACGCAGGGACGGAATGTCCTGACGTATGGAGCTGCCTTCAACAATCTCAATGCCGTTCAGACGAAGCTGATTACGGACTGAACGACTCAGCGGACCATTAGGATCGCTTGAGACAAAGATCATCTTTTTCATGTTGTTCGGCACCTGCGTCGTACTGCGCAGGTGCCAGCCACAACCTGCGGTGACCAGCACCGCAAGCGTTACCAATAACGTTGTCAGAAATCGCACGCTTCCTCCCGCGCTTAGCCAACGACCAGGTTGAGCAGTTTGCCCGGAACGTAAATGACTTTACGCAGGGTTACGCCTTCCAGATATTTTGCCACCAGAGGTTCCTGGCCGGCACGTTCACGAACCTGTTCTTCCGTTGCATCCACTGGAACAGTGACTTTCCCGCGGACTTTGCCGTTAACCTGTACCACGACAAGCGTAGTGTTTTCCACCATCGCTTTTTCATCGGCAACCGGCCACGGTGCGTTATCCACGTCACCTTCACCGTCCAGGATCTGCCACAGAGTGAAGCTCACGTGCGGAGTGAACGGGTTCAGCATACGAACCACCGCCAGAAGCGCTTCCTGCATCAGGGCGCGATCCTGCTCGCCTTCCGCTGGGGCTTTCGCCAGTTTGTTCATCAGTTCCATGATAGCCGCAATCGCGGTGTTGAACGTCTGACGACGGCCAATATCATCGGTAACTTTGGCGACGGTTTTATGCACGTCACGGCGCAGCGCCTGCTGGTCTTCGCTCAGCGCATCAACGTTCAGCGCGGAAACCGGGCCTTTAGCAGTGTGCTCGTAAACCAGTTTCCAGACGCGTTTCAGGAAGCGGTTGGCGCCTTCGACGCCGGACTCCTGCCACTCGAGCGTCATGTCTGCTGGTGAAGCGAACATCATGAACAGACGCACGGTATCTGCGCCGTAGCGCTCAACCATTTCCTGTGGGTCGATGCCGTTGTTTTTGGACTTGGACATCTTGCTCATGCCGGTATACACCAGCTCATGGCCTTCGCCGTCCTTCGCCTTCACAATGCGGCCTTTCTCGTCGCGCTCAACGATGGCGTCTTTTGGTGACACCCAGTTACGCTCGCCGTTTGCGCCAACATAGTAGAACGCATCTGCCAGCACCATGCCCTGGCACAGCAGCTGTTTGGCTGGCTCGTCAGAGTTCACCATACCCGCATCGCGCATCAGCTTGTGGAAGAAACGGAAGTAAAGCAGGTGCATGATGGCGTGTTCGATACCGCCGATGTAGATATCAACCGGCAGCCAGTAGTTGGCCGCGTCGGAATCCAGCATGCCTTCCTGATAGTCCGGGCAGGTGTAGCGCGCGTAGTACCAGGAGGACTCCATGAAGGTGTCAAAGGTATCGGTTTCACGCAGCGCAGGCTGGCCGTTGACGGTGGTTTTTGCCCACTCAGGATCGGCTTTGATTGGGCTGGTGATGCCGTCCATGACCACGTCTTCCGGCAGAATAACCGGCAGCTGATCTTCAGGCGTTGGCATCACGGTGCCATCTTCCAGGGTCACCATTGGGATTGGCGCGCCCCAGTAGCGCTGACGGGAGACGCCCCAGTCGCGCAGACGGAAGTTGACTTTACGTTCACCCACGCCCATGGCTGCCAGCTTGTCGGCAATGGCGTTGAAGCCAGCTTCGTAGCTCAGGCCATCGAACTCGCCAGAGTTAAACAGAGTGCCTTTTTCGGTCAGCGCCTGCTCGGACAGATCGGGCTTGGAGCCATCAGCTGCGAGAATAACTGGCTTGATATTCAGGCCGTACTTGCTGGCAAATTCATAGTCGCGCTGATCGTGACCCGGAACCGCCATTACAGCGCCGGTGCCGTATTCCATCAGGACGAAGTTTGCCGCCCAGACCGGAATCGCTTCACCGGTCAGTGGGTGAATCGCTTTGAAGCCGGTATCGACGCCTTTCTTCTCCATGGTCGCCATGTCGGCTTCGGCGACTTTGGTGTTACGGCATTCGTCGACGAAGGCCGCCAGCGCTGGGTTGTTCGCTGCCGCCTGCTGTGCCAGCGGGTGACCAGCCGCAACGGCCAGGTAGGTGCAGCCCATGAAGGTGTCAGGACGGGTGGTGTACACGGTCAGTTTGTCCGCGTAGTCCGCCACGTCGAAGGAGATTTCCACGCCTTCGGAGCGGCCAATCCAGTTGCGCTGCATGGTTTTCACCGTGTCAGGCCACTGATCCATTTTGTCCAGGTCGTTCAGCAGTTCGTCGGCGTAGGCGGTGATTTTGATAAACCACTGTGGGATCTCTTTACGCTCAACTTTGGTGTCGCAGCGCCAGCAGCAGCCGTCGATAACCTGTTCGTTCGCAAGAACGGTCTGATCGTTCGGGCACCAGTTAACGGCAGAAGTCTTCTTGTACACGAGGCCTTTTTTGTAGAGCTCGGTGAAGAACTTCTGCTCCCAGCGGTAGTATTCCGGGGTGCAGGTGGCCAGCTCGCGGCTCCAGTCATAGCCGAAGCCCAGCATTTTGAGCTGATTTTTCATGTACGCGATGTTGTCGTACGTCCATGGCGCTGGCGCAGTGTTGTTTTTTACCGCGGCACCTTCTGCAGGCAGACCAAACGCATCCCAGCCAATTGGCTGAAGAACGTTTTTACCCAGCATGCGCTGGTAGCGTGCAATCACATCACCAATGGTGTAGTTACGCACGTGGCCCATGTGTAGTCGACCAGAAGGATAGGGAAGCATCGACAGGCAGTAGTATTTCTCTTTGCTGTTGTCTTCGGTCACTTCAAATGTGCGCTTTTCGTCCCAGTGTTGCTGGACTTTCGATTCTATCTCTTCCGGGCGGTATTGCTCTTGCATGGCAGCCAGTGGTCCTGTTTTCAATACAGCTACAAACGTAGCCAATGGATATAGTCGTTCAGATCCGCATAGCATAGCCCAAACGGGCACGTCAAAACAGCCTTTCACACACTCCTGACTTGCGTTTATTTACCCGGTCTGTGGCCTGGCTGACAAAGCTGTCAGGAAATAAGGTCTATCATTAGAGGACGTTAACCGCCCGGGAGATGAAACAATGAACAAGGTTGCTCAATATTATCGTGAACTGGTGACGACGCTGACGGAACGCCTGCGTAACGGGGAGCGTGATATCGACGCATTGGTTGATCAGGCGAGAGCGCGAGTAAGCCAGACCGGGGAGTTAACCCGAACCGAAATAGATGAATTGACCCGTGCCGTGCGCCGTGATCTGGAAGAGTTCGCGGTTAGCTATAGCGAAAGCCAGGACGAGATCAAAGACAGCGTGTTTCTGCGGGTGATTAAAGAGAGCATCTGGCAGGAGCTGGCGGATATCACCGATAAAACGCAGCTTGAGTGGCGCGAAGTTTTCCAGGACCTGAACCATCACGGCGTCTATCACAGTGGCGAAGTCGTGGGGCTTGGCAACCTCGTTTGCGAGAAGTGTCATTTTCATCTGGCAGTCTATTCACCCGATGTTTTACCTCTGTGCCCGAAGTGCGGTCAC
The DNA here is from genome assembly GCF_900215375.1 of Enterobacter sp. CC120223-11. Lineage (GTDB taxonomy): Bacteria > Pseudomonadota > Gammaproteobacteria > Enterobacterales > Enterobacteriaceae > Scandinavium. Next base: position 10,941 of record NZ_OBEF01000021.1, on the reverse strand, counting down.
GACCAGTTTCAGAGAAAGGCTTTTGAGCCTTGATAGCTGAGCTCTGCCGGGTGGCAGCTGCGCCTTACCCGGCCTACGACGTCAAAAGATCGCGATGTACATGTAGGCCCGGCAAGCAATGCGCCGCCGGGCAATTTTTTAGTGCAGAATCTTCGCCAGGAAGTCTTTCGCGCGGTCTGACTGTGGATTATTGAAGAAGTCATCCTTGTTGGAATCCTCCACAATTTTCCCTTCGTCCATAAAGATCACGCGGTTCGCCACTTTGCGGGCAAAGCCCATCTCGTGGGTCACCACCATCATCGTCATCCCTTCGTGCGCCAGTTCAACCATAACGTCCAGCACTTCGTTGATCATCTCTGGATCAAGCGCAGAAGTGGGTTCGTCAAACAGCATGGCTACCGGATCCATGCAGAGCGCACGGGCGATTGCCACACGCTGCTGCTGGCCGCCGGAAAGCTGAGCCGGGAACTTATCGGCGTGAGCAGAAAGCCCCACACGTTCAAGCAGCTTCAGGCCCTTGGTACGCGCGGCAGTTTTATCGCGCTTGAGCACTTTCACTTGCGCCAGCGTCAGGTTTTCAATGATCGACAAATGCGGGAACAGCTCGAAGTGCTGGAACACCATGCCGACGTTTGAACGCAGCTTAGCCAGGTCCGTTTTCTTGTTGTTCACCTGAGTGCCGTTCACCAGGATCTCGCCCTGCTGAACAGGTTCAAGGCCGTTCACGGTTTTGATAAGCGTGGATTTACCGGAGCCTGACGGGCCGCAAACCACCACCACTTCACCCTTTTTCACTTCCGTGGAGCAGTCGGTCAGCACCTGAAAGTGGCCATACCATTTCGAAACATTTTTCAGGGAAATCATTACACGGTCCTTTTCTTCAAATAGCTGACCAACAGTGAGGCGCTTAAGCTGATAGCAAAATAGACGGCCCCGGCGAACAGGATCATCTCAACCTGAGTACCGTCTCGCTCGCCAATGGTGGAAGCGGTACGGAAGAAATCGGCGAGGCTCAGAACGTAAACCAGAGAAGTATCCTGGAACAGGACAATCCCCTGCGTGAGCAGCAGCGGCACCATTGCGCGGAAGGCCTGTGGCAGAATGATGAGCTTCATCGATTGCCACTGCGTCATGCCAAGCGCCAGCGCGGCATTGCCCTGGCCGCGGGAAACGCTCTGGATACCTGCACGGATAATTTCAGAATAGTAAGCCGCCTCGAACATAGAGAAGGCCACCATTGCCGACACCAGGCGGATATCGGTTTTCGGTGAAAGGCCGAGCACGTTTTGCAGGAAACCGGGCACGATTAAGTAGAACCACAGCAGCACCATCACCAGCGGAATAGAACGGAAGACGTTCACGTAGGCGGTGGCAAACCAGGCGATCGGCTTAAAGGTCGACAGGCGCATCACCGCCAGCAGCGTGCCCCAGACGATACCAATAATCACGGCGGTCACGGTGATTTTCAGCGTGATGACCAGCCCCGCCAGCAGGTAGGGCATGGAGGGAACGATGGAACTCCAGTCAAATTCGTACATTATTTGCCTCCCATATTGCCCGGCAGGCGAACCTTACGTTCAACCAGATTCATCACCAGCATGATAATGGCGTTTATCAGCACGTACGCGAGAGTGATTGCCGTGAAGGATTCCCAGGCGTGTGCAGAGTAGTCCAGCAGCTTCCCGGCCTGGGCGGCCATGTCCACCAGACCAATCGTTGAAGCGATGGCCGAGTTTTTGACCAGGTTCATCATTTCAGAGGTCATTGGCGGCACAATCACACGGTAGGCGTTAGGTAGCAGAACATAGCGATACGCCTGCGGTAACGTCAGGCCCATTGCCAATGCGGCATTTTTTTGCCCGCGTGGCAGTGACTGAATAGCTGCTCGCACCTGCTCGCACACGCGAGCGGCGGTAAACAACCCAAGGCAAAGCATGGAGGAGACAAAGAACTGAATATTGGGATCGAGTTCAGACTTAAACCACATGCCGATGTTTTCTGGCAGCAGTTCCGGTATCACCAGGTACCAGGTGAAGAACTGAACGATCAGCGGAACGTTACGGAACAATTCCACGTACAGCGTGCCGATCCCGGATAAGAAACGGTTAGGGACGGTGCGTAAAATGCCGAACAGTGAGCCAACAAGGAAGGCGATAATCCAGGCCGTGATGGAGAGCGCCACGGTGACCTGAAAGCCGCTCCACAGCCAGCCAAGATAGGTGGTGTTGCCGAACGGGGCCTGTTGCAGAAAAATACCCCAGTTCCAGTCGATTGACATAAATGGACTCCGAAAAAAAAAGGGTAGCAGCGCTACCCTCGAAGACTGCTAAGGAAACCTGTACCCACATGTCTTGCGACAGGCCGGGTACTTATTTTTCATGCCCGCTGGGGAACGACCAGCCGACACTAAGTCTGTCCGTATTTCCTCGCAATCGAGAGGGCAGGCGGACCCGCCCATCATTGTTCTAATTAGTTAAGAGCTTTGTCACTCGGGGCTTTGAACAGCGCTTTCATGTCATCAGACAGGTCGAAATTCATGTTCAGGTTTTTCGGTGGGATTGGGTTCTTGAACCATTTGTCGAACCACTTGGTCGCTTCACCGGAGGTTTGCGCCTGAGCGATGGTGTCATCCAGCAGCTTTTTGAACGCCGGATCGTCTTTACGCATCATGCAGCCGTAGGCTTCTTTGGACTGCGGCGTGCCGACGATTTCCCAGTTATCAGGTTTTTTCGCTTTCGCACGTTCACCCGCCAGCAGGGCATCATCCATCATGAACGCCACTGCACGACCGCTTTCCAGCGTACGGAAGGAGTCACCGTGGTCTTTCGCGCTGATGATGCGCATGTCCATTTTCTTCTCGTCGTTCAGCTTGTGCAGCAGTACTTCAGAGGTGGTGCCTGAAGTCACGACGACGGCTTTGCCTTTAAGGTCGGCGAAATCTTTAACCGGGCCGCCTTTTTTGGTCAGCAAACGGGTACCCACCACAAAGATGGTGTCGGAGAACGCGGCCTGCTTCTGGCGCTCGAGGTTGTTGGTGGTGGAGCCACACTCGAAGTCAAAAGTACCGTTCTGCAACAGCGGGATACGGTTCTGGGAGGTGATTGGAATCAGTTTGATCTGCAGGTCTGGCTTGTTCAGCTTCTTCTTGATCGCATCAACGATGGCGTTGGAGTAATCCTGCGAATAACCGACAACTGTCTGTGAGTTATCGTAGTAAGAGAACGGCACGGATGATTCACGGTGGCCGACCACGATCACGCCGTTTTTGGCGATCTTGTCCAGCGTGCTGCCAGCTGCAGGTGCGTCTTCTGCGTGAACAACCCCGGCGGACATTCCCATCACCAGCATTGCTGCAGCCAGTTTACGTAATTGCATATCCAGACTCCTTATCGCGACGTCAGAGACGCGCAGATACCCATGTGAGTGTTGTGTTGTTATTGTCTGCCACTTAAGTGTGCAGTGTTAAGCCAGTTTGTTAACATTTAGTTTGGCTTAATGTAAAGATTTTGCTGCGTTATTGTTTGTTTTTGCGAAGTGCGCCGCACCGTTTTAAGGCAAAAATGCTCTTATGCACCAAAAAAGTGCTACTGGTGGGTGCTGGTGGTGCAACTGAGTTGCACGATCGCCGTTAACGCAAATCTCTGAAAGGATTAAGCAATTGGCGTGCCAGGAATGGTTTTGGGCAGGTGTTGTCGGGTGGCGCTTACCTGACCTACGGGATGTGCAGTTGGGAAAGTGGAGGTAGGCCGGGTAAGCTACTGCGTCACCCGGCAATGCCCGGCAAGCTTGCGCTGCCGGGCAGGAGAGTTAACGACTACGCTGCCTCAGGCTCATCACCAGAGCACCGAAGCCGAACAGCGCGGTAAGGATCCACAGCGGCCAGTTGCCGGTCCTCGCGTATGGCGTTAAACCAGTGGTTGGTGTGACGGTGGTGGTCAGCACTTCACGGGTGAACTGCGGAATCATCGCCTGTACGTCACCGCGCGGATCAATGACGGCCGTAATACCGTTATTGGTGCTGCGCAGCAATGGGCGAGCCAGCTCCAGGGCACGCATGCGCGCCATCTGGAAATGCTGCCACGGGCCGATGGATTTTCCGAACCAAGCATCGTTGGAAATGGTCAGCAGGAAATCCGTATCCGGACGGAAGTTGTCGCGCACCTGTTCACCGAGAATGATTTCATAACAGATTGCCGCCGTCAGCTTCAGGTTATGCGCCGACAGCTGTGGCTGAACGTAGGACCCACGGCTGAACGAGGACATCGGCAAATCAAAGAACGGCGCGAGCGGGCGCAGGATGGTTTCCAGCGGCACAAACTCGCCAAACGGCACCAGATGGTTCTTGTTGTAACGGTCGGTCGAGTTGTAGCTGTACGGGTTATCTTTGCCGAGCGTGATAATGGTGTTGTAGGTGTCATAACGGTTTTGCGCGTTAAGACGCGAGTCCACCACGCCGGTAATCAGCGAGCTGTTTTTTGCGCGCAGCATGTCATCCATCATGCTGAGCAGGCGCTGCTGATTGATTTCCAGATCCGGTATCGCGGACTCCGGCCAGATAATCAGCTGCGATTTGCCCATCACCTTTTCCGTCGCATCAAGATAGATTTTGAGCGTGTTAATCAGCTCTTTTTCATCCCATTTCAGCGACTGCGGAATATTGCCCTGCACCAGCGAAACTTCCGTCGTGCGGGCAGGCAACAGCTGATACCACTGGATATAACGCAGCGGGAAAGGCAGCGCGAACAGCACCAGGGCGACAACCAGCGGACGCCAGTTGCGGGTAACCAACGCCAGCGCCAACAGGCCGCTCACCATCATCAGCAGGAAGTTAATCGCTTCCACGCCCATGATCGGCGCCAGGCCTTTCAGCGGGCCGTCAATCTGGCTGTAGCCAAACTGCAGCCAGGGGAAACCAGTCAGCACCCAGCCGCGCAGGAATTCAGTCAGCTGCCAGATAGCCGGAGCGGCAATGGCGACGCGTATCCAGTTCGCCTTTGGCCACAGGCGCGAGAGTATTCCGGCAAACAGCCCGGTATAGAGCGAAAGATACGCGGCAAGCAGAACGACAAGGAAAACGTTCACCGGGCCCGGCATACCGCCAAACTGCGCGATGCTGACGTAAACCCAGTTAATGCCGGAGCCGAACAGCCCAAGCCCCCAGAAATAACCAATCCAGGCACTTTGCAGCGGACGGCGATTGAGGGTTAAGCCCTGAAGGCCCATTAGCGATACGATCGCCGCAGGCCAGATGTCGTAAGGGGAGAAGGCCAGCGTTCCGCAGGCACCAAAAAGTAGCGCCAGCAGCAGGCGAATGCGCTGGCGTTCAATCAGAGAGGCAAATGCCATTTAGCGTTGTCGTCCCGTTAAATTAGTCTTCCAGATTGGGCTGTGGCGCGTCTTCCGGAAGTTTGACGTGTACCTGGATGATACGGCGGCTGTCGGCCATCGCAACTTTGAACTGGTAACCATCAATGTCAATGGATTCGCCACGCGCAGGCAGATGCCCGAACGCCTGCATCACCAGGCCGCCGATGGTGTCCACTTCGTCATCGCTGAAATGCGTACCGTACGCTTCGTTGAAGTCCTCAATCGAGGCGAGGGCACGGACGGTCCAGGTATGACGGCTCAGCTGACGGAAATCGATGTCGTCTTCTTCATCGTATTCGTCTTCAATTTCGCCGACGATCAGTTCCAGGATGTCTTCGATGGTCACCAGACCCGAGACGCCGCCAAATTCGTCAATCACAATCGCCATGTGGTAGCGCTGAGAGCGGAACTCCTTCAGCATGCGGTCAACCCGCTTGCTTTCCGGCACCACCACAGCCTGGCGCAACACTTTTTCCATGCTGAAGGCTTCGGCGTCGCTGCGCATAAACGGCAGCAAATCCTTGGCCATCAGAATCCCTTCGATGTGATCTTTGTCTTCGCTGATCACCGGGAAACGCGAGTGGGCGGACTCGATAATGACATCGAGGCATTCGTCCAGGGTCTGATTGCGTTTCAGGGTAACCATCTGAGAGCGGGGGATCATAATGTCGCGAACGCGCTGGTCGGCGATATCCATTACCCCTTCGAGCATGTCGCGCGTATCTTCATCGATAAGCTCGTTCTGCCCGGAATCACGGATCAGCGCCAGCAGTTCATCACGGTTTTTCGGTTCGCCGTGGAACAGTTGGCTCAGTAAGAGGGAGAAGAATCCCTTTTTGCTGTTTAAGGTGTCGTTACTGTGTGAGTTGTCGTCGCTCATGGCGTCGTGTGGGGTCTCATGTCAATGGAATCGTCGCTGCCTCGCGTAAACTCAGCGTCAGACAGCATAAAATGCCAGCGCGGCGGATAGCCGCCGCACGGGTTACTCTTTCTCGGCAATGTACGGATCATCATAGTTCAGAGCAAGCATTATCTCCGTTTCCAGACTTTCCATCTCTTCGGCTTCTTCGTCTTCAATATGATCGTAGCCCAGCAGGTGCAGGCTGCCGTGTACAACCATGTGCGCCCAATGCGCCTCAAGCGGCTTGCCCTGTTCCTGCGCTTCACGTTCCACCACCTGACGACAGATGATGAGATCGCCCAGCAGCGGCATCTCAATGCCCGGTGGCGCTTCAAACGGGAAGGAGAGCACGTTGGTTGATTTGTCCTTGCCGCGATAGGTCAGATTCAGCTCGTGGCTTTCTGCTTCATCCACCAGGCGAATGGTGACTTCAGACTCAGCCTGAAAGGCCGGGATGGTTGCATCCAGCCAGCGCTGGAATTGCGCTTCCTGTGGCAGGCCGTTTTCATCTTCGGTGGCAATCTGTAAATCCAGAATCACTGCGCTCATTTTTGTCCCTGCTCCTGCGCGGCCAGCGCTTCACGTTTACGCTCTGCGGCCTCGGCGGCTTTTCGTTTTTGATCGGCTTCTTCCCATGCTTCATACGCGTTAACGATGCGGGCGACCACTGGATGGCGCACCACGTCTTCGCTGTGGAAGAAGTTGAAGCTGATTTCATCGACTTCCGCCAGCACTTCAACGGCGTGACGCAGACCTGACTTGATATTGCGCGGCAGGTCAATCTGGGTGACGTCACCGGTAATAACGGCTTTGGAGTTAAAGCCAATACGCGTCAGGAACATCTTCATCTGTTCGATGGTGGTGTTCTGGCTCTCATCAAGAATGATGAAGGCGTCATTCAGCGTGCGACCACGCATGTAGGCCAGCGGCGCGACTTCAATGACGTTACGCTCAATAAGCTTTTCTACTTTCTCAAAGCCGAGCATTTCGAACAGCGCGTCGTACAGAGGGCGCAGATAGGGGTCCACCTTCTGGCTCAGATCGCCTGGCAGGAAGCCGAGTTTTTCACCTGCTTCAACCGCAGGACGGGTCAGCAGAATACGGCGAATTTCCTGACGCTCCAGGGCATCCACCGCGGCGGCGACGGCGAGATAGGTTTTACCCGTTCCTGCAGGGCCCACGCCGAAGGTAATGTCATGATCGAGAATGTTGGCGATGTACTGCGCCTGGTTCGGCGTGCGCGGCTTAATCACCCCACGCTTGGTCTTGATATTGATGGATTTGCCGTAGTCCGGCACGCATTCGGCGCTCTGCTCCAGCACGCGCGCCTCTTTAATTGCCAGATGGATCTGTTCCGGTTCGATATCCTGCGTCTGGCCGCGCATCGGGGCCGTATCCACATATAAGCTACGCAGGATGTCCGCCGCGGCGTTAACGCAGATGGCGCGGCCGGTGAGTTTAAAGTGGTTATCGCGGCGGTTTATTTCGATGCCCAGTCGGCGTTCGAGATGTTTGATGTTGTCATCAAACGGGCCACACAGGCTCAGCAGGCGTTCGTTGTCTGCCGGCTCCAGGGTAATTTCGCGGGTTTCTGTATTCAAACTGTTCCTCTTTTACCTAGCGCCACGGAGGGCTTTTATGGACCTGTTTAAAAGAAAGTATTCTCGCAAGCGTTTAAAGGTGCAAGCCTTGCGATGGATGTGGGGGCAGGGTGGGGAAATGCAAGGGCCTGCCGCGTACGGCAGGCCGGGCTGTTACGGCTGGAAGGTGCCGACGCCGAGGTCATTTTCTTTGCGGGTGCGGGCAATCACGGACTCCGGTGACTCCACAATGCGCAGCCCCATTTCCGCTTCGGTGCGCACCAGTTTGCCGCGCAGGGAGTTGGTATAAACGTCGACGATTTCCACATCCACGAATTTACCCACCATCTCCGGCGTGCCTTCAAAGTTCACCACGCGGTTGTTTTCAGTGCGCCCGGTAAGCTCCATGATGCTTTTACGGGACGTGCCTTCCACCAGAATACGCTGCACGGTGCCGAGCATACGGCGGCTCCAGGCCATGGCCTGCTGGTTGATGCGCTCCTGAAGAATGTACAGGCGCTGCTTTTTCACCTCATCCGGTACGTCGTCGACCATATCCGCTGCCGGAGTGCCTGGACGTGCGGAGAAGATAAAGCTGTAGCTCACGTCCATATTGACGTCGGCAATCACCTTCATGGTCTTCTCAAAGTCTTCATTCGTTTCGCCAGGGAAGCCGACGATAAAGTCTGAACTTATCTGAATATCAGGGCGCGCTTCGTACAGCTTGCGGACAATGGCTTTATATTCCAACGCCGTGTGCGTGCGTCCCATCATGTTCAGCACGCGGTCGGAACCGCTTTGCACCGGCAGGTGCAGGAAGCTCACCAGCTCAGGCGTGTCACGATAGACGTCGATGATGTCATCGGTGAATTCAATCGGGTGGCTGGTGGTGAAGCGAAGACGGTCAATGCCGTCGATGGCGGCCACCAGGCGCAGCAGCTCTGAGAAAGAACCCGTGCTGCCATCATAGTTTTCACCGCGCCAGGCGTTCACGTTCTGGCCAAGCAGATGAATTTCACGCACGCCCTGAGCGGCCAGCTGCGCTACCTCAAACAAAATGTCATCAGTAGGTCGGCTGACTTCTTCCCCGCGCGTGTAAGGCACGACGCAATAGGTACAGTATTTGTTGCAGCCTTCCATGATGGAGACAAACGCCGTCGGACCTTCGGCTTTCGGTTCCGGCAGGCGGTCGAATTTTTCAATTTCCGGGAAGCTGACGTCGATGATCGGCTTGCGGCGATCGCGCATACCGCGAATGGTGTCGATCATTTCAGGCAGGCGATGCAGAGTCTGCGGCCCGAAAATAATATCGACATAATGGGCGCGCTGACGGATAAGCTTGCCTTCCTGAGACGCCACGCAGCCACCGATACCGATGATAACGTCCGGCCTTTTCGCTTTAATCAGCTTCCAGCGGCCCAGCTGATGGAACACTTTCTCCTGCGCCTTCTCACGAATTGAGCAGGTGTTCAGCAGCAGCACGTCGGCTTCATCGGCATTTTCAGTCAGCTGATAGCCGTGGGTGGCGTCCAGCAGATCGGCCATCTTGGATGAATCGTACTCGTTCATCTGACAGCCCCAGGTTTTAATATGGAGTTTTTTTGTCATCGACTTTGCTTTGCTCGGGGGAAAAACGCAGGGCGCGTATTGTAATGCTTTGCAGCGAGTGTGACCAGTATGACCGACCTTGCGCCCAAAGGACAAAAAAATCCGGTAAACTTAAGGGATTCAGGTTTAAGGATAATCAGCCATGAGCAATCACTCTACAGATATCGCCATCGTAGGCGGCGGAATGGTCGGCGGAGCGCTGGCATTGGGGCTGGCGCAGCAGGGATTTAAGGTCACCGTGATCGAACACGCAGCGCCGCCACTGTTTGATGCCGCAAGCCAGCCGGATGTGCGGATCTCGGCCATCAGCGCCTCGTCAGTGGCGCTTCTGCGCGGGCTTGGCGTCTGGGAGACCATTCCGGCAATGCGAACGCATCGCTATCGCCAACTGGAAACCTGGGAATGGGAGAATGCGCATGTGGTGTTCAACGCTTCTGAGCTCAAGCTGCCTGAACTCGGGTACATGGTTGAGAACAATGTGTTGCAGCTTGCGCTGTGGCGCGCGCTGGAGACGCACGAGAAGGTCAATCTGCGCGTACAGGCGTCACTGGAAACGATGCTGCATGGCGTGAATGGTTATTCGCTCGGTTTTACCGACGGCAGTGAGCTGAATGCGAAACTGGTCATCGGCGCTGACGGTGCGAATTCCCAGGTTCGTCAGATGGCGGGCATCGGCGTTCACGCCTGGCAGTATCCGCAATCCTGCATGCTGATCACCGTCGAGTGCGAAAATGAGCCGGGCGACAGCACCTGGCAGCAGTTCACGCCGGACGGCCCGCGCGCTTTCTTACCGCTCTACGACAATTGGGCATCGCTGGTCTGGTACGACACCCCGGCGCGTATTCGTCAACTTCAGGCACTGATGCTGGAGCAGCTTGAACGGGAAATTGTCAGGACGTTCCCGGCGCGTCTGGGGAACGTAAAACCCGTTGCAGCCGGAGCCTTTCCTTTGACTCGCCGCCATGCGCTTCGTTATGTGCAGCCAGGGCTTGCGCTGGTGGGTGATGCGGCGCACACCATTCATCCGCTGGCCGGGCAGGGCGTGAATCTGGGCTACCGTGATGTGGATGCGTTAGTGGATGTGCTGGCAAATGCCCGCAGCCATGGCGAGGAGTGGGCGAGCCTGTCAGTGCTCAAACGCTATCAGACGCGCAGAATGGCGGATAACTACGTCATGCAGTCGGGCATGGATCTGTTTTATGCCAGCTTCAGCAACGATCTTGCTCCGCTGAGAATGCTGCGCAACATCGGCCTGATGGCTGCGGAACGCGCGGGAGTGCTGAAACGGCAGGCGCTGAAGTATGCTTTAGGACTGTGATTTTTCTGCCGGGAAGCGCTGTGCTTACCCGGTCTGTTAGACGAGTCAACAAAAACAAAAAAGCCCGCATAAGCGAGCTTTTTTGTTTTATTGGCTGGGGTGCAGGGATTCGAACCCCGGTATGCTGGTATCAGAAACCAGAGCCTTACCGCTTGGCGACACCCCAA